>NZ_JAZKUG010000001.1:2597198-3895797 GCF_036625195.1 Accumulibacter sp.
GCATCCAGGCCGACTCGGGGATCATGCCGGGTGCCGGCTGCGCGCTGCTGAACGTCGGCTTCGAGCCCCGCCTGGCTGAACAACAGCGTCTGCTGCCGGTGGTCGTGGCGGTCGACAGCGGTCTCGGCGTGCGCCGCGTCAGCATCGAATGGACCACCGACGACTGGCGCAGCACGCAGCAGTCGAACGCTCGCTACCGGCGCAACTACTGGGACAGCGAGTTCCTCAGCAACGCCCGCAACCCCAACCACTACGGTTGTCAGGTCTGGCAAGCCGGGCTGCGTGTCGGTGATGCCTTCCGCGTGCGCTACCGCATCAGCTGTGAGACCAGGCAGCAGGGCGTGCTTCGCGACGATGCGTTCGGCCGCGATTACGTCGTCGAGCGGCGGCCGCTGACGCTGATGATCCTCAACCTCCACTGTTGTCAGGAGGAGGAGCAGGATCGCAAGCTGTCGCGGATCGCGCAGGCGATCGATGAACTCGGGGTGGATATCGTCTGCCTGCAGGAGGTCGCCGAACTGTGGAATGAAGGCCGCGGCGACTGGCAGACCAACACGGCGAGGATCATCAACGAGCGGCTTGCGGCGCCGTATCAACTGGTGACCGACTGGTCGCATCTGGGTTTCGAACGCTACCGTGAGGGTGTGGCGGTGCTCAGCCGTTACCCGATCGAGAGCCACCGAGCGCGCTACGTCTCGCGCAGCACGGACCCCTACAGCATCCATTCGCGCAAGGTCGTCATGGCGCGGGTGCGCGTGCCACGCTTTGGACTGCTCAACGTCTTCTCGTCCCACCTGAGCTGGTGGGAGGATGGCTTTGCCGAGCAGTTCGGCAATCTCCGCCGTTGGGCAGGTGAGGAGGCGGGCGACGGGATCGCGGCCAGCATGCTCTGTGGCGACTTCAACATCAAGGCGGGCTCACTGGGCTACCAGTTGGTCGTCGAGTCGCGCGAGTATCGCGACCAGTACCTTGCCGCGACCTCCCCGCTGGTGTTCGGGAAGGTTTTCGAAGCCGGTGAGCCCGGCTGGCCGCAGGACCTCGACGACGATCAGCGGATCGATTACGTGTTTCTGCGCCAGGGGAGCCGGTTGCGCGTCACTTCCGGCCGCAGCGTTTTCACCGACCACGATTACGGCAGGGTGTCCGACCATCTCGGCTATCTGATGACCTTCGAACCGACATGATGCGGACCCCTTCTCACGGCTGGCCCCGCTGCCTCGGCTAGCGGGCCGGCCTCACACACGACAGGCAGTCATTCTCGACATGGACAAGGCAGAGAACTACGCAGTACGGGTGCACGGAAACCTAGGTGGTGCCTTCGTGCGCAGCAACGACTTCAACGAAAAGTTCTACCTGCGCTGGGGCAAGATCATCTTCGATGTCTCCTTCGGCGCCCAGCTCAACCTCAAGGTGATCCTGCGGGTCTATCGGGACCACGGCATCTGCGAAACCTACATCGTCGATACCGATCCCTACGACATCGAGTGGAACCACCACAAGCGGCGGACGCGCGACTTCTACATCCACCCCGAGTCGCGCAGCTTCGGCCGGGTGAACTGCGTCAAGTTCGCCTTCATCGTGCACCGTGACGAACGCTCGCTGCCGTCGCAGCTCGAGTACATCTTCATGGACTGGCAGCAGCTGCGCAGCGAGCAGCCGCAGTACCGCAGGATCAGCTCCGAGTGGGCCACGCACAATGGCTACCGCACCCATGAATGCAACGCCTGGCAGTTGCAGAGTGACGTCGACTGGTACAACCACCACTTCGACTCGCTGCACCTGATCCCGAAGTTCACCAAGGGGCAACAGCACCATCCCTACCATCCGAAGCGCTTCATCCACGATCACATCGACAAGGTGATCCGCAGCAAGCACAGGGACCCGAACCGCTTCTGCACGATCAAGGTGAGCGTGGACTGCATCGATGACCACGATTTCACCCGCCACTTGGAGCACGCCAGCGAGCAGGGCGTGTGGGTCCAGTGCATCGTCGACTGGCGGAAAATGACGCTGACCAACAGTGACAACTACGCCCGCCTCAAGCGTGCCGGTGTCGAGCTGCTGGGCGTCTTCTGCACGCCGCAGCACCACCTGATCGAAGTCGATCCCGACATGCATACCAAGTTCATCATCTTCAACGATGAGGACTGCATCCTGGGCTCGTTCAACATCACGTTCGACCGCTGGTGGGCGAACTGGGAGTCCGGCATGACTTTTCACTCGCAGGGGGTCTGTCGTCTGCTCGACAATGTCTTTCAGAGCGAACGCGGTGGCGTCAACCAGCGCTATGGAGTCGATCCGCTGAGCCCGTTCAACCTGCTCTACACCTTTGGCCGGCAGGCGCTGCTCGACGGCAGGTATTACCGTCCACACCATGCGATCCTGGCGGAAATCCACCGGGCGAAGCATTCGATCAAGCTGACCCTGTTCCTCATCGGCAACCTGCTCGGCGAGCACGGCGACAGCGTCGTCGATGCGCTGATCCACGCCAAGAACCGCGGCGTGCACGTGCACATCCTGCTCAATGGGCACCTGGCGCGGCAGGGTCGTGTCGGCATCGAGCGAACCATGGCCGAGGAGCTGAATCGCCCGCTGCTTCCCGCCGTACAGGGCCTGCGCACCGCTGGCATCGCGGTCGGGCTGGTGTACGGGCAGACCGATCACCCGGTGCCCTATTCACCGATCCATTCCAAGTACTGCATCATCGACGAGGCGACGGTCATCGAGGGCAGCTTCAACTGGTACAACACCTCGGTTTTCTCGCACGACCTGCTCGTTCTCGCGACCCATCGCGAGGTGGCGAAGGCCTATCTGCACGAGTTCGAGCAGATCCAGAGGCTGTTCAGGATCTACTACTGAGCGCCGGATCTGCCTGACTGACAACAGACAATTGACTCCAGGAGCGGCGCCAAGGATACTTCGTCTGCGTGGTTGAAACGCCTTCCCACCGGTTGCACGTTTCCAATGCGGTGGCCAAGAGACGGCGGACCGTCAAGTCGTCCGACAACCATTACGGAGACACCATGCCCTTTGCGATCCTGATTCCAGCTTTTCTCAACACCAACTCACTCTCGAGGAAATCATGTCCAAACTGTTCATCGAAGATCTCGCCCTCGAAGGCAAGCGCGCCCTGATCCGCGTCGATTTCAACGTTCCACAGGACAAGGTGACCGGTGCGATCACCAATACCAAACGCATCGAGGCCGCGCTGCCGACGATCAAGCATGCCTTGGAGAAGGGGGCGGCGGTCATCCTGATGTCACATCTCGGCCGTCCGGACGGCAAGGCGAATCCCCAGTTCAGCCTGGCGCCGGTGGCCGTCGCCCTCGAAGGTCTGCTCGGGCGGCCGGTCAAGTTCCTGCCCGACTGCGTCGGCCCCGAAGTCGAGGCGGCCTGCGCCCAGATCAAGCCGGGCGAGGTCATCCTGCTCGAGAACCTGCGCTTCCACATCGAGGAGGAGGGCAAGGCCAGCGTCACCAATGCCGACGGGACGGTCACCAAGCTGAAGGCCAACCCGGATGCCGTCAAGGCGTTTCGCGCTTCGCTCACCCGGCTCGCCGACGTCTATATCAACGATGCCTTCGGTACGGCGCACCGTGACCATTCGTCGATGACCGGCGTGCAACTTCCTGAACGCGCTTCCGGTTACCTGATGAACAAGGAACTGGCGGCGTTCTCGGCCGTTCTCGAATCGCCGCAGCGGCCACTGCTGGCGATCCTCGGCGGCGCCAAGGTGGCCGACAAGATCCAGCTGATCAACAACCTGCTCGACAAGGCCGACCAGATCATCATCGGCGGCGGCATGGCCTTCACCTTCAAGAAGGTGCTCTCGGGAATGCCGATCGGCAACTCACTGTTTGATGAAGAAGGCGCCAAGCTCGTCACCGGCCTGATGGAGAAGGCGCGCGAGAAAGGCAAGGAGATCCTGCTGCCGGTCGATTTCGTCATCGGCGACAAGTTCGACGCCAATGCCAACACCGGCACGGCCAACGATGTCGACGGGATTCCGGATGGCTGGCTGGGGCTCGACTGCGGTCCAGAGTCGACGCGCATCTTCAGCGACGCCATCAGGAAGGCGAGGACGATCATCTGGAATGGTCCGGCGGGCGTCTTCGAGTTCGAGAAGTTCGAGGCCGGAACGCGCGCGATGGCGCAGGCGGTCGTCGAAGCGACGGCGGCGGGTGCGATCACGGTCATCGGCGGTGGTGACACGGCCACCGCGGCGAAGAAATACGGCGCCGACAAGAAAGTCACACACAGTTCCACCGGCGGCGGCGCTTCGCTCGAATATCTGGAAGGCAAGATCCTGCCCGGCGTTGCCGCGCTCTCCGAAAAGTGATGCCGATGGCCCCGGCCAAGCCGGGGCCATCGGCTTAGCCCGTCATCCCCGCCATACAACATCGAGGAATACCATGCGCAAAATCGTAATCGCCGGCAACTGGAAGATGAACAAGACCGTTGCCGAATCCGTGAAACTGGCTGGTGAAGTGGTCGCTGCCGCCAGGGACATCAAGCAGGTGGTCGTCGCCATCGCCCCCACCCATCTCGCGCTGGCGAAGGTGGCCGACGTGCTGCAGGGGAGCAATGTCAAGCTTGCCGCGCAGGATGTGCACTGGGAGAACCAGGGTGCCTTCACCGGCAAGGTCAGCGCCGACATGCTCAAGGAGATCGGTGTCGAGTACGTGATCATTGGCCACTCCGAGCAGCGCAGCTACTTCGGCGAGACCGACGAGACGGTCAACAAGAAGGTCCGGAAGGTCCTCTCGCTCGCCATGAAGCCGATCGTCTGCATCGGCGAGACACTGGCCGAGCGCAAGGAAGGCCGGCTTGAAAGCGTCCTGACGACGCAGGTCAACGGCGCCTACGCCGGTCTTTCCGCCGACGATGCCCTGTCGACGGTGATCGCCTACGAGCCGGTCTGGGCCATCGGCACCGGGGTCACCGCCAGCGACGACGAGGCGCAGGAAGCACACGCCTTCGTCCGCGGCCTGCTGGCGAAACTCTACGGCGACAGCGTTGCCCAGTCGATCAGCATTCAGTACGGCGGTTCGATGAAACCCGAGAACGCTGCCGGCCTGCTGGCGCAGAAGGACATCGACGGCGGTCTGATTGGCGGTGCGGCGCTGAAGGCAGACAGCTTCCTCGGCATCATCTCGCCGGGCGAGGCGCTCAGCAAGTAGCCCAAAGGGCGCGCGGCGGGAGGCGCGCCTCAGCGTCGCCCGCCTGCCGGCCGCACCCTGCTCCTAAGCCTGTTTGACCGTCAGCAGGCTCTCATCCCACTTGTCGTGCTTCTCGAAGCCGAGCAGGTTGGCGATCGTCGCGGCGATGTTCGACAGGCCCGCGCTGGCGGTCTGTGTCAGCCCAAGCCGGCCGCCGCTGACCTGGTCGTAGAGGATCAGCGGCACCGGGTTCAAGGTGTGCGAGGTCTTGCTCTTGAACGACCCGTCCGCATTCCTGGCTGGTTGTCCGCTCTTCTTGTCGATCTCGTACATCTCGTCCGCATTGCCATGATCGGCGGTGATGAGGGCAACACCGCCCATCGCGTCGATCACCGGCAGGATGCGTGCCAGCTGCAGGTCGACGGCTTCGATCGCCATCGTCGCCGCGCGGAAGTGCCCCGTGTGGCCGACCATGTCGCCGTTCGCGAAATTGCAGCGCAGGGTCCGGTACTGCCCGCTCCTGAGGGCAGCGATCATCGCATCGGCGATCTCCGCAGCCTTCATCCACGGCCGCTGTTCGAAGGGGACGACGTCGCTCGGCACCTCTTCGTAGGTCTCGCCAGCAAACTTGTTCGAGCGGTTGCCGTTCCAGAAGTAGGTCACATGGCCGAACTTCTGCGTTTCGGAACAGGCGAACTGGGTGATCCCGGACTTGGCAAACCACTCGCCCATGGTGTCGAGGATCGCCGGCGGGTCGACCAGGAAGCGCTTGGGCAGCTTGAGGTCGCCGTCGTACTGCAACATTCCGGCGTAGGTCACGCGCGGCAGGCGGACGCGGTCGAACTTGTCGAAGTTCGCCTCCTCGAAGGCACGGGTGATTTCGATCGCGCGGTCGCCGCGGAAGTTGAAGAAGACGACCGAGTCACCATCCTCGATGGTGCCGACCGGATGGCCGGCGCTGGCGATCACGAAAGGCGGCAGATCCTGGTCGATCGTTGCCGGCGAGCGCGCACGCAGCGCTTCGATCGCCTGCGACGCACTCGCGTACTGCTCGCCCTGACCGAGGACGTGCGTTTGCCAGCCGCGCTCGACCATGTTCCAGTTCGCCTCGTAGCGGTCCATGGTGATGTTCATGCGGCCACCGCCGGAGGCGATGCGGGCGTCGAAGCCTGCTCCACTGACTTCCGCGAGGAAGGCTTCGAACGGCAGGACATATTCGAGGGCACTGGTTTCGGGTACGTCGCGCCCATCCAGCAGGATATGGACGCGCACGCTCGGCACACCTTCATCCTTCGCGCGCAGGACCATCGCCCGCAGGTGGTCGATGTGGCTGTGTACGTTGCCGTCGGAGAAGAGGCCGAGGAAGTGGATGACGCCGCGGCCTGCCTTGGCGCCGGCGACGATCTGCTGCCAGGCTGTGCCTTGCCAGATCGAGCCCACGGCGATGGCGTCGGCGACCAGCGCCGCGCCCTGGCTGTAGACCTGGCCGGCACCGATGGCGTTGTGGCCGACTTCGGAGTTGCCCATGTCGTCGTCGGAGGGCATTCCGACCGCGATGCCATGGGCACGCAGGGTGACATTCGGGCAACTGGCGAGGAGGCGGTCCAGGGTGGGTTTCCTGGCCGCGGCGATGGCGCTGCCGACATCCGTTTTGGCGATGCCGTAGCCATCCATGATGATCGTGACAACAGGGCCCTGAATTCCGGGGAAGGAGGCAGATTTCTGCAACATGATGGATTCCTGGGGAGGTTGAGTGTGGGAAAGCAGGCCGCCGAGGGTCGATGTGCAGCGGCGTCAATCCCAGTATACCGCAAGCCGGCAGCCGTCGCCGAACAAAGAATCCCTTTTGAAAACGATCACTTGCACGCAACTCGCTTGGCCGCTTGCGGGCTCGTGGCGAGGCCGACGCAGGCTTCGCGGCAGCTAGCGGGGTTGTTGCAGGCCGACCACCGGCTGCCGTCGGCGGACACGGATGCGGACTCGCTTGCGGATCCGTTGTGGTGTCTCCTGTTGCCGATTCGCGGGACGCCTCCTGTGGCGGTGCTTGCGGGCACGCCGGGTGGCGACCAGCAGTGCGATCTTGCCGGCGAGCAGCAGGAAGGCGAGGACCCAGACCAGCGGGTAGGCGAGCACCTCCCTGAGGAGTTCGATGACGTGCAACGGCGGACTGGCATCGTGGCTGGCGGGAAGCGCGGGCGCCGTGCGCCCCCCGGCAACGGGAGGGCGGTGGTCGCCGGACGTGTCGCCGACGGTCAGCGCGAGCTCGCCGTGTCCGATCGAGGCGTGACCGTCGCTTGCGCTGTAATGAAAGCCTTCAATGCCGGCGAGAGAGAAGCTGACCCGCCCTCCCGGGCCCATGCGTGCATCGGTGCTCTCGACGATGAGGTCGGTTGCTGCCTGCTGCAGGTTGTTCAGGTCAGCGAGGATGTCCTCAACGCCGGGCAGCAGGCCTGTGGGCAGCGGGAGCGGCGAGCCGCGAGGCGCGGCAGCCGGCCCCGGCGACCCTTGTCGGCGCGTTCTCCCCGGTGGCGGTCGTGATGCCGGGGCAAAGGGATGAGCGGCTTCGTCGGCATCCAGCGCAGGCATCGCCGGCAGCGGCAACGGTCCATGCGACAACCATGGCGGCGACGCCTCTTGTTCGTCGAGGGCGCCGGCAAGCTCGGGCGAAGTCGACAAGTTCGTCTCGCTCGGTTCGGCCAGCCGTGCGGCCGCGGTCGGCGGCAATGTCCTGGCGTCATTGTCGCCGATGCTGTGGGCCAGCGCATCTCCGTTGAGCAGCACGTACGCCACCACGAAAATCGGCGTTCGCCAGCGGCGGTACTGCCGAGCGCCTTCACGCGGTTGCGAGCGCCCGCCGATCCCGCCGTTCAGCAGGGCGATATCTGTCCCCAGGTTTCCTCCTCACGCCACGGCCGGCGCGGCTCGTTCCTCTGCTGCGGCCGGCCGTCGGGCACCGATGCTAGAATACTACAGCAACGTCGGCGCCGGGCGTTGCCCTTGGAGAAGACCGTTCCAATGAGCACCTCATCGCTGCAGGATGTCGCTTGGCACTCGCTGCCGGCAGAGGAAGCGGCGGCTCGCCTGGCTGCCAGTTTCGAGCAGGGGCTCGACGATGCGGAGGTGGGCTGCCGCCGTTCGCAACACGGCGAGAACCGGCTGACGCCAACTCCGAGCCGGGGACCGCTGCTGCGTTTCGCGCTGCAGTTCGTGCAGCCACTGGTGCTGGTGCTGGTGCTGGCCGGACTGGTCACCGCCGTTCTCGGCGAATGGGTCGACGCCGCCGTGATCTTTGGTGTCACGTTGGTCAACGCGGTCATCGGCTTCATCCAGGAAGGTCGCGCCGAGAGTGCCCTGGCGGCGCTTGCCCGCTCGGTCATCAGTGAGGTCACGGTTCTGCGGGGGGGGGGCAAGCAGCGCCTGTCATCGACCGAGCTCGTTCCTGGCGACGTCGTCCTGCTGGCGGCGGGCGACAAGGTGCCGGCCGACCTGCGGCTGTTCCGCAGCAGGGATCTGCAGGCGATCGAGGCGGCTCTGACCGGCGAGTCGACGGCCGTTGCCAAGAGCGGCGATACCTTGCCGGAGAACACCCTGCTCGCCGAGCGTTGCAACATGGCCTACGCCGGGACCGTGATGATCAGCGGTCAGGGAGCCGGCGTCGTGGTGGCGACCGGCGACCATACCGAAACCGGTCGCATCTCGCGGCTGATCGCCGAGGCCCCCGATCTGACGACGCCGCTGACCCGTCGCATGGCGGTATTCAGCAACTGGTTGCTGCTCGCCATCGGCCTGCTCGCCGCGCTGACCTTCGCCGTCGGCATCTGGCGCGGCGAATCGGCTTTTGCCATGTTCATGGCGGCGGTGGCGCTGGCCGTTGGCGCGATTCCGGAAGGGCTGCCGGCGGCGATGACCATCACCCTGGCCATCGGTGTGTCCCGCATGGCCAGGCGGCGGGCGATCATTCGCAAGCTGCCGGCGGTCGAAACCCTCGGCAGCACGACGGTGATCTGTTCGGACAAGACCGGGACCCTGACGGAGAACCAGATGACCGTGCGCGAAATCCACGCCGGTGGCGTCCGGACGGTGGTCAGCGGCAGTGGCTATTCGCCAAACGGCAAGCTTGGCGATGGTGGCGACGTGACCGGCGCCCTGCGTGAGTGCCTGGTCGCCGGAGCGCTGTGCAACGATGCCGGCCTGAGCAGGAGCAACCGCCATTGGGAGATCGTCGGCGATCCGACCGAGGGGGCGCTGCTCGTCGTTGCGCGCAAGGCGGGGCTCGACGAGCGGACGCTGCAGAAGCTGTTTCCGCGTCTGGACGAAATTCCCTTCGATTCTGCGCGGCAATACATGGCGACCCTGCATGACATCGACGGAGCCCGGGTCGCCTACTTCAAGGGGGCGCTCGAGCAGTTGCTGTCGCGTTCGCTGAGCATGCTCGACAGCAACGGGCGGAGCGTCGCGCTGCGCCGCGAGGAAATCGAGAGCGCTGCCGCGACGATGGCGGCGACAGGTCTGCGGGTGCTGGCGGTCGCTCGTCTCGCCGCTGGCTCCGCCGTCTCGCTGACCGCCAGCAGTGCCGAGGCCGGTCTGGAGTTCGTCGGACTGGTCGGGATGGTCGATCCACCGCGACCGAAGGCGATTGCCGCGGTCAGGACCTGTCACGCAGCCGGCATCACGGTCAAGATGATCACCGGCGATCACGCCGCCACGGCACTTTCGATCGCCCGCCAGATGGGGATCGCCCGCGCCGGTGAGACGGCGATCGGCGGCCGCGAGCTGGCGGCGCTCGATGATGAGGCGTTGTGCGAAGTGGTGCGCCGGGTCAACGTCTTTGCGCGCGTCGAGCCGGCGCAGAAGCTGCGCTTGGTGCGGGCGCTGCAGACCAATGGCGAGGTGGTGGCGATGACCGGCGACGGGGTCAACGACGCGCCAGCCCTGAAACAGGCCGACATTGGCATCGCCATGGGCCTGGGCGGGACCGAAGTGGCCAAGGACGCCGCCGAGATGGTCCTCACCGATGACGATTTTGCCGCCATCGAGGCTGCCGTCGAGGAGGGCAGAGGGGTTTACGACAATCTGGTGAAGTTCATCACCTGGACCTTGCCGACCAACTTCGGCGAGGGTCTCGTCATCGTCGCAGCGATCCTTGCCGGGGCGACCCTGCCGATCACGCCGCTGCAGATTCTCTGGATCAACATGACGACGGCGGTCTTTCTCGGCCTCATGCTGGCCTTCGAGCCGATCGAGCACGCGGTCATGCGCCGTCCGCCGCGACCGCCGGGAACACCGATTCTCGACGCAGCGCTGGTCTGGCGAATCGTTCTCGTCAGCCTGCTGTTGCTTGCCGGTTCCTTCGGGCTCTTCCTGCGCGAGCTGGCGCAGGGCCATTCGCTCGCCGAGGCGCGCACGGTCGCGGTCAACGTCTTTGTCGTCGTCCAGAGCATGTACCTTTTCAACTGCCGTTCGCTGAAGGTCTCGGCCCTGCGGCTGGGGCTCTTCTCCAACCCGGCGATCTGGTACGGCATTCTGGTGATGGCCCTGCTGCAGGCTGCTCTGACCTACCTGCCGCTGATGAACCGCCTGTTTGCCACGGCGCCGATCGGCGGGCGGGAATGGCTCGAGATCGGCGCCGTTGGCGTCCTCGCCTACCTCGTGGTCGGCGTCGAGAAGCACGTGCGCGCGCGTCGCTGACTCGCCCGCCCCGGACCCGACCGTCGTCGGCGCTGAACTCCGGCCATGCCATAATGACTAAGGGGCACCGGGGCAGGTGGCACGCGATCTTCTTCGGTCCCTCCAACCCTCATTACCGACCAGGACCCGATATGACAAGTACAGTGACTCTGGGTGGCAAGCCCTTTCAGCTCAGTGGCAGTTTCCCGCAGCCAGGCCAAGTGGCGCCGGCCTTCTCGCTGGTTGGCAAGAACCTTGCCGACGTCACGCTGAGCAGCTTCGCTGGCCAGCGCAAGATTCTCAACATCTTTCCCAGTATCGACACGCCCACCTGCGCCACCTCGGTACGCAAGTTCAACGAGCAGGCGAGTGCGCTCCCGGGAGTCGTCGTGCTCTGCATCTCTGCCGATCTGCCCTTTGCGCAGAGCCGCTTCTGTGGCGCCGAAGGGCTCGACAGGGTGGTGACGCTGTCGACCATGCGTGGCCGGGAGTTTCTCACCGATTATGGCGTCGCTTTGAGCGAGGGGCCACTGGCTGGCCTCGCAGCGCGCGCGGTGCTCGTTCTCGACGCCGACGATCGCGTGCTCCACAGCCAGCTCGTCGCCGAGATCAAGGACGAACCGGACTACCCGGCAGCCCTGCAAGCGGTGGCCTGAGGTGGTCGTCGGCCCGGTGCCTGCAGGCGACGTCAGCGATCCCGTCGGGCGGCGTCAGGGGATCCAGTCGGTCGAGATTGGTACCCGGCTGCTGCAGGCACTGGCGAGCAGTGGTCGCTCGCTACTGCTGCGCGACCTGTCGCGCAGTGCCGGCATGCCGGCGGCGAAGGCGCGTCGCTACTTGGTCAGCTTCATCCGCATGGGGCTGGTCGAACAGGATGCGAACACCGGGCGCTACGACCTGGGCGGCTTTGCGCTCGAACTCGGGCTGGCCAGCCTGGCGAGGCTCGACCCTGTGCGTCTGGCGGGTCCGGTGCTCGATGATCTCTGCGAGCGCACCGGCGAGACTGTCGCCCTCGCCATGTGGGGCAACCGCGGTGCGACCTGCGTTCGCTGGCTGGAGGCGGGCGGTCCGGTCACAGTGACCCTGCGTACCGGCGTCGTGCTGCCGCTGCTCTCGTCGGCCACCGGACTGGCCTTTGCTGCCTTCTTTCGTTCGCCCTATCTGCGCCGGATGCTCGACGCGGAGATCGAGGCGGCTGCGGCGGCGAGGCAGGCGACGCCGACAGCGTTGCGCGCAGCGCTGGCGGTGCAGCTCGACGAGGTCCGGCGGCACGGTATCGCCCGCGCCGCCGGCAGCGTCACGCCCGGGGTCAACGGCTTCAGTGCACCGGTCTTCAACGATGCTGGCCGCATGGTGGCGGCGCTGACCCTGCTCGGCATCATCGGCAGTTTCGACCTCGACTGGGACAGCCCGACGGCACGGCTGACGAAAGAAGCCGCGGCGACTCTGTCGCGCCGGCTCGGATACGGTGGTGGCGAGGCGGCGGAGGGCGAAGCTCCGGCGGCCCACGGCGACGCAGCGCCAGGCGGTGGTGCGACGCGGACCTGACTGTCGTCCGGACTGCGGTGCCTGTTGCATCGCGCCCTCGATCAGCACGCCGATGCCCGGCCACCCGCATGGCAAGGCGGCCGGCGAGCCTTGCGCCAGCCTGGCTGCCGATCATCGCTGTCTGCTCTGGGGCAGAGCGGAACGACCGCCCTGCTGTGCCGGGTTGCAGCCGTCGGACGAGATGTGCGGTACGGATCGCGAGCAGGCGATCGCCTGGCTCGACGCGCTCGAACGGGCAACCCGGCCCTGAGTGCTAGAATGGCGGCTTTTTGAAAGTCTGCTGTGGATCTCCTGCTGCTGCTCAAGGCCCTGATTCTCGGTATCGTCGAAGGGATCACCGAATTCCTCCCGGTGTCGTCGACCGGCCATCTCATCCTTACCGGGGACTTGCTCGATTTCAACGACGAGCGCGGCAAACTGTTCGAGATCGTCATCCAGTCGGGAGCGATGCTGGCCGTCTGCTGGGAGTACCGGGCGAAGATCGGCAGCGTCGTCCGTGGACTGCCGCGCGAGCCCGCCGCGCAGCGCTTCGCGCTCAACATCCTGGTCGCCTTCCTGCCGCTGGCGGTCATCGGCCTGCTCTTCGGCAAGGCGATCAAGGCACACCTGTTCAACGCGCCGGTGGTGGCAGCGGCCTTCATCATCGGCGGCCTGGTCATTCTCTGGGCCGAGCGTCGTGAGCACCGCATCCGCATCGAATCGATCGACGATCTGTCGCTTGCCGATGCCCTCAAGCTTGGTCTGGCGCAGGCGCTGGCGCTGATTCCAGGTACCTCCCGCTCGGGGGCGACGATCATCGGCGGCCTGTTTTTCGGCCTGTCACGGCGGGCGGCGACCGAGTTTTCCTTCTTCCTGGCGATGCCGACGCTGATCGGCGCCAGCATCTACCAGCTCTACAAGGAACGTGCGCTGCTCTCCTTCGACGACCTGGGGATGTGGGTGGTCGGTTTCGTCGCCTCGTTCATCTCGGCGTTCTGGGCGGTGCGTGGCCTGCTGCGCTACATCAGCACGCACGACTTTTCGATCTTCGCCTGGTACCGCATCGCTTTCGGCATCGTCGTCCTGCTCACCTGGCACTACGATCTGATCGCGTGGACCGCTGGCTGAGATGGCGGCCGGATCGCGCATTCTCTACCTGCACGGCTTCTGTTCGTCGCCGGCATCATGGAAGGCGCGGCTGCTCGGCGATTGCATGGTGGCGCGTGGCCTCGGCGATCGTTTCAGCTGTCCTGTCCTGCCACCCGCCCCGTTGGCCGCCATCGCCAGCGCCGAGGCGGTGCTGGCTGGCGCCGCGGGCGAGACGACGCTGGTGGGCAGTTCGCTCGGTGGTTACTACGCGAGCTGGCTGGCGGAGAAGCACGACCTGCGCGCCGTCCTGATCAACCCGGCAGTGATGGCACCGGAACTTCTCGGTGGTCTGGTCGGCAGGCACAGCAATTTCCATAGCGGCGAAAGCTTCGACTTCACCGACGAGCATGTTGCCGAGCTGCGCCTGCTGGAGGCACCGCAGGTGTGCGCGCAGCGCTACCTGCTCCTGGTCGAGACCGGCGACGAGGTTCTCGACTACCGCCAGGCGCTGGCACGCTATGCCGGCAGCCGGCAGATCGTCATCGAGGGGGGCGACCACAGCTTCCTCAGCTTTCCCCGTCTGCTGCCGCAAATCATTGAATTCTGCGGGTTATAATGGCCCCGATGCACGTACTGTTCGAAGAGGACGGCGCCTTTCGGGCGGCCACCATTCTGACCGACAACGACAGCTCGTTGCAGGTCGAGAGCGCATCGGGCAAGCGCAGCAAGATCAAGGCGGCCAGTGTCCTGTTGCGTTACGGCGATCCGGCGCCGGCCGTTCTGCTCGAGCAGGCGGAGTCACTGTTGCCCGGTATCGAAGCGGACTTTCTCTGGGAGTGTGTCGCTGATGGAGAATTCCATTTCGCCGACATCGCCAACGAATACTTCGGTCACGCCGCGACTGCGGCCGAAGCAGCGGCGCTGCTGCTGGCGCTGCACGCAGCGCCAATCTATTTCCACCGCAAGGGTCGCGGCCGCTTCCGCAAGGCGCCGCCGGAAATTCTGCAGGCGGCTCTCGCCGGTCTCGAGAAGAAGCGTCAGCAGGCGCTGACCATCGAGCGCATGGTGGCGCAACTGACGTCGTTCACCCTGCCGCCGGAGTTCCCGCCGCTGCTCGGGCAGCTGCTCTACAAGCCGGATCGCAGTCGCGCCGAGAGCAAGGCTCTGGAAGCCGCGTGCAGCGAGACGGGCCTCACGGCCGCCCACCTGCTGTACCGCTGTGGCGCCATCCGCTCGCCTTACGACTATCATCTGCAGCGCTTTCTGCTGGAGCAGTTCCCGCGCGGGACGGCTTTCCCCGCCGTCGAGCTGCCGTCGCTGCCGGTTGAGCTGCCGCATGCCGGCGTGCAGGCCTTTTCGATCGACGACGCGACGACGACCGAGATCGACGACGCGTTTTCAGTGCAGTCGCTGCCCGGGATCGGCTGGCGGGTCGGCATCCACATTGCGGCCCCGGGGCTCGGCATCGCTCCCGGCTCGGCGCTCGACGGGATCGCGCGCGCCCGTCTGTCCACCGTCTACATGCCCGGAAGCAAGTTCACGATGCTGCCGGACGCGGTGGTGGATCGCTACACTCTGGCGAGTGGGCGCGCGATCCCGGCCGTTTCGCTGTATCTCACGGTGACACCGGAAATGGAGATCATCGGCGACGAGTCACGGCTGGAGATCGTTCAGGTCGCCGCGAACTTGCGCCATCACGACATCGAGCCGTTGTTCAACGAGCGGACTCTGGCTGGCGGACTGGCGGAGTTTCCCTTCCGCGACGAGCTGCTGATGCTCTGGCAACTGGCCAACGCCTGCGAGGGCCGGCGCGGCAAGCCGTCGGCGACGCCGGACAACAAGGACTTCAACTTCCGCATCGAGGGCGATCTCGCCGACGCCGAAGGCTGTCGCGTCGAGATTTCCGCGCGCCGTCGCGGCAGCCCGCTCGACAAGTTGGTGGCCGAACTGATGATCGTTGCCAACAGTACCTGGGGCGCCTTGCTGGCCAGCCGAGGGGTGGCGGCGATCTACCGGGTGCAGGGCGGTGGCAAGGTGCGCATGAGCACGGTGCCGCAGGCTCACGAGGGGCTCGGGGTGAAGCAGTACGCCTGGTTGTCGTCACCGCTGCGGCGCTATGTGGACCTGCTCAACCAGTGGCAGCTGCTTGCCTGCCTGCAGTCCACGACGCCGCCTTTTGCCGCTCGCTCGGACGCGCTGTTTGCCGCCCTGCGCGACTTCGAACTGACCTATGCCGCCTACGCCGAATTTCAGCGCTGCATGGAACGTTACTGGTGCCTGCGCTGGTTGCGGCAGCAGGGAATCGAGCGCATTGCGGCGACCATCGGCCGCGAGAACCTGGTGCGGCTCGACGACCTGCCGTTGGTACAGCGTCTGCCCTCAGTGCCGGAGCTCAAGTCGGGGCAACGAGTGCTGCTGCAGGTCGAATCGGTGGACTACCTGACCCTGGGCCTCGGCTGTCGCTATGTCGAGACCCTGTCGTCGTCGACGGAAGAGGACGTGGTGGACACCCTGCCGGAGGCCGTCGATTGAGGTGAGGCAGCGATCGGTGCATCGGTTCGAGCGATGGTCGGCCAACCACCGGTTGGCGCTGGCGGTCGGTTTTTCACTGCTGCTGCATGGCCTGCTGTTGTCGCTGCACTTCCGTTTCCCGGAAGCGTCGCGTGCCGCCCGCGAGCGGGCGCTCGACGTCGTCCTGGTCAATCGTCGTTCGGCGCGCGCACCGGAGGAAGCGACGGTGCAGGCACAGGCCAACCTCGACAATGGCGGCAATACCGAGCACGAGCGCCGGGCGAAGACGCCGATGCCGGCCGCGCCCCGGCAGCAGCACGGTGACGAGCTCGAACACTCGCAGAAGCGGGTGCAGGCGCTCGAGGCGCATCAGCAACGGCTGGCGACGCAGGCACGGAGCCACGATTCGGTGCCGGCGACCGCCGCCCGCGAGGCGCAGCCGGATCCCGTGGCGAACCTCAGTGGCCGTGACCTGGCGCAGAGTGCGCTGGCGATGGCGCGTCTCGAAGGCGAGATCGCCAAGGAACTCGATGAATACAGCAAGCGGCCGCGTAAGCAGTTCATCGGCAGCAGTGCGATGGAATACCGCTTTGCACAGTACTTCGAGGAGTGGCGACAGAAGGTCGAGCGCGTCGGCACGCTCAACTACCCGGCCGAGGCGCGTGGCAAGCTCTACGGCAGCCTCGTCCTGACGGTGACGGTGCGTAGCGACGGCAGCGTCGACTCGGTCGAGATCAACCGCTCTTCCGGCCACCGGATCCTCGACGATGCCGCGCGCCGCATCGTCGTCATGGCCTCGCCGTTTGCCGCCTTTCCGCCGGCCATTCGGCACGATACCGATACCCTGGTGATCACCCGGACGTGGAATTTCACCCAGCGCGACAGTTTGGAGACCAGGGCCGCGAAGCGATGAGCGACCGTTACTGCGTCTTCGGCAATCCGGTGGGGCACAGCAGGTCACCGGCGATCCACGCGGCCTTCGCCGCCGCGTGCCACCAGGATCTGGTCTACGAGGCGATCCTCGCACCCCAGGAAGGCTTTGCCGCTTGCGTGCGCGCCTTCGTCGCCACCGGCGGTCGTGGCGCCAACGTCACCGTACCGTTCAAGCAGGAGGCCTGCCGGCTGGCGACGCGACTGACGCAGCGCGCGCGGCTGGCTGGCGCGGTCAACACCCTGTCCTTCGATGGCGCCGACTGGCTTGGCGACAATACCGACGGTGCTGGGCTGCTGCGTGACCTGACGCACAACCTGGGCTGCCCGATTGCCGGCAGGCGTGTCCTGCTGCTCGGTGCCGGTGGTGCGGCGCGCGGTGTTCTCGGGCCGCTGCTCGACGCGGCGCCGAGCCGACTGCTGATCGCCAACCGCAGCCTGGCGACGGCGAACGAACTGGCCGGGCGGATGGCGGGTGCCGGCAATGTCGGCGCCTGCGCGTACGCGCAACTCGCCGGTGAGTGCTTCGATCTGGTGATCAACGCCACTTCGGCCAGTCTTGCCGGCGACTCCTTGCCTCTGCCGGACGGCCTCTTCGCTCCCGGCAGCCTGGCCTACGACATGATGTACGGGCAGGGGCAGACGCCGTTCCTGCGGCTCACCGGCAGTCTCGGCGCGACGCGGCTGGCGGACGGCCTCGGCATGCTCGTCGAGCAGGCAGCCGAGGCCTTTCATCTCTGGCGTGGCCTCCGGCCGGAGACGGCCCCGGTGCTGGCGATGCTGCGCGACGGCAGATGAAGCTGCTGCTCTGGGCGAAGCGCCTGCTGCTTGCCGGCGTCGCCCTGCTGCTGATCTACCAGTTCTGGTTGTTCGGCTGGGTCCTCTGGTGGAAGTGGAGCAACCCCGATCTCACCCGTTTCATGGAGATCCGCATCGAGGAACTGCGTCGGCAGCAGCCCGAGGCGCAACTCAGGAAGCAATGGGTGCCTTACGACCGCATCTCGCTCCATCTCAAGCGGGCGATCGTCGCCGCCGAGGATGCCCGCTTCGTCGATCACGAAGGCTTCGACTGGGACGGCATCCAGCAGGCGATCGCGAAGAACCAGAAGAAGGGGCGGGTCGTCGCCGGCGGCTCGACGATCTCGCAGCAACTCGCCAAGAACCTCTTCCTGACGCCGGCACGGACGCCGTGGCGCAAGGCCGAGGAAGCCGTCATCACGCTGATGCTCGAAGCGATGTGGAGCAAGGAGCGGATTTTCGAGGTCTACCTCAACGTCATCGAATGGGGCAACGGGGTCTTCGGCGCCGAAGCGGCAGCCCGGCATTACTACGGCGTCGCTGCCGCCCAGCTTTCGCGCGAGCAGGCGGCGCGGCTCGCCGGAATGGTTCCCAGCCCGCGCTTCTACGACCGCAACCGCAACGCGCCGGGGCTGGCGAGGAAGACCGCGATCATTCTCGCCCGGATGCCGTCTGCCGACCTGCCCTGAACCGGGGAATCCGGTCGTCGGTGGTGCGCGCGCTGGCCGGTGATCGGCAAGCCTGCGATACTATCGGCCTTTCGCGGCGGCCACGGCCGTCGTTTCCGCATTCTTCCAGGAGCCATCGCCTCATGAAGCTTCGTACCATTTTCCTGCTGCTCGTCTGCAGCCTCGTCGGCATCTTCGCGGCGATCAACTGGCACGCCTTCACCACCCCGACGACGCTGTCGCTGGCGGTGACCGAGGTGGAAGCGCCGCTCGGGGTGGTCATGCTCGGTATCATCGGTGTCCTGACCGCCGTCTTCCTGGTCTTCGTCGTCTATGTTCAGGCTTCGGCCCTTTTCGACTCGCGCCGTCGGAATCACCGGCAACATCAAGAGCCAGATCGACCAGATCTGGAACGCCTTCTGGTCGGGCGGCATCTCCAACCCGCTGGAGGTCATCGAGCAGATCACCTACCTGCTCTTCCTGCGCCGGCTGGACGACCTGCACACGCTGGAAGAGAACAAGTCCGCCCGGCTCAAGCGGCCGATGGAGCGGCGCGTCTTCCCCGCGGGCAACGACAGCCGCAGGGGCCGCTCCTACGAACGACCTGCGCTGGTCGCGCTTCAAGCACTTCGCGCCGGCGAGATGTACACCGTGGTCGGCGAGCACGTCTTCCCGTTCCTGCGCACGCTCGGCGGCGACGGCTCCACCTACGCGCAGCACATGAAGGACGCGCGCTTCACCATCCCCACGCCGGCGCTGCTGGCCAAGGTGGTGGACCTGCTCGACGCCGTGCCGATGGAGGACCGCGACACCAAGGGCGACGTCTACGAGTACATGCTCGGCAAGATCGCCAGCGCCGGGCAGAACGGCCAGTTCCGCACGCCGCGCCACATCATCCGGCTGATGGTCGAGCTGACCGCGCCGCAGCCCGACCGACGTCATCTGCGACCCGGCCTGCGGCACCGCCGGCTTCCTCGTCGCCGCCGGCGAGGTCCTGCGCGAGCGCCACCCGAAGTCTCCTGCACGACGCGAAGCTGCGCGAGCACTTCCATCACCACATGTTCCACGGCTTCGACTTCGACAACACCATGCTGCGCATCGGCAGCATGAACATGCTGCTGCACGGCGTCGAGAACCCCGACATCCGCTACCGCGACTCGCTGGCGCAGGACCACGCCGGCGAGGAGGAGAAGTACACGCTGCTGCTGGCCAATCCGCCCTTCGCCGGCAGCCTCGACTACGAGAACACCGCCAAGGACCTGCTGCAGATCGTCAAGACGAAGAAGACCGAGCTGCTCTTCCTCGCGCTCTTCCTGCGCCTGCTCAAACCCGGCGGCCGCGCCGCGGTGATCGTCCCCGACGGCGTGCTGTTCGGTTCGAGCAGGCGCACAAGCAACTGCGCCGGATGCTGGTCGAAGACCAGAAGCTCGACGCCGTGGTCAAGCTGCCCGGCGGCGTCTTCAAGCCCTACGCCGGCGTGTCCACCGCGATCCTGCTGTTCACCAAGACCAACTCCGGCGGCACCGACCAGGTCTGGTTCTACGACGTCGCAGGCCGACGGCTGGAGCCTCGACGACAAGCGCACGCCGCTGCTGCGGAAGACAAGCTCGGCCCGTGCCGCGCAGCGCGCTGGCGAAGACGAGCACGGCAAGAACAACCTGCCCGACGTGCTGGCGCGCTGGGCGCAGCGCAATGGCGCCGAGCGCGAACGCCCGCGCACCGCGCAGAGCTTCTGCGTGCCGAAGGCCGACATCGCCGCGCAGGGCTACGACCTCTCGCTCAACCGCTACAAGGAAGTGGTGCACGAGGCGGTCGAGCACCGGGCGCCGAAGGAGATCCTTGCCGATCCAGCTGGCGAAGCTGGAGGAGGAGATTCTTCAGCGGGGGATGAAGGAGTTGGATGATCGGGATGCTCGGAGGCATCGAAGTACATCACGGGCACAAAGTCCCCGAGCAGCGGCGAATTGCGGAGATCCTGGACAAGGCGGACGCGCTGCGGGCCAAGCGCCGCGCCGCACTCGCCCAGCTCGACACCCTCACCCAATCCATCTTCCTCGACATGTTCGGCGACCCGATCGCAAACCCTCGGCAGTTCCCAATTCGTCCGATGATCGAGCTAGTCGATAGTAGGCGGCCGATTAGCTACGGCATCCTAATGCCGGGGCCTGACCAACCTGAAGGTATCAAGTATGTGCGCGTGGTCGATATGCAGGACGGCGGAATCGCGTTGCCCGGCATTCGACGAACGACCGAGGCCATATCAAACGCCTTCCGGCGCTCGCTTCTAAGACGGGGCGATCTCCTGATGTCAATTCGCGGCCACGTTGGACGATTCGCGGTCGTGCCGCCCGAACTCGACGATGCAAACATCACCCAGGATACGGCGCGCCTGGCGATCACTGGCGCAGACCCTGTGTTCGTTCGTGAGTGCCTCCGAACTCAAGGGTTCCAGCGCTGGATGGGTAAACACACCAAGGGCGTCGCAGTTCGTGGGATCAACCTCGGCGACGTCAAGTTGATGCCGGTCATCACGCCCGCCTTGAGCCAGCAGCAAAGGTTCGCTCGGCTTGCCCTTGCCAACGACGAACTGAAGGTTGCCGCGCGTGCCGCGTTGGCCGAACTCGACGCGCTCTTTGCCTCCCTTCAGCACCGAGCCTTCCGGGGAGAGCTATAGCCATGCGAGGCGATTTCATCGGCGTGTGGTCCGAGACTTGGCGTGAGACCTGGCTGCCGCTGATCGACGATGAAAGCGGAGACATCTTCTGCGAGCTGTTCCGCGCGCTCGTCCCGGCGCCGAAGAGCCGGGCGTCGGTTGAAGCGCTGGCGGACATCATCGACAACCCCGTGCAGAGGCGAGAGGCGTTCGAGAAGACGGTTTCGGACGACTTCGCCGGCGAGCGCGCGCTTGTAGCATTTCTTGAAGCGGCTCACTCGGCTCTTGACGCGCGATGAAGCGCTCGCGGACGCCCGCTGCCCCGGCCGTTACGTCAGGTCGCGACAGCGCTGGCGAGCCGTTCCAGGCCTTCGTCCCGGCGCCGCTGCCGCCGCGGCCGCCGCTCGTGGACGCCGGCGCTGCGGCGGCGCTTCGACGCCGTTGGCGCTGGTCGCGCTGGGGGCGGCTCGACGCGGTGACCGCGCTGCTGCCGAACGCGGCGCTGCTGCTCTACAGCTTCGTGCGCAAGGAGGCGGTGCTGTCGTCGCAGATCGAGGGCACGCAGTCTTCGCTCGCCGACCTGCTGCTCTTCGAGATCGACGAGCAGCCGGGCGTGCCGCTGGACGATGCGCGCGAGGTCAGCCGCTACGTGGCGGCGCTGGAGCACGGCCTGGCGCGGCTGCGCGGCGGGCTGCCGCTGTGCAGCCGGCTGCTCTGCGAGATGCACGCGGTGCTGCTCGACCATCCGGGTGGGCGGGGCTCACGCCCGGCGAGTTTCGCCGCTCGCAGGTGTGGATCGGCGGCACGCGGCCGGGCAACGCCGTGTTCGTGCCGCCGCCGGCCGATGCGCTGCCGGAGTGCCTGGCGGCGCTTCGAGCGCTTCCTCAACGACGAGCCCGAGCCGTGCCGCCGCTGGTCAAGGCGGCGCTGGCGCATGTGCAGTTCGAGACCATCCACCCCTTTCTCGACGGCAACGGCCGCATCGGGCGTCTGCTGATCGTGCTGCAGCTGGTGGCCGACGGCGTACTGCGCGAGCCGATGCTCTACCCAGCCTGTTCTTCAAGGAGCATCGGCGCTGTATTACGAGCTGCTGAACGAGGTGCGCCTGCGCGGCGACTGGGAGCGCTGGCTCGACTTCTTCGCCGAGGGCGTGCAGGCGAGCGCCACGCAGGGCGTGTCACGGCGCAGGCGCTGCTGGCGCTGGTGCAACGCCGATCGCGACCGCATCGCCGCGCTGGGCCGCGCCGCAGCGTCGGCACTGGCGGTACACCAGGCGCTGCAGCGCCAGCCGATCGCCACCTCGGCCGCGCTGGTCGGCCACCGGCTGACGCCGGCCACGGTGAACAAGTCGCTGGCGCATCTGGAGCGCCTCGGCGTCGTCGCCGAAGTCTGACGCAACCGGCAGCGCGGCCGCGTGTTCAGCTATCGCAACGTACGTCGAGGAACGAGGGCATGGCCCTCGCCGCGCGCGGCGACGATGAGCCAGTTCTCCTTCCTGCACGTGAGTGGCCGGCCGTGTTCGAGCCGCTGCGCGCGCCGAGGCGGCGGCGCACGCCGACCCGCGCAGCGCCTGCTTCTACGCGCGCCGCGCGCTCGAACTGGCGGTCGCCTGGGCGTACAAGCACGACGCCGCGCTCAAGCTGCCGTACCAGGACAACCTCTCGGCGCTGATCCACGAGCCGAGTTTCAAGCAGGCGGCGGGCGAGGCGGTGTTCAGCAAGGCGCGGGTCATCAACACGCTCGGCAACCGCGCCGTGCACGGCCAGCGCGCGATCCCGCTCGACGACGCGCTGGTCGCCGTGCGCGAGCTGTTCCACGTGGCGTACTGGCTTGCCCGCACCTACGGCCGCGCGGCGCGGCCGGCGCCGGGGCTTGGCCTTCGACGCCGAGCGCGCTGCCGAAGGCGACGCCGGCGCGCGGGCAGACCGCCGAGCAGCTGCAGCAGCTCGAAGCCGGGTCTGCGCGAGCGCGACGAGAAGCTCGCCGCCTTGCTGGCCGACAAGGCACGCTCGACGAGGAGCTGAAGCGCCTGCGCGCCGAGGTGGCGGCGGCGAAGCAGGCCGCGGCGGCGCAGCCCGACACGCACGACTACTCGGAGGCCGAAACCCGCGACTACTTCATCGACCTGCTGCTGAAGGAGGCCGGCTGGCCGCTCGACCAGCCGCGCGACCGGGAATTCGAGGTCAGCGGGCATGCCCAACAACCAGGGCAAGGGCTTCGTCGACTACGTGCTCTGGGGCGACGACGGCAAGCCGCTGGGACTGGTCGAGGCCAAGCGCACGCGGCGCGACGCGCGCGTCGGCCAGCAGCAGGCCAAGCTCTACGCCGACTGCCTGGAGCGCCAGTTCGGCCAGCGCCCGCTGATCTTCTACTCCAACGGCTACGAGCACTGGCTCTGGGACGACACGCGCTACCCGCCGCGCGCCGTGCAGGGTTTCTACAAGAAGGCCGAGCTGGAACTCGCGATCCAGCGGCGCAGTACGCGCAAGCCGCTGGCGGCGGGCGAGATCAACCCCGCCATCGTCGAGCGCTACTACCAGACGCGCGGCATCCGACGCATCGCCGAGGCCTTCGAGCGCGACCACGACCGCAAGGCGCTGGTGGTGATGGCCACCGGCGCCGGCAAGACGCGCACGGTGATCGCGCTTGCGATCTGCTGATGCGCTGCAATTGGGTCAAGCGCGTGCTGTTCCTCGCCGACCGCGTGGCACTGGTCAATCAGGCGGTGAACGCCTTCAAGCGCCACCTGCCCGATGCCTCGCCGGTGAACCTGGTGACCGAGAAGGACGCCGAGGGGCGGGTCTTCGTCTCGACCTATCCGACGATGATGGGGCTGATCGACGAGGTAGCGAACGACCGCGCAGGGCGCGGTGGCGATGGCCAACGCCGCTTCGGCGTCGGGCATTTCGACCTGGTGATCATCGACGAGGCGCACCGCTCGGTCTTCCAGAAGTACCGTGCGATCTTCGACTACTTCGACTCGCTGCTGGTCGGGCTCACGGCCACGCCCAAGGACGAGTGGACCGCAACACCTACAGCCTGTTCGACCTGGAGAACGGCGTGCCGACCGACGCCTATGGCTCGACGAGGCGGTGCGCGACGGCTTCCTCGTGCCGCCGAAGGCCGTGTCGGTGCCGCTGAAGTTCCAGCGCGAGGGGATCAAGTACGACGAGCTGTCCGAAGAGGACAAGGATCAGTGGGACGCGCTGGAGTGGGACGAAGACGGCAACGTCCCCAACCGGGTGGAGGCCGAGGCGGTCAACCAGTGGCTGTTCAACAAGGACACGGTGGACAAGGTCCTGGAACACCTGATGACCCGCGGCCTGACGGTGGCCGGCGGCGACCGGCTGGGCAAGACCATCCTGTTCGCCAAGAACCAGCACCACGCCGAGTTCATCGCCGAGCGCTTCAACGCCAACTACCCGCACTCACAAGGGTGAGTTCGCGCGCGTCATCACGTTCAAGACCGAGTACGCACAGAGCCTGATCGACAACTTCTCGGCCAAGGACAAGGCGCCGCACATCGCCATCTCGGTGGACATGCTCGACACCGGGATCGACATCCCGGAGGTCGTGAACCTGGTCTTCTTCAAGCTGGTGCGCTCGAAGACCAAGTTCTGGCAGATGCTCGGCCGTGGCACGCGACTGTGTCCGGACCTGTTCGGGCCGGGCAGGCACAAGGAGTACTTCTGCGTCTTCGACTACTGCCAGAACCTGGAGTACTTCAGCCAGAACATCCCCGCCACCGAGGGTGCGCTCGGTGAATCGCTCGGCAAGCGGCTGTTCGATGCCCGGCTGGAGCTGATCGGCGAGCTGGACGGGAAGTTGGCCGAAGCCGACCGCCAGACGGCGCGCGAAACACGGGCGCCGCCGCATGGGCACCCGGCATCGGATGACGAGGTGCGCGCGCAGCTCGCAGCGTTGCTGCAAAGGGAAGTGGCCAGCATGAACCTCGACAATTTCATCGTGCGGCCGCGGCGGCGCATCGTCGAGCAGTACGCCATCCCCGAGGCCTGGACTGTGCTGTCGCCAGAAGCGCTCTCGAACCTGTCGCACCAGGTCGCGGGTCTGCCGTCGGAACTCGACCCGGAGAACGAGGAGGCAAAGCGCTTCGACCTGCTGGTACTGAACCTCCAGCTCGCGATGCTGCGATCGGAGCCGGGCTTCGCTCGTTTGCGCGATCAGCTCAAGGCGCTTGCCGGCCTGCTGGAAGAGAAGTCGGCGATCCCGATGGTGCGCGAGCAGATGGTGCTGATCCAGGACGTGCAGACCGACGAGTGGTGGCAGGCCGTGAACGTCCCGACGCTCGAAGGGCATGCGTCGGCGCCTGCGTGATCTGATCAAGCTCATCGAGAAGCGGAAGCGCAAGCCCATCTACACCGACTTCGAGGACGAGATGGGCGTCGGGACGGGGGTCGAGCTACCCGGCTTCGGCCACGGCACCGACGATGCGAAGTTCCGCGCCAAGGCGCGGGCCTTCCTGCGGGCACATCAGGACCACGTCGCGATCCACAAGCTGCGGATGAACAAGGCGTTGACGGTGGCCGATCTTGCGGAGCTCGAGCGCATGCTCGGCGAGAGCGGCGTGGGTGCTGCGGCGGATCTCCGACGCGCCGTCGAGGAGTCGCACGGTCTGGGGCTCTTCGTACGCTCGCTGGTCGGACTCGACCGCCAGGCTGCGAAGGAGTGCCTGGCCGGATTTCTCGTCGGCAAGTCACTCGGTGCCAACCAGATCGAGTTCGTGAACCTGGTCGTCAACCACCTCACCGAACACGGCGTGCTGGACGCCGCGATGCTTTACGAGTCGCCGTTCACCGACCTGACTGCGCACGGGCCGGATGGACTCTTCGACTCCCCGCAGGTGGACGAGCTGCTGGCGGCGATCGAAAGGGTGCGGCGGACGGCAATGGCAGCTTGAGCGTGCCGGCTGCGGGTGACCGCGGTGATGCCCGCACCGGGTCGCGCGTCTACGGACAGGGGGGCGTGCCCGTCACAGTTCTCCGTGCGCCGGGCCCAGGACGGCAGTTTCCCCGTCCTGGGCCCGGCCGCGGCCCAGCGTGTGCTCAGCGACTGCCGGCCGAGCTTCGATGCCTCGCGTTGCCGGCCGGCTTGCCTTGCGTCGGATCGCGGTGGGCAGAGCGCGGCAGACCGGCGCGCCAGTTTGCCGCCGCCTTGTCCGGGCGCTGGTCGGCGTGCCCGGCATTCCGCCTGTCGGCCGCCGGCCCCGCCGGACGGCCCTGCGGGCGGGGCTTCGCCGCCTGCGGGCGGCGCGTCGGCTCGTGCCCGGCGACGATCTCGACCGGGATGCTCTGCCGCGTGAACCGCTCGATCCGTCTGAGGTTGAACTGCTCGGCGTGATGCACCAGCGAGATCGCCAGACCGCTGCGGCCGGCGCGTCCGGTGCGGCCGATGCGGTGCACGTAGTCCTCGGCGGCCTTCGGCAGGTCGTAGTTGAAGACGTGCGTGATCGTCGGCACGTCGAGGCCGCGCGCGGCGACGTCGGTGGCGACGAGGATTCGCACTTGGCCACGCCGCATCGCGGCCAGGGTCCGGTTGCGCGCACCCTGGTGCATGTCGCCGTGCAGAGCCGCCGCATTCAGGCCGGCGATGTTGAGGCGATCGCTGACGCTGTCCGCATCGCGCTTGGTCGCGGTGAAGACGAGCGCCTGGTCGATCGACGCATCGCGCAGCAGGTGGTCGAGCAGGCGGTTCTTGTGCGCCAGATCGTCGACGAAGTGCATCCGCTGCTCGATGTTCCCGTGTCGGGCCGACGGCGCGTCGACCTCGATGCGCAACGCGTCGTGTGTGATGCGCTGGGCCATTGCGCCGACCGTGCCGTCGAGTGTCGCCGAGAAGAGCATCGTCTGACGGGATGCGGGCGTTGCCTCGACGATTCGCTCGATGTCGTCGATGAATCCCATGTCGAGCATGCGGTCGGCTTCGTCGAGAACCAGCATCTGCAGTTGCGCGAAATCGATCCGGCCCGAGCCCATGTGGTCGATCAGGCGGCCTGGCGTGGCCACCAGGATCTCCGGGTTGCGAGCGAGCAATTCCAGCTGCTTCGGGTAGGGCATGCCGCCGAGGATGGCGACGGCCCGCACCTGGTGCATGCGGCGAGCGTACTTCTCGCTGGCGGCAGTGACCTGCAGGGCGAGTTCGCGCGTCGGCGTGAGGACCAGCATTCGTGGCCGTGCGGGCTGCCAGCGTTGCTGCTCACGGCCGCGCGGTGGCGTCCGGCCGCCTTGCCGGTTGGCCTTGGGCGCCGCCGTCGCCGGCCGCTCCTGCAGCGAGAGCCGGTGCAGGGCAGGCAGCATGAAGGCGGCGGTCTTGCCGGAACCGGTCTGCGCACAGGTGATCAGGTCGCGGCCGGCGATGGCGGCGGGGATGGCTTGCGCCTGTACCGGGGTCGGCACGGTGTAGCCGGAATCGGCGAGTGCTGCGAGGAGGGCGGGGTTGAGCCCGAGTTCTGAAAAGCTCATGTCGTCTTTCGTGTGGGTGCGCAGCCCATCGCCACCCAGTGGGCGCGGGATGCGGATGAAGCAGGAGGGGCAACGCCAACCAACGAAAGGCTGCGAGACAGACTCTGTCGAATCGACGGGATCCGGCGCCCGTCGGCATTGCAGCCTGGTGCCGGGAAGGCGGGCTGTGATCGACACCAGAGGGCAGGGGGCTTGAGACTTACGGCCAGGTTCGCGATGCTCGGGGCGCTCGGCAGTTCCACTGCCGAGCGCGGCGCGCAGTATAGCACTGCCGCCGGCGCCATGGCGGTTTCGGAAGGGGCATCGTCGCGCTGCTGGCTACTGGTGGTGGCCAAGCGGCAAACGCCGGCCGATGCCGTTGGCAGCAAGGGTCGTCAGTGCCGGGTGGCCGGCAAGCGGCATGGGCGGCGACGCGGGCGGACGCGTCGCCGCCGTTTCGATCCGGGCGTCGCCGCGGCTGCCGGCTGGCGAGACCGTGGCCGGTACGGCCCCTGCTGCGATGCACCGAAAGCGTGCGCCCTGCCGCGTTGGCGCACCATCCGCTTGCGTTGGCCGCCGGGAGGCGGCATGCTGTTATCGGCTGGCACGGCCTGATCCGGGCTGGCACATTTCCTGCTTGAGCACGGCAAGTCCTATTGTCGCGGTGAGCCTCATGAGCACAGCGTTTTACAACGAGATGTACGATTCCGACGCCGGCCTGCGGCCGCACTATCGCGCCTTTGCCGAGTGGCTGACCGCCATGCCGGCCGAGCGGCTCGAGCGCAAGCGCGCCGAGGCAGACACGGCTTTCCATCGCGTCGGCATCACCTTTGCGGTATACGGCGAGGAAGCGGGCACCGAACGCCTCATCCCCTTCGACATCATTCCGCGCATCATCCCGGCGGCCGAGTGGGCGCAGCTCGAGGCAGGCCTGCGGCAACGGGTGCAGGCGCTGAACGCCTTCCTGCACGACATCTACCACGAGCAGGCGATTCTCAAGGCCGGTTGCGTTCCCGCGGAGCAGGTGCTGAACAACGCGCAGTTTCGCCGCGAGATGATCGGAGTGGACGTTCCCTCCGGGATCTATGCGCACATCGCCGGCGTCGACATCGTCCGCGCGGGCGCCGGTGAGTCTTACGTCCTGGAAGACAACCTGCGGGTGCCCTCGGGGGTGTCGTACATGATCGAGGACCGCAAGATGATGATGCGGCTCTTCCCCGAGCTCTTCTCCCGGCACATGATCGCGCCGGTCCAGCACTACCCGGACCTGTTGCTCGACAACCTGCGCACGGTGGCGCCAAAGGGCGTCGCCAATCCGACGGTCGTCCTGCTGACACCAGGAGCCTACAACAGCGCCTACTTCGAGCACACCTTCCTGGCGCAGCAGATGGGAATCGAACTCGTCGAGGGGCGGGACCTGTTCGTTCGCGACGAGACGGTGTTCATGCGCACGACGCAGGGGCCGCAGCGGGTCGATGTGATCTATCGCCGTCTCGACGACGACTTTCTCGATCCACTGGTATTCAACAAGGACTCGATGCTCGGTGTTCCCGGTCTGCTGTCGGCGTACCGCGCCGGGCACGTCACCCTGGCGAATGCCATCGGCACCGGCGTTGCCGATGACAAGTCGGTCTATCCCTACGTTCCCGAGATGATTCGCTTCTATCTCGGCGAGGAGCCGCAGCTGAACAACGTGCCGACCTGGATGCTGCGCAAGCCGGAAGACCTGCGCTACGTTCTGGCACACCTGCCGGAACTGGTGGTCAAGGAGGTGCATGGCGCCGGCGGTTACGGCATGCTCGTCGGGCCGGCGGCGAGCCGGGCGGAGATCGAGGCGTTTCGTGCCCGCATCATCGCCGCTCCCGAGAAGTACATCGCGCAGCCGACGCTGGCGCTTTCGAACTGCCCGACCTTCGTCGACTCCGGCATCGCGCCGCGCCACCTCGACCTGCGCCCATTCGTCCTTTCCGGCAAGCGCGGTGTCGGCATGGTGCCGGGCGGCCTGACCCGGGTGGCGCTGCGCGCTGGTTCGCTGGTGGTCAACTCGTCGCAGGGCGGGGGAACCAAGGACACCTGGGTGCTGGAGAACTGAGATGGACGGAGGATCGAGATGCTGAGTCGAACGGCGGACCACCTGTACTGGCTGGCGCGCTATACCGAAAGGGCCGAGAATCTGGCACGACTGCTCGACGTCTCGTACCAGATGTCGCTGGTTCCGCAGTCGACCGCTGCGCAGAACGAGAACTGGCGCGCGATTCTTGCCCTGAACAGCCTCGAGTCGGCTTTCGCCGGGAGCTATCCGGCGGTCAATGTCGACAACGTGTTGCGATTCATGGTCGCCGACGCGACGAATCCGTCTTCGATCTACAGTTGCCTGCGCGCCGCGCGCGAGAACGCGCATGCCGTGCGCGGGACGCTGACGGCGGAAATGTGGGAGAGCATCAACGCCACCTGGATCGAAGTGCGCCAGCAGACCTTCGAGCAGATCCTCGCGCGCGGCATCAGCGAGTTCTTCGACTGGGTCAAGCTGCGTTCGGCGGTGACGCGCGGCGTCACCTTCGGCACCATGCTCAAGGACGATGCACTGCACTTCATCCGCCTGGGAGGCCTGCTCGAACGCGGTGACAACACGGCACGGATTCTCGACATGCAGTACCACATCCTTCGCCAGAGCGACGACGAGGGGGCCAGCGACTTCTATCGCTGGGGTGCGCTGCTGCGCTCGCTGTCGGCATTCCAGGTGTATCGCAAGGTATACCGCGATGCGATCACGCCCGCCCGGGTCGCCGAGTTGCTGATCCTGCGCATGGACCTGCCGCGCTCGCTGCACGCCTGCGCCGACGGGATCGTCCGCATGCTGCAGCTGATCGCCAACGACGCTTCGGCCGAGACCCAGCGCCAGGCGGGCGTGCTGCATGCCCGGCTGCATTTCGCCCGCATCGATGATGTGTTTGCAGGCGGTCTGCACGAATACCTGACCGACTTCATGGATCGCATCTACGAGCTCGGTGACGGCATCAGCCACGACTTCCTGATTGCTGCCTGAGGCGTGCCGGGCGCTGCCACGAGGCTGGCCGTGGTCGGCAGCGGCTTTGCCGCTGGCAACCGCCCCTTGTTCTGCGCCCCCGGCTGCTTGCCGCGTGCAGCTGCATTGACCGGCAAGGTGACTTGTGCTCTAATCGCGCCTCCGTCGCCGGCGCGAGTGCCGCAGAGCCTGCGGCCGGCGCCGCGCTCAGGTCGACGGGCAGACGGCAGCCGAGCGGCGATGTCTCCTCGCGCCGCGGGACTGCAGACGGTTGGGCGATTAACTCAGCGGTAGAGTGCCACCTTCACACGGTGGAAGTCAGTGGTTCGAACCCACTATCGCCCACCATTCGCAGACGGCTTGCATTGCGCAACGAACGCCGACCGTGGGAGGGGCGCCGTGATCGTGGCGTTGCTGGCCCGGAGCTCCAGTCAGCGCATGAGCCGGCAGCTTGCCAGTCTTTCTGTTAGAATCGCTGCCACAGCCGCACAGGCAGGTGGGCAACGAGCTGCTGCAGGAGCATTCCCCGGTCCTCTTCGCCACGACATCACCGAGACATGAGCACGACGCCGCATTCCTCCTTCATCATCGTCGGTCTGACCACTGGCGGCAGGAAGTTTCGTCCGAGCGACTGGGCCGAAAGGCTGTGTGGCGTCCTCTCGGTCTTTGGCGCCGAGAAGAGGATGCGCTATTCGCCCTACGTCGGTCCGCGGACCTACAAGGGAGAGAAGGCGGTTCATGTCGATGGGCGATTGTACGAAATAGAGCCGATGGCTTACCGTTTCGTTCTTCACTTCGCCGAGGACAACGATCTGCAGTTGATCCGCGAGGTCGCAGCGCCTGACACGCCGGGCTAGGCTGCGCGGGGGATCGCCGGTGTCTCGCCGGCCCTGCCTGGTCCGGTGACCGTGGCGAAGGGGTCGATGCATGCGGGTCAGGGTTGCGATGCCGTTGCGGCGACGCGGCGCACACATCGCCAGAAGCTGGGCGATGATCGCTCAGACCAGCGACAGCCGGTTGCCATCCACGGCCACCAGCGCCTTCGCCTGATTGAGGTCGGTGGCCCGGCCGCAGGCGTACAGGCAACAGGCCAGCTGGTTGGCGATCGGCAGCGGCAGCGGCAGCTCGCCGACCAGGACGCGGCGCATCCAGTCGACCGTTTCCCGCGCCGCCGGACTGACCGGCAGTTGCGGCAGGTTTCTCAGGCTGTCGTGTTCCGCCTCGAAGAGGATCGCGCTCTCCCCATCATGTACATGCTCGATCGCCGGACGGCGTTTCGGGTTGGCGAAGGGCTCACCCTCGGTGCCGCGCAGCAGAAGGGCGTTGGCGCCGACCGCGCGGAGCACGGCGCGCATGCTGTCGAGGTAGTCGGGGTGCGTCGCCGCAGCCAGGAGCAGTGAGTCGCCCTGAAAGGGGTCGAGCATCTTGACCAGGCTGTGGGCGCTGTTGCGCAGGCCGAGCCGATCGCGCAGGGCCAGCTGCGATGCCAGAGCGGGCGCAAGCTGCGGCAGCGGCAGGTAGGCGAGGCCGTTGTCGTCGATGCGCTCCTGCGCGTCGCGCAAGCTGTCACACGGCGCCAGTCCGTACTCACAGAACACCTGCTCACTGGTGACGCGTCCGTAGTCCTGGCTCAGGCCGTGCACCAGAACCGGCACGCCGTGACGGCGCAGGAGCAGCGCCAGCAGCGGCGTCAGGTTGGCACCACGGCGGGCGCCGTTGTAGCTCGGGATGACGACCGGCCGGGCGCGGCCACGCGGTCGCTGCAGGGTCGGCAGCCGTTCATTGGCGGCGGTGAGAAAGCCGACCATCTCGTCGACCGACTCGGTCTTCATGCGCAGCGCGATCGCGATCGCACCGAGTTCGAGATCGGCAACCATGCCGTCGAGCATCGCCCCATAGAGCTGCCGTGCCTCGTTTCCCGACAGGTCGCGCGCGCCGGTCGCGCCGCGGCCGATTTCCCTGATCAAGAGCGCCAAGTCCATTGTCCCCCCTCCCGTTGTCGTCACAGCGTGCCGCCGTCACCCATCCGATTCCGCGGCGCCGGCAGCAGCGGCCGTCCAGCCTGTTGCGGTCGGCAACCGCCACCCCGCGCCGGCCGCCAATCGCCGCGTCAGCCCGCATCGTACCTCACAGCCGACGGCAGCACTTGCCGCAGCTGCCGTCTTCACACCACACTTCCCGGAAGTCCAAGCAACAGCCGTGCCATCAATCGTGGTAGGGTGACGATCCGGGCAAGCGGGGGGTGCAGCAGCACCCACGGCTCGCGCGTGCCCTCTGTCGGAGGAACCCATCCCGGCCGGGGTTGTCGATGGCCGGGCGAGAATGCACGGTTGGCACTCCCGGGCGGTGTGCCCGGCAGTATGGGGCCACAACAAATGAAGGATTGGACGAGCAGATGACGAAACTTTACATGATGGCGGTCGCCCTGTTCTTCGGCTTGGCCGGCAGCCTCCAGGCAGAGCGCACACCTTTCTGGGGAGCCAGGGAGCCCGTGCCGTTCGAGACCCCGGCCGACCAGTTGCGCAACGGGGAATTCACGTGGGCGCCGCAACTCGCACCGGCTGGACCGATCCTGGTGCTGGTCAGCCTCGAAGAGCAGCGCGCCTACACCTACCGCAATGGCCTGCTGATCGGCGTTGCCTCGGTCAGTACCGGGAAGCCCGGCTACGAGACTCCGAGCGGCGTCTTCCAGACCTTCCTCAAGGACAAGGATCACCATTCCACGAAGTACCACAACGCCGCCATGCCCTACACGCAGAAGTTCACCCAGGACGGGGTGGCGCTGCATGCCGGTGGCGTTCCCGGATATCCGGAATCGCACGGCTGCGTGCATCTGCCGAGCGAGTTTGCTCGCCTTCTCTTCGACGCCGCACCGAAGGGGATGACGGTGGTGATCGCCAAGGCCGGCTCGGCGCCGGAGGAGTTCCGGCATCCGGCCTTCCTCAGTCCGCTCACCGAGGCCGGGAGTCGGGCGGAGCATCGCCGCCTGCCGGTGGCCACAGGCCATCGCTGGGAGCCGGAGAAGTCGCCGTCGGGCCCGCTGTCGATCCTCCTGAGCCGCTACGACGAGCGCATCCTGGTGTTGCGCAGCGGCGTCGAGATCGGCCGTGCCAAGGCGGCATTCCGCAAGCCGCAGCAGCCCGTTGGCAGCCACGTCTTCGTCGCCAAGGAAGGCGCACAATCCGGCGGGCTGTTGCAGCATCGGTGGGTTGGCGTCGCTCTGGTCGGGCACATGGGCGATGCCGACAGACGGCCGGACCCCAGGGTGGTGGACGAGGTCACGATTCCGGCCGATTTCCAGGCGCTTCTGGCAGCCGAGATCCGGCCCGGAACGACGCTGATGGTGACCGATGCACCGGTGCTCGAGCACACGACGGGGCTCGACTTGGCGGTCCTGAGTTCCTTCCCCGATCACTGATCTGACTGTAGCGGCAGCGCCTGCGCCCGTTGCTGCAGGCGACTGCCGCCGTCGATGGCAGAGCACTCGACGCCTGCGTAGCTACCGCTGATCGTCGCCCGCCGTTGGCCATTGCCTCGTGGCGACGAATGCGTGGCTTGAGGCAGGTGCAGGTGCGCAACGGCACTCTGGCGAGTCCACCGGTCAACCCGCGCAGATGCTGGGACTGGTGGGGCCAGTACTACACGCACGCGGGGTATCATACACAGGCCGGCAAGCAGATCCGGGCGGTGGCCCAGATGATCAACATCCTTGCCGGCGGGCGTGAGCTGCTGCCGGTGCCGACCAGGTGAGGGCGGTGCGCAGGCAGTCATGCGACGCGAACGGTGGCTGCCGGTAGCGCATGGCAGCCAATCTCCGGGTGTTCACCAGAGTGGGAGAACGAGCATGATCGACGTGTCGAAACAAATGGGCGACTGGCTGCAGGGCCTGAGCAGCCTGGATCCGAGCAAGGCCAGCGAGCAGTTGCTGAACGCGCTTGCGCGGCTCGAGGTTCCGGGCCTCAACATGGACGCGCTGCTGGCGAGCCAGCGCGACAATCTCGAGGCGCTGAACGCTGCCAACCGCGCTGCGATGGAAGGAGTCAAGGCGGTCGGCGAGTGGCAGTTGAAGATCCTGCAGGAAACCGTCCAGGGAATGACGACAGCCGTCGGTGGCCTCGCCAAGGCCGGCTCGCCGCAGCAGCTCGTCGCAGCCGAAACCGAGCTGGCGAAGAAGGCCTTCGAAACGGGGGTCAGCAAGATGCGCGAGCTGGCCGAGATCGTCGCCAAGGCCAATCAGCAGGCCACCGACGCGATCGTCAACCGCGTTCCGGCCAGCCTCGACGAGATCCGTGACGTCCTGAAGCTGCCGCCACCGCCCGGCGCCTGAGTCGGCGCCCAGCGCGGCGCCGGCGGCCGGGCGTCGGCCAAGCTCCTCCCCGTTGCGGCGTCGCCTGCCCGCAGCGGGGCGTAGGCGAGAGGTGTGCGGCTGCCGCGCTTTTCGGCGTCAGTCCGGCAGGGCTGTCGCAGTGCGGTCGTCGGCGAACATGACGGTGCCGCCACGCCGCTGGTCGCCGGCGCCGGCGAGGCGTCCGTCGATGCGGGCGACGCAGTTCACGCCACCAAAGAACATGCTGGCCGACGCGAAGCGGGTCGCGCCCGGCCAGCGCGCCTGCAGGGCGTCGGCGGCGCCAGCGGCCAGACCAGCGGTCTCGAACCACAGCTGCCGGCCTTCGATGTGCTGCCGCGAGGCATTCACCGCTTCGTCGAGCGGACGTCCATAGGCCAGCACGTTGAGCAGGGTCTGCAGGATGGCACTGCGGATGCGGTTCGACCCGCCGCTGCCGAGCGCGAGGCGGGGCCGGTCGCCGGCGAGGACGATCGTCGGCGACATCATCGTGCTCATCCGGCTGCCGGCCGCCAGTCGGTGGAACCCGGCCGGGTTGATGTCGTCCTCACCGAGGAAGTTGTTGACATGGATGCCCAGCCCGGGCAGGGCGTGCCCGCAGCCCTCGCCGTTGCTGGTCGTCATCGCCGCCGCCATGCCTTCGGCGTCGATCACCGAAATGTGCGTCGTCGCGCCCAAGGCGTTCTCTCGGCCGAGCGCGCGCGCGTGCCGTGCCCACTGCGGCAGGCTGCCGCCGGCGACGAGCTGCCGGATCGCTTCCGGGTCGGCGTGCAGGCGGTGGTCGTAGCCGGCACCGCGCACTTCCGAGACCGTCGCCAGTACCGCCGCGATGGCCAGTTGATGAGCCGGAGAGCGGAATTCCTCGCCGCCAAGGCCGAGTTCCTCGGCGATGCGCAGGCCGGCGCCGATCAGGCCACCGCCGGCCGACGGTGGCGGGTTGGTCAGCACCGTGAAGGGCCCGAAGGGAATGCGCAGCGGTTCGCGTGCCAGCGGCGCATAGCTCGCCACATCCTGCTCGCCGATCAGTCCGCCTTGCGCCGGCGCGAAGTGCTCGACGAGCGAACGGTGGTAGGTCGCCACCTGGGCGTCGGGACTGCCGTCCGCGAGCCCTTGCAGGAAATCCCCGAGATCCGGGTTGGCCAGCCGATCACCCGCCCGTGGCAGACGCCCGGCAGGCTGGAAGAGGCGGCGCACCGTGGCCGAGTTGCTGGCGATCGGCGCAATCAGGCCGGCGATCGCGGCGATCTGCGGACTGACCCGGAAACCGTCGCGCGCCCAAGCCACGGCCGGCGCGACGACCTCGTGCAGCGGCAGGCGGCCGGCGCGCCGGTGCAGGGCGAGCAGGCCGACGAGCTGGCCCGGCACCGCAGCCGCTCCCTTGCCGATATGGAAGACCTGGCTGGTCTCGCCGAAGTCGACGGTGATCGGTGCGAAGTCGAGGATCGGCCAGCTGGCCAGTCCGAGTCCCGGCGCCGCACCAAAAAAGTCGAGCACCTCGTAGCCGTCGCGCGCGTCACCCCAGACGCAGGCGCCGCCGCCGCCGAGCGAGGTCAGCGGCAGTTCGGTGACGGTCGCCGCGAGCTTGGCGGCGACGATCGCGTCGACTGCGTTGCCGCCGCGCTGCAGCACCCGGACACCGGCGGCCGCCGTGTGCGGCTCCGATGCAGCGATTACGCCACGAATTCCCATCGGCGAAGGATACGCCATGCCGGCGCCGGCGGAAAGAAGGCTGCTGCTGCCGCCGGCGGCGACCGGGGACCGTGGCCGGCGGCGGTTGCGGCGACGCGGCGAGGGTGGGCGATGGCGCAGGCGCAGCCCGTCGGGCCGGCGCTTCAACTAGAATGAGGCCTTTTCCGACTGCGACCAGCGACCATGATCCGCACCCGCTTTGCTCCCTCGCCAACCGGTTTCCTGCACGTCGGGGGTGCGCGTACCGCACTCTTCTCGTGGGCCTACGCGCGTCGCCACGGTGGCCGCTTCATCCTGCGGATCGAGGACACCGATCTCGCCCGCTCGACCCCCGAGGCCGTGCAGGCGATTCTCGATGGCATGCGGTGGCTTGGCCTCGCGCACGATGAGGGCCCGTTCTACCAAACGCAGCGCATGACGCGTTATCGGGCCGTGATCGCCGAGATGCTCGCCGCCGGCACCGCCTACCATTGCTATATGCAGCCCGACGAGCTCGATCGCTTGCGGGCCGAGCAGCGCGAACAGGGTCGCAAGCCGCGTTACGACGGCCGCTGGCGGCCGCAGCCGGACAAGCGCCTGCCGGAGCCGCCGGCCGGGATCGAGCCGGTGGTCCGTTTCCGCAATCCGGTGGACGGAGTCGTCGCCTGGGACGACCTCGTGAAGGGGCGCATCGAGGTCGCCAACAGCGAGCTCGACGACTTGGTGATCGCCCGCGCTGACGGCTCGCCAACCTACAATTTCTGCGTCGTCGTCGATGACCGGGACATGGGCATCACGCACGTCATCCGCGGCGACGACCACGTCAACAACACGCCGCGCCAGATCAACATCCTGCAGGCGCTCGGTGCGCCGGTGCCGCTCTACGCCCACTTGTCGATGATCCTCGGCGACGACGGGCAGAAACTGTCGAAACGACATGGTGCGGTGAGTGTCATGCAGTACGATGATGCGGGCTACCTGCCGGAGGCGTTACTCAACTACCTGGCCCGTCTCGGCTGGTCGCACGGTGACGACGAGATCTTCTCGATGCAGCAGTTCTGTGAGTGGTTCGATCTCGACCACATCACCCCGTCGGCAGCCCAGTTCAACAGCGAGAAACTCATCTGGCTGAACGCGCATTACCTGCGCCGCTGCGACGCCGGTCGCCTGGCTGACCTGGTCCGCCCGCGGCTGGCGGCGCGCAACGTCGTCGTCGGCGAGACGCCGTCGCTGGCGGCGATCATCGAGCTCCACAAGGAGCGCGTCAGCAACCTCAACGAACTGGCCGATGTCGCCGAAGTGTTCTACATCGACCTGCAGCCGAGGAGCGAACTGCTGGCCCGCCACTTGGCGCCCGAGGTTCTGCCGCTGCTCGACGACTTCGCCGCCCGGCTCGCCGAAGTGCCCTGGCAGGCGGCGGCCATCGCCGCGCTGATCAAGGAGTGCGTCGCCCGCCACGGTGTGAAGATGCCGAAGCTGGCGATGCCGGTACGCGTCCTCCTGACCGGTCTCGAGCAGACGCCTTCGGTCGACGCGCTGATCGCGCTCTTTCCGCGCACCACTGCGCTCGAGCGGCTGGCGCGTGCCCCGCGCGTCGCGTCCTCGGCGCCGCGCAGCGTGTGATTGCGCGCGGCTTGCGGCGCCGGCAGAGCAGGACCTTGAAGCGCCAGGAGCCGGCGGGGCAGCGATTCGCGCTTTACAGCGGCGGGTCGACTGCCTATAATCGCGGCTTCTTTCGGGCGGGGGTATAGCTCAGCTGGGAGAGCGCTTGCATGGCATGCAAGAGGTCCGCGGTTCGATCCCGCGTACCTCCACCACAAGCCGAGAGAAGTTCCGGGTCCCCATCGTCTAGAGGCCCAGGACACTACCCTTTCACGGTAGGTACCGGGGTTCGAATCCCCGTGGGGACGCCAGCAGCTCGCCGCCTTCGCGATCCGAGCGGATGCGCCGGAAGTGCCGCAGTGCGACCGCTCCCCAGTCAATGTCCAGTAAGCGCTTCATTTGCCAGGGCTCGCCGCGACGCGGGGTTCCTGAGTGGGACGCTTGCGCCAACATCTGCCGCGCAAGACGACGGTGTCGTGGCGTCGGGCGCTTTCAGTCGACGGCACAACGTCCGTTCCGACACCCCGACAGGCCGAGGTGCCTGGCCAGAGTCTTGCGTTTGCTGCGAGGCGACGCACCTGCTCCGGGAGCGAAACCGCTTCGCGTTCGCGGGAATCAGGTTGTTCAGGTAGGTACTGCTGCGATGCGCCTGGGCGTGTGCAGGCTGCAGTCGCCAACTCGAGTGGCAGGTGCTGCAGAAGGATCTCATCGCCAGCGCAGGGCAGGCGGGCGCGTGCGAGAGTGTGGCGCAACTCGCGCACATTGCCGGCGTAGGCAGAGCGTCTCAGCCAGTCCGCTGCCTCCGGCGACAGGCGCCTGCCGGAACTACCGCCAGCGACCCGGGCGAGCAGGGTTTCGGCCAGCAGCAGGACATCGTCACTGCGCTGCCGCAGTGGTGGCGGGTGAATCGGGAAGACATTGAGGCATGGCTCCCCTACGGAGTTGTTCGTGGGTAACGGCGACGCCCTGAATCTGGGATCGATCGCGTCGGACTGAAGCGCCTCCTTGGCGGGCCGTTGCGCGGATTGTTCGCGTCCGCTGGTTGTTTCAAGCCGCCGGCATCGTCAACGCGCCACCGGCACCGTGGCGTGCGCGCCGACGCGCCGCCCGCGGCGCGGCTTTCCAGGTATGCGAAAGGAGCGAGAGCGCCGGCTTGCCCACCCCAGTTCGTCGGGCGGCGGGCGGTCGATGCGGCGCCAGAGGAGTATGGTTTCTCTGGTGGGCGGTGCCGCGTGGCGCCCTGACCGTTCGTTCCACTACAATTCGATGGGCTCGGCAATCGATCCGGGACGGAGAGCGGCGATGAAGGGAATACAAGGCAGTGGCAACGAAGGCCATGGACCAGCTGGCGACGCGATTGCGCACTGAGCAACGTGGGCGGGCCAAGGGTCGCCGTGACGTCTGGAAGACGAATGGCGAACGGACTTGGCTGACCGCGAAGTGGGCCGTCGAGCCCGTGCTGCCGTCCGTGCCGACAGCGCAATGAGGCTTCTATCCGAACTGCATCGGCAGATCGACGCACGCGTGCAGGCGATCCGCTCGGCGCGTCCCGACTGGCAGTGCGCCCGGGGCTGCGACGCTTGCTGCCGGCGGCTCGCCGCCGAGCCGCGGCTGACGGCAGCGGAATGGGATCTGCTGCGCGCAGGGCTGGCCGCGCTGCCGGCAGAGCGGCTGCGGCCGATCGCCGCCGACCTCGCGACCCTCGACGGTCGCTCGCAGGGTCCGCTCGTCTGCCCGCTTCTCGACCAGCCGACAGGCGCCTGCACGGTCTATGCTTGGCGGCCGGTCGCCTGCCGCACCTACGGCTTCTACGTCGAGCGCCAACTCGGGCTGTATTGCCCCGACATCGAGGCACGCGTGGCGGGTGGCGCACTGGCCGATGTCGTCTGGGGCAATCACGATGCCATCGACCACGGGCTTGCCAGCCTTGGCGAAGTCCGCACGCTGCGCGAGTGGTTTGCGGGCTGGCAGGACAGACCCTGAGCCGTGGCGGCGTGTGCCGGGCTGCGCCAGCATCCGGCCGCCTTGGCCGGATGGGCAGACCGCCACGCTGCAGCACAGCCGTGGGCTATGCCCTGCGGAGGGAAAACTCAGCGTGGCCGTGACCGCGGCTGGACGTCGGTAAGCGCGCGGCGCTATTCCGGCTGGCGCGAGTCGATCACGAGCGTCACCGGCCCGTCGTTCACCAGATGGACCTGCATGTCGGCAGCGAAAACGCCGCTCGGCACCGGGCGGCCGAGGGCGCTCTCGAGGCGGGCGACGAAGCGTTCGAACAGCGGCTGCGCGACCGTCGGCGGTGCGGCGCGCTGCCACGATGGCCGGTTGCCCTTGCGGGTGGACGCGAAGAGGGTGAACTGGCTGACCGCCAGAACCTCACCGCCGATGTCGCTGACGCTGCGGTTCATCAGTCCGGCGGCATCGGCGAAGATGCGCAGTCGAGCCAGTTTGCCCGCCATCCAGTCGAGGTCGCCGTCGCCGTCGCTCGCCTCAAACCCGGCGAAGACGAGCAGACCGGCGGCGATGGCGCCGACGGTCTCGCCGGCGACGTCGACACGTGCCGCGCCGACCCGTTGCACGACCACCCTCATGCCGTGTCACCGTCGCTCAGGCGCCGCCGCATGCACACCGCAGAGGCCGGACAGAGGCTGCGGAACTCGCTGCATTGCGCGACTTCGGGCGGCACCTGGCAGCGATCGAAGGGTTGAAAGCCGCGTGCAGCAAAGAAGGCGGCTGCGCTCGTGGTGAGGAGAAAGATGTCGTGCTGGCCGTGGTTGCGCGCCCGTTGCACGAGTTCATCGAGCAGCCGGCTCCCGATTCCGCGTTGGCGGTGATCGGTCGACACTGCCAGAGACCGCAGCAGGGCCACCCCGGGGTAGTGTTCGAGGCCCGCGCTGGCGACGATTCGCCCGCCGTCGCGGCAGACCAGGAAATCCGCCAGGTGTCGCTCGCGGAGGTCGGCGGTCGGCAGCCCGCAGCTCTGCAGCAGGTCCAGCAGGGTGGGCAGATCGGCGGCGTCCGTCGGGCCCGGTAGCAGACTGTTCATGACGGCCGCGCTGCGCGCGGCTGCCAACCGTTGCGGCGTGGCAGCCAGCGCACCGGCGCTGTCAGAGGCTCCGGCTGCAGCGTGACGTGCGTGATGCCGCTGGCCGCCAGCGCTTCCCTGCTCGCGGCCAGCACGGCTGGCCATTGCTCCAGCGACTCGACGACGAGGTGCGCGGACAGCGCGACGCGGCTGGAAGAGAGGGTCCAGATGTGCAGATCGTGCACCGAAGTCACGCCCGGGATGCCAGCGAGGACGCGCGCCACCTGCTCGGTCGACAGGCTGGCCGGTACCCCTTCCATCAATGCCTGCAGCACCTCGCGCAGCAGCCGCAGGCTGGAGGCCAGCATCAGCGCGCAGATCAGCAAGGAGAGCAGCGGGTCGGCCGTCGTCCAGCCGGTCCACATGACGACGGCGCCGGAAACCAGCGCGGCGACCGAGCCGAGCAGGTCGCCGAGCACGTGCAGCAGCGCGCCGCGGGTGTTCATCGTCTGTTCGCCATGCATCAGCAGCCAGGCGACGGCGATGTTGAGCAGCAGCCCGAGGGCGGCGACCAGCGTCACGGCTTCGCCGTTGATGGCGACCGGCGTCAGGATGCGGTCGACAGCCGCCACCGAGATGCCGACGACGACGATGACCATGAAGAGGACGTTGAGGAGTGCCGCCAGCGTCTCGACGCGGCCGTAGCCATAGGTGTGCTGTTGCGTCGGCGGCCGCTGCGAGAACCAGGCGGCGAACGCGGCGAGGGCGAGCGAGGCGCTGTCCGTCACCATGTGGCCGGCATCACCGAGCAGGGCGAGCGAACCCGACCAGAAGCCGGCGGCAGCCTCGACGCCGGCAAAACCGAGCGTCAGCAGCAACGCCCAGAGCAGGCGTGGGCCGGCGTCCGCTGCGTGCCCGTGCGCATGCCCGCCATGTCGGTGGCCAGCGTGGTCGTGGTCGTGTCCGCACTTGCCGTGTTCGTGCGCGTCGTCTTGCTGCAGCTGTGGTCCGCTCATGGTGGTGGAATTCTAACCGATATCGCCGTCCGCTCCGGGTCAGGGATGCGGGCGGAAGAGGCCGCCGCTGGCAACGCCCCGCGTCGTGCCCGCCAGCGTCGCCAGCCAGACGACGATCAGCAGAAACCAGCAGGCGATGCCGATCCAGTCGACGCCCGCCAGTCCCGTGGCGCCTCCGAGCCGCAGGCTGGCGGCGGCGAAGGCACCGAGTGGAAAGGTGAACCCCCACCAGGACAGTGCGAATGGCAGCAGGCCGCGACGCTGGGCGGCAGCGGTCAACAGCGTCGCCATCAGCAGCCACCAGACACCGGAGCCCCAGAAGAGCAGGCTGACGAGGAGGAGCACGCCTTCCGGCAGGGCGAACGGTAGCTGCTCGGCGAGATTGAGCAGGCTGACGGGAATGGCGCCGATCGGTGCCAGGTGGATCCAGACTGTCGGCGTCAGCATGCCGAAAGCCGGCTTGGCCAGGTACTTGCGCTGCAGGGTCAGCGCCAGCAGAGCCAGGTACATCAACGTCCCGGCGCCGAGGGCGACGATGTTGAGCAGCAGGGCGAGGTCGCGTGCCGCGCCCGTGAGCTGACCGACCAGCGGCGCACCAGCGATGGGAATGACGACCAGGCCGACCGCCGGAATGAAGTTGGCCGGCGTCACGTGTTCGAGGCCGAGTTGCTCGCCGGCGAACGCCGTGTACAGCACCGCCAGGCCGAAAGCGAAGGTCAGCACCGCTCCCGTCCACCAGAACGCGAGCGCCAGGCCGACGTGCGGGCCGAAGGCGAGAAACTGCGCGGCGATGACCAGCATGGCGATCGGCAAGGTCGGATAGAAACTGGCCTGCACCGGATGCCGCAGCGTTGCCAGTGCGAGCTGCGGGTGCAGGAGGCAGCGGGCGAACCAGGGAAGCAGCAGCGTTGCGAAGAGTAGCAGATTGAAGTAGTGCAGTGCCCAGGCCGGCGCCTCGAGGACCGGCCAGCGCGAGGCGAGAGCCAGCGTGTCGAGGCTCAACACACCACTGCCCATGACGGCAGCGAACCAGCCGGGAGCGAAGTGGCGCACGACATCGGCAAGGGTGGTCGTCGGCGAATGGGCGGCGGCCATGGCTCGGGTTTCCTGTCGATCAGAGAACGCTGATTATCTCTCGGCTTGGACGCCAGCGCGCGGCCGTGGCTGCGGCCGGGTGCCGCTGCCATGGCCTCGCCGCCGCACCGCCTCGACCGCGCACACGTCCGGCGGCAGCGCTTCAGCCAGGCCTAAGGTTTCGCTGCCATCATTCCTGGGCTAGACTGTTGATCGACAATCGGAAAGCCGCCATGACCGTTCTCCCATCGCGCCACCAGATCGACCGCTTCTTCCTGCTCAGCGGATTCTGGGTTGTGCTGCACGTCAGCGCCTTCACCACCGGCAATGCATACAGCACGCCGGCACTGGTCGCGTGGACGCTGGCGACGACGATCAGCTATGCCTTTCTCTACCTCCTGCCGGCGGTCGTCCCGGGCTATGTCCTGCATTACTGGTTGTGTCGGCGCCCCGCCACGCCTGGCGCACGGCTGCGCTCGCCGCCGTCCTGGTCGGCCTGACGGGAATGGTGCAGGTGCTGCTGTTTGCCGACCGGTGATCCATGAGCATGTACGGTTTTCACATCAACGGCTTCGTCGTCGACCTCGTCTTCTCGCCCGGCGGCATCGATTCGCTGGGCGCCAGTCGCAGCACCGAGCTGACGGCGGCGCTGATCGTCCTCGCGTTGCTGGCGCTGCAGGCGGCAACATGGTGGTGGACGCGCATGCGGCAGAGCGAGCAGGCGGCCGCCGCAGTGGCGCCTGCGGGCGCGCTGGGTGCTGCTCGTCATCCTGGGGCTTGGCTCTGGGCGAGCGGCTCGCCTACGGCTACAGCGCGGCCACCAACTATCAGCCGATCCTCTTTGCCAGCGAGCGCTACCCCTTCTATGTGCCGACGACGTTCCGCAAGCTGGCGGCCCGCCTCGGCGTCAAGCTGGGCAACGAGACGGCCGAGGGGGTGCAGCTCAGGCATGGTGGCCTGAGTTACCCGCTCGTCCCGTTGCAGGTCGAAGCGCCGGCACGTCCGCCGAACATCGTCTGGATGGTCGCCGAGTCGTTGCGCTTCGACCTGCTCGATCCGGAGATCATGCCCAATCTGTGGCGAGTTCTCGGGCAGGCGCTGCGTCTCGAGCAGCACTACAGTGGCGGCAACGGCACCCAGATGGGCATCTTCTCGATGTTCTACGGACTGTACGGCAACTACTGGTTCCCAATGATCAAGGCGGCCCGCTCGCCCTTGCTGATGGACGTGCTGCAGCAGCAGAACTACCAGTTCAGCCTGCATACCAGCACCGTCTTCACCTACCCGCAGTTCGACAGGACGGTCTTCCTGAAGATGGACCCGGCCGACATGCAGCCGATCTCCGGACGGCGCACCGCCGTGGGACCGGGACCGGATGAACATCGACCGCCTGCTTGGCTTCCTGGATCGCCGCGATCCGGGCAGACCGTTCATGGCCTACATGTTCTTCGAGGGGACGCACGCCAACTACAACTTTCCGCCCGACTGCGTCATCGCCGAGCCCTACATCGACGACTTCAACTATCTGTCGGCCGACTTCAAGGGGCAGATGAGCCGGATCAAGAACCGCTACCTCAACGCCGCGCATCACGTCGACCGCCAGATCGGCCGGGTAACGGCCCATCTGCGCGAGAAGGGGCTGCTCGAGGACACGATCGTCATCGTTCTCGGCGACCACGGCGAGGAGTTCATGGAGCGCAGCGAGCGCTGGGGGCACGCCGCCGAGTTCAACCGCTACCAGACGGGCACGGTGGCCGTCATCCGGATCCCGGGAGCGAAACCACGCGTGATCAGCGGCATCACCAGCCATCTCGACATCCCGGCGACGCTCATGCCGCTGCTCGGCGTGCGCAATCCGCCGCAGGACTACTCGCAGGGGCAGGACCTGCTGGCACCCGACTTCCGGCGTGATTACGCGGTTGCTGCCGACTGGCATCGCGTGGCCTACATCGGCGAGAAGTACAAGGTGGCCTTTCCGATCAACGCCACGGGGGCTGTCCGCATGGAGGTGCTGGATGCCGACGACCGGCCGGTCGACGATCCCGAGCGCGCCAAGAGCGAGATCCGGCGCGAAACGGTCGAGATGATGAACAACCTGAGCCGCTTCAGCCGGCCGCGGGGCTGAACGGCAGGCGGCGAATGGCGACCCATCGCGAGACCCGAGCCATCGGGCTGCCGGTGGACAGGCTGTTCGACGTTGTTGCCGACGTCGAGAGTTATCCGGACTTCGTGCCGCTGATCCGTGCCGCGCGCGTGCTGCGGCGCGACGCGGCGGCCTACGAAACCGAGCAGACGCTGGCCGTCGGCGTGCTCGAGCATCGTTTCCGCACGCGGACCGAGCTGTCGCGGCCGCGGGCGATCAGCATCGTTTCGCAGGACCGCTCGTTCTGCCGCTTCGACATCCGCTGGAACTTTGCGCCTCTGGCAGACGATCGCTGCCAGGTAGACTTTGCCCTCGACTGCGAGTTGCGCTCGCTGTTCCTGATGCCGGTGCTGCAGCTCCTGATCCTGCCGATGGCGGGCGCCATGGTGGGCGCCTTCGAGCGGCGAGCGCATCTGCTCGCGGCGCAGGCGGTGGTGCGTCGTCTCTCGCCGTCGCCCGGCAGCCTGCCGGCAGACGACCGGCGACCGGAGTGAACGGCAGGCAGTACGCAGCTTGTCGAGATCTTGAGCCCGCGGGCAGGTAAAATGCCGCTCTTGTCGAAACGGGGGTTGCCACGTGAGCCAGGAGTCCAGCAGCAGGGCGGCGAGTTCGTCCGCACTCGTCAGTACCAACTTCATCCGCAACATCATCGAGGCCGACCTCGCCGCCGGCACGCACGCGCAGCGTCGCTGGTCGGGCCGGCCTGGTCCGGGAGCACAGCAGCTTGCCGGGCCGCTCGATCCCGCGCGCATCCGCACGCGTTTCCCGCCCGAACCGAATGGTTACCTGCACTTCGGCCATGCCAAGTCGATCTGCCTCAACTTCGGGCTGGCGCAGGATTATGACGGTCGTTGCCACCTGCGTTTCGACGACACCAATCCGGAAAGGGAGGAGCAGGAGTACGTCGATTCGATCATCGAATCGGTCCGCTGGCTCGGTTTCTCCTGGGAGGCCGGCGCGGACGGGGCGGCGCAGGCGGAGTGCAACCTCTATTACGCCTCGGATTACTTCGACTGGATGATCGCTTTCGCCGAGTACCTGATCGACAGCGGCCATGCCTATGTCGACAGCCAGAGCGCGGAGGAGATGCGTGCCAGCCGCGGCACGCTGACCGAGCCCGGCAGGGACTCGCCCTTTCGTCAGCGCAGCGTCGCTGAGAACATGAGTCTGTTCCGGCGCATGCAGCAGGGGGAGTTCCCCGATGGTGCGCATGTCCTGCGGGCGCGCATCGACATGGCTTCGGCGAACATCAACCTGCGTGATCCGGCGATCTATCGCATTCGTCATGCCAGTCACCACAACACCGGCGACCGCTGGTGCGTCTATCCGATGTACACCTACGCGCATCCGATCGAGGATGCGCTCGAGAACATCACCCATTCGATCTGCACGCTCGAGTTCGCCGACCAGCGGCCGTTCTACGACTGGCTGCTCGAGCGTCTCGCCGAAGGCGGCGTGCTGCAGCGTCCGTTGCCGCAACAGATCGAGTTCTCGCGCCTCAACCTGAGCTATATCGTCCTCTCCAAACGCAAGCTGATCCAGCTCGTTGACGAGGGGCATGTGGCGGGCTGGGACGATCCGCGCCTGCCGACACTCGTCGGCGCGCGCCGGCGCGGCTACCCCGCCGAGGGATTCCGCCGGTTCGCCGAACGGGTCGGTGCCTCACGATCGGATTCGCTGATCGAGTACTCGCAGCTCGAGGACACGATGCGCGAGGTGCTCAACGAGTCGGCTGAGCGGCGCATGGCGGTGCTCGATCCGTTGCGGCTGATCATCGACAACTACCCGGCGGGCGAGAGCGAGGAGTGCCTGGCGGCGAATCATCCGCTGCAGCCGGAGCGCGGCAGGCGCGTGCTGCCTTTCGGCCGCGAGCTGTGGATCGAGCGCGACGATTTCATGCTGCAGCCAAGCAAGGGTTACCACCGCCTCCATCCGGGCAATCTGGTCCGCCTGCGCCACGCCTATGTCGTTCGTTGCACCGGTTGCGAGCACGATGCGAGCGGTGCCGTCAGCGCAGTGCATTGCGAATACCTGCCGGATTCCCGCAGCGGGACTGCCGGTGCCGACCAGTACAAGGTGAAGGGCAACCTGCACTGGGTGTCGATTGCCGCCGCCTGCCGCGCCGAGGTGCGCCTCTACGACCGGCTGTTCGCGGTTGCCGCTCCCGGCGCACGGCGTGAGGGCGACCCCGAGGGAGTCGAGCGCGACTTCCGCGATGACATCAATCCGGCCAGCATGCGCGTCATCGAGGCATGGGTCGAGCCCTCGCTGCGCGACACCCGCGCCGAGGAGTGCTTCCAGTTCGAACGGCACGGCTACTTCGTCGCCGACAGGGTCGACTCGAAGCCGGGGGCACTGGTCTTCAACCGCACGGTGACGCTGCGCGATTCGTGGGCGGCGCAGGCCGGTCCGCGTCGCTGAGCGGGTGGCGCGCCGCGCTCACTCCCCCTGCAGCAGTTCGAGGACCTTCTCCGGCGGGCGGCCGACGACGGCCCGATCTCCACGGACGACGATCGGCCGTTCGATCAGGATCGGGTGGGCGACCAGCGCGTCGAGCCACTCGTCTTCGCTCAGCGTCCGGCCGGCGTAGAACTGCCGGAAGACGGCCTCGCCGCGGCGGACCAGTCCGGCTGCCGGCATGTCGAGCTGGCGCAGCAGCAGGCGCAGTTCGTCGCGTTTTGGCGGCGTCTCCAGATAGTCGATGATCTCGACGGGACCGCCGTTTTGCGAGAGCAATTGGCAGGCGGCGCGGCTCTTCGAGCAGCGCCGGTTGTGATAGATGCGCACGGGGATCTGGCTCATTCGCTTGCTCCTCGGGAGGGTGGGTCGAGAGGCGGTCGCTGGTGCCGGTTGCACCCGCTAACGCCAGAGACTCAAAGGTGGGTCGGTGATGACTGCGCGCAGCACGTCGCTGCGCGAGACCAATCCGACCAGTGCGTCGCTCTCATTGACGATCGGCACGCCATCGACCCCGTGTTCGAGCATGACCTGAGCGATGCGGCGGATATCGGTGACCGGATCGGCGGTGACGACTGGCGTGGTCATCACGTCGCCGACCTGACGCGCCATGATGTCACGCGGGCCGTCCGCATCGAGGTTGAGCGTGGTCAGCAGATCACGTTCGCTGACGATGCCGACCAGTCGGTAGCCGGCATCGAGCACCGGTGCCTGGTGGATGCGCCGTGCGAGCAGCAGGCGCCAGGCGCGCTCGACGGTATCTTCACTGAAAAGCGAAACAACCGGCCGTTGCATGATCTGGTAGGCATGGTAGAGCGGGCCGCGATCGCCATCGACGCGCAGCATCTGGCGGTAGGCGCTGATCGCCTGCGCGCTCGGCGTGCCGGACACGGCGCGCGCTTCTTCGCCGGCGACCGGCTGCACCGGACGACTGCGCGCGACCGCTGCCACCTCGCCGAGTCTCTCGAAGGTGCCGCGGAAAATGGGGCCGCTCAGGCCGTAGACGGCAAACATTGCAGCCTCATGCGGTGTGACCGAATCTGCCGCACGGCGCGCCAGCGACCTTTCCCGGTCGTGCCCGCGGACGACACCGGCGGGCGCCGCCCGCGGGCTCCTCGCGGCTTGCTCTGGTCCTCCACCCTGACTCCCTCCTCTGGTGAAAAAGCGTCGAAGACCAAGCGAGAAAAGGGCCGACCGCGCGAGCGCGGCCGGCCAAGCTGTCGGCAGCGTGCTGCCGCAGTACTCCGGATTGTTGCTTTTCCGGGATCAAGCAGAAAACGTACCATCAAGCGAAGCGCCCTGATTTAGCAGCCTTGTGGCGTGCGGTGTCGGACCACATGGTCCGCTACTGTAAAGCTTTTCGACAGCCTGCGTCACCCGGCAGCACGCGGGACGTCGGCGACCGGTGTGTGGCCCGCCATGCGGCAGGCTGTCGGCAGCACGCCATCCTGCCGCAACTGCCGGCAACCGTTGCTGGGCAAGGAATCACTCGGCACGCAGGGCGTCGACGGCGTTCAGGCGGGCAGCGCGTCGTGCCGGCAGCACGCCCGCCAGCAGTCCGATGACGATGGTCAGCGCTTCAGCCAGGGCAACGAAACTGAACGGGGTGTGTACCGGCAGTGCCGGCAGCAACAGGTGGAGAAGCTGCGCGACGCCGATGCCGAGCAGCAGGCCGAGCAGTCCACCGAGCGCGGAGAGGGCCACCGCCTCGCCGAGAAAGAGGCCGAGGATGCTGCGCCGCGGGGCGCCCAGGGCAACCAGCAGGCCGATTTCTCCCGTCCGCTCGGCGACGGCGATGGTCATGATCGTGGCGATGCCGACGGCACCGACGAGGAGCGAGATGCTGCCCAGCGCGCCGACGGCCATGGTCAGGACATCGAGGATGTTCGACAGCGTGCGCAGCATGTCTTCCTGCGTCGTGATGGTGAAATCCTCGCGTCCGTGGCGGGCCTTCAGCGTTGCCGTGACCAGTGCACTGACCGCGGCCGCCGGCACGCCCTCCTCGTACGACAGGTCGATCTTCATGATGCCATCGCGGTTGTACAGTTCGAGTGCCCGCGCGGTCGGGATGTAGGCGGCGTCGTCGAGGTCGATGCCGAGGATCTGCCCCTTCGCCTCGAGGACACCGATGACGCGAAACTGCATGCCGCCGACACGCAACTTTGCACCCAGCGGATTCGCCGGCCCGAACAGTTCCTCCTTCAGCCGGGCGCCGAGGACGACGAAGGCGCGGGCGGAATCCGCTTCATCGGCGGGCAGGAACTGGCCGCTGCGCACGCCAATGCTGAACACCCGCAGCATCGCCGCACCGACGCCGTTGACCGTCGTTCGCCGCAGGCGGCCGTTGGCGGCGACCTCGGTGTTGCCCCAGACGGTGGCGGTCATTCCCGTCACATGTGGCAGGCGCTCGAGCGCGCGTGCGTCGTCGAGCGTCAGCGGTCGTACCGAAGTCGGGATGCCGGTCGGCGCCGGGCCGGAGGTCTTGATCCGGCCAGGTGCGACGCTGATGACGTTGGTGCCGAACTGGGTGAACTCGGCGAGGACGAAACGATGGATCCCCTCGCCGATCGAGGTCAGCAGGATCACCGCGGCAATGCCGACGGCGATGCCGAGCAAGGTCAGGAAGCTGCGCAGCCGGTGTGCGCGCAGGGCGCGCAGGGCGAACTGGAGCATGTCCTGGCTGCGGATCATCGCGTGCTTCCCGCTTTCCCGGTCGCTCGCCTCAGCGCCGGGCCAGCGACTGCACGGGATCGAGAAGCGCCGCGCGGCGCGCCGGCAGGACGCCGAAGGCGAGGCCGGTGGCGAGCGCGGTGGCCACTCCGGCGAACACCGCCCAATCCGGCGGCAGCGCCGGAAAAGCCGGGTACAACTGGCGGATCAGCGCGGCAGCCGCGTGCCCGAGGGCGAAGCCGAGCAGGGCGCCGGCGAGCGAGAGCATCGCTGCCTCGGTGAGGAAGACATTGCGGATCGTCGTGCGCGTCGCGCCGAGGGCCTTCAGCAGGCCGATCTCGGCCGTCCGCTGGGTGACCGAGACGAGCATCACGTTCATCACCAGGATGCCGGCGACGGCCAGGCTGATCGCGGCAATGCCGGCGACGGCGACGGTCAGCGTGCCGAGGATGCGGTCGAAGGTGGCGAGCACGGCATCCTGCGTGATGACCGTCACGTCCTGTTCGCCCTCGTGGCGCAGCCTGATGATCTCGCTCACCTGCGCCTTCGCCGGCGCGATCGCTTCGCGGCCGTTGGCCTCGACGAGGATGCGGAAGAGGGTGTTGCTGTTGAACATCGCCTGCGCCAGAGCCACCGGCACGATCACCAGTTCGTCGGTGTTCATGCCCAGTCCCTGGCCGGTCGCGGCGAGGACGCCGACGATGCGGACACGTCGATCGCCGACCCGGACGAGTTGGCCGAGGGCTTCGTCGCGGCCGAACAACTCGTCACGGATGCGCGCGCCGATGACTGCTTCCGACGCGCCGCGGCGCCAGTCCCCTGGCGGCAGGAAGCGGCCCTGGGCGAGGCTGAGGCGGCGCACGGCGATGAACTCGGCCGTCGTCCCGGCGACCATCACCTCGCGCAGGCGGCCGCCGACGCTGATCTCCGACGTGCCGACGGCCAGTGGCGCCACCCGGTGGACGGCGCTGGCGCGGAGCAGGGCCTGCGCGTCGTCGATCGTCAGGTCGCGCGGGGTGCTGGTGATGGCGTTGCCGGGATTGAAGCCACCGGTCTGCGAGCGGCCGGGGAGGACGATCACCAGGTTGCTGCCGATCGCCGAGAACTGGTTGAGGACGTAGCGCCGGGCGCCGTCGGCGAGCGCGGTGAGGACGACGACGGCAGCGACGCCAATCGCCATGGCGAGGATCAGCAGGCTGGTGCGCAGCGGGCTGCCGGTTGCCGCGTCGCGCGCGAAACGGATCAGGTCGGCAGCGCGCATGCTTCGCCCGGCCAGCCGACGCTGCGTGCCCGGTCGTGCTGCAACGTGCCGTCCGCCATCAGCAGTTGCCGACGCGCGCGCGCGCCCAGGGCGCCGTCATGGGTGACGACGATCAGGGTCACGCCAGTGCCGTTGAGCGCCTCGAGCAGGCGCATGACCTCCTCGCCGGTCGTCCGGTCGAGGTTGCCGGTTGGCTCGTCGGCGAGGACCAGCGCCGGCTTCATGATCGTTGCGCGCGCGATCGCCACCCGCTGGCGCTGTCCGCCCGAAAGCTGATCGGGTCGGTGGTCGGCGCGGTTCTCCAGTCCGTAGTCGCGCAGCGCCTGCCGCACGCGTTCGCCACGTTGCGCTGGCGGGATGCCGGCGAGCACCATCGGCAGGGCAATGTTCTCGGTCGCCGTCAGGCGCGGGACGAGGTGGAAACTCTGGAAGACGAAGCCGATCCGCTCGCTGCGCACGCGCGCCTGCTCGTCGGCCGAGAGGGTGGTGACGTCACGGCCGGCGAGGCGGTAGCTGCCGCTGTCCGGCCGGTCGAGCAGGCCGAGCAGGTTGAGCAGCGTCGACTTGCCCGACCCGGACGGCCCCATCACCGACACATATTCGCCGCCGCTGATGCACAGGTCGATCGACTGCAGCGCGTGGACCCGGCTTTCACCGAGATGGAAGACCCTTTCGATGGCCGACAGCTCGATCAGTGGGGCGCCCATCGCTCACTTCCCGCCCGCGGCGGCGGCACGCTCGGCGAGGTACGGCACGCCCGCCTTGACACCCGCCCGCTCGAGCGAGCTGACGACCCGTTCGCCTGCCTGCAGTCCTTCGCTGACCTCGGTGTACTCCCAGTTGGCGAGGCCGGTCCTGATGCGGCGCTCGGCGAGCAGGCCGTCGGCCTGTGCGACCAGTACCCGATTGCCTTCGAGCAGTGCCGAGGTGGGAACGCGCAGGACCGCGTCGCGGACCGCCAGGACCACCTCGACGTCGGCGCTGTAGCCCACCAGCAGTCTGCCCGCAGCGGCCGGGTCGTCGAACGTCGCCTCGATGTCGACGGTGCGTGCCTGCTTCTCGACTGCCGAAACGTAGGGCGCGACACGCCGCACCGTTCCCGGGAACGAGCGCCCGGGCAGGGCGTCCAGGCTGATCCGCACCGGCTGTCCGGTGCTGATCTTCGGCGCGTCTACCTCATCCATCGGCGCCTTGATGTAGAGGCAGGAGTCGTCGATCAGGTCGATCGCCGGCGGCGTCGGCACGCCGGGTGGCGAGGGCGTCGAGTACTCGCCGACCTCGCCGACAATCTTGGCGATGGTGCCGGCGAAAGGTGCGTAGAGGACAGTCCTTCCCTGCTCGACCTGGCTCAGCCGGACCCGCGCTTCCGCCTGCTTGAGGTCGGCCCTGGCCGCCTGGCAGCCGGCCTGCCGGGCCAGGGCCTCGCTGCGCGCCTTTTCCTCGCTCGCTCCGGAGACGAAACCCCGCGCTCGCAGCGCCGCCTGCCGGGTCGCTTCGCGCTCGGCGTTGGCGGCGACGACGCAGGCCTCGTCGACGCGCTGCCGGGCGGTCGCGACCTGGCTGAGATGCCAGGCGCTCTGCGCCTGCTGGTCGTCGTTCCAGAGCTTCATCAGCAGCTGGCCTTGGCGCACACGGTCTCCTTCCTTCACCGCCAGGATTTCAATCCGGCCGCCACTGATGGTCGACAGGCGGGTGCGCTGGCAGGCCTCCACCGTTCCTGCGCGCGTGTTGGAGATGGTGGACTCGACCACTCCGCGGTCGATCTCGCGCAGTACGACAGCCACCGCCTGCGGCCGGTCCAGCCACCAGACGCCGGCGGCGAGCAGCGCCGCGAGCAGGAGGACGACGAACAGGCGGCGGAGCAGGGGGGCTGACATGCGCGTTTTCGGCAATGAGGCTGGGGCAGCGTCAGCGACGCGCATCGCGCGCCGATCCGACTGCCGGTGTGCTGGCCGTTTGGCGCAAACCCGTCATCAGCAGGCGCCGTGGCGGTGAGCCTGCCATGGTGGCAGGCGGAAGCTCACTGGTGCGGTCTTTCCGCCGATCATCGGTGACGCGGCCAGGCTGCTGCGCGGCCCTCAGCGGACGGCGCCGGGCGACGGCGCGACCTTCAATTCACGCAGGCGGGCCTGCTTGGCCTGCACCGCCTTGTTGGCCGGGTCGAGCCGCAGCGCTTCATCGTAGGACTGGCTGGCCTGTCGCAGCAGGACGTCACCAAGGTTCTCGCGCGCCAGCGCGTAGCCGGGGTGGGTCCGGATCGACATCTCCAGCAGCGCGCGCGCCCGCTCGAGCTGCTCTTGCCGGGCGTAGAGGACGGCGAGGTTATTGTAGGGCTCGGGCAATTCGGGGTAGTCGTCGCTGATCTGCGTGAACACGGTGATGGCATCGTTCGGACGATTCATCTCCATCAGGATCAGTCCCTTGAGGAAGCGCCCCTGCAGCTCTCGCGGCTTGCCCGCGACGTAGGCGTCGACCTTCGCCAGCGCCTGTTCGGCCTGGCCCTGCTGCAACAGGCGCTGGGCTTCGGCCAGCTCGTTGGCGACGGCGCTCGGCAGGCTGAAGGCGAAGAGCAGGACGAGGAGCATTGCCGGCATTGTCGCCGGCAAGAGCCTTGGCAAGATCGGGTGCATAGGGGATGTCTTCCTGGCCAGGCAGCGGATGGCTGTCGCGCGAGCGTCGGATTCTAGCAAGAAGTCGGCATCAACCAAAGCCGCAACATGTCGACACGGCACCGCAGCGGGCTTCAGACCCATGCCCGGCTGCTCCGCAACACGTGGCAGCCCCGACCAATGCCCCGGGGCAGCCGACGGACCGCGACCAGCCGCTCGATGCTGCGGATTGAAATTGCAGTCCGCGAAACGATGTGTTACAAGATCGCTTTGTCGCCACGGGATCAGCCGCTTTTTGCCAGCCATGGTTTTCTCGTTCTTCAAGAAGCAGCCGGAGAGGAAGATGGGCGTCCGGCAACCCGCCACGCCGCGAGCCAGCGAGGAACGCGGCCGTGTTGGCGATGGTTTGCCGGAGGAAAGGCCGCGGCATGCGCCGACAGGTCCGGTGGGTTTGAACCGGGCCGAGCTGCCGTTTACGACGCCGGTCGCCAAGAGCGATGCGCCGCCACTCGACCTGAGCGAGTTCGTGTTCAGCGTGATGGAGCCCAACTTTCAGCCGGAGGTCGACCTTGACCCGGTCGACGCCGAAGCGGAAGAAGCCGCGATGCTCTACGCGAATGGGCAGGATGCCGCCGTGCGCTCACGACTCGAAAATGCGACGCGCCAGTATCGCAGTGGCGCCGGCGAGCGCCTTTGGCTGATGCTTTTCGACCTCTTCCGCGTTGGCGGCGACAAGGGCCCGTTCGAGGCACTCGGCATCGAGTACGCACAAGTCTTCGAGAAATCACCGCCAGGCTGGCAGGAGACCGTTCGTCGCGCGCCGGTCTTGATCAAGGCGGGTACCATCCTGTTCAAGGGTGAGTTGACGGGCGACAACGAGGCCGGATTCGCTGCCGTGCGGCAGGCGCTTGCGGCCAACCAGCACCTGCGGCTCGATCTGGGCAAGGTCCGTCAGCTGGACGACGCGGGTTGCGAGCGCCTTCTCGGACTGCTGCAACAGGCGCACAAGAGCCAGCGCGAGGTCGAACTGCTCAACCGTGACCGCGTCGCTGGCCTGCTGGACAGTCGCGTCGTTGCCGGTCAACAGAGTGACCGCGCCTGCTGGCTGCTGAAGCTGGAGTTCTGCCAGTTGTATGATCGAATCGATGTGTTCGAGGATTTGGCCATTCAGTACGCGGTGAACTTCGAGATTTCGCCGCCTTCTTGGGAACCACAACGCGTGGCGGCGAGCGGCCCCGGGCCCCTCGTTCTGGCGGCAACCGAAGATTTGATGGCCGAGGCTTACGTCATCAAGGGCGAGGTCAAGTCGTCGCGTTTCGGTGACCTGCTGGCTTACTCGGCGGCGAACGATCCGGTGTTGATCGACTGTTCGCGGGTGACGCGAATGGACTTTCTCAGCGCCGGTGCCCTGCTCAACGTGTTGACGACGATCAAGGGAAGCGGCCGGCAGATCGTCTTTCGCCACCCGAATCACCTGGTGGCCGAGTTGTTCCGTGTCGTCGGCCTCCGGGCCGTGGCGGAGGTCGTTCTCGCACGGAACTAGAATCTCCCGGAGGAGAGCAGCATATGGACCAGTACCACGGTACGACGATCCTGTCGGTGCGCCGCGGCGAGAGTGTGGCCATGGGCGGTGACGGGCAGGTGACGCTCGGCAACATCGTCGTCAAGGCGAGCGCGCGCAAGGTTCGCCGCATCCACCAGGGTAAGATCCTTGCCGGCTTTGCCGGCGGAACCGCCGACGCCTTCACCCTGTTCGAACGCTTCGAGGCGAAGCTGGACAAGCATCAGGGCAACCTGCTACGTTCGGCGGTGGAACTCGCGAAGGACTGGCGGAGCGACCGGGCACTGCGCCGACTGGACGCGATGCTGGCGGTAGCGAGCCGCGAGGCGTCGCTGATCATCACCGGCAATGGCGATGTGCTTGAACCGGAGTACGGTATCGTCGCCATTGGTTCGGGTGGCGCATTCGCTCATTCGGCGGCGAGGGCGCTGGTGGAGAACAGTTCGCTCACGGCGACGGAAGTGGTGCGCAAGTCGCTGCAGATCGCTGGCGATCTGTGCATCTACACCAATCAGAATTTCACCATCGAAGTGCTGGAGTGAGCATGTCGTCGATGACGCCGCAGGAAATCGTTCACGAGCTCGACAAGCACATCGTCGGTCAGGGGAAAGCGAAGAAGGCAGTGGCCATCGCCCTGCGCAACCGCTGGCGGCGAGCGCAGGTGGCCGATCCGCTGCGGCAGGAGATCACGCCGAAGAACATCCTGATGATCGGTCCGACCGGCGTCGGCAAGACCGAGATCGCTCGCCGTCTCGCACGGCTGGCGAGCGCGCCGTTCATCAAGGTCGAGGCGACCAAGTTCACTGAAGTCGGCTACGTTGGTCGCGATGTCGAAACCATCATCCGCGACCTCGTCGAGATCGCCGTCAAGAGCGGTCGCGAAAGGGCGATGAAGGGCGTCAGGCTGCGTGCCGAGGATGCTGCCGAGGAGCGCCTTCTCGACGCATTGCTGCCGCCGGCACGCGCCGGTTTCTACAATGACGGGCAGGCAGGCGGCGAGGAGGGGGCGACGCGCCAGAAGTTTCGCAAGAAGCTGCGTGAGGGCGAACTCGACGAGAAGGAGGTCGAGGTCGATGTCGCTGCGCCATCGATGCAGGCGGAGATCTTCGCTCCGCCCGGAATGGAGGAACTGACGGCGCAAATCCAGGGGATGTTCCAGAACATCGGCGGTGGCCGGAGGAAATCGCGCAAGCTCAAGATTTGCGAGGCGCGCCGGCTATTGATCGACGAGGAAGCGGCCAGACTGGTCAATGATGAGGAAGTCAAGCTCGACGCGGTGCGCAACGTCGAGCAGAACGGCATCGTCTTTCTCGACGAGATCGACAAGATCGCTTCGCGCAGCGATACGCACGGCGTGGACGTTTCGCGCCAGGGCGTGCAGCGTGACCTGTTGCCGCTGGTCGAAGGGACGACGGTATCGACCAAGTACGGGATGATCCGCACCGACCACATCCTGTTCATTGCCAGCGGCGCTTTCCATCTTGCCAAGCCCTCGGATCTGATCCCCGAACTGCAGGGCAGGTTGCCGATTCGCGTTGAGCTGGAGTCGTTGTCGGTTGCCGACTTCGAGTGCATCCTGACGCAGACGGATGCCTGCCTGACCAAGCAGTACCAGGCGCTGCTGGCCACCGAAGGGGTGGCGCTCGAGTTTTCTGCCGAAGGCATCAGGCGCCTGGCCGAGATTGCCTGGTCGGTCAACGAGCGGACGGAGAACATCGGCGCTCGCCGCCTGTACACGGTGATGGAGCGCCTGCTCGAGGAGATTTCATTCACCGCCGGCAAGGGACCGGGCGAGCGCCTCACGATCGACGCCGCGTACGTCGACCATCGCCTGGTCGAACTCGCACAGAACGAGGACCTCTCCCGCTACGTCCTCTGAGCCGGTTGGCGACCCGGTAGCGCTGCCGCGAACTACTTGACCACGACCACCGGCAGGTCGGTGAGATGGATGACACGTTGCGTCACCGATCCGAGCAGCAGGCCGGACACGCTGCCGAGGCCGCGCGCTCCCATGATGATCAGGCTGCAGTCGTGCTCGCGCGCGAAATCGACGATCGTCGGTGCGATCTCACCGACCATGACGTGCTCACCGTGGCCGATTCCGGCTGCGTGGAGCCGGGCGCGCGCCGAGGCGAGAGCGGCGTCACCCGTCTCGCGATGATAGTCATGGACGACGTCCGTGCGGACGAAGCGGCTGATATCCGAAGGCAGCGGGTGCTGCACGTTCAGCAGCAGGACTTCCGGTTCCAGCGGCGTCGCGAGCGCCTCGGCGATGACATGGTCGACTGCCCGCAACGCGGGCAGCGAGCCATCGACGGGAAGCAACCATCTCGGGTTCATTTCGGATCTCCTGGTTGCAGGACTTGCGACCTGCCGGCAGCCGGCGACACCTCGTTGGCGCGGGCGGTCTGGCGCGAAGCCTGCCACTTGCCGAGCGCGACCACCAGCAGGGCGCCGAAGCCGGATGCGATATAGTGGCTGTGCGGGACGAACTCCCGCCACGCGGCGGGCAGTGCCGGGTCGGTCAGCAGCATGCCGCCGCCGATCCAGCCGAGCAGGGCGCCGCCGGCGGTGATGACGATGGGAAAACGATCCATCAGCGCGAGCACCAGTTTGCTGCCCCAGACGACGATCGGGATCGATACCGCAATGCCAAAGACGACGAGGACGATCGATCCGTGTGCTGCGCCGGCGACGGCGATGACGTTGTCTACGCTCATGACGGCGTCGGCGACGATGATCGTCCGGATCGCTCCGAGCAGCGTGCTGCTTCCCTGCACGTTGCCGTGTGCTTCCTCATGCTCGGGCAGGATCAGCTTGATGCCGATCCAGAACAGCAGCAAGCCGCCGACCATCTTCAGGTAGGGGACGGCGAGCAGCTGCAGCGCGAAATAGATCAGGATGACGCGCAGGGCGATGGCGCCGAATACGCCCCAGAAGATCCCCTTGTTGCGTTGCGTCGCGGGCAACCGGCGGCAGGCCAGTGCAATGACCACCGCATTGTCGCCGCCGAGCAGGATGTCGATGGCGATGATCTGCAGGACGGAAATCCAGAAGGCGGGCGAGGCGAGATCGGGCATGGAGAAGCTTTCCCTCAGAGCAGCTCGAGCGGCGGCGAGCCGCCGGCGTAGCTGGAAGTGCTGCCCTGGACTGCCGTCTGGCCCAGTTTGGCCAGAACCTTGTTGGCCTCTCGCAGGCGCCCGAGAAGCTTGACGAGAAGCACCTTGTTGAAGCGTTCGCGCACTTCGTCCGAACTCAGGCCCAGGGCCGAGCTGTTGACTTCCAGGAAGCGGGTCACTTCGAGGGTGACCACCGTTGCCTGGCGACGGTCGTCGGTCGGGTGCAGAAAAGCCATCTCGCCGACGACCTCACCCGGGCCGAGGCGGCAGATGACCCGGCCGTTGGCGGAAACCTCGACGAAACCGTCGACGATGATGCCGAACTTGCGATGGGTGTCGCCTTCGCGAATCAGGGTCACCTTTTCCGAGACTTCGCGCCAGACGCTGATCCGCAGCACCTCCCACAACTCGATGTCTTCAAACTCGGCGAAGAAATCGACCTTGCGCAAGCGATCGAAGTGCGCCAGATCCTGTTGCGTCTGATCCTCTTCCTGCATCTGGTAACGCACCGCCGATAGATCCTTGGCGAACTCGGCGCCGTTGCGATAGCGGCTGTACAGGTCCTTCTCGAGTGCCTTGCGAATGATCGGATCGAGGCCAGGCGGCAGATTCGGGTTCAGCGCACAGACCGACGGGGCGTCCATATTGACGATCTTGTACACCAGTGTCGCCGGATTGTTGGCGCGAAAGGGCAGGCGCCCCGTCAGCAGCTGGAAGAGCAGGACGCCGAGCGAGTAGAGGTCGGTCTTGTGGTTGAGCGGGTAGTTCTTGACCTGCTCCGGCGACATGTAGGCTGGCGAGCCGACACCCATGACGAAGGTCGAGTCGCGTCCCATGTCCTTCAGGAGATTGAGGCCGAGCCCGAAATCGGTGATCTTCGGATTGTCGTTGGCGTCGATCAGGATGTTTGCCGGTTTGATGTCGCGATGCACCACCCCTTGGTGAAGCGCATGGTCGAGGGCGAGACAGCACTTGAAGATGATGCCGATCACCCGGTGCATCGGCAGCAGTCTGTTGATCTTGCAGAACTGGTCCAGCGCGACCCCGTCGACGTATTCCATCACCAGATAGGCCTGATCAGGCTCGATCACCGCATCGAAGATCTTGACGATGTTCGGGTGATTGAGCCGGCGAGCGATCGAATCCTCGGTCTGGAACAGCTTGCGCAGACGCCTCGACATGGCCGCGTTGTCTTCATCGAAGCGGATCAGCTTGATGGCGACCTGACGGTCGAGACGGGGATCGCGCGCCAAGTAGACGACGGCAGTCGCTCCCTTGCCGAGAGAGCGAATGACTTCGTATCTTCCGATTTTCTGCAGCATGCGGAGCCCGATTCCAGCTACGACCGACAAAGGAGGAATGCTAGCAGCAGAAGCTGTTCGTGCAGCAAAAAAATGCGGGCCGATTGCATGTGGTCACCGGCGTGCTTCGTCAAGGGACTTGAAATCCGGCGGCGCCCCCCCAAATACAGATTCGTTTTTCCGGAGACCATCATCCATGCAAAGCAACGATTCAGCACCTCAGGAACCAGCAGTTGTTGCCGCAGCCGACACTGCGGCGGAGCCGCCCGCCAGCGGCGAGATGCCCATCGCCGAGCAGCCGCTGGCTGAGGAAAGTGGCGCCACGATGCGGGAGGAACTGCAGCAGGCGCGCCTGAAGGCCGACGAATACCAGGATCTGTGGCTGCGTGCCAAGGCCGAAACCGAGAACGTGCGCCGGCGGGCGCAGGAGGACATCGCCAAGGCGGCGAGGTTCGCGGTCGATCGCTTCGCCCGCGAGTTGTTGCCGGTGAAGGACAGTCTCGAGGCGGCTCTGGCGACTGAAGCGGCGACCGCCGAGAGCCTGCGCGCGGGCACTGAGCTGACCCTGAAACAGCTCGTGGCGGCATTCGAGAAATCAGCGTTGACCGAGATCAACCCCGTCGGCGAGAAGTTCGACCCGAACCGGCATCAGGCCATCAGTGTCGTCGAGTCTGCTCAGGAAGCCAACACGGTCGTCACCGTTCTGCAAAAGGGCTACCTGCTCGCCGAGCGCGTGCTGCGACCGGCGCTGGTCATCGTCGCCAAGGCGGCGTCTTGAAATACGCTGCCTGACCCCCATTTGAGGGATCATTCCGGGCATTGCGTCTGCGGGCGACGGTGCAATCTGGCAACACGAGCAATATTGAAAGGATTCAAGAATGGGAAAAATCATCGGCATCGATCTCGGGACGACCAACTCCTGCGTCGCCGTGATGGAAAACGGCAAGCCGAAGGTGATTGAAAACTCCGAAGGCGCGCGCACGACACCGTCGATCGTCGCCTACGCCGAAGACGACGAGGTGCTTTGCGGTGCCCCTGCCAAGCGGCAGGCGGTAACCAACCCGAAGAACACGCTCTATGCGATCAAACGGTTGATCGGTCGGCGCTTCGAGGAAAAGGAGGTGCAGAAGGACATCTCGCTGATGCCGTTCCGCATCCTCAAGGCCGACAACGGCGATGCCTGGGTGGAGGTGCGCGGCAAGAAGATCGCCCCGCCGCAGGTGTCGGCGGAGGTGTTGCGCAAGATGAAGAAGACGGCCGAGGATTACCTCGGCGAGGAAGTCAGCGAGGCAGTGATCACCGTTCCCGCATACTTCAACGACAGCCAGCGGCAGGCCACCAAGGACGCCGGCCGGATCGCCGGTCTCGAGGTGAAGCGGATCATCAACGAGCCGACGGCGGCTGCCCTGGCTTTCGGTCTGGACAAGAAGCAGGGCGACAAGAAAATCGCCGTCTATGATCTCGGCGGCGGTACGTTCGACATCTCGATCATCGAGATTGCCGAGGTCGAGGGCGAGCACCAGTTCGAAGTGCTGTCGACCAACGGCGATACCTTCCTCGGTGGCGAGGACTTCGATCAGAGGCTGATCGACTACATCATCGAGGAGTTCAAGAAAGAGGCGGGCGTCAACCTGAAAGCGGACGTGCTGGCGCTGCAGCGTCTGAAGGATGCAGCGGAAAAGGCCAAGATCGAGTTGTCGTCGGGCCAGCAGACCGAAATCAACCTGCCGTACATCACCGCCGATGCCTCCGGGCCGAAGCACTTGACGCAGAAGATCACGCGCGCCAAGTTCGAGTCTTTGGTCGATGATCTCGTCGAACGGACCATCGAGCCCTGCCGCATCGCGCTGAAGGATGCCGGCTGCCGCATTGGCGACATCAACGACGTCATCCTGGTTGGCGGCCAGACGCGCATGCCGAAGGTGCAGGAGAAGGTCAAGGAGTTCTTTGGCCGCGAGCCAAGGCGCGACGTCAACGCCGACGAGGCGGTCGCCGTCGGTGCGGCGATCCAGGGCGGTGTCCTGCAGGGTGAGGTCAAGGACGTGTTGCTGCTCGATGTGACGCCGCTGTCGCTCGGGATCGAGACGCTCGGTGGCGTGATGACCAAGCTGATCAAGAAGAACACGACGATTCCGACGAAGGCGACCCAGGTCTTCTCGACCGCCGACGACAACCAGTCGGCGGTCACCATCCACGTGCTGCAGGGCGAGCGCGAGATGGCCGGCGGCAACAAGAGTCTTGGCCAGTTCAACCTGTCGGACATTCCGCCGGCACCGCGCGGCATGCCGCAGATCGAGGTCACCTTCGATATCGACGCCAACGGCATCCTGCATGTATCGGCAAAGGACAAAGCGACCGGCAAGGAAAACAAGATCAAGATTCAAGCGTCTTCCGGACTCAGCGAAGATGAAGTGCAGCGCATGGTGCGTGATGCCGAAGTACATGCCGAAGAAGACCGCAAGGCGCATGAACTGGCGGAGGCGCGCAACCAGTGCGATGCCATGATCCATACGGTGAAGAAGTCACTTGCCGAGTATGGCAAGGAACTCGCCGACAGCGAGAAGGCGTCGATAGAGAAAGCCGTGAAGGACGCGGAAGAGGCCATTCGTGGCAACGACATCGATGCCATCCGGGCGAAGAGCGAGGTCCTGGGGACGGCCGCCCAGAAGCTCGGGGAGAAGATGTACGGCAAGCAGCAGGAGCACGCGCCGGGAGCCGCTGGTGCGGGTGGCGCCGGAGGTTCGACCGGCGAAGCGAGGAAAGACGACAGCGACGTCGTCGATGCCGAGTTCACCGAAGTCAAGGACAAGAAGTAAGCTGTTGCCTGGAGGGGGGCGCATGACCGCGCCTCCCTTCGTCCCCCCAACGTGCTCACGAACCGATGGCAAAACGCGACTATTACGACATTCTGGGCGTCAACCGTGACGCTGCCGATGAGGACATCAAGAAGGCCTACCGCAAACTGGCGATGAAGTACCACCCGGATCGCAATCCGGACAATCCCAGGGCGGAGGAGCACTTCAAGGAAGTCAAGGAGGCCTACGAGATCCTCTCCGAACCCGACAAGCGGGCGGCGTACGACCAGTACGGACACGCCGGAGTGGACCCTCAGGCAGGGATGGGCGCTGCGGGTCCCGGCGGTTTCTCGGACGCCTTCGGTGGCATCTTCGACGAGATCTTCGGCGGGCGACGCGGTGGCGGTGGGCGCTCGAGCGTCTATCGCGGTGCCGACCTGCGCTACAACCTCGAGATCAGCCTCGAGCAGGCGGCCTTCGGGACGGAAACCAAGATTCGCATCCCGACCATGGAAGTCTGCGAAGCCTGCCACGGCAGTGGCGCCAAGGCCGGAACGCAGCCGAAGACCTGCCCGACTTGTCAGGGCAGCGGCCAAGTTCGCCTGCAGCAGGGATTCTTCTCGATCCAGCAGACCTGTCCGAAGTGTCATGGTACCGGGCGCTACATCGCCGACCCCTGTGGCGTGTGCCATGGCGCCGGTCGGGTCAAGCAGCACAAGACGCTGGCGGTGAAAATCCCGGCCGGCGTCGACGAGGGCGATCGCATCCGCCTGTCGGGTGAGGGTGAGCACGGCATCAATGGCGGTCCCGCCGGTGACCTCTACGTCCAGATCCACCTCAAGTCGCACGCCGTCTTTCAGCGCGAGCAGAACGATCTGCACTGCGAGATGCCGATCAGCTTCACGACCGCGGCGCTCGGCGGCGAGATCGACATTCCGACGCTCGACGGTGCGGCGAAGATCCGGGTTCCAGCGGAGACGCAGTCGGGGAAGGTGTTCCGCCTGCGTGGCAAGGGCATCAAGGGCGTGCGCAGTAACGCGCATGGCGATCTGCTTTGCCATGTGGTCGTCGAGACGCCGGTTCATCTCACCGAGCGCCAGAAGGAACTCCTGCGCGAGCTCGAGGATTCGAGCCGGGACAACGCTGGCCATCACAATCCGCGCGCGAAATCGTGGATGGATCGCGTGCGCGACTTCTTCGCCGCGACCTGAGAGGTTGTGAAGGACGCCTCGCGAACAGGCCGGGGCAGCAGGACTGAGCGGTTGAGCGACGCCGCAGACCGGTTTGCAGAGGTTCGGCGTTTGTAAGCGTCGTGTCAGCTGGCTTCGCCATGCTCGCTCGGTGGTCGAGGTCGTCGCAGCTCGGTGGCGGCCCACGCGCCACGCGAGGAGGGCGGCATGAAGCTTGCCAGAGCATTGTTGTTGGTTGCCCTGATCTGGGGCGGTGGAGTTGCTGCGAGCGAGGTCGGAGTTACCGACAAGAGCATCCTGATCGGCATGACGGCACCGTTTTCGGGCCCCAGCGGACCTTACGGGCTGGACATGAAAACCGTCATCAACGCCTATTTCCGTCAGCTCAACGACGCGGGTGGCGTGCATGGCAGAAGACTCGACCTGCGCAGTCTCGATGACGGCTACGAAACCGAGCGCACGGTCGCCAACACAAGGACGCTGATCGCGCAGGAGCAGGTTTTCGCGCTGTTGGCGTTCTACGGATCGAGTCCGACGACGGCGGCGATGAACGAGGTCTTCGGTGTCGCCAGGGTGCCGCTGGTGGGGACGATCTCAGGCGCCGACTCGCTGCGCCACTCGCCACGCGATCATCCCGCCAATCGCTACATGTTCAACGTCCGCGCGAGCTACGCCGACGAGACCGAGGCGATCGTCAACCAGCTCGCCTCGCTCGGTTTCAAGAACATCGCCGTCTTCTATCAGAACGACGGCTTCGGGAAGTCGGGGCTCGAGGGCGTCCTGGCAGCGCTCAGGAAGCACAATCAGGTGCCGGTGGCAGTGGCCACGGTGGAGCGCAATTCCGTCGATGTCAGCGGTGCCGTACAGACCATCGCCAAGGCCAATCCACAGGCGGTGATCATGGTGACGCTGTACAAGGCCAGCGCCGCCTTCGTACGCGAGATGAGAAAGGCAAGACAGAATCCGCAGTTCATGACCCTGTCTCCGGTGGGCGCCGATCTGCTCGTGCAGGAACTGGCGGACGAGGCACGTGGCATCGGCATTTCGCAGGTCATGCCCTATCCGTGGAACGACACCCTGCCGATCGTGCGCGAGTACCACAGACTGCTTGGCAAGCAGGCGAAGCCCTCCTATTACGGGATCGAAGCCTACGCCATGGCAAAAGTGCTCGTCGAGGCGTTGCGCAAGGCGGGCAAGGAACCGACGCGCGAGAAGCTGGTGGCCGCGCTCGAGAACATGCAGAATCACGACCTCGGCGGCTACCGGGTGAGTTTTTCGCCGAATGACCGCGCCGGCTCACGGTTCGTCGACCTGACGGTCATTGGCAGTGGCGGGCGGGTGCTGCGCTGACGCACGGCGCGTCCGCACGCTGAGGATGTCGCGGGCGTCCGGGGTGTGTACTGGCTGGCATCCATGCCGCCGCGCAGCTCGTCGCACGACTGCCAGAGCTTGCTGTAGAGCTGGGATTTCTTGAGGGCCATGGGTTCCTGTCGTCAGTTGAGGCCTGGCAGCCTGTCGGACAGCCGGCGCTGACGGGGCCGGGGTGTATGCGCCCTGGCCGTGGATCAGGCGCGACGCCAGCTCGTTCCCTTGGCGCCATCCTCGAGGATGATTCCGGCAGCCAGCAGTTCGGCGCGTATGCGGTCCGCCTCGGCGAAGTCGCGGCGCTTCTTGGCAGCCGTACGTTCGCCGATCAGCGTCTCGATCTCTTCTCCCGAGACCTCGCTGCCGCGTGCCGGGGCCGCCTGCAGGAAATCCTGTGGTTCGCGTCCGAGCAGCCCCAGCAGTCCGGCCAGTGTGCGCAACCGGGACGCGGCAAGGGCGGACCTGCTGCGATTCACTTCGGCGGCGAGGTCGAAGAGGACGGCGCAGGCTTCCGGCGTGTTGAAGTCGTCGTTCATCGCCGCAGCAAAACGCTGTGCGTGCGGCTCGTTCCAGTCGATTGCAGTCGCCGCTGCCGCCGGCACCGCCCTGAGCGCGGTATACAGTCTGCTCAACGCGTGCCGCGCGTCGTCGAGGTGCGCGTCGGAGTAGTTCAGCGGGCTGCGATAGTGCGCCCGCAGGATGAAGAAGCGCAGGACCTCGGCGTCGTACTGGCGCAGGATTTCGCGGATGGTGAAGAAGTTGCCGAGCGACTTCGACATCTTCTCGTCATCGACGCGGACGAAACCGTTGTGCATCCAGTAGTTGACGAAGCGGCAGCCGTGCGCCCCCTCGGACTGGGCGATCTCGTTCTCGTGATGCGGGAACTGCAGATCCTGGCCGCCACCGTGGATGTCGAAGTGTGCCCCGAGCAGGTCCGAACTCATCGCCGAACACTCGATGTGCCATCCCGGGCGGCCGTTCCCCCACGGTGAAGCCCAGGCGGGTTCGCCCTCACGGGCGTGCTTCCAGAGCACGAAGTCGAGCGGGTCTTCCTTCGCACTGTCGATGTCGACACGCTCCCCGGCTCGCAGGTCGTCGAGCGACTTGCCCGAGAGCTTGCCGTAACCGGGAAACCGACGCACCGAGAAATTGACGTCGCCGGCAGCCGCACGATAGGCCAGGCCGTTCTCCTCGAGTCGCCGGATCAGGCTCAGCATCTGTGGCACGTAGGCCGTCGCGCGCGGTTCATGGTCCGGCTTGGCGACGCCGAGCGCCGCCGCATCCTCATCCATGAAACGGATGAAGCGGTCGGTCAGCTCGCCGATGGTTTCGCCGTTCTCCGTTGCCCGGCGGATGATCTTGTCGTCGATGTCGGTGATGTTGCGCACGTAGCAGACCTGCAGTCCGCTCGCCCGCAGCCAGCGCTGCACGATGTCGAAGACCACCAGGACACGTGCGTGACCGAGGTGACAGTAGTCATAGACGGTCATGCCGCAAACGTACATCCGTACCTCGCCGGGTACGATGGGGACGAATTCCTGCTTGTCTCTGGTCAGCGAGTTGTAGATCTTCAGCATCTTCGGGTCTGCGGGAATGTGCCGTGAGCGGCTGCCACCGGCGGAGGATTTTGGTTTGGCGGAAGTTCTTGCTAGAATCGTCCGCTTTCCTGTTCTTGCTGCCCCCGACCGCGCGTGGCCCAGTATACCACACCGATGCCTGCCAGCCTTTTGCCAGCCCTCCGCTGTGCGCTCCTCGTCTGGGTTCTCGGCGGGGCGGCGTCCGCGGCCTTTGCCGACAACCTCGCCGATGCCCAGCGGCTGCTCAAGCAGGGCCAGCAGGCGGCAGCGCTCGAGAAGATCGAGGAACACCTGGCAAGCAACCCGGCGGATGCGCGCGGACGCTTCAGCAAGGGCCTGATCCTCGTCGAGATGGGTCGTCCCGCCGATGCCATGACCGTCTTCAGCAAGCTGATCGAGGACTATCCGGAACTGCCCGAACCGTACAACAACCTGGCCGTTCTCTACGCGCAGCAGAAACAGTACGACAAGGCGCGGACGGCGCTCGAAATGGCGATCCGGATCCAGCCGACCTACGCCACCGCCTACGAGAACCTCGGTGACATTCATGCCCGGCTGGCTGGCCAGGCCTATGAGAAGGCGTTGCAGATCGACCCGGCGAAGAAGGCCGCGCAGCGGAAGCTCTCGCGCGTGCGGGAGGTCGGCAGCGGTGGCCTGGGCGATGCCGGCGCGAGCCCAGCGCGGCTGTCTGCGGCCCCGGATTCGCCGGCTGCCGGCATGGCCGACAGGGCGTCGGTGGCGGCTGGTACTGCCGACGAGAAGGATGTGGCGAAGATGATCGAGGGCTGGGCAAGGGCCTGGTCGCGCAAGGACGCGAAGGCATACTTCGCCCACTATGCCACCGACTTCCGCCCACCACGCGGCATGACGCGCAAGACTTGGGAAGAGGGGCGCCTGCGGCCGATGCGTAAGCCCGGCCGACTGCTCGTCGAGGTCGACGACATCCGCGTCGCTTTCGCTGATGGCAAGGCCACCGTGCGTTTCCGGCAGACCTTCACTTCGCCGGCACTGACCTCGACGGTGGGCAAGACGCTGGTTCTCGTCAGGTCCGGTGGCCGCTGGTTGATCCAGGAGGAACGTGTCGGTTGACCGGGGAGTTGCCGCACGGGCCATCCGGCACTGCTTCCGACCATTTGGTTGCCGCCGGTCGCGGCGGCGGCTGTCGGCCGACGCATGGCTGCTGCGTCCGGTCACCTTTCGCCCGCCCGCTGGGAATCGCTTGCCAAGGAGTTGCCCGATGTTGAGAAAGATGCTTTTCGCGCTTGCCGGCGCCCTGCTGTCGGTCGCGGTCGTCGCGGCGCCCAGCGTCGAGATGCAGACGAGCATGGGGCGCATCGTCATCGAACTCGATTCCGAGAAGGCGCCGAAGACCGTGCGCAACTTCCTCCAGTACGTCAATGAGGGCTTCTACAACGGCACCGTTTTTCATCGCGTCATCCCCGGCTTCATGATCCAGGGCGGTGGTTTCACTGGCGAGCTCGAACAGAAGGCGGCGCCACGCAGGGTGGAGAATGAGGCGAAGAACGGGCTGCGCAACGATCGCGGGACGATTGCCATGGCGCGTACCGCCGATCCGCATTCGGCGAGTGCGCAGTTCTTCATCAACCATCGGGACAACGCGTCGCTCAACCATCCGTCTCCCGATGGTTGGGGCTACACCGTCTTTGGCCGCGTCACGCAGGGTATCGAGGTCGTGGACCGGATCGCCGGGGTGGCAACCGGCAACCGCGCGATGCATCAAAACGTTCCTCTTGAGCCGGTCACCATCCAGTCGGTCAGGATCATCTCCGAGAAAGGAAAACCATGATCAAGCTGCATACCAGCCTCGGCGTCATCGCCATCGAGCTCGACGCCGAGAAGGCACCGCTGTCGGCACAGAACTTCATCGACTATGTCGCCGCCGGCCACTACGACAACACCGTCTTCCATCGCGTGATCCCCGGCTTCATGGTGCAGGGTGGCGGTTTTGAGCCGGGCATGAAGCAGAAGCCCTGCCGGCAGCCAATCCGCAACGAAGCCGACAACGGGCTGAAGAACGAGGCCTACACGGTCGCCATGGCGCGCACCGCGGAACCGCACTCGGCGACGGCGCAGTTCTTCATCAATGTCGTCAACAACGACTTCCTCAACTTCCGTGCGCCGAATGCACAGGGCTGGGGCTACTGCGTCTTCGGCAAGGTGGTCGAGGGACGGGAGGTGGTCGACCGGATCAAGACCGTGCGCACGGGAACCTCGGGTTTTCATTCGGACGTGCCGGTCGAGGACGTGTTGATCGAGCGGGCGGAAGTCTGCTGATGCGGCGTCCGTAGTCGAGCGCAGCAGGTAAGGCTTGCGACCCACCCTGTTCATATCCGACCTGCACCTGGCGCCACAGGCGCCGGCCGTGACGCGGATTTTTCTCGACTTCCTGCGCGGGCGGGCGCGGGCGGCGGAGAGCCTGTTCATCCTCGGCGACCTCTTCGAGGCCTGGCCGGGCGACGACTGCCTGGACGACCCCGCCGACGGTATGGCCGCCGCGGTCGTCGCCGCCCTGCATGAGTTGGTCGCAGCCGGAGTCGGACTGGCGGTGATGCACGGCAATCGCGATTTCCTGCTCGGCGAGCGTTTCGCCGCTGCCAGCGGTGCGCGCCTGTTGCCCGATCCGTGGCTGCTGGCGCTGCCCGGCGGCGAGTTCGTCCTGGCGCATGGTGATGCGCTGTGCACGGATGACCGCGAGTACCAGTCGTTTCGCGCGCTGGTTCGCCGTCGCGACTGGCAGCAGGCCTTCCTCGCGCGGCCGCTGAGCGAGCGCAAGGCGGTCGCCGCGGCTCTGCGGCAGCAGAGCGAGACCGCCAAGCGCGACAAGGCGCAGTACCTGATGGATGTCAATCCGGTCGAGACCGATGATTTCCTTCGCGCCCACGGCTACGTCGGACTGATCCACGGCCACACGCATCGTCCGGCGGTGCACGATCACCTCGTCGATGGCATCCACGTTCAGCGCTGGGTGTTGGCTGATTGGCACGCCAGCCGTGGTGAATGCCTGTGCTGGGATGGCGAGCGTTTGACGCGCGAGTGCCTGGACTGACCCGGGACTTCGCGTGGCGCGGGTGCCGCGCCAGTCTGGCGGCTGCCGCGCGTCCTGCGCGCTTTCGGCACCTGCGGTCTGGCCGGGCATCCGGGCGATGAGTGCCGCGGCGCACGAAGTCCTGTCGCGGGTCTTCGGCTATCCGGCCTTCCGCGGGCAGCAGGAGGAGGTGGTCGACCAGCTCCTTGCCGGCGGTGACGCGCTGGTGCTGATGCCGACCGGTGGCGGCAAGTCGCTCTGCTACCAGATTCCGGCACTGCTGCGCAGCGGCGTCGGTGTCGTCGTCTCGCCGCTGATCGCGCTCATGCAGGACCAGGTCGAGGCCCTGTGCCAGGTTGGCGTCAACGCAGCTTTCATCAATTCGTCGCTGGACTTCCGTTCGCTGGTTGACACCGAACGCCGACTGATGGCCGGCGAGCTCGATCTGGTCTACGTCGCTCCCGAGCGGTTGCTCGGCGAGCGCTTCCTCGGGCTCCTTGCGGAACTGGTCGCGCGGCAGGGGGTCGCCCTGTTCGCCATCGATGAGGCGCACTGCGTGTCGCAGTGGGGACATGACTTCCGACCGGAGTACATCCAGCTCAGCGAGCTGCATCAGCGCTTCCCGGAAGTGCCGCGCATCGCGCTGACGGCGACGGCCGATCAGCTGACCCGGCAGGAGATCATCACCCGCCTGCATCTCGAGCGCGCGCGCTCGTTCGTCGCGAGCTTCGACCGCCCGAACATCCGCTACCAGATCGTCGAGCGCGACAATCCGCGCAAGCAGTTGCTGGACTTTCTCGGCCAGCACCGCGGCGAGGCCGGCATCGTCTACTGCCTGTCGCGGCGCAAGGTCGACGAGACGGCAGCCTGGCTGCTCGCGCAGGGAATCGATGCGCTGCCCTATCACGCCGGACTCAGTACCTGCGACCGGCAGCGGCACCAGCAGACGTTCCTGCGCGAAGAGGGTTTGGTGATGGTGGCGACGATCGCTTTCGGCATGGGCATCGACAAGCCGGACGTCCGTTTCGTCGCCCATCTCGACCTGCCGAAGAGCCTCGAGGCCTATTATCAGGAAACCGGTCGCGCCGGGCGTGACGGTGATGCCGCCGAGGCGTGGATGACTTACGGGCTGAACGATGTCGTGATTCATCGCCAGATGATCGAGGATTCGGCGGCGCCGGTCGAGCAGAAGAGGGTCGAAAGACAGAAGCTGGAGAGCATGCTGGCTTACTGCGAGTCGGCGACCTGTCGCCGCGTCATCCTGCTCAACTACTTCGGGGAAGACGCTCTGCCCTGCGGCAACTGCGACGTCTGCCTCGATCCGCCGCAGGTCTGGGATGGCACGGTTGTGGCGCAGAAGGTCCTCTCGGCCGCCCTGCGCACCGGCCAGCGCTTCGGTGCCGGCCACCTGATCGACATCCTGCGCGGCAAGAGCACCGACAAGGTGCGGCAGTTCGGGCATGATCGCCTGCCGACCTTCGGCGTCGGCAGCGAACTCGACGAGATGGGCTGGCGCTCCGTCTTCCGACAGCTGCTCGCCGCCGGCGTCCTCGAAGCGGATGCCGCGGCCTACGGAGCGCTCAAGCTGAGCGAAAGCGCCCGCCCCGTCCTGCGCGGGGAAGTGGCGCTGATGCTGCGCCGGCGGTCCGAGCGTGCCACAAGCCGTGCTGCCCGCGGCAGGAGCGCCGCCCGTGGCGCCGCCGATCTTCCGCGGCCGCGTCCGCAACAGGAGGAGTCGGCTCTGGTGGCCAGTCTGCGCCAGTGGCGCAGCGCCAAGGCGCGCGAGCAGGGTGTTCCCGCCTACCTGATCCTGCACGACCGGACGCTGTTCGAGATTGCGGCAGCGTTGCCGGCCTCACCGCAGGCTCTGCTTGCGGTACCCGGGATCGGTCTTGCCAAGGTGCAGCGCTACGGCGACGAGTTGCTCGCCCTCGTCGCCAGCGGCGAATGATTGCCCGCGGCGCGCGCCGCGTGCTCCTGCCGCAGAGCCTCCGCCAGTTGGAAGACCGCCATCGCGTAGAAGCTCGAGCGGTTGTAGCGCGTGATGACGTAGAAGTTGTTGAAGCCGAGCCAGTATTCCGTCGCCGCACCGGGTGTGACGAGGTCGATCAGGGCGGCGGCGCGGTCGCCGTCGGCCACCGCGGCAACCCCCTGCGCGGCGAACTCGTTGACACTCAGCGACGGCTTGATGCCGAGGGCGAGAAGGGCGGCGGGATTGCCGCTGACCGCCGCCGGTACCGCGACCGGCTCGCCCGTCTGCCAACCGTGCTGCTGCAGGAAGCGGCCAACGCTGCCGATCGCGTCCGCATGGCTCTGGCGCAGGTCGATGCGGTCATCGCCGTCGAAATCGACGGCAAAGCGGCGATGGCTGCTGGGCATGAACTGCGGGATGCCGATGGCGCCGGCGTAGGAGCCCTTGACGCTGAGCGGACTGATGCCATTCTCGCGCGCGAGGAGGAGGAACTGCTCGAGTTCGCCGCGAAAGAACTCGGACCGAGGCGGGTAGAAGAAAGCGAGCGAGGCCAGTGCCTCGAGGACGCCGAAGCTGCCCATGTGCTGGCCATAGATCGTTTCGACGCCAATGATGGCGACGATCACCTCGGCCGGGACGCCGTGGATCGCCTCTGCGCGCTGCAGCGTCGCGGCATGTTTCTGCCAGAACGACAATCCCCCCGCCAGTCGCTGTTCGTTGACGAAGCGCTCGCGATAGCGCTCCCACGAACGCTGCTTCTCGGGCACAGCCGGTGGGCGAATCGCCTTGAGGACCGTCGCATTCGGTCGCAGGACCGCGAACTGGCGCGTCAGATGGGCGATGTCGAAGCCGTGCTGCTCGTGCATGCCGGCGATGAATGCCTGCACTTCAGGGTTCTGGCTCAAACCGGTCGCCTGCTCGGCGCTTGCGGATAGTGCCGCGAGACTGAGGGGCAGGGCGACGAGCAGGTTGCTGGCGAGGTGTTTCAAGGACTGGTTCTCCATCTGGCCGGTAGGCGGTGCACACATTCCTGCAGGACGAGCAACTGCTCGCTGTCGCCGCGGCCATAGCGCAGTGCCGCGTAGCAGCGTGCCGCTTCGCTGGTGAGTGCCGCCAGCTGCGGCCTTTCGACGGCGACTCGACGGGCGAAAGCGATTGGCCCCTCCCAAGCGGCGCGCGTCACGCCGCGCCGCGCGAGCGCCTTGCAGTACCGCTGCCATGCCCGCTGCGCCGGATCGGCGCGACGACGACGGGGCAGCGTCCAAACGGTGACGAGCAACAGTGCGACGCCGGAGAGCACGGCCAGCGCCGCGCTCATGCCTTGCCAGTCCGGGTTGGCCATGCCGAAGCGGGAAAGGATGTCGCGCTGGCGTTGCGGATTGTAACCGAGGACCCATTGATTCCAGGCGTTGTTTGCGGCCTCCCAGCGATAGCGCAGCTGACGCAGCCAGTCGGCATCGAGGCCGACGATGGCGGGCAGTGGTTCGTCCTGCGGCAGGGCGGCGACGATTCCCTGTTCGATGCGCGAAGGAGCGACCGCTGCCGTCGGGTCGTAGCGCACCCAGCCCTCGCCCGCGAGCCAGACTTCGGCCCAGGCGTGCGCATCCGACTGGCGGACGATGAGGTAGCCATCGACGGGGTTAACCTCGCCGCCCTGGTAGCCCGCGACGACGCGCGCCGGCACGCCGGCAGCACGCAGCAGGAAGACGAAGGCCGAGGCGTAGTGCTCGCAGAAGCCACGCCGCGTGCCGAAGAGGAACTCGTCGACGGCATCGGCGCCGAGCAGGGGCGGCCGCAGGGTGTAATGGAAGTCCTCGTTGCGGAACAGGCTGAGAACCGCGTCGGCGATCCGCGCCGGTGGTCGCGATTTCCACTGCTCGGCCAGTGCCCGCGCCCGCGGATTGATCATTGGTGGCAGCGCCAGTGCCTGCTGCAGCGCGGCCGCCGTCTCGCTCCGGTTGGCATGGTAGTCGACCGACGACGTGAAGGCGAAGCGGGAACGGGCACGCAGCGGCTCGCGTGCCAGGACTTCCAGCGTCGGCGCCTGCACGGCGCCTGCTGGCAGGCTGGTCGCCACGTCGAGCGCGAGCAGCCAACGCTGACCATGCGCTTCGATGATGCTGCTGTAGCTGTACGGCGTCCCTCTGGCCTCGACGACCGGCACCATCCGTGGTCGGCCGGCCGCTGGTATGCTGGCGCGCCAGGTCAGACCGTCGTAGGCGTCGAGCACCGGGCCACGCCAGTAGAGATCCGCCTTCTCCGGTATCCCGCCGGCGAAATGGCTGCGAAAGGCGATCGCTCCGGACAGGATGAGGTTGCTGATCGACCCCGGGGCCATCTCGTTGGAAAGGCCGCTGCGCCCCGCGTGCGCGTCCTGCGGCAGGCCCCAGAGCGGGCCGGAGACACGCGGAAAGAGCAGATAGAGGATGAGCATGAAAGGCAGCGCCTGCAACAGCAGCAGGCCGGCCTGGCGGATGATCGCGGCAGGCGGCTGCGAACCGCCATGCAGGCGGATCAGCGCTGCCGTCAGCAGGGTGCAACTGGCCAGCAACCAGAGGCCGGTCGGGATGCTCTGCGAATAGAAGTAGTGCGTCAGCAGGAGAAAGAAGCCGAGCATGATGACCACCATGGCATCCCGCCGGGTCTTCATCTCGAGTGGTTTGAGCGCCATGAAGATGACCAGCATGGCGACTCCGGAATCCCTTCCGAGCAGGCTGCGATACTGCCAGGCGATGCCCGACAGTGCGGCCAGGACGAGCAGCGCGAGAAGCCAGCGCGGTGGCAACGGGCGCCTCTGCCACCACAGCCAGAGGCGCCAGAGCAGCGCGGCGGCGAACAGCACGCTCAGCCAGGGCGGCAGGTGTTCGCCATGCGGACTGGCGGTGGCCAGGGCGACGGCCAGGAGCCAGGGCACCGCAGCCTGGTCGATGGGTTGTGGCGGACTAGGCCGCATCGCGTGTCTCTTCCGTCTGGTACAGAGCGAGGGTCTGCAGACAGGCTGCGCGGTGGGCGCTGCCGGTGGCGGGCGTGATCTGCTGGTCGGGCAGGCGCAGGCCATAGCATGCCTGTTGCTCGTCGGCGAGCATGATCCAGCCGGCGAGGATCGACAGCCGCTCCTCGCTGTCGCGATCGCCCGGAGTCAGCGACCAGTCGAGCCAGAGCTCGTCACTCGCGCCGCCGGCGAACTGCTTGACCAGCAGTGCCTGCTCGTCCGTGCGGCGGGCCACCGCCTTCCAGGCTATGTGCCGGGTCGGGTCGCTGGGCTGTCGTGGGCGAAGACCGGCGAAATCCTCCTGGCCGCCGTCCCCGCGACGATGCTCGGCGACGGAGGCGGCTGACACCGGCGGCAGCGGCGTGCGCAATGGTTTCGGGTAGACGAGGCACGACCAGGAGGGATGGATGTAGCTCCAGGCACGGAACAATCCCAGCGGATAGCGGGTGACGAGCGTCACGCGGCCGGGGTCGAGTCGGCCGCGACGCTGTGCCAGACAGGGCAGGGTGATCGACGCGCTGCCTTCTGCCGGCAGATCGACCGCCACCACCGGCTGTGCACTGAACGACAGTTCGAGGGCTCGCCGCTGTTGCCGGCGCGGGTTCTCGACTTGCAGCGGAAAGCGCGCAAGAGCGCCGACGAATGTCGCCTCGGCGCGTCCGGGCGTCAGGCGCAGACCGAAGAGGTTGTGAAAGCTGTGCACCATCGCCACCAGACCAAGGCCGGTGAGGAGAAAGATCAGGGCGTGTCCGAGGCTGAGGTCGTAATTGATGGCGCCGATCAGCATCACCAGGAGAACCACGGCAAAGAGCATCCCGGCAGCGCTCGGGACGATGAAGATGCGCCGCTGGCCAAGGATGAGCGGCCACTGCTCGTCGCGCCGGCGGCCGAAGAGCCATTGCTGCAGGACGTTCAGCTGACGCATCAGGGCAGCTTGACGGAGCGGATCAGGGCGGCGATGTCTTCGCCGTCGGCTTGGCTGCCACTGACCAGGCGCAGGCGGTGGCGGGCCACTGCCGGCAGCACGGCCTGTACATCCTCCGGCAGGACCATCTCGCGGCCGTCGCTGAAGGCCCAGGCGCGAGCGGCTGCGAGCAGGGCGAGAGCGGCGCGCGGGCTCAGGCCGTGCACGAAGCGTTGCTCGCGGCGACTTGCTTCGATCAGCAGTTGCACGTAGTCGAGCAGCGCCGGTGAAGCATGGACCGCGGCCGCCTGTCGTTGCAGCGGCGCGAACTCGCCGTCGTCGAGGCAGGCGGAAAGGGTCGGCAATCGCTCCCGGCTGCCGCCGCTCTCGAGCAGTGCGCGCTCGGCGTCACGATCCGGGTAGCCGAGGTCGAGACGCAGGAGGAAGCGGTCGAGCTGCGACTCGGGCAGGGGAAAGGTGCCGATCTGGTGCGAGGGGTTCTGCGTGGCAATGACGAAGAAGGGTTCCGGCAGCAGTCGCGTCTCGCCCTCGGTGGTCACCTGCCCCTCTTCCATCGCCTCGAGCAACGCGCTCTGGGTTCTCGGTGTCGCGCGGTTGATCTCGTCGGCCAGCAGCACCTGCGAGAAGACCGGGCCGGGCAGGAACCTGAAGCCGTTCCGCTCGCGGTCGAAGATCGAGACGCCGAGTATGTCCGCCGGCAGCATGTCGCTGGTGAACTGGATGCGCGCGAATTGCAGACCGAGCAGCCGAGCCAGTGTGTGCGCCAGCGTCGTCTTGCCGACCCCGGGCAGATCCTCGATCAGCAGATGGCCCCTGGCCAGGAGGCAGCAGAGCGCGAGGCGGGTCTGGTTGCTCTTGCCGAGGATCACCGAGTCGGCGGCGGCGAGGATTCGGCTGACCGGGGAGTGGTGGTTGGCGGTTGGCATGGCTTGTCGTCGGGAAGCAATTGGGATGATAATAAACCATCAGTTCCCAACCCGTTCCATCGCTGGGCAGGGCGCCGCTTGCGGCGTCACTGTCGCGACCGAAGGATTACAGTGAGTGTCACGGCTTTCATCACCCATCGCGATTGCCATCTGCATGACATGGGTTCGTACCATCCGGAAGCGCCCGAGCGTCTGAGCGCGATCAGTGATCACCTGATCGCGCAGGGCCTGGATTCCTACTTCGTCTATCACGATGCGCCCCTGGCCACTTTTCAGCAGCTCAAACGGGTGCATACCGCGGCGCATCTCGAGCGGCTGAAGCGCGCCTCGCCGGATCTCGGGATCGTCCACCTCGACCCCGACACGGCGATGAACCGCCATACCTGGCAGGCGGCGATGCGCGCCGCCGGGGCGGGCGTCCTGGCTGTCGATCTGGTGCTTTCGGGGCAGGCCGAGAATGCCTTCTGCGCCGTGCGGCCGCCCGGTCATCACGCCGAGCGGGCGACGGCGATGGGTTTCTGTTTCTTCAACAACGTTGCGGTTGCCGCGGCGCACGCACTGGCGGCGCACAACCTGGAGCGTGTGGCCGTGATCGACTTCGACGTTCACCACGGCAACGGTACCGAAGACTGTTTTCGCGGTGACCAGCGGGTCTTGATGGTCAGCACCTTCCAGCATCCGTTCTACCCCTACAGCGGGACCGAGACCCCGGCGGCAAACATGGTGAACATTCCTTTGCCGCGCGGCACCGATGGCGAGGAGTTCCGGCGCGTGGTGAGCGATCTCTGGATGCCGAGACTGCGCGAGTTCCAGCCGGAAATGTTGTTCATCTCGGCGGGTTTCGATGCCCACTACGAGGACGAGATGGGCGGCTTGCGGCTGCTCGAGCAGGATTACGCCTGGGTCACCGGGCAGCTCAAGGATCTCGCCGACGAATGTGCGCAGGGGCGGATCGTGTCGATACTCGAGGGCGGCTACTCGCTGTCGGCTCTGGCTCGCAGCGTGGCCGCGCACATGCGGATCCTGGCCGAGCTCTGATTCTTCCCGGCAGCCCTCCGGCAGCGTCTCGCGGCGACGCTGCCTGCGTTTTTCGTCGCCAAGGCGGGTGCCTTCGGTTAGAATGCGTGCTTCAGATTTCCCCCCTCGGGATCTCCCCGGGGTCTTGACTGGCGCGCACGCAAACTCATGATTACTGGCTCGATCGTAGCGATTGTCACACCGATGCAGGCCGACGGCAGCCTCGATCTGCCCGCGATGCGCCGGCTCGTCGATTTCCATGTGGAGCAGAACACCGACGCCATCGTCGTGGTCGGCACGACGGGCGAGTCGCCGACGGTCAGCCTCGCCGAGCACTGCGAGCTGATCCGGACCGTCGTCGAGCAGGCGGCGGGACGCCTTCCGGTGATTGCCGGCACGGGTGCCAATTCGACGGCCGAGGCCATCGAGCTGACCCGCTTCGCGCACCGGGCGGGGGCCGATGCGGCGCTGTCGGTCGTTCCCTACTACAACAAGCCCGGGCAGGAGGGCTTGTATCGCCACTTTCGCACCATCGCCGAGGCGGTCGATATCCCGCTGATCCTCTACAACGTACCGGGTCGCACGGTGGCCGACCTGAGCAACGAGACGACCCTGCGTCTGGCCGAAATGCCGAACATCGTCGGTATCAAGGACGCGACCGGCAACATGGACCGCGGCGTCGAGCTGATCGTCCGGTCGCCCCCGGGTTTCGCGGTCTATAGCGGTGACGATGCCAGCGCGTGTGCGCTGATGTTGATGGGCGCCCAGGGAGACATCTCGGTCGTTGCCAACGTCGCGCCACGGCTGATGCACGAGATGTGCCGCGCGGCGGTGGCGGGCAATGTGGCCGAGGCGCGGGCGCTGAACGCGCGGCTGATCGGTCTGCACCGGCAACTGTTCTGCGAGGCGAACCCGATCCCGGTCAAGTGGGCTTGCCAGCAACTGGGCCTCATCGGCGACGGCTTGCGTCTGCCCCTGACGCCGCTGTCGCCGGAGAATCACGCCCGTATCGCAGCCGCGCTGTCGCAGGCCGGCGTGCTCGTCTAGCAGTATTGCGTCAGCCAATGAGACCCGTCGCCACGCGTCTGCAGATCGTCTTGCTGTTGTTGCTCGCCGGCTGCAGCAGTTCGCTTCTCGAGCCGAAACGAATCGAATACAAGACCGCAGGGTCGAGCAACGTGCCGCCGCTCGAGATCCCTCCGGACCTCACCTCGCCGACGCGTGATGATCGCTATGCCGTTCCTGATGCCGCTGGCAAGGGCAGCGCGACCTATTCGCAGTACGCGGCCGAACGTTCACCACAGGCGAGGGCGCAACAGAAGGGTGAGGTCTTGCCCGAGGTCGACCAGGCGCGCATCGAACGTTCGGGAACACAGCGCTGGCTGGTCGCATCCGGGACTCCGGACAAGCTCTGGGGGACCGTCAAGGAATTCTGGCAGGAGACCGGTTTCCTGATCAAGCTCGACCTGCCCGATGCCGGTGTGATGGAGACGGACTGGGCCGAGAACCGCGCAAAAATTCCGCAGGATTTCATCCGCAATGTCCTTGGCAAGGTGATCGATTCGGTCTACTCGACCGCCGAACGCGACAAGTTCCGTACCCGCATGGAAGCGGGCAGTACGCCGGGGACGACCGACATCTTCATCAGTCACCGTGGCATGTACGAGATCTTCGTCTCCGAAGGCAAGGATCAGACGAAGTGGCAACCGCGCCCGGCGGATCCCGAACTCGAAGCCGAAATGCTGCGCCGCCTGATGATTCATCTGGGCAGTGAAGAGAAGCGTGCGAGCGCAGCGCTCAAGGCAGCGCAGGAGAAGCCCTTCGAGCGGGCGAGGCTGACGCGAGGTGCCGATGGCTCGGGAGCACTCGAAGTCGAGGAGTCCTTCGATCGTGCCTGGCGACGGGTGGGTCTGGCTCTCGACCGCGTTGCCTTCACGGTGGAGGATCGCGATCGAAGTCGTGGCCTGTACTTCGTCCGCTACGTCGATCCGGAGAGCGACAACGAGAAGAAGGAGGAGGGCTTCCTGGCGAAGCTCAATCCGTTCAAGGGAAGTTCGACTGCCAAGCCACAGACCCAGTACCGCATTTTTGTGCGTGCGACGGCCAGTTCCCGGTCGACCGTGCAGGTGGTCCTGTCTGATGGCGCCGTCGACCAGTCGGAAACGGCGAAAAAGATCCTCAATCTGCTCTACGATCAGTTGAAGTGATGCGTTTTGCCTCGCTGGGCAGCGGCAGTCAGGGTAACGCACTGATTGTCGAGGCGGGCGGGACCCGGCTGTTGCTCGACTGCGGCTTTTCGATCCGCGAGGTGACTCTGCGGCTGGCTCGCCTCGGCATCGACCCCAGCGGGCTGGCGGCAATCCTCGTGACGCACGAACATGCCGACCACGTCGGCGGCGTCTTCGCGTTTGCGCGCCGCCACCGGCTGGCCGTCTATCTGACCCACGGCACGTACAAGATGGCGGCTCGCGGCAGGAACGCCTTGACCGATTGCCGCCTGATCGACGGGCATGCAGTGTTCGCCATCGACGACATCGAACTGCGCCCCTTTCCGGTGCCGCACGACGCCCGCGAGCCGGTGCAGTACGTCTTCAGCGATGGCGATCGCTGTCTTGGCGTACTCACCGACAGCGGTTCGATCACGTCGCACATCGTGGACGTGCTCCGCCTTTGCGATGGACTCGTCCTGGAGTGTAACCATGATCAGGGATTGCTCGCCGCATCGCGCTATCCGGCGCCGCTCAGGCGACGCATCGGTGGGCCCTTTGGCCACCTCGAGAATGGGCAGGCGGCGGAGCTATTGCGGCAGATCGACACGAGTCGCCTGCAGCATGTGCTTGCGGCCCACCTGAGCCAGGAGAACAACCGGGCACATCTGGCGGCGCGGGCGCTGGCGCTGGCACTCGACTGTGGCGAGGAGTGGATCGGTGTTGCCGACCAGGAGGGAGGGTTTGGCTGGCGCCAACTCGCCTGAGATCTTGTGCGCGTGGCAACCATCGGCTGACGGCGGTTTGCGATGCGAGTGTGGAGTGTGGCGGGTGGGCCAAGCGTTCGGTTGATCGACAGTCGCTGCTGGTTGCACAGGAGACCCTCGTCAGCCGGCTAGCCCATCCAAGGGCGGTGACGCGGCAACGGCACTGCGTTCGTGGCAGCGCCAGTCTTGCGCCACATGAGAGGGCAAAGAAAAAGCCGGCTTGCGCCGGCTTTTTCCTGTCGCCATCCCGAGCTTACTTCTTGGCGGCGTCGGCAGCGGCGGCACCGGCAGCCTTGGCGGCATCGGCAGCGGCACCAGCAGCGGCACCGGCAGCCTTGGCGGCATCGGCAGCCGCGGCACCGGCAGCGGCACCGGCCGTCGCTGCGGCGTCGGCCGGCTTGGCTGCGGCGTCGGCCGGCTTGGCCGCGTCGGCGGCTGGAGCAGCAGCCGGAGCAGCGGCAGGAGCGGCAGCCGGAGCGGCAGCGGCCGGGGCGGCGGCGGGAGCGGCAGCCGGCTTGGCTTCTTCTTTCTTGCCACAAGCGGTAACGGCCAGAGCGAGCAGGGCGGCAACGAGGAGGGAGTTCTTCATGGGGGGGTTCCTTATGGACGTTGGAAAACGGATAAAACGAGCCAGAAGCTTGAAGGTTGACCGGCAAGCGTCGATCAACTCGCAATTTTAGCACCTTATCGCCGCCGGGAACCCTGATCGGCGGGAGAACGGGTGCAATCGGAAGTGCGACTGACGCCGGGGCGAGGTGGTTGGCGGTGGCATTCGGCACTAGACAATTGGGCGGAGGTGGGGTAAATAGTGGTGGGTTACTTCACCTTGGAGCGAGACCCATGACAGAAAGGTGGTCGGAAATGGAGGGGCGACTCAAGCCGAGTCGGGGTTTGGAAGAGCGGTTTAGAGATCATCCCGAGCTCCAAGCCAAGATCGAGTCTTTGCTGGCGGTGGTCGAGAATGCGGCCGGCGATGTTGAGAAGGCGGCGGAGGCGGAGCGGCGGGTGACGGAGGAATTGCGGCAGTTGGGCAACGAAGCGTTGCACGGCTGGGCGCGACGGCAAGCGCAGCGGAAGGAAGAAGAGGTGGCGCAACAACCGGGCGTGCAGCGGAAGGAAAAAAAACGTCTATTGGCAGACCCGGTACGGACAGATCGAAGTAGCGGAGCAGGTCTTCCGGCAAGGGACGCGCGGGCCGGAGATCCGGCCATTCACGCGTTCGGCGGAGGTGGTCTGCCGGGGCTGCTCGGAGCCGCTGCAGCGAGCGATCGTTGATTTCGGGGCGGACGCGCCCGCGGCGCGCATTCCGCAGAAGCTGAAAGAGCACTACGGTATCGAGGTGTCCGCCAGTACGTGCTGGCCGATCGTCTTGCGGCATGCCGCGACGATCGACGAGCGCCCGAAAGCGGCGGCAAAAATCCCGGCACGAGACGGCGTAGAGCAGTTGATCGGCGAGATCGATGGGAGCATGATTCCCGTCGTGGAGACGGCCGAATCGGACGACCAGAGCGCGAAAGTGGACCGCCGCAAGACCCGCCGGGTGGGCTGGAGGGAAGCGCGTTTGAGTCTGGTCCATGCGCCGGGCTCCGTCACCCCGGTGTTCGGCGCCACCGTGGGCCCGCCCGACCAGGTCGGAGAGACGCTGTTGCGCACGGCGGTTCAGGCCGGACTGGGGCGTAAGACCAAGGTCCATGCGGTCAGCGACGGCGCCGCATGGATTGCGGATCAGGTGAGTGAGCAATTCGGACTGCAAGGCCACTTTCTCGTCGATTTCTACCATGTCTGTGACTACCTGACGGCCGCAGGGGACACGATCGCCGGCACGGCGGCGAGGGCTTGGCTGGAAACGCAGAAGGATCGGCTGAAACAGAACCGCCTCCAGGACGTCGTCGAGGAACTGCAGCGATTCGTCGAGGACGACACCGTTCCCGATGCCAACGCCCCGGTGCGCGCGGCGCATCGCTATCTCACCAATCGCCCGGGGCAGTTCAACTATCAAGACGCGCTCGTGGCCGGGCTGCCAATAGGGTCCGGCGAAATCGAAAGCGCACACCGTTACGTCATCCAGGACCGTCTCAAGCGGGCCGGCGCTTGGTGGAAACTGAAAAACGCCAAGCACATGCTGGCGCTGCGTGTCTGCCGCGCCAACCAGGAGTGGGACCGCTATTGGCAGTCCACACGTCAACAGGCCGCCTGATCCACAGTCGCACTTCCGATTGCACCCCGGGAGAACAGGAGCAAGCAACCGTCTTCGGCTGCTCTCAGAGTGCTTGCCGCTGCAGTGACGGCGGATCGAGCCAGCCGAAAGCCAGGGACAGGAACAGCAAGATGCTCAACAGGATCAACAGCGAGGTGAGCCCGGCGATGATCACGGGCCCACTGCACTGCTGCCGTGTCCTGTCGTTCAGGCCCAGATAGTCGGCCATCGACAGCGAGCGCTGTTGTCCGTCTGGCCGCGCCTCGGCTGCGATGAATCGGTTGCCGCAGGCCGAGCAGCGATAGGGGGCCAGTTGCTTGCGGCGCAGGCTCCAGCCCTCCGTCAGGCCGCGGCGACGCGATCGGTGGAGGTCTGTCGAGTGGCACTTGGGACATTTCATGGCGGCGTCAGGGCTCCAGCCAGGTCGACGAGAAGGCCGCAGACTGTGGTCTGTTGCCAGCGGTGGCCGAAAAAAGTGTACAGCGGGCGGCGGAACGCGATGTGCGGTTTCCCACGGTGGGCCGGGAATCGCTCGTTGCCCCGGCCCCGCCGTCAGAGTCGCGTCCGCGACGCACCAGTCTTTTCTTTCGCCGGGCGCGGGGGAAGGTCGGGGATGAGGGGGGACCGTCATGACTTGCATGATCCGGGTGTCGTAGCAGTCATGACCGTCGTGCCCACCGGTGGTGGCCGCAGCAGGCGCTCGATCGTGCCGAAGTGGTCGTCGAGCCGCAACCGGCCCGCCACCGCGGCACGGCAAGAAGGCGGGCGGTTGTCACTGCCGCCCGTGACCACAGGTGCTACACTCGCCACAATGCGAACTCGCACTTTGCTTGCTGTCGTGGTGCTTGGTCTGATGGCTGATGCCGCAGCAACGTCCGTCATCGTGGGTGGCGAGTGGGTCGCTGGCGGAGGGCCAGGTCCGTATGGGCCGTGGCTCTCACCTTACGGCTACCCTTGGCCAGCGCCGGGTGCCATGGATGCCTACGGCCGCTGTCTGGCTCCCTGGAACTGTTCGGACTATGAACAGATGCGGCGTTTTCTCGATCGCTATCAGCGCAACTATGGCGCACGCTTTGCTCCCGACGTGCCGCCTTCGCCGCAGCGCTGGCCACAGCGCGACGTTCCGCCGACGCCGGCCGACCAGATCCAGCCGGCGTACCGCAATGCCAGCCAGGTCCGTCCCGAATTTGCGCCCGCAGGGGTGTCGCCGGCACCACCGGCGGCGAGCCGCTAGGGGTGCAGGGCTTGCCGGCGTCCGGTCGTTGAGCCGGGTGGCGGTCACCGGCGGCAGCGGCCAACCGAGTCGGTCCTTCCGCTGTCCCTGCCTGCGCAGGCGGTGGCCGCAGGGCCAGATTGGGGGGCGGCCTTGAATCCGCTGCTGCAGGCCATCCTCGGTTACCTGTTGCTGCTCGCCCTGGCTTGGGTGATGTCGGTACAGCGGTCAGCGGTCCCTTGGCGCACCGTCTGCGGCGGCATCCTGTTGCAGGGCTTGCTGGCGCTGCTGATCTTTCGCTTGCCGGCGGCGCGGGCCTTCTTTGCGGGCTGCAATGATGCACTGCTGGCGGTCGCCGCGGCGACACGCGCGGGAACCGCGCTGGTCTTCGGCTTCCTTGGCGGGGCGCCGTTGCCGTACGACGAGGCGCTTTCGGGGAGCAGCTTCGTTCTCGCCTTCCAGGCCCTGCCGGTGGTGCTGGTGATGAGCGCCCTGTCGGCGCTGCTCTACCACTGGCGCGTTTTGCCGCTGCTGGTGCGCGGCTTTTCACTCGTGCTCGAGAGGACCCTCGGTGTCGGCGGCGCGGTCGGCATGTCCAGCGCGGCGAACGTCTTCGTCGGCATGATCGAGGCGCCGCTGTTGATCCGGCCCTACTTGGCGGCAGTCAGCCGCGGCGAGCTGTTCATCATCATGAGCAGCGGCATGGCCGGCGTCGCGGGTACGGTGATGGCGCTCTACGCCGGCATCCTCGGGCCTGTCGTCCCGGACGCGCTCGGTCACATCCTGGCCGCATCGTTCATCAGCGCGCCAGCCGCGATCGTCTTCGCCGTCATCCTCGTGCCGCCTGCAGGGGCTCCCAGCGGGCGATGTCTCGCACTGCCGCCGACCGACCGCTCGAGCATGGAGGCGATCACCCGCGGAACCGGCGAAGGTGTGAGCTTGCTGATCAACATTGCCGCGATGCTGATCGTTCTGGTCGCGCTGGTCAGTCTGGCCAATCAGCTTCTCGGCATGCTGCCGAGTGTCGCCGGTGCAGCCATCTCGCTGCAGCGCGTGATGGGCTGGTTGATGGCGCCGCTCGCCTGGATGGCCGGAGTCCCCTGGTCCGAGTCCGCGATTGCCGGCGAACTGCTGGGGACGAAGACGGTGCTCAACGAGTTGCTCGCCTACCTCGATCTGGCGAGTCTGCCGCCAGAGGCCTTGTCGGCGCGCAGCCGGATCATCATGACCTATGCCCTGTGCGGTTTCGCCAATCTCGGCAGTCTCGGGATTCTGCTCGGTGGCATGTCGTCGATGGTGCCCGAGCGACGCGCCGAGATCGTCGAGCTTGCTCCGTGGACCCTGCTGTCGGGCACTCTGGCGACGCTGTCCTGCGGTAGCGTCGTCGCCATGCTGCTGTGATCGGCCGCTGTCCACCGGGCCGACAAGCACGATCCTGTCGCTGGCGGTGGAGGATTCCGCGCCAGCTCTAGATCTGTTCGCTGACACCGGCGCTGGCGAAACTCGCCATCTCATTCACAAACGCGGCAGCCGCGCGGACCAATGGCCACGCCAGCGCAGCGCCGGTTCCTTCGCCGAGGCGCAGGCCGAGGTCGAGCAGCGGCTCGGCGGCGAGGCTGCGCAGCTGCGCCTGATGGCCCGCTTCGGCAGAGCGGTGGCAGAAGACGCAGTAATCGCGTACGGCCGGTACGTGGCGGGCGGCGACGAGCAGGGCGGCGGTGACGATGAAGCCGTCGATCAGAAGCAACATCCGGTGGGCTGCCGCAGCAAGCATGGCACCACTCATCATGGCGATTTCGAAACCGCCGAACTCGGCCAGAACGTCGAGCGCATCGGCATCCGGTGGCAGGTTGGCGCGTTTCGCCGCCTGTGCCAGCAGCGCCTGTTTGCGAGCCAGGCCGGCGTCGTCGAGTCCGGTGCCGCGGCCGACGCAGTCGGTGAGTGGCGTGCCGGTGAGTTGATGCGTGAGCAGCGAGGCCGAGGCGGTGTTGCCGATTCCCATCTCACCGAAGCCGATCACCCGGCAGCCCTGGCACGCCAGGCCGTCGACGATCGCTGCGCCGTGGGCCAGTGCCCGATCCCGTTGCGCAGGACTCATCGCGGCCTGCACCAGGTAGTTGCGCGTGCCGCTGGCGACCTTGGCGTCGATCAGTCCGCTGCGGGGGCCGAAGTCGTGCGCCACGCCGGCGTCCACGACCTGCAGTCGCAGGCCGTTGTGGCGGGCGAAGACGCTGATCGCGGCTCCGCCGGCGAGGAAGTTCTCGACCATCTGCCAGGTCACTTCCTGCGGGTAGGCGGAGATGCCGGCAGGAGCTGCCCCGTGGTCACCGGCGAAGACCAGCAGGTGAGGTTGACCGAGGCTTGGCGTCAGTGACTGCTGGATCATGCCGATCTGCAGCGCGAGGCGCTCGAGTTCTCCGAGCGATCCCGGCGGCTTGGTCTTGCCGTCGATTCGCGCCTGCAGGCCGGGAAAGGGCGCGATCGCTTCGATGGAGAACTTCATGGGACGACGGGTGGCGGCAGGGAAGCGCCGGATTATACGCGTCCCGCGCTCGTGATAAGCTCGCTGCCATGCGAGAACTGATCATTGGTGGTGCCCGTTCGGGCAAGAGTCTGCTGGCCGAGCGTCGGGCCGGCGAGTGCGGATTGCAGGTGTTCTATGTCGCGACCGCGCTGGCGCTCGACGCCGAGATGTCGCGCCGCATCGAACAACACAAGGCTCGACGCAGCCCGGAGTGGGGGCTGGTCGTCGAGCCGCTCGACTTGGCTGCGGCGCTGCGGCGGCACGCGGCGCCTGATGTCTGCCTGCTGGTCGACTGCCTGACGCTGTGGTTGTCGAACCTGCTGTTCGCCGGCGACGCCGCGAGCCAGGCCGAAGCCGGCGAGGCCATCCGTTGCCCGCGTCTTGCCGGAGCGACACAGGCGCTCGTCGAACTGCTGCCGGAGTTGCCCGGGCGAGTCATCCTGGTGTCGAACGAGGTCGGCTGCGGCATGGTCCCGATGCTGCCCCTGTCGCGGCTGTTTGCCGACGAGCAGGGTCGCCTGAACCAGCGCGTGGCGGCGGTCTGCGAGCGGGTGACGCTGGTTGCCGCCGGGTTGCCGCTGACGCTCAAGTAGGATCTCCTGTTCGCGATCCATCGGTGTTATTGTTTCGCGTGTCGGACAACCGTGTCGAACGAGGAAGCGGGACTATGTACAAGAAGATCATGGTGGGCGTGGACCAGAGTTTCATGACCAGCCAGGTGATGCGGGCCGCGATCGCCCTGGCGCGGGTCAACGAGGCACGGCTGGCGATCTGCCATGCGATCGACGAGACGTTGCTGGCGCAGCGCGAGGTGGCGATGATGCTGCCGAACAGCGTCGGCAAGACGGAGGCGCGGATGCGGCTGGGCGCCGAGGGCTTCCTCGCCGGTCTGCAGCAGGAAGCGCGTGCCGCCGGCATCGACGCCGAGATCAGGATCGTCGAGTCGGAAGAGAAGCACGTTTCCGACATGCTGATCGAAGCGGCGGGCGAATGGCAGGCCGATCTGCTGGTTGTCGGGACGCATGGGCGGCGGGGGATCGAACGTTTCTTCGTCGGCAGTGTCGCCGAGCGCCTGGTGCGCAAGGGATCCACCTCATTGTTGCTGGTGCGCGGCGAGCAGGAGGAAGCCTAGCAGCCTGTCGGACTTGACCAAGTCGGCTGCAAGAAGTGGGAAGACGGCTCATTTCTCCCCGTATTTCTGCACGAATAGAACCACTATTCGCTTGAAATCCGTGAAAAACTGCGCTCGTCTCCCACTTCTTTCGCTTCGACCCATCAAGTCCGACAGGCTGCTAGAGCGGCAGCCACTCGGCCAGCCGCTGCAGATCGACGTTCTGCTCGACGGCATCGGCGAGTCGCTCGATGTCGTCCTCCCGCCGCTGCCGCGCGTCGAACTCCTGCGCCGGTCGATGGCCGGACCAGGCGAGCAGCGCAGCCAGAGCTGGCGGCGAGTCGAAGAGGCCGTGGCAATAGGTGGCGAGCACTTGGTCGTCTTGCGAAATCGCGCCGTCAGGCTGACCGTCGAGCATCGCTGCCGGCTGCGCCAGGGCTTCACCGCTGGTGACGCCCATGTGGATGCGATAGCCGCTGAGCGGTGGTGAGCCTGAGCCCGGCAGTTCGAGATTGCCGTGGACATTCTCGAGCCGCTTCTCGCTGGCCAGTGTCGTGTCATAGTTCAGCCAGCCGAATCCCGGCGTACTGCCGCTGGGTCCCTCGAGTCCGAGCGGGTCGTGCAGTTGGCGGCCGAGCATCTGCAGGCCGCCGCAGATGCCGATGAGCTTGCCCCCGTAGCGCAGGTGCCGACGCAGAGACTCTTCCCAGCCTTGGGCGCGCAGCCAGGCGAGGTCCGACTGCACCGCCTTCGATCCCGGCAGGACGACCAGCTCGCACGGCGGCGGCCGCTCGTTCGCGCCGACGAAGCGGAAGTCGACTTCCGGGTGAAAGCGCAGCGGGTCGAGATCGTTGTGGTTAGATATGCGCGGATAGGCCGGCGCAATGACCCGCAGCGCGGGCGCCGTCTTGCGTTCCTTCTGTCGCGGCACGGCGTCCTCGGCGTCGAGATAGAGGCCGTGCAGATACGGGAGAACGCCAAGCACCGGTTTGCCGGTGCGTCTTTCGAGCCAGCGCAGGCCGCTTTCGAGGAGGCCGATGTCGCCACGAAAGCGGTTGATGACGAAGCCCTTGACACGCGCCTGCTCGGATGCGGCGAGCAGGTCGAGCGTGCCGCAGAGGTGGGCGAAGACGCCACCGCGGTCGATGTCGGCGATCAGGATCACCGGACAGTCGACCGCCTCGGCGAAGCCCATGTTGGCGATGTCGCGAGCGCGCAGATTGATCTCCGCCGGGCTGCCGGCTCCCTCGACGAGCAGGCACTCGTACTGTTCGCAGAGGCGTTGCCAGGAAGCGAGAACCGCCTGCATCGCCAGCGGCTTGTAGGCGTGATAGTCGCGTGCGTCGAGGTCGCTGATTGCCTTGCCATGGATGATCACCTGCGCCCGCCTGTCGGTGGCCGGCTTGAGCAGCACCGGGTTGAAGTCGGTCTGTGCCGGCAGGCCGGCCGCCAGCGCCTGCAGTGCCTGCGCGCGGCCGATCTCGCCGCCATCGACGGTGACCGCCGAGTTGAGCGCCATGTTCTGTGGTTTGAAGGGCGCGACGCGGACGCCGCGGCGGTGCAGGATGCGGCAGAGTGCGGTGACCAGAACGCTCTTGCCGGCGTCGGAGGTGCATCCCTGGACCATCAGGCAGGGGGTTCGCTGTTCGTTCATGTCGCAGGCTCCGATCGGGTAGCCATGATTGTCGCACGTCTGCCATGCGAACTTGTGTTGACGGATGCTGCCACCATCGGCATCCTTGTCCGGTGGCCGCTGGCGGCTGTTCGCACGGGTGACGGAAGGGCACCGGGCGCGACGCCTCCATCGGTCCATCGCTCGGGTCAACACAAACGACAATTTTGGAGGAAGACGATGGATTTCAATTATGAGGAGTGCTCAGGCAAGGCGCGCCGCAGTGGCGAGTTGTACCAGATCAAGGTGTCCGACCTGCATCCGACACAGTGCGCCGTCGGCCTCGACGAGGTCTATGCACGGGCGGAGTCGATGCGAAGGAAGAGCCGCGATGAGCTGACTGCCTACCTGATCACGCGGCCGGTGCCGATCGTCATCGGCCGGGACAACAAGTTCTGCCTGACCGATCACCATCATCTGGCGCGAGCGGTCTGGGAGACGGCGAAAGGGAAGAACGACGCTGGCATCACGACGGATGACGCGCGGGTGGTCGTCGAGGTGCTCTACAACTGGAGCGTGCTCAAGGAATACAATTTCTGGAAAGCCATGCACGACGCCGCCTGGGTCTACCTCTTCGATCATACCGGTGGCGGGCCACTGCAGCCCTCGCAACTGCCGACGCACATCAAGGACCTGCGCAATGATCCCTATCGTGGGCTGGCTTGGTATGTGCGGTCGCATTTCGGCTACTCCAAGAGGCCGGCCGATTTCGCCGAATTCCGCTGGGCCCAGTACTTTCGCATGCGCATGATTCTCGACAACGACATCCTGCGCAACGAGACGCGAAGCACGGAGGTGCTGCTTTCCAGGATGAAGGAGGAGGACCGCAACCGGATCGTCGAGCAGGCCATCTCCTACGCCAGGTCGCCCGAGGCTGCGGGCTTGCCGGGCTATTCGGGTTTCGTCGGCGGCGCCTGAGGGACAGGCCGTGGCGGCCGGCGCGGGGTCGCGGAACGCCGCCGGGTTCGCTCTGGCGATGCCCCGCGGCGGACTGGTTCCGTGAGGTGGTCCCTTCCTGCCGCACGCCTCGCTGTCGTCCGCGCCGTGAACGACCGGCTTGACGCGGATGCCGCAGCGGCGTGCGAAGAGGATGCCGGCGCCTTCAAGTGGCGGCAGGCCTGCCGTGATCAACTGTCCGAGGAGGGAGCGCGAGAATGGAAAGCACGCTGGCCGAGCACCGCCGCAACATTGACCGAGCACAACTGATCAGGCGCCTGCGCGCGGTCCTGCCGGCCAGCGCCCTGCTGGCGGAGGAGGAAGAGATGCGGCCGTACGACTGCGACGGTCTGACGGCCATCCGTCAGTTGCCGCTGCTGGTCGCGCTGCCGGAGAACGAGGAACAGGTGCAGGCGATCCTGCGCATTTGCCATGAGTTGCGCGCGCCGGTCGTGCCGCGCGGTGCCGCGACCGGCCTCTCGGGCGGCGCGACGCCACATCCGGACGGGGTGCTGGTGTCGCTGGCGAAGCTGAAGAAGATCATCGCCGTCGACCCGCTGTCGCGCACCGCCATCGTCCAGCCCGGGGTGCGCAACCTGGCGGTCTCCGAGGCTGCCGCGCCTTACGGCCTCTACTACGCACCCGACCCGTCGTCGCAGATCGCATGCACGATCGGCGGCAACGTCGCCGAGAATGCCGGCGGCGTGCACTGCCTGAAGTATGGCCTGACGGTACACAATGTGTTGCGCGTGCGCGGACTGACGATTGCCGGCGACATCGTCGAGTTCGGCAACGCGGCGCTCGATGCACCGGGCTACGACCTCTTGGCGCTGCTCAATGGCTCGGAGGGACTGTTGGCGATGATCACCGAGGTCACCGTCAGGCTGACGCCGAAACCGGAGTTGGCGCAGGTCGTGATTGCCTCCTTCGACGATGTCCGCAAAGCTGGCGACGCCGTTGCCAGCATCATTGCCGCGGGCATCATCCCGGCCGGACTCGAGATGATGGACAAGAAGGCGACGCACGCCGTCGAACCTTACGTCAACGCCGGCTATGACCTGCAGGCGGAGGCGATCCTGCTCTGCGAGTCCGATGGCACGCCGGAAGAGGTGGCCGAGGAGATCGGCCGCATGCGGGCGGTGATCGAGATGAGCGGTGCCGCGGGCATCCGCGTGTCGCAGAACGAGGCCGAGCGGCTGCGCTTCTGGGCCGGGCGGAAGGCGGCCTTTCCGGCCGTCGGTCGCCTGACTCCGGACTACCTGTGCATGGATGGCACGATTCCGCGACGGCGGCTGGCGGAGATGCTGGCGGCGATCAACGCTCTTTCCGAGAAATATGGGCTGCGCTGTGCCAATGTCTTCCACGCCGGCGATGGCAATCTCCACCCACTGATCATGTACGACGCCAACCAGCCGGGCGAGCTCGATCGGGCGGCCGCCTTCGGGGCCGAGATCCTCGAACTCTCGGTTCGTTTCGGTGGCACCATCACCGGCGAGCATGGCGTCGGCGTCGAGAAGATCATGCTCATGGCCGAGCAGTTCAGTCTGACGGAGATCGATGCCTTTCACCGGCTGAAGGCGGCCTTTGACGAGCACGGCCTGCTCAATCCGGGCAAGGGCGTGCCGACGCTGGCGCGCTGCCGTGAGTACACGCAAGCGCGTGCCGCCAGCGCGACCGCGTCGGCGAGGTCGTGATGGACGCGCTGCTCGAAGACTGGGTTGGCCGGATCAGGGAAGCTGCCGGCCGAGGCGGCACGCTGGCGATTCGCGGCGGCGGAAGCAAGTCGTTCTACGGCGGCACCGAAAGCGGCGAGCCCTTCGCAGTCGGCGACTACCGGGGCATCGTCGCCTACGAGCCGACCGAACTGGTGGTGACCGCTCGCGCCGGCACCCGCGTCGCCGATCTGGCTGCGATACTGGCCGAGAAGGGTCAATGGCTGCCCTTCGAGCCACCGCTTTTCGGGTCGCAGGCGACGGTCGGCGGCATGTTGGCGTGCGGATTGTCGGGCCCGCGGCGGCAGGCGATGGGCGCCGTGCGCGACTTCGTTCTCGGCGTCCGCCTGCTCGATGGGCGTGGCGAGGTACTTTCCTTCGGTGGTCAGGTGATGAAGAATGTTGCCGGGTACGATGTGCCGCGCCTGCTTGCCGGTAGCCTGGGTACCCTGGGCGTGATCCTCGAGGTATCGTTGAAGGTGCTGCCGCGGCCGGTGGCCGAGAGCAGCCTGCGTCTGGCCAGCGACGAGGTGGCGGCACTGCAGCGACTCAACCAGTGGGGGGGGCGGCCGCTGCCAATTTCCGCTTCGGCCTGGCACGACGGCGTCCTGACGCTGCGCCTTTCGGGAGCGGCAGCGGCAGTCGCGGCGGCGCGGCGGACGCTGGCCGGCGAGGTGCTCGATGAGCCGGTGGCGGATGCGTTCTGGCAGTCGCTGCGCGAGCAGCAGCACGACTTCTTTGCCGGTGACGCTCCATTGTGGCGTCTCGGCCTGCCTGCGGTGGCTCCGCCACTGGGACTGGGTCCGACGCTGATCGAATGGGGCGGCGCGCAACGCTGGCTGCGCGGCGGCGAAGCGGGCATCATCCGGGAGGCAGCCGCCAGGGCCGGCGGCCATGCCACCCTGTTTCGCGCTGACGCGACGCTGAAGGCCGCCGCCGGTGTGTTCCAGCCGCTGCCCGAGGCGCTGGCGAGGATTCATCGCAACCTGAAGCTGGCCTTCGATCCGCAGCGGATCTTCAATCCCGGCCGGATGTACCCGGACCTATGAGAGTTCGCCGATCATGCAGACCAATCTAGCCGATTTCATCCGCGACACGCCGGCTGGCCGCGAGGCCGACGCGATTCTGCGCAGCTGCGTCCATTGCGGCTTCTGCACGGCCACCTGCCCGACCTTCCAGTTGCTCGGCGACGAACTCGACGGGCCGCGCGGCCGCATCTACCTGATCAAGCAGATGCTCGAGGGCGGATCGGTCAGCGAGACGACGCAGTTGCACCTCGACCGCTGCCTGAGCTGCCGTTCCTGCGAGACGACCTGCCCGTCCGGGGTCCGCTATCACCGGCTGCTCGAGATCGGGCGCGAAGTCGTCGAGCGCAAGGTGCCGCGTCCGCTGGCGGCGCGGGCGATGCGCTTCCTGCTCTGCGAGGCGCTGCCGCGAAACTGGATCTTCCGGCCGGCGGTGCGAGTCGGCCAGGCGATGCGACCGCTGTTGCCGCGCGCGCTGGCCGACAAGGTGCCGCCTGCCGCGGCGCGCGCCGCGCGACCGTGGCCGCGAGCCGCAGGGCACCGGCGACGCATGATCGCGTTGGCCGGCTGCGTGCAGCCGACACTGACCCCCGCCACCAATGCCGCGACCGCCCGCGTCCTCGACCGCCTCGGCATCGAACTGGCCGAGATACCCGCTGCCGCGTGCTGTGGTGCCTTGCGCTACCACCTGCAGGCGCAGGAGAAGGCGCTCGACGACATGCGGCAGGTGATCGACGCGTGGTGGCCGGAGGTCGAAAGCGGCCGCGTCGAGGCGTTCGTGATGACCGCGTCGGGCTGCGGCGAGCATGTGCGGGTCTACGGCGAACTTCTGCAGAACGACCCAGCCTATGCGGCAAAGGCGGCGCGCATCGCGCAGATGACGCGGGACGTTTCGGAGATCCTGGCCGGCGAGCAGGATCGCCTCGTCGAGCTGCTGCGCGCGGCAGGCGGTGCCAGCGGTGAGCGGGTTGCCTTTCATTCGCCGTGCACGCTGCAGCACGCGCAGAAGATCCGCGGCGTCGTCGAGGGCCTGCTCACCGTCGCCGGCTACCAGTTGTCGCCGGTTGCGGACGCACACCTGTGCTGCGGATCAGCGGGTACCTATTCGATCAGCCAGCCGGTGTTGGCGACGCAGCTGCGGGACAACAAGCTGGGGGCAATGAATGCCGGCCGGCCGGTGTTCCTGGTCACCGCCAACATCGGCTGCCAGACGCACCTGCAGAGTGGCAGTGCGACGCCGGTACGGCACTGGATCGAGCTCATCGACGAGCGATTGGGAACGGCTTCCTGAGCATCGGCGCAGGGGCGAGGAACGGCCAGCAGACGATGACGAGCGACAGTCAGGACGGTGATCAGCAGCAATTCAGCTGCAGCTTTCGCTGGCGGGTTCCCGCGCGGTTCAACATTGCCGACGATGTCTGCGGCCGCTGGGCCGGCGATCGCGGTCGTTTCGCGCTGTACTACGAGGATGCCAGCGGCTTCAGCTCGGCACACACTTTCTGGGATATCCAGCGCGATGCCAATCGCCTGTCCAACGTTCTCGCCGCTCTGGCGACGGTTGCCGGAGACCGCGTTGCCATCGTGTTGCCACAGCGCCCCGAAGCCGCCATCGCGCAGGTCGCGATCCTCCAGATGGGCGCCATCGCTGTGCCCCTCGCGCCTCGGCTCGGGCCCGATGCGCTTGCACACCGGCTCGACGATTCGGGCGCATACCTGGCCATCGTCGACGAGACGGCTTTGCCGGCTCTGGCGCAGGTGCGCCACCGGCTGCCGGCATTGCGGCATGTGATCGGCGTCGGCGCGGCGGTCGGCGGGGCAGTCAGACCCTGGGCAGCCGTCGTCGAGCATGCCTCACCGCGCTACGCGCCGACGGACACGGCGGCCGCTGACCCGGCGCTGATCCTCTACCCGGATGCTCCTGCCCGCGGGGCGCAGGGGGTTCTGCTGGCGCAACGGGCCCTGCTCGGCAATGTGGGCGCCTACGCCAGCGCGCACGAGTGCTTCCCGCAGGACGCGGACCTCTTCTGGTCACCCCTGGACTGGGCGTGCACCGGCGGCCTCTTGCAGGGTTTGCTCGCAACGTGGCATTTCGGCCGACCGCTGCTGGCCTACAACGGACCCTTCGACGCCGGCAAGGCTTTCGCCCTGCTGCAGCACTACGCGGTGCGCAACTGTCTTCTCGAACCGTCGGCGCTGCAGATGCTGCAGCAGACGCTGCCGGATCCGCGGGCGACCTGCGACCTCGAGTTGCGCACGCTGGCGAGCAGCGGCGAGCCGCTGAACGAGGCGACCCACAACTGGTCGCAGGACAAGCTCGGCGTGACGATCAGTGAGATCTGGTGCGGCACCGGGATCAGCGGCATTCTCGGTCCCTGCGCAGCGCGCTGGCCGACCAGCCCGGGCTCGCTCGGGCGGCCGTATCCCGGTCACCGGGTCGCGGTCCTGGACCATCAGGGCGCGCTGCTCGGTGCAGGCGCCGTCGGCGCACTGGCGGTGCATCGGGTGTGCAACGGTGAGGAGGACCCGGCGGTGCCGCTCGGTTCATGGCCGGGTCACGCGGCAAGCGATGCCCGGCTGCTCGGTGATGGCTGGTTCCTCACGGGCGCTTTGGTGGCAGCCGATGCCAAGGGAGATTTCTGGTACCGCGGGCGTGCCGCCGATGTCTGAAGCCGTGCGCACTTTCGTCGCACCTGCCGTTCTCCGAAAGCGATAGAATTGCCCGCCAAGATGCATGTGTGAGACGGTCGTTGCCGTCCTGCGGCAGGCGACGTGGGGGTAGCCGCCGCGGTGCAGGCTGCGCGATGCCGGAGGAAGGGGCGAATGGACGAGGGACATGGGGATTTCAGTTGATGCCTGCGTTGCCCAGCATCAGGGCGATCGCCGTGAACAGCAGGACCGTGCCGCCATCGTGCCGCATCCGCGTGGCGGTGGCGTCGTCCTCGCCGTGGTGGCGGATGGCATGGGTGGGCACGCCGGCGGTGTGATCGCCGCCAAGCAGGTGGTGCACACCGCACGCAACAATCTCGAGGGCTTTTCGGCACGCAACGATTCGGCCCGGACGCTGCTCGAGTCGAGCCTCAATGAGGCGCACATGCTGATCAAGGCATCGCGTTTCATCAACGAGAAGGATCCGCACAGCACGGCGGTCATGCTGCTCCTGCAACCGGGCAAGGTGAGCTGGGCGCACTGCGGCGACAGCCGGCTCTACCACTTTCGCGGCGACAGCCTGGTGTTTCGCAGCACCGATCATTCCTACGTCGAGCAGCTCGTGGTGCAGGGGCGCCTGACACCGGAACAGGCGCTGGTTCATCCCAACCGCAACATTCTGCTGACTTCGCTCGGTGGCATCGAGCTGCCAAAGATCGCTTTCGGCGAGAGCGCGAGCCTGCAGCCCGGAGACACGTTCCTCCTCTGTTCCGACGGCCTCTGGGCCTATTTCACCGATCAGGAGCTGGCGTGGGTGATCAGCGGCTCCGCGTCCGCACGCGAGGCATCGGAACTGCTGATCGGGCGAGCGCGTGCACTGGGCAACGGCGATGGCGACAACATTTCGCTCGCCATCCTGAAAGTCGTTGCTGCGGCGACGGCCGAGCAGGTCGCCCGGCCCGCGGCGGAAACGGCGTCACTTGCGCCCCAGTCCGCCCAGTAAGGCTGCGACCGGACGGCGGGTCTTGTGCGGGTGGTCGCCGTGTACCGGGAGCCGGGCAGCTGCGCCGGCAGCGGTGGTCGCGAGTGGCGGCGGTACGCTACTCTCGTAAGGCTTGCTGAAGTCGAAGCCGTCGGCGGCGATGGATGACGGGCGCTCGCTGCCCTGTCGGTCACGACCGTCCCGGCGCTCGTCGTTGCGGCCCGACCGGTGCTGCTCTTCGCGCCGCCCGCCTGGCGCGGCCGCTGCCGGTGGGGAGGCCGACGCGGGCCGTCGCAGATGGCCCCGTTTGCCGCTCGGCGGATAGCTGTAATCGTATTCCGGCTCGAAGCCAGGGACGACGATCTGCTCGACCTGCAGCCGGATCAGCTTCTCGATGTCGGCGAGGTACTGCACCTCGCTGGCAGAGACGAGCGAGACTGCGGTTCCCGGCTTGCCGGCGCGGCCGGTGCGGCCGATGCGATGGATGTAGTCCTCGGGTGTGTGCGGCAGCTCGTAGTTGATCACATGCGGCAGTTCGTCGATGTCGAGACCGCGGGCGGCGACGTCGGTGGCGACCAGGACGAGGATCGAACCATCCTTGAACGCCTCGAGCGCTTTCAGCCGGTCCTGCTGGCTCTTGTCGCCGTGGATCGAGTCGGCTGCGATGCCGGCCCGTTGCAGGTCGCGCGCCAAGCGGTTGGTTTCGATCTTGGTGCGGGTGAACACCAGCACCTGATTGAAGTCGGCCGACTTCAGCAGCTTGACCAGCAGCGCCCGCTTCGCCACCGCGGCAACCGGGTGCACACGGTGCGTGATGGTTTCCGAGACCGTGTTGCGGCGGGCCACCTCGATCAGCACCGGTGACTTGAGCATGCGGTCGGCAAGCTTCTTGATCTCCTCGGAAAAGGTCGCCGAGAACAGCAGGCTCTGCCGCTGTGTCGGCAGCAGGTTGATGATGCGCGTGACGTCGGGGATGAACCCCATGTCGAGCATGCGGTCGGCCTCGTCGAGCACCAGCGCCTGGACGCTGGCAAAGTTGAGGCACTTCTGCTCGAAGAGGTCGAGCAGACGCCCGGGCGTCGCCACCAGAACTTCGACGCCACAGCGGATCTCTGCGATCTGCGGCTTGATGTCGACGCCGCCGTACACGCAGGCGCTGCGGAGCGGAACATGTCGGCTATAGGTCTTGACCGACTCGTGCACCTGGATCGCCAGTTCGCGGGTCGGCGCCAGCATCAGCACCCGCACCGGATGCCGCGCCGGCGACGGGCTGGCGTTGGCAAAGCCGAGGATACGTTGCAGCAGCGGCAGGGTGAATGCTGCCGTCTTGCCCGTGCCGGTCTGCGCGCCGCCCATCAGGTCGCGGCCTGCGAGAACGAGCGGGATCGCCTGCGCCTGAATCGGCGTCGGTTCGGCGTAACCCTGGTCGGCAACCGCCTGCAGCAGGTCAGGTGCCAGGTCCAGTTCATCGAAACGCATGCGCGGAACCTCGGAATCGGGTCATCATCAGTCTCATATAAGACTGATTATACATCGCTTGCCAAACGGCGGTCGGCTGCGCCGCACCGGCTGACCGAGCGCCACCGGCTCAACCCCCGCCCAGACGGCGAAGGGCAGTTTCTGCGGCGGCGTCGAAGAGGCCGATGCGTGACACGATGCGTGCCCCACCGGTGGCAATCTGCCGGTCGAAGAAGGAGCGATGCGCCGCCACCGCCCAAATCCAGTCCGGGTTGAACAGGAGGATCGTCGCCCCGGCCGGGTCCAGCCAGCAGCTCAGACCACACAGTGGTGCGGCATCCGGCAGGTTGAAGCGCAGCCATTCCCCGACCTGGAAGTCGGCCGTGGCGCCTGCCTGCGGCGGACGCTCGCTGCTCGCACTGCCCAGGTAGCGTACTCGTCTTCCGTCGTTCTCGAGCAGTTGCGCTCCGCTTCCAGCAGCCTCCTTGAGCGCCTCTGCGAACCTGCTCGTCGGTCGCGTGCCTGCTGCCCCCTCTCCTGCCGGGGCAGCAGCCGGCTGGTTGCGCAGGGCTGCCGTCTGCAGCTCGAAGAGCCGGTCGAGGAAGGGCGTGCGCTCGGCCGCGCTGATGCCGATTCCGTCGAGGCCGTCGGCGATTCGTTTGAGCAGTGAGGAAGCCATCCCGGCCAGCCGCTTGCGCTCCTCTGGGCCCTGTTTCGGCAGCACGCTCCAGATCAGATCGTCGGCGGTCCGGCTGTGTTGCTGCCAGCGCTTGCCGTTTGGGCCCCCGTCGGCGCCGGCAGAGATCATCACGCGCAGCCAGTACGTCTCGAGAAAGGCGGCGATCTCGGCTGCGTGTGTCCGTGCCAGGCTGGTTCGCAGCCAGGTCGCAGCCAGTTGGCTGGCGTATCGTCTGCTCTCGTGCGCGCGCACCATCTGCGCGTACGGTTCGGCAGACGCCCGGATCGCCCGCTCGCGCTCGTCGATCAGCGCTGCGAGATCGGCGAGCAGGCTGTCGAGATCGATCGGTTGCCGTGCGAGCGCTGCCCGCGCCGTTGTTGCCAGCCGGCACAGCCGCGCGCACAGCGGGTGCCCCGATGGCGCATCGCGCGGCAGGCCCAGCGCCGCATGGCCGATCCGGTTGAGCAGCAGGCGGGCGGGGTGCATCTCGTTGGCGAGCAGCGCCGGATCGACGAGCGCCACTTTCAGCACGGGAATCTGCAGGTTGCCAAGCAACGCGCGGATGACATCCGGCAACTCATCCGACTCGAACATGGCCTCGAAGATCAGCGCCATGGTGTCGATGATGACCGCCTCCGGTCGCCCCGCCGGCAGGTCGAGATCCTGTGATCGCGGCGCAGCAGTGCCGGCAGCGCTGGTCGCCGTGCCGTCTGCTGTCGAGGCGCGCGCCTCGAGTGCCGTCAGGCGGGCGAGCAGGTGCTGGAGCATGACGAGCGCTGCCGTGTCGAGCGTCGGACTGCCGGCCTGCAGTCTATCATCGCCGGCCAACGGGGCTGCGCTGGCCGTTGGCGTGCCGGCGGTCTGCTGCCGGACCAAGTCCTGCAGTGCCGAACTCGACGCCTGGCCATGGCCGGCCGGGCTCCGTGGCGATGGCGCCGTCACCGTTCCCGTGTCCGCCTTCGGCCGCCGCTCGGTCGGCGCGGCTTCGACCCCCTGGCTGGCGAGGAAGTCGTCGATCTCGCCGTAGACCAGGGGAAGTTGCTGCAGCAGCCGCTGTTCGATCCGATCGAGCAGGGTCAGCGCCTCGTCGAGGCTGCGGGCGGCCTCGCGCGACAGCGCCCAGAGTCCGAGGCAGATGACTTCCGGACCCAGTGGTTCGTCGCCGTCGTTGCTCGCCGCCCAGCCGAGCAGGGTCCGGTAGCGCGACTGGCAGCGGGACAGAGCGCGCCCGCCAGCCTCACGCAGGCGGCTGCCGAGGTTGCGGATGCGGATGTCGAGTTCGAGATCGTCGTCGCCCATCAGGGTAAGGCGCGAAGCCGTCAACTCGCTGGCCTGCCCGAAGTCGTGGTCCGAGTGGTTGGACAACAGCTCGTCATGCGCGTCGCCGATCTCTCGCTCGAAAGCCTCTGCGGCCGCCGGCGAATTTGCGGCGCAGATTCTGACGACATCACCCAGCCGGCGCTGGAGAATCTCCCTGCTGGCGCGGGTCAGAGCGAGTTGCCGCTCGCCGGGGCGACTGGTTGGCGGTTCGTGAGGAGGCATCGGTCAAGCCTTCGGGTTGCCCGCACAGATCTCGGGTGGTCTCGTTTGTTGTATCGTAATACGGCTCGGTGGGCCGCTGCAGACCGCGTTGCAGCGGCGGCGGGATCGTCGTCCGATTATAGACGACGACATCCGTCGCCATGAACGGCTTTGCACGATGACACCGAGCTTTTCGCCTCGCGCATGGGCGTGCCGAGGCTCTTGTTGACCGTCGCCGGGTGACGGGTGGGAGAAGAGATGCAACGGAGATTCCTTGGCAACAGCGACCTGCAGGTGTCGGAGATCTGTCTCGGCACGATGACCTTCGGACAACAGAACAGCGCAGCGGAAGGCCACGCACAGCTCGACCGGGCGCTGGCAGCCGGGATCAACTTCATCGACACCGCCGAGATGTATCCGGTGCCACCGCGCGCGGCAAGCTGCGGCCGCACCGAGGAGATCATCGGCAGCTGGCTGCGCGGGCAGGCGCGCGATCGCCTGGTGATTGCCAGCAAGGCTGCCGGACCGTCGCGCGGTCTCCACTGGATACGCGGCGGCGAACACGCATTCGACTACGGCAGCCTGCGCAGCGCGGTCGAGGGCTCGCTGCGGCGACTGCAGATCGACCACATCGACCTCTATCAACTGCACTGGCCGGCGCGCAATCAGCCGATGTTCGGCCAGTGGCAATTCGATCCGGCCAAGGAGCACGCGGCGACGCCGATCCTGGAAACGATCGAGGCTCTGGCGAGGCTGATGTGCGAGGGCAAGATCCGCCACTATGGCCTGTCGAACGAGCATCCCTGGGGCGTCATGGAATTCGTCCGCCTTGCCCGCGAGAACGGTCTGCCGCGACCGGTCTCGCTGCAGAATGCCTACAACCTGCTGAACCGGGTGTATGAGAACGGGCTCGCCGAGGTCTGCCACCGCGAGGGGGTCAGCCTGTTGCCCTACTCGCCGCTCGCCTTCGGCGTCCTGACCGGAAAGTACCTGCGCGATCCGCAGGCGGCAGGTCGCATCAACGAATTCCCGGGTTTCGGCCAGCGCTACGGCAAGGCGGGCGTCGCGTCGGCGGTGGGCGCCTACGTCGAACTGGCGGCCCGGCACGGGCTGACGCCGACGCAGCTGGCACTGGCCTTCGTCTACTCACGCTGGTTCGTCGCCAGCACGATCATCGGCGCCACCAGCGTCGCGCAACTCGACGAGGACCTGGCGGCGTTGGCTCTGCCCGTGTCGCCCGCGCTGTTGGCTGAGGTCGACGGGATCCACATGCGCCACGCCAATCCGGCTCCGTGAACACGGGTCGGTGAGGGTGTCGCCAGAAGGTGGAATCCGCAGTAGCGCGCGGCTCCCGGGTCGATGATCAGCGGGTCAGCGGGCAATGCGCGAGCGCTGCTGACCACATGTGGGACGACGCGGCGGTTTCTACTCCTTCGCCGTGGGCTTCGGCGTCGACTTGCCTTCGCCTTCCGTGGGCTCGCCGGCGGCAGCCCTCTTCTTCTTGCTGCCGGGTGGTTGCGGCGGTGGCAGCTGTGGCTCGACGGTTTCGAGCTTGTTCTCGCGCATGTAGATGTCCATGTCGCGCCACCCCTCGTAGATCGAGGCCTTCGGCAGCCACGAGTAGATCGAATAGCAGTCCTCGATCGCCCGCCCCGATTGTCGGCACGCGCCGCCAACTGCCTTGCCCTCGGCGTCCAGGCGCGCGAGCTTGGCGCCGGCCGGCTCGATACCGACCGCCTGCTGTGCCGAGTCGCAGGCGCTCAGGCCAGGCAGCAGCCAGCAGGCGATCAGGAGGGTACGGAATGGCAGGCGCGCACGATCGAACACGGTGCTTCCCGGGAAGCTGAAGATCAGTCGCGCATTGTAACCACAATCGACGGATCGCTGCCTGCGACTCGCGGCGTTGATCGGCGGAAATGCACGTTCCGTTCCGCTTCCACACTCAACTGCGCAAGCCCTCAGCCAGCGGTGCAAGCACCGCGAGCGGGTGCGGTCGTTGACGACGACCAACGGGAAGGCGCGGCGGCACAGAGGGTCCGCTGGCGGGCAGGTCGCATCGTCGTCCAAGGCGTCGCCACCTGCCGCTATAATCGCACTCTTTTTTCCGCTACCGAAGGACTGCCATGCTCTTGCGCAAATTCCTCCCGACGGCACTGGCTCTTGCCCTTGCCGCTTCCATTCCCGGCGTGACGGCGGCCGCGCCGGCCGAGATCCTGCTGTCGCACCAGCTCGACGAGGAGCGCGCCGAGCGCGTCGAGAAGGTGATCGAACGCTTCAACGGCAGCCAGAAGGATTACCAGGTCAAGCTGGTGCGCCGTGTGCAGGGCGAGCCGGCGACGGACCTCAACCTTGCCACGCGTGAGGAGCAGGGGCACTACGTTGCAGCCAAGGCAGCGTTCAAGCCGATCCAGCAGATCATGAGCGAAGCCGGAATTCCCTTCGACGGCAGCGGTATCGCGCCCGAACTGCGCGTCGGACTGACCGATGCAAGAGGCAACCTGGCAGCGCTGCCGCTCGCTCTCGCCACCCCGATCCTGTTCATCAACAAGGGAGAGTTCCGCAAGGCGGGGCTCGATCCGGAGAAGCCCCCGCGGACCTGGGCCGAAGTGCAGAAGGCGGCAGACAAACTGTTCGACGCCGGCAGCAAGTGCCCGTACACCACATCCTGGCCGGCATGGGTGCATATCGACAACCTCAGTGCCTGGAACGGTGTCGAGGTGGCGGATGCCAAGGGTACCCTGGTCTTCAACGGCCTGCCGCAGGTGAAGCACACGGCGCTGCTGACGACCTGGGCGAAAGCGCGCTTCTTCATCTATTTCGGCCGCCGCGACGAGGCGGACAGGCGCTTCGCCGAAGGCGAGTGCGGCATGCTGACCTCTTCATCGTCGCTTTTCGGTGCGTTGCACGAGAGCCGCAAGGTTGACACCGGAGTGTCGCCGCTGCCTTATCACGACGACATCCAGGGAGCACCGCAGCAGACGCTCGCCGGTGGGGCCTCGCTGTGGGCGGCTGGCGGCAGGAAGCCGGCCGACTACAAGGGAATCGCGCAGTTCGTCCGCTTCCTGATGGAACCCAGTCTGCAGGTCGAGTTCACCGCCGCATCGGGCTTCCTGCCGATGACCGCCGCCGCGCGCGCCGCCGCTGGCAGCAAGCTGTTGCAGGCCGATGTCGCTGGTCTCAACATCGCCTATCGCCAGTTGCAGGGCCCCGCGGCGCTGCGTCCGATCCGCGTTTCCGAGATCGAGAAGGTGCGCATCATCGTCGAGGAGGAACTCGAGGCAGCCTGGTCCGGCAAGACGCCGGCCAAGGAGGCGCTCGACGTCGCCGTGCAGCGGGGCAACCTGGTCATGAACAAAGTGCCTGCGGCAGCGGCAAAGGCAAAGGCGCCAGCCAGGAAGAAGTGAACACGGCGCGGTTCGGCTGGCGCCTGCCGCGCGTGTTTGCGCACCGCTGCGGCGGTGCGCTGGCACCCGAGAACACCCTAGCCGGCCTGCGCATCGCCGCCCGTCTCGGCATCACGGCGGTCGAGTTCGACGTCATGCTGTCGGCCGACGGCTCGCCATGGCTGGTCCACGACGAGACCCTCGAGAGGACCACCACCGGTGTCGGCCGTGTCTGCGCCAGCAGCGATGCGCAACTGCACGAGCTCGACGCAGGCATTCGCCGTCACCCGGCTTTTGCCGGTGAAAGGGTGCCGACCCTGGCGGCGGCAGCGGCCGCCTGTCGTCAGCTCGGGCTGCATGCCAACGTCGAGATCAAGCCGGCGGCCGGCTGCGAGGAGCTGACCGGCAGCGTCGTCGCGCGGCAGGTGCAGCAGCTGTGGGCCGGTACCGAGCAGCCACTCGTCTCCTCCTTCTGCGAGGCCGCTCTGCAGGCAGCACGCGCGGTGGTTCCGACCCTGACGCTGGGCTGCCTCTTCGAGCGCGTCCCCACCGACTGGCGCGAACGCCTGCGCCGGCTCGGGGCCGCGACGCTGCACTGCGATGCCGGGCTGGTCGACGATGGGGTCATCGCCGAAGCGCGCGCCTGCGACATTCCACTTCTCTGCTACACGGTCAATGATCCGGTTCTGGCGTCGGCGCTGTTCGTGCGTGGCGTCGCTGCCGTGTTTAGCGATCGCATCGATCTCATTGGCGATGACGAGGTGGCAGGGGGGTGCCCGACAAAGCATCGCAGCGGCGGCAGCCGCCGGTAGTTCCAGCACCTTCGCGGACGCGCCCGTGCCGCGGCCAAGGCGACGGTTGCTTGTGCCGCGCTGAGGTCCCTGCCAGCCTGCCCGGGTCGCCTACCTGTCGGCCGACTTGCGGGAGCATCCGGTCGGTTTGCAGATCGGCGAGCTGATCGAAGCGCATGGCCGCGGCAACGTCGAGTGCTTCGCCGTCCATTCCGGTCCGCGGCTCAACGGTGACGCCACGTATCGCCGATTGCGCACGGCCCTCGACAAATTCCTCGACATCACGCGGCTGTCCGGCGAGGAGGCAGCAAGCAGGCTGTGCGCACTCGAGATCGGCATCTTCGTTGATCCGGGCGGCCACACGCTCGACGCTCGCACGGGCATCGTTGCCCGACGGCCGGCGCCGGTTCAGGTCCGCTGGCTCGGGTGTCCGGGGACTTCCGGTCTGTCTGCGATCGACTACCTGCTGGCCGACCGCTATGTGGCGCCGTCGGGCGGCAGGAATGTGGCGCCTGCCGAGGTCTTCGCGAGGGCAGGCCGGAGCATTGGCGGCGTAGCCAACGTCGTCGCCCGGCGGATGAACGTGCGCGCGGCGTGCCGGAAATCGATCGACCGCAGCGGCAGCGGTGCTCCCTGCTTTCTCGTTGCCCTGCGAGCCGGACTTTCCCCGACCTCTTTCCTTTCCCTCGTCTTACCGCGTCTGGCGGGTCACCAGGCTGCGCGCGGCGGGTCTACCCGCCGTTGCCGTTCAGCCAGCGCAGTGCGACGCTGAGGCAGGTGTTGAGCGCTTGTCGATCCAGGTGCCCCGGCAATTGGCCGAGCAGCGCGTCGCAGCCACTGGCGTCGTCGTTGTCGAAACACTCGAGCAGCGCGAGGATGCTCCCGAGGAGGCCGGCGTGCTCACAGAGCGCGGTGCGCACTTCGTCCTCGACGGCGATCTGCGCGAGGATCTCGTCGATCGGCAGCCCTAGCGCTGCCGGCATCATCGACAGGATGCCGGTCATGAAAGCCAGGTCGGCCAGCCTGCCGTTCGCTCCCGACGGGTCGCCAGTGATCAGCAGCTCCATCATGCGTCCGCGCAGGGCAGCCACCTGCAGCAGCGGTGAGTTTGCCGGGTCGCTGGCAACGCTGCCCGGCGCGAGCAGCAGCAGCGACAGCCAGCGCTGCAGATGGCGCCGCCCGAAGAGGTTGATCGCATGGCGCAGCGAGGTCACCGGCTGCGACAGGCGGTTGCCGCGGTGTCCGACCGAGTTGACGATGCGCAGGAGATTGAGCGTCAGCGCCGGTTCGTGCTTGAACGCGTCCTCGATCAGCGCCACATCGACATCGCGCCCGACGAGGTTGATCAGGCGGATCAGCGCCGCCTGCGAAGCTGAAAGGCGGCGGCCGCTGACGATTTCGGCCTGCGCGAAATGGCGCCCCTGAAAGAGCGTGAAGCCGAGGTTGCGGCAACGATCCATCAGCTCGCGGCTGTCGACCCCTTGCGCCAGCAGCTTGATCGGCAGGTTGCGCAACGAGCCGGCGAGGTTGCCGAGCGTGCGCTGGTCCGTCGTGCCGGCGTCGATCTTGATGACATCGACCATCGGCAGCAGCGGCCGGCTGCGATCATCGATGCCGCGGTAGTCGGCGAGTGCCAGCGTGTAGCCGCGTTCGTGCAGGCAGCGGCAACGGATCTGGACCGCCTTGTCCGGCGGGCGGTCGAGCAGCAGTTCAAGGACGACGCCGGCCGCCGGCAGCAGCTCGATCGCCTCCTGCTGCAGGAAGTCCGGCGTGATGCCGAGGTAGGCGCAGGTGTTGCCGAGAGCGCTGTGCATGCCCAGCTCGAGGTAGGCAGCACAGAGAGCGGCGGTGTTCAGCGTCTGCTGACGCTCGTCGGTGTCGGGTTCGGCACTGCGCAGCAGCAGCTGGTAACCGGCGAGTTCCTGCTGCCGGCTGACGATCGGCTGGCGAAAGAGAAAGGCTTTCCGCAGGGCTTGCTCGGTGATCACGATGGCTCCTCCTGGGCGCTGTGCCGGGTCGCTGGCGGCCGCTCAGAACGGCAGGTGCAGGTCGGGCCGGGCCTCGTTGAAGACGCGACGGAAATCCGCCTGGATGCGCGCCAGCGCGGCGGCGGAGTCGGCCTCGAAGCGCAGGACGACGACCGGCGTCGTGTTCGACGGGCGGGCGAGGCCGAAACCGTCGGCATACTCGACGCGCAGGCCATCGATGGTGATGATCTCGCGCGCGCCGACGAAGCGGGCGTGCCGCTGCAGTTGCTCGATCAGCACAAAGGGCTCACCCTCGCCCATGCCGATGTTGAGTTCGGGTGTCGAGCTGCTGTCGGGCAGGGCACGCAGCACGGCGCTGGCATCGGCTGCCTGCGAGACGATCTCGAGCAGCCGGGCGCCGGCATAGAGACCATCGTCAAAGCCGAACCAGCGTTCCTTGAAGAAGATGTGGCCACTCATTTCGCCGGCCAGCGGCGATCCGCTCTCCTTCAGCTTGGCCTTGACCAGCGCATGCCCGGTCTTCCACATCAAGGGTTCGCCACCGTGCTCGCGGATCCAGGGCGCCAGCCGGCGGCTGCACTTGACGTCGTAGATGATCGCTTGCCCGGGACAGCGGCGCAGGACGTCGGCGGCAAAGAGCATCAACTGGCGGTCCGGGTAGATGATCTCGCCGTCACGGGTGACGACGCCGAGACGGTCGCCGTCACCGTCGAAGGCGAGGCCGATCTCGGCCCCGCTGTCGCGCAGCGCCGCGATCAGATCCTGCAGGTTTTCGGGCTTCGACGGGTCGGGATGGTGGTTCGGAAAGCTGCCGTCGACGGCGCAGAACAGTTCGACGAGTTCGCAACCGAGGGCCCGGAAGAGCTGCGGCGCGATGCCACCGGCGACGCCGTTGCCGCAGTCGATGGCGATCTTCATCGGCCGTGCCAGGCGGACGTCGCTGCCGATCCGCGCCAGGTACGCCGGCTGCACGTCGGCGCTGCTGGACTGGCCGGAACCGTGCTGCAGGCGATTGGCGTCGACGCGTTGCCGGATGCCCTGAATCGTCTCGCCGGCCAGCGTCTCGCCGGCGACGACCATCTTCAGTCCGTTGTAGTCGGGCGGGTTGTGGCTGCCGGTGACGGCGACGCAACTCTGGCAGCCGAGTTCGTGCGCCGCGAAGTAGACCACCGGTGTCGGCACGCAGCCGACGTCGATGGTGTCGATGCCGGCCATGCGGATGCCGGCCATCAAGGCCTCCGCCAGCTGCGGGCCCGACAGGCGCCCGTCACGGCCGACCGCGATCGCTCGCTGGCCGCGTTCGACCGCCAGTGAACCGAGTCCATGGCCGATGCGGCTGACGATGGCGGGTGTCAGCGTGCGGCCGACGATGCCGCGGATGTCGTAGGCCTTGAAGATCTCTTGCGGCAGGGGAGCGTTCATCTCAAACCTCATGCTGGAAATAGTGCAGGACTCGTTGCGGCAGCCAGACGAGCTGCCCCGGGGGATTGCCGGTGACGAAGCCGACGTGGCCGCCCTGGCGCGGGAAGTCGATGCGGACACTGCCGGCGACCTCGTTGGCGGCAGGCAGCGCCCGTGGCGGCAGGAAAGGATCGTTGACGGCGTTGAGCAGCAGTGTCGGCAGCCGGATGCCGCCCAGCAACGGCTTGCTCGACGCCCGTCGCCAGTAGTCGTCGGCACCGGCGAAACCATGCAGCGGCGCCGTGACGACATCGTCGAACTCGTACAGGTTGCGGGCGCTGCGCATCCGTCGTTCGTCGAAGAGCCCCGGGTAGCGGCGCAGCTTGGCCGCCGCGTTGCGCTTCAGGCTGTGCAGGAAGTGCCGGGTGTAGACGCGATTGACGCCATGCGCGAGATGATGACCACAGGCGGCGAGATCGACCGGTGCGCTGATCGCAGCCGCTGCCTGCAGGCAGCAGCCGGCAGCGGACCCGCGTTCGCCCAGCCACTTGAGCAGCGCGTTGCCGCCAAGCGAGACGCCTGCCGCGTAGTGCTGCTGCTGCGGGAAAGTGGTCCGCAGACGGTGCAGGATCCAGTCGATCTCGTCGCTGTCGCCCGAATGGTAGGCGCGCGGCAGGCGATTGCTCTCACCCGAACAGCCGCGGAAGTTGACCGCTACCGCGGCCCAGCCGATCGCCGCCGCAGCTGCCAGCAGTGCCAGGACGTAGTGACTGTTCGAACTGCCTTCGAGACCATGGAAGACCACCAGCAGCGATCGCGCCTCCTCCGTCGCGGTCACGCCGCCCGCAGTGACCAGCCAGTCGAGGTCGATGAAGTCGCCGTCCGGGGTCTCCCAGCGCTGCCGCTGGTAGGGTATCGGGTCGGGGCGGATGAGCAGCGGATAGAGGGTCTGCAAATGCCCGCCGGGCAGCCAACCGGGCGCGCAATACGGGATCAATGCAGCGTCCGCGGCGTGTTGCGGTCGCCGCTGCCATCGCCCTCGGCGGCTTCGCGCTCGGCCGCGGTCGACGAGTGGTGCGCCAGCAGCCGCCAGCCGCTGGCGCCACGCTGGAAGACGTTGGTGGCGAGCATCGGGCCGTGCGGTTTGCGGTCGTCGCCGATGTACAGCATCTCGACGACGCTGTGTACCGACAGCAGCATGCCGTTCCAGCGGACGCCGCGGCTCAGTCGCACCGACAGGCGCGGATTGTTGGCGAAGATGCCGCGCCAGCTGTCACGGATCGCGTCGGCGCCGACCAGGCGCTGGCCAGTCGGGTGAATGCAGACGATTTCCTCGTCTTCCGCCCAGACGCTCATCAGAGCACCCAGGTCGGCGCGGGCGATGGCCTCGTAGAAGGCCGCCTCGACATCCTCGGGGGTGGCAAAGATGACGATCATGCGGCGACTCCACCAAGGCAGGCGGCGAGCACGCGCTCGGGCTCGAGCTTCTGCAGGCAGTCGAGATGGCCGAGCGGACACTGCCGTTTGAAGCAGGGGCTGCAGGCGAGATTGAGGCTGATGATCGTCGCCGTTGCCGACAGCGGCGGCGTGAAGTCGGGTGATGACGAGCCGTAGACGGCAACGACCCGGCGGCCGAGGGCGGCAGCCACGTGCATCAGGCCGGAATCGTTGCAGACGACCAGCGAGGCGGCACCGAGGAGGTCGATCGCCTGTGCCAGCGTCGTCGCACCGCACAGATTGAGCGGCAGGCTGCCGGGGCTGGCATGCTCGAGGATCTCTTCGCCGACGGGCCTGTCCTTGGCCGACCCGAGCAGCCAGACGGCATGACCGCGCTGGGCCAGCGCGGCGGCCAGGGCGGCAAAGTGTCGCGCCGGCCAGCGTTTTGCCGGCCCGTATTCGGCACCCGGACAGAAGACCGCGAGTTTCGCCGGCAGGCTGACGCCGAGCGCGGCCAGCGTCTCGATGCGCTGCGCCGGGCTGGTGCGCAGGCGCGGTTGCGGCACGGGTCGAGGCAGTGGCGTTGCCGGCTCTTCGGCGAGCTGGGCGAAGCGCTCCGCCATCTGCGGCAGCAGCTTCTTGTCCAGCGTGTGGCGGCGGTTGATCAATCCGTAGCGGCTTTCGCCGATGAAGCCGATACGCTCGGGGATGTCGGCGAAGAACGGGATCAGGGCCGACTTGAGCGAGTTGGGCAGGACATAGGCGCGCTGGTAGCCCTCGCGTGCCAGTTCGCGGGCGATGCGGTGGCGGGTGCGCAGCGACAGTTCGCCATGCGCGAATGGGCTGTCGACGATGCGGTTGATCTCGGGCATCCGCTCGAGGACCGCTGCCACCCAGCGCGGCGCCAGCGCATCGAGCTGCAGGCCAGGGGTGCGCTCGTGCAGCCGGGTGAACAGCGGCTGCGCCAGTACCGAGTCACCGATCCACGAAGGGGCGACGACGAGGGCTTTCATCACTGGCTGTGCGGTGTGCGCTACCCGTGTTCGGGTAGCGGAGGCTCAGTGGTGGCCTTTCGGGAGCCCGCCCTGCAGCACATAGTGGGCGCTGCAGTACGGGCAGGTGGCCTCGCCACTGTGGGTGATGTCGAGGAAGACGCGCGGGTGCCTGGCCCAGAGCGGTGCGTCCTTCGTCGGGCAGTGCAGCGGCAGGTCGTTGGCGGTGACCGCGATGGGCTTCTGTTGGTCGTTCTGGGACATCTTCTTGATCACCTTGCAGAAGGCGTTTGGACGTAGACGAGCCAGTTCTCGTGCGCCGGCACGCGGCCGTTCACGCAGTCGAAGAACAGGCTCTGGATTTTCGTCGTGATCGGCCCGCGGTGGCCGGCACCGATCTGGCGGTTGTCGAGTTCGCGGATCGGCGTCACTTCGGCGGCAGTGCCGGTGAAGAACGCCTCGTCGGCGCAATAGACCTCGTCACGCGTGATGCGCTTCTCGACCACCGGGATGTCGAGTTCGGCGGCAAGCTCGAGGACCGAGGCGCGCGTGATTCCTTCGAGGCAGGACGTCAGATCCGGCGTGTACAGCGTTCCCTTCTTGGCGATGAATACGTTCTCGCCGGCACCTTCGGCGACATAACCATCGACATCGAGGAGCAGTGCCTCGTCGTAACCGTCGTGCGCGACTTCCTGGTGGGCGAGGATCGAGTTGGTGTAGGTGCCGACCGATTTCGAGCGGCACATGTTGATATTCACGTGGTGGCGGGTGAAGGACGAGGTCTTGACGCGGATTCCCTTCTCCATTCCCTCGGCACCGAGGTAGGCACCCCACGGCCAGGCGGCGATGGCGACATGCGTGCTGATCGCGGTGGCGGCGATGCCCATCGCCTCCGAGCCGTAGAAGACGATCGGCCGGATGTAGCACGACTCGAGGCCGTTCGCGCGCACGACTTCCTTCTGCGCTTCGAGCAGGGTCTCGCGATCGTAGGGCATCTTCATCTGGAAGATGTAGGCGGAGTTGAACAGCCGCTCGGTATGCTCGGCGAGGCGGAAGATCGCCGTGCCCCTGGCCGCCTTGTAGGCGCGGACGCCCTCGAAGACGCCCATGCCATAATGCAGGGTATGGGTCAGCACATGGGTCGTGGCGTCGCGCCATGGAACCAGCTTGCCATCGTACCAGATGAAGCCGTCGCGATCCGCCATGGACATCGTCTTCTCCCCTCGAGCCGCTAAACCTGAAGCGGAAATTCTAGCCGATTTCGCCCCCTCGTTGGCGCTAAAATGGCGGCTTCGCCGACCGCCGCAGGGCTGCAGCCATGATCTGGAAACCGAACGTCACCGTCGCCGCGGTACTCGAACGCGACGGGCGTTTCCTGCTCGTCGAAGAGGAAACCGAGTACGGCATCCGCTTCAACCAGCCGGCAGGGCACCTCGACTGGGGTGAGTCGCTGCTCGACGCTACCGTCCGCGAGACGCTCGAGGAGACGGCGTACACGATGCGCCCGGATTCGCTGCTTGGCGTCTACCTTTACCCGACCGGCGCCGGCGATCTCGCCTACCTGCGCTTTGCCTTTGCCGGCGAGATCGTCGCCCACGATCCCTTGCGGCAGCTCGACGCCGGCATCCTCGCCGCACACTGGCTGACGGTGGAGGAAATCCGCGCGCGGCAGGCGCAGCACCGCAGTCCGTTGGTGCTGCGCTGCATCGACGACTGGCTGTCCGGCAGGCGTTACCCACTGCAGCTTCTGAGCCATTTTCCGTGCGCTGGCTGATCGTCCTGCTGTTGGCGGCATCGGCGCAGACGGCGGTGGCCGACGCGACGCTGCGGGTCTGCTACAACTACGGCTGCGTGGAGGAGGCGGAGGTGCGCTACAGCGAGCGGCAACTGGCGCTGGTTGGAGCCTTTCTCGCGGCCGCCGGCGACGCCGCCGACGAGCGCGACCGGTTGGCGCTGGTGATCGGTTGGCTGCTCGGCTGGGCGGGTGAGCAGAGCGCGATCGCCGCCGACCGTGGCGGCAATGTTGCCGACGATGGGGTCGATGGGCGAATGGACTGCATCGATCATTCGCTGACGACGACGCGGCTGCTGCGCATGCTCGACGATCGTCGCTGGTTGCGCTTCCATGAGGTTCGGGAACCGGTGCTGCGGACGCGCTACCTGTTCGCTGCCCATTTCTCGGCGCAGATCGCGGAAAAGGCAGCGGCGCCGACGCCGGACGGCGTCGCTGCGACGGCGAAGCTGCACGTCGTCGACAGTTGGTTTCACGACAATGGCCAGCCGGCGGTGGTCCTGTCGTTGCCGGAATGGCTCGCCGGCGGCGGTGAGGTGGAGAGTGCGCTGCCTTCGCTGATCGCCGGCATGCCGGCTTTTGGGCCGTGAGATGATGATGGCTGCGGGGACAGGGAAATGAACAAAGGAAGAACGGTGCTCGTCGGCCTCTCGGGCGGCGTCGATTCGGCGGTTGCCGCGCTGCTGCTCAAGGAGCAGGGATGGCGCGTGGTTGGCCTGTTCATGAAAAACTGGGAGGACGACGATACCGACGAGCATTGCGCGTCGCGCCAGGACCTGATCGACGTCATGAGTATCGCCGACACGCTCGGGATCGACGTCGAGGTGCTGAACTTCGCCGCCGAGTACCGCGAGCGCGTCTTCGCCCATTTCCTGCGCGAGTACGAGGCGGGGCGGACACCGAACCCGGATGTCCTGTGCAATTCAGAGATCAAGTTCAGGGCCTTTCTCGAGCACGCGGAGCGAATCGGTGCCGACCGCATCGCCACCGGCCACTATGCCGGCGTGCGCGAGTTCCAAGGCGCGTGGCAGTTGCTCAAGGCCGAGGATGGCACCAAGGACCAGAGCTATTTCCTGCATAGGCTGCAACAGGAGCAACTGGCGACGACGTTGTTCCCGCTCGCCGGACTGTACAAGCGTGACGTCCGCCGAATTGCCGCCGATGCCGGCCTGCATGTAGCGCTGAAGAAGGATTCGACCGGTATCTGCTTCATCGGCGAGCGACCCTTCAAGGAGTTCCTGATGCGCTACCTGCCGCCGCAGCAGGGCGAGATTCGCTGCCTCGACGACGACCGCGTGCTCGGTGAGCACGACGGCGTTGCCTACCACACCATCGGCCAGCGCAAGGGGCTGCACATCGGCGGCGTCAAGGGCGGCAAGGGTGGCGCGAGCGGCGACCACGACGCCTGGTTCGTCGCCGGCAAGGACATCGTCAACAACGTCCTGCACGTCGTCCAGGGCCACGATCACCCGGCGTTGTTCAGCGACGAGCTGACGGCGCGCGACCTCTCCTGGGTGTCCGGCCAGGCGCCGCACACACACTGGGTGTATACGGCGAAGACGCGCTACCGGCAGGCCGATGCGCCGTGCGAGATCGAGTGGGTGGCAGCGGACGCCTGCCGCATCCGCTTCGCCGAAGCGCAGTGGGCGGTGACTCCGGGGCAGTCGGTCGTGGTGTACGAGAGCCGCGTCTGTCTCGGCGGCGGCGTCATCGCCTGAGCCAACGCCGCCACGCTGCACGTCGCTTCAGGCGATGCCCTGGCTGGCGAGGTAGTCTTCGTAGTTGCCCAGGTAGTTGACCAAGGTTCCATCGGGGCGGATTTCAAGCAAGCGCGTGGCCAGTGACGAGACGAACTCGCGGTCGTGCGAGACGAAGATCAGCGTTCCCTTGAACTTCTCGAGCGCGGTGTTGAGCGACTCGATCGATTCCATGTCGAGGTGGTTGGTCGGTTCGTCCATGACCAGCACGTTCGGCCGCTGCAGCATCAGCTTGCCGAAGATCATCCGCCCCTGTTCGCCGCCCGAGATGACGCGCACCGGCTTGTGCACCTCGTTGCCCGAGAACAGCAGCCGGCCGAGCGTGCCGCGGATCAGCGTCGCCAGGTCGTCGCCGTCTTCGGCGCTGCCTCGCGCGTAGCCGGCGATCCACTCGGTCAGGCTGAGATCGCTGTCGAAGTCGAGCGCGTGGTCCTGCGCGCAGTAGCCAGGGCGCGCCTTTTCGGCCCACTTGATGGTGCCGCGCTGCGCCTGCAACTCGCCCATCAGCAGCTTGAGCAGCGTCGTCTTGCCGACGCCGTTCTCACCGATGATCGCCAGGCGCTCGCCGCCGTTTAGCGTCAGGTCGAGCTTGCTGAAGAGTGGCCGCGCGGCACCGTGATAGGCGAAGCCGAGGTTCTGAATCTCGACCGCCTGTCGGTGCAGCTTTTCCTTCTCGTCGAAGTCGAAGCGGATCCAAGGATATTGGCGTGAAGACGGCTTGACGTCCTCGGGTTTCAGCTTGTCGATCAGCTTCAGGCGTGAGGTGGCCTGCTTGGCCTTCGAGGCGTTGGCCGAGAAGCGACGGACGAAGCTCTGCAACTCGGCGATCCGCTCCTTGGCCTTGGCGTTGGCACTCTGCTGCCGTTGCCGGGCCTGCGTCGACGCTTCCATGAAGTCGTCGTAGTTCCCGGGGTAGACGGTGATCCTGCCGTAATCGAGGTCCGCCATGTGCGTGCAGACCTGGTTGAGGAAGTGGCGATCGTGCGAGATGATGACCATCGTGCTGTTGCGGTCGTTGATCACGTTCTCCAGCCAGCGGATGGTGCCGATGTCGAGGTTGTTCGTCGGTTCGTCGAGGAGCAGGATGTCCGGGTCGGCGAACAGCGCCTGGATCAGCAGGACGCGCAGCTTCCAGCCCGGAGCAACGTCGCTCATTGGGCCGTAGTGCTGCGCCGCCGGAATGCCGACGCCGAGCAGCAACTCGCCGGCGCGCGACTCGGCGCTGTAGCCGCCATACTCGGCAAAGCGGGCCTCGAGGTCGGCGGCGTGCATGTAGTCCGCCTCGCTGGCGTCGGGGTTGGCGTAGATGGCGTCCTTCTCGAGCATGCAGGCCCACATTTCCTCATGTCCCATCATGACGACGTCGATCACCCGCTGCTCCTCGAAGGAGAACTGGTCCTGGCGCAGGTAGGCCATGCGCTCGTGGACGTCCTTCGTGACGTTGCCGGCAGTGGGTTCGAGCTCGCGAGCGAGAATCTTCATCAAGGTCGACTTGCCCGAGCCATTGGCGCCAATCAGTCCGTAACGATAGCCCTCGCCGAACTTGAGCGAGACGTTCTCGAAGAGGGGGCGCGCCCCGAACTGCATGGTGATGTTGTTGGCGATGAGCACGAAGGAACCTCTGCAAGATCGAATGCGCGAAAGTCAGACAAGAAGGAATCGCCGCAGGCCCCCGGACGGGCACCGGGGCGGCGTCGAGGGACGCGGTGGCGACGCGGAGCGGCGGCCAGCTGCATTGGCACCGGTGCTGCGGCAGGCGACACCATTCGTCTGGCGAGACCGCGCAATTGTACCGCAGGCGCGCGCTTCATGCCGGCGTGCGCGACCCGGGTTGGCCCCGCAGCCGCCGTCGCCGTCGCCTGCGCTTGCCGTGACGGCGCGCCGAGTGTCCGCGATTGACGTGGTTTACGGAGCCGGCCTATACTGCCCGGTGTCGCTGCGCCTCGTTTTCCCGGATCACGGCAGGCCGGGCGGGCATGATGGGCCGGCGAGGTGGCGGCTTGGGCGGCACCGGCCACGGCCGCCGTGCACCAGGCACTGGCCGAAGACGTGGCACCTGCAGCCCGAACCCCTGTCTCGCCCCGGACGAGCGGTACGGGCATGTGCCCTTGCCAGGGGACGTTTCATCGGGAGCAAGCGGTATGTTCAAGAACATCCTCATTCCGACCGATGGCTCGGCCGTTTCGCGGAAGGCGATCAAGGCTGGCGTCAAGCTGGCGCAGTCGTTGGGGGCGAAGGTCACCGGTTACTACGCCATGCCCTTCTTGCAGCCCGCCGCTTTCGGCGACGGCGAGGCGATCGACAGGAACGTGCTCGCCAAGCTCGACCGGCTGGCGCGCGTCACCGGCGAGAAGTATCTCGAGGAGATCGCTGAGGCTGCCCGCGAGGCCAACGTCGAGTATGTCGGGGTGATCACCAAGCCGGCGATCACGCACGAAGGAATCACCGATGCCGCGAAGAAGAAGCACTGCGACGCGATCTTCATCGCCTCGCGCGGGCGCAGCGAGATCAGGAAGCTGCTCCTCGGCAGCGTGACGCAGAAGGTGTTGTCGCACTCACGCGTGCCGGTGATCGTCTACCGCTGATCCTTCTCTTTGCCGGGCACGCTCCCGGCGCCACGTCTGGAACCCCACCACTGGTCCCCGGGGCACTGCGCGGGCAGCCGCCGGCACCGGCGCTTGCCCGCGCTGCGGTCGGAGCGTCTCGTCTCGCGTCGGGTGAGCGCTACTCGTAAGCCTTGTCGTTGGGCGACTGGTACAGTTTCCTGAGGGCATACGACATCGCGAAGTTGAGGTTCAGACCGTTTGGCGGGATCGGTTGCTGGAACCACCTGCTGAAGATCCTCTCTGCCTCGCCCGAGGTCATCACCCTGGCGAGGGCGGCATCGACGACCTTCTTGAAGGCGGGATCATCCTTGCGCATCATGCAGCCATAGGCCTCGTACGACTGCGTCAAACCGACCACGGCCCACTCGCCGGGGTTCCTGGCTTTCGCCATTTCGCCGTAGAGCAACACTTCATCCATGACGAAAGCCGCAGCGCGGCCGCTCTCCAGGATCAGGAATGCTTCGCCGTGATCCTTCGCACTGATGATGTTCATCTTCATCAGGCTCAATTCGTTCATCCGGCGCAGCAGGCGCTCGGAGGTGGTGCCGGCAGTGGTCACGACATCCTTGCCCGCCAGGTCGGGGAAATCCTTGATGCGGGCGTTGGCTCGGGTCAATAGGCGCGTGCCGGAGACGAAGATGCTGTTCGAGAAGCTGACCTGCTTCTGCCGTTCGGTGGTGTTGGTCGTGGAACCGCACTCGAGGTCGACCGTCCCGTTGGCCACGAGCGTCATGCGATTGGCCGATGTGACCGGGATCAGCTTGATGTCGAGTCTGTCGAGTTTCAGTTCGGCCTTGATCGCGTCGACCACCCTGAGCATCATCTCCTGTGAGTAGCCGATGACCTGTTGCCGGTCGTCGTAGTACGAGAACGGTACCGACGATGCACGATGTCCCAGTGCGATGACGCCGCTTTCCTTGATCTTCTGCAGCGTCCCGCTGAGTTGCTGCGCCAGCGCCGGTGACGAGATGAGGGCGGCGACGAGCGTTGCCGCAATGGCGAAGCGCTGCGGGTGGGTCAGTGAATTCCGGAACATGGCATCGGTCTCCCTTGCATGCATAAAAGGCCCAGGTGGGTCGGCAGACGGGCGCGGTCCGCGGCGGATTTCATGGCCACCCGCGACCAGCAATCGATGCAGCGCGGCTGCGCCCGGCGCCAGTCGATTTCGCGCAGGTTGAGTTCGAAGCTCACCCCGGATCAACCCACCCAGAGGATCCAGGGTGTACCGATGACCAGGAACACCACGGTGCAGAAGAGCGTCGTCAGCAGCCCCAGGCGGTAGAGCTCTCCCTGCCTGAGGTAGCCGCTGGCGACGAAGATGATGTTCTGGCTGCCGCCCTGTGGCGTGATCACCGAGAAGTAGCTGCTGGCGAACAGCAACGCGTAGGCCATGAGGGGGACGGGAACTCCCGACTTGACTCCGACATCGAGAAACACGCCGAGCAGCGCCAGTACCTGGGCGTTCTGGCTGACGAAGCCGAAGTGGAGGAGGACGTACATCACCACCAGGGCGACGTAGGCGGCCGGCCAGGAGAGGCCCTCGAGGCCGACGGCCAGGCGCTCGCCGACATAGCCCATGAAGCCCATCTCGTTGAGCTGTCCGCTCATGCCGAAGAGCACGGCCAGCCAGATGAACGTGACCAGCGTGCCGCCTTGCTGGCTCATGTCGTCGACCGTCAGGACGCCGGTGATCATCAGCGTCGCGAGACCCGCCATGGCAATGGCCGTCAGGTTGAGTCCGTAGGGGGCGGCGAGTATCCAGCCGGTGACCATGACGGAGAAGGTCACTGCCGTGATCCACTCGTGGCGCGACATCGGTCCCATCTTGCTCAATTCCCTGCGGGCGTTGTCCGGCGCCTCGGGGGTGTCGGTGATCCCCGGTGGATGGAGACGGTAGAGCAGCAGCGGCAGCAGGGCGATCACCACCAGGCATGGGACGCATGAGGCGAGCAGCCACGAGCCGAAAGTGATCGTCATTCCTTTCTCGGCGGCCAGTCCGGCTCCGACCGGATTGCCCGACGTGGCCGTGAACCAGAGCGCCGAGGTGATGGCGAGACTGGCCATGCCGCAGAACATCAGGTAGCCGCCGAGGCGCCGCTTCTCGTCGTCGTCGGGTGTCGAGCCGCTGTTCTGTGCCAGGGCGAGGATGACCGGAAAGAGCACGCCGCCGCGTGCCGTGTTGCTCGGAAAGCCGGGCGCGATCAGCGTGTCGGTGATGAAGATGCTGTACGCCAGACCGAGCGTCGATCTGCCGAAGAACGAGATCACGTACAGGCTGATCCGCTTGCCGAGTCCGCTCTTGACGACCGACTGCGAGACCAGGAAAGCGGTCACCACCAGGAGGACGACGGGGTTGGCGAAGGCGCCAAAGGCCTTGGCCGGGGTCAGGGTGTTGGTCAGGACCACGATCGCACAGGCGAGCAGCGCGGAAGTGAACAGCGGGAAGATATTGAGCACCACCGCGAAGATCGCCGATGCGAAGATCGCAAAGAGATGCCAGGACTCGCGGGTCAGGCCCTCGGGGATCGGTGCGAACCAGAGGCCGAAGAAGAGGCCCAGCAGGCATGCCAGTTTGAGGATTCTTCCGGTACCAACGGTGGGCGTGCTCATTTCTGGCCTCCTGCCGTGGCGGGAGTGGCAGCAGGTGGCTGGCCGAAGCGCACCCAGCCACTCAGGTCGACGACACGTCCGGTCAACTCCTCACCCTCGATGGCACCCATGCGCTGCCACTTGAAGCGGTATTCGCCGGTGATGCCGCTGTAGCGGCCGGTGCCACCGGTGAACCTGCCTTCGATGAGCTTGCCGGGGCCAATCACATCGCCACTCAGTTCGCTGAAGATCCTGTCGCCACGCGTGTCGGTCCACACACTTCGCCCTTGGGTACCGGTAGTGGTGTCCGAGAGACCGATGGCCTGGGCCTGGAACGCCGGGTTCACCCGCTGTTTGCCCTGCAGAAACATCGTGCCGCTGAGTGAGAAGATGCCCGCCTGGTGGCCCGGACCGAGGTCGAGAACCTGCCTCGTTCCGGTCGTGGTCCAGTCGCCGCTGAAGTGCCGCACCTCATCGGCAGTTGCCGGTTGCGGTGCTGAACTCGCGGTGGCAGCGGGCGATGACGGGTCCGGTCGGCCGCAGGCCGCCGACAGCAGCACGGCCAGGACAATGATGCCCGGCGGACAATGGCGTGCGGATGAATGGGTCGGAAAACGCATGGATCTGCCTCCGATGGGAAAGAGAAGCGAGACGAAGCACGTGTCCGCGTCGGCGACAGGCCCGCCGGGACGATCCGAACCCATCGCGGATTACCCTAGCACTTTGGGCGGGGAAAAGCCAGCGCCGCGGAATTCCTGCCCAGTTCAGCCCATCCTCAGCCCGAAAGCATATGCCTCGAGTATGTTTGATGGCAGCTTGCCGTTCCTGAGGTCTGCCTCCAGCGCCAGCCCACTGGGGCAGTACGGGCACCGCCGCCGCGGTCGCCCTGTCGGCGATCGGTCGCCGGAGGACCTCGCGAAGGAGCGCACGGGGGGTGTCTGCGTATGGGGATGCCGCTGCCGCTGTGGACGACAGCCGGCAAGTGCCAGCAGCGAACATCTATTTCGAGCCTTGCTGGACTCCGTCGGGGCGCGGACTGGCGAGGAAGGCGAGCCCGCCCGGTTGGGCAAACCATGCCAGATTGACGCCGTCGAGGACGATGATCACCGGCACCTCGTGGCTCTTGCCCGCGTGGCGGATCGTCGCCACGGCTGCGAGTTGCCGTTCCTGCCCGCCGGTGATGCGGACGGCGAGGACCTCGACGCCCTGACCCCTGAACTGCGGGTCGTAGCGAAAATACTCCTGCATCGACACGCGAGTCAGTTCAGCTGCCTTGTCGGGCCCGGGCACGCACGCAGCGAGCAACAGGCAGACGGCGATCACTGCGCGCCGTACGCGCGCCGTCATCGGTCCCGCTGCCTGGCGCATCGGTCCATCGGCTTTGCGTTCGCCCCGCTTGGCGTGGCGGTGGCGCGCGGCGCGGGCAGCCGCGTGTGCGGCCGGGCGCGGGAATCAGCCATCGGTCGCCGCCGGGATGTCATCCGGCGCCAGCAGCCCGTCGAGTTCGCACCACAATGGTTCGCAGAGGCCGGGGCGGTACGCCGCGGCACGGAAGGCACGATGCTCGTGGCGGTAGATCTCCCAGAGACGCTGCCGGCGATCGGCGACACAGCTCCTGACGTTGGCCAGGCGGTCGGCTGCCTTGACCACCAGTGCCAGTTCCGCCGGGCCACTGACCGCCGCCAGCCGGGCGTAGGTCTGCGCCTTGCGCTCGGCACGGGTGGCGCCCGGGGCGTCGGTCAGCAGGCCGACGCATTCGCCGACGAAGGGCCCGAAACGGGCGTTGACGTCGTCGTCACTGACTGCCGTGTCCTCGACGATGTCGTGCAGATAAGCGATGACCTGCGCCTGCGCACCGTACGGAGCGAGCAGTTCGGCGACTGCTTCGAGGTGCCAGGAGTACGGGCGCTCGCCGTACATCTGGCCGTCGTGCGCGCGCAACGCGAAGGCGCGCGCGTCAGCCAGCATGCGAGCCTTCCGTCTGTCGCTCGTCCGCGTTGTGGCCGCGTGGTCGCAAGGCGGCGGCGAAGGCTTGCAGCCCCTCCCATTGCTGTCGCCAGAAGCCGCTGCGCTCGGCCTCAGGTGGCAGCGGGCCGCCGGCGAGGCCGCAGGGCGGCAGTTCCTGCTCGTGGTACTGGGTGCCGAAGATCTGGTCCCAGACCGGCAGCAGAACGGCGAAATTGCATCCGTGGCGGTACCGACGACCCGCCGGCAGGTGCAGCGCATGGTGCCAGCGGTGGTAGCGCGGGCTGACCAGCAGCCTTTCGCCGAAGCGCCCGAACGAGAGGCGGGCATTGACGTGGGCGAGGTTCTCCACCGTCTTGACGACGAGCAGCAGGCCGATGAACTGCCCCGGCGGTACGCCAATGAGCAGGGCGATGCTGGCGAACCAGAAGCCGCCGATCAGATCCTCGAGCAGATGGTTGCGGCTGTCGGTCCACAGGGTCATCCGCCGCTGGCTGTGGTGGATGGCGTGCAGTGCCCACCACCAGCGCAGGATGTGCGACAGCCGGTGGCGCCAGTATTCGGCGAAATCGAGGAGCAGCAGGTAGACGAGAAAGGCGAGCAGCGGCCTCGTGTCGAGGCCGGGGAACAGGTCCTCGAGTTGCGGCGGGATGATGTCGTGCAGGCGCAACCAGCCATCGATGACTGCGAAGAGCGGTGCCAGCAGTGCGAACACCGCCAGCGGAACGATACCCAGCCGGTCGAGCAGCGAGTAGAGGATATCGACGCGGACTGCCCGGCGATCCGGCCAGACCTCGACCGGCCGCCAGGCTTCGAGCGGTCGCAGCAGCAGGTAGGCGAAGCCGATCTGCAACACCCCGGCGAGGAAGAACTGGATGCCGTCGAAAGCCATTTCGAGGTGGCTGCCCATGCCGAGCGCGAACAGCGGCGGTTGCACCACATGATCGAGCAACCAGCCCTGCAGGAAGACGAAGGCCTCGGTCATTGTGTCGATCATGTCTGCCCGCGCCGGGTGGAAAAACAGAAGCCCTTCGCCTTGAGGCCGGCGATCAGCGGCTCGAACATCGGCGCGAAGGGGTCCTTGCGCGACCAGATGCCGAGATGGGCCATGACGATGTCGCCATGGCGGAGGCGCTCGAGCGCTCGCTGCAGCAGCATCGAATTGGGGTAGGTCTCAGACGGCAGCTCGTCGCCGAGGAAGCCGGCTGCCGCCCAGCCGACATGTCGGTAGCCGCAGGACTGTGCCGCCGCCAGCGTGTTCGGCGTCGTGCGGCCACCAGGAGCCCGCCAAAGCGGGTCGAGGCCGCGGCCGGTCAGTTCCTGGAAGCGGGTGTCGGGTCGCTGCAGCTCGGCGCAGATGGCGGCGGCGTCCATCGTTTCGCTGCTGCCATCCTGCAGCCGGTAGCGCACCAGCGTGCCGCTGTCGCCACGAAAACTGCCGTGGCGCCAGGTGTGGCTGCCAAAGGCGTGGCCTTCGGCGACGCGGGCACGCCAGTAGGGGGCCCAACTGGCGTCGAGGGCGCTGTCGCCGCGAGTGGTCCTTTCCTGCGCGAGGAAGAACGTCGCCTTGACGCCGTGTCGTGCCAGGGTGTCGGCGATCAGTTCGGCGTGGCGCATGTTGCCGGTGTCGAAGGTGAGATAGAGCGTCCCCTTGCAGCCCGACTGTGGCGTGGCGGCTCCGGCGGCATCCGCGCCTGCCGTCGCCAGCCCGAGCGCCAGAGCGAGTGCGGGATGAAAGCGTGCCATCCTCACCGGAGCCCGGCGTGGTTGAGGAAGAAGACCCCGTGCGGCGAACTGCCGACCGGAATCGACAGCTTCAGCTGCTTGCTCACCAGGTCGACGACCTGCACCCTGCGCGCGAAGCGCGCGGTGGTCCACAGCTCCTTGCCGTCGGCGCGGACCATCATGTCGTCGGGGCCGCCGGGGACGTCGTATTGTTCGACGACGCTCATCGTCTGCGTGTCGAGCAGCGAGATGCTGCCGTCGATCGTCCGGTTCGAGACGTAGAAATGGCGGCCATCGCCCTTCGGCTGCAGGTTGTGCGCCGCCTTCGCGGTGGCGATCTGCCGTACGCTCTTGCGCGCCCGCCATTCGATCACCTCGACCACCCCTTCGCCCATGCTGGCGACCAGCAGGTGGCGATTGCCCGGCGCCATGACGATTCCCGCCGGCGTCGCCGCCACCGGCATCACCCAGGCGATCTTCTGCGTCGGCAGGCTGATCGCCATCAACTCGTTCGAGTCCTGCAGGGTGATGAAAACGAACTGGCTGGCATCGTCGAACGCCATGTGCGAGGGCGTCTTCGGTGCCGGCAGGCGGGCAAGCAGGCGGAAGTCGGCAGCGTCGTAGAGGTCGACGCGATCGAGGCGCAGCGAGGTGGCGACGAACCACTTGCGGTTCGGCGAGAAGCCGATCTGGTAGGGGTCCGAGATGTCACGTATGCGTCTTTGCTCCTGGCCGGTCAGCGGGTCGTAGAAGACGAGCTGGTTGGATGCCGCGCAGGCGACGATCAGCGATTTGTCGTCGGGAGTGGGCATCAGGTGATGCGGCTCCTTGCAGACGTTGACCTTGCCAGTGACCTTGTAGCTGTCGGTGTCGATCAGGCTGAGCGTTCCATCGGCCGAGTTGAGCGCGATTGCGAGGCCGGCATGTGCTGCCATCTGGTTGCCGCAGAGGAAGAAGAACAGCGCCAGCAGTCTGGGCAGGAGACGAGCGAGGGATGCAGGGTGGCGGTGGGTCACTTCAGTCGGAATCCGGTTGCGAACGAGAGTGGTCGGCGAGCGTCGTGGTCCGAAACGGCGGCAGGCAGTCTGCGACGTGGCTGCCGGGGCTGGCCGGGCGCCGGTGGCGAATCCCCCGGAGCGTGATTCTGCAGGAAAACTCCCCCCTATGCCAGAACCACCAGTCGCGGATCGTCGAAATGATCGAGGAGCATGCGGCGTACCCGATCCTGCCACAGGCTGGCGAACAGGCTGCGGCTCTCCGGATCGTCGTCGCCGGCAAGCAGTCCTTGCAGCAGCGATGGCAGACGGGGGTCGGCGGGGACCTGCGCGAGTTGCAGCGTTGCCGTGATGCTCTGCCCATTGTCGAGGCGTCGGAAGCGGATATCGCCTGGCAGCTGCTGCCCGAAACGCAACAGGTCGCGGCGCACGAACTGGCCAGCCAGCCCCTTGAAGCCACCGGCTCCGGCAGCGCCGGTGAGCAGTCCGACGACCGCCGCCATGACGCCGCTGACGCCGGTCTCGGCCGCCTCGCGGAAGTCGACGGCGATCTCGCCACGCAGTGGTGTCTCGTCGCCGTGGAGGGCGCGCAGGGCGCGATGGCTCAGCAGGTAGCTGCCGGCCACGGTCGGGCACGAGTGACCGGCAAGGCGGACGGCGTCGGCATAGCCGTACTCGATCAGCCCGCCGGCAGCGGCGCCGAGGAAGTCGGCAAGGCGATCGCGCAGGACGATCGACGGCACCTGTGCGAAGAAGGCCGGGAAGCCCACCGCCTCAGCCCTTTTTCTGGATCAGCTCGATACGGTAGCCATCGGGATCCTCGACGAAGGCGATCACCGTCGTACCGTGCTTCATCGGCCCCGCCTCGCGAACGACCTTGCCGCCACGCGCCCGGATCCGCTCGCAGGCAGCATGGGCATCGTCGACTGCGATCGCGACATGGCCAAAGCCGTTGCCGATCTCGTACGAAGCGGTATCCCAGTTGTGCGTCAGTTCGAGCACGGCCCCGTCCGACTCGGGCCCGTAGCCGACGAAGGCAAGGGTGAAGCGCCCGCCTGGATAGTCCTGGCGGCGCAACTCGCGCATCCCGAGGACTTCGGTGTAGAAGGCGATCGATCGATCGAGCTCGCCGACACGCAGCATGGTATGCAGGATTCTCATGGCAGTTCCTCAGCGGATTGGACTTGCGTGACAGCGCCCGCCGCGGTTCCTGACCGATGCGGAGCGTGGCATGCCCCGGAGGATAGCAAATCCATCGGCCCCAAGGCCAACCTCTGATCAGTACGTCTTGTAGGACAGGAACTTGCCGGACATGACGATATTCACCCGGTCACCGGCCGCGTTGGGCTCGCGCTGCAGGTCCATCTTGAAGTCGATCGCTGACATGATGCCATCCCCGAACTCTTCGTGGATCAGTTCCTTGAGGGTCGTGCCATAGACGCTGATCAGCTCATAGAAGCGGTAAATCAGCGGATCGGTGGGCACGGCGGTCGGCAGCGAGCCCTTGCAGGGCACCACCTGCAGCAGGGCCACCGCCTCGGAAGGCAGGCTGAAGATCTGGCCGATGGTGGTCGCCTGGTTCTTGTCGAAGGTCATCTGGCCGAGGCAACCGGCCGTCACCCATTCCTTGGACAGTCCGAGCTTGCTGGCCACGTCGCTCCACTTGATGCCTTTCTGGATCTTGGCGCCGACGATCATTTCGGTCACGTCATTGCGGTTCATTGCAGCCTCCTGTTCGTTTGGGTTGAGGGTGATTGATTGACGGCATGCAGGGGTCGTGAAGGTGCCCTCTGCCTGTCGTCTACGAGTCCCGGCCGCACTACGGGCGGATTTTTCGCGTCGTGGCTGACGTCGGCGCCCGAATAGCTGGTCGAGCGATTGACGAGGAAGTCAACAAGGTGGTTACGGATGCGGTAGAACTGCGGGTCGTGGTGCATGGTGGTGCGCTTGCGGTCACGGGACATGGTGACCTCGACAATCTCGGCGATCTTGGCGTAGGGGCCATTGCTCATCATCAATATCCTGTCGGCGAGCAGGATGGCTTCGTCGACATCGTGCGTGATCATGAACACCGTCTGCTGCGCGGCCTGCACGATCTTCAGCAGTTCGTCCTGGATGGTGCCCCGCGTCAGCGCGTCGAGCGCGCCGAAGGGTTCGTCGAGCAGCAGCATCTTGGGTTCGATGGCAAAGGCACGGGCGATGCCGACGCGCTGCTTCATGCCGCCGGACAGTTCCGCCGGCCGTTTCTGCAAGGCGCAGCCGAGGCCGACCATCTCCAGGTACTTGGTGCAGTGGGCGGTGACCCTGTCCTTGCCCCAGTCCGGCCACTTCGACTTGACGGCGAAGGCGACGTTGCCGAGGACGGTCATCCAGGGCATCAGTGCGTGGCCCTGAAACACCACGCCCCGTTCGAGGCTCGGCCCGCTGACTTCACGGCCGGCCATGAAAACGTAGCCCTGCGTGGCTTCGTCCAGGCCTGCCAGCACGTTGAGGATGGTGGTCTTGCCACAGCCGGAGTGACCGACGATGCAGACGAACTCGCCCCTGTCGATCTGGAAGTGGATGTCCTCGAACACCGGCGGGTTGGGTTTCCCGGCGGTGCCGGGGAAGACCCGGGACAAGGCCTCGATGGACAGGAAAGGAGAACTCATCGCGTGCCCCTTCCCTATTCCCGGTAGGTCACCAGCTCTTGCAGCCGGCGGAAGATCATGTCCAGCAGCATGCCGACGAGGCCGATCAGCGCGATGGCGAAGATGACGTTGGGCAGGGCGAGGTTGTTCCACTCGTTCCAGACGAAGTAGCCGATGCCGGTGCCGCCGACCAGCATCTCGGCGGCGACGATGACCAGCCAGGCGATGCCCATTGAGATGCGCATGCCGGTGAGGATGGTCGGAGCGGCAGCCGGCAGAATCACGAGGAAGACCTTGCGCGGCGGATTCACTTCCAGCGTGCGGGCGACGTTGATCCAGTCGCGGCGCACCGCAGCCACGCCGAAGGCGGTGTTGATCAGCATCGGCCATACCGAGCAGATGAAAATGACGAAGATGCCGGAGATCGAGGAGTCCTTCAGCGTATACAGGGCCAACGGCATCCACGCCAGCGGCGAGATCGGTTTGAGTACCTGGATGAAGGGATCGAAGGCCTTCAGGAGCAGTGGCGACATGCCGATCGCAAAGCCGAACGGTACGGCCACCAGCACGGCGAGCAGAAAGCCCAGTGCCACCCGCACCAGAGAATGCCCGAGCTGGATGCCGACCCCCTTGTCGTTGGGGCCGCGGTCGTAGAACGGGTTGGATAGGTGGGTGATGAAGGCGGCGCCGACCTCAGCCGGCGGCGGGAAGCCACCGGACCTCTCCGCGCCCTTGCCCATCAAGGCGGCATATTCGGCGTTGGCCCCTGCCTGTGCCGCGGATACCTTCGGCAGGGTGGCCATGTGCCACGCGCCGATGAAGACTGCGAACAGCAGGAGGGAGATGAAGGCGGCCTTGAGGGTTTCGCTGCGCATCGAGGATTCCTTAAACACGCTTGACGACGAAGCTGTCAACGTAGGGTTCGGGCTTGGCCGGGTCGAACTCCTTGCCCATGACCTTGAACCTCTTGTAGGACTCCTTCGGCGCGGTCAGGCCCAGTTCGGCCATGTGCGTCCTGGCGTCGGTCAGCAGGTAGACCTTTTCGGCGATGTCCCTGTAGCGCACGTCACCCTTGATGTAGCCCCAGCGTTTCATCTGCGTCAGGATCCACACCGCCATCGAATACCACGGGAAGGGATCGAAACCGGCGCGATCGGGCACGTTTTTCACGCCACCGAGACCGTCCGCGAACTTTCCCGTCAGCACTTGCTCCAGTACCGTCTTCGGCTGGTTGAGGTAATTCGGCGGCGACAGCACCTCGGCCATGAGCGGCCGGCGCTTGGGGTCGTTGGCCATCGCTGCGGCCGTCAGCACGGCACGGTAAAGCGCGGCGAACGTGTTCGGATTTTCCCTGACGAACGCCGCAGGTGCGCCAAAGGAGCAACAAGGGTGGCCGTCCCAGATGTCCTTGGACAGGATGTGGATGAAGCCGACCTCGTCATAGACGGCTCGCTGATTGAACGGGTCGGGCCCGAGGTAGCCGTCGAGGTTGCCGGCGCGAAGGTTGGCGACCATCTCGGGCGGCGGCACGACGCGGATCTGGATATCCCTGTCGGGATCAAGGCCGTGCTCCGCGACGAAATAGCGCAGCAGGAAGTTGTGCATCGAATACTCGAAGGGTACGGCGAATTTGAAGCCTTTCCACATTCTCGGGTCGCGCTTGTCCTTGTGCTTGACGTGCAGGGTGATGGCCTGGCCGTTGATGTTCTGGATGGTCGCCACGCTGATCGGCACGGCCGCCGAGCCGACGCCCATCGACATCGCCAAGGGCATGGGCGCCAGCATGTGCGAGGCGTCGTACTCCTTGTTGATGACCTTGTCGCGAATCAAGGCCCAGCCAGCGGTCTTGATGACCGAGGCATTGAGGCCCTGTTCCTTGTAGAAGCCCAGCGGGTCTGCCATGATCAGCGGACTGGCGCAGGTGATGGGAATGAAGCCGATCCTGAGGTCCTTCTTTTCCAGTGAACCCTTGTCCTGGGCCATCGCTTCGAGGGCGCCGAACGGGATGACGGAAGAGATCGCGGCCCAGGCCGTCGAGGCGCCGACGCTGTGCAGGAACTTGCGGCGCTCGTTGTCGCGCGGAAACAGGGCGCGCATCACGGAGGTCTCGATGACGCGGCGGTTGAGAGCCTCTTCCGCAGGTGCGGCGGCTTCGTGTTCGGCCTGGCTGCCGTGATGGCCGCAGGTGCAGCCGGCGTGCAGTCTCGCTTCAGCGTCAAAGGGGTTGTCCATGTGCGTGGGCTCCTGGCGGATCGGGGGCAAGGTGGCGACGGATCAGTGGCTACATGGAACCAAAAGCAGGACCCATGCCAGGCACGGCAGCGAGGCGCCACAGCCCTTTTCGCGCTGCGCCCGTCCCAACGCTGCACCATGCAAGCGCACTCGGCCGGCCCGATGCACCGCTTCGGGATCGGCTACGGCCACGGACGCTCCAGGTCAACGGTGGGCCAAGCTGCTGACTCACCCGCAACGAGGGCGCGTCCGCTGCGGTGCCACGCCGTTGCCTGCGGGCGTTGCTGGTTTGCCGCGGGCTTACGTGTCGCTACGGTAGTGTAGGGGGCCGACATGCCCTCATAATTCGCGCTCATCAGCCGACCCGTCCATCCTCGTGAAAAGCTCGCCCGATACTGCGTACTTGCTGGATCAAGCCATGCTCACGGCCTTGTTCGATTCCCTTCTGGAGGGGGTTGTCGTCTATGACCCTGCTGGCCGCGTCGTTGCTGCAAACGCTTCGGCGCCGGAGATTCTCGGGCTGAGTCTTGCCGAGATCACCGGAGAGACCGCCATGGATCCGGACTGGCGGGCAGTAAGCGCAGATGGCGGTCCATTTCCCGGCAAGCAGCACCCGGCGATGATGTGCCTGGAAACCGGGGCGCCGGTCAGGGATTTCATCATGGGCGTAACGAGCCGGGCGAGAAGAGAACGGCGCTGGCTCCGGATTCATGCCTGTCCGTTGCGGGTCGAGCACAGGCTTGTCGGTGCCTTCGCCTGTTTCGAGGACATCACCGACCGCAGGCGCATCGAGGCACAACTGTCTGAAGCCCATGAAAAGCTTGAACTGGCGCTGGTCGGTGCCAGCCTGGGCACCTACGATGCGCACCTGCCGAGCGGACGCGTCGAGGTCAATGACCGTTACCTGGCTCTGCTGGGGTATGCTCCTGGGGAACTCGAGATGTCGGTGAGGGCCTGGATGGATCGCGTCAACCTGGAAGACCTGCCGCGCATACAGTCACACTACGACCGCATTGTCACAGGCGACTTGCGACATGTCGATATCGAGTACCGTCTGCGTCACAGGGATGGCAGCTGGGTGTGGCTGCATGACCGCGGGCGGGTCTTCAGCACCGATGCGCAGGGACAGCCGATCCGGATCGCCGGCACGCTACTGGATATCACCGCCCGCAAGCAGGCCGAACTGGCATTGCAGGAGAGCGAAGCGCGTTACCGCACCGTCGTTGAATCGGCACCCGATGCCATCCTGATCTTTTTCGAGCAGCGTGTCATCATGGCCAACCCGGCCAGTGTCCGACTGTTTCGGGCGTCCTCCGAACAGGAATTGCTTGGCCGGGATGTCTGGTCCCTGACCAGCACGCGGTCGCACCCGCTGCTGCGAGGGCGAATCACGCGTGCCCTGAAGCTGGGAGCGGTGAACCCCATTGCTGAAGTCGAGATCAATCGCTGCGATGGCACGCCATTGCCCGTCGACGGCGTTTCGGCGGCCATCGAATACCAGGGGCGCCGCGCCGTCCATGTCATGATGCGCGACGCGATGCCGCGCAAGCAGGCCGAAGCACTGGTGCGGCAGCATCGGGAGGAAATGGAGCGGACGTTGGCCCTCCAGGTGGCGCATCAGACCGTCGCCGGCATCGCCCATGAATTGAACCAGCCGCTGAACGCCATCACTACGTTGGCCGAGGCCGCTCGCCAACAGCTGCACGGCGGCAACCCGCTTCCGGTACCACTGGCAAGTGCACTCGAGGGCATCGCTCATGGCGCGCAGCGTGCGGGCTGTGTCGTGCATGAATTGATGGGCTTCCTCCGCCGGGCCGAGCGCACGCCGGAAGCCTTCGATCTGGCTGCGCTCCTGCAAGAAGTCGTCGTGCAATGTCAGGCCGGTCGGCCGTTCGCTGGCGAGATCGAGGTGCGTTTGCCGGGCGATATCCCGCAAGTTGCGGGCAATGCACTGCAGATCGAGAAGATCGTGCTCAACCTGTTGCGCAATGCCGTGGAGGCCTGCCAATCGGTGCATACTCCAGGCAGGTTGTGCAGGATCGTCATCGAGGTGTTCGAGGCCGCACGGAGCATCTGCCTCCAGGTGGACGACAATGGTCCCGGGGTGCCGGCAGAACTGGTCCCGCGCCTGTTCCAGCCTTTTGTCAGCAGCAAGCCGGGCGGCCTCGGCATGGGGCTGGCCATCAGCCATTCCCTGGCCCAGTCGCTGGGCGGCACGCTGGCCTACGAGGTTCCGCCAGGCGGCGGAGCGCGCTTCCGCCTCATGCTGCCGGCCATCGAAGACCTTGCCGGTTGACCGCGCGCATGAGTGGCCTGCTGGTGTACGTCGTCGATGACGATGCGGATGTCCGCAAGGGGCTGGTGTCGCTGCTGGAGTCGGCCGGTTATCCAGCGCAGGGGTTTGCGAGTGCAGAGTCCTTTCTTGATGCCGTCGCGGAGAGCATGGCGGCGCTTGCCGGCTGCGTGATCCTCGATCTTCGCATGCCGGGGCTGGACGGCCTGGCGTTGCAGCGCCGCCTCGTCGAGGCTGGCGGCACCATCCCGATCCTCTTCCTGACGGGCCATGGCGAATTGCCGGATGCGCTGGTGGCGTTGCGTGCCGGCGCGGTCGACTTCCTGCTCAAGCCGGTCGATGGGAGATTGCTGCTGCGCAGGCTCGACGCCTGTTGGCAGGCGGAGACGGCGCGTTTCCAGGCGCGGCAACTGCAAGAACAAGTGCTCTGCGTCTTGCAGCGGCTGACCGGGCGTGAACGTGAGATCCTGGGCTTTGCGCTGCAGGGGATCCGCAACTGGGCCATTGCCGAGATCCTGGGCTTGAGCCTGCGAACCATCGAGGCCCATCGTTCACGACTGCTGCTCAAGCTCGATGCTGCTTCAGTCCAGGACTGGCAGCGTCGTTGCGAACAGGGCGGGCTGCCGACGGCAAGGCTCGTCGAGCTGCTTGCTTCATTAGGTGTTGCCACTTAAGGGCCGGCAACCCTAGCCCTCAAACTCATGGCAGCCTAGTATCGCTGCATGAGATGTACCCACTAGGCGCGCGTAGCTTAACGCAGCCATGTCCCTTCTGGCCTGGAATTCCCACTTCGAAACCGGTATCGAAACGGTGGACAGGCAGCATCGCTGTCTGGTCGAGCGCGTCAACGAGTTGGCCTCAATGCTCGCCACGGCTGGCGACCAAGTGCCGGACGGACTCGCCGAGCTGTTCGACCAGTTGCGGGATTATGCCGACCGGCATTTCGCCAGCGAAGAAGGGCTGATGAGCAGCCAGGGCGTCGACCCGCGGCACATCGCCAAACACCACGAATCACACCGGCGCTTCGTCGCCGAAGTCGAGGAAATGGCGGCCGCCTGCCTGAACCGGAGTGGTGTCACCGGGCGCAAGCTGCTGGGATTCATCACCCACTGGGTCGTGTTCCACATCCTCGGCGAGGACCAGGATCTGGCTCGGCAGTTGCACGGCATCGGCAATGGCATGGCGCCGCATGCTGCCTTCGAAGGCGTCGGAAGCTACGCGCTGGACCCGGCCCGGCCGGCCTTGAGCCGTGCGCTCATCGACATGTACGCGCATTTCAGCGAGATGGCGGAGCATCACGAGACTCTGGTCGGCGAGCTGGAACTGCGGAACAGAATCATCGCCGACCATACCTGCGATTGGGAAACCTGGGCCGGCCCCGACGGCGAGATGCGTTATTGTTCACCCTCGTGCCTGCGCATCACCGGTTATGACGCAAAGGCGTTTCTCGACAACCCGGGCCTGCTGCTGTCGATCACACACCCGGACGATGCAGCGGTGGTGGGCAAACATCTCTGCGGCGGGTTTGCCGACGCCGGTTGGCATGAGATGACATTCCGCATCCGGGATCCGGAGGGCAACTGGCGCTGGCTGGAGCACGTCTGCCAGCCCGTGTTCGACGACAATGGCCAATTCCAGGGCCGCCGCGCGTCGAATCGTGATGTCAGCGACAGCATCGCGATGGCAAGGCAGTTGGCCGATGCCGTGGCGACGGCCGAGAAGGCGGCGCAGGCCAAGAGCGAGTTTCTCTCCAACATGAGCCATGAGATTCGCACGCCATTGAACGCGGTCGTCGCGTCGTCGCTGCTGATGCTCAACGACATTCGGGAGCCTGACCAGCGCAGGCGGCTGCAGCGGATCGTGTCGTCCTCGCAGCACTTGCTGGGCCTCATCAGCAGCATCCTCGACCTCGCCAAGATCGAGGCGGGCAAGATCGAAATCGAGAGGACGCCGTTCATGCTGGCGAGCGTTCTCGACACGGTTTCGAGCCAGGTTGAAGAGCGCTTGCGCGACAAGGGGATTGCGTGGCTGGTGAAGATCGGCCCGGGGGTTCCGGAGCGCGTGCTCGGTGATCCTTTGCGGCTCGGGCAAATCCTGGTCAACTTTGCCGGCAATGCCGTGAACTTCACCGACCACGGCGAGGTCGCCCTGACCGTGCAGCGGTTGGGGGAAGACGCCGCCGGGCATCGCATCCGCTTCGCCGTGCGCGATACCGGCTGCGGCTTCGATCCGGCCCAGGCAGACCGAATCTTTCGGCCCTTCGTCCAGGAAGACGGTTCGACGACACGCAAGCATGGCGGCTGCGGACTGGGCTTGGCGATTTGTCGCCAGCTTGCCGGCCTGATGGACGGAACAGTCGGCGCGGAGACCGAACCCGGACGCGGCAGCACGTTCTGGTTCGAAACGACGCTGCCGGAGGCCATCCCTCAGCCATCGCAGGCCAGCCGGGCGAAGCTCAAGGGCCGGCGCGCGATGTTGATCAGTGCCGCCGCCGGGGATCTCGACCAGATCCGCCACATCCTGGCTCGGCAAGGGATCCATGTCCAGCAGGCGGATGCGGTGCATCAATTGCTGACACGCATCGAGGTAGCGGCCAGGGCCGGCCGGCCCTACGATTTCATTGTCTGCGCCGGGTACGGCGCCTTCCTCGATGAACTGCTGGCAGCAGCAACCGCCGCGCCGCTCCTGGGGCTTGGCGGCCAGGCGGTGCGGCCCTACCGGATCTGGGCGTTTCGGGTTGATGGCGTACCGGCGGACGAACCCGAGGAGCGGTCAGGTTTCTTCGATGCCATCGTGCCGCTGCCCGCCGACGCAGATTATCTGGTCGAGGTGTTGCGGGGATTGCTCGCCGGCTGGCCCGCGGACACCACCGATGGCACGACCGCCGGCAGCACCGATGGCTTGGCGACCGACCTGTCGCTCTATGCCAAATGTAAGCTCCTGCTCGTCGAGGACAACACCCTCAATCAGGAGGTGATGCTCGACGTGCTGACGGCTGCGGGGTTGCAGGCGGACGTGGCGGAGGACGGGCGGGTGGCGCTGAGCATGGCTCTCGAGCGGCACTACGACCTGATCCTGATGGACATGCAGATGCCGGTGATGGGCGGTATTGAAGCGACGCGGGCGATACGATGCATGGCTGGCTACCAGAAAACGCCGATTCTCGCCATGACGGCCAATGCCTTCGAGTCGGATCGCCAGCGCTGCCTCAAGGCCGGCATGAACGATCACTTGGCCAAGCCGGTCGTCCCGGAGCGCCTTTATACGGCCCTGCGCCAATGGTTGCCGCTGCCGGCCAGCGTGCCGCAGCCATGCAGGATGCCCGACCGCGCCGTGGTGCCGCAGCCGACCCTGCCGGAGGAGGAGACCGTTTTCCCGGTGATCGCGGGGCTCGACATCGCCGCGGGCTTGAGCTACGTAGGGGGCAAGCGTGCCCGCTACCGGCAACTGCTCGAACGCTTGGTGCAGTACCACACGCACGATCCGGTGGCGATCCGGGAGAACCTCCGCAGCGGTTGTTTCGCCGAGGCGCGTCGCTTGACACACTCGCTCAAGGGAGCTGCGGCGACGCTTGGCGCGGAGGCGATCCGCTCGACCGCCAGCCGGATCGAGCTTCAGCTGAACGACTGGAGTCCGTCCGAGCTTTCCTCAGGTCATCTTGACGAAGAGCTGTGGGCGCTGGCGCAAGCGCTGGCCGAATTGTCGCGGGGCCTGGCGTCTACCGCCGCGCCTTGAGCTTCCCGATTCACGGCGGCCAGTCCGTCGAACGTGCCGACCACACGCACGGGAATTGAACCGGGTGAGCCGGCACGCCGCGGTCCGCACCGGTGCAGTCGATCGCCGAAAGCGGCGCGCTGCGTGCGGCTCTGCTATGCGAGACCCGGAAGCGTCCTGCCGAGTACCCGCAACTCCACCCGCAACGCCTGCCAGTCGGGGCAGGCGCCAGCGACGATCGCCCAGAAGCGCGGGCTGTGGTTCATCTCGCGCAGGTGCGCCAGTTCGTGCACGACGACATAGTCGATCACCGGCAGCGGGAAATGCAGCAGTCGCCAGTTCAGGCGAACGCCGCTGCGGGCGCTGCAGCTTCCCCAACGGGTGCGCGCGGCGGTGAGGCTCAGGCGTGGTTGCGGCACCTCCAGAACGGGCGCGTAGTGCGCCAGCCTTTCGCTGAAGAGTTCGCGTGCCCGTTCGCGCAACGCCCGCTCGAGTACGCGCGGCGCTTCTGCCGGTGCGCGCAGGCAGAGGCTCAGTATCGTACCGCCGGCATGCCGGTTCCACAGACAGCGATTGCCGCCAAGCGCCAGGCGGATCGTCAGCGTGTGCCCGAGGAAGGGCAGCTGCAGGCCATCGGTGATCGCGTGCAGCCGCTCCGGTCGGCGCGCGCGCCACTCGTCGAGCTTGCGGCCGATCCATTCGCCATGCCGCAGGAGGAGCGACTCCACTTCGTGCAGTGGTGCACGTGGCGGGGCGCCGACACGCAGGCCGCGATGGTCGATCGACAGGCCGATGGTTCGTCGTTGGCTGCGGCGCAGGACGTAGGCGACCGTCCGCTCGCCGAGTTCGATCGTGCGCTGAGTCTCGCTGGCTGCCGGCTGCCGGCTGGCCGCGCTCGCCCTTTCAAGCGGCGACGACATCGGCCGCAGCCGGATAGCGGTGTGGCGAGATGCGGCGCATCTCGGCCTCGATCCAGGCGGCGGCGAGGGCGTTGATGCGCGCCGCCGATTTGCCGGTCGGGTCGATCGGCGGCCCGATACTGACGGTGATGGTGCCGGGGGAGACGGCGAAGACGCTCTTCCGCCAGAATTCGCCGGCATCGTGTGCCACCGGCACGACCAGACTGCCGCCGCGCAGGGCGAGGTGGGCGCCGCCGGGCTTGTAGCGCGCGGTCTCGCCGGGTTCAACACGCGTGCCTTCGGGGAAGATCACCACCCAGTAGCCGGCAGCGAGCCGCTCCTTGCCCTGCTCGAAAACCTGCTTGAGAGCGTCCTTGGCTGCCGCACGATCGATCGAGATCATCTTCATCGCCGCCAGTCCCCAGCCGAAGAAGGGGACGCGCAGCAGCTCCTTCTTGAGGACGAACACCAGCGGCGGCAGGATGTCCTGCAATCCCACCGTCTCCCAGGCCGACTGGTGCTTGGCCAGCACCACCGAAGGCGTCGCCGGCAGGTTCTCGCGCCCGAGGACGCGGTAGCGCAGCCCGAGAAGGCCCCGGCACAGCGCCATGAAGCCCTTGCGCCAGCAGGCGATGATGCGGTAGCGGGCGACCATCGGCAGGGCGATCGCGAGCGTCACCAGGAGCCCGAACGGCACCGTCCACAGACCGACCAGCAGCATGAAGAGGGCCGTGCGCCAGGCGGCCATCAGAGGAGGAGGATGTGGTCGGTGGCAGCTGCCAGATCGGCGAAGACCACGGTGCCCTCCGGCAGTCCGCCGTCGATCTGCGTCTGCGTTCCCTTGCCGGTCAGTACGAGCAGCGGCAGCGCACCGACAGCGGCGGCTGCCTGCAGGTCGCGCAGCGAATCGCCCACCGTCGGCGTCCCTGGCAGGTCGATGTTGAAGCAGCGGGCGATGCGCTCGAACATGCCGGTCGCCGGCTTGCGACAGTGGCAGCCGGCGTCGACCGCGTGCGGGCAATAGTAGATCGCGTCGATGCGCCCGCCGGCGGCCACCACCGCGCGGTGCATCTTGTCGTGGATGGCGTTCAGCGTGTCCATGTCGAACAGGCCGCGGCCGACGCCCGACTGGTTGGTCGCCACCACCACCCGGTAGCCGGCCTGATTGAGGCGGGCGATCGCTTCCACGCTGCCGGGGATCGGGCGCCACTCTGCTGGCGACTTGATGAACTGCTTCGAGTCGAAGTTGATGACGCCGTCGCGATCGAGGATGACGAGTTTCATACGGCCAGCTTCGAGATGTCGGCAACCGCGTTGAGCTCTTCGTAGAGTGCTCGCAGGAGGCCGAGGCGGTTGCCGCGCAACAACGGCTCATGGACGTTGACCATCACTTCGTCGAAGAAGCGGTCGACCTCGCCGCGGACCGCGGCGAGCACCTTCAGGGCATCGGCGTAGTCCTCGTTGGCGACGTGCGAGCGGACCAGGGGCGCCATCAGGACGACGCGCTGGAAGAGGGCCTTCTCGGCTTCTTCCTCAAGCAGCGCGATATCGGGCTCCGGCAGTTCCTCGTCCGCCTTCTTCAGGATGTTGCCGATCCGCTTGTTGGCGGCGGCCAGTGCCAGCGCCTCCGGCAGCTTCTGGAACTCGCGCACCGCGGCCAGCCTGGCGGGAACCAGGTCGATGCGTGTCGGCCGCTGCGCCAGCACCGCCTCGATGGCGTCAACCGAGTGTCCCGCTTCGCGGAGCATGCCGCGCAGGCGGTCGAGGATGAACGCCAGCAGGTGCTCGTCGACCGCTGCGAGCCGCACTCCCTGCAGCAGCAGGGCGTCGCGGGCGTCGGCGATCAGCTCGCCGAGGTCGAGTGGCAGTGGCGTTTCCATCAGGATGCGCAGGACGCCGAGGGCGGCGCGTCGCAGGCCGAACGGGTCCTTGTCACCGGTCGGCACCTGGCCGATGCCGAAGAACCCGACGAGGGCATCGAGCTTGTCGGCCAGCGCGGCGGCACAGGCGATGTTGCCCTGCGGCAGCGAGTCGCCGGCGAAGCGTGGCCGGTAGTGCTGCTCGATGGCGTCGGCCACCACCGGCAGGCCGCCCTCGTGCAGCAGGTAGTAGCGGCCCATGATTCCCTGCAGTTCGGGAAACTCGCCGACCATGTCGGTGAGCAGGTCGATCTTGGCGAACAGTGCCGCGCGCTCGGCGAGACTGCCGTCGGCACCGAGCCTCTCGGCGATCGCCCGCGCGACGCGGCCCAGGCGCTGCGCCCGGTCACCGAGTGAACCTAGCCGGTTGTGATAGACGACGTCGCCCAGTCGAATGACGCGATTGGCGAAACCGGCCTTGCGGTCCTGGTTGAAGAAGAAGCGCGCGTCCGACAGGCGCGGGCGGACCACCCGCTCGTTGCCGCGGATGATGTGTGCCGGATCGTCAACCTGCATGTTGGCGACGATCAGGAAGCGGTTGAGCAGCCTGCCGGCGGCGTCGAGCAGCGGGAAGTACTTCTGGTTCTGCTGCATGGTCAGGATCAGGCACTCCTGCGGCACTTCGAGGAATTCCGCCTCGAACTCGCCGACGTAGACGACCGGCCATTCGACCAGCGCCGTCACCTCGTCGAGCAGCGCGGTTGCCGGATTGATGCGGGCAGCAAGGCTGCTCGCCGCCGCTTCGAGCTGGGATGCGATCAGCGCCCGGCGCTCGCCGAAGGAAGCGATGACCTTGGCGGTGGCCAGTCGGGCCGCGTAGTCATCCGCCCGCTCGATGACGACGTCGCCGGCGCACAGGAAGCGGTGTCCCATCGTCGTCCGCCCACTGCCCAGCCCGAGGACCTCACCCGCGACGACCTGGCTGCCGTGCAGCAGGATGAGGCTGTGCACCGGCCGCACGAACTGGTGCTCGGAATCGCCCCAGCGCATCACTTTCGGGATCGGCAGCTTGCGCACGGCCTGGGCAACGATGGCGGCGAGGTGCGCCGACAGCTCCTCGCCCTTCTGCTCACGCCGCGCGACGAAGTACTCGCCCTTGGCATCGCTCGTCCGGTGCAGTTGCGCGAAGCTGACGCCGGCGGCGCGCATGAAGCCTTCGAGGGCGCGCGTTGGCTGTCCGGCGGCGTCGATTGCGCCGGCTACCGCCGGCCCCTTCTTCTCCAGCAACCGGTCGGGCTGGCGTTCGGCGACCTCGCTGATCGTCAGCGCGAGCCGGCGCGGCGTCGCGTAGGGTGTGCAGACACTGGCGGCAGTGGTGAACTCCTGCGCGCGCAGCGCGGAGAAGACCGCATCGGCGAAGGCTTCCGACAGCAGCTTGAGCGACTTCGGCGGCAATTCCTCGGTCCGCAGCTCGATCAGGATCGTGTCGTTCATTTCATTGCGCTCCGCAGCTGGTCCGGCACATCGGAAAACCGAGCGCTTGCCGCGAGTCGTGGTAGGCCTGTGCGACTTCCCGCGCCAGCGCGCGCACGCGGCCGATGTACGCCGCCCGTTCCGTAACCGAGATGGCGCCACGCGCGTCGAGCAGGTTGAAGGTGTGCGAGCACTTCATGACCATTTCGTAGCCCGGCAGTGCGAGACCGGCGGCGATCAGGCGACGCGCCTCGGATTCGTGTTCGCCGAAGTGGCGGAACAGCAACTCGACGTTGGCGTGCTCGAAGTTGTACTTCGACTGTTCAACCTCGTTCTGGTGGTAAACGTCGCCGTAGGTGACGCGGTAGCCAGGTCCCTCGGCCCAGACCAGATCGAAGACGTTCTCGACGCCCTGCAGGTACATCGCCAGTCGCTCGATGCCGTAGGTGATCTCGCCGAGCACCGGCCGACAGGGCAGCGAGCCGACCTCCTGGAAATAGGTGAACTGGGTGACTTCCATGCCGTCGAGCCAGACCTCCCAGCCGAGTCCCCAGGCTCCGAGTGTCGGGCTTTCCCAGTCGTCCTCGACGAAACGGATGTCGTGCTGCGCCGTGTCGATGCCGAGCGCACGCAGCGAGTCGAGGTAGAGGTCCTGGATGTTGGCGGGCGAGGGCTTGAGTACCACCTGGTACTGGTAGTAGTGCTGCAGGCGGTTCGGGTTCTCGCCGTAGCGCCCGTCCTTCGGCCGTCGCGACGGCTGCACGTAGGCGGCGTTCCACGGTTCGGGCCCGATGGCGCGGAGAAAGGTCGCAGTGTGGAAGGTGCCGGCGCCGACTTCGATATCGTAGGGCTGCAGCAGTGCGCAGCCCTGCTTGTCCCAGAACTCCTCGAGACGCAGAATGACTTCCTGGAAGGTAGGCATGAGAGATTGGTGGGCAGGACGAGAAGGCGGGATTTTACTTCGTTTCGCACGCGGCTGCTGACGACGATTGCCCGCCGGGTTCCCACTCAGTCCCGGCTGCCGGAGGGCTGCCCGGACGACGTGCGAACAGCCCAGAGCCGGGTTGGACGACAGGGCGTCCGCTCCTTCGATCCGTGCATGGTGTGCACCGTGCATTGACCGGAGCGCGGGCCGGCCGCGCAGTTCTCGGCGGGCTGCTGGCGAGGATTGTCGAAGCAGCGCTCAGCCAGCCGGGAAAGTCTCTGCTCCGCTCAGCCGCGGTGCTGCGGCATCCTTGGCGGCGACGATCGGTTCTCCCTGCAGGGGCCATTCGATGCCGAGCTGCGGATCGTTCCAGAGCAGGGCGCGCTCGTGCTCCGGCGAGTAGTAGTCGGTCGTCTTGTAGAGGAACTCGGCGGTCTCCGGCAGCACCAGGAAGCCATGCGCCAAGCCCGCTGGAATCCAGAGCTGTTTCCTGTTTTCCGCGCTCAGCCGATGTCCCTCCCAGCGGCCAGAGGTCGCCGATCCGTGGCGCAAGTCGACTGCGACGTCGAAGACGGCCCCGTGCACGACCCGAGCCAGCTTGCCCTGCGCCTTCGGAGGAAGCTGGTAATGCAGCCCACGCAGCACGCCGCGCGTCGACAGCGAATGATTGTCCTGCACGAACTCGACGGCGAGGCCCGTAGCCTCGGCAAAGGCGCGTGCGTTGAAACTCTCGAAAAAGTACCCGCGCTGGTCGGGGAATACCTTGGGTTCGATGACGAGGAGTCCTGCGAGACGCGTGGGGGAGACCATCACCAGACGATCTCTTTCGCAATACTGTGAGGCTCGACATGTTACCGCCCTTGGCGCGAGCCGAGGCGACGCCAAGTGGCGCGCAGCGTGCGGTTCGGCGGCAGGAACGTCTCCACGATCCGCATTGTCCGCCTTGCCCCGCCCGGGCCGCCCCGTGGGGCGGTCCGTGCACGCAATCCGGTTCCCGGACCCGGCGTGACCCCGGGAAGCTCAGCTTGCTTGGTCCCGAGCGATGGGGAGCCTTCGTCCGAACGGGCTTCGAGCAACCAGGGGGTGTCGGAATCTTTTACACTCCGGGTCGGTCTGAGACCGGCTGTACCTCTTGGTGAGTTGAGTTGTTGATTTATATTCATGGAGTTAGAAAACCACATTTTTTCTGGCATCATTATTGCTTGGTTGGAGCCGTGCACGCACCACTGTGCGACACGACTGATTTCACTCACCTTGATTGATAGGAACATGATATGAATACGAAGCTGAAGCAGATCGTCGGCGCAGTCGGGTTGGCCTTGGCCATGAGCTCGGCGACGGCTGGTATCACATGGAACGGCCAGCCGACGAGCACGGTGTTCCAAGACGACAACATCGACTTCGCCATGACGGTCGACAAGCAGGCCACGAACTATAATCCGAACGATCCAAGCACTTGGACGCTCATCCCTGATACCGACGACACGCTCAACGTCGGCGATGTTCTGGTCGCCGTTGTCGAGTTCAACACAGCTGCTGGCAAGCCGATCCTTCCGCAGGAACTCACCGGGGTCAGTGTCATTCAGGCGAAATCGGTTGGCCCAGGCGGTATCGAGTTCGAGCCCTACGCAGGTGGCCTGAACGCTGCGGCTGGGGTCAATGTCCCTGGTGGTGGGGTTGGTGGAGGCGCCATGGTCGCGTTTTGGTTGGACGACACTCCCAATCTGGCTGTCGACGCCGGCCTTGTGCCAAACAATTTGAGCTGCAAGACCCGGGCGGAATGCTTGGCCCAAGCATCGGATGGCGCGCTTTGGCAGGTAGACGGTTTTGGCGCTGATATCACGAACAACTACTGGACAGCCCTCGGAACCGGAGCCACCTACTCCACCATCCTCGGAAAACCCGTGACCCAGATTTCCGGCTTTTTCAATGCTGGCCTCGACATCCTGCACAACGGCACAGGAAAGGATCTGGTGCTGCTTGGCTTGCCAGGAAACAATGGGCCCGTTGATGTGTTGGTTAACGGCACAATCAACGGTGGCGGGGCGTTCAATCCCACTGCCAAAGCCGCTCTGCAATCCCTGATTGACGACGGCTACGTTGCGACCAGCGATACAGATCTCGAGAAAATGGCTGTACCGGAGCCCGGAACCATGATTCTGCTGGGTGCTGGCCTAGTCGGTCTCGGCCTTCGGCGCCGTCGGGCGTGAAGCTGGCGATTGATGCACGGCTCCAGCTGTAGGCTGCCGGGAGCCCGTGCATCGATCCATGACCAACTACCGCAGCGGGCGTCATGAATAGGCGCTTCTAGTTGAACCCCTCAAGCTCCCGCGATGGGAGCTTTTCTTTTTGGGCGGACTCGGGTAAGCTTCTTGGCCAGTGTCTCGGCTACCCTAACGTGGTCAATCAGAGTCCCCTATGAGCGGCAGCAACCTCCCCACCCCGATCCGGCTTCTGCCGTTGTTGCTTGCCCAGCAGATCGGGTCGCAGGAACTGGGGCGCACCCCCGAGCCCTCAGCGGTGACCGCTGCGGATCCCAATGTCCTGCAATACGATCGGGTGATGGGAACCAAGCTCGCGGTGGTATATGGGGCGGGCTTGGCCCTTCTCCACCGCGCCCTGCCACCACGGGACGGCGGGCGCAAGGCCATCGATCTGGCTTGCGGTCCCGGGCACTACACTCTCTGTCTCGCACGCTATCTGGGCTTCGAGTCGGTGACCGGGGTCGATCTTTCCCCAGGCATGGTGAGCGCGGCCGCCAGGAACGCCGCTGAATACCAGCTCCAGGATCGGGTGAGCTTCCGGCAGGGTGACATCACCCGGCTGGACGACATCGACGGCAATGTCTTCGATCTCGCCAGCTTTACCGGAGCGGCTCACCATCTGACGGGCATCGACGACGTACGGCAGGTGCTGCGGCAGATGGACCGGATCACCCGGCCCGAGGGCTTGGTGATGCTCATGGACTTGGTGCGCCTGCGCACGGCAGACATTACCGAGCGCTACATCAACATCATTGGCCACGACTACATCGAACGGGGCCTGCCCAATTTCTACGAGGACTTCCGCAACTCGATGTATGCGGCGTATACCCCAGAGGAGCTCAGGAAGGCCATCCCGACGGATACGGCGCGGAACTGGTGCCACCTAGTCCCACGCGGGCTACCCGGCGCGCAAATCGTGCTCGGTCTGCCCGAGGGGCGGAGCGAGCCTTTGCTGCGCGCCGGCTTCCCCTGGCAGCCGGGGCAAGGTCCAGTGCCGCGGGAGATGAGGAACGAATGGTGGTTTCTGAGCACCACGCTGGGAATGGCAGGACGGAGTTGGGTCCACGCTTCCGATCGGGCGGCCTGAAATCTGCATCGCCGCCGGCATCCTGGCGGCAATTTCATCGGGCAAAAAAATAGGCGCGCACGCTGCTTGCCCGCCTCTGCTCAGCGCAGCTGATAGAGCAGCTTCTGCCGTTGGCTCGCCTGCTCGGGGTTCAGCTTCATGCCCTTGAGCGCTCCAAGCGCTTCGCGTGCCTTGGCGCCTTGACCGTCCTTCACCAGGGCCTGGGCCCAGTGAAGCCGGATCTCGGGATCTTGCTGCGCGCCAGCAACGGCCTGCTCCAACAGTTTCAGGCCCTTCGCTGTCTCGCCCTGCTGCACCAGGATCCACCCCAGGGTATCGGCATAAGTGGCGCTGTCGGGTTTCAGCGAATACACCTTCTGGGCCATGGTCACGGCCCGTGGATCGCCCGTACGCTGGTAAAGGACAGCGAGATTGTTGAGGGCCTCCTGTTCGTCCGGTATGCGACTGAGCAGGGCCTCGTACTGCTTGATGGCGTCGCGCTCGCGCTCGCGCTTCAGATAGCTCCGGGCGAGATAGGTCTTGACGATGCGGTCATCCGGGTGCTTGGCAAGCCACGCCAGCGCCTTGTCGTCGGCACGCGCTCCGTCCCCCGATTTGAGCAGCGACCGGTGCTGCCTGATCACATCAAGGCTGCCCTGAGCCTTTGCGATGGCTGGGTCGTAGGGACTTGCCGTGCCGCCGGGCGCCGAGGACTGAATTGCCCCTTTTTCGGTCAGTGGCACGGCGGGTGCCGGGCCGGAGAGCAGCAGCGAGCTTGCTGCGACAACCGCGCTGCGGAGTGCGGTGTAACGGAGATTGCTAAGCATCGAATGCTCCAACGGTTGGTTATCCAATGTTTTCCACGCAAGATTCTCAGAGCTCTATTCCTTCAGGGTCGGTTTCACCCGCACCCGCTCCGCGACGGTTCAGCGCCGCAGCTGACGGCGCAGGAACACCTTTTTCAACCGCTGCAGCGGCCCACGCATCCCCCAGGGATAACGCGCCCGGCGAAACCGGCGCAGCAGTGCATCATATTGAATGATGTCAGGAACCGACAGCGTGGCTTGTTTTCGGATGAGCAAGTTCATCACTTCCGTGGCAATCACCCCGGCAATCATGAACGGCGCCGCGCCCACCGAGGGGAGGCGATGGCCGGCCGGATCAAGGCCGCCTTTGGTCTGGTATTCCATCAACCACGGCCGCGGAGCGATGCCAGCAATCAGCGATACGCTGAGTTCAAACTCGTCCATGCCTTCCTTAAAGGCGAAGTAGTCCTCGAAGGACATGCCTTGGGGACTGAAGATCAGGAGGGTGTAACCGAACCCCAGTGGTGGCGAGGTCAGCACCCAGATGCCCCGTTCCCGAGCCGTACGGTAAAGCAGGAAACGTTCCTTGAAGCAGTAGAAGTCGAGCGAGTCCACAACCACATCGACCCCGTCCAGGAAGGCAGCGATGTTCTCCGGATTCACACCGGTCTCGAACAGGTGGACATCGGCTTCGGGATTGATTCCCCGCACCAGTTCGTCCATCACCGCGGTCTTGGCGCGACCAATGCTGCCCATGGTCGCGCCGATCTGGCGGTTGAAATTGACCAGTTCAAAGATGTCCGGGTCAGCCAGATGGAAGGAGCCGATGCCCATACGGCACAAGGCATGCACCTGGGCGCCGCCGGTGCCGCCGAGACCGGCAATGGCGACGCGCGCAGTCCGCAGCTTTTCCTGCTCCTCGCGGCTGAGGAAACCCAGATTGCGCTGGAAAGCAGTGTAGTAATCGAAGGGGGTCGTTGGCGTTTCCATCGGTCGGGGTGAGGTGGCCGTTTGGTCACTGTTTGTGCGCGACCAGCAAACCATGGTTTAGCGGCAGGTCGTCGACACGGGTGATGTTGGAAAAACCAGCCGCCAGCATGGCCTGTTCGTAGTCCTTCCAGGCGTGCAGCATGCCCTCGCCGGTGGCTATGGCCAGGAAATAGGGCGAACCCAAAGCCGTGCCGACTGGACCGGTGTCGCTGTCATTGCCCATCATGTTGAAGAGCACCACCGCGCCGGCCGCCGGCAGGGCCTGCCAGCACTTGCGCAGCAGTTCAAGGTTGCGGGCCATCGACCAGATGGTGAGAATGTGCGAGAAAAGGATGGAATCGACCCCCGGCGGGAAGGGATCGAGGAGAAAATTCCCGACCCACGTGAACACGCGTTCGCTCAATCCGGCCGCAGCAATCTTCTCCGCGGCGATCTGACAGACAGACTCGGAATCGTACACCGTGACTCTCAGGTCCGGGTAACGTCTGGCTAGGGCAATGGCGTTGGTGCCATCGCCCCCGCCGGCATCGACGACATGCGAGAAGCGCCCGAAATCGTAGGCATCGACAATCAGGCGGTTGGCCTGAACCGAGAGCGCGCTCATCGCATCCTGGAAGATCTGCTCGAGTTCGGGATGGCTCACCAAGCGCTCGTACAGCGTTTCTCCGTGCCCAGGAAAGCGGCTCAAGCCCAGATTGGTGCCAGCGCGCAGCGACTCGAGAAAATCCTGCAGCCCGGGATAGACGATGTGCGCCTGCCAGCCGAGAACCGGCGCCATGGACTCGGGTTTCTCGCTCACCAGCAGTTTTTCGGCAACCGCTGAGTTGCGGAAGCAGTTCTCGTTCTTGACGATCAGACCCAGTGAGCAAAGGCCGGTCAGCAGGACCCGACACGGATAGGGCTGCAGCTTCAGGCTGCTGCCCAGTTTCTCGGCGGTCGAGGCAGGTGCCCTGGAAAGCATGTCGAACACGCCCAGTTTGACACCCGCCCACAACAACTGGAAGGCTGCGTGCCCCTGGGCCACCAGGACAAAACCTTCCATGTCGATTTCTTTGTTGTCACTCATCTGCTTCTCTCCCTCATTGCGAAGTCAACAACGTCAGATTGTTTTCGACCGGCAGTCGCCGGGAGCGAATGGGATCAACCACCTTTGGCGAGCCAACCCGCAACAGCATCAACGCGGTTTCATCCCGCGAACCCAGCAACTCGGCCACATCCTCGGTGATCCTGCCGACTGCGTGGGTAAACTGCGACGCAACCCGCCCTGCGCGCAGCCGGAACAACTGGTCGGGAAGCACGTAGTAGGGGTGGACGGCCAGCCCTTGCCCATTCAGGGCAATCCACACGCGTTCGAGGAGGCGGCCCGCGGCGACCTCGACAGCGGTTCCGGAAACCGGCCCTGCCACGACCACAAGGGCGCCGCATTGCTGCAGCATGGCCGCTTCGAGGAACGCAAACAGCCTGAAGCCTCCGAATCTGTTGAGCGCCGTCATGCGCTGCCAGTCCAGAGAGAGTCGGAGCAGCCAGACGGCGCCAGGGGGCAGCAGCAAGGTGGCGACATCCAGCCCATCACCGCGGTCGATCTCTGCGGGCGTGAAGCGCAGGCTTCCTGCCAGCCAGCGGTGGATGTCCTCGGTCTGAAAGCGTATTTGGGAGGCATCGCGTACCAGACCCGCCCAGCGTTTCCTCGATTCGGGCCGAGTAACGACCAGTATCCGGGCCGGGCCTTCCTGCATCGGGGCAAGCAGGCTGATCACTTCTTCGGTCAGGGGCGTGCCCGCAAACGGCCCGCGGTTGGTGTGCCGTCGGAACAGGTCAGGGAGTGGATCCGGCAGCTCGACAGGATCCGGGCCGTCCCAGTTAATCCGTGCCATGCAACCCGTGGCATTCGTGGCATCGACGCGGAGTACTTCGGGGGGCATGCCGAGTGCAACGGCGGCTTGCTGTAGGTTCTCGATGACCGCTCCCATCGCCATCAGATTGGCTGGATGCTCGAGGCCAAGCCCGGTCTTGCCTCGTTCCTCATGCATGTGCAGCGACAAGTCGCTACCGTCCCAGACGAAGCGCCACGGTTGCGAGTTGTCCGCTGAAGGCGCCATCTGGCCGGCCCGGGCCAGGAAGTCGACCCATCCCGGAACGTCACGCGCACTCATCGCGAATCACCTGGCACGTCAATCTCCCTTCTCAGTTGGCCGCATCGCAGCGGTGGCGAGGCATGCCACACCGTGGCTCCGCCATCGCGAGGACGTACGGCCCGCAGCCGCCGCTTCTCGGCCTTGGCGATTGGCCATCAGGTATCCTCGTTGGCTCGCGATGCAGGCGGGGATGCCCGGTTGCACGGGCGAGGTCGCTGCCGCACCTGCCCGATCGGTGCGTAGTTTCCCACAATCGGGCGGATAGCGGGAGACGTCGGCAGGCAGTTTTCCTTTTGCCCCACCTCGGTATGCCGCCGAGGGAATCGACATCGGGCTGGCGCATGCGATATGATCGGGCCGATGGTGTACAGTGGCCTAATGTCCGACTTGTCGATCGCCTTTCGCAATGTCGTCCGGCAGGGCAGGCGGTCGGCCGTGGCGATCTCGGCTGTTGGTTTCGGAGTGGTTTCGCTCGTTCTGGCGGGGGGCTTCATCGAGTGGATCTATTGGGCCATGCGGGAGGGCACGATCGAATCCCATCTGGGCCACATCCAAGTCACGCGTCCAGGCTACCTCGATGGCGGACTGGCCGACCCGTTTGCTTTCCTGTTGCCCGAGAACGCACCCGAACTGCGCACAATCGAGGCGTTGAGACAAGTCAAGGGGGTTGCACCGAAGTTGTCCTTCAATGGGCTCATCAGCCACCGCGAGTCGACCATATCGTTCATCGGTGACGGGGTCAGTCCAGAGATGGACGATCTCTTGCGGCGGAACCTGATCATCGTCAAGGGAGAAGGTCTCTCCACAAGCGATCCGCATGGCGTCATTCTCGGCAACGGCCTGGCTGCCAATCTCGGAGCTGGCGTTGGGGACACCGTCGTTTTGCTGGTCAGCAGCCCTTCGGGTGGAGTCTCCGCCGCCGAAGGGCACGTTCGTGGTCTGTTCTCCAGTGTCAGCAAAGCCTACGACGATGCGGCCCTGCGCCTGCCATTGCCCATGGCGCAAAAACTCCTGCGAACCTCCGGAGCGCATCGGTGGCTGATCCTGCTAGACGATACCGCGGCAACGGATCTGGTGCTTGAGCAGCTTCGTCCGCAGTTGGCTGGAAAAGGACTGGAACTGGTCCCTTGGTACGAACTGGCCGACTTTTACAACAAGACGGTCGTGCTGTTCCAGAAGCAGGTCGGGGCGATGAAACTGATCATTGCCATCATCATCGTCTTGAGCATCTCGAACACCCTGATGATGAGCGTCATGGAGCGTACGAACGAGATCGGGACAGGGATGGCCCTGGGCATCAAGCGCAGTACCATCCTGCGCCTCTTTGTCGGCGAGGCCGCCGTGCTGGGCTTGATTGGCGGTGTTGCGGGCTTGATGTTTGGGCTGCTTCTGGCCGCAGCAATCTCGGCGGTCGGCATACCGATGCCGCCGCCGCCAGGTATGGCCCGCGGCTTCACCGGGGAAATCCTCGTGACTTGGCAGCTTGCCTTGGAGGCTCTGGCGCTGGCCTTGGCGACAACTCTGCTCGCCAGCCTCTACCCGGCCTGGAAAGCCTCCCGCATGGAAATCGTCAATGCTCTCCGACATAACCGCTGACGCAAGCGCCACCACGGCAAGCAAGGTGCGTCATGCTTAGCCTCGCTTTGCGAAACATCTTCCGACACAAGCTCAGAACCGCGATGACGTTGGGAGCGATCGTGTTCGGAGTGATCGGCCTGATGATCTCCGGAGGCTTCGTGCAGGACATCCTCTTTCAGCTCAGCGAGGCGACGATTCACTCGCAGTCGGGACACCTGCAGGTGTATCGCAAGGGCTTTCACGACCATGGCTCACGCTCACCGGACCAGTACCTGATCGACGATCCGGACGGCGTGAAACAGGTGATTCGAGAGGCTCAGGGCGTCGTGGACGTGATGGCAAGACTCAGCTTTTCCGGTCTGCTCAGTAACGGCCGCAGTGACGTGTCGATCATCGGTGAGGGGGTTGAAGCGGGCCCGGAGGCCCGACTGGGGAGCTACGTCAAGATCAGCGCGGGACGGCAGCTGACCGACGACGATCGCTACGGCATTCTGCTGGGCGAAGGCGTGGCGCGTAGCATGAAGCTGCACCCCGGTGACCGGGTCAGCCTTCTGATTACCACGGCGGAGGGCGCGATGAACACCCTTGACTTCGAGGTGATTGGCACCTTCCAGACGTTTTCCAAGGAGTTCGACGCCCATGCTATCAGGATCCCGCTCGCCGCGTCCCAAGAACTCTTCGCTTCGCAGGGCGTGAACAGCCTCGTTGTTTCCCTGCAAGAAACCGGGGAGACGGACAGAATCGCGGCTTGGCTCGCATCGAGGCTGAACCCGGACAAGTACGAAATCAAGACTTGGCCTGAACTCAATGACTTCTATCAGAAAGCCGTTGACCTTTATGACAGGCAGTTTGGCGCGCTGCGCCTGATCGTGCTCCTGATGGTCCTGCTGACCGTTAGCAATACCGTCAACATGAGCGTATTCGAGCGCATCGGAGAGTTTGGTACGCTTCTGGCGCTTGGCAGCAGCAGTAGTAGTGTTTTTCGTTTGGTGGTTCTGGAAAACGCTGTGGTTGGCCTGGCCGGTGCGGTCGTCGGAGTTGTTGGCGGTCTGCTGATGGCCAAAGTGCTTACCCTGGTCGGTTTCGAGATGCCGCCCCTGCCGAACTCGAATACGGGCTATGTGGTATCCATTCGGTTGTTGCCTTCGGCGGTGGCGATTGCCTTCGCCGTAGGTCTTGCTGCGACCCTGTTCGCCGCGCTATTGCCTGCTTTCCGGGTGTCGAGGAACCCCATCGCCAACTCGTTGCGTCAGAACTATTGAGGTCGGGGCCGCAGCGAGCACAGCCAGTGGTACCTTCTCAAAAAGTGGCCTGATTAGCAATGAGTCTCAGCCAAGCGAATCGTGTGCTCGGGGTGGGCGTCACAGCGAGCAGCGGCGATGAGGAGCCGCTGATGCAAAGTGCTGAGGTCGAATCGACGGTTGAAGCGGTAGGTGAATGCCGCCAAGTATCGAGCGGAATACTTCCGGAAGTTGAATGCATGATAGCTACCGGTCGGGCTGGTCTTGAGATTGCCCAGGACGGTGTTGATCCACTGGAACTCCGTCAAGTCTTTCGGCTTTCGTCCGGCGACGACGGTTGGCTGATGGATGCACCCGGCTTCGGTGACGGCAGTGAAGCAGGCCAGACCATCAGAAGACACGGTGCTGCCCGGAGCCAGATGCGTCTTGGCCCAGGCTGCGATGGCCTTGAGGGTGAAGCTCACCGGCAAACGGGTTCGTCTGCGGCTGCTCGACCAGCACCGCTTTCAATCCCTGCTTCTGCAGATGGGCCAGAGAGCCTCTTGCAAAACTCGCTATTCAGCCGAATTTTTCCGTGCAAGCGGTTGGGAAGGGGGGGGCAGGCGGCCATTTCTGGCATGATTGGAGCGTCGAAACCCTGATCACGCCTGCCATGAGGAACGATAACACGGCTTGCCGGACGATGGACCGGTGGAATGTGGTGCAGCACGAACTGATCCCGGAACTTGAGGCGCGCTGGGGCGCGCTGACGCCGAAGCTGGAGCGGGTCATCCACATTCTCGAGTGGGTGCGGATCGAGGAGTTCACGGCGGTGTCGTGGTGTGGTGTCGGTCGTCCGCCGTTTGAGCGGGCGTGGCTGGCGAACGCCTTTGTTGCCAAGGCGGTGCTGGGCTTGACGACGACGGTGGGGCTGCTCGATCGCCTGATGAATGACCGTTTCTTGCGCCGCATCTGTGGTTTCCCGCTGTACCGGAGCTTGCCTTCCGAGGCCACCTTCTCGCGCGCCTTCGACGAGTTTGCCGCAGGGAGCCTGGGCCAACGAGTCCATGAAGCCCTGATCCAGGAGCATCTGGGCGATCAACTGATCGGGCATCTGAGCCGCGATGGGACAGCCATCGAGGCCCGCGAACGCCCCGCCGGGAAAGGCAAAGGCGCAGAAAAAGGGGTCACCAAGGCACAGCCCACCCTGTTGGCGACCGAAGAGACTCCTGCCGCGACGACGAGCACGCCGGCACCAGCGGCGCCGGCGAGAAAGCGGGGCCGCCCGCGGCGTGGCGAAGCGCGTCCGGCGGTGAAGGCCTCGCCGATCGAGCGCCAGCGCGGGCAAAGCTTGGTGCAAATGCTCCAGGAGATTCCCACCGCGTGCGATCGCGGCACCAAGTGCAATGCGCAGGGCTACAAGAACAGTTGGACCGGCTACAAGCTGCATCTCGACACCGCCGACTGTGGTGTCCCCATCTCTGCGCTCCTTTCCAGCGCCTCGATGCACGACAGCCTCGCCGCCATTCCCCTGTCGTTGATCAGCGCCAAGCGCGTCACCAGCCTCTATGACCTCATGGACGCGGCCTATTGCAGCAGCGAGTTGCGCGCGCACAGCAAGAGCCTCGGGCACGTTCCCCTGATCGACCACAACCCGCGGCGCGGTGAGAAGATCGAATTCTCCCCGGCCGAAGCGCTCCGCTACAACGAGCGGAGCGCCGCCGAGCGGAGCAACGCTCGCCTCAAGGATGAGTTCGGTGGCCGGCACATCCGGGTCAAGGGCCACACCAAGGTGATGGCCCACCTGATGTTCGGCCTGCTCGCGCTGTCCGCTGACCAATTGATGCGACTACAACGATGAACCCCAGCCGTCGCTCTCTGAACGCGGTGCATTCGAGGAGTGCAGGAGGGGGTTCGCACCGGATTCGGAAAACGATGCCATCAGGCTAGCAACTCAGCCGGACAGGCTTCGTTCGCAAGAAAAATCGCTCCCGGAGAGCGAATGCTGCCGCGCAGCAAATGGCGCCGCGGGAGTTTTGCAAGAGGCTCCAGAGCCAGGTCGTTCAGCACATACGACGGCTGGCCGTCATGCAGGTGGGTCAGGAAGCCGATGCGGCTCTTGTTGTCGGCGTTGCCAAATCAGGCGAAGGTCGGGCCGCTGACGACGGTGACGTAGCCGTTCCGGCCCTGGTGGCGCGCGCCGGAGTCGTCGACCGTGATGGCCGAACTGATCGCCAGGACCGTCTTGAGCAGACTGGACTTCTCGGCCGAGAAGGCTTCCTGACCAGACGTCAGCAGGGCGTCGATCTGACCGACGGAGCGTTCGATGCCCCATTCGCGCAGTTGCTTGTGCAGCTTCGGCTGCGTGACGTGGCAGTGGTGGTGCTGGTACAGAAGGAAGGCCCGCAGCCTCGGACCGAAATGCAGTCCGCCCAGCTCCGGCGGGCAGGCCGCCGTCAGCACCCGGCCGTCCGGCGTCGCCCAGCGTTCGAGCAGGAAGCGGGCGTTGTGCGCGCCGATGCGCAGGTCCTGCACCGTGAAGGCGCGGTGGCCGAGAAAGCGCGAACCTTCCGGCACGTCGTCGACCGCTATCCTGCGCTCTTCATGAATGTCGAGGCGGGCCGTCTTTGCCGGCTGATCCGAATTGCGGCGTTTTCCACGCCCTCTGCCGCCGGTCTGGTCATCCTTGTTCTTGTCCGTCTCCTTGTCCATCCGGCTCGGCTTCATCGCCGGCCGACCCTTCTGACCCTTGAGCACGGCAATTTCGTCTCGCAACTCCCGAATGGTTTCGGCCTGCTGCAACACTCGTTCCTTCAGTTCGGCGTTCTCGGCAGCAAGCTGGTCGAGACGCGTGGCCAGCGACCGCAACCACAGCAACCCTTCCTCCGGCAGCGGCGCGGGCAACTCAAACGGGAAATTGGCTGGCGGCGAAAACATGAAACACATTTAACCATATTTAACAGCCACCTGAGCAGAGAAATTCCACCACTTTCTGAGAATCTACAGCCAGTGCTCCCAAGCTATCGGATCGTGATCATGCCAACCTGTCGGATGGGCTGGATCACTGGCGGTTTCGTATGACCCCATGCGAAATGGTTCGCGACAGCTTCGCTTGCGAAGGCTGTGCGCTCGTTCTCGCAGCCGCTGGCGCTAGTGCAGGCTTCGGTTGCCTGGCAGCCTGTCGGACTTGACCCTGTCGGCTGCAAGAAGTGGGAAGACGGCTCATTTCTCCCCGTTCTTCTGCACGAATAGAACAACTATTCGCTTGAGATCGGCAAGAAGCTGCGCTCGTCTCCCACTTTTTTCGCTTCGACCCATCAAGTCCGACAGACTGCCGGTCGCCAATCCGCTGCATCCGGGTCGGCCCAGATCCTGAGAATCCACCGACTGGGCGGATGTGCGTTGGCGGGCGACGCTGGCGAGATCCGGACTGCTGCGTGCCTCATCCTTCTCGTTGATCCGCCGCAAGACGCATCGCCGCGGCGCGGCCATCGTCTCCACCGCCCTGTCCGTCACAGGTCACGCTTCTCGCGGGTATAACATGCTCAAGAGGGCAGGTTGTATCCCAGCCGCCGGCCTGAACCTTTCTTGCTCGACGACCCTTTCCATGGCAACAGGCGCCAAGGCTAGGGCTGCCCTTTACCCGCAAGTCTTGTTGTCATCCGAAGTCCAGTGTCGGAGCGAGAGCCCTTCCCGCAGCGATTGCAGGACCGAATAGCCGTGCCACATGATTTGATGCCCTGGAGAGGGGTCTTTGGCGCGGCCAATGTATCCGCCGAGTTGGGCTACGAGACGAACGGCGTCGCCGAGCCGAGTGGGCTTGGGGATTTGTTTTTTTTTGCGTAGGCCTGCAGCACTTCGATCTCGGCGTCGGAGAACAAGACCTCGGCGGGAAGATCGGGGCACTGTCTGCCCAGGAGCGTCATGAGCATGATGCGCCAAGCGATGACGAGATTGATGGCGATGGCCCGTTTGAGTCGCTCAGCGGTCTTGTGTTGCAGCGCCTCGATGCGACAGCCGCTCTTCAATACGCGATGCCAGTCTTCGATGCGCCAGCGCAGGCAGTACCACCGCAGGCACTCCTGGGCTTGTTCTGGTGTGGTGATCTCGCAGGTGGTGATCAGGAACCACTCGAGCGGTTCGGCGTCGGCTGGCGGCGAGGGAGAGGTGGCCCCGCTTGTTTGGACAGCAAAGGCTCTTCGATAAGTGGAGCCCTGCCAGTTCCGGTCGGCTGACCGGTGATGCGGTTGGTTTTGACCTTCTGGGATTTTATCCGAACCGAATAGAGCTCGGTGGAGCTTGTGGGCGAAGGGACGTGCGGTGGGAAAGTCGCCAGACTTTTCCACGGCAAGCGGCCCGGTGCGCGCTAGCGCATCGTCCACAAATCCACGGAGCCCCTTCCCCATGCCTTACGCCGCGGCTCGGATGGCCGACGCGAGGGCAGCGAAGTAGGCGGTGTCCGGCGTCTTGCCGTCCAGGGCGCGATGCGGTCGGCGCTCGTTGTAGAAGCGGACGTACGTGGTCAGGTTGGCTCTTGCATCGGCGACGCTGTCATAGGCCTTGAGATACACTTCCTCGTACTTGAGCGTCTTCCACAGGCGCTCGACAAAAACGTTGTCCCGCCAGGACCCCTTGCCGTCCATGCTGATCCGGATGCCGTGCGCCTTGAGCATCCCGGTGAATTCGCCGCTGGTGAACTGGCAACCCTGATCGGTGTTGAAGATCTCCGGGCAGCCGTGCCGGTGGATGGCTTCCCGGACCGCGTCCAGACAGAAGTCGGTCGTCAAGGTGTTCGACAGCCGCCAGGCGAGCACCCGCCGCGAGTACCAGTCGATCACGGCGAACAGGTAGAGGAAGCCCCGGCGCATCGGAATGTAGGTGATGTCCGCCGCCCACACCTGGTTGGGCCGCTCGACGGCAAGATCGCGCAGGAGATACGGATGAATTTCGTCGCCGCGCCGCCGACGAGAGGTGTTGGGCTTCCGATACAAGGCCTCGATGCCCATGCGCGCCATCAGGGTGCCGATGTGTCGGCGGCCGGCCCGGAAGCCCTCGGGGCGCAGCAGATCGCGCAACATGCGGGCGCCGGCGAAGGGGTGCTCCAGATGCAACTCGTCGATCCGGCGCATCAGCGCCAGATCCTCCGCCGAGACCTCGCGGGGCGTGTAGTACGCGCTCGAACGGGCCACCCCGAGGAGGGAGCACTGATGCGCGACAGGGAGCTTGTGCTTGCGGTCAATCATCTTCTTGCGCTCAGCAAGCCCGCCTTGGTGAGCGCATGTTCTAAAAAATCCTTCTCCAGCGTCAGCTGTCCGATCTTGGCGTGCAGTTTCGTCAAGTCCGGATCGCTGCTCGCAGGACCGCTGGTATCCCCAAAAACCTGGACCGCACGCTCCGTCAGCTGCCGCTTCCAGTCCGTGATCTGGTTCGGGTGAATGTCGTACTGCTGCGCCAGTTCGGTCAGCGTCTTGTCGCTCTTCAGCGCCGCCAGCGCCACCTGCGCCTTGAATGCCGGCGTGTGGTTCCGCCTCGTCCTTCTCGTCATGCTCTCGCTCCTGTTGGGGCTGCTTCCGCAGCCGTTCAATGGGGCAAGGCTACCACTTATCCTGCTGTCCAAAATTCCGGGGCCCCCTCTGTATTTCGACGGCCGGCGGAGTTCGACTTCGCGGTAGCGCAAATTGACGTGCGCGGTACGTTGTGCGTGCCCGTCGCGTGCCTTCTGTTTGCTTTTCTTGGCCCGAGCGCTTTGTCGCGGCACGTTGATGCGAAGCTGGCGTCGCACGGGGCTTTGTCTGACGAGTTCGAAGAGGTTGAGTGCCTCGCGGGTGGCGCGGTCATGTTTGGCGCGAACCAACAGTTCGACGCGGCCGCTTTGGCGTGGCTCGTCAAACAGTTCGAAGAAATCCGCCTCGCGATCCATCACGCAGACCTGGCGCGTGTCGGGCAGCGCGGGGACCAGATCGTTGCATTGGCGAAGACCCTCGATCCAAGTGAAGGTCTTCTTCTCTTCGATCGGTATGGCCGACGCCGGGCGCAGGTCCTCCTTTGCCCGGTGCGTCGGTGCCGCACAGTGTGCCCTCAGGACCCCCAGCGGCAGGCCCTGGGTCGTCAGCACCAGCGTCGAATGCAGGTGCAGTCCGCCACTCTGGGCACCCGTCTGGTTGCTGCCGATGACGCCCAGCCCGGCACACTGGACCAGACCAGAATAGTTCAGCTCGGTCCCGTCCTGAACGCAGAGTACCGTCGACTGCGCCTTCATCCGCTGCACCGTGCGCCGTTGGTGAGGGGCCAGGATCGCCTGCATGGTGACCAGCGAGTCATCGGCTTGCTCGATCAGCCGGTAGTACGACTTGATCGCCGGCTTGTCTCCTTGCGCGGCACCGCAGAACGCGCGCCCCGGCATCTCGCCCATCGTGCGGGCAAAGTCGGCCAGACGCCTGTTGCTGCGCCGGTCCCCCAAGTTCGCTCCGGCAAACTCATGGCCCGCCCACTCGTCCCCCTCCAGACCTTCGCTGATCTGCAGCGCAGTCACTTGGAGCGGTTCGGCAATGGCGGCCAGGCGGGCGCGTACATCGGGCTCGAGTTCATAGACGTAGATGGCCTTGACCGTCTTCGCGTTCTCGTTGAAGCGATCCTGTCGGCCACGCCCTTTGGTCTGGCCAATCTCCAGCCAGTTCGCTGCCCGGTAGCTGGTGCCGATGAAGTGCTGCGTGTCCACAAAGCTCTCCACCAGCCAAGGGCGATAGCCGTACTGGGCCTCGTAATCCGCACCCACGCGCCGCAAGACCATCCCCAGCACGTGCGAGGCCAGATTCGGGCAGTGCACCGAGTGGCGGATGAGAAAGCGGCTCATGCCAATCACCCCGTGCAGGTGCTGGCGCCGGACATGATCGCTCCAGCCGATCCATCGCTCTCGGTCGGCCAGATGCAGCGCCGACGCCCCGAAACCAAAGCCGCCCAGCCAGCCATGCTCAGAGCCAATCAGGTAGCGCATCTGCGCCCCCACCAAAGGCCCAGCCCCCTGCGGATGCTCGCACAGCATCAACTCGTTCCACACCCGCATCAGATCGAGAGTCTCAACGAGGACCAGCCTCAGCCCACGAAGCTCTGCGAGCACCGTCGGCACGTCCATCGCCCCATCAACGGGTTGACCCAGACGCCGCGGCCCTGCTGCCGTACGGCGCTTGCGCATCGGTGCCGGCAGAACGAAGTGCCCCGCCCCCTCCAACTCACGCAGCGCCTTGACGCAGCCTGCGATCTGGCTACGCCCGCGGGCATCACGCAAGCCGAAGTGTTGACAAATCGACTCGGCAACCGAGGATAAACTTCGATGCTCCTTGCCCGCCAACAGCTCCCGGATAACCTCAATCGAGGCTTGCTGTCTCAGCGCTCGCTTGACTTGGTTTTGCTCATTCATACCGAACCATAATCGGTTCGATCAAGAAGGTCCAGTCCTAATTTTTCGGGTAAAGGGCAGGGCTAGGGGTGCCATCAGTGCTTGCTTGGCTCTCCTTTTTGTGCCAGAGTTCGCTCGTCATCTCGTTGTATTGCGACATCGCGGCGCAACCTTACGTTACGGGCCCGACTGCCGCTATCGTCTATTGGCGCAGCGATGCTCGATGTGCGGAAGGGAACTGGGGAAGCGGATGTGGTGTTGAAGACGGAGCCCGGCCGATGTCCCGATGGATGAACATCGGATCTCCGTGACCGGAGGAGGCAGCAACGCGTGAAGTGGATTCGACGACTGGGTGAGACCTTGGGAATCGGACGCCAGGTGGCGCCCGTGAGCACTGCTCCCATGCCCAGCGACATCCAGAAGACGGTCATGGAGTTTTCCGTCATGGACCGGACGCGGCCGATGTCGTTCGAGCGCCCGTCGCTGGCTGCCGATCACGTTTCCCGGGTGGAGCGTGAGCGTTTCAAGTTGCGGCTTGCAGGCAGCAGTCCGGAACGTCGGCGGTCAGCGACCGTGTTGGTCGAGAAGATGTACGGCTGGCGAGGCTACAAGCTGAGCGGTGATGCAACATTGGCCCGTAAGGAGGGAGCGCTGACGATCACCGGTCTGGTCTACGGAAATGATGGCCTGCCGGTCGGTACGGCGACCCTGCGTTTCGATGGCCCCGGCGGCCTGCTGGCGGATGAGCTCTATCCTGCCGAGCTGGATCGACTGCGAAGGGAGGGACGGCGGCTGGTCGAGTACAGCAGGCTGGCGATCGATCGCGGCTTCGTGGATTCGCGAAAGGTCGTCGCCGCACTGATGAACGTCTTCTACACCTTTGCCAAAGCAGACGGCTTCACCGATGCGATCATCGAGGTGAATCCAAGACATGTCGACTACTACGTCAGTCGAGCCAACTTCGTCTGTATCGGCGAGGAGCGGCACTGCCCGCGGGTCAACGCGCCGGCAGTGCTGCTGCGTCTCGACTATGAGGTGGCGGCGCGGCAGATCGAACTTTACGGCGGCAGGAAGAACGATCCGGCTGCCGGCAGGAGCCTCTACCGGTATTTTCTGGTGGGTGACGATCAGGAAGCGCTTTCGGACAGGTTGCTGCCGGGCGAGGCGCAGCCACAGCAGCGCGCGGGGCGGCCGTGAGCCGCGACCATGGCCACAAGCGCCCCCAGCCGGCCATTCGCTGGCTTGCCGCGCGGCGGTCGTTTCCCCGAACGAGGCAGCTATCGGTTTGCGGCGGTGGCGATTGGCGATGAGCGGTTTACCCGACCCGTTCGATACCGGCGCCGGTTTCAGCAAGTACTTCGAGATGCTGCCGGCGCTGAGCAGGGAAGAGCAGGAGCAGACCTTCCGCCTGCGGCACGAGGTCTATTGCGAGGATCTCGGCTGGGAGGAGCGGCGGAGCGATGCGCTCGAGACGGATGCCTATGACGCGCATTCGCTGCATTGCCTTGCCCGCAGCAAGCCGTCCGGCCGGCTTGCCGGCTGCGTGCGCCTGGTTCTCGGTCGCACGGACGAGGCGGCCAGTCAGCGCCTGCCATTCGAGCTGACCTGTGGCGAGACGCTGGACCGTGTGCTGATGGATCGGCTCGCCGGCAGCCGGGATCGGATCGCCGAGGTCTCCCGCCTGGCCATTGTCCGCGACTATCGACGGCGGCGAGGCGAGGAAGGTTCACCCGGCACACTGCTCGCTTCCAGTTTCGGTACCGCCGAGCAGCCGCGCTTTCCCTATCTGCTCGTTGGCCTCTACATGGCGGTATTCGTCATCGCCGAGCGCCATCGACTGGATACGCTCTTCCTTCTCGTCGAGCCGCGTCTATCCCGCCATCTCAATCACTTGGGCATCGGCAACCGACAAATCGGTGCGGCAGCCGAGCACCGAGGCCTGCGTGTTCCGGCGATGATCGACGTGGCGCAGGTGGTCGCCAACCTCAATCCGCGGCTGCGCGGCATCTTCGACGTCGTTGCCGGAGAAATCGAAGCCGGCCACCGCGCTGCAGCTGCCGGCGGCCCCGACCCGCAGCGATGAGCCTTCCGGCACTGACGCTGCATGGACCCCTGCCACCGCTTCTCGCGGCGGCACTCGCGAAATGGTACGTCGATGGCTGCAACAGAGAACCTTCTGCTTCGACTGAAGCAGTTTGCCGGCTTGCTCGAAGAGGCAGGTGGCGAGGACAGCCTGCAGCGACTGGCCGAAACGACCGCGCGGATACTTGACAGCGAGCGTTGCTCGTTGATGCTGCGCAGTGAGGACGAGCAGTCGCAGCTTCGCTGGCGGGTTTGTGCCAGCTTTGGGCCGCTCCCCGAGCGCGCTTACCTCGAGGATGTCAGGGCCGGCGAAGGCATCGCCGGCCGCGTCGCCGCCAGTGGCGAAGCGTTGCTCGTCACCGACATCGACCGTTCCGAGTTCGCGAGTTGCGCGCGGCGAGCGGACGACCCGCGCAAGAGCCTGCTCTGCGTACCCGTTCGCCATGCCGGCTCGGTCATCGGCGTTCTCAACGTCAGCGCGCATCGCACCGGACGTGCTTTCGGCCTGGATGACCTGCACCTGCTGGAAATTGTCGCGCTGCTGGTCGGCAAGGCCATCCAGATCCGCCAGTTGCAGGGTCTGCTGAACTCCCGTTTCGCCCAGTTGGCGCTCCTCGACCTGGCAGAGAAGGACATCGGACAGGCGTTGGCGAGCCCGCTGCCAAACCCGGACCAAGTGGCGCGCATCATCGCGCGCTCGTTCTACAAGGAGATGAATCGTGTCGGTCTCGGGCCGCGGCAGATCGTCAACGCTGCGTCGGAGATCATCGAGCAACTGAGTGGCAGCCTCGTTCGCCACAGCCGGCGGCTGGACCGGGAGGGGCCGGAGGCAGGCGGCGCCGCGCGGCCGCCTGCCTGATGCGGCGGCTGCGGCGTCGGTCGGCGGGCAGGCTCCGAGCAACGTTCGCCTCGTACCTGCCTGGCCCGCAGAGTCGATGATGCCCTGGCTGGAGATCTTGGGCCTGGGCCTTCTGCTGCTCGCCGGCTGGTTCTGGTTCGACGGCTTCCAGGCGCGGGCGGCGGCGATGCACGCGGCACGCGTCGCCTGCGCTGCCGATGGGCTGTTGCTGCTCGATGACACGGTGGCGCTGGCGCATCTGCGCCTGCAGCGTGACGGCGAGGGAAGGCTTCGCCTGCGACGGACGTACGACTTCGAGTACAGCGATACCGGCGACAATCGTCGCCCAGCCCAACTCGTCGTGCTTGGCGACGAGGTGCTGCTGTTGCGCCTGGTGCCACCCGCAACCGCCGCCGGGGAGCGGCTGCGCGTTGTCGGCGGTCGGCAGGCAGCCGATGAGGGGTAGACGATCGCCGGCCGATCGCCGCAGGCTCCCTAGAACCCGGTGACGAGCTTGAGAAAGAACTTGTTGCCCTGGAAGCGGTTGTCGACGCCGACTTCGTGGTTCCAGCTGGCAATGAAGCTCGTTCCCTTGTGGTTGTACTGGACCGCGGGTCCGTAGGCAAAGACCTTGCCGCGACGGCCGTCGGGAGGAACCTTGCGGCCAGCGACCTCGTCGTCGGTGGTCTGTGTCAGGTAATAACCGGCGAGGCCGACTCCCCAGGGGCCGAAGTGCTGGCCAACCAGGTAATCCATGTGGAATTCCTGGCCGGAGTGGTAGTCGGTGTCGTTGTTCTTCGTCTTGATGTTGTACATCAGTTTCGCCGACACCTCGAAGCCGCTCTGGTTCAGGTAGGTGAAAGCGACGATCGGTTCGAAGCTGTAGTAATTGGCGCCGATGCTCTGGGTCGGATCATTGGCGTCGTACTTGCCGGTCGGCAGATAGATGTCGAGGCCGACCGTCAGGTGCCAGTCGGGCGGGAAGTGCCAGCCAATGATGATCGGGTCGATGACGATGTCGCCGAGGCCGAAGGTGCTGCCGGACCCGATGCCGGGAATCGGGGTGTGCAGCCGCTGGTATGCGACCGGCACGATGGCATGCACTGCCCAGTCGCCGCCCAGGATCTTGTGGCCGGTGACGTGGATGAAGCGCAGGGCATCGAAGGTGGCGCTGACGCTCAGGCCGCGGACCTTGTCGCCCTTGTTGTCGCGGTAGTCGCCCTCGTAATAGCCGAGGTAGTTGATGAAGTAGTTTCCCGGTGGTGGCAGGGCGCCAGCCATGAAGTTCTCGGAACCGTTGGGGTACTGATCCGGCCCCTGCTTCGCCACTGCCGAAGTGACCGCGAACAGCGCCGGTGCTGCCAGGAGCAGCAGCCTGTATGCCTTGTGCATCGTTCTCTTCTCCCTTGCTGATGTCGGCGCCGGCTGCCGTGAGCGCCGCGTCGTTCCGCCGGCGGCGCCCCACGGACCTGGCGCGGCTCGCATGTTACCATCTCGCGAGCATGGTCGTCGTGCTGCTGACACGGCCGGGTTCGCCTACTCGGCGGCTGGCTCTTCCTCAGCGCAAGTCGGGTGGCAACCGGCGGTCACCGGCAGGGGTACCATCATCGCCTGCCCGGGGAGCGAGCAGCCGGCAGCGCAGCAGCGTCCGGGTTGTCTGTTGCGCGTGATCGGACGCGACTCGTCGTGCAGGACACCGCGCTCGAGCAGCCGCTCGACCAGCTCGACCTTGCTGCCAAGCGGGTAGTTGCGCCAGATCTCCTGTTTCATCGCCGCCGGCGAGCCGCCGCCGTGCAGGCTGATCACCGAGTACCAGCCGCCCTGGTACGACGCCGTCAGGTCTTCGATGAAGCGCGCGACTTCGATCCGCCGGTCGTAGGGAACGTCCGGATTGGCGCGCAGGACTTCGGCCAGCGTGGCTGCAGTCGCCGGATTGTGGTCTTCGTCAGGGCCGGGCAGGGCGACGATCAGGCCGCCGGAGACCTCGTGCGCCAGCCGGTGCATGTCGTAGATCTGGGTCGCCAGCAGCAGCTTGCCAATGTTGGCGAAGACCGGCTCGGGCATGAAGCTGCCGCTGTGCGGGTCGGCAGCGCCATAGACGCTGGCCGCGACGCCGCAGGCAAAGAAGCCCTCGGTGATCTTGATCAGCTCGACCATCGGTTCGCGCAGACTCGCCTCCGTCCCCGGATCGAAGCCGTTCGCCTCGCACATCAGCGCGCCGGCGCCGATCAGGAGATCGCCAAAGCCGGCGCGGGCAGCGATGCAACTGTGTCGATGGTGTGTGGCATAGGCGTAGGTCAGCGAGGCCGAATGCTCCCACTCGCCGGCGAGGAATACCCTGTCCCAGGGGACGAAGACGCGGTCGAAGACGAGGACGGCTGTCGATTGACCGTAGCGGCGCGAGAACGGAGCGGCACCATGTTCGAGCTTCTCACCGGGCCGTCCGGCCGGGCGGGCGATCATCGTCAGTCCCGCTGCATCGACGGGCAGGGCACAGCAGATGGCGAAATCGGCGTCGGCCGGACCCATGTTGCGGCTTGGCATGACGAGGATTTCGTGCATGTAGGGCGCACCGGTGACGATGGCCTTGGTGCCCGAAATGACGACGCCGGCGGTTAGGCGCTCGACGATGTGCACGTAGCTGTTGCGGCTTGCCTGCTGGTACGGTCGCAGTGAACGGTCGCCCTTGGCGTCGGTCATCGCGATCCCGAGCGCCAGGTCGCCGTCCTGGACGTGCTCGAGGTACGCGGCAAAGCGTGCCCGTCGCTCATTGCTGCCGTCTGCGGCGTCGGCACGCGCGCAGAGCTGGTTGATCGCATTGAGCGCGTCGTGTGCCAGGTAGCGCTGCGCGCAGCCGGTCTCCTGGCACAGCAGGCGCACTGCCTCGAGCTTGTTCAGCAGGTCAGCGGCCGACTCGTCGATGTGCAGCATGCGATTCACCGTGCGTCCACGGCTCGTCTGCAGTGCGGTCATCAGCGGCGCCTGTCGCGGATCGTGGGCGAAGTCGTAGGTGACGGCGAGGGCGTTGATGCCGGGCTGCAGCTCGCGACTGTCGGCTACCGAGTCGAGGCGGCGGCCGTCGAGATAGACCTTCGGCCGGTAACGGCGCAAGGATTCACGGTAGTCGCTGCCCCTCATCAGGCCAGCGGGTCGGGTTGCGTTCATGCGTTCTCCTGCCGGCCGGAGGCGGTCGGGCGGTCGGTCAGCGGCGACCGCGGCCGCCGCTAAGCCTCGCGTGCCGCACGCCGGCGCTCGTTGTCGGTGAGCAGGCGCTTGCGGATGCGGATGCTCTTCGGCGTGATCTCGACCAGTTCGTCGTCGGCGATGAATTCGACCGCCGATTCGAGTGTCAGGGCCACTGCCGGTACCAGCCGCACAGCCTCGTCCGATCCCGAGGCGCGGATGTTGGTCAGTTGCTTGCCCTTGATCGGATTGACCACGAGATCGTTCTCCCGGCTGTGGATGCCGATGACCATTCCTTCGTACAGCTTGTCGCCGGGGACGGAGAACATGCGGCCGCGGTCCTGCAGCTTCCACAGGGCGTAGGCGACCGCTTCGCCCTTCTCGGCCGAGATCAGGACGCCATTGCGGCGCCCCGGGATGTCCCCCTTGACTGCTGCGTACTCGTCGAAGACATGGCTGATGAGTCCGGTGCCACGGGTGATGTTCATGAATTCGCCCTGGAATCCGATCAGGCCGCGGGCGGGAATCCGGTATTCGAGGCGGACGCGGCCACGGCCGTCGGCGGACATGTCCTGCAGGTCGCCACGACGGTAGCCGAGCGCCTCCATCACGGCACCCTGATGCGACTCCTCGACGTCGAGCGTGAGCATTTCGTAGGGTTCGCAGACTTCGCCGTCGATCTCCTTGAGAATCACCCGCGGGCGCCCGACGGCAAGCTCATAGCCTTCGCGGCGCATGGTTTCGAGGAGGATCGTCAGGTGCAGTTCACCGCGTCCGGAAACGAGGAAGCTGTCCGTGTCGGAGGTCTCCTCGACGCGCAGCGCCATGTTCGTCAGCAGTTCCTTGCGCAGCCTTTCACCGATCTGCCGGCTGGTGACGAAGCGCCCTTCGCTGCCGGCAAGCGGCGAGTTGTTGACCATGAACGTCATGTTCAGCGTCGGTTCGTCGATCTTCAGCATCGGCAGCGCCTCTGGTTTCTCGCTGTCGGTGATCGTGCAGCCGATCGACAGATCCTCGATGCCCGTGACGAGAACGATGTCACCCGCCACCGCTTCGTCCATCGCGACCCGTTCCATGCCGCGAAAACCGAAAACCTGATTCACCTTGGCGCCCTTTGGCGCGCCATGTTCGAAGCGGCCTGCCGCGTCCGCCTGGCCGTACATCACCGTCACCTGTTGCGCCGGTCTCAGCCGACCCCGCTGCAGGCGACCGATTCCGATGCGGCCGACGTAGCTCGAGTAGTCAAGCGCCGAGATCTGCAATTGCAGCGGGCCGTCGATCCCGGCGGCCTGCGGTGGCGGCACGTGCTGCAGGATGGCGTCGAACAGCGGCCGCATGTCGGGCGATGGCTTCGCCAGGTCGGGCGTCGCGTGCCCGTTGATCGCCGAAGCGTAGATCACCGGAAAATCGAGTTGCTCGTCGTTGGCGCCCAACTTGTCGAAGAGGTCGAAGGTATGGTCGACGACCCAGTCGGGGCGGGCACCATCGCGGTCGATCTTGTTGACGACGACGATCGGCTTCAGCCCGAGGGCGAGCGCCTTCTTGGTGACGAAGCGCGTCTGCGGCATCGGCCCCTCGACGGCGTCGACCAGCAGCAGGACGCCATCGACCATCGACAGGACGCGCTCGACCTCTCCGCCGAAGTCGGCGTGGCCAGGGGTGTCCACGATGTTGATGTGGATTCCGGCGTAGTCCACGGCCAGGTTCTTGGCCAGGATGGTGATCCCGCGCTCCTTCTCGAGCTCGTTCGAGTCCATCATGCGCTCGGTGATGTGCTGGTGCGCGGCAAAGCTGCCGGCCTGTACGAGGAGCTTGTCCACCAGGGTGGTCTTGCCATGGTCGACATGGGCGATGATGGCGATGTTGCGAACGGCACGGGACATGTCGGCTGAGGCCTCTGGACAAGGGCCGACATTCTAGCACGGCCGCCCCGACCCGCTGCTGCGGATGGCGGCGGCGGTACCGGCTACCGTTGAACGGGGCCCGGCTGGTTGCGCATGAAGTCAGCCGTATTGAAGAATGCCGCCAGCAGCTTTTCCCGCAGGCTCTCCTCGATGCCGGTCGACTCCATGGCCAGCAGCATGCAGGCCACCCATTGGTCGCGCTCTTCCTCGCCGATGGCAAAGGGCATGTGTCGGCGGCGCAGCATCGGGTGGCCGATCTGCTGCACATAGAGGTCGGGCCCGCCCAGCCAGCCGGAGAGAAACATGAAGAGCTTGTCGCGGGATGACTGCAGGTCGTCCGGATGCAGTGCACGAATCGTGGCGAACTGTGGTACCTGCGCCATCAGCTCGTAAAAGCGGTCGCAAAGCCTGGCGACGGTCGTCTCGCCGCCAAGCAGGAGGTAGAGGGTCTGTTCCTGCATGCCGCGTGATCCTGGTTTGCCGACGAAGCGTGATTGTACCCTTGGCAGCCGTCCCTTGCCGCAGCGCAGCATCGGAATTGACAGCCGCTGCGCAATCGCTAGAATCCAGCCCTCGCAGTGCGCGTCATGTGGTTGCTTGGCGCGCGCCAGCAGCCGTCCCGGTGGCCGTCGCGAGCGTGCTGTGGGCAGTGGCGATCGCGTGTGGGCATCCGGCAGCTCGCGGTTCGGGCCAGTGCAGGGCTTGGCAGGCGCATGCCGCTGGCAAGCTGCAGGGCCATGCCGGCGCCCGCGGAAGGAATTGCCAGAACGGCTTCGCTGGCGCAAACTGCAGCCTTCCCGCATCGGCAGGTGCGTTTTCTTGGGGGTGTCTGATGACCGAAACGATTGTTGCTTACCTGCGAGCCCATGCCGAGCAGCTCGACGTTGATATGGCGGAAGCGTTGCGCATTCCGCTTGCCGAACTGCGCGAGCAGATCGCCCAGCTTGCCGCTTCGGGAGACGTGATCTGCTGCCGGGTCACGCGCTTCATCGAGGGTCGCAAGATCGAAGGGATCAGTTGTCGCCTTTCCTGCGATCCGCCAACGCCCGCTCGCGGACGCAAGCCGGGTGTCAAGAAGGACGACGATGTCGACGCCGGCATCTTCTGAATGAGCGGCATCGTGGCTGCCGGTCAGCGCAGCAGATGCAGGGCGAAGTGGCCCTTGATGAACGCCTGGAAGTTCTCGACCCCCTTGAGCGCCAGCTGCAGGCGACCGAGCTCCATCGTGTTGAGTCGTTCGAGCACGACGTAGTTGTCGGGCGGGCGTCCCTCACGCACGGCTTCCACCTGCGCGCGCAGGCGCATCAGGACCAGGAAGTCGAAGCTTTCGGAAATGGTGGCCGCCATCTTGCGGTTGACCACCTTGTCCCTGACCAGCATGTCGAGCCGCTGGTGCGTGCTGCCTTCCAGCTTGCCGGCCTGGATCGCCAGTGCCTTGACGCCTTCCGAGATGGCGAAGATGCCGGCCTTCTTGATCTCGAGCATGCCGGAATGCGCGCCCTCGCTCTCCGCCTTGATGCGGCCGAACCAGCCGATCGGCGGCGCGAAGCGCAGCGTGTTCTCGACCATTCGCATGAGGAACAGCTTGTCGCGCGGGACGTGCGTGTAGAGCTGATCCTTGAGTTCCTGCTCGAACGACGGGTCGCCGAAGATCGTCCTGATATCGACGAAGGTGCCGCAGCTCAGGACATGTTTCGGCGTTGGCGCCTGCAACCAGCGGGCGAGCTGATCGCGCCACTTGCCGAGGCTGCGCCGCCATTCCTTGTTGCTCGCCATGATGCCGCCGGGGCACGGCGGGATGCCGATGGCGGTCAACGATTCGATGAGGTGCTGCGCGAAGTCCTCGATGCGGCTGACCTCATCGGCGCCGAGCTCGTCACCATAGACGATCGCATTGTCCTGGTCGGTCAGCAGCGTCTGCTCGCCGCGACCCTCGCTGCCGAGGACGACGAGGGCAAAGCGCGCCGGCAGGTCGGCGAAGCGGTCCTGGCGCAGCAGGGCGATCAGGCGCAGCAGGACCTGGTCGTTGAGATGAGCGATCATCCGCACCAGGTCGCGGACGCTGCGCGTCCCCGCACCGCCGTCGCTGATGTGCAGGACCAGTCCCTGGATGCGCTCGAAGACGCTGCGCAGTTCCTCGAGGCTGGTCGCGCGCTCGATGTCGAGGACGAGTTGGTGCGGCGTGTTCGCCTGCAGCCGGATGATGTCGCTGTCGGTGATGATGCCCGACAGCTTGCCCTTGCCATCGACCACCGCCAGACGGTGGATGCGCTGGCGCGACATGCGGTAGAGGGCCTCGTAGAGCAGATCACTTTCCCGGATCACCGACAGCGGGCTGTTCATGATCGCGCGCACGCTGAGCGTCGTCGGATCCAGGCCGGCGGCAACCACCTTGTTGCGCAGATCGCGGTCGGTCATGATGCCGTGCGGCAAGCGGTTCTCGAGGACGACGACGCTCGATATGTTTTTCTCGCGCATGACTGCGACGACATCGACGAGCCGGTCTTCGGGTGCGCAGGTGACGACCTGGCGTTGACAGAAGTCCTTCACCGGGCGAAAGAACTGGCCTTCCTCGGACATCGCGGGCTGCTCCTGGTTGTTCGTTTGTTGTTTCCCCGCGGCGCCTGCCGTGCCGGTGGCGTGTCCCGGGTGCGGCCTGAGCCCGCAGCCGGATTCTAGCATTCGCCGGCCGGAGCCGGCTCTGCCGGCGAGGGGCGGACGCTCACTCCGGTGCCTGGCGCCCGTCGTCGGCGCGTGTTGCGGCGTCGGCCTCGTCGCTCCTCATCGTCTGTCGGTGCAGTGCCGCCTTCGCCAGCAGGTGGGCGGTGATCGGCGCGGTGATGAAGAGGAAGAGGAGGATCGCCAGTTCGTGCAGGCTGATCGCCACCGACCCGCCACTGGAGAAGAAGATCGCCGAGGCGAGCAGGATCGCGCCGACGCCGACGGTAGTCGCCTTGGTCGGTCCGTGCAGGCGGGTCAGGAAGTCGGGCAGGCGCGCCAGGCCGACCGAGCCGAGAAGGACGAAAAGCGCACCGAGCACGATCAGCGCGGCGACGGTCGCTTCGCTGATCGGACTCATTCGATGATGTCGCCGCGCAAGAGGAACTTGCACAACGCGACGGTGCCGACGAAGCCGAGCAGCGCCAGCAACAGCGCGACCTCGAAGTAGGCGGTGCTGGCACTGCGGATGCCGAACAGGACCAGCATTGCAATCGCGTTGATGCCGAGGGTGTCGAGCGCCAGGATGCGATCGCAGAGGTCGGGTCCGCGCAGCAGGCGGTAGAGGTTCAGCGCCAGGGCGACGGCGATGAACACGAAGGCGATTTCGAGGGCCGCGTTCAGCATGCGAAGATCTCCCGCAGTGGTTGCTCGTAGCGCTCCTTGATCTCGTCGATGAGCGCTCGCGGATCGGGGGCGTCGAGGGCGTGGACGAGCAGGATCCAGTCGTGCCGGTCGACGTCGATGGCCACCGTGCCCGGTGTCAGCGAGACGACGCTGGCGAGCAGCGTCGCGACGAAGGGATCACGCAGATCGAGGGGCACTTCGACGAAGGCTGGCGACAGCCGATGCAGCGGGCCGACGACCTGCCGTGCGACGCGCCAGTTGGCGGTGACGATGTCGAAGGCGAAAACGGCGAGAAAGCGCAAGGCCGACAGCGGACGGACGAGGCGTGGCGGTTGCGGCCAGAAGGGCGCCGTCAGTCGCGGTATGACGAGCGCCAGCAGGGCGCCGAGGGCGAGCAGCGCGAGCGACGCCGCGTTGGTGATCAGCGCCCAGACGACGAAGACGCTGAACGAGAGCAGCGGTCGCGGCAGCAGGCGGCGCCTCATCGCTGCGCCCCGAGGACGCCGGCGACGTACGCCCCCGGCGTGTGCAGCTGGCTGGCCGTGCGCTGCGCGTAGGCACTCAGCGGGCCCGCAAAGATCGCCAGAAGCGGCGCCGCGGCGACCAGCAGCAGCGTCGCCAGCGCCCGCCGCCAGCCGACCGCCGGTGCCGGTGTGGCGGCAACGCGCAGCGCCTGCGGCTTCCAGAGCAGGATGCATCCCTGGCGCGCGAGTGCCGCCATGACCAGGAAGCCGGCGCCAAGAAGAACGATCCAGATGGCCGTTCCGGCCGGCGTCTGGCGCAGGGTCGTCAGCAGCATCAGCTTGCCGATGAAGCCGGCGAACGGCGGCAGGCCGGCCGCGCTGGCGGCGACGACGAGGAAAGCGAACCGGATCCAGCTGGCGACCGGCGGGCCGGCACGGAAGTAATCGCCACAGCCGGCGCGCTGGCGGGCGATGAGCCCGGCGACGAGGAAGAAGGCAGCGCCGGTCAGCGTCGATTGCAGCAGGTAGTAGATCGCGGCCGTGACGACCTGTTGGCTCGCATGGACCGGTGTCAGCAGCAGACTGCCCGCCGACAGCAGGACCAGCCAGGCTGCCAGCGCCCGCAGGCGGTCGGCGACGAGGGTACCGAGCGCGGCAAAGCCGACCGTTGCCAGCGCCAGCGGCGTCAGCCAGCCGGCGAGGAGATCGGGCATCGCCGGTGCCAGAGCCACCGCCTGCACGCGCAGGATGGCGACGATGCCGACCTTGGTCATGATTGCAAACAGCGCCGCGACCGGTGCTCCGGCAGCGCTGTAGGTCGGCTGCAGCCAGAATGAGAGCGGCAGCAAGCCGGCCTTCAGGGCGAAGACGGCGATCAGCAGCGCAAAGGCGACACGCGACAGCGCGGCGTCGTGTTGCGGCCCGAGCAGCCGGCTGGCCATGTCGGCGAGGTTGAGGGTGCCGAGTGTGCCGTAGAGCAGGCCGAGGGCAATCAGGAAAAGCGCGGAGCCGATCAGGTTGAGGACGACGTAGGCGATGCCGGCACGCGTCCGCGCCAGGCCGCCCCCGTGTGCCAGCAGCGTGTACGAGGCGAGCAGCATGACCTCGAAGAAGACGAAGAGGTTGAACAGGTCGCCGGTCAGGAAGGCACCGCAAAGGCCGACGAGCTGGAACTGGAAGAGGGGGTGGAAGTGCTGTCCGTGTTCGTCGAATCCGGCGCTCGCGTAGAGCAGGGTCGCCAGCGCGAGGACCGCGCAGAGCAGGCTCATCATCGCCGCCAGCCGGTCGACGACGAGGACGATGCCGAAGGGAGCAGGCCAGTCGCCAAGCGCGTACACGCGCAACTGGCCGTCGTCGCTGAGCTGTGTCAGCCAGCCGCAGACCAGCAGCAGCAGGACGGTGGCAGCGAATCCGACGGCGCGCTGCCAGGCCAGGCGGGGGCAGGCCATCTGCAGCAGGGCGGCGGCGAAGGGGATGAGGATCGGCAGGATCGGCAGGTGGGCGTGCATCACGAATCCTTGCCGGGGTCCACGCGGTCGTCGCCGGCTTCCGCCAGCGCGCGCAGCGCGAGCATCGCCAGGTAGCCGGTCATGCCGAAGCCGATGACGATCGCCGTCAGCACCAGTGCCTGGGGCAGCGGGTCGGTATAGCTGGCGCCGGCACGGATCAGCGGTGGCGCATCCAGGTGCAGGCGGCCGCTGGCGAAGAGGAAGAGGTTGACGGCATAGGAGAGCAGGGTGAGGCCGAGCAGCACCGGGAAGGTCCGGGCGCGCAGGATGAGAAAGACGCCGCAGGCGGTCAGGACGCCGATCGCGCTTGCCAGCAGTGCTTCCATCAGGCCGGACCCTCGTTGCCGGAGCGGGCGCGCAGCGACAGGCGGCCGAGTCCCGCCAGAATGGTGACGACGACGGTGACGACGACGACGTAGACGCCGAGGTCGAAGACCATCGCACTCGCCAGTTCGATGTCGCCGAGCAGCGGCAGTTGCACGTGACCGTGCGCGCTGGTCAGGAAGGGACGGCCAAAAGGCCAGCTGGCGACCCCGATGCCGGCTGCCAGCAGCAGGCCCAGTGCCAGCAGCGGTGCTGGTCTCGCGGGCAGGCGCGGCTGCGCGAAGTCGATGCCATTGGCGAGATACTGCATGACCAGTGCGACGCTGGTGATCAGGCCGGCGACGAAGCCGCCGCCGGGGACGTTGTGACCGCGCAGGAAGATGTACACCGAGACCGTCAATGCCAGCGGCAGCAGGGGCCGCGTCAGCATGGCGAGAAACAGCGGATGCATGTCCCTGTCCCAGCGGCGACCGTCCGCGTCGTGCGCCGGTGAGCGCAGCGTCAGGCGTTCGAGCAGCGCCTGCGAGGCGAGGGCGACCATCGCCAGGACAGTGATCTCGCCGAGGGTGTCAAAGCCCCGGAAATCGACGAGAATGACATTTACGACGTTGGCGCCGCCGCCGCCCGGAACCGATTCCTGCAGGTAGAAGCCGGAGATCGAAGCGACCGGCGCACTGAGCATCAGCAACGTCAGCAGAGCCATGCCGCCGCCGGCGAGCAGCGCCAGCAGCAGGTCTCGGGACAGGCGCGCCGCGCTGCTCTTCGGTGCACTGCGCGGCGGCAGGTAATAGAGCACCAGGAGCATCAGGATGATCGTCCCCATCTCGACCGCGAGCTGGGTCAACGCGAGGTCCGGCGCCGACAGGCGGATGAAGGTGAGGGTCACCGCCAAACCGACGAGACTGACCAAAATGACTGCCAGCAGCCGCTCGCGGTAGAGCGCCGTCGCGCCGACGGTACCCAGCAGCAGGACGCAGAGCGCGGCGACCGCTGCCTCGTCGGCGACCAGCGCCGGTACGCTGATGCCGCCGCCGGCTGGCCCGGAGAGGTGGGCCCAGGTCGCGAGCACGAAGACGAAAGCGAAAAGCAGCGCGCTGTAGCGTTGCAGCGAGCCGTTGTCGAGCAGGAAGACGCAGCGCCGCGCGGAGAGCGCAAGCAAGCGGTAGAAACGCTCGAAGGCGGTGCGCGGGTGCATTGGCGGCAACTGCTCCTGCCAGGCGAAAAGCGGCCGGCGCAGGGCATAGATCAGGACGCCGCCGGCGAGGGCCAGCAGGCTCATCAGCAGGGGCTTGTTGAAGCCGTGCCAGAGTGCCAGGTGGAAGTCCGGCAGCGGGCCCTGCAGCGCAGCGCCCGCTGCCGCATCGAGCAGCGGCGCCACCGTCCACGCCGGTACGACGCCGACCAGCAGGCAGAGCAGCACGAGCAGTTCGATCGGGGCGCGCATCCAGCGTGGTGGCTCGTGCGGCTGGCGCGGCAGGTCGACCGGCTCGCCGTTGAAAAAGACGTCATGCACGAAACGCGCCGAGTAGGCGACGGCGAGCATGCCCGCCACCGTCGCCAGCAGCGGCAGTGCCCAGCTGATCGGCTCGCTGTAGCTGACGGCCTCGGCGAAGAACATCTCCTTGCTCAGGAAGCCGTTGAGCAGCGGTACGCCGGCCATCGAGCCGGCGGCGATGATCGCCAGCGTCGCGGTGATCGGCATGTAGCGGAACATGCCGTTGACCCGGCGCATGTCGCGGGTGCCGCACTCGTGGTCGATGATGCCGGCAGCCATGAACAGAGAGGCCTTGAAGATCGCGTGGTTGATGATGTGGAAGATGCCGGCGATCACCGACAGTGGGGTGTCGAGGCCGAAGAGGAGGGTGATCAGGCCGAGGTGGCTGATCGTCGAGTAGGCGAGCAGGCCCTTGATGTCGTTGCGGAAGAGCGCGATCGCCGCAGCGTAGACCAGGGTCACTGCGCCGGTGCCGCCGACCAGCCAGAACCAGAGGTCGCTGCTGCCGAGCGCAGGGTAGAGGCGGGCGAGCAGGAAGACGCCGGCCTTGACCATCGTCGCCGAATGCAGGTAGGCGGAGACGGGGGTGGGTGCCGCCATCGCGTTCGGCAGCCAGAAGTGGAAGGGAAACTGCGCCGACTTGGTGAACGCGCCGAGCAGGATCAGGAGCAGCGCCGGCGCGTACAGCGGGCTGGAACGAATCCGCTCGCCGGCATCGAGAATGGCCGACAGCTCGTGGCTGCCAACGATCTCGCCGAGCAGCAGGATGCCGGCGAAAAGCGCCAGACCGCCGCCGCCGGTGACCGCCAGCGCCATGCGCGCGCTGATGCGGGATTCGTGCCTGTCGCTTCGGTAGGCGACGAGGAGGAACGAGGAGAGGCCGGTGATCTCCCAGAAGACCAGCAGCAACAGCAGGTTCTCGGCCAGCACGACGCCAAGCATCGCGGCCATGAAGAGCAGCAGGATCGAGTAGAAGCGGCCGAGCCGATCCTCCTCCGGCAGGTACCAGGCGGCATAGAGCACGACGAGCAGGCCGATGCCGAGGATCAGCAGGCAGAAGAGCAGGCCGAGGCCGTCGAGCCGCAGGCTGAAGTCGAGGCCCCACGCCGGCAGCCAGGCGAGCCGGAAGATCAGCGTCTGACCGGCGAAGGCGGCCGCAGCCAGACGCAGCAGCAGGCCGAGACAGCCGGCCATGACCGCCGCAGCGGCGACCGCCGCCACTGCCCGGCCGCAGCGCTGCAGCAGCAGTGGCAGCAGGCAGCCGGCGAAGGCGAGTACCGGGATCGCCGCGAGCAGCAGGTTCGAGTCGTGGGGATGCGCCATTGGCGAAGCGCCAGTCCGTGTTGTCGGAGACGCGATTATAGGCGGCATCGCGCTGCGCGTTGCCGTGGCGGACAGGCGGCCGTCGCTGCCGCCAGTTGCCGCTGCCGGCGCAAGCTGCCCGTGCCGTCATTGTCCCGTAACATTGGCGTTCTAAGCTGCCTGTGTCGATGCTTCTGTCCGCAACCCGAAACGAGCCCGTGTCCCTATGAGCGATCACCTGAGCAAACAATTCGATCTCGAACTGGAGAACATCCGTACCCGCATCCTGCAGATGGGCGGCCTGGTCGAAAGACAGGTGCTGGCGGCGGTCGATGCCTTCAGCAGCGGCAACCTCGACGAAATGCAGCAGGTCATCGGCAGCGATCGCGAGGTCGACGTGCTCGAGGTCGGGATCGACGAGGACTGCACGCTGCTGATCGCGCGGCGGCAGCCGACGGCGCGTGATCTGCGGCTGGTGATGGCGATTTCGCGCATCGTCACCGATCTCGAGCGGGTGGGCGACAAGGCGTCGAAGATCGCACGCATGTCGCAGAAGCTGCATCAGGCGGGTTCGCAGCGGATTCCGCGGCTGTCCGATGTACACCATTGCGGGCGCCTGGCGAGCGACATGCTGCAGCGGTCGCTCGATTCGCTGGCGCGCATGGACATCGATGCAGCACGGCAGGTGATCGGCGCCGACAAGGCGATCGATGCCGCTTTCAACGCCATCCTGCGGCAGTTGATCACCTACATGATGGAGGATCCGCGAACGATCAGCGAGGCGCTCGACATCATCTGGATCGCCAAGGCGATCGAGCGCGTCGGCGACCACGCGACGAACATCGCCGAGAACGTGATCTACATCGTCAGCGGCATCGACATTCGGCACAGCTCGGTCGCCGCCAGCAAGACGGACGAAGCATGACGCGCAGCGATGCCGGCCGGGCGCAGGTACTCGTCGTCGAGGACGACAAGGGAATCCAGGAGCTGCTGCGCTTCACGCTCGTCTGCGGTGGCTACCAGCCGCTGTGCGTGGAAACTGCCGAACAGGCGGAGACCGCGCTCGGCGGGACGCTGCCGGACCTGGCGCTGATCGACTGGATGCTGCCCGGCAAGTCGGGCCTGGCGCTGACACGCAAACTGCGTGGCGAGCGACGGACGCGGCGGCTGCCGATCATCATCCTGACTGCGCGCGGCGAGGAGGCCGACCGCGTCGCCGGACTCGAAGGCGGCGCCGACGACTACATCGTCAAGCCGTTCAGCCCGAAGGAACTGATGGCGCGTGTCCAGTCCGTCCTGCGCCGCTGCGCACCCGAGTTCGCCGCCGGCACGCTGACCGTCGGACCGCTGGCGCTCGATACCGTGGCGCACGAGGTGCGCGTTGCCGGCCAGCGCCTCAACCTGACGCCGACCGAGTTCCGCCTGCTGCGCTTCCTGATGGCCAATCCCGGGCGCGTCTACTCGCGCCAGCAGTTGCTCGACAACGTCTGGGGTGACCACGTGTATATCGAGGACCGCACGGTGGACATCCATGTCCGTCGCCTGCGCGTCGCGCTCGGCCCGGCAGCCGAGCATGTCGTCGAGACGGTGCGCGGCGCCGGCTACAAGCTCTGCGCCCAGCCAGGAACGCCGCCGAGCGAGGCATGACTGCCGCCAGCCGCTGGTGCGCGCGGATCGTTCTCACCGGCGTGCTGCCGATCGTCTGCCTCGCGCTGCTGCTGGCGGCGCTCCATGGCGCCACATGGGGCTGGGTGGTGGCAGCCTGCGGGCTCTTGCTCGTCGTCTTGCTGCAGACGCGGCGGCTGGCGTTGCTCGCGGCGTGGATCGATGGCCCGCAGCAGGGCGAGGTGCCTGATTCGGGTGGCGCCTGGGGCGAGGTGTTCCGCAAGCTGTCGCGCAAGCTGCGCCTCGACGCACGCGCACTGGCGGAGGTCGAGGCGCGACTGGGCTCGTTCAGGGACGCCATGGATGCCGTTCCCGATGGCCTGGTCGTGCTCAGCGAAAGCCATCAGGTGCAGTGGGCCAATCGTGCCGCCGGCGAGCACCTCGGCATCCGCCTGCCGCGCGATGGCGGTGCGATCATCCAGCAGCTCGTGCGCGCGCCGGGTTTCGCCGAGTACCTGAGCAGTCCGGCCGGGCAGCCCCCGTTCGTCCTGCTGTCGCCGGCGGTTCGTCGCCGCGCCTATTCACTGCGTGCGGTGCCGCTGGGCGAGCGCAACACCCTGCTGGTCAGTCTCGACGTCACCGACGCCAGGCGCGTCGAGGCGATGCGCAGCACCTTCGTCGCCAACGTGTCGCACGAACTGCGCACGCCGCTGACCGTCGTCAGCGGCTTTCTCGAGCACTTCGGCGACGACAGCGCGATGAGCGCCGAGCAGCGGCAGCAATTCGTCCGCCTGATGAGCGAGCAGACGCGGCGCATGCTGAGCCTGGTCGACGATCTGCTGACGCTGTCGCGTCTCGAGGCGGACGACGCACCCGCCAGCGAGGAAGACATCGACATGGCCGACCTGCTGGCGCAATTGCAGGCCGAGGCGGAGGGCCTCAGCGGCGGCCGGCACCGCCTGCAGTTCCGTTGCGGCGGCCCGGGGTTGCGCGGCAACCGCCATGAACTGCACAGCGCCTTCGGCAATCTGGTGTCGAACGCGATCCGTTACACGCCGGCCGGTGGTGACATCCGCGTTCGCTGGAAACTGCGCGCCGGTGTCGGTGTCTTTTCGGTGCGTGATTCCGGCGTCGGCATCGCCGCCGAACACCTGCCGCGCCTGACCGAGCGCTTCTACCGCATCGACCGCGGCCGCTCGCGCGATACCGGTGGCACCGGTCTCGGGCTGGCGATCGTCAAGCACATCCTGTTGCGTCATCAGGCGGCGCTGGTGGTCGACTCGCAGCCTGGCGCCGGCAGCAACTTTCGCGCCGAGTTTCCGGAGTGGCGGCTGCGGCCACAGCCGTCACCCGATCTGCCAGCAGCCGACGAGGCTTGAGTGAAGAGTGGCGCCGGCGGGCGAGGTCGTGTCCGATCGCGCCGCTCAGGTCGTTGACCGGACCCGCTGACTGCGGTATACGACGAACGCAGTGCAGTCTGCCGGCGACAAGCCCGGCGAGGCGCCGGGGGGCTTGCGGCGGCTGCCGACTCGATCGAGAAACCATGGGGAGCGGTAATGGAACGGGAAGCAATGGAGTACGACGTGGTGGTTGTCGGAGCCGGTCCGGCGGGCCTGAGCGCAGCCATCCGCCTGAAGCAGTTGAATCCGGACTGGTCGGTGATGATCCTCGAAAAGGGTTCGGAAGTGGGAGCCCACATCCTCTCCGGCGCGCTCTTCGAGGCCAGGGCGCTCGATGAGTTGCTGCCCGACTGGCAGTCCCGGGGTGCGCCGGTGACGACACCGGTCTGCGAGGACCAGGTCTTCCTCTATCGCAGCGAGACCTCGGCCGTCCGCTTGCCGGGCTTTGCCGTTCCGGCGCCGATGCACAACGACGGCAACTGGGTGATCAGCCTCGGCTCGCTCTGTCGCTGGCTGGCCGAGCAGGCCGAGGCGCTGGGCGTCGAGATCTTCCCCGGCTTTGCCGCCGCCGAACTCCTCTACCATGAAGACGGCTCGCTGAAGGGGGTGGCGACAGGCGACATGGGTCGCGACAAGCATGGCCAGCCGAAGGACGGCTTCCAGCCGGGACTTGAACTGCACGCCCGTTACACGTTGCTTGCCGAAGGCTCGCGCGGGCAACTGGGCAAGGAACTGATCGCGCGTTACGACCTGGCCGCCGGCGCGACGGCGCAGCACTATGGTCTCGGCATCAAGGAGCTGTGGGAGATCGATCCGGCGAAGCACCGGCCCGGGCTCGTCGTGCATGGCGCCGGCTGGCCGCTGAGCGAACATGGCGCCACCGGCGGCTCCTTTCTCTACCATCTCGATGAACGGCAGGTGGTCGTCGGCCTGATCGCCGACCTCAACTACGCCAATCCGTACCTCTCGCCCTTCGAGGAGTTCCAGCGCTTCAAGCGACAGTCGGAGATCAGGAAGTACCTAGAGGGCGGCAAGCGGCTGTGCTATGGGGCGCGCGCGATCACCAAGGGCGGTTTCAACAGCCTGCCGAAACAGAGCTTCCCCGGCGGTCTGCTGCTCGGCTGCGACGCCGGTACGCTCAACTTCGCCAAGATCAAGGGCATCCATACGGCGATGAAGTCCGGCATGCTCGCTGCCGAAACGGTCGCCGCGGCGCTGCAGGCCGGCGATCAGGGGCGCAGCGATCTCGTTGCCTACGCCGCGGCCTTCCGCGAGTCGTGGCTGTACGGCGAACTGCACCAGGCGCGCAACTTCGGCCCGGCGCTGCACAAGTTCGGTACCTTCCTCGGCGGTGCCTTCAACTGGATCCAGCAGAACCTGTGTGGTGGCCGCATGTTCTTCACGCTCAAGGACCGCAGCAGCGACCACGGGCAACTGGCGCCGGCATCCCGCTTCCAGCCGATCGAATATCCAAAGCCGGACGGCAAATTGAGCTTCGACCGGCTGTCTTCGGTCTTCATGTCGAACACCGCCCACGAGGAAGAGCAACCGATCCATCTGCAACTGCTCGACAGCAGCAAGGCGATTGCGGTCAATTACCGCGAGTATGCATCGCCCGAGCAGCGATACTGCCCGGCCGGTGTGTACGAGATCGTCGAGGAGGATGCCGGTCCGCGCCTGCAGATCAACGCTTCGAACTGCCTGCACTGCAAGACCTGCGACATCAAGGATCCGACACAGAACATCCGCTGGGTTGCCCCCGAGGGCGGTGGCGGACCGAACTACCCCAACATGTGAGTCGGCAGGTGGCGGCGTCGCTCAGACCGCCGCCGCGTGGCGCGCCAGCGCCCAGACGACGTGTTCGCGCACCAGCGCCGAAGGGTGGTCGAGCCGCGCACGCAAGGCGGTGACGACTCCAGGGGTTCCTGGGCGGGCGTTGCCGAGGGCGACCGACACGTTGCGCAGCCAACGCTCGTGACCGATGCGGCGAATTGCGCTGCCCTCCAGGCAACTGTCGAATTCGCTCTCACTCCAGGCAAGGAGTGCGGTCAGCGGCGCCGCATCGAGCCCGTTGCGCACGGCGAAGTCGGCATCACCAATGCGGGCGAAACGATTCCATGGGCAATGCAGCTGGCAGTCGTCGCAACCGTAGATGCGGTTGCCGATCAGTGGCCGCAGCGACGGCGGGATGCTGCCCGGCAACTCGATCGTCAGATACGAGATGCACAGCCGCGCGTCGAGTTGGTAGGGCGCGACGATCGCCGCCGTCGGGCAGACATCGAGACAGCGCCGGCAGTCGCCGCAATGCTCCTCTGCCGGCGGGTCGGCGGCCAGTGGCAGGTTCGTGTAGATCTCGCCGAGGAAGTGCCACGACCCCTCGCGCGTCAGTGAGAGCGTGTGCTTGCCGCGCCAGCCGACTCCCGACTGCCGTGCGAACTCGGTCTCGAGAACCGGCGCCGAATCCGAAAAGACACGGCAACTGCAGGGCCGGCCGAGTTTCACGGCGGCTTCCTGCAGGCGCGCGGCGATCTTCTGCAGGCGGCGCCGCATCGTTTTGTGGTAATCGCGGCCGAGGGCATAACGGGAAACGTAAGCGAGGCGGTCGTCGCCCAGAACCGACAGGGCGTCCGCCGCCTGTGGGCAATAGGGCAGGCGGGCCGAGATCACCGTCCGGACACCGGGCAGCAGCGCTTGCGGCGCCAGACGCAGCGCTGCATGTTTGGCCATATAATCCATCTGCCCGTGCCGTCCCAGATCCAGCCAGCGCAGCAACCCGGGTGCAGCCGCGGCCACGTCGATGCCGCTGACGCCGATGGCGGCAAAGCCCAGTTCGGCACCCCAGGAGCTGATCTGCTGCCGTAGCGCGGCCGCGTCGCCGACGCTCAATGATGGCGCGTCGCCCGTCGCTCGCCTCCCACCCGTCTCGGAGTCCTCATCGTGCATAGCCCGGATGATAACCAGTCCGCCCTCCGCCTGCACCTGCCGGATGCCGCCGCCACCGCTCGTGTCGGCGGCGCGCTGGCGCCGCTGCTCGAGCCCGGAATGGTCGTTGCGCTCGATGGCGACCTGGGCGCCGGCAAGACCACCCTGGTGCGCGCGCTGTTGCGCGCCCGAGGCCATTGTGGTCCCGTCAAAAGCCCTACGTATGCGCTGGTTGAAATTTATGTGATTTCGAGGATATACTTCTATCACTTTGATTTCTATCGTTTCAACTTTCCGGAAGAATTTCTGGATGCTGGGCTTGGCGAGTATTTCCGTGACGATGCGGTCTGTCTGGTCGAATGGCCGCAAAATGCGGCCGGGTACATGCCTGCGGCCGACCTCGTCCTGCGCCTGCGTTTCGCGCAGCGTGCAAGGGAGGTGGACATCGTCGCCGGCAGTGAGGAGGGTCGAGAATGTCTGCGAGCGCTGAGAAGCGGCTGGTTGCCCGCCGCCGGCTGATCAAGTTCACCGGCGCGTCACTGCTGTTGTCGGTCAGCCCGCTGGGGCAGGCCGCGGCGGGACGCGCCGTGGGAATCGTGGCAGTGCGGGTCTGGCCGGCGGCCGACTATACACGCGTGACGATCGAGCACAACGCACCACTGAAATACACCCATTTCCTGGTCAAGGACCCCGACCGTCTGGTGGTCGATCTCGAGGGAGTCGAGTTCAACGGCGTTCTCGACGGCCTCGCGAGCAAGGTCGCCGCCGATGACCCCAACATCCGCCTGCTGCGCGCCGGCCGCTACAAGCCCGGAGTCGTTCGCCTGGTGATGGAACTCAAGGGGGAGGCCAATCCACAGGTGTTCGAACTGGCACCGGTCGGTGGCTACGGCCACCGACTGGTTCTCGACGTCTATCCACTCAATCCGCCCGATCCGCTGCTCTCGCTGATCGACAGGAATGAGCCCGGGCAGGCGGTGGTCGAGAGCCGGACGGCCAGCCGGCCAGACAGCCGCAGCGAGGCGCGGCCCGAGGCCGTGGCCGACAGCCGGCGCGAGGTCCGGAGCGAAGCGGCGCCAAGCGAGCAGAAGGCTGCGGCCAAGCGCGCGGGCCGCCCAATGGTCGATCGCCTGGTCACCATCACGCTCGATCCCGGGCATGGTGGCGAAGACCCGGGCGCGGTCGGCAGCGGTGGCAGCTACGAGAAAAACGTCACGCTGGCCGTCGCCCGGCGGCTGAAGGCCAAGATCGAGGCCGAGCCGAACATGCGCGCGGTGCTCACCCGGGACGCTGACTACTTCGTGCCGCTGCAGGCGCGCGTGCAGAAGGCGCGCCGAATCCAGTCGGACCTTTTCGTCTCGATCCACGCCGATGCGTTCGTCCGGCCCGATGCCAACGGCTCGTCGGTCTTCGTCCTCTCGGAGAGCGGCGCCTCGAGTTCGGCAGCGCGTTACCTGGCTCAGAAGGAAAACGCCGCCGACCTGATCGGCGGGGTCAACATCGACGTCAAGGATCCGGTGCTGGCGCGGACGCTGCTCGATCTGTCGCAGACGGCGACGATCAACGACAGCCTGAAGCTCGGCAAGGCCGTTCTCGGCGAAATCGGCGGCATCAACCGCCTGCACAAGGCGAATGTCGAACAGGCCGGGTTTGCCGTCCTAAAGGCACCCGATATCCCGTCGATCCTGATCGAGACGGCCTTCATCTCCAACCCGGAGGAGGAGAAGAAACTGAACGACGAAGCCTATCAGGACAAGATGGCCGAGGCGATCCTGTCCGGCATCCGCAAGTACTTTGCCAAGAACCCGCCGCTCGCCAAGTCGCGGCTCGCGCGTCTCGACTGACGCCGGTCGCGTACCAGCCCTTCTCGGTTGCGGCTGGCCCAGAGGAGGTGCGAGGCCGTTCGCAGGGGGGGTTCCATAACGGCTTGGTCCCTGCTAGAATCCGCGTCCTGCACTGGCGACACTGGACGCCGTGCCGCTGTAGCTCAGTCGGTAGAGCAGCGCATTCGTAATGCGTAGGTCCCCAGTTCGATTCCGGGCAGCGGCACCAAAGAATCAAGCACTTGGCCTCGGTCAAAAGCCGGGGCTTTTTTGTGGGGTTACGCCGGGGTTACATTTGACGTAACCAAGCCGGGTTCTTGGCGGTCAGGGCCGTCGCGTTGCCAGCAACATCGGGTTGAACTTGGTCACCACATCACCGTTACGCAGTAACGCCCGGCGCCCGGTGCCCACGGATTGACCCGCGGCGCGTCACGTATACAATCCCCATAGGCACCGCCGCCAAGGCGCTCTCTCCCACCAGGTTCATCCGCCCCGGCGGTGAGAGCGCCTGGACAGCACGTCCTCGGCGGGACAGACAACACTATTCGTTAGGCCTCACAAGCACTATGAGCCCAGGCCTTACCCCCTCAGAAGCTTTGGTCAACCGGCTGAGCTCAAGCAGTTTCCTGCGGCTATGGACTCATCCGAATCCCGTTGGAAAGGGGGGCAAGGAGTTGTGCGATTGCCTAGTCGTGTGCGGTCCTCACATCATCATCCTCTCCGTCAAGGAAGTCGAGTACCGGGATACTGGCGACAAAACTGGTTGGGAAAGATGGCAGAAGGGAGCGATCGATAAGTCGGTCAAGCAAATCTGGGGCGCCGAGCGTTGGCTTCGAATGTCCGACCGTGTCCTTCGAAGCGACGGACGAGAGATCATGTTGCCGCCCAAGGAAGCTCGCCAATTTCATCGCATCACCGTCTCTCTCGGAGGTCGAGGCGAAGTACCTTTGCAGTGGGGAGACTTCGGACATGGCTTTGTTCACCTCTTGGACGAGCAGAGTCTGAAGGCGGCATTCAGCGAATTGACGACGGTCACAGACTTCGTGCGCTACCTGAGCGCCGCAGAGAACATCTTCGAGCGTGGTGTTCGACCAGTGTTTGCAGGCGGCGGAGCGGAGGATCTCTTGGCACTCTATGTTCAGAACGGATCCGACTTTGGTCTCTTCGATCCCGCCACAGGCCACCCGGCTCTCGCCATCATCACAGACGGGATCTGGGCAGCGCTCATCAAACAGGCAGACTATTTGGCTCGCAATCGAGACCTTGAGTCGTCGTATGCGTGGGACCGCCTGATCGAGAGCTACGCCGAGGACCTCCTCACCAACGGAATGTTCGACATGTTCCGGAGTGAGGTGACGCAGAACGAACTGGCACTCGTCGCCATGGCACTCCAGCCACGCGGGCACCGGGCGAATCTTGCCGACGCATTCCTTGAGTTCCTGGGGTCTGACCACGCGCGTGTTGCCGCCAGGTGCGTGGTGGCCGACGACGAAACAGCATTCGTATTCACGACGGGCGACTCGGCCGACCGCGAGCTTCGTGGGCGCGAGTTATTCCTTCGCTGCTTCGTTGTCCGTGGACGATGTCCGAGAGTCAAGACCGTCGTAGGCATCGCCACTGATCGGCCTAAGGCCGGCAAACGCAGTCATTCGTCCGATATCGTTTATCTGCACCTGCCGACCTGGGATCCAACGGACGACAAGAAGGTGAATGGCATTCAGGCTGATCTGGGCTATTTCAAGAACACAACGTGGCCAACATAGCGGTGACGCCTGACGAACAAAGACAGATCGTGCGAAGCCACGACCTACCCCATCTGTTGGTCGAGCTCGGTGGAGGAAGCGCTGGGCCAATCTGCCAGCGGCAACTCGTTCAACTTCGCCCGCGACTCCCGCCAAGTCGGGTAGTGCAGTCCAAGCAGTGCCATGAAGCGGTCGCTGTGGGTCGGCTCAAGCAGATGAAGCATTTCGTGTACGACCACATACTCAAGGCATTCCTTCGGCTTCTTCGCCAGTTCCGTGTTCAAGCGGATCGTGCCAGCCGACGGATTGCAGCTACCCCACTTGGTCTTCATTTGCTGCACGTAGAACCCTCTCACCTCGACCTTGAGGCGCGGCCCCCAGGTCGCAATCAAAGGTGCCACCTCGGTCTTCAGGATCTGGCGATACCAGTTCGCCACGATCGCTTTTCTACCCGCCTCATCGGTGCCAGGGCGAACGCTCACCAGCAGCGTGGAGTGACGTAGCTGCACCGTTGCTGGCTCATCCGCCTCGATCAGCTTCATCAACATCCGCCGGCCCCATACGGAGTGACTCTCGCGGTCGATGAATTCGCGCCGGGTCTCGCGTTCCTGATCGCGCAACTTCTTCTGCTGCTGCTTGATCCAGGAGAGCTTGGAGATCGCGAAGAGCCGGATCGTGTCGAGCTTCATCCGTTCGGGGACGACCAGCCGCACGCGCCCGGTCGGCGGGTAGACGCTCAGGTGGATGTTCCGGATGTCCTTCTTGACCACGTCGAGAACGATGTCGCCGAGCTCGATCTGTGTGACCATCAATACTCCCGCTGCGCCTTGATGATCAGGAATATGCGCTCGACCTGCTGAGGATCGTTGCGCAGCAAAGGCAGCAGGGCGCGCTTGATTTCGTTCTCCTTCGCCTGATGTCCCCGCCAGTCGTCGGGCCGCACTCGTCGCACGGTTTCGTCGATGGCCAGTGCCAGTTCCAGCGCCGGGTTGTTCCCGGCGCCGTAAGCCGCTGGCGGTGGCTCTGCAACTCCACTGGCAGCAGGCGCGGCCATGGCCAGCAGGTTGTCGTACAGCGCGCGCAGCCACGGCCGGGTTCGCAGCACCTCGGGCGTGTCGGGTGCCTGCCCATGCAGCACGCGCTTGACCAGGTCGGCGATGCGCTGCAGGTACGCCTGGTAGTTCAGGCGCCGGGCGCGCAGGTCGGCGAGGATCTCCTCCAGCAACTTCGACATCCGGTCGTAGTAGGCCGGGTTGTTCAGATGCTCCTGCAGGATTCGGCTGCGCACGTTGTTGGCGATCGTCTCGGCTACGGCGTCCTTGTTGGCCTTGATGCCACCGGGCAGGCTGTCCACCGCGCTGGCGATGCCCGCCTTCACGATCACCTCCAATAGCGGCGTGTCGCCGAACGTCGAGATAGGCCGCGGCTCGGCCGCTTCGATGTAGGTGTCGATCAGGTGCCGCATGTCGGCCTCATAGGCCTTGAGGTCGATGGTCTCGCCGCTGGCTTTCCGGATGACCTCGCGGAGCTCCAGATAGCGCTGCACCTCCTTCTTGATGCGGGCGATGTCCTCAACGCTGTACTTCGCTGCTTCCAGGTCGTCGGCGATTGCGGCGTAGGCCCGCACCAGCGACACCGTCGCGGTGTACAGCGCCACGCGCTGCGGCTCGTGTTCAGCCAGGTCGGCCGCGATTTCGACGTTGCCGCAGAAATAATGGATGTGCTCCAGCTCGCCCTTGGGCGGCTTCACCGGTTCGCAGATCAGCGCCGCGGCTTCCAGCGCGTTGTCCAGCCGCTCGCGGCCCTTCGTCAGCCGGTCGTGCAGCAGCACGTCGGGGCTGACGCCGGGCGCACTGCGGTCCAGCTCCGACGTATAAACCTGTAGTGCCCCAGTTCCCTCGTCATTGACCAGCTTCCTGAACAAGTCCTTGTAATCGACGATGTAACCCACCGCCTTGTCGTCACCGTCCAGCCGGTTCACGCGGCAGATGGCCTGGAACAGGCCGTGGTCCTGCATGCTCTTGTCGATGTAGAGGTAGGTGCAGCTCGGCGCGTCGAAGCCGGTGAGCAGCTTGTCCACCACCACCAGCAGCTTCATGTTCGCGGGCTGTTCCTTGAACAGCTTCTTGGCGTTGTCCTCGTAGGTCTCGGTCTTGGACTTGCCGGGCTCGGCCTGCACGCCCTTCAGCAGCGCGGTGTAGGTGTCGTAGAGGAACTGCTTGTCGGTCTGCGTGTTGGCACCAGTCTCCTCCAGCGTCACGTCCTTGGCCAGCGGGTTGTACGAGGTGACCACCGCGCACTTGCCCTTGAAGGCGGTCTTCTGGAACAGCTCGAAGTACTTGCACGCCTCGTAGATGCTCGAAGCCACCAGGATCGCGTTGCCCCGTTGGCTGGCCAGGCGTGGCTTGACGCCGAAGTCGAACACGATGTCTTCGACCACGCGCTCCATGCGTGAGCGCGAGCTCAGCACGTTCTGCATCGTGCCCCATTGCTCGCGCAGCGCCGCCTTCTGCCAGGCGTTCAGGCCGCGGGTCTTCGCTTCGAACCATTTATCGATCTTGTCCTGCGAGCCCAGGCTCTGCTCGATGTCGCGCGCCTCGTACACCAGGTCGAGCACCACGCCATCTTCCACGCCCTCGCTGAACTTGTAGGTGTGGATGTAGTCGCCGAAGACCTCGCGGCTGGTCTGCGCGTCCTGCTTCAGCAGCGGCGTGCCGGTGAAGCCGATGAACACCGCGCCGGGCATCAGCGCCTTCATCGTCTTGTGCAGCTTGCCGCTTTGCGTGCGGTGGCATTCGTCGACGAAGACGAACACCTCGCCCACGGTGGGGCTGGGCTGCGAGGCCAGCTCCTTGATGAAGGTGTCGAAGTCGTCGACTCCCTTGCGCCCGAACTTGTGGATCAGCGAGCACAGCAGCCGCGGCTTGGCCTGGCCGAGCTGGTTCATCAGGTCCTGCCCGCTGCTGGTGCGCTTGATGGGCTCGCCGGCCTCTGTGAACACGCCCTCGATCTGCTTGTCCAGCTCATCGCGGTCGGTGACGATCACCACGCGGGCGTGCGGCCGGTTCTCCAGGATCCACTTGGCCAGCAGCACCATCACGATGCTCTTGCCGCTGCCCTGCGTGTGCCAGAGGATACCGCCCTTGCGGGCGTATGCGTGCTGCTGCGCCGCCTTGATGCCGAAGTACTGGTGCACCCGCGGCAGCTTCTTCACGCCGCCGTCGAACAGCACGAAGTCGTGCATCAGCTCGACCAGCAGCGCCTTGGCGCACATCTTCAGCAGGTACTTGTCGAGCTTGAAGCGGCGGTTGTCGGCCTCGTCTTCCTCCCACTTCAGGAAGTACTTCTCCGGCGTGCCGACGGTGCCGTACTGCAGCCCCTCGGAATCGTTGCCCGCGAAGACGAACTGCACCGTGCTGAAGAACCAGGCGTTGAACTCGGGCGTCTGGTTCGACAGGTTCTGCCGGATGCCGTTGCCGATGGACGTGCGGCTGTTCTTCAGCTCGACCACGCCCACCGCGATGCCGTTGACGTACAGCACCAGGTCGGGCCGCCGCTCGTGCCCGCCCAGCCCGCCGCGCAGCGTCACCTCCTCGGCGATGGCGAAGTCGTTGGCCAGCGGCTGCGCCCAGTCGATCAGCTTGACCGTCTCGGTCGCCTTGCTGGCTTCGATCTTCACCGGCACGCCGTAGCGCAGCAGGCCGTAGACCGCCTTGTTGTTGTCGTAGAGGCTGCGGTTGGGGTTGTCCGCCTCGGTGCGCAGCAGGTAGAGGGCGCGGTTGATCTGGTCGGGCGTGTTGCCGGCCATGTTCAACCAAGCGGTGAGCAGGCCCTCCTCGATGTTGCTGTTGCCGGTGCGGTCGGTCCAGTCGCCCAGCGCGCGATAGCCGAGCTCATCGCGGAACAGGGCGAGCACGCGGTTCTGCGTGGCGCGCTCGGGGGTGCCGATGCCGCTCATCTCACACTTCGTCGAAGTGGCACCACTGGTCCTCGGGCAAAGCCCGCAGGAACGCGCCGATCTGCTCGAGCTGGCCTTGCTGCTGCGCCCATTCGAGGTGTTCCTTGAACCGCAGTTGCTTCTCGATCGGCGTGGTGTGGTGCCAGGCGGCGAGGATCAGCGGCGCGGGCGGCTCCCAGCCTCCCGAGGGCTTCTGGCGCGGGTTCTTCAGCATCCCGTAGAGCCGGCTCCACTGCGGCGGCATCGGCACCAAGCGGTTGTTCGCGGTGCATTCGGCCCAGAGGGCGTCGTAGGCTGCAGCGGTGTTGCTCATACCAGCCGGGTCCTGCCGGTGAGCAGTTCCTGCATCATGGCCTGCTTGAGGTCACGAGTCTTGTGGCGGCGACGATTCAGCAAGTCCAGGTCCGCATCCATATCCGACAGCACTTCGGCAATGGCAGCTTGCTCCTGGAGTGGTGGAAGGTCGATCCAGGTCGACGAGAAGAAGGTCGGGCGAAGGTTGGGATATGCGCTGGTAGCGGTGTGTTCCTGCAACTGTCGCAGGGCCTTGTCGCTTCTCAGCACGTAGGACAAGAACTTGCCAAGGGCTCTTGACTTGACAGGCCGGAGCACCCGCACGAAGTTCGAGGCAGCCACGTTCGGTCGACCATCGCACCACCAGACCTTGCCCAGACCATTGCCACTCGTTGTGATGACGATATCGTCCAAGTGGCACCGCGCCTGTGCGAACTCGGCATCAGACAAGAAGCGCGATGCAGTGGAGGTCAGCACACCGTCTGGCGAGATGTCGCCTGCACGAATGATCTCTGCAGATGTCGGGCGATCGGCGTCAGGCTCTCGAGCGCCCCAGTACCCCGTTGCCCTGATCACGAGTTGTTGAAGGCTGGCGATCTCCCACTCGCCGTGGAAGCCGGGTAGGCGGGTTTGGCCGGTGAGGAGTTGCTGCATGGCGGCCTGTTTGAGGTCGTGCTTCTTGGCGATGAGCCGGTCCAGCGCGCCCAGCAGCGCATCCACATCGCTCAACGCTCCCGCGATGGCGCGTTGCTCATCTCGCCCTGGCAGCGGGAAGGCAAGCGGCTTGACGTGCTTGTTGTTGATCTGTGGGACCGATGTCGTATCGGCGAACCTCCACAGCCCGATGTGCGCAAGTGCGTAGTAGAGGTACTCGCAGTTGAGGTTTCCGGTTGGCGTTAGCGCCATGAGGTTCGTATCCATGTACGACGCTTCGCTCAGTATGCGAACCTTGTTCAACGCAATGGCAGCACCTCTTTTCGCGAAGACGACGCTATTTGCTGAAACTGTCGCGCCTTTCGAGAAGTGGTACGGCGTTGAAGCGGCGTCCAAGTACTTCTCGCTGCTATTCAGCTGCTCGACCTTGAAGTACGGCACGCCACTCGTCTCAAAGCGGAACAGTGACGGACTGGCTCCGCTGGTGATTCGCACGTGGTCGCCAAGGGCAACCACGTCCCAATCGCGCGGCACAGGCCCGGCCTCGCTTCTCTGTAGTCCAGACGCAATCACCACGCGGCCCCCATCTGCTTGAGGTATTCCTCAACGCGGCTGGCTAGCACTGCCACTTCGCCGGTGAGCTTCGGCAGCGGGGTGGCGTAGCGTTCGGCCAGTTGGCGAATGCGTCCAGTCAGCGTCTGCGACACCCGGTCCAGCTCGCCCTGCACGGCAGCAGCCAGCGTGGCCAGCCACTTGTCGTCCACGACGAGGGTCTTGATCTCGTCCTCTGTGAGCTGGCCGTACTTGGCAGCCACCTTGACCATCAGCGCGTCCTGCGCCGCCTTGAGCTTGGCGCCGACTTCGGTGTCCTGCTCGATGAGGGACAGGTATTCCTGCAGCACCACGCGCTCGTCCGCGGTGTCCGGGTCAGCTTTGTCGATCGCCTTAAATTGGGCGGTCACACTCGCCTTGGTGAGCTTGTCCTTGTCGTTCTTCGCTTCGTCCAGCAGGCCACCTTCGCCGCCGTGTTCCTCGGCCATCTCTTCCATCTGCTGCGCCAGGGTGGCGGCCTGCGCCTCCAGCGCCTCGATGGCGGCCTGCTCCTTCGCGTAGTAGCGGGCGATGACGAGCGCGGGCGGGATCAGCTCGGCGGCGTACTTCTTCCTGCCCACGGCGAAGTCGGGCCGGGTCTTGGTCTTGCTGGCCTTGTCTTCGACGATCAGCCGGGGCTGGGCGGCCGCCAGCCAGCCGTCGGCGGCGATGAGGTAGCAGTCGTCCTGCATCGTCTCGCCCCAGTAGTCCATCAGGTGCTGGTAGACGTCGTAGGCGTCGATCAGTGGGGCGTGATCGAAGGCTTGGAGCAACGCCTCGGCGATGGTGCCGATCAGGGCCTTGGGGTGGCCGTCCTGCGCAAAGCCGCGCAGGTGCGGCGTGTTGGCCGCCTTCCACTGCGCGAACAGCTCGTTGGCGGCCGCGATGAAGGCGGTGAACTCCGCGTGGCCGAAGATCGTCGGCTTGATCTCGGCGGGTGCGACACGGAGCCGGCTGTAGCCGGGGCGGTCGGCCAGTTCGAACAGCGCGGTGCGCACGGCGGGGAAGACCTGCCAGTAAGGGGCCAGCGCATCGAGGTCGCGGTCGGGGATGCCGCCGCGCAGGTGGGCGTGGATGTCCTGCAGGTCCTCGGGCTCGGTGCTGTCGATGTAGCGCGGCAGGTTGAGGTTGAACTCGTTCCTCGGGTCGCTGATCTCGGCCAGCGGCACGCGGCGCGCGTAGCCCGGAATGTCCACCTGACGGGTGAAGGTGTCGACGATGCGGTGGATGTCCTGCTCGCGCAGGCGGTTCTTCGGGCCGTCCTTGCGGAAGCCCTTGCTGGCGTCGATCATGAAGATGCCGCTGCCGGCTGACGACGCGTCGGCGCGGGCCGGGGCCTGAGCCTTGTCAAGCACGACGATGCAGGCGGGGATGCCGGTGCCGTAGAACAGGTTGGCCGGCAGGCCGATGATGCCGGCGATGTAGCCGCGCTGGACGAGGTTGCGGCGGATCACGCCCTCGGCATTGCCGCGGAACAGAACGCCGTGCGGCAGGATGCAGGCGCCCCGGCCGGTGCTCTTGAGCGAACGCAGGATGTGCAGCAGGTAGGCGTAGTCGCCCTGCTTGGCGGGCGGCGTGCCGTAGTGCTTGAAGCGTTCGTGCGGGTCGTTGGCCGGGTCGAGGCCGGTGCTCCAGCGCTTGTCGCTGAAGGGCGGATTGGCGACGACGTAGTCGAAGGTCTTGAGCTGGCCGGCGGCGTCGGTGAACAGCGGGTTGGCCAGCGTGTTGCCCTGCATCACCAGCGCCGTCGGGTTGTCGTGCAGGATCATGTTCATGCGCGCCAAGCCGGCGGTGGCGGAGTCCTTCTCCTGCCCGTAGAGCGTGACCTTGGAGCGGGCCGCGTCGCCCACCTTCAGCAGCAGCGAGCCCGAGCCGCAGGTGGGGTCGTAGACCGTGGTGGCGCTGGTGGTCTCGGCGCGGGCGATGCCCAGGATGCTGGCCATCACGCGGCTGACCTCGGCTGGCGTATAGAACTGGCCTTTGCTCTTGCCACTCTCGGTGGCGAAGTGCCGCATCAGGTACTCGTAGGCGTCGCCGAGGATGTCGTCGCCGTCGGCGCGGTTCTTCGAGAAGTCGAGCGCCGGGTTCTCGAAGATGGCGATCAGGTTGGTGAGCCGGTCCACCTGCTCCTTGCCGCTGCCGAGCTTGGTGGCGTCGGCGAAGTCCGGCATGTCGGAGAGCTTGTTGGCCGCGGCCAGCGGGGCGAGGATCTTCTTGTTGATCTGGTCGCCGATGTCGCTCTTGCCCTTGAGCGCCACCATGTCGGCAAAGCTGGCGCCGGGCGGGATCGTGATCGGAGCAAAGAACTGGCCGGCGTACTTGTCGCTGATGTACTTGACGAACAGCAGCACCAGCACATAGTCCTTGTACTGGCTGGCATCCATGCCGCCGCGCAGCTCGTCGCAGCTTTGCCAGAGGGAGGAGTAGAGCTCGGATTTCTTGAGGGCCATGAGCGATCAGGTTTGCGTCTCGATGCCGAGTGGCACAGAACCTGAACTGTACCTCACGGATAGCGGTGGACAAAGGGGGATCAGTCGAGGTGGGACACAATCACGCCGACTTCTGATGTTGGTAAAGGACAGGAGGTTCCGCGCCACGTGCTTGTGTGCGAATGGTGCAACAGGCGCGCCGTCGCGTTGGTCCAAGGGAAGCTCGGCCAAGCGGTTACGCTGCCACCGGGGTCGTCGAGGCACTTCAGCACGCGCCTGATGTGCGCATACCGTTCACCGTCATCGCCTGCCGCCGAAAACTCGATTGAGCTGCTCAATCGTCGTCAGCCGTGCTTCGTTCATGTCGATCACGATCTTTACGATGATCAACCCACACCTCAATTCAACTGCCAATTTCCTTCGCTCAGGCCCATTCCTGAGTGGAAACACGCGCCTCGCTCAGGCTCACACCAGGTTGGACAAGGCTGACACTTGCGCACGTGGCGTCTGATCTCCTTTCCTTCCGCCGCGAGGAAGCTGGAACTCACGACTTGGTGCGCTCAGTCGCGTAGGCGGAGAGCGGACGCTTGACGAGGAAAGCATCGCGGTTTGCTCTGTGAGTCTGGGAAGATTCTCAGTAGCGGGCTTTGGCCATCCGCGTCATCCGCCGTGTCGCCTTGGTATTGCCGAAGGTGGGCGACCCGCGCCCCACCGGACGCTGACGTCTTCATCCTCGAGGTCACGCCTTATGGCCACGCCGCGGTTGGTGTGCTCAGCGACGCCGACCGCAGATCTGTCCCGATGCCGATGGAGTCGGCAGTTGCTCGCGACGGCGGGTTGGGTGCCGACATCCCTAGAGGCCCGTTGACTTGCACCGAAGCCCCGGCGCGTGGAAGTTGGCCCGGTCCAAGGCGCGGCTCGCACCTGCACGTCGACAGGCGTACAGTGCGGAGAGGAAGGAGGACTTCACGCATGGCCGAACACGCCATCTGCTTCAAGTGCATTGAGGACGAGGTGCTGCGCGCGACAGTCGAGGGCGAAGGCGAACCGCTTCTTTGCGAGTCCTGCGGTCTAGAGGACAACAACGCCTTCTCCTATGAGCGGCTCGGCAAGGCGTTGGAACCGGTCGTGCGTAAGCATTTCCAGCTTGGTCCGACTGTCCGAAAGTTCTACGACGACGATGAGGAGGGCTGGGAGCAGGAGGGCGACTCGCTGTCTTACATAGTGCAGAGGGCCCTAGGCCAGGAGGTTGACGATCCGGACGCGCTCGTCAACGCGCTCATGAACGCCGAAGACTACTGGCCAGGTGACGGCGAGGAAGCCTTCTACGACGACACCCAGCTCTACGTGCGGCGCAGGGCAACGCCGCACGCCTGGATGTTCGAATGGAGCTACCTTTGCGAAGAGTTGGCTCATCGTCGACGTTTTTTTAGCGACAGCGCGAGGGCGTTCTTCGATCGGCTGTTCGAAGGCGTCGCTGACTTGGAGTCCTTCGACAAGGACACCGACCAGTGGCTGCTCGTGGTGAACGATCTACCGACGGGAACGGATGTTCTTCGCGCGCGTGTGGTTCGCTCGGACTCTGACCTCAGGGTGTTCGTGGAAACGCCGTCGCGTGAACTGGGTGCGCCGCCGGCTGAGAAGGCGCTGGCCGGTCGAATGAACGCGACCGGAATCGCTGTCTTCTACGGGGCTCTTGACTCGGACACCTGCCTTGCCGAAATGCGCCCGGCACTTGGGGCACGGGTATTGATCGGTGGATTCCGGACGACTCAGGCGCTACGCGTTCTCGACTTCAGGCGGCTCGAAGCCGCCAGGCTCGCCGAACTCAGTTACTTCGACTCGAAGTACGCGGAGCAGCGGGAGCGAGCCGTATTCCTGCGTCAGCTGCATGCACTTATTAGCCGCCCGGTGGTACCGGGGGATAACGATGAATATCTCATAACGCAGATACTGACCGAATATCTGGCGCACGTGCATCGGCCAGCGTTTGACGGCGTGATCTTCCAGTCGGTGCAGCGCAATGGAGGCGCGAACATAGTCCTGTTCGGCCGTAGTTCCCTTGAGTTGGTCGACGTTGACGAGTACAACTGGGGCACGTTGCCGCTTTTCACACCGTCGTTGTCGGAAAGCGAGCCACAGCAGATACTATGCTTTCCGGTTGAGTACGTGAAGGGCAGTGCGAAGCTCTTCGTCACCCGATCTATTGAGTACTCGCACCGTGAGCTTCAGTTCTCCGTGGACGAACAGCACGTGTTCGTCCACGACCACGACCATTACGAGGACTTCGGCGATGGCGACTGGGACTAGCAGCCTTACATGGTCGCCCCTGGGTTTGCCAAGCATTCAATTGGTGACGGTTCGAAGGGTAAAGATTGCAGCCATACATTCGGACTTTGATCGGGGCGATGCCTCTGTCCCTAATGTAATTCGCTGATCGATGCCTCATCAGTCGGACGCGCTAGAAGCGCGAGGCTGCTATCAGGTTGAATCGACCACGGTCCTACCTGCCTTGCCATCACGTCATGATCGCCTGAGCAATCGGTGGGGGTTATTCCTCTACAACTACAAAAAGCGGTGGTGCTGCGATATCGCAGGGCTGTCCATAGGCGCTCGCGAGCGCGCCCCATACGCTGGCGAGTGAGCGCCTGTGGGCAACCCGTGTTCATGCCGCCGACGGTTCATAGCCTGGCTGGTAGTCTCGCTCGTGGGCCAGTAGCGCCCAGACGATGCGGGCGTTCTTGTTCGCCAAGGCCACGGCAGCCACGTTCTTGTTGCGCCGCCCGATCAGCTGCGCCAGCCAGCTTTGCGCATAACCTGCCTTGCGCTCGGCTACCCGTATCACCGCCCGAGCGCCGTGGATCAGCAGCGTGCGCAAATAGGTATCCGTGAGTGCCGACTTCCTAGCCGATACGCTTCAACGTTTCGGCCTGCTCCCGCAGCGCACGGACTAATTCCCGCAACCGGCCGCGCCAGCCGCCCTTGAATCCGCGCATGGCAGATCGCGCCTTACCCTCGAAGGACTTTGGCCCGGTCGACTTCTCCCAAGGTTTCCAGCGCCGGATCAACTCGGCACGCATGGCCCGATGTTCGGGTGTCCGCGAGTAGCTCATGGGTTCCTCCTGATAGTTGGGTTTGCTCGGCTTCGATTCCCCGCGGGCGTGAGGGAGCCGCCACGCCATTGTTGACTTGCTGCGGCCCGGTCGTCACGTTCGCCTGTCGGGCATAGACGATCGGCGGGTTCTTGATCGCCGCGAGCGTTTCCAGCGTTGCCCGGCATTGGGACTGCGCTCGCAGCGCCAGCCGCATGAAGCCTTCAAGGTTCGGCATGTGGCTTTGCTCCACCGCCCGCTCGGCGAGCCGAACGAACAGAGCCTGCAGCGCCGACGCCTGATTGATCAGCATCGCCTCGGCATGGGACATGTCGCCGCCTTGCACCGCCGCCGCTTGCTCGCGCAAGGTCGCCACGAACGTCGGGGCATCAATTTCCTTCGCCAGATCCTTCGGGTGGTTGGCAAGAATGACGCGGTACGCGCATACCGCAGGGGAGGATAGCAGCTTCGCGTAGGCCTGCCCTTGCTCCTCGGCGGAAGGCCCCGACTCGCAGGGGATGGTCTTCCTCGGAAATTTCTCGGCTTCCACTGCCTTCGGCTTGCTGGCCATTATTCGACTCCTTTCTGACCCAGCTCAGAGTGCTGATTGCAGCAATGCCCTTGGTCATCCGGCAAGCGGCGCAGCGGATGTCCCGCGCCATACGCCAGCTGCAAGTCGCTTCGCCCGCTGGCACAGTAGCGGACCACGCCGCCTGGACTTCGCCGGAACCGGCAGCTCGCGCAGTCGGAGGTGGTCTTGTTGCTCGGCTGCCATTCTGCCCGTTCGAGGAAGTACCGCCGCGCCTCGATGTCACACCGGCAAGCAGTCAGCACTTCGGCGATCGTCGCCGAGTCAGTCTCGCCGATCAAGTCCAGCCAGCGCAGAACGGCTCGTTCCTCGTTGCCGGTCAGGGACGACGCTGGCGGCTGCAAGCTCGGGGTGAAGAGGTCCGCCGCCAACGCGTCCGGGTACTGCTCCGGAATCTTGGCACGGGTTGCAGGCGGGCAGGTCGCCACCTCCAACGGCTCGCGGTCGGGGTAGTGGATCAGCGAAGTGTGTGACGCGCCATGCTCGCCGGCCACCGTGGCAGCGCCGTTCAGCTCTACGACAAGGCGGTCGCGGTACTCCCGGATCGCCGGGCGGAACTGGTCCAGCGCATTCGTTGGGCCGGCTACGCGCAGGCGACCCTCGACAACCGTTGGTGACAACCCGGCCGCTCGTATGGCGGCGAGTAAGTCATGCGCGCCCATCAGAAAAACTCCTCAGAAACTGCTGCGCTGCTGCTCAGCACCGCTGCCACGGTCGCGCCGACGTCGGCGACAGTCTCCGGCATCCGCCGCGACGCCTCGGGTAAGAGAGCTACGCCGTCGATTGCTGTTGCTTTTCTTGCTGTATCTGCTGCTTCCCTCGCACGTCCGCCAGCAGAAACAGCAGATACAGCAACAGCAGGTGGCGCCGCCGTTTTCTGCACCACGGAGAAGCAACCGTCCGATTCAAGCAACCAGCGCCGGCGCTGAAGTTCCTCGACGGCGGCATTACGGCGGCGTGTGTCTTTGCGCAGTGCGTTCGGGCAGTGCTGGCCGAGTTTCATTCGCGCGAACGTTTTCCAGCCCTTGCGGTGCAGCCACTCCAGAAGCTCGCGGGCGTCACGCTCGACAGGGCTCAACACAGCGCCAGCGCTGTGCCGGCGCCACTCCGCGAGCGAGTAGCGCACCAGCGCCACGGCGCACCGCATGTCGCTGCCGGTGACGGTGGCATCCTTGACGTCAGAGCCGCGCTTGCAGCAGCGCCAGGCAGCAAACACGGCAGACACGCGTGCCGCCAATTCGCCCGCTCGGGAAGCGAACGCCCCCAAGGTTTCGAAGTCGCCCCCCTCAGCCTGTTGGATTTCGGTCTGGTTGTAAAAGCCCAGCCAGTGCGTGACTGCATCGGAGTCCATGCCTACCGTTGGCAGACACAGCCCCCGGTGCTCATCGACGACGACTTCGCTGTTGCACATGCGCTCAAGTGCTTTCCAGTACTCGATCAGTCGCCGATCGTCGGCGGCTTTTCGAGACAGCGCTCTCTCATCAAGCAGCCTTGTCCCTGCCAAGCTGGCGGGTGCTGCGTAGAGAAAGCGGGGCAGGAAGCCTTGACCTCGCATGAGCGGATCGCTCAGAGCGTCCGCCAGAACAACCGGCTGTGCGCTCAGGAACAGTCCGAATCGAACACCGAATCTGAACCCGCTTTGTCCATCGCCGATCCGGTCGCGCTGTACGCCCGTGCCGTCGAACAACCGGGTCAAAGCGCCCAGGCTCGCGGCCCGCGTTTCAGATTTCAGGGAATGACCGCTCAGCAGCGTGCCGCCCTCGTCCGTTGACAGGCTCAGCGCCGGTGCTGAGTCGTGCACAAACTCATGCTCGACCTTTTGCGTCGTCGTATCCAGGAATATCGTGCGCGGATCGGGGGGCGCTTCCTGGAGGATGCTGGCGCGATCCTTTGGCATCGCTGCGGCAGCCTCGGCTTGAAGCCGCTTCAGCTTGGCCTTGTGCGCCTCGCGCGCCGCGCGCTCCAACTTCGCTATGGGCGCTGTCGCCAGATTGAAACACTCCGACTTGCGTCCGCCGCTCGACAGCGCCGTGAGCATGTACAAGCTGGCGGGCAGTGTTCCCTTTTTTGGGTGTTGCGCATCGACCAGCCGCATCGCCACGTGCGCAACAGCCCCCAGCACCGCCATGCCGGCCAAGGCTTCCGGTGCCTGCACATGCTCAGCAATGGCGCGAGCGGCCTCCGCCATGCCCGGCGGCAAACCGTCAGCAGGCCAGGGCGTCGGCGGCGTGGCTTGGTCGAACGGCTCCGGGTCAGTGTCGACAACCTGTTCTTCGATCGGCTGCTGACTCGCGATTGCCACCTTGCCTCGGCTTTCTACAGCGGTACCGTGGACCTGCACGGCAAGCTCATCGAGAAAGGACGCTCCACGCTTGAGGGCGGCATGGTCGTAGGCGCTCATGCCAGCCCTCCCGCCGTCACCGACGCCTGAATCCTGGACACGGCCAGTAACAACCGCTCACGATCCGTCGCGTTGAACGGGTGGCCAGCGAGTAGCGCTGCGCCGGCAGCAGCAACGACAAGCGCCTCGAACGCGATGCAACGCAAGACGTCTGCGGCCGGGAATGGTCGCCGTTCTGGTTTGCCGTGATATGGCCCACGGGCCGGAAACAGATCTTCGAGCGTCAATCCGACCGCGCTCATGATCTCGCTCGCCGAGTCCCCGCCAAAGTCGTGAATCAGTATCCTGCCATCGTCCAGTTCGCGAAGAGCGCCGGACATGTGCCGGTCCTTGCGCGTGGGGACTCTGAACTGCCAGCGTCCCGAACCCGTCTGCTTATGTTCGACGCGGGACAGAAATTTTTCGGCTGCGTTCATCGCTTGCTCCCCCGTTGCCAACGACGCTTCTGCGGGCGATTGCGGGAAGGTTTGGAAGGATTGAACCAGACTGTTTGCTGGTCGCCTTCGTTACGGTTGTCGCCATCGGCAGTCTTCCGGAGCCCGCCGGATGCCAGCCGGTCGCGGCCCTTGTTGTTTCTGGTCATTGCGCGCCCCTCAAGCCGTCGCGCCGGTTTGGCGGGTGCGGGCGTCAAGCCATGCGTCGAGAACGGCCTTGTCGTATCGGACCAATCGACCGCACTTGGTGAACGGCAGGTTGTACCTGCCCGTACTCCGCCACACGGAGAGTGTGCCAGGCGACACGTTGAGGATTTTCGCCGCCGTCTTTTCATCGACAAGCTCGCGGGTCTTGCCGATGACTTGCTGAATGGTCATGGTTCGCTCCAGTGGGGAACCGCACAGCGCAGTTCATGGAGCGAAGGCTAGAGAAAAGGAAAGCGGGGAAGTGGTAAATACCGATGGCTGGTTCGGTATTTACCGAATGTGTCCATGATTCATAAGGGTTTCAGGCTCGTTTCAAGGTCTTTGCTTCTTCGGCTCAATGACGTTTGCCGCCTCTTTCAAGAATACTCGCAGGGTCTTTTCCGTCACGTCCCCCCCTGCGGTCTGCAGATCTTTGACTAGATCGCCGATACCATCCAGCCGCGCGGCGTGAATGTTCAGTCCGTAGCCCTTCATCGCCAGGCCGCCGATTATCTTCAATGCCGCGGTCCTAGACTTTCCGGCCAACGCGTCGGATCTCATCTGGGTCAGTTCGACAGTCGAGGCTGCCTGCTTATCGGTCATAGTTCGCAGGTCTCCGCGTAAGCGTTCGATCTCAGCCTGCAAACTTGCGCATCGGTCACCTACCGCTGCCATGGACTCTGCTTCCGCCTTCCACTGCGCGCGCTCTCGGTCGCAGGTTGCCAGTGCCTCGCGGAGTCCCGCATCTGTCGCCGGTAAAGACCCGCGAGATGGCAGCGGGTACTCCCGCTGGTTCGCGACACACCAAGCGGCAAGGTCAGCAGGCGCAATGCTCCACCCCGAGGGCTCACCGTCCTCGTCGAACTTCACCGCCTTCGCAGGAAGCGCTTCCGCCATGATTGCGCGGCAGATTACTGTTCCCCACCGGGAGACCTCAGCGAATTCGTCATCTGATCGATAGCCACTCGCTTCTAGGTCAACACTGGCAAATGCGGAAGCGGCCTCGGCATCGGATAACGTTGGGAGCAAGGCCATCACCTGCTTCCACTCCGGCCAATCCGGGGGCACGGGCTTCGGGATCGCCAAGACAACGGACCCATCTATCCCTGCCTTCGCCAGCAATGGCCATACGTCAGAGCGAAGGAAGCCAACGCAGTCGAGCACATCAGAAGGGTATGTCATCGTCGAAATCCTCGAATCCTGGTCGATCGCTTCCGTTTTCTGCCCACCTATCGAGGCGCTGACGGGCTGTGTTCTCGCGCTTTCCATTCTCTTCAAGCGCTACGCACCCATGGGATGGACGCCATTCGTAAAACGCTAGACGCGACCATGCCGGATCTTTCGCGAGCGAAGCGGCTAGCATCGCCGCCGCCCTCTGCTCCGATTTCCCCGTGCTGCTTGCAATGATTCCGACCAAGTGACGGATCGAAATGAAATCCTCCCGTTCCTGCTCCGGGTCAATCATTTCAGCGCCCCTTTCACGCTTCGCCCTTGGTTCAGAATGCCACGCCAGCCGGGCAAGGGTTCCCGGTTTTCTCTCCGTCGAGATAGGCGCGGCAAAACTCAGGTTTTGTCAGGTCATGCGGCCACCGCAAAGCGCCGCACGGCGACTTCCACGCCCGCCGCCGCTGCCTGTTCGGCTTGTTTCAGCAAGGAAGCGGTAACGCCTTCATCATGGAAGGCTTCGCCGCAGCTCTCGCACACCAGCGCCGGAACTTTCCGGAAAACAATCGTCATGCCGTCGCGTTCAAGTGGAACAGTCACGGCACCGAGTCGGGTTTCGCCGTGTCGGCAGATGGCGCATCTCACGGGTTTTCCTCGCTGCCAGGTCGGACCGCCACAGGGCGGGGTCGGGCGTATCGGTCCGGAGATCCTTGGTCACGCAGCCCGATCTCCTTGCTGCGCGTGCATCAGATCGAGCAGGAATTCCGGGGCGATGTCCGCGCCGCTTGCCCATGCCACCGTGCGCATGACCGGGTGCTGGCTGGCCGTAGCGAACAGCGCCGGGTCGCGTAGCGGTTCGAACACTTCACCGTCAAGTTCGTGGGACAGATCCACTTCGCCGGACTCTCCGTTGTTGAAGCGCAGGAACAGGCGATAGCCCGACAGCGGGGTTACTTCCGTGGTGTGCAGGATCATCAGGGTTACTCCAAGGGATCAATGGGATTCAGCGGCTTGCGCAGCATGGCAAGCTCCCAGTCGGCTTCAATCTCTTTCCGGTGCAGCGTCAGCCATTCGCGCACCATCGACAGCGCCCGGCCCGGCAGCGAACCGGCGTATAGCTTGCCATCCAGCGTCATCAGGGCTTCATGCTCGCCATAGACCGCGTGAAAATGCATCGGCGGATGCTCCCGCCAGTTCATGTAAATGACGATGCCGAAGAAGCGGGAGATTTCAGGCATGACTAGGCAGCGCCCCGGTTCGGCAGTCGTACGACCTCGGCCCCCTCTTTCATTCCGCCGGCCTCCAGCATGGCAGCCGTTGCCGTATTGACGGACTGGCGCACCGGATCAAGATCGAGTCGCGCGTAGATCGCGGTTGCTTGCTGGCTCTTGTGGTTCAGGCTCTTGCCGATGATCGCCAGCGTTGCGCCGGTTCTCGCTTGCCAACTGCCGAGCGTGCGCCGCAGGTCATGCAGCGTTACGCCGTTCGCCTCGTTGCGCCCGTAGGGAATCCCGGCCCGCTCCATGACGCGAATCACCGCCTTCTTCGGCTCCACCATGTGGCCGCTGGCGCCAGGCCCAGGGAAGACAAACTCGCCTGCGATCGTTTCCTGTCGTGCCTTCAGGATCTCGACGGCTTCCGGGCAGAGCGTCACGTTCTGCGGGGTGCCGTTCTTGGTATCGGGGATTCGCCAGACGGAATCCGCCACGTTGATTTCCGACCAGCGCATGGCGCATAGATTTGACCGCCGTGCGCCAGTCAGCAGCGCCAGCAGAATGAAGTCGCGCATGGCGATACTCGGCTCTTCCGCCAGCGATTGAAAGAACCGGGGCAGTTCATCAGCTTGCAGGAATCGGTCGCGGCTCACGAGGCGCCCGGCCACCTTGACGCTTTGCGCCGGGTTCACTTCAAGGTAGCCCCATTCAATCGCCTTGCCGAAAATTCCAGACGCCAGCGCCCGTACCAGCCTGACCGTCGCCGGGGCCTTGCCTGCATTCTCAACGTCGGACAGCGCGCGCGCAATCATCGCCCGCGTGATGCCCCCGAGCTTCTGGTCACCCAGCGGTTTCTGCAAGTAGTCCCGGAATCGCTGCTGCATGTTGGACCACACGGCCAGCTTTTCGCCGTGCCGTCTCCCGTATTCGGTGAAGAACTCCGTCAGTGTCGGCTCCGCCTTGAGTACGCGCTTCACTTCGGCAGGGTTCGCGCCGTGCTCGATTTCTGAATTGACCGTCGAAGCCGCCTTCCGCGCTTGCTCTACGGTCATGGCAGGGAAGCGACCCAAGGTCACCCGTTCCGGACCGCCGCCCTTGGTGCGCCGGTACATGGAAAAGGTTTTCACGCCTGCGGGGGTTACGCGAAGCTGTAGGCCCGGTGTCTTCGTGTCGTGATAAGTTGCCCGCGTGCCAGCCGCCGAAGCAGGCAGGGCAAGGATTCGCTCCTTGTTGAACTGGAATCTCGATGCATCGCTCATGACGTGACCTTATGCGTTTGGTCTGCCCCGGGGTTACGCCGGGGTTACGCTGGGGTTACTTTTCGGGTGCAGAACGATGCGCTTTGCTGTAACCCCGTTAAGGTCAGTGTATCGCTAAGATACTGCTAGGGCAAGAACTATTTAGCTTCGTTAATGCGTAGGTCTGCCTCAGCCTGCGCATTCGTAATGCGTAGGTCCCCAGTTCGATTCCGGGCAGCGGCACCAGTAAACCAAGCACTTAGCCCGACCCGCAAGGCCGGGCTTTTTGCTTTCTGGGTTTCTGGGAACGACTGGGGAACGACCAGAATGCAAGTGTCGCCGCGCACCCTCGGCATTTCCGCGAAAGTCGAGCGCGCCGGCTGAAGGGGCGGAAGCGGTTCAGTGTGGTGCCCGTCACATCGCCCGTCGATGCTCGGCTTGACCGTCTTCCTCGACCGCTTCCGGGTTCGCCGCCGGCCTGATCACGTTAGCAGACAAGCTCGTCAGCACGTCATCCAGCCGGCTCTCGTTGCCGAGCCTGGACGGACGCATCAGCGCCTTCAGCGCTAGCGCGTCCAGCTCCGTGGCCCATGATCTGCGCCGAAACTCCCGCAGGGCACTCCACCCACTCGGCCAGAGTGCCGAACGAGCGGCGCAGACCGTGTGCGACAGGTCTCCGATCACAAACTGCGGGGTGCTGGCGCCGAACTCGCCGTTGCGTGAGGCGTCAGCGCACTGGCGCAGGCGGCCGAGATGGCCGCCGCCAGGCTTCTGCCGCCGATGTGGCCACGGGCACAGATGACAGGCGTCCCGGAGTGGGTTTGCCGGGCCGATCGGCAACCCTGAGCACGAATTTCACGATTGACGCGGACGGGAACGGACGAGATACTGCTGGAGGCATCGAAGTTCCGATCCTCCCGCTTCTGAATTTTGCGATCCAATCGAATGCGCCTTCGCCGACCGGTGCGAAGATCGCTGACGAGGGTGACAGACAGCACACATGGCGATCCAACAATGAAGCAACCATGATGAACTGGAAATGCCTTCGTCGGCAGCCGCGTTCGCTGGTGGCCGCGCTGGCAGCGCTGGCGCTGACCGGCGCCGCCGACGCCGCCCGTTTCAACCCGCCCGCCGCCTCGGTGCAGATGTGCCAGTGGAACTGGAACGACATCGCCGCCGAGCGCATCGCATGGCTCGGCCCGCAAGGTATCGGCGCGGTACAGATCTTGCCGCCTGGCGCTTCGCAGCAGGTCGGCAGTTGGTGGGGCGTTTGCCAGCCGGTCAACTCCCTCAATCTCACCAGCCGCATGGGAACTCCGGGTGATCTGCAGCGAATGATCGGCACTTGCCACGACGCCGGGGTGCGGGTCTTCGCCGACGTGGTCGTCAACCGGATGGCCACCGATGCGGGCATCGCCGCCGACGGTCCGCCTTCGAACGCCGTCACGCTGACCGATCACTACTTCAGTGCCAATGACTTCCACACCGACGGTGGTCCGATCAGCGACGCCGACTGCACGTCGCCTGCCCGTCGCGGCGAGGTCATGCACTGTCGCCTCGAAGGCATGCCCGATCTCGCCGTCGAGAGGAGCCATGTCCAGGGCCAAGTCGCCAACCACCTATGCCGCTTGCTCGAAATGGGCGTCGACGGCTTTCGCATCGACGCTGCCAAGCACATGCCGGCCGGAACGTATTGCAACGTCATCGACGCAACACGCGACGCCAACGGCCGAACCTGCGGCGGCACGAGGGTGGTGGTGGACGTCCACGGCCAAGGCGATATCGCCGTGCCGGCTGGCGGCGCGAACGTTCCGGCGGTGGCGATCGACACCGGCCAGCCAATAGGCGGTGGCGCCACCTGCACCCTCACGTTCATCGTCACCGGAGCCGGCACGGCCTGGGGCCAGAGCCTGTACGTGGTCGGCAACCAGGCCGGCGTGGGCAACTGGTCTGCCGGCAACGGCTTCGCGCTGACGATTCGCGGCACCGGCGCCGACGCGCCATGGAGCGACCGCATCAGCCTGCCGGCCGCCACGGCGGTGCAATACAAGCACGCGAAATGGGACGGCACAGGCGCCGTCTGGGAGTGCGACCAGGCAAGTGCCAGCGGCCACCGTGAATTCACGAGCTGCGCGTCGGGAGCGCAGGCGCGCGCTGACGGCCCATTCGCGCGCTGACCTTCAACTCTGCATTCAAGGAGAAGCAAGCATGCACTTCATTCGCCATCTGCTGGGCCTTGCGCTGGCCTGCAGCGCCCTTGCCTACGTTCCAGCCATTGCGGCGATCAATGCGTCGCAACTCGGTGCCAGCTACAACGCCAAGCGCAGCGCGATCACCTTCAAGGTCTATTCGTCGCGCGCGACGCGGATCGAACTGTGGCTCTACGCCGCCGCAGGCGCCTCGCCGGAAGTGGCGCGCATACCGCTCACGCGCGGCAGCGGCGACGTCTGGTCGACGGTCGTCTCGCGCGCGGCGTTGAAGCGAGCCGGCCTCAACGGCCCGGTGTACTACGGTTATCGCGCGTGGGGCCCGAACTGGACCTGGGATGCAGACTGGACGAAGGGCTCGAGCCTGGGCTTCGTCAGCGATGTCGACGCGCTGGGCAACCGCTTCAATCCGAACAAGCTGCTCGTCGACCCGTACGCGCTCGAGCTGAGCCACGACCCGCTGACGCCGGATAACCTGAGTGGCGTACCATATGCGTCGGGAGCGGACTATCGCAACCTCGACAGCGGCCACGTCGCACCGCGAGGCATTGTGCTCGGCAGCGACAGGCAGTCGATCGGCAGCAAGCCGACGCGCGCGTTCAAGGACGACATCATCTATGAAGTCCACGTGCGCGGCCTGACGATGAACGATGCGGCCATTCCGCAGGCGTATCGCGGCACCTATCGCGGCGCGGGACTGAAGGCGCCGTATCTGAAGAGCCTCGGCGTCACCGCCGTCGAGTTCCTGCCGGTGCAGGAAACGCAGAACGACACCAATGACGTGTCGCAACCGCCAAGTACCGACGGCGACAACTACTGGGGCTACGCGACGCTGAACTACTTTGCCCCCGATCGCCGCTACGCCGCCGATCGCAGCCCCGGCGGCCCGACGCGCGAATTCAAGGCGATGGTCAAGGCCTTCCACGACCAGGGGATCAAGGTTCTGATCGATGTCGTCTACAACCACACCGGCGAAGGCGGCGCGTGGAAGTCCGACGACCCGACGACGTACAACGTGCTGAGTTTTCGCGGTCTCGACAACCCGACCTACTACACGCTGACGAGCGACAGACAATGGACCTGGGACAACACCGGCGTCGGCGGCAACTACAACACCCGCAACCCGATTGCGCAAAACCTGATCGTCGATTCGCTTGCCTACTGGCGCGATACGCTGGGGGTCGACGGCTTTCGCTTCGACCTCGCGTCGGTGCTCGGCAACACCTGCGAAGCCGCCTGCTTCAACTACGACAAGATGGACCCCGGCACAGCGCTGAACCGGATCGTTCGCGAACTGCCGCCACGCCCGGCCGGTGGCGGCGTTGGCATCGATCTGATCGCCGAGCCCTGGGCGATCGGCGGCAACTCATATCAGGTCGGAGGGTTTCCGAGTGGCTGGTCGGAATGGAACGGCCGCTATCGCGACAGCGTCAGGCGCAGCCAGAACCAGCTCGGTAGCGCGTCGATCACCACCGGCGAACTCGCGACGCGTTTTTCCGGATCGGCAGATCTGTACCAGAACAACGGTCGCCAGCCGTGGAACTCGGTCAACTTCCTCATCGCACACGATGGTTTCACGTTGCACGACTTGTACGCATGCAACAGCAAGAACAACGGCCAGGCGTGGCCCTACGGTCCCTCCGACGGCGGCGAGGACAACAACAGCAGTTGGGACCAAGGCGGTGACGCCGGCGCGCAGCGCAGGGCGGCACGCAATGGCCTCGCGCTGCTGATGCTGTCGGCCGGTGTGCCGATGATCGGCGGCGGTGACGAGGCGCTGCGCGGGCTGCGCTGCAACAACAATCCGTACAACCTCGATTCGACCGCCAACTGGCTGGACTGGAACCCGAGCCCCGAGCAGAGCAACTTTCGGGCTTTCGCGAAGGCGATGATCGCCTTTCGCGCCGCACACCCGGCGCTGCGCCCGGCGACGTTCTATTCCGCCATCGACAACAACGGCAACGTGATGGAGCAGCTGCGCTGGTTCAAGCCCGATGGCGCGGTGGCAGACGGAGCGTACTTCGACCACCCGAACAACCACGCCATCGCCTGGCGCATCGACGGCACCGAGTTCGGCGACAGCGCTGCGGCGATCTACATCGCTTACAACGGCTGGAGCGGCGACGTCAACTTCTCTCTGCCGTGGCCGGGAAGCAACCGGCAGTGGCATCGCGTCACCGATACGTGCCCGTGGGCCGAAGGCGCGAGCCAGGTGCGCGCCCCCCGCGGCGAAGATCCTGTGGGCGGAGAAGGAACGAACTACTCGCTGTGCGGGCGCAGCGTCCTGCTGCTGATCGCCAGGTAGGCCGGAGGAGGGTGCGCCGAGGGTGCATGAAGCGAGGCGCCAGCCGCGAAGCCAGAGGTGGCCCCGTTTGTTTGGACAGGAAAAGCTCGAGGATCTGTTGGCTTCTGGGCTTCTGGCTTCTCCGTTCAAGCTGTCCTATTCTTGTAGTCGACCCGATGTGCTTCTGCCGTGAAGAAGGGTCATGGCGGTAAGGCATGGACACTGGAGCGAGGGGTTTGAGACGGATCGAAGAGGAGGACCGGGATGGGGGGTTCAGTCGTCACTGGTGCCAATCGCGGAATCGGCCTTGAGTTCGCGCGACAGCTCAGGGCTCGTGGGGGAGCGTGGTCGCGGTATGTCGCCGGAGCTCGACGCGCTCGGGGTGCGTGTCGAAAGCCCGACCAACCTGACAGACCCTCATGCTGCTTCCAAGCTGGCCGAAAGGCTTGCCCACGACGAGATTGACCTCCTGATCCATAACGCCGGCGTGCTCATGGCCGACTCCCTCGAAGCGGTTGATGCTGACGCGGTGCGCGCGCAGTTTGAAGTGAACGCCTTGGCGCCGCTCTTTCTAACGCGGGCTTTGCCCCGCGCCTGCATCCGGGCACGAAGGTTGCGCTCATCACCAGTCGGATGGGCGCCATGGGCGATAACACTTCCGGGGGTTACTACGGCTACCGTATGAGCAAGGCGGCCCTCAATGCGGCCGGTGTCTCCCTCGCCCACCACCTCAAGCCGCTGGGAGCCTCTGTGGTCATCCTGCATCCAGGCTGCGTGCGTACCGAGATGACTCGGGGCCACGGCCAGATCGATCCGGACGAGTCTGTTCGCGGGCTCTTACAGCGCATCGAGGAACTCAAGATCGAGACAACCGGACGATTCTTGCACCAGAATGGCGACATCCTACCGTGGTAAGGTCGTGCCCCGGCTCCGCGGCGGCATGCGATGCCAAGTGGAAATCCTTCGTCTGCTGACGGCCAAGCATCGACGCTCAAGAACCCCTTCCCCGAACCAGTCGTTGACACGATCCGCACGGGATACTATTGTTTGGAGTATGGGCATTGTTTCTCCCGCCAACCGCGTACACAATAGGAGCAACCGCCGTACGAGCGAAAGCTTGATGGGACTCGACCTCCAGCATTTTTTGGGGCGCCGAGTTCGCCAGTAGGCCCTGAAATTCTGCAGCAGAACTGTTTCCGGAAACTCAGTTACCCCATAAGAGTCATGAACATCAATACAGGCATTCGCGTGGTCGCTCTCATATTTGTGGCGATTGGGTGCCTTGAACTGTTGTCCCTCATCGAGATCGCGCTGATGAGACCTCCCGCCTACGCTGCAATGCCCATTGGATGGCAAATCGGCCGTTACTTGAGAATGGCTGCCTTGGCGGCCCTTCCACTATTCGGGGGCATTGTGTTCTTGCGAAGGCGACACGCTGGCCGAGTTACGCTAATCGTGTACTGCCTGACGGCGCCTGCCCTCTATGCTTGGTCGTTTGCGTATGGGTATGCGGGCTTTGAAGATCCCGGTCGGAACGCATGGATTTTCGGCTTCTTGTTTGGCTACACAGCGTCCGTTCCGTTCTTGCTCTTTCTGACTTGGAAGAAGACAAGAGCCATGATGATCACAGCAGGGCAGGCGGGTGAAGGCACTGAAAAAGGCATGGCGAGGATCCCAGAAATGCGCGAGAAGCGATGGTTGTTACTGGACTTGCTGGCTCTTGTGGTCGTGCTGACGCTGGTGTGGTTTGGAAAGGGTATGATTCTGGGCGAGCCTTCGCCCCCACCTCCGTCTCCCGCAGCGACACCTGTCCCGAAGCCAGCAAACGGGCCTCCGGTGACCGCACCGGCGCCCGATGTGCTGATTGGGCAGGTGTTCGAAGCAACCGGGGTGGCACAAAGCATCGCCGAAATGCAGCAGCGCATCGGCGTCGCACTCGAGTCCATTGGCGCATCCCTCCGGTTGAGGCCGGAGCAAAAGCAGCTTATCTACTCGGCGCAGCGCGAAGCGTTTCCCCCGGAGGCGCTTCGCCATCGACTCCAGCAGCGCTTCAGGACGCAGTTCAATGAAGCGCAACTTCGCGCCGTGCTCAACGACTTCAGCGGTCCCGTTGGGCGGCGAATGAGTGAACTCTCGGCCGCCGGCGAAAAGGACGATCAAGCCTTCCTTCGCTTTGTTGAGCAGTCACGTATCCAGCCGCCGGCAGACAAGCGGAAGGCATTGTTGCTGCGCCTCGAAGGTGCGATCGGTGCCGGGCAGTGGGCCGCGGAGATGACCTTGAGCAGCACCAAGGCGATGTTGGAGGCTGCCGCGGCGAGCGAAGGCAAGCGCGTGATGGACGTCGAGGCACAGATGGCGACGCTGCGCTCGACACTCGAACCGCGAATTCGCGAATCCTTTGCCAGTAGGCTTGCCTACGCCTATCGCGAAGCAAGCGACGACGAACTCGCTGCCTTCGCGGCGATTTACGAAAGTCCGGCGAGCAAATGGTATGCCGACAACGTGCGAGAGGCCACGCGCGAGTACTTTCAGGGCGGTCTGGAGCGCTTCGCCGGAAGGGTCGGAGAAGCCTTGGCCAGTCAGCAGCGCCCGGCCGTCCAGGTGGTAGCGGGGCCGACGGGCCCGTTGGCGGCCGCGGCTCCAAGCAGCGAGGGTGATGCTCGGTTGACTGGCGGATCGGCTCGTCGACATGCGCGCTGGCACCTCGATGCTCGGGCGTGCCTGCAGTACGAGCGGACAGCAGATATAGCGCGCTGCGCCGAGAAGTACTACTGACTCGGTCGGTGCGCCGGCGGTGGTCAAGGCGCGGATCGACGAGGACTCACGCGCCGGGGCGCTGATGCTCGCCGGAACCCGTCTCAATCCCGATCAAGCGGAACAGTGCGACGCGATGGACGGCGAACTCGCGGCCGAACACCGCTTCGTGCTGCCCGAATTGATGGTACGTGGAGAGAATCTGATCGGCGCATCGGTCGATTGCCTGGCGTCAATTATTTTGACCGGTCGGCGTCAATTATCCTGGCCGGTGGAAGCGAGGCGCAATGGATCGCTACCCCTTCGGTTTTGCTTGTGGGTTTTTGCTCTGCTCAGAAGGGGCTAGCCCTGCCCTTTACCCGAAAAATTAGGACTGGACTTTCTTGATCGAACCGATTATGGTTCGGTATGAATGAGCAAAACCAAGTCAAGCGAGCGCTGAGACAGCAAGCCTCGATTGAGGTTATCCGGGAGCTGTTGGCGGGCAAGGAGCATCGAAGTCTATCCTCGGTTGCCGAGTCGATTTGTCAGCACTTCGGCTTGCGTGATGCCCGCGGGCGTAGCCAGATCGCAGGCTGCGTCAAGGCGCTGCGTGAGTTGGAGGGGGCGGGGCACTTCGTTCTGCCGGCGCCGATGCGCAAGCGCCGTACGGCAGCAGGGCCGCGGCGTCTGGGTCAACCCGTTGATGGGGCGATGGACGTGCCGACGGTGCTCGCAGAGCTTCGTGGGCTGAGGCTGGTCCTCGTTGAGACTCTCGAGCTGATGCGGGTGTGGAACGAGTTGATGCTGTGCGAGCATCCGCAGGGGGCTGGGCCTTTGGTGGGGGCGCAGATGCGCTACCTGATTGGCTCTGAGCATGGCTGGCTGGGCGGCTTTGGTTTCGGGGCGTCGGCGCTGCATCTGGCCGACCGAGAGCGATGGATCGGCTGGAACGATCATGCCCGGCGCCAGCACCTGCACGGGGTGATTGGCATGAGCCGCTTTCTCATCCGCCACTCGGTGCACTGCCCGAATCTGGCCTCGCACGTGCTGGGGATGGTTTTGCGGCGCGTGGGTGCGGATTACGAGGCCCAGTACGGCTATCGCCCTTGGCTGGTGGAGAGCTTTGTGGACACGCAACACTTCATCGGCACCAGCTACCGGGCAGCGAACTGGCTGGAGATTGGCCAGACCAAAGGGCGTGGCCGACAGGATCGCTTCAACGAGAACGCGAAGACGGTCAAGGCCATCTACGTCTATGAACTGGAGCCCGATGTACGCGCCCGCCTGGCAGCCATTGCCGAACCGCTCCAAGTGACTGCGCTGCAGATCAGCGAAGGTCTGGAGGGGGACGAGTGGGCGGGCCATGAGTTTGCCGGAGCGAATTTGGGGGACCGGCGCAGCAACAGGCGGCTGGCCGACTTTGCCCGCACGATGGGCGAGATGCCGGGGCGCGCGTTCTGCGGTGCCGCGCAAGGAGACAAGCCGGCGATCAAGTCGTACTACCGGCTGATCGAGCAAGCCGATGACTCGCTGGTCACCATGCAGGCGATCCTGGCCCCTCACCAACGGCGCACGGTGCAGCGGATGAAGGCGCAGTCGACGGTACTCTGCGTTCAGGACGGGACCGAGCTGAACTATTCTGGTCTGGTCCAGTGTGCCGGGCTGGGCGTCATCGGCAGCAACCAGACGGGTGCCCAGAGTGGCGGACTGCACCTGCATTCGACGCTGGTGCTGACGACCCAGGGCCTGCCGCTGGGGGTCCTGAGGGCACACTGTGTGGCACCGACGCACCGGGCAAAGGAGGACCTGCGCCCGGCGTCGGCCATACCGATCGAAGAGAAGAAGACCTTCACTTGGATCGAGGGTCTTCGCCAATGCAACGATCTGGTCCCCGCGCTGCCCGACACGCGCCAGGTCTGCGTGATGGATCGCGAGGCGGATTTCTTCGAACTGTTTGACGAGCCACGCCAAAGCGGCCGCGTCGAACTGTTGGTTCGCGCCAAACATGACCGCGCCACCCGCGAGGCACTCAACCTCTTCGAACTCGTCAGACAAAGCCCCGTGCGACGCCAGCTTCGCATCAACGTGCCGCGACAAAGCGCTCGGACCAAGAAAAGCAAACAGAAGGCACGCGACGGGCACGCACAACGTACCGCGCACGTCAATTTGCGCTACCGCGAAGTCGAACTCCGCCGGCCGTCGAAATACCCGGCCCGGAAGGCCCTCAGGCTCTGGGTGGTGCATGTCCAGGAACCCTCGCCGCCAGCCGACGCCGAACCGCTCGAGTGGTTCCTGATCACCACCTGCGAGATCACCACACCAGAACAAGCCCAGGAGTGCCTGCGGTGGTACTGCCTGCGCTGGCGCATCGAAGACTGGCATCGCGTATTGAAGAGCGGCTGTCGCATCGAGGCGCTGCAACACAAGACCGCTGAGCGACTCAAACGGGCCATCGCCATCAATCTCGTCATCGCTTGGCGCATCATGCTCATGACGCTCCTGGGCAGACAGTGCCCCGATCTTCCCGCCGAGGTCTTGTTCTCCGACGCCGAGATCGAAGTGCTGCAGGCCTACGCAAAAAAAAACAAATCCCCAAGCCCACTCGGCTCGGCGACGCCGTTCGTCTCGTAGCCCAACTCGGCGGATACATTGGCCGCGCCAAAGACCCCTCTCCAGGGCATCAAATCATGTGGCACGGCTATTCGGTCCTGCAATCGCTGCGCGAAGGGCTCTCGCTCCGGCTCTGGACTTCGGATGACAACAAGACTTGCGGGTAAAGGGCAGGGCTAGCCCCTTCTGAGCAGAGCGGCGGCGGAAACTCTCCACGTTCATCTCGAAGACGCTGGCGTGATGCACGAGACGATTTCCATGCGGTCGCCGAGAGCACCACCGTCTACGCACCGGTGCTGAAAGCCAAGGACCGGAACACGGACGTTCACCAACCAAAGGCCAAGGATAGCCCGGCGCTGGCCCAATGCCGGGAACGCATGAAAAGTGACGAGGCCAAGTCGCTCTACAAGGATCGCGCGGCGACGGCCGAATGCGTCAATGCGCTGGCGTGCAACCGCGGCCTGAATCGCCTGCTGGTCCGCGGGCTGAAGAGAGTCAAGGGCGTCGCGCTCCTGTTCGCCTTGGCGCACAACGTGATGCATGCCGCCGCCCCCTCGAACTGGTCGGCCTAGGGACAGGAACGTCCGCAGTACCGGAAATGGCAGGATAATCAGGGGAAAAGTGCGGAAAAACGGTAGCTCCCGGCTGAACAGCTCGCCAAGCGCATGCAATCCGCATATTTCGCCCCAGGCGGGCGTCAGCCTCCCGTCGCGCCACCTGTGGCGCAGAAGCAAGAGATTCACAGCCTCTCAGCCCGAGCGCGCGCATGGCGACGAAGGGGATGAGGATGCCGGCCGGCGGCGATCCAGCCCCGGCGCCGGCTACGTCGCCGGCGCCGGACAGGGCATCGCCAGCGTGATCAGCTCGTGATCTCGCCGCCAGATGACGCCCTGCCGGTTGACCAGCAGCCACCAGCTTTGCCTCGCCGGATGTGGCTTGCGGCTGGCGAAGGCTGTCGGTGTCAGGACGGCGAGACACCAGCTCGGCTCCGGTGCCCGCACCGAGCGGTAGATGACCGCGCCGACGTCGGCCTCGCGGGCGACCCGGGCGAAGCACTGCGTCGCGGCGTAGTCACTGGGGTGTGTCCACGCGGCGGCCTCTGTCCGGAAGGGCTCGTCGCGCAGGTCGACGGCCGTGGTGCGTAGCTCGGCGCGAAACGCGGTGTGGGCGACCGGGCCGATGCGCTCGAGATCCTCGGCATCCTGCAGGAAGCGCCAGCGCCAGTAACCGAGTTCGGCGCAGGCGGTGCGCACCGTTGCTGCGCCGTAGAAGACGCCGGGATCGGTGACCGCCCGGAAGCGGGAACCGTGTGCCAGCGGTGGATAGCGAAAGGGGGTCGCCAGCAGGTAGTCGAGGCCGCTGGCAGTCCCGGGGACCGCCGGTTTGCTGGCTTCGAGCAGCGATTCGAGAACCTCCTGCTCGGTGGCATCATCGACGATCTTCATCGTCGCCGCCACGTGCTGCGCCTCGACGATGCGCCAGGCCCAGCCGCGCCAGTCGCGCGCCTCAGACGAGACTGCGCGAGGCGTCCAGGTAATGGACGACACGGACCAGTCCTTCGGTGTGGGCGATGAGCTCCAGCGGGCGGCCGTTGAGCGCGCGGTTGTTGCTGACGAGCCAGCGGCATGCCGTCTCCTGCTCGCCAACGATCGAGTCGAGCGAGCGGAAGGCGCGGACGAACAGGATCGCCAGTTCCCACTCCTTGCGCCGCTGGTCGAGCTGGTAGGTGCCGGCGTACAGTCGGCTGACGGTCGCGGCGCTGATCCCCAGGACCCTCGCCAGCAGCGAGCGCTGGATGTGCAGCTGATCGGCGGCGCGCGTCACCGCCTTGCTCAGGACGGCTGCGGGTTCGGCGCTGCTCGCCGCCTGGATGCTCATTCCGGGCATCGTGGTCTCCTTTCTGCAGAAATTATAGACTGCAATCATTTCTGTGGGAAGAGTTGTGCGCGCTCATGCGCGGCCGTCGTCGCGCGTCATCGAGGATTCCCGATGATCTTCGGCAGTTGCCGCTGGCATTGACGTCGCGCGCCGCGGCTGCCTATACTCGCCGCGGACCCAGCGGATCGGCCGTCCCGCAGCCCGATTCGCGACAGGACCGAAACATGCGGGGACGCACGCCGGGGCACAGGGTCGATCCTTCAGCCGGGTGCCGCATCCGCGAGTGACCACGATCTGCATACAGCAAGGAGGCCCGGACATGCAACGCGAACTTCCCGATGTGAAAGTCACGCCGCCGGTGGAAGGCGAAAAGGTGAGCATCGTCTTCCACGCCGACGGGAAACAGTACGAGCTTCCGGTCGTCGGCGGCACCCATGGTCCGAAGCTGATCGACGTCCGCCGCCTCTATGCCGAAACCGGCTATCTGACTTACGACCCCGGCTTCATGTCGACCGCCAGCTGCGATTCAGCGATCACCTACATCGATGGCGAGGCAGGCATCCTGCTGCACCGCGGTTACCCGATCGAGGATCTGGCGGCGCACGCCGACTTCCTCGAGGTCTGCTATCTCCTGCTCTACGGCAGGCTGCCGTCGGCGGCGGAACTGGCCGGCTTCAACGATCTGCTCGTTCATCACAGCATGGTGCACGAGCAGTTCAAGCGCTTCTTCGAGGGTTTCCGCCGCGATGCCCACCCGATGGCGGTGATGGTTGGTACGGTCGGCGCGCTGAGCGCCTTCTACCACGACCGCATCGACATCACCGACCCGGAAGCGCGGATGGTGGCGACGCATCGCCTGATCGCCAAGATGCCGACGATCTGTGCCATGGCCTACAAGTACTCGCTCGGACGCCCGTTCCTCTATCCGCGCAACGATCTCGGCTACGCCGAAAACTTCCTGCGCATGGCTTTCGGCGTTCCGGCCGAGGAATACGTGGTCAGCCCGGTACTGGCGCGGGCGATCAACCGTTTTCTCGTCCTCCACGCCGACCACGAACAGAACGCCTCGACGGCGACGGTGCGCATCGCCGGTTCGAGCCGCGCCAATCCCTATGCCTGCGTCGCCGCCGGCATCACGGCGTTGTGGGGGCCGGACCACGGCGGAGCGAACGAGGCGGTGGTGAACATGCTCGAGGAGATCGGCAACAAGAGCCGTATCCCGCTCTACATCGCCCGCGCCAAGGACCGCAGCGATCCGTTCCGGCTGACCGGCTTCGGCCACCGGGTGTACAAGAACTACGATCCGCGGGCGGCCGTGCTGCGTGAATCCTGCCATGAGGTGCTGGCCGAACTGGGCAAGGAGCACGAACCGATGTTCGCGCTGGCGCTCGAGCTCGAACGGATCGCCCTCGAGGACGAGTACTTCATCGAGCGCAAGCTCTTTCCGAACGTGGACTTCTACTCGGGGATCATGCTGCGGGCGATTGGTTTCCCGACTGCGATGTTCCCGTCGCTCTTCGCTCTCGGCCGCTCGATCGGCTGGATCGCGCAGTGGAAGGAAATGATCGAGGGTGCCGACCAGCACATCGCGCGGCCGCGCCAGCGCTACACCGGCGTGCCGGTACGCGCCTATGTGCCGCTCGCCGATCGCTGACGCCGGTCGTCGACGCGACTGTCGAGTCAGGTGGCGACCGGCTCGCCTCCTGCCAGTCGTCGCGTCAGCGCCGCTGCCGATTTCTCGCTGATCGCGGCAACGCTCTCGCCCGCCCACAACGGAGAGAAATCGCTGCGCCCGAGTTCCTCGGCCTTTGTCCGCAACGGCGCGAGCGCGGCGGTGGCGAGCGGGAAATCCGGCGGCAGGTCGCTGAGCGGACCCAGTTCGCGCATCAGGCGGTTTTCGATGCCGCGCGCCGGGCGGCCGGTGAACAGATTGGTCAGTCGCGTGTCGTCGCCGCTGGCGGCCCGCAGGGCGGCGCGGTGCAGCGGGCTGGTGGTGGCTTCCGGGCAGAGCAGGTAGGCGGTGCCCACCTGCACGCCAGCCGCGCCTTGCCGCAGGGCGGCGGCGACCGACTCGTGGGTGGCGATGCCACCAGCGGCGATGACCGGCAGCCTCGTTGCGGCCAAGACGCGTGGCAGCAGTTCGAAGGTGCGCATCTGCTCGCTCAGGTCGCCATCGAGGAAGTGGCCGCGGTGGCCACCGGCTTCGAGGCCCTGCGCGATGATCGCGTCGGCGCCATGGTCCTCGAGCCAGCGGGTTTCGTCCACGGTGGTGGCGCTGGCGATGATCTTCGCGCCCCAGGCATGCACGCGGTCCATTAGTTGCGGTGCCGGCAAGCCGAAATGAAAACTGACGATGCGCGGTGCGAAGGGTTCGATGAGCGCGGCGATTTCGTCGCTGAACGGCAGGCGGCCAGGTCCGGCAGCGATGCCGGCGGGGTCGATGCCGAACTCGGCGTAATAGGGCGCCAGCGCCGCGCGCCAGCGCGCTTCGCGGGTTGCGTCGGGCGTCGGCGGTGTGTGGCAGAAGAAGTTGAGGTTGTACGGCCGGTCGGTGGCGGCGTCGATGGCCGCCATTTCCTGGCGGATCGCCTCGGCCGTCAGCATGGCGCAGGGCAGCGAGCCGAGGCCACCGGCCCGGCAGACGGCGATGGCCAGCGCGCTACCCTGCACGCCGGCCAGCGGCGCCTGGATGATCGGGAGGTCGATGCCGAAGAGTTCGGTGATGCGCATGGTCGATGCCTGGCCGGTCTGGTTGGGTGAACGTGGTCCGTGGCGCGCTCGCCGCCCGCGGCGTCGGCAGCGCCGCGGTCGGCGGGAACGGATGTCCTGCACCGCGGCTAGAGACTGCGGGTCGTCCCGAGCGGCGCCGAACGTCGCTGGACAGGATACCCCCCCAGGCTCCCGCATCATTGTACATTCGCTTCGGCCGCCGGGCTGCGGTTCCCGCGCCCGGCGCGAGGAGCAGCCGCTGGCGCACTGCAGGGGCTTGCCGGTGCCGCGACAGGGCGGGATGATGGGCCGCTGGATGCGAACCGCGGGAACTGATCGCCGGCTTCACGATCAGTGAGATAGAGTCTCGCCAAGAGGCTCCGGGCCGGTCGACGCGGTGTCCCGATCCGCTCAACGAGCGGCTGCGCCGCCGGGGCCGATGTGCTGCGACGTCCCGAATTCGAGGCACTTGGGCCAAGCGAGGCGATCCAGCGCTTCCGGACACTCGCGACCGCGCGCCAGAACTGGAGGAGGAGGGCGACATGACGAATAGAAGCAGCGGAACGGACGATGTGGCGGAACGCCCATGGGAGGGCCGACGATGAGCACGAAACTCGAGTTCTCGGTACGCATCCATGCGACGCGCCCGCACGTCTGGCGCGCGATGCTCGACGACCCCACCTACCGCGTGTGGACACAGCCTTTCTGCGCGGGCTCGTACTACGAGGGATCCTGGGACGAGGGCGCACACATCCGCTTCCTGTCGCCGCAAGGCGGCGGCATGGTGGCGCGGATCGCGGCGAACCGGCTGCACGAGTTCATTTCGATCCAGCATCTGGGCATCATCCGCGACGGTGTCGAAGATGCCGACAGCGACGCCGTCAAGGCCTGGGGTCCGGCTTTCGAGAACTACCGCTTCCGCGACGTCCACGGTGCGACCGAGGTGTCGGTCGAATGCGACACCGCGCCGGAGTTCGAGGAGTACCTGCGCGATGCCTGGCCGAAAGCGCTGGCGGTCCTCAGGGAACTGTGCGAGGCCGGGCCGGACGCGGTGTGAGTGGGGCGATGAGGCGCTGCGCGACGAGCGTCAGCTGCCCCTGCCGCGCCGGCCGCACGGCAGCCGTGGCGGCAGACTTGGCGATGCTGGAAAGGAGCGGGGGATGACGGCGACGACGGACAGGCCGGTACTGTTGGTGGCGACGCGCAAGGGCGCCTGGCTGTTTCACGGCGATGCAGCGCGCCAATCGTGGCGTGTCGACGGCCCGCACTTCCTCGGCCACATCATCAACCACCTCACGCTCGATCCGCGCGACGGCCGCACCCTTTTGGCGGCGGCGAAGACCGGCCACCTGGGGCCGACGATCTTCCGCTCGACCGACCTCGGCAAGACGTGGAAGGAAGCGGCGAAGCCGCCGGCCTTCGCCCCGGCGACGAATGGCCTCGCGGCGCGCAGCGTGGACCACAGCTTCTGGCTGGCGCCGGCGCACACCAGCGAGCCCGGCGTCTGGTACGCCGGCACCTCGCCGCAGGGGCTGTTCCGCTCGGCCGACGGCGGCGAAACCTGGGCGCCGTTCTCGTGCATCAACGACGATCCGCGCTACCGCCAGTGGTTCGGCACGGCGCAGGACGGCACGCCCGACGGGCCGAAGCTGCATTCGATCATCGTCGATCCGCGCGACGCGCGGCACCTGTACTTCGCGATGTCCGGCGGCGGCGTACACGAGTCGACCGACGGTGGGCAGAGCTTCGCGCCGCTGGTCGATGGCCTGCAGGTCGTCGAGGGTTTCGATGCGGACGACATCAGCTTCCACGACCCGCACTGCGTGCGCATCTGCCCGAGCAATCCGGATCGGCTCTACCAGCAGAACCATTGTGGCATCTACCGCCTCGACCGTCCCGGCCGGCGCTGGCTGCGCATCGGCCTGGCCATGCCACGCGAGATCGGCGACATCGGCTTCCCGCTGATCGTCCATCCGCGCGACGACCGGGTGGCCTGGGTGCTGCCGATGGACGCCTCCGACGTCTGGCCGCGCACCAGCCCGGGCGGCCGGCCAGCGGTCCATGTGACGCGCGACGCCGGCGAATCCTGGCAGCGCCTGGACGAGGGTATGCCGCGCGAACAGGCGTGGTGGACGGTGAAGCGGCAGGCGATGTGCGCCGACCAGGCCGACGCCGTCGGCCTCTACTTCGGCACGACGAGCGGCGAGCTGTGGTGCAGCCGCGATGAGGGTGCGCACTGGCAGGTGCTGGCGCGCCACCTGCCGGAGATCTACGCGGTCGACATCGCGTACCCGCGGTGATGCCGAACGAGCGGGCGACGAGGCGGCGATGCGCGTGCTGATTCCGAGCGCGCTGCAATCCTACACCGGCGGGCCATGGGTCGAGGCGGAAGGGGCGACGGTGGGAGCGGTTCTCGACGACCTCGACCGGCGGTATCCGGGAATCCGTTTCCGCATGGTCGACGAGCAGGGGGCGATCCGTCGCCACATGCGGATCTTCTGGCGGCGCGCGATGGTCTTCGAGCTGTCGACGCCGCTCGCAGCCGACGGCGAGCTGATGATCGTGCAGGCGTTGAGTGGTGGCTGATCGCCTGTGACCGATTCAGCGGCGCCTGCCGCATGAAGCTGCCGTACTCGACTTCGGGCTCGCGCGCATCCATACTGATCGCGCTGCCGCCGGCCCGCAGGCAGCGTCCGGGCGCACCGAAAGTGCCAACCGCAGGCGCCCGAATCCCTCGATCAGCCCGCGAGACCGCAAGCCATGAGCAATCTTGCCCAAGACCTGGCCGAACTCCTCAGGGACGTCCGCCGCCCCGGCGATTTCTTCGCCACGGGCCGCCGCGAGATCTTCGCACCGCGGCTGGAGGTCGACGGCGTCGGCCCGATTGCGCTGCCGCTCTTGCCGGCGCAGGCGGCAGCGCTCGTCGCCGTTGCCGAACAGGCGCCGTACGGCCGCGGCAACGATACCCTGGTGGACACCGACGTGCGCCGGACATGGCAGATCGCCGCCGACCGGGTGCAGCTCGGCGGCAGGCACTGGGACCAGCAGTTCGCCGAAATCGTCGCGCGCTGCGCGGCCGGTCTGGGCATCGGCGAGCCCGTTTCGGCCGAGTTCTACAAGCTCCTGGTCTACGATACCGGCAGCTTCTTCCTCAGCCATCGTGACACCGAGAAGGCGGCGGGGATGTTCGCCACCCTGGTGGTCGTCCTGCCTTCGCTCTACACCGGCGGCGAGCTGTGCATCCGCCACCGCGAGCGCGAGGTCTGCCTCGACCTCTCCTCGCCGGAGCCGGCGGAAATCGCTTACGCCGCTTTCTACGCCGACTGCCGGCACGAGGTCCGGCCGGTCACCGCTGGCTGCCGGCTGGTCCTGATCTACAACCTGGTCCGCCATGGCCCGGGCGGTCCGCCCGGCCCGCCGGCGTACGATGCCGCGATCGAGCGGGTCGGCGGTCTGCTCGGCCGTTGGGCGGTCGAGCAGACGGCGGTCGAGCCGACTGCGGCCGAGGCATCGTCGCCGGCCAAGCTGATCCATCCGCTCGAGCATGTCTACACGCCGGCGGAGATCGGCTTTCGCTCGCTCAAGGGGGTCGATGCCGCCGTCGCCTCGGTCCTCGCCAGCGCCGCCGGGCGGGCGGATTGCGAACTCCACCTTGCCTTTCTGGCGATCAGCGAGAGCGGCAGTGCCGAGTACTGCGGCGAGTGGTCGCGCGGCAGGCATCATTCGTCGCTGGGCGACGATGATTTCGAGGTGCTCGATATCTGCGAACGTTCGAGCACGCTTTCCGGCTGGCAGGCGCCGGACGGCAGCCGCCCGGGTCTTGGCGAAATCCCGTTCGTCGACGCGGAACTGTGTCCGCCGGGCGCACTGGACGACGAGGAGCCCGACGAGCAACATTTCTTCGAGGCTACCGGGAACGCCGGCGCGAGCTTCGAGCGCAGCTATCGGCGGGCCGCGCTGGTGCTCTGGCCGCAGGCCGGCAAGCTGCAGGTGGTCGCCAGCGCCGGCCACCGGGTGTCGCTGCCGTATCTGGCGGCCCTGGGCGAGCGTTGGGTCGAGCAAGGCAAGGCCCAGGGGTCGCCCCTGCGACGCGAGGGGCAACGGCTCGCACGGCTGATCATCGCGCGGCGGGAGGACTGGCCGACAACCGGCTGGCTGTCGCCCACACCTGCGGCAAGGGCCGCTCCGATGCTGACCGCGCTGCGCCGGCTCGAGGACCGCGGCAGCATCGAGGCCCTGCTCGCTGAGGTCAGCGCCGCGGGCTGCTACGACGCCGGCGACAACGAGGCATTGGCCGAAGCGGCGGCACTGCTTCCAGCGGAACGGGCCGCCGATCTCGTCCAGCGCATCATCGCCCGCAATGCAGCATGGCAGGCCAGCGCCTGCGCCGGGTTGCTGCAGCGGATGGCGGCGCGATTCCTCGCCCGTTCGGCCACCGGCGTGTCGACCGAGCTGCTCGAACCCGCAGCGCAGGTGCTGCTTGCTGCCCTGCCGGGGGATCCGGCGGTGGCGATGCCGACGGCAGGCTGGCGGCGCCCCTTGCCGGTGACGCCGGATCTCGTCGTCGACCTGCTGACGGCGCTGTGTCATCTCGGCGTCCACTCGCTTGGCGAGCAGACGGTGGACCACCTGCTGAACTGGCCTGAACCCTTCCCCGTCGATGCCATTCTCCTCCCCGCCGCCTGCCTGCTGACCGAGCACGGCTGGCCGGCGAGCGACTGGCCGCCGACGCGGCGGCTACGCGCGCATTGTCTGGATCATCTCGCGCGACGGATCGATCAACCGCTCGCTCCGCCAGTCGACTTCGCGCGTCCCAGCCGCGTCGGTTGCAGCTGTGCGCACTGCCGGGAGCTCGCGGAGTTTCTCGCTGACCCGGTTCGTTCAGTCTGGGTCTTCAGGGCGGCGCAGAGGTACCGCAGCCACGTCGAGGATTCGATCCGCCGCGAGCAATGCGATGTCAGCCAGCAGACCGACCGGCGCGGCAACCCGCATGCGCTGGTGTGCACCAAGAACCTGGCGAGCTTCGAGCGGCGGGTGGTGCAACGGCAACAGGATCTGCGCGATCAGGCGCGCTTGCTGGTGCCATCCGGGCGATGAGCTGGCGCGGGCAGGCGGGCCGCGGGGTAGCCGAGTCGCTGCGCCAGGCGCGTCAGCGCCTGGCGAAGCTCGCGTTCCCGGTTGGCGGGAGATGCGCCGCGGACGAAGGCAGCGCCGAGCAGTTTCATCATCCGGATGCAGGCGGCCCGTCGGCGACCCCGGGGATTCCCGCGCTCATTCGATCCTTCCGAGGCGGCCGCTATGGCTGCCCATGTACCAGTAGCGGCCGTCGGCGTCGATGATCGCCTTGCGAATGCCGACGCCGCTGGAGGGCAGCGCGATGACGCGGAACGTCTCGCGCTGCGGGTCGAACAGCGACACGGTGTCGGTATCGATCCCGTTGACCCAGACGCGTCCGGCGCCATCGACGGTGACGGCGTACGCGCCTTTGCCGCCGTTCGCCGGCAGCGGCCAACTGTGGGTGATCTGCCGCGTCGCCGGGTCGAGGCGCGCCAGCCGGCCGTTGCCGTAATACGCGACCCAGAGCGAGCCGTCGGGCGCGAGCGCGATCCGCCGCGGGCGCGAGCCGCTCCCGGTCGCCACTTCGCCCCGCTGACCCGTCTTCGGATCGATCCAGCCGAGCGCGTCGCCGGCCAGCCGGCAGACCCAGACGACTCCCTGGCGGTCGATCGCCAGTCCGTAGGGGTTGTCGCTCATCGGGTATTCGACGATCCGGCCGGTTGCCGGCGTCAGGTGGCCGACGCGCTGGCCATGCTGGACAGTGAACCACAGGCTGCCGTCGTCGCCCAGAACGATGGTGTGCGGGTCGCCGCCGCCGGGCACCTTGAACTCGCTGACCTTGCCGGTCTTCGGATCGAGGCGGCCGATCGTCCCGTTGCCGTTGCCGGTGTACCAGACGAGGCCTTCGCGGTCGACGACGAGGCCGTGCGGCTTCGCCCCCGGCGGCAGTTCCCACTCGACGAAGCGCTGCGTCGCCGGGTCGAAGCGGGCGATGCGGTTGCCCTGCATCACCGCGATGTAGATCGCGCCGTCGCGGCCGGGAGCCGGATCGCGCGCGAACTTGGGTGTCGGTACCGGCCATTCGCTGACCTTGCCGCTGACCGCCGGCAGCGCTCCGGGCGTGACACCGTAGTTCGAACCGCCGGCGAGCGTAACGGCAGGGGCGAGGGCAGCGGCGACGGCAAGGCCGGCATGCGCCAAACGCTGTAAGGAAGAGGTCATCGGTTCGCTCCCCAGGAAGTAACGATGGAATGTGACCGTCGCCGTGGCCAAGTGCTTCCGATGTGCCTCGATGCGTGGCGAGGGCGCGTCGTGCGGCGGCGAGAAGGTGGTCGGCTACGGGTTGCCGTGGGCGCCCTGCGCGGTGCAATGGGGGTGAGTCAGCCCTGGAAAGCGCCGTCCCCTCGACACGACGCTGCGCTGCCCGAACCCGAACCCCAACCCAAACCGCGGAAGCGCGATTCGTGGCTGCCAGCCGCCGAAATCGTGCGCGCTGGCGGCGGGATGTGCGGGATTGAAGCTGGAGGCCACCGTGGACTGCTTGACGCGCTCGCGCAGATCGTCGAACAGGAAGCCCGGGCCCTGGGCCTTCGCTTCATCGCCGGCCAGGCCTTGCACGCCGCCGACCGGCTCGAAGATCCACTTGCCGAACTGCTGGCTGCCGTCGGCGTCGACGAATGAGGTGCAGCAAGTCGGCATAGTCACTGCCGAGCCGGTGTTCGAGTGCGAGCGCTTCACGTGGCTGATCGAGCATGGTTTGACGCGCGCCGGCTGCAGGCCGACGCTGCTCACCGATTTCGGCCTCGAGATCCGGCGTCCGGCGAGCAGGGGGCTGCCCGACCATGCGGCGCGGATTGTCCGTATGACGAGCGAGGTAGCGGCGAAGCCATCTCCCTTCGTTGCAGAGTCTTTCACCAATCAGCGGTGGCGACTGCCGCTGCGGTGCGCAGCAGGGCCCGAGCGGGCGCCGCCACTCGGCGGAGCGCCCGCTGCGCGCGATGGATTGCCGCGGGCTGCTCCGCCACCGGGACGAGTGCCCGGCGGACGCTGGCCGCCGGCGGCACCCGACGATCGCGCCTGGATCGGCTCGGCGCGAATCGACGGGTCGGGGGCGAAGCCGGGATGTTCGAGTACGTCGATCCTCTTCTTGAGCAGACGCTCGATGTCCTGCAGCAGACCATGTTCGTCGACGCAGACCAGTGATACGGCCTGCCCCGCCATTCCCGCGCGGCCGGTGCGGCCGATGCGGTGCACGTAGTCCTCGGCGACGTGGGGCAACTCGAAATTGACCACCTGCGGCAGTTCGTCGATGTCGATGCCGCGCGCCGCGATGTCGGTCGCGACGAGCACGTGCAGCTCGCCGCTCTTGAAACTGGCGAGCGCGCGCGTACGGGCGTTCTGGCTCTTGTTGCCGTGAATCGCGGCGGCCTCGATGCCGGCCTTGAGCAGCTTTTCGGCGAGCCCGTTGGCACCCCACTTGGTGCGCGTGAACACGAGTACCTGATGCCAGCCCTTGTCGCGGATCAGCTCGACGAGCAGGTCGCGCTTGCGTTCGCGATCGACCTTGTAGACGTACTGCGTCACCAGTTCGGGGGCTGTGTTGCGGCGTTCGGATTCGACGTACCTCGGTGCGCTGAGGTAGTTGCTCGCGAGTTCGCGGATCTCGTCCGGGAAGGTCGCCGAAAAGAGGAGCGTCTGCCGCTTCTTCGGGAGCAGCGCGAGGACGCGCCTGATGTCGTGGATGAATCCCATGTCGAGCATGCGGTCGGCCTCGTCGAGCACCAGCACTTCGATCCCGGAAAGATCGACGTGGCGTTGCTGTGCGTGATCGAGCAGCCGGCCGGGTGTCGCGACGAGAATGTCCACACCCTTGCGCAGCGCGGCCACTTGCGGATTGATGCTGACGCCACCGAAGATCACGAGCGACCTGAACGGCAGGTGTGCGCCGTAGGCGGCGACGCTTTCCTCGACCTGTGCGGCCAGTTCGCGTGTCGGCGTCAGGATGAGCACGCGAATCCTGCCCGGCCCGGCGGTACCAGCCTGGGCGAGGCGATTGAGGATGGGCAGGGTGAAGCCGGCGGTCTTGCCGGTGCCGGTTTGCGCGCAGGCCATCAGGTCGTTCCCTGCGAGGACGACGGGGATGGCTTGGGCCTGGATCGGGGTGGGGGTTTCATATCCCTGTTCGGCAATGGCGCGAAGGATCTCGGGCACGAGGCCCAGTTCAGTGAATTTCAAGCGTGCAGACTCCAGGCGTTCACCCTGCGTGCCTGGCGAATCGCCAATGCACGAACCAGTCTGGGCCAACGATGCGATGGGTGTGGGCAGGCCTGGGCAGGGACGCCAGGCCGGATCGGAGCGGCGCCAAGACTGACGGGTGGCGCTGCGGGGACGGCGGATGCTAGCACGTCTGCACCCCGGCATGTTCAGTATCTTGATTCGACGTCGCGGTCTTGGTCCCCGGTCTCGGTGTCGTCATCGGCTTCGGGCTCGGCTTCGGCTTCGCTCCGGGCCTCGTCCGGGCTGGCTGCATCGCGCAGGTCTTCGACGTCGAGGCCGGGCGTTGGGGGCAGCGGGATTTCCCGTGGTCCGGGAGCGAGTTCGACCGGCCGTGACCGCGCCGGCGTGAGTTCATCGTCGATCCGCGTCGACAGGTAATGAACCGCTGCCATGACGCTGCTCGAGCGATCCTCGACCAGGCGGAACCATGTTTCCTCGAGCGCGGCGTCGAGGCTGGCGCGCAGTTCCGCTTCCATCTCCGGCCGCTGCTTCTCATGCGCCGCCAGGCCGACGCCGAACGCGCCGAGCGAGATGACCACTCCCGGCACGCCGCCGACGATCGCCGCCGCGGCGCTGGCGGCGCCGCTGGCGGTGAGGCGCGCCAGCGCCTGCTCGCTGGCACGGCGGGCCGCCGGCGACAGGCGTGAGTCGGCGCCGCCGCCGTTGCCGTCGGCGGCCTCGCGAATCCTGGTGAGCAGGGCGCCGTAGGCCGGCAGCGCGGTCAGCGGGTCGGCGTGGATGAACTGCAGAAGCGACGCGTCGTGCGTTGGCGGTGGCGCCAGCGAGATCGCCGGAATCCGCTGCAGGCGCCGGTCGAACTGGTCGGCGGGAACGCCGTGACGCTGCCGGATGCCGGCCAGCGCGGTGCCGAGCGAGCGCTGGTAGATGCGCGCCGCCGTCTCCCGCACCACCGCCGGATCGACCTCGCGTGCGACCGGGGTGAGGACGCGCTCCTGGTATTGTTCCTGCAGGTAGGCTGCCAGTCGGGCGGCCGCCGGATCCGTCGGTTCCTCGTTCCCCAGCCGGTACCAGGCAACCTTGATGGCCAGCCATTGCTGTGTTCCGTAGCTGGTGAACCACGGGATGAAGTCCGCTTCGCAGTAATGCCGAACGCGCTGGCGCCACTTCGCCATCGCCGCGCCGGCGTGTTCGCCGGCGGTGACGGTCGCTGCGCGCGCGGCCGCGGCGATCTCCCGGTCGACCAGCCACCAGGTGCTTTCGGCGACCAGCACCGGCGGTGGCGGCGGTGGCGGCGGACCGGGGGCGGCGCACGCGGCCAGCACGAGCAGCGGGAAGAGAGCCAGCCAGCCGGGCCCGCCGTGCGGCAACCCGGCGGCCGGCCCGGCTGCGTGCTGGCGACTGCTGGCTGCGGGTTGGCGCGGCGTGCGCTTGCTGCCGTTCATCCTGATTCGTCCGGGTGACGCATCGGCATGCTAGCACCCGCTGCTCGCCAAGGATACCGTTTGCTCCGGCAGCCAGCAGCCAGCAGCCAGCAGCCAGGGCCCCGCTGCCGGTTGCCGCTGGCGGGCGCAGGCGGCATCATTCGCCTTTGCCCGTTGCGAATGCCCAGCATGCCCTGCAAGAACTGGTCCGCCGAACGCGTCGGGGTCGCCCTCGCGCTGCTCGCTGCGCTCGGCTTCTCGCTGAAAGCGATCTTCGTCAAGCTGGCTTACGCGGCCGCTCCCGTCGATGCGGTGACGCTGCTTTCGCTGCGCATGATCTTTTCGCTGCCGGCGTTCCTCTGGGTCGGCCTTGCCGCCAGCCGTTCGGCGCCGCCGCTGACGCGCAGCGACTGGCTGGCGGTGCTGGTGCTTGGCCTGCTCGGCTACTACGGTGCGAGCATGCTCGACTTCCTCGGCCTGCAGTACATCTCGGCCGGCCTCGAGCGGCTGATCCTGTTCACCTACCCGACGCTGACCCTGATCATTGCCGTGCTGTGGCTGGGCAAGCGCCTCGGCCGGCGCGAGATCGTCTCACTGCTGCTGTCCTATGCCGGGATCGCGCTGGCCTTCGCGCACGACCTGCGCGTCGCCGGCGAGACCGATGCCGTGCTCGTCGGTGGTGCCTTCGTCCTCGCCTCGTCGCTGTGCTATGCGATCTACGTTGCCGGCAGCGGTCCGGCGATCGCCCGGCTCGGCGCCGCGCGTTTCACCGCGTTGGCGATGCTGGTGTCGACGCTGGCGACGCAACTGCACTTTCTCGCCACGCGGCCGTTGTCGGCGCTGCTGCAGCCGCGACCGGTGCTGCTCTACGGCGTTGCGATGGCGATCGTGTCGACCGTCGTTCCGGCCTTCATGCAGTCGGCGGCCGTCCGCCGCATTGGCCCGGAGCGGATGGTGCTGATCGGCACGCTGGGGCCGATGCTGACGATCTTCTTCGGCTGGCTCGTCCTTGACGAGCCACTGTCGGCGGCACAGATCGCCGGCGCCGTCCTCGTCCTCGCCGGCGTCGTGCTGGCGGGGCGCGGTTAGGCGTCGCCCGGCGTCCGCGTCGGCGACGCACTGTTCCGGATTTCGCCCGCCGATCGACCCTGTCTCATGGTCCAGCGACGATTGCGGCGACACGTTCCACCTCTCCCGCCAAGCCCTGACCCGTCTTGCCGATGACGACCCGCGGATCGAATCCAACCCGGATCGCTCGCCAACGCCTGCCGTTGACGGTGAGGGCTATCGACAGTCGCTCAGGGCCTCGCCGGTATCGCGCTGGTAGGTCTGGAACAGGCCTGGTTCGACAAGAGGTCCCGTAACGCTCCGGATTCGACCCCGGGGATCAACTGGTCGTACTGATCATGGACGTTGAGGCCTTCCGACGACAGCCTTTCGAGCTGAGCCACGACCTTGCCGCGAAAGGTCTCGGCGATGCCGACGATGCGATCGAACCGATGTGCAGCGCACTCTTGTCCGGCGACCTGAGCGTGTCGCGAAAACCGTGCAGGCGATGAAGAGGATGCTCACGCTTCTCATGATCGGACTTTCCCTTGCCGGGGTAACTCGGCGGAAAACGTCGGAAAACGGGTGGTGCGGCGTTCGCGGTTGCTGACGGGACATCACTGCGACCGTTCGATTGCCGCGATCGCCTCGCCAGTGGCAAGGAGATCGTTCTCGCAACAGGTGCGACAGGATCCCGTACGCGTCCGGGCATCCCTCGGTGGCAGTGGTTGCCGCCGGGTGCGAGGGCCTGCACGGAAGGGGGTAGCGCCGGCACTGCCGTGGCCTTTCGGGCGCCCCCGGACTTGCCGTCCGCGGCTTGGCGATGGTAGCCTGCCCACCGTATACTCTGCGCCTTTTCCCGGCCGAGGCAGTTATGAAGCAAGATGGGGCAGCACTTCCCGCAGCGACGGTAGCGGTCCCGCTACCCGATGCCGGGACACCGGTGGCACTGGCGCGCGCCTGGCTGTGGCTCGGGGTGATGGCGCTGATCGGCTCCGGTCTGCTGGCGGTGCTGCTGGTGCTGTCGCGGACGCCGGGGATCCAGGACGTGTTCCCGCTCAAGGACCTCTTCCGCGCCGCACTGGTGGTGCATGTCGATCTGTCGGTGGCCGTCTGGTTCATGGCCTTCGCCGTCGTCATATGGTCGGCGCTCGGTCGGCCGGGTCTCGCCTGGCTCGGCTGGAGCGGCTTCGCGCTGGCGGCGCTGGGTACCGCGCTGATGACGGTGTCGCCATTCTTTCCCGGTGCGGAACCGGTGCTCAACAACTACATCCCGGTTCTCGAGCAGCCGCTGTTCTTTGCCTCGCTGTGGATTTTCGCTGCCGGGACGATGCTGGCCGTCGTGCGCGCGTTGCTCACCTCGTGGCCGCGGCCCTTCCTCGCCGACCCGTTGCGCCTCGCTTCCTTTCTCGGCGCCCTGGCGGCGCTGCTCTCGCTGGCCGCATTCTTCGTCTCATGGTGGCTGGTGCCGTGGGTCGAGGGGCAGATCTACTACGAGGTGATCTTCTGGGGTGGCGGGCACACGCTGCAGTTCCAGCATTCGCTGTTGATGATCGTTGCCTGGTTGTGGGTCGCCGCTGCGCTCGGCAGACCGGCGCCGGTCTCGCCCCGCGCGCAGTCGCTGATGTTCGTCGTCGCGGCGCTGCCGCTGCTCGCCGTGGTCGCGATCTACCTGCTGGTGCCGGTCGGCTCGCTGCCGCATGTCGAGCTGTTCGCCCAGCTGATGATCTGGGGTCATCCGTACATGCTGCCGCTGCTGCTCGTCGGCGTGATGGCGCTGTGGGGCGTGCGCCGCGCGGCAGCCGACCCGGCGAAGTCGGCTTTGGTTTCCTCGTTCGTCCTCTTTGCACTCGGCGGTGTCCTCGGCTACGCGATCCACGGCGTCAATGTCGTCATCCCGGCGCATTATCATGGCTCGACGGTCGGTGTGACGCTGGCGTTCATGGGGCTCGCCTATGTCCTGCTGCCGCTGCTCGGCTTTGCGCGCGCTGAGGGAGCGATGGCCATCTGGCAGCCCTATGTCTATGGCGCCGGGCAGTTGATCCACGTCCTTGGGCTGGCGTGGTCGGGTGGCTACGGCGTGCAGCGCAAGGTTGCCGGCGCCGACCAGTTCCTGACGACGCTGCCGCAGAAGGTCGGCATGGGGATGATGGGGCTCGGCGGACTGATCGCTGTCATCGGCGGGTTGATGTTCGTCCTCGTCTGCCTGAAGGCGATGTCCGGCGGCAAGCGGCGATGAAGCGGCAGACTGCGCTCGCGCTCGCGCTCGCCGCCGGCGTGGCGACGCTGGCGACGATCGGCTGGCTCGGCCATCGCCTGTTGCAGCCGGCACCGGCGCCGGGCGCGATGCCGCCGGGACTGATCGCGGCGGCGAAGATGCCGCCGGAGCAGGGGCAGGCGATGGTCGACGCGATCATGGCGTTGACGCTGCCCGATCTCGCCGGGAAGCCGCAGGCGATGGCACAGTGGCGCGGCAAGGTGCTGGTGGTCAATTACTGGGCCAGCTGGTGCGCGCCGTGCATCGAGGAAATGCCGGCCTTTTCGCGCCTGCAGGAAAAGTTCGCGGCCCGCGGCGTGCAGTTCGTCGGCATCGGCATCGACGACGTGGAGAAGATGCAGGCCTTCGTCAGCCGGACGCCGGTGGCCTACCCGTTGCTCGTCGGCGACGCGGCCGGCAGCCAGACGCCCGCGCTGCAGGTGCGCGGACTGCCGACCACCGTCCTCATCGACCGCGACGGGCGGCTCGAGGGCAGCCGCCTCGGCCGGCTCGACGAAGCGACGCTGGAACCGATCCTGTTGCGGCTCACCCGGGACTGAGCCCGCTGCATGGCGGCGGTTTCGGCCGACCTTCCGGCGGTGGGCAGTGGATGCGGTTGCTCGAAGATGGCCCGCCGCCTGGCCGGTCGTTTCCTGCGCTCAGTGGTTCTTGACAGCTGCGCCCGCGGTCTGCCCGACCATGTAGTTCACGGCTGCGCGGATTTCGGCGTCGCTCAGGCTCGCCATGCCGCCGCGTGCCGGCATCCCCTTGTGGCCACCGATGGCGGAGTTGACCAGAGGGGCGACGCCGTTCCGCAAGCGGGGCTTCCAGGCGTCGATGTCACCGATCTTGGGGGCGCCGTTCCTGCCGTCGGCGTGGCACTCCTGACAGCGCTCCTTGACCACCTGCTCACCGCTGCGGATTCGGGCAGGCGTGTAAGGCTTCTGGGGATCGGCCGCCGCGCCGCCGCTGACCAGGTAGGCGACGCCGCGCGTCATCTCGAGGTCGGTGAGAGCCGCCTGGCCGCCATGGGCGGGCATCTTGCGCACCCCGGTGATGGCGTTCTCATTGAGCTTGTCCAATCCCTTGGCAGCCCGTTTGGCCCATTCCGCCCGGTCGTCGATTCTCGGGGCGCCATCCTTGCCGGGTCCATGGCAGGTGATGCAGACCGTATCGACCACTTCCTTGCCGCTGCGGTCGGCAGCGTGGCCTGCCAACGGAAACAGGACAACGAGCAATGCGGCAAGCGGCAGACGGCGGCCTGGCCGGACGAGAATCGCTGTTTTCATGGGTAGCCTCCCTGTCGTTGGAACCTTTCCCGCCATTGTAAGGCGCGGTGACCGCATCCTGCACGAAATCACGCCTGGTACCGGCCTTCGACGCTTCGCGCCGGCGGGCCGACGAGACGGACACGACGGCCGCGATGCGACGGCGGGCATGGCGCCAGGAGGTTTGCCGCGCCATGGGCCGCGGTCCGGCGAGCGATGGGCGGACCGCGTCGCCCGCGCTGGCGTCGGCTTCCGATGAGGATCGGTTCGAGTGCCTGTCGGAGTTGCCCCGGTCGCGCTGATCGCGGTTCGCTGCGGCTCCGTTCACCGCGGCCGGCAGGGCGCCACTTTTGCCGGCGAGGTAGCGGCGTCTCCTACTGCCGCGGCTGGAACGCCATCGAGCGTGCCGAGACGCTGAAGGCATCGGAGAGACAGGCGCCGCCTTCGGCGCCGTGCCGTTTCAGGAAGGGGAAGATCGCTTCGACCATGTGCACCGAGCCGAGCCTGTTGCGGTTCATGGGCCAGTGAGCTCTTCTGCGAGATGGACGATTGGTATCGGGGTGTGACTTTTCGCACATCGGAGCGTGCCGCAGTCATCAAGAATTTGCTGCAAGGGTGTTCGAAGTGCTCGCCGAGGCGACTATCGACCCCACTTCAACCTCTCGAGGTGTCGGAATTTTTTACATCATCGCCTCCGCCGGGCAGCTTATTGTCGGTCACAGGCTCGTGTGCCCATTGTGAACGACAGAAGTCGCTCACCTCGTCCTGGCACGCTGCCGGTGACCTGTCGCCGCCCTATGGCTGCGTTGCTGAACGCCTGATTCCACGCCGGCTGTCGCCAGTCGCCGCCGGCGGTGGTGGCCGTGATGGGTTCCGCCGCCGGGCGTCGGCCGCGGCATCCCGTTTTTCGGCATCACGCAGCAGCCTTTGACACTGCCGCAGGCTCAGATGCAGGCCATGGCAGCGCTCGATCCATGCAGCGACCAGCTTGCCTTGCCATTTTATGGCTGTCGGAAAACCGCTCTCGGCAGGTGGTCGCCGCAGGCACCGCTGCAGTTCCGCCAGTTGCTCCAAGTCCAGAGCCGAGGGGCGCCCGGCGCGCTCTTGATCGAGAAGTCCTTGCGTTCCCAAGCGCTCGAAACGCCGGCGCCAGCCGGCCACGGTCGTTTCGTCATGGAAGAACCATGCAGCGACCTTGGCACTTGACAGGCCGTGCAGCATCAGCAAGACACAATGCAGCCGGTGCAGATAGCGATTCTCGGCAGCGGCGCGATACGCCCGGGCCAGCGTCGTGCGGAGCGGGTTGATGCCCGATGGCTGGTCTTCGATGGTCATGATGTCACCCCTGCGGGTTTCACTATCAGTCTAGTCCCTTTCCGATGAGATGCCAGTGAAACCCCTGTCCACGCCCCGAGAGGCGCTGGGGTTCCCCGAGAATTTGTTATGGCGTCTTTGGAATCGTCCCAAGAATTGGCCCTGATCTTGCTTATAAATCAGTTGGGGAGGACCCTCGATCAAGATGCAAGGCTCGCTGTGTGACGCGGGCCTCGGGCAAACCTTGATCAGCACACCCTGGACTTGGAACTGGAGATGAACAAGGAGATGAAAGCCGCGGCTTGCCTCCGGGCGGGGTGCGGCCTTGTCGCGCGCGGAAGCCCGTCGGCGCCGACATTATCCTTGAGTGCCAGCCTCGCTGGTTGCGTGCATTCAGCGACACAACCGGTGTGATCGTTGGCGGACATGGGAATGCTCCGGCGAATGTTCCGCGGCCGACGGAGGTGGCCGCTACGAGGATCCCAAACGGTGTAAACGGTGCCTTGCTCACCGTGTCGTGACAGCGGTCTAGATTTACTATTCCAGAAACATCTTTGAAGGGAACACGGTTATGTTGAAGCAAACGTTGGTCAGAATTCACTTGGCGATCGGAGTCACTCTCGCGCTTTTTCTCCCGCTCATTCTTGGCCATGCGCATGCCGCCGAATTGACATGCACTCAGGCCGCGCCCTGCACGGTTGCCGAACTGCTGATTCCAGGTAACTACTTTGTCGCCTCCCGTCCGCTTGGGGCGAATCATAAAGAAACTATGAAGTTCCACAACTTCGAGGCTCTTGTCGGCGACTTCGGCGGTGCAGGTATATCGGCATGGGGAACTACTGGGAAGTTGGTCCTGGAGCCGCGACAAACCGCAGGCACTAATCCTTGGCGAATAGAAAGTGGCCCGCCGCTGTTCGGAAGCGTAAGTTACACGGACGCCTTGAAATACGACATTGAATATAGCGGCTTCTACATGGATGTCCATGGTGACTTCCATCCGGTAGGTCTGGGCACCGCAGCGCTCAAGGTTGAGTTTGGTGAGTTCGCGAACTCCGGTGGGTTGGCATTGACTGGGGTAGTCGAAAAAACCCTGGCCACGCCGGATGGGTCCTCGTTTCACTTGGGCATTACCTGTCAGGAACTTGAAGTCAATGTATTTCTTGGCTGCGGGAATCAAGAGGGCGGAAAACAAACTCCGTGGGACTCCTTCTACGTCGGTAATCTGACCGTTGTGGACTTTATCAGCCTGGACTATGTTGAATACATCCCTACCGGTGGATATCTGGAAGTGGTACGGATAGAGAACACATTCATGACCGCGATGGTTACTCCAGAGCCAGGATCTATCCTCTTGGTTTGGCTGGGTTTGGGAATCATAGTTTTTCGTCGGAGGCTCTCTGGCAACTTGCCCTGATGATCCGACGCATACGAATCATCGAAGAGTTGAACAGGTCGGCAGGTGAAGCGACGGCGACTTCGGAGCAACAAGGCTGGGGCCAGGGATCGGGTCTTCAGCGGCGACAAGTTCCCGACTGTCGTTGCCCAGTGCGCCGCTTTGGCCCTGAGAAAGATGTGGTTGTGCCTTGGACCACCTGGGACTTGGCGCCGAGGAGCGCTTTCAGCAAGGAGAACGGAAGATTTTCGGCGAACCACCACGCCCGGAGCGCGGCGCTGGTTGCCCGGTGCCGCTCCCGGACCGTTTTGCGATGCACCGTTGAGTATGAGCTCAATATCAGCAATTGGGGTACGAGTCGGTCCAGAGGGTCACGTTGGTTTGCTCGGTTGGGCCGCCGAAATGTTGCACGACCTCTGCCCGCCGCTTTCCAAGGCGCATCTTCCTGCATCATCCGGGGTTGCCGCAACTTCAATGAGCGTCAGGTTCCGGCGGATTTCCGCCAACCAGGCGGTGGGCGTCACATGTTAACACTGGAACCAAAAGCGGAGGTCTTGTGAACGGCATGTCATGGAATTTGAGGGAGATTCGAATCGGCCACTGGGTCAGGCAGAGAGGTTGGCGCTTGGGATCTAGCATGGGCATCCTGTGGCTAACCGCCGTACCGGTCTCTGCAATGGCCCTCGAAATAATAGGAAATTACATTCAGCCGGGGCAGTACTTTCCGCACTCAGGCGAGCTGGCATTGAACCCTCCGACGACCGTTGTCGGAACTGGGAACATACAGGATGTCTTTGCGGCGGCGGCGGCGGCCTGGGAAAGTCGCTTCACCGACCCTTACACGGTAACGATCAACTACGGGTGGGGTCATACCCCTTCGTCAGATGGCGTTACTTATGCAAGTCGTCTCGATTCCACGACAGGACGAGTCGCGGAGGCTGAGATCCGTTTTTCGAACACTTTGAACAGGCCAGGTCGTGTGTGGTTTCTGGATCCCACTCCGCGACAAGGCGAAGAATATGGGCCCATCAAATCGGTCGCCGTTGACCTTGGCGGTGGTACCCTGAATACGGGTCGATGGGCCTACGCGGTCAGTCAGCCGCCGGGATTTCCGGGCACTCAGCAGCCCGGGGGTGGCTACAGTGGCAGCGATACCAGTCTTCTGGACAATGCGGTTCATGAAATCGGTCATGCCCTGAATATCTACTATGGCCGGCTTCAGTCTGCAGATATCGGCAAGGACGGCGATGTGGATATCCTGCATGGTCCGTTTGCGGGTACCCAGATGCCTTATTCAAGTGCTGGCGGTGGTCACCCCGTGCTCCCTTACCCGCAAGGTGCCATGGTGATGCATGGCTACCAGCCGTCGGTTGGCATGCATCATGGCGTGCTTTCGGATGCCGACGTCTTGCTCGCCGCCGAAGTCAGCGGTTTCAAGCGCGTGAATCTCGACAGCATCAGTTACACATCGCTACCGGATTTCAGCGACCACTCGATCCTCACAATCAACGGGGATGCAGGGGTTGTGGGCAACGTCCTGCAACTCACTCCCGACCAGCCGGGTAAGGCGGGTAGTGCTTTTCTGACCGTGCCGTACCACATTACACCAAAGACGAGCATCGAGACGGCCTTCTCGTTCTCGACAGGTGGCGTCAATGGAAATGGAACGAAGGGCGCTGACGGATTTGCTTTTGTGATTCAGAGTGACCCACGGGGTCAATCAGCGCTCGGCAATGCCGGGGAGGGGCTTGGTTTCGGCTTGACCAGAACTGGAACTACTCTCGTGCCCGCGATCAGTCATAGTCTTGCCATCGAATTCGATACGCACCAGAATGCCTTCGATGGCAACGGCAATCATGTGGCTTTCGTTGCTGATGGCGACGTAGCACGGCATGGCAATCTCGCAAGCCCTTCGTTCTCGCTGAATGATGACGTGGTCCACTACGTATGGATCGACTACGACCCGGTTTCTCGATGGTGGGAGGTTTTTCTGAATGACAGTAGTACCAAGCCATCAACTCCGTTGATTGCGGACTCAATTGATGTTCTTGGCTTGCTTGGTCCGGACGTCTACTTTGGTTTTACCGCCGGGACTGGTGATGGATTCAATGAACACCGAATCCTGCAATGGGATCTCGTTCTTGCCTCGGTTCCCGAGCCGTCCACGCCTGCTCTCTTTGGCTTGGGATCGACGTTACTGGCTTTCAGGATGCGGCGGCGTCGATTGGCGGAGCAGGGTTGGGTAAAGGGCAGTGGCCTACGGTGCGGTGGGCGATGGACCGCATGGTGGGTGCGTTGCTTGCGACGCAAATGAGATGGGATCGTGCGAGCGATGCAAGGCCACCACGTGAGCCGATAGTCGGAAGAGCCGATGGTGGCCGCAGAGGTCGCGTCATTTCCGTGGCTGAAGCGCCATCGAGCGTGCCGAGACGCTGAAGGCATCGGAGAAACAGGCGCCGTCCTCGGCTCCGTGCTGCTTGAGGAAGGGGAAGATCGCTTCGACCATGCGCACCGAGCCGCAGGCATAGATCTCGTGCTGCTTCAGCTCGGGGAAGTCGGCGAGAATCGCCTCGTGCACCAGGCCGGTCCGGCCACTCCATTGGTCTTCCGGCGTTGGCTCTGAAAGAACCGGGATGAAGTGGAAGTTCGCGTGCTCGCGTGCCCAGCGGGCCGGCAGCTCGGGCAGGTAGAGGTCCTTGAGGGTCTTCACCCCCCAGTAGAGATGGATTTCTCGTTTCAGGCCGCGCTGGAAGGCATCCTCGACCATGCTCTTGACCGGCGCGAAGCCGGTGGCGCCGGCAACGAAGACGATCGGCCGCTCCGACTCGCGCAGCGTGAAGTCCCCGATCGGTCCCTCGAAGCGGACCTCGTCGCCTTCCTTCATCGCTTCGAAGACGTGCGTCGTGAAGCGGCCGTCGGGCATCAGGCGGATCTGCAGTTCGACGAAGTCGGGCTGGTGCGGCGGGTTGGCGAAGGAGAAGGCGCGTCGCTGGCCATCGTCGAGAATGATGTTGATGTACTGGCCGGCCTTGAAGCTGATCCGCTCGCCGTCGGGGAGGCGCAACAGCACCTGCATGACGTCGTGCGTCAGCCGGTGCATGTGCACGACCTTCGCGGTGAATTCGCGGAAGGCCTTGGGTACGGCACTCGCCTGGTACTCGATCTCGGCGTCCTCGAGCGCCGTGGCGCAGCACATGAGGACCTTGCCCTGCGCCAGCTCGGCGTCGGACAGCGCGCTCGGCTGGTAGAGGCCGGGGTCGACGCGGCCATGCAGGACGGTACATTTGCAGACGCCGCAGCCGCCGTTGCGGCACTCGTAGGGCAGGTCGATGTCCTGGCGCAGGCCGGCGTCGAGCAGCGTCTCGTCGAAGCGCGCACTGACCGCACGCCGGTCGGGATGGAAGGTGATTGAGGTCAGCGCCTGCGCCGATCCGCGCTTCTTCGGCGGCAGCCAGGGCACCAGGAAGAGGAGGGCCGTCAGGCCGAGAACCCAGTACCAGAGATGCAGCGGGTTGGTCACGTAGACGAGCGCCAGCACCGGTAGCTCGAACCAGTCGAAGTCGATGTTGGTCGGCACCACCGACATGTCGGCCTCGCCGCCCTGGCTGAGGATAGGCTTGACCAGAGACAGCACCAGGAACATCAGCGTCACGGCGATGGCGATCGGCCGCGGCGGATTGATGTGGGCGCGTGGCACGCGCTGCACATGCACCCACATGATGAAGGCGACGATCAGCGGCGCGCCGATGTGGATGAAGGCGAGCAGGGTGAACAGCCGGCTGTTGACGCTCTCGACGTAGAGGAAGTTGCGGATCAACGTGCCGTTGAACATCGGCAGGATATCGAACCACTCCGCCGTGGCGATGACGACGAACTGCGCCAGCTTGTCCCAGACGAGCATGAAACCATTTACGCCGGCGATGTAGATCAGCCACAGCAGGGCGACCCCGGTCAGCCACGAGAACGAGCGAAAGCCGCGATAACGGTCGTAGGCGAAGTGGCGCAGCATGTGGAGCAGCATGGTCAGGATCATGCCGTCGGTGGCGTAGCGGTGGATGCTGCGCAGGATGCCGCCGGCCCACCACTGGTCGTGGGTGATGCTCTCGACCGACTCGAAGGCGTCGTGCACACCGGTGTCGGCGAAGATGTAGAGGTACAGACCCGAGATGACCAGCAGCCAGAACTGCCAGAAGCTGATCGTTCCGAGGTGGTAGAAAGGGTTCAATTTTTCGCCGAAGGCGACGTTGAAGACGTTCTCGATGCGCATGAACAGCCAACGCAGGATTTTTTGCAGGAACTTGACCATGATCGATGTCAGCTCAGGAAATTGGGGAGGCGTCGGGAGACGGCCGTTGGTCGCGCGTGGCGATCACTGGAAGAACAGGCCACCCTTGTCGGGGTTGAAGTCGATCACCATCACCTGGCCGGGTCTGAGGTTGATCTCCTCTTCCTTGACGAAGTTGAAGCCGGGTTTGACGAGGTTGTCATTCATCCGCACCGCTATCTGGTGGCTGCCGGCTTTCACCTCGAAGCGCCGGTAGATCGTCGACACGCCGTCCTTGTAGAGGCCGGTCGGGTGCATCACCGTCCGCAGGACCGGTTGACCGTCGAGATCCATTTCCAGCCTGATGTCCGAGCGCTCACGCGGGCAGTCCATCGGCGCGCGCATGTTGGGCGGCATCTTCGCCAGTTCCTCGGGCGTTCGCTTGCGGCATTCACGGTCGCCGAGGTGGCTGATCGACAGCTTGATCAGTGCGACGTCGTCGGCAATCTGCCGGTACTTCGGCGAGGTGGCGAAGTAGCCGATGAAGGCCGCAAAAGCACCGTAGAGGATCACCTGGCCGATGATGGCGACGGGTTTAGGCATGGTTGGACACTCTCCGCAGGTAGGGTGGAAGTCTGTCGCTGGCCAGCGCCTCGTTGCCGAGGCGGGCCCTGAGTTCGTCCAGGGCAGCACTGAGCGTCGGCTCATCGCCGGCGGCAGCGGCACAGAACTGCAGTCGGGCGGCAGGGACCGTTTGCCGCAGGTGCGGTTCGCGCTCACCAGCGAGGCGCTCGCGCGTCCAGCGATCGCCAAGCCGGAAGTCACAGCCCCCTGGGCGGCAGGTGTTCAGCAGCACGCCGTCGGCGCCACCGCGCAGCGCGTACTCGACAAAGGATGGTGGCAGCATGCCGGCGCAGAGGAGCGGCATCACCGCCGTGTCGGCAGCCGCCAGCCCCCTCGCGTCGGCGCCACGGGCGCAGGCGAAGACGACGATGCGCTGCGGGCCGCTGAGCCCCGCCACTGCCTGCTCGAGTTCCTCGCGCAGCGCATGGATCGGTCGTTGTGGCATGTCGATGCCGGTGACCAGCTTGTCGCGGCGGCGGAAGGGCGTGGACGACGGGCACGAGCCGGCGCAGATGCCGCAGCCGGCACAGAGGTCACTATCGACGACGGCGAGCTTGAAGCCCGGGCGCAACGGGTGCGGCTGCATGGCGATCGCGGCGTAGGGGCAGTCGGCGAGGCAGCGATCGCAGCCGGTGCAGTTGGCCGGATCGACCAGCGCAACCGGCTCCGGTGCGGGATGGGGCAGCAAGGGGAGGGCGAAGAGCAGCGCCGTGAGAGCGAGGAGTAGCAGCCAGACCAGCGCCGGCGAGGTGAGATCGGTGAGTGGATGGATGAAGAGGATGAACCAGTCGAAGTCCAGGGCGCCGGGAAGCATCGCCAGGTTGGCTGGCGGGTTGCTGAGCGCCGGCTGCACCAGCGAGAGGATGAGCAGTGCCAGCAGCGTCGCCAGCATCACCCGCTTGCTTGGCAGGTAGTCGACGTGGCTGATGCGATGCACGTGCGCCCAGAGGCCGAGGATCAGGAGCAGCGGCACGCCGATATGGATGAACACCAGCATGGTGAAGAAACGGTCGCTGATCGAGTCGGGGGTGAGGAAGTTGCGTGCCGAAGGCTCACTGAAGATCGGCAGCCAGTCGAGCAGTTCGGCCGTCGCGGTGGCCGAGACCTGTGCGAGCTGATCCCAGACGATCCAGTAACCGCCGATGCCGCTGATGTACGCCAGCCAGAGCAGCGGCACACCGGTCATCCAGGAGTAGAGGCGGAAACCATGGTAGCGCCCGTAGCACCATTCGCGGATCAGGTGCAGCGTCATCACCAGCATGAAAGCGTCCGAGGCATAGCGGTGCAAGCTGCGCAGGATGCCGCCCAAATACCACTGCTTGCCCGACAGGTCGCCGATGGATTGGTAGACGGCATCGATGCCGGTATCGAGTACGGTATACAGATAGAGACCGCTGCCGACGATGATCCAGAGCAGGTAGAGGCCGAGGGCGCCGAGATGGCGCAGCGGATTGTCGCCGCCGCCGAAGGGACCGTCGAGAGCCTCTTCGATGCGCAGGAAGACGCTGCTCGCGCCTTTGCGCAGAATTCTGTGGAAACTCACGGGAGGACCAGGACGCGTGCCGCCGGTAACTATTAGCCGTTGATTATATTGATTGCCCGCGTGCGGCGAATTGACACGGGTCAAATCCACCGGCATCAACGGGGGCTGGCCGCGGGCTGCCATGCCGCTCGCGCCATCGGGCGCCGCTTGGCAGCGCGCCCTCTGGCGGCATTGACTGCGTTCAGGTCTTCGGCGTGCTATGGACGTGTGTCAGGGTGCCACCGCTGCCGGGCGCAGACTGGTGTTGATGCGGCTCCTGGACGAGTTCCGCCGGTACCAGGTTGAGCTGGCCGTGGCGGACGCCGCGTTCGGCAAGCAGCGCATCGGCAAACTCGCGCACGGCCTTGGTCGGCCCCCGCAGGAAGACCGCTTCGATGCAGTTGTCGTGATCCAGGTGGGCATGCATGGCCGACAGCGTCAGGTCGTGGTGGCGGTGCTGCAGCGCCGTCAGTCGCTCGGCCAGCTCGCGCTGATGGTGGTTGTAGATGTAGGAAAGGGTGGCGATGCAGTATGGTGCTTCGTCATGCTGCAACTGATGCGTACCGAGGTGCTGCCGCAGCAGGTCACGGATCGCCTCCGAACGCGAGCGATAGCCCTTGCTGCGGATCAGTCCGTCGAAGGCTTTGGCCAGTGGCGCTTCGAGCGAGATGGTGAAGCGCTGCATTTCGTCAGTGCGCCTGGCCTTCGCCGCGACGCCGGTTCCTCCAGAAGTTGATCGACAGGTAGATCAGGAAGCCGACGAAGGTGATGAAGCCAGCAAACTGGAAGTAGAGCGAGTAGTTCGTGCGGTAGCGGCCGGTGACGGGATCGTAGATCGAACAGAGGATGCGTACACGCTCCATGATCTCCTGCAGTGTGCCGGTCTCGGGTGGGATCGCCGAGCCGGTGATCAGCAGTTTGAGCGGTTCAGCGAGGTCTTCGGCGGTGAACTTCTCGCCGTAGACCTGGCGGACGATCCGCCCTTCGGCGTCGACCAGCGTCACCTGGTTGATGTGGTCGAATCCGGCCGGAGTGGCGACGTAACTGAAGCCGAAATTGGTCGTCAGCTCGCCGACGATCGCCGGGGCCGGGCTGAGGAACTCCCAGTTCGCCAGGCGGATGCCATACTGCCGCGCAAAGTCCGCCAGTGCAGCCGGCGAATCGAAGGGCTGGTTGAAACCGATGCTGATGACGTTGAAGCGATCGGCCCCCATGACGCTGACCGTCGTGTCGACGGCCTTCTGCAGGTTGCGCGTGATCGTCGGGCAGACCTGGAAGCAGGCGGTGTAGATGAAGGTGACGAGCAGCGGTTTGCCGCGATAGCGCGACAGCTCGACCGGTCGTCCTTGGCGGTCGAGCAGGACGAAATCGCCGACCTGCTTGCCGACCGCGGCCTGCGACAGCGCGAACGCCGCCTGCTCGTCGAGCGTGGTCAGCGTCAGGGCGCCGGTGGCGCCCTGCGGCCGGGCGGTGAGTCTGGGCCTTTCGCCGGCCGCCTCATCGGCGGCGCGCAGCGGGTATGCGGCCAGCACCAGCAGGATGGCGAGGAAGCCGAGCAGCTCTACCCGGAACCGCGACAGCCGGACTGTCGGCTGGGGACGACGCCGGACGTTTCGTCGAATCACGGCATGTGGCCCGTCACGAGTCAGAAGCGCAGCTGTGTGTCGACGATGGCGGCGCCAAGGACCAGGGTCAACTGCATGAGTGAGGCGTGGAAGCAGACCATCGCCGTCTTGCGGTTGGGCTGCCTGGTCAGCAGCCAGGCTTTCTGGATGAACAGGAAGCCACCGACCGCCGCACCGGCGAAATAGATCGGGCCGAGGCCGAAGGCGAGTGGCAGCAGGCTGGCGGCGACCAGCGCCAGCGTGCTGGCGAAGATCGTGTTGGCGGCGCGCTGGTCGCCGACGACCACCGGCAGCATCGGTACGCCGGCGGCGGCGTAGTCGTCACGGAAGGCAATGGCCAGGCTCCAGAAATGCGGCGGCGTCCACAGGAAGAGGACCAGAGCCAGTGCGAGCGGCACGGCGCCGAGTTGCGGATCGGCAGCGGTGGCGCCGGCGAGCACTGCCCAGCTGCCGGCGAGTCCGCCGAAGACGATGTTCAGCCAGGTGCGGCGCTTGAGCCAGACGGTATAGACGACGGCGTAGAAGAAGGCGCCGAGGAAGACGAACAGCGCCGACCAGGCATTGAGCGCGATCCATGCAGCACCGACCGAGAGCGTCATCAGCACTGCGATCAGCAGCAGCCAGACGGGACCGTGGCGGAGCTGGCCGGTGACGAAGGGGCGCTTGCTGGTGCGCGCCATCAGGTGATCGCTGTCGTGCTCGTAATACTGGTTGAAGGCACCCGCGCTGGCTGACGAGACGAGCACCGAGAGGGCCAGGACGAGCAACTGCAGCGGCGTCAGGGCGGGACCCGTGCTGACGGCCAGCCCGGCCAGAGCGGTGAAGGTGATGACGACGCCGATGCGCAGCTTGAAGACGCCCAGAATGGCACGAATGGGGAGGCCGGGAGTGCTGTTCGATGGGAGGGTCGATTGCATTGGCGTCGATAGCGTGGCGATCAGGTGAATGAAGCGGTGGCGAAGGAGGCGTCCCTGCTCCGATCGGGCCTGTTGGCCAAGCCCGATTGCGGCAGGTCCCCGCGCCGGCGTGGCGCGGGGATGGTTGCCGGATCAGCTCAGCAGCCAGACTTCCGACAGGTACTTCCAGTTGACGAAATAGTACAACACGAAGCAGACGAAGAGCAGCAACGCCAGCACGACCGTGCCGGGAACCCCAACGTGATCGTGACCGTGCGACACGGCGGAAGCCGCCTGCGTGTTCGCCGGCAACGGCGTCGGTTTGTCGGAGACCTTGCCGCCGTCGAGCTTCTTGCCGAAGAGCAGCGAGCCGACCACCAGCAGGATCCAGAGACCGCCGCCGATCACCGCGAGGACGCCGAAGATCCCGGTCAGGCCCATCATCAGGTATGCAGCACCCGGCCACTCATACTGGAACGGCGCGCCGGAGAAGGCCATGTCCCAGTGCCGGCGCGAGACGCCGAGCGTGCCGGCGCCCATCATCACCAGGCCGAGGATCGACATGCTGATGCCGAACAGGTAGGGCTGGATCTGGCACAGCTTCGGCAGGATCATCTCGCGCTTGAAGAGGACCGGCACCAGCAGGTAGGTGACGGCCATGAAGGCCAGCGTCGTGCCGGTGACGACCGTCGTGTGGAAGTGGCCGGGAACGTAGAAGGTGTTGTGCATCAGCATGTTGATCTGCTCGGTGCCGAGGACGACACCGGAGATGCCGCCGAGGAAGCCGAAGCTGACCAGCGAGATGAACATGCCGGAGAACACCGGGTTGCCCCACGGTGCCTTGCGCAGCCATTCGAAGAGGCCGTTGGTGTAGCCCTTGCGCCGCTGTGCCGCCTCGATCGCACCGGGAACCGTGAAGCCGTGGATCATCGATGCCATTACCGCGAAGTACATGAAGTACGAGGTGTTGAGCACCTTCCACTCGGCGCTCATGCCGGGGTCGGAGAGCAGGTGGTGCGCACTGGCGAGTTGCAGGAAGAGGATGTAGAGCAGGAACGCGAAGCGCGAAACCTTCTCCGACAGCGGCTTCGCGCCGAAGACGACGGCGGCGATCAGGTACCAGATGGCGACGTGCGCGGAGACGTTGATCTGCTGCGACGAGTGCCCCAGGCCCCACCAGACCATGCGGTACAGTTGCGCGTCGATCTCCTTGATGATGCCGACCGACCAGAGAAGGGTCGGCAGCAGGATGCCGGCGCCGGCCAGGATCGTGAAGGTGGCGATGATCGCTGCCGTCAGCGCGCCGAAGGTGACAAGCGGGATCGATCCGCTGTAGGTCTTCTCACGCTTGGCGACGACCAGCGTGGCGAAGAAGATGCCACAACCCATCAGCGCACCGACCGCGAACAGGATGATGCCGAGGTAGAAATGCGGCGCTGCCTGCATCGGCACGTAGGAGGTGAACATCACGCTCGATTCACCCTGGAAGATGGCGACGTTGGTCATGATGCTGCCGACGACCATCAGCCAGAAGGCGGCCCAGGCGACCTTCGGTGCCGCCAGTCGACAGCGCAGCAGCGTCGACGAGGCGAAGTAGAGCACTGCCATTTCGAAGAAGATGATCCACAGGATCAGCATGTCGACGCCGTGCGCCGTCAGGATCAGGTAGAACTGGTCGGCCGGCAGCAGCTTGATCGCGGGCCAGCGGGTGAGGATCACCAGCAGCGCGGTGATGCCGCCGGCAAGCAGTGCGAGGACGCCGGCGACGGCGTTCCAGCGCATCAGCTTTTCGGCCTGGTCCTCGAACTGCAGCCCGGAGACGGGGCAGGTACGGTAAGTCGTTGCCATCGGTTCGTTTCCCCCTTATTTGACGTAGATGCGACCGAGCATCGAGTGATGGCCGATGCCGCAGTATTCGTTGCAGACGATGGCGTAGGTGCCTTCCTTGGTCGGGGTCATCTTGACGACGTGCTCGTAGCCGGGGATCACCTGGATGTTGATGTTGACCGGTTGCAGCGAGAAGCCATGGTTGTAGTCGAGCGACGAGAGGTGGATCTTGTAGGTCTGACCCTTCTCGAGCTCGAGAATCGGATACCACGCCCACAGCCTGGCGATCAGGTAACCCGCGCCACCGGCGGGAACCTTGGCGACCGGGATGTCCTCCCCGTTCAGGCCTTTTTCGGTGCGGATGGTATTTTCGGCGATGAACTTCTCGGCCTTGGCCGCGAACATCTCGGGAGTGGTCTTGTAGGCTTCATTGGACAGGTTCTGCTTGCCGTAAATGTGCCAGTAAATCATCATCGCGAACATCACCATGCCCCACACGAAGGCGATCGCGATCCACGCCCACTCGACCTTGTCGATGGGCTGTTTCCACCAGAGCCGCTCGGACGGCGGCAGAATTGCACTCATATTGGATTCTCCCTGATGTGGCTGGATGACTTATCTGGCGAGCGGCGTGTTCATGATGTCGATGATGCCCCACAGGATGTAGAGCAGTCCCGGTGACGCCACACCGAGGAAGAGAAGCAGGAAATGGTTGTCCAGCAGCCTCTGCATGAACGGAATGTCGCCATCATTGTTGTCGGCCATAGTCTTACCCTCCATCGCTGATTTGCGCTCGCGGCGCGGCCAGATTGCAGATAACGTCGAAAATCTTGGCCCTGCCGGGCACAATTGGCGGAAGAATACCCGTAGGCGGCGGTCGATTGATTTGATGCATGTCAAGAACCGCGGCGGCTTGCAACGGCGCTGCAGGCCAGCAAACATCGGCATCTTGCCCTCGCGACCGCGGCCGATGGTCGCACCCTGGGAGGCCTGCGGGTGGCTGCGCACGAGGCCTCCCGATGGGCATATAATTCGCGCCTTCTTCCCCATTCCGCCGCTTGCTCCCCCTGTCATGAATACAGTCGCTCGTCGACACGTCGCGATCTGGCTGCTGGTCTGCAGCGCCACGGTCTTTGCCATTCTGGTGGTCGGTGGCGTCACCCGGCTGACTCATTCCGGCCTGTCGATCGTCGAGTGGCAACCGATCATCGGTGTCGTTCCGCCTCTCGACCAGATGGAGTGGGAGGCGACTTTCGAGAAGTACAAGCAGACGCCGGAATACCGGCAGGTGAACCATCGGATGACGCTCGACGAGTTCAAGGGCATCTTCTTCTGGGAGTATGTGCACCGGGTGCTGGGACGACTGGTGGGCGTCGTCTTCTTCGTGCCTTTCCTCTACTTCTGGCTGCGCGGCAAGCTCGAGCCGGCGCTGGTGCCGAGGCTGCTCGGCATCTTCGTGTTGGGCGGATTGCAGGGCGCGATGGGCTGGTACATGGTGAAGAGCGGCCTGGTCGACGATCCGCGGGTCAGCCACTACCGACTGACCGCCCACCTGTCGCTCGCCTTCCTGATCTTCATCGCCATGTTCTGGGTCGCGCTGGATCTCCTTTCCCCGCGTCGTGGGACGACGCACGATGCGGTCGTGCGGAGTCTGCAGCGGGTCGGCTTCTGGCTGACGCTCCTCGTCGGTTACATGGTGGTCAGCGGTGGTTTCGTCGCCGGCATTCGCGCCGGCAGGGCGTACAACACCTTCCCGCTGATGAACGGGCACGTGTTGCCACCGGAGAGCTTCATCATCGACCCCTGGTATCTCAACTTCTTCAACAACATGGCACTGGTGCAGTTCGACCATCGCCTGGGGGCGTGGCTGCTGGCGTTTCTCGTCCCGTGGTTCTGGTGGAAGATTCGCCTGGCGGAGGTGTCGAACACCGCCCGTCTCGCCGTGACGCTGTTGCTGCTGGCGGTGTTCGCGCAGATCATCCTCGGCATTGCCACACTGTTGCTGATGGTGCCGGTGGCGCTGGGGGCGGCGCATCAGGGCGGGGCGATGGTCGTCCTCGCCCTGCTGCTCTGGCTCAACCACGAATTGCGCGTGCCGCAGTACGCTGCCGCCCGGTGAACCTCAGTCAGGGCCTTCGTCTGCGGCGAATCCGTTCGCTTGCGCGCCTGTTGACCGCGTTGTCCCTGCTGGTCGTTCTCGTCAGTGCCTACCTGCGGCTGGAAGGTGCCGGTCTTGGTTGCGCCGACTGGCCCGCCTGTTACGCACGGTTGCTGGCCCTGCCGCCGGCGGCAAGCGACTACGGAATCGCACGGCTGCTGCACCGCGCGGTTGCTTCACTGTCGCTGCTGCTCGCCTGTGCTCTTGCCTGGCAGTGCTGGCGGCGACCGGCTCTGCGCCCGGTGGCCTTTCCGGCAACCCTGCTGCTCTTGCTGATGCTGGCACTGTCGGCACTCGGGATCTGGAGTTCGGATCCGCGGTTGACGCTGGTGAACCTGCTGAACCTTCTCGGCGGTCTTGGCCTGGTCAGCTTCTCCTGGCGGGTGGCCCTGGCCAGCGAGCCGCCGGCGATGACGTTGCAGCCGCACGCGGCGCCCACCGTTCTACTGCGTCTGGGGGCAGCCTGCCTGACGCTGACGGTCATCCTCGGGGCTCTGATCGGCGCCACTTACATGGCGTCAGCGTGTACCACCTTCCCTGATTGTCAAGGCAGGTGGTGGCCCGTGGCGGCTGGCTGGCCGGCGCTGCCGACGCTTGCCGTGCTGCAGGCGGCGCCCCAGCCCGCTGATCCGGCGGGTGTCAACCTGCACCTGCTGCACCGGTATGCGGCCGTGGCGACCCTCTTGCTGCTGGGTGCGGCGGGACTGCGGGCGCTGGCCAACCCCGAGCGGCGGCTGGCGGCAGGGCTGCTCCTGTTCCTGCTCGTGACGACCGTCGTGATCGGCATCCTCACGGTGCTTTCCGGCTTCAGCCTTTGGCTGGCGGTCGCGCACGGGGCGTGTGCCGCGGCACTGCTGGCGACACTCGCCACGCTGCTGCAGCGGGGCTGACAAAGGCGCCGCCGCCACCGCGCCCGGCCATCGCCGCCGTATTGGGAAAATCTCCACCCTGTCCGGGCGGCGAAGAGGCTGTTCGCCAGCCCGCCGCCCGGCCATTCCATTCTAGACGGAGAACGACGAGCCGCAGCCGCAGGTGGAGGAAGCGTTCGGGTTCTTGATCACGAACTGCGAGCCCTCGAGCCCCTCGGTGTAGTCGATCTCGGCGCCGACCAGGTACTGGTAGCTCATCGGGTCGACCAGCAGGGTGACGCCGTTCTTCTGCAGTGCGGTGTCGTCGTCGTTCGCCACCTCGTCGAAGGTGAAGCCGTACTGGAAGCCGGAGCAGCCGCCGCCGGTGACGAAGACGCGCAACTTGAGATCCGGGTTGCCCTCTTCCTCGATCAGTTCCTTGACCTTGCCGGCTGCGCTGTCGGTAAACACGAAAGGCATGGGCATTTCTGTCGCTACATTCATCAATCTTTCTCCGAAATACGTTCACTGATTGTCTACCTGCCAGTGGACCGCAGTGGCCCTGGCGAGTTCAGCGCGCCACCGCATGTCGCCCGCGCAGCGTTGCCAGCGGCGCCGGGCTGATGGCTGGTACCGATAGTCACCTGATGCGGCTGCCACCGGTTGCCAGGCATCCGGTTCCAGCGGCATGAAGCGAGACCGGCGACCCGACCGGTCCCGGCCGAGTCCATCGAACGGACGCGATTGCCACTGGCCGCTGCTCTGCACGTGCTGCTGCGCCACCGGTCGCGCGGCATGCCGTCGGCGCGCTGGCGCCGAATCATAGCACCATTGTTGCGTCGCGTTTGGCCGCGACAGAATGCCATCGTCGGTGCCGGCAGGTCGGCACACGAGGGTGCGGCCACAGCCAACCGCGAAGGCGGTCAGGGGAGCACGGCGATCTGCTGCAGGCCGACGGTCTCCGGTAGGCCGAACATGACGTTCAGGTTCTGTATCGCCTGTCCCGCGGCACCCTTGACGAGGTTGTCGATGACGGCAAGGACGACGAGGACTTCACCATCCTGCGGGCGGTGCACGGCGAGCCGGCAGGTGTTGGCGGCTCGCACCGAGCGGGTGTCGGGGTGTGATCCCGCTGGCAGGACATCGACGAAAGGCTCGTCGCGGTAGCGCTCGGCGAACACCGCCTGGAAGTCGGCTTCGGCCCGGATGCGGGCGTAGAGCGTGGCATGGATGCCGCGGATCATCGGCGTCAGGTGCGGGACGAAGGTCAGTCCGACGGGCCTGCCCGCCATTGCCGACAGGCCCTGTCGGATCTCTGGCAGGTGCCGGTGTCCGGGTACGGCGTAGGCCTTGAAATTGTCCGACGCTTCGGCGAAAAGGGTTGCCACCTCGGCCTTGCGGCCAGCGCCGGAAACTCCGGACTTGGCGTCCGCGACGAGGTGGTCGGGGTCGACCAGCCCGCGTTCGAGGAGCGGCATGAAGCCGAGCTGGACGGCGGTCGGATAGCAGCCGGGGTTGGCCACCAGGCGTGCATTGCGGATGGCCGCGCGGTTCATTTCCGGCAGTCCGTAGACGGCCTTGTCGACCCAGTCCGGGCTCGCATGTTGCATCCCGTACCAGCGGCTCCAGTCGGCGACGTCACGGATGCGATAGTCAGCCGCGAGGTCGATGATCCGCACGCCGGCATCGAGCAGCGCCGGTGCCTGCTCCATCGCCACACCGTTCGGGGTTGCGAAGAAGACGATGTCGCAACTCTGGAGGTTGGCCCTCGCCGGGTCCTCGAAGCGAAGCCGCAATCGCCCGCGGAGGTTGGGAAACATCTGCGCGACATCGGTACCGGCGTCACCGCGCGAGGTGATGCTGGTGATCTGGACTTCCGGGTGTCGCGCCAGCAGGCGCAGGAGCTCGACGCCGGTGTAACCGGTTCCGCCGACGATACCGACTCTGATCATTCTCGCCTCCGTGATCGCTGTAGATGGTCGCTTTGGCAGGTCTCAACACACGAAAGCCGCCCGCGGGCGGCTTTCGTTGCATTGCCGACAGGGCTCAGCGCTTCGAGAACTGCTTGCGGCGACGCGCCTTGTGGAAGCCGACCTTCTTGCGCTCGACTTCACGCGCGTCGCGAGCGACGAAGCCCGCCTTCGAAAGCGCGGGCTTCAGCGCGACGTCGTAGGCGATCAGCGCGCGCGTGATGCCGTGCCGCACGGCTCCCGCCTGACCCGATTCGCCGCCTCCCGAGACATTGACCAGAATGTCGAAATCGTTGGCCTGCGCGATCAGGTGCAGCGGCTGGCGGACGATCATGCGCCCGGTGACACGCGAGAAGAAATCGTCCACCGGCTTGCCGTTGACCACGAACTTGCCGCTCCCGCGCTTCATGAAGACGCGCGCGACCGCGCTCTTCCGCCGCCCGGTGCCATAAAAATAGTTGTCTGCCATCATGAGCCCTTAGAGTTCGACGACCTTTGGCTGCTGAGCAGCGTGCGGGTGTGTTGCGCCTGCGTAGCACTTCAACTTCTTGAGCATTGCATAACCGAGCGGACCCTTCGGCAGCATGCCCTTCACGGCCTGCTGCAGGATTCGCTCCGGGAAGCGTTGCTGCATCTTCCTGAAGTTGCTTTCGTAAAGGCCTCCCGGGTAGCCCGAGTGCCGGTAGTACATCTTGTCTTCCGCCTTGTTGCCGGTGACGCGCAACTTCTCGACGTTGGTGACGACGATGTAGTCGCCGGTGTCGACGTGCGGAGTGAATTCGGGCTTGTGCTTGCCGCGCAGGCGGCGCGCGATCTCGGTGGCCAGGCGACCGAGCACCTTGTCGGTGGCGTCAACCAAGAGCCATTCGCGCGTGACTTCATGCGGCTTGGCGGAGAAAGTCTTCATCAAAAACGCCGTCCTTTTGCCTGATAACGGAAAGCCCGGCATCTTATTGCAAGTGCCGGAGCCATGTCAATTGCTCGTTCAGGGCTTTCGGGGTCGGGCACTGCCGCATGAGTGCCGATCACCCAGGCATCCGGCTCATGCAGTTTGCCGATCGCTCCGGCGAGCATTCGACAACTCTATGGAACCACAGCTAGTGACGCATGCACGAACAGGGACAAGAAGTATCACGTGGTCTTCGTCGCGCAAGAAAACAACGTCAAATCACGCGCTTTTCGAACATCATGCAATGCAGGAGGGGATAGCATGAAAGCTGCTTTGCTGGCTGCCGTTGCGGCCATCGTCATCGTCGGCGGGGGCATTGGCCTGTCGCAACAGCGAAACCTGGGCAGCGCGAATGCGCAGGTTTCACCGGCCCCGGCAGTTGCAGGGTCGACGCCGACCCCTCCCGAGACCGCGGCAGTCGATCAGGATGCACCCTACCGCGAGGCCTGCGCCCGCGAGGGGCTCAACGAGTCTGAGTGCGTCGGACGGCTGATCTGGTTCAAGGCGACGGCGGGCAACGACCGCTTCCACACCTACACCTTCCAGCAGCGGATCGGCGTCCTTGTCGACTGGTTCCGCGTCCTCCGTGCCGACCAGCGCGACGATCGTTTCTGGGCGTGGGGAATCATCAACGACCCCGCCTGCTGCCGGCCGGGCGAAGCCGACTGCCCGGCGAAGTCGCTCGACGAGACCTACGGCTTCGACTGGTGCCCGGGGGATGACGTGCTGCTCAGGTACGTCGGCAAGAGTGGCTACGTCGACCCGGCCTGCGGCCTCAAGGACGCGGCGCTCGACGCCGAAGATCCGCACAGCCAGGGTGGCAAGCTCGACCAGCGGCATTCGGCCTGCGATCTGAAGTTCGGTACCTCGACCGGCGCCCTGGGAATTCGCAAGTTCCCCAATCCGCGCTTCGACGCCGCGCGCTGGCAGCAGCTCAACGGCAGCCTCGCCGACTGGAGCGGCTATTCGCGGCCGCTGGCGGCGAAGACCGGCATCGAATCGGACCAGCGGGTTAGCAAGCTGGCCGACGCGTCGATCGAACCACCGTTCCTGATCGGCACCTCGTGTGGCTCGTGCCACATCGCCTTCGATCCGCTCAACCCGCCCGCCGATCCGGCGAAGCCGAAATGGGAGAACATCAAGGGGCTGGTCGGCAACCAGTACACGCGCATGTCGGAACTGCTCGGCTCGGGGATGCCGATCAGCAGCCTCGAATACCAGATGTTCGCGCATGCCCGCCCGGGGGTGACCGATACCTCGGCGATCTCGCACGACCAGGTCAACAACCCGGGGACGATCAATGCGCTCGTCAATGTCGCCCAGCGGCCGGTATTTCCCGGCGAGGTGATCAGCAAGTGGCGCAAGGCCGCCTCCTGCGGCGCCGAGAAGGACGAGGACAAGTGCTGGTGCGAGCCGGGTCGCGAGGGCAAGTGCTGGCTGAAGAGCACGCGTGAAGACGACACGACGCCGGTCAATCTCGGCGGCCAGAGAGTCGTGCTGCCGGGCGTACACCACATCCTGAAGGGCGGCGAGGACTCGATCGGCGCCCTGGAAGCGATCCAGCGTGTCTACTTCAACATTGGCTCGTGTTCCGAGCAGTGCTGGGTCAACCACTTCTCCGACATGCGCCAGGTCGACCCGGCGCAGCGCGGTTTCGCCCAGACGCCGTTCAACATCGGCCAGTGCCGGCGCGACTGCCCCGAATTCAGGGCGATCGAGGATCGCCTGCAAAACCTGCTCGATTTCTTCGCTTCGGCCGAGTCCGACCAGACCGATCTCGAGGTGGCGCGAGCACGCGCGCGCAAGGCGGCCAACCCCGCTGCCGTCTACTCGCGCACCGATTTCATCGCCGAGCTCGAGAAGGAGTTCGGCAAGGGTGCGATCAGTCGTGGCCAGCTCGTCTTTGCCGACAACTGCGCCCGTTGCCACTCGAGCATCCCCGAAAGCGTCGCTGGCCCGTTCCGCAACCGCGACTTCGCCGCGGCCAACGAAGCGCATCCACGCAAGGTCCGTGCCGACTTTCTCGGCAACGATCGGCCGGTTGCGGTGACCGAGGTCGGCACTTTCCGCTGCCGGGCGCTGCACTCGAATCACAAGGCGGGCCACCTGTACATGGAGTATGGCTCCGAGACGCTGCGCCGGCAGCCCCTGGTTGCCGACATCCCCGAGCGCGACGAGCTGAAGGATGGCGGCCGCGGCTTCTATCGCAACATCTCGCTCGTGAATGTCTGGGCGAGCGCGCCGTTCATGCACAACAACGCGATCGGTCCCGAGATCTGCGGCAAGCCGGCGAACAAGGCGAACGACTTCCATCGCGCGCGCTACGTCGACGCGGACGGCAAACTGCTGCCCGAGCAGCCGGACTGCCTGCGCTATGACCCGAGCGTCGAGGGGCGCTTCGCGCTCTACCGGCGCTCGATGCACGAACTCCTGAATCCACAGGAGCGTGGCCGCAAGCGGACGCTGACCAACGCCGACCTGCTCATCGACGTCGGCGTGCGGCCGCTCGACGGCAAGAGCGAGAAACCCCTGCTCGGTTTCGGGCAGGTGAAGATCCCTGCCGGCACCAGCGCCGGCTTCCTCAACGGGCTGACGCACAAGCAACTGGTCGGCGATCTCTTCCTCGCCAAGCGTGATCCGGCCAGGCTCGAGGCCGCCGGCAAGAAGCAGCTCGTGCCCACGCTGCAGGCGATGGCGGACGACATCGTCAAGAACCCGGCGCGCTTCGTCGACATCCTGCGCGAGCAGCGTGATTTCATCAGCGCCAACTACCAGACCTGCACGCAGGAAATCGAGAACGAAGGGCATCGCTTCGGCGAGGATCTCTCGCCGGCCGACAAGATGGCGCTCACCGCCTTCCTCGCCACGCTCTAGCCAACGGGAGGGTCCGCAGATGAACACCCACCACACCGCCGTTACCAGCCTCGGTCGCCTCGCCATCGCCTGTACCGTCCTGGCGCTCGCCGCCTGCGGCAAACCGGAGCCGCCGAAGATCGCTTTTGCCTCCTACGACCAGAGCCACCATTCCAAAATGGATCTGGCGCAGGTCGACCACAAGTTCCCGATCGCGCCGGCAGAGCTGGCCCGGGTGACCCCGGAGTATCTGGCGACGCTCGACCAGGAACAGCTCGACCAGATCTACGCCCGCCTGCCGGCCGGACCGATTCCCGATGGTGCCTTCGATGGTCGCATCCTGCTGCCGCGTGGCGAGAGCGGCAAGTTCCGCCTGTCGGAGATCGTCGGTGGCTTTGCCGGCAGCGTACTGCACCTGAAGGGGCTGGTCGTCGAAGATGTCGGCGAGACGCTGTGGCGCGGCAAGGTCTTCTATCGCGATGAACGGGTGCTGCGCAACCGCATCGAGGATCTCTCGCTGCTGAAGAAGGCCGGCCTGGTCGAGGGCGAACCGGCAAGGATGAGCTACGGTGGCAAGGAAACCTGGCTACTCTTCCCCGCCAAGCTCTACTGTGGTCAGAGCCTGCTCGACGCCCGTCGCGAGTCGATCATCATCGACTACTTCTTCAGCGACGAGATCGCCGGTTACCAGGAGAAACCCGACTATCTCGCCGGCCGTCGCGGCCTGCGCGTGCGCGACGAGATCCGCATGATCCGTCCCGGTTTCTACCTCGGGCGGGCCTACCTCGACCGTGGCTTTGCGCTCAACTTCACCCTCTACGACAAGGTCACCGATGACCGGCTGCGCGACGAGTTCGTCCGCACCGGCAAGGTGCAGCAGGAGTGCTGGCCGGGGACGCAGGTGCGGAAGCCTGCTGCCGCCGCTTCCTGATCGCGGCCGGCATCGGCAGGCGAAAGTGAAGGTGCCCGATGAGCCCGCGGTATTCGCGGCGTATCTTGCCGGCAGTGGTGCTCGGGCTGGCCTGCGCGTTGACGACGGCATCCGGCAGCAGCGCGGCTGAGCGTGGGGTGCCGGCCTGGGTGGTCGACCCGACCCGTCCGGGCGACAACCTGCCGCGCCATGGACGTTCGCTCTTCGACCGCCTGTTTGCCGTCAGCCGCGGCGGCCCAGCGGAGATCGAGCTGCCGGTGCCGTTCTCTGCCCTGCTGGCGCGCATCGAGGCGCAGCTGCAGCCGGCAGCCGACGGCTCACTGCCGGCGGTGAAGAGCGTCCTCATTCCGCTCGGTCGCTCGCTGCAGCGCACGGCGGCTGCTCCCGACTACTTCGCGTTCCCCCGTGTCGTCGCCGCCGTCGACCGCCCACCGGCGAATGCTGCTGCGCTCCTGCTCAAGGACCGCTTGTACATCGGCTATCAGGAACGCTCGGCTGTGCTCGAGGTGATCAGCTACAACGAGGAGGAGGGGCGCTTCGAGTTCCAGCTCGTCAAGGACTACCGCACGGGCGGCAGGCCGCGCGTCTTCTACGCCAACAGGATGTTGTGCTTCGCCTGTCATCAGAACGGCGCGCCGATCTTTGCCCGGGCGCTGTGGGATGAAACCAACGCCAATCCACGCCTCGCCAGCGAGTTGCTGGCCAGTGGCGGCAGCTTCCACGGCATCACCGCCAAGCGCGGCGTCGATCTGCCCTACACCATTGACAACGCCAGCGACCGCGCCAACGGTTTCGCGCTGACGCAGCTGCTCTGGCGCCAGGGCTGCGGCGACGCCGAGCCGGCAGCGCAGCGCTGTCGCGCGGGATTGTTCGCCGCCAGCCTGCGCTACGCGCTATCGGGCGGCCAGCTCTGGCCGGGCGACGCGACCTTTGCCGACGCGGTCGCCGCACCGCTCATTCGCGAAGCGCGTCGCCGCTGGCCGCAGGGCCTCGCGATCGGCAACGCCGACCTGCCGAATCGCGACCCGCTGGCCGGCGTCGCCGAGCTGCCGGCCAACCCGGCGCGGCGTGCCGGCCTGTCGCATGTCGCGGTTGCCTTCGACCCGCTGCTGCCGCGGGCAGCCGTCGACATCTGGCAACCGGAAGCACCCGATGCGCTGCGACGCGTCACCGCCGGTCTGGCTGAGTTCATCTCCGAAGCCGACCGGCAGCGGTTGGCGGCGATCCTCGCTGGCGCCGCGCCGGTCGCCGGCAGCGAGATCAGGCTGGCGTGCCGCTTCGAGGAAGATGCTGCCGGCAGTCTGCGCGCGTTCCGTTGCACCGGCCCGGGAAACGGCGTCGTCGAAGGCCAGGTGGAATTGCGCGGCGGGCGGCCTCGGGCTGGCTTGCTGACGCGCCTCACGCTGCCCGGCGGTACGGCGCTGACCGGCATCGAGCTGGTCACCAGCGGCAAGCCGACGACGACGCGGGCGACCCTGCGCCCGCGCCGTGCAGGCACCAACGCAGGCGGCAACGGGTTGCCGCGCACCGCCGCCGGCGATGCCATCGTCGGCCTCGACCTGACGCTTGCTGCAGACCGCGACAGCGGTGAGATGGGCATCCGCCTGCGCCACGATTTCGCCGTCGCACAGCGGGCGATCGACCGCCTGCTCACCGGCCCGGCGGCTGCCGCGCTCTTCGGCGCGGCGCCTTTCCCGCGGCAGCCGCTGTTGCAGGCCCTGTTTGCCGAACTCGGCGCACCGCTGCCGGCCGCTTGCTGCCAGGCGGCAGCCCTGCTGCCACCGGCGCGCCTCGAGGTGGCCGCCGTCGCCCCGGAAGCGGCCGGCAGCGACGCGGCCAGCCGCGGTTTCCAGCCGTATTGCGCCGCCTGCCACCAGAGCGCCGAGACCTTCCCGCCCAATTTCCTGCAAGGCAATGCCGAGGAAGTGACGGCCAGGTTGCGTCACTGCGCACCGCGCCTTTACGTGCGCCTGGCGATGGCCGACGAGCCACCGGCGCGGCGGCAGAAAACGCCGATGCCGCCGGAGAGCCTGTTGCCGGTCTTTGGCAGCGACATCGACGGCTGGCGCAACAGTCCGGCGCGCAAGGCGCTGCTGGCGCAGGTGGGCGACTGGCTGCGCGCCGAGAACGGGCAGGAGCCGCGGCTCGAAGGCCTGCTAGCCGGCGGCTACGAAGCCTTGCGGCCGTGCCTGCCGGCACATTGAACGACACGCTCGACGCTGCGGAGAGAGAAAGATGAACGACAGCCAGACCCCGCCGGTGGACAACCCCTGGAAGAGGCGCTTCATCATCCTCTTACTCGTCACCGTGATCATCCCGGCGTTCGTCGCCCTGTGGCTGCTGCGCCGCTTCGGCGAGGACGTGCCGGTGGACCACGAAAGCGCCGTCGAGCATTTCAAGTACGGCTCGACCGGCGGCGAGCACGAGATGGGCTTTCCCTACTGGATCTGGCGCGCGCTGCCCGAGGTGTGTCCGCAGTACCTGCCGGGCCGCGGCTACCAGTCGCTCGGCATGGTCTTCGAGAAGAATGCCGACGGCAGCGAGCGCGACGTCCCGGTCGGCACTTCGCGCCGCCGCTACCAGGGAATCGACCGCGTCTTCGTCAACTGCGCCGTCTGCCACACGAGCACCGTGCGCGTTGCCGCCGACCAGCCGGCGCAGATCATTCTCGGCATGCCGGCGGCGACGTTCAACATGAAGGCTTTCGAGGAATTCTTCTTCCGCTGCGCGGCCGATCCGAAGTTTTCCAAGGAGTACATCCTGCCCGAGATCGAGCGCCAAGGTGGCCAACTCGACCTGCTCGACCGCATGCTCGTTTACCCGCTGGCGATCGCCATCATGCGCGACCGGGTGCTCGCGCTCGCCGGCCGTTTCGACTGGGTCTTCAGGCAGCACGAGTGGGGGCCGGGGCGCGTCGATACCTTCAACTCGGCCAAGGTCATCTTCAACTTCCCGATGGCGCACCTCGACCCGCGCGAGTTCGATGCGCCGGCCGACTTCCCGTCGATCTGGCAGCAGCGGCAGCGCAAGGAGCCGCGCGAGATGCAACTGCACTGGGACGGCAACAACACCACCGTCGAGGAGCGCAACAAGAGCGCGGCCTTCGGCACCGGCACGACGCCGCCGACGATCGACCTGGCGCGCATCCGTCGCGTCGAGGACTGGCTCCTGGACGCCAGACCGCCCGCCTTCGACCGATTCTTCGCCATCGACCGGCAACTCGCGGCGCGCGGCGCACCGCTCTACAAGCAGTACTGCGCTGCTTGCCACGGGGCTTCTGGCAGCGACTTCAGCGGCGAGTACGTCGGCCGGGTCGTGCCGCTGGCCGAGATCGGCACCGACCGTCGACGCCTCGATTCCTACACCTATACCCTCGCCGTCAACCAGGCGACGCTCTACGCCGGTTATCCGTGGCGCTTCACGCATTTCCAGAAAACGCACGGCTACGCCAACATGCCGCTCGACGGACTGTGGCTGCGGGCGCCGTACCTGCACAACGGATCGGTCCCGAGCCTCCGCGACCTGCTCGAGCCGGCGGCGCAGCGTCCGCCGGTCTTCCACCGCGGCAACGACGTCTACGATCCGGTACGGGTTGGCTTCGTCTCCGACCAGTCGCAGGTCGACGGGCGGCCGCTGTTCCGCTTCGACACCCGACTGCCGGGCAACGCCAACAGCGGCCACGAAGGGCGGGCCTACGGCACCGAACTGCCGGCCGCGGACAAGGCGGCGCTGGTCGAGTTCCTGAAAACCTTCTGAGGAAGCCACGATGAGCATCGGCACCCGCAAGCCCTGGGTCAGGGCAATCGTCATCCTCGTCGGCGTCCTCGGCATTCTCGCTGCCCTGATCGGCTACGATCGCGGCTTCCGCGAGCAGCCGCAACCCGACTGGGTCAGTGCCACGCCGGAGACGCGCTTCAAGTACGGATCGATCGGCGCCGAGCACGATGCCGGCGTGCCGTACTGGATCTTCTACGTTCTGCCGCGCATCTTCCCGGAGAAGCTGCGTCAGGACGGCCGGATCGTTCCCGGCGGCTACGCCGCGCTCGGTGTGCCTTGGGAACTGGGGCAGGAACTGCCGATCGGTTTCACGAAGAAGATCATCGGCTTTCCCCGCGTCGCCAACAACTGCGCGGTCTGCCACACGACCAGCATCCGCGCCACGGCGGATGCCAACCCGAGCTTCATCGTCGCCGGCCCGGCGCACACCACCAACGTCGAGGCATTCTTTCGCTATCTGATCGACTGCGCCAAGGATCCGCGGTTCAACGCCGACATCCTGATGGCCGAGATCAATCGCGTCACTGATCTGGATGTCATCGACAGGCTGCTCTACCGCTTCTTCATCATCCCGATCACCAAGAAGCGCCTGCTCGAACGCGAGGCGCAGTTCGCCTGGATCTACCGCCCGGACTTCCCGGAGTGGGGTCGCGGCCGTGACGACGCGATGAACCTGACGAAGTACTTCATGATCCGCGCGCCGATGGACGACACCTTCGGTCCGACCGACATGCCCTCAGTCTGGAACCTCGCCAAATACCGCTGGGACGAGGGCCATCGCATGAACTACGCCGGCGACAGCCACGACGCCTGGTCGGTGATCATGGACTCGGCGCTCGGCCTGCTCGGCGCCGCACCGGCGAACCGGGAAGAATTCGTCGCGCAGGTGAAATGGCTGCACGGCTACCTGGGGCAACTGCCGCCGCCGAAATACCCTTTCCCGATCGACCGTGCGAAGGCGACCGCGGGCAAGCCGCTGTTCGTCGCCCACTGTGCCCGTTGCCACGACAGCGAACTGACCGGCCGGCCGCTGCCGCTGGCCGAGGTCGGCACCGACCGCGGCCGCATCGATTCGTGGAACATGGCGGCGGCGATCAAGGCCAACCAGGTCGTCAAGGAGATGGGCCTCGACCGTCGTGGCCTGGTCGAGGCCGACCCCGAAGGCTATGTCGCCGCGTTCCTCGACGGCATCTGGCTGAAGGCGCCGTACCTGCACAATGGCTCGGTACCGACGCTGCGCGACCTGCTCGAGCCGGCAGCCAGGCGACCGCGAGTCTTCTGGCGTGGCTACGACGTCTATGACCAGAAGAAGGTCGGCTTCGTCAGCGATGGCGAGGCGGCGCAACGGGCCGGTACGAGGCTCGACACGCAGAGCCGCGGCAGCGGCAACCAGGGGCACGAGTTCGGCACGCAGCTGTCGGCCAGCGAGAAGGAGGCGCTGCTGGAGTACCTGAAGACCCTGTGAGCCGGGTCGCCGGGAGCGTCGGGAGCAGGCGGAAAAGCTGCCTGTCGATGGCCCGGGACGGAGCGCAAGCGGCGTCCGTTCGCGCTGGCCGGGTGCGATCCTTGCCGGTCCGTTGCGTGCTCCAGCGCGTGGCCGGCAGTGGTCCCGCCCCGCGCACGGTCCAGCGTCGCCGCGCCCGGTTGGTCGGGCACTGAAGATGTAGTACGCTACGGCCCCTTTCGGCCCCCTTCGGCCCATCCCAGCCCATCAGGAGCAGGTACATCGTCATGTCGCAGGCCCTGCCACGGACAGATTTCAACGGTTCGGGACTCATCCGTCTTCTCGCCGGGCTGTCCCTCGTCGATTCCGCCGGGTCGAGGCCGTTTTCTGCGGAAGAACTGGGTCGATGGCTGGACGTCGCCGACGCCATCAGGCTGCATGCCGCGCAGGGCGCCGGCGCGACCATCGTGCCCGCCGCCCGGCAGTGGCCGCAGCCCGGCTCGGGGGCCGCCGCAGCAGGCGAGTTCGCGCGCGTCCGCGCGACGCTGGTCGAACTGATCGTCGCGAGTTGTTCGCCAGACGGCAGTGGCAGCCGCATCCGGCTGCCACTGCCGAAAGCCGCCGTCGAACTCGATGACGCTGTGGCCTATGGGCCGTATCGGCGCTTCCACCTGGCTTTGCAGAGCGAGATGGAAACGGCCATCCGGGCGTTGCGTGGCGGCATTCGACGAGCGCTCGCGGACAGCTCGGCACGTCTGGCGCGGCTTGCCGCGCTGGACGAGGCGATCGAGCGAATATTCGCCGTCCGTGAGCGCAATTTGTTGGCGACGAGCCTGCCGGCGCTGTTCGAGAAGCGGTTCCAGCACTTGCTGGCGGCACACCGACGGGCGCTGAGCGACAGAGGGCAGGGCGATGAGCCGGGCCTGTGGAGACAGCCGGGCGGCTGGCTGGCTTCCTTTCGCGACGAGTTGCGGGCGCTGCTGATCGCCGAACTCGACCTGCGCCTGCAGCCGACGCTCGGGCTTGTCGAGGCATGGCGAAACGAGGCGGGCAGGCTGCGATGAACCGGAGCCTTTGCGCGCTCGCTTTCCTTTCGGGTGCCGTCGTCGTCGTCTGGGTCGGCGCCGGCTTCCTCGGCTCGAATCCGCTGGCGCTGACGATGACGCTGATCATTGCCGCGGTCTATCTGCTCGGCGCGCTCGAAATCCTCGACTTCCGTCGCGCGACCGCGTCGCTGGCGCACGCGCTGGCGGCGATTCCCGAGCCGCTGGCGCGCCTCGCCGACTGGCTCGGTGGCGTGCACCCATCGCTGCAGAATCCCGTTCGCCTGCGCATCGAGGGCGAGCGCAACGGCTTTCCGGGTCCGGCGTTGACGCCGTATCTCGTCGGTCTGCTGGTCATGCTCGGGATGCTAGGCACCTTTCTCGGCATGGTCGTCACCCTGGATGGTGCCGTCGCGGCGCTGCACGGCACCACCGACCTGCAGGCCATGCGCGCCGGGTTGGCAGCGCCGATCCGCGGCCTCGGGCTGGCGTTCGGCACTTCGGTCGCGGGTGTCGCGGCGTCGGCGATGCTCGGCCTGATTTCGGCGCTCAGCCGCCGCGACAGGGCGCTGGTGCTGCAACTGCTCGACACGCGGATCGCGACCAGTGCCCTGCGTGCCTTCTCGCTCGGCCAGCAACGCCAGGAAGCCTTGCAGGCCCTGCAGTTGCAGGCGCAGGCCATGCCCGCCGTGGTCGAGAGGCTGCACGCACTGATCGGGCAGATGGAGCAGCGCGAAAGGCAATGCCACGAGCGCCTCGTCAGCGGCCAGGAGCGCTTCCACGGCGAGCTCCAGGCCGCTTTTGGCGGGCTCGCGCAAGCCGTCGCCGAATCGCTCGCCGGCAGCCTGCGCGACAGTGTCCGGGTTGCCGGCGAGATCATCCGGCCGGCGGTCGATGGCGCGATGGCGGCAATTGCCGGCGAAACGCGGCTGGCGCACGAAAGGGTGATCGCGGCCACGCAGACGCAGCTCGACGGCCTTGCGGCGCAGCTCGGCGGAACCGCCCGGCAGGTCGCGGAGACCTGGAGCGAGGTGCTGGCGACGCAGTGCCGTACCGGCGATCACCTGCTGGCTGGCATCGAGCGCTCGCTGGCGGCATTCGACGCGCGTTTCGAGCAGCGTTCGCAAGCGATGCTGGCGGCAGTCGGCGAGACGCTCGCCACTTCGCTGGCCAACCAGGCGTCCGTCGAACGGCAACGGTTCGCGGAGTGGAGCGGATCGCTGGCAGAACTGGCGACGCACCTGCAACGGCTCGGCGCCGCGCTCGAGGAGCCGCTGGCGCGCCTGATCGACACCGCGTCGGAAGCGCGGCACGCCGCTGCCGAACTGCTCGCGCAATGGCGCCAGGAGATGAACGGCAGCCTGGAGCGGGACAACCGCCTGCTCGAGGAACGTGCCCGCATCATGCAGACGCTCGCTGCGCTGCTGGCGGCGATCGAACAGGCCTCGAGCGAACAGCGGGCGACGGTCGACTCTCTGGTGACTTCGTCGGCGACGCTGCTGGACACCGCCGGCAGCCGCTTTGCCGATGAGCTCGATGCCGGATCGGCGCGGCTGGCCGAAGTCGCCACGCAGCTTGCCGGCAGCGCCGTCGAGGTGGCGAGCCTGGGCGAAGCCTTTGCCCTCGCCGTCGACTCCTTCGCCACCGGCAACGAAAGGCTGGTCACCAGCCTGCAGCGGATCGAGACGGCGCTCGAGCAGTCGACGGCGAGGAGCGACGAACAGCTCGCCTACTACGTCGCGCAGGCGCGCGAGCTCATCGATCTGTCGATCATGGCGCAGGAGAGGGTCGTCGCCGAGTTGCGCCAGCTCGGCGAGCAGCATCCGGCCACCGGCGAGAAGCCGGACTGATGGACGACACGGACGCCGGCGTCGAGCAGGTCGCTCCCGTATGGACGGTCTTCGGCGACCTGATGTCCGGGTTGCTGGGCGCCTTCGTGCTGGTCCTGGTCGGCGTCCTCGGTGTCCAGCTCGAACTGGCGACCCACCTCGAAAACGAGGTGCACAAGCGCAAGCAGGAGGAACAGCGGCGCATCGCGCTGGAAAAGGCGTTGGCGATCCCGATCACCACCGGGCGGGTGAGCCTGCACGACGGCCGCATCGGCATCAGCGGCAGCGTCCTCTTTCTTTTCAACTCGGCGCAGTTGCAGCCCGAGGGCCGGCTGCTGCTGAAGAGCCTGGTCGCGCCGCTGCGCGTCTACCTCGGTGAGCGCAACGAGTTGCTGATGGTCAGCGGTTTCACCGACGATGTGCCGATCCATCAGGGCAGCACCCGCTTCGCCGACAACTGGGAGCTGTCGGCGCAGCGCGCGCTGACCGTCACCCGTGCACTGATCGACGAAGGGATGCCGTCGTCGCTGCTCTTCGCCGCGGCGTTCGGCGCCGAGCAGCCGGCGGCTTCCAACGCCGACGACCGCGGGCGGGCGCGCAACCGGCGGGTCGAGATCGCGCCGGTGCCACGCTCGGCGAATCCAGGGACGCCCGCGGGTGGGTGAGTCCGGCCAGGGCGCGATGCCGCAGTCGGCGCCGCTTGCGCGGGCAGGCGGCCACGCCGCCGAGATCGCCGCCTTGCGCAGCGACGGTGCCGGGCAACTCGATGCGCTGCGCTTTCGTTTCATCGAGGTCCTGGCGCGGCGCTTGCACGAGGCCGAGGGAGCGACCGGGCGCGTTCTCGAAGGCCGGCTGGCCGCCGAGCTGGCGGTTTGCCGCCGGCGCGTCGAGCGCAAGCGCGATGAGGCCGGGCAGGCGATCGAGCGGACTGTCCGGCGGCATCCCGAAGCGGCCGGGGAACTGCAGCGGCTGTTTGCGGCGGCGGATTTCGCCGGCATCGATCGTTTCGTCGGCCGGCTCGAAGCGCGCGACCGTCGTGCGCCGCTGGCCGCGCTGGCCGGGGCCGGCGTATGGTCGGGGCCGCAGGAGGATGCCGTCTTGCCGACCGGCGACGACGGAGCGCGCGGCGAGCTGAGAAGCCTGCGTCTCTTCCGCAACACCTGGGCGCAGCGCGCCGCCGTGAGGCAGGCGTCGCAGGCCATCGAACGGGCACCCGCGAACGCCGGGCCGCTCAACTCGCACCTGCTGGTGCTGCGCTCGCTTGCCGCGATGCGCGATCTGTCGCCCGACTACCTCAACCGCTTCCTGTCCCATGCCGACACGCTGCTGCGGCTCGACCAAGCCGGCCGGAAGGGCAGGCGCGGGGCGAGAGGGGGGCCGCAGACGACGAGCGGCGGGAGGACATGAGCCATGCCGATGAGCGTGCGCGTTCCGGACGATGCCTGGGCGCACGCTGCCGCACGGTCGCTCGCTCGCGCATTGTCGGCCGGCGCAGAGCCGCTGCCCGCCAGCCAACCGAGCGCACGCGCCAGCGTGCCCCATGCGCCGGATCAGCACTGATTGAGAAGCGACGATCGAGGGGCGACCATTCTGCTCGAACTCGGCCGCTCTGCCGCCTGCCAAGAGCGCAGGCGGAGGCAAAAAAAACCCCGCCGCAGCGGGGTTTCGTTCAATGCGCCCGGGGGCTGGCTCAGACAGCCTTGCGGCGGCTGAAACCAAGGCCGGCCAGCGCCAGGCCGAGCATGCCAAGCGTTGCCGGCTCGGGAACATCCGCGCGGATGAACGCAGCACCGCCGCTCGTGCCCAAGGCATTCTCGGTGATGGCGAGGTCGATGGTATGGAGGCCGGGCAAAAGGTAAATCAGTGCCCTGCTCAGTCTCGGGTCAGCCCAGGCGGCGTCGCCATCGAAGGCATTCGACTGGACACCGTCGTCGGCATCCGCGTCGGTGGTGAACTGCAGTGCTCCGCCGTCGACCGAGTACGAGAACTCGTCGCCGATGATGTAGCCGTCCACGATCCTCACTTTCACATGCGTACCCGGAGCCACGTCAATCGTGTAGGTATCGATGAACGACGGCGCCGTGCCAAATTGGAACGAGCCCCAAGAGCCAACTGGTACCACCGTGGCTGACGCCAGAGGCGCTGCGGCGGCCAGGGTGGCGGCAACGGCGAGTTTCTTCCATGTGCTGATCATCATGCTTCTCCTTTGGTTTTCGGTTGATGGTCGCCAAGTGAGGTCGGGGAACCTCAGTTGGCGGCTGGAACCGTTAAAGCAATGACCGTCCCAGACATGGATTGGACGTTATATCAGATGGTTGTAATAACCTTGTTGGATGCGCTGTAAAAAAAAGCGACAGCTCACTCTTCTGGGCGAGTCACAGGGTTACACTGCGCCGTTCCTTCACATGCGTGTTGTCGGCTGGATGCGTGACGCGCGACCGGCGACCGCAACCACTGCAACCGTTCCTCCGGCAGCGGCGAGGGCAAGCAAGACGGGAAACTGCATGGTGGCCAGATGATTCAGCGGATTCAACCCGATTCAACGGCCACCGGCGCAGGGAACTGCCACCGGTTTCCAGGAGGCCGGCTGGCCGCCGAGCTGGCGGTTTGCCGCCGGCGCGTCGAGCGGAAGCGCGATGAGGCCGGGCAGGCGATCGAGCGGACCGTCCGGCGGCATCCCGAAGTGGTCGGGGAACTGCAGCGGCTTCTTGCGGCGGCGGACTTCGCCGGCATCGATCGTTTCGTCGGCCGGCTCGAAGCGCGCGACCGTCGTGCGCCGCTGGCCGCGCTGGCCCGATCCGGCGTATGGTCGGGGCTGCAGGCGACGAGCGGCGCGAGGACATGAGCCATGCCGACGACGCTCGAGCGGCCAGAGTGAACGGCCTCGATACTGCCCGTGTGCGATGGCTGCTGGACCCGGCGGCGAAGGCGCACGGGTTGGCCGAGTTGTCGACGCGCTGGCCGGCACTGATCAGCGACGCACGCTGGCTCGACAGTCTGCGCGAGTTCATCACCAGCGAGGCGTACCAGGTGGTGACCCTGCAGACCGGCGACGGGCAGGTCCAGGCCCTGGGCCTGGTGACCGTCGGTGAGCAGCCCTTCGCCGAGTCGGCGCTGCTGCTCGTGGAAGCGTGGTGGGTCGGCGATGAAAGTCCTGCGGCGGCGTGCGCCTGGGCAGCCGCCGTCATGACCAAGGCGGCCGCGATGGATGTCGAGGGCGTCGCCTGGCCGTCCGACGCGCCCGCCACGGCGGCGTTGCGCGATGCCGGTTCGCTGGCCGGTCACCCGGTGTTGGACGAACCCTTGCCCTTGCGCTACGCGGTGCCCGGGCTCTTCACGGCATTCGGCGCGGCACCCACGACGACCGCGCTGATCACGCCGCGCTGCACCTACCTGTGCAACCGCAACCGGCTCGGCGCCCTGGCCGGCGTAGCGAACGACGACGCCGAAGCGTTCTACCGTGGCGAAGGCCGCGTGGCGGTGCCGCCCTGGTGGCAGTGTGGCGACCTGCACGAACTGGCGGCGCACTTCCGGGCACGCGGCTTTCCCACCCGCGCGGCGCGTGCCTTCGACGGTGGCGTGCAGGCGCAGCTGCTGCAGCAAGGCTACGTGAACCAGGGGACCGCGTCGATGTCTCGCTCTTTCGAGGTCGCGGCGCACTACGCCAGCAACGGCGGCAGGCAGCGCGGGCTGGTCTTTCGCATCGACGCGGCCGCGCTGCGCGCACGCGGCCCGGTCTTCGATGCCTGGCTGACGCTGCTGGCACACAGCGAAGCGATGATGGGGCGTGACGAGGTGCAGACCTTCGCGACCATCGTGCGCGCGCTCGGGCCGCTCGACGCCGGCCGCTGCCTGGCGCATTGGGACGCTGTTGCCCGGACGCTGGCCTGCCAGCGCGGCGGCATGCTGCGCGAAGGCGGTGAGTTCAGCAGCGGCGACTACCTCGAACCGGCAGTCGCCGGCCGGCTGCGTACCGCCGGCGTAGACGCCGCCGCTGCGCAGCGCCTGCTGCGCGCATTGGAGCGCCACGCCATGCGCAGCGCCACGCCCTTTGCGATGGCACGGACGATCGAGGTCCTGGCGAACGGGAAGACGCGCGACGTTGCCCTGCGCCACGGCTACAAGGTCGCCTTCGGCTTGGCGCTGCCGGCGCTGCGGGCCGCGCTCGACGGCCAGCACGGCGACCACCGCCAGCCCGGGTGGGACCTCACGGCCTTCGGCTACATGGCCAAGACCTGCCGCGACCAGGAAGTCTTCAGTAGCGGCCCGATTCCCGGCCACGCGATCGTCGACGCGGTGGTGGTCAACGCGGACGGCTCGCCCGCATGATCCGGGGCTGCAACACCGGCGGCGCGGCGGCCCAGCGCTGGCCTGTATCCGGCGGGCGCCCGTTTCAAGGCTTGATGATCGTCACCAGGATCTGGCACAGTGCCTTTCTTGCCCCTGACGCTGCATTCGAGGAACGACATGAAACCCTTTCGCATGCTCCTGGCCGCAGTGGCTTCCCTGTTCTTGATGGCTTTCTCCCTTGCCCACGCGGACGAAATCGAAGCCCGTGCGGTGCAGTTTGCACAAGGCAAGTCTTCCGCAACGATCAAGGGCTCGCTCAAGGGCGACCAGACGATCGACTACACCCTGCGCGCCCGGGCCGGCCAGACCATGAGCGTCAGGCTGGCGACGACGAACGGTGCCAACCATTTCAATGTGCTGCCCCCGGGAAGCAATGACGAGGCCCTCTTCGTCGGCTCCAGCGGCGGCAAGGAGTGGACAGGCGCTTTGCCGGCCGACGGCGAATACAAGCTGCGCGTCCATCTGATGCGCAGCGCGGCGCGCCGCAACGAGACGGCGAACTACACGCTGACGGTCGGCATCATTGGCGCCGCCAAGGGGGCCGATCTGGGCCAGGCTCCGGCCAGCGACGCCAAGGTCAAGGGCACCCACTACCACGCCACCGGCCCGCTGGCATGCCGCATGGGCAACGACAGGCCCAGCGAGTGCCAGTTTGGTGTCATCCGCGGCAAGCCGGGCAATGCCGAGGTGCACATCACCCCGCCGGGCGGCTTGAAGCGCGTGCTGACCTTCATGGGCGACAAGGTCACCACCAACCCCGGCGAGAAGCTCAAGGCCGTGAAGCAGGGCTACGACTGGTCGGTCGAGGTGAATGACTACGAGCACTACACGATCCCGGAAGCGGTGATTTCGGGCGGGTGAGATGGACTGGAGCTTGCTTCCAGGCGCGCGCCGACCATCCCCGGATTCCTGCCCGAAGGGTGATCTGTCGTTGCAGGTACTGCCAGCAGCGGCGAGCCGGATTGCCTTGTGGCTTGCCGGAGGGGCGTCCGTGATTCTCGGTGCGATCAACGGCCATGACGGCCTGACGGGCAGTCTCGCCACAAGGTTTCGTGTCGTGACGTTCGTCGCTGCGCTGTTTTTCGTCCTCGCTGGTCTGGGGTTCCTTGTGCTCGAGCGCGGTCTTTCCACGATCAGGCGGTTTCCTGCCGGTCATCCGGGGGCGAGCGAGATGCCGCCCGAACTCGGCAGGGCCTGGCGGAAGGTCTTCTGTGTGCTCGCTCTGGCCGGCGGAGGATACTTCATCGTTGTCTGTTCAGCGATCATGACGGTCGTTTCCCGCTTGCGGAGCGGGGTCCATCTATTCGGATGAGCGGAAGCTGGATCGAATACCGGTCCAGGTGAACGCTTGCTCAGGGATTGACCCGGCAGCGCTTTGTTGCCGCCGTGGAAGGCTGCCCCATGGCCTAGACGAGCCCCAATGCGCCCTCTGTGCGGAATGTTCCAGGTACTTGGCTGCCGTCGATTCTGGATGGACAACGGCGGTATGCGCATGTGACGGGATTGCGCAGCGATGGCGTGGCGCCGGAGATCCTCGGCATGAGCGCGATCATCAGCGACGAGAGTCTGCGGCGGGCGCTCGCGCACTTGGCACCCGCAGCGAAGCGCTGTTCCGAGGCGGAGCGTCTGGAGCGAGAAGCTCGTTTTGGCGCGAACCGGCGCCCGGACGCTTGCCTGCCAGCGCAGCGGCATGCCGCGCGAAGGCGGTAAGTTCAGCCGCGGCGACTACCTCGACCCGGCAGTCGCCGGCCGGCTGCGTGCCGCGAGCGTAGACGCCACCGCTGCGCAGCGCCTGCTGCGCGCACTGGAGCGCCACGCCACGCCCTTTGCGATGGCACGGCCCTGGAGCGTCGGCTGGCCCGCAGCGTCAGAGACCGACCTCGCCTTCCTCGAAATAGTCGGAGTCGATGCGTTTGACGGTGTATGAGGCTGAAACCGAAACGCCCACGTCGAAGTCGATCATCAGGTTGGCAAGCAGCTGTCCATCGATCAGCACGACGGTGGTGGCGATGCGGGATGCGTAGTCAACCGCCTCGGCGGTGTAGGCCGAGGTGGTGATGAACACCCCTTTCTTCGCCCGCTGACCCTGCAGTGCGCCGACGAACTTCTGGATCTCCGGGCGACCGACCGAACCCTGCCATTTCTTCGCCTGAATGTAGATGGTGTCGAGACCAAGACGGTCTTCCTTGATGATTCCGTCAATCCCCCCATCGCCACTTCGTCCGATGCGCTCACCCGCGTCGCGACGCGAGCCGCCGTACCCCATCTTGACCAGAAGCTCGACGACAAGGCGCTCGAAGAAGGTGGGAGAACACGAAAGGATGCGACTGAGAATGTCTTGAGCCAGTCTGAGGCGCAGGCCCTGGTGGGCCAGTTCAAGCGTTTCTTCGGGTGTCTGCACCGCGCCGATGACGACGGGGTCCGTCGTTGCCGGTTCCCGATTGCTCCGCGATGCATCGCGGAACTCGATGAATTCGGCAAAGCGTTCAAGATACTTGGCGTCGATTCTCGTCGGTTTTTCGTCAAGGGTCATTCTTCCGCGAGGGGTGATGCACAGCGATCCTCGGCGCGGTGACTCCAGGAGTCCCGCCTTCTTGAGGTAGGAATTGGCCCAGCCAACCCGGTTGTTGAAAGCCGCCTGCTGGCCACTGACCAGGAGTTCGCTTCGTTCGGCCGGAGTGAGCTGAAACTCGGTGGCGAGAACCTCGACGGCTTCACGTGTGGTGTGGTCGTTGCCGTCGGCAGCAAAACGAAGCAGCGGCAGCATCAGCGTCTGGTAGTCAGGAATGGGCATGCGGTTCCTTTGACTCGTGGCCAGTTCGCGAAGTGCCCCGTTGGCACGGATCGGGCGGTCGATGGCCAAGCTCGCTGGCGGGATGCCAGCGGTGTCAGGCCTTCTTCAGCAGACGGTAGACGAAAAGGATCAGCATGGCGCCGAGGATCGAGCCGATCCAGCCGACCGGCGCATGCAGTCCCAGTCCCTTGGCGACGAAGTTGCCGACGAAGGCGCCGGCGATGCCGAGGAGGGTGGTGACGATCACGCCGCCCGGGTCGCGTCCCGGCATCAGCAACTTGGCGATGGCGCCGACGATGAGGCCGACGATCAGGGTAACGATGAGGTCCATGGTCTTGTCCTGGGTGGGAGGGCAGGCCGTCCTCCGGCGGACGGGACGACGGTCGTCAAGGGGCCTGGTTCCTGGCCGAGAAGGAGAGGAACCTGCACCGCCATGCGGGAAGTATCTCCGCTCCTGCAAGCGATCGTCAACCGCGGAAGTGCTCGAGTCCGGAGGGCCTTTCGCTGGTTCGGGCAACAGACCCGGCGATTGACGCCGTTGGCTGGCCGTCCATGTGCGCCCCGCGGGTGGCTGGACTTCCTGTCCTCGGGATCTCCGCACGACTGCGTACAGCATGCGCGCATCCGGCTTGACCCTCGGCCGCTGCCGACGAGCGCCGGAGCCACTCACGGCCGGCCGGCATCGCCGACACCCCGATTGACCGCAGTTGAGCAGCTGCGTATCCTCGCTTGGTGCCAGCGAACTTACTGTCCCGCGACGAAAGTCTGCTTCCCCGGTCACGCTTGCGTGTCATCGCGGGCATCATCCTGGGCTTGCTGGCGATCGTGCCGCTGCTCGGCGCGGGTATCTACTACCTGGAGTCCCCGCGTCTGCAGCAGCAGGCGTTCTCCGATCTGGATGCGATCGCCAACCTGAAGGTGGGTCAGATCGAAGCCTGGCTGGACGAGAGAAGAGGGGATGCGCTGGTCCTCAGTGCCAGCCCAGGGCTCATCGACGATGCGCTACGGTTGGCACGGGGTGCCGATGCCGGCGCACGACAGCGCGTCGAGGAACGTCTGGCAACGCTGCGACGGGCGTACGCCTACGACGGTTTCGTTCTCGTCGACGACGAGGCGCGACCGATCGTGGTCACCGGCTCGCACGAAAGCAGCGCCGAAGTGCCCGTACGCAAGGCGCTGCAGACCGCGTTCGAGACCCGCGAGGTGGCGACAACGGATCTCTATCGGAGCGCTGCGGGCCGTGTCCACCTGGACTGGATCGCGCCGCTGGTGAAGGAAGTGGATGGCCGACGGGGCGTGGTCGGTGCCGTCATCCTCGACACTCCGGTCGAACGGGTCGTCTTTCCGTTGATCCAGAGCTGGCCGACGCCGAGTCCGACCGCCGAGACCTTGCTGGTGCGCCGACACGCAGACAGGGTCCTCTATCTGAACGAGTTGCGCCATCGCCCGGACACCGCGCTGATCTTCAGTCAGGCGCTCGATGATCCGCAACTGGCGGCAGCTCGTGCCGTCCTGGCGGGCAGCGCGCAGATCATGGAGGGGACGGATTACCGCGGGGTCAGAGTCCTCGCAGCGACGAGACCGGTCCGCGGTACGCCGTGGCATCTGGTGGCGAAGATCGATCGCGATGAGGTCCTGTCGCCGCTGCGCAGGCTGGTTTTCTGGGTCAGCCTCGTGGCAAGCCTGGCCGTTCTCGCCGTCACGGTCCTGATCCTGCTGCTGTTGCGCCAGCAAAGGCGAATGCACGAGCTCGAACTGGCTGCGCAGGGCATGGAGAAGGACCGACTGCTCCGCTTCTTCTTTGATCTTCCACTCGTCGGCATGACGATTCTTGCGGCCGACAGCATGCGCTGGCTGCATTTCAACGACCGCCTCTGCGAGCTCCTCGGTTATTCGCGCGACGAGATGCTCGACCTGAGCTGGCCGCGGCTCACCTACCCCGAGGATCTCGCTGCCGACGGCATGCACTTCGAACGTCTGCGGCGCGGCGAGAGCGACGGCTTCCGGGCCGACAAGCGCTTCGTTCGCAAGGATGGCAGGGTGATCAACGTGACGACGGACGTGCAGACGGTTCGCCATGAGGACGGCCGCGTGGACTTCTTCGTCGCAATGGTGCAGGACATCACGGCACGCCTGCAGGCCGAGGGTTTCGCGCAGGAGATCCTGGACCATGTCGAGCAGGGCTTTGTCGTCTATGACCGGACGCTCCGGGTGGTCGTCTGGAACCGCTTCCTCGAGCGGACGATCGGTTTGCCGCGCGAGGCAGCAATGGGCAGGCATCTGCTCGAGCTGTTCCCGGAGGCGCCCCGCTACGGCATCGATACGCTTGTGGCCCGCGCGCTGGCGGGTGAAGTCGGCGTGGCTGACGATTTCCTGCCGCGCCTGCGTGGTACGACGAAGCTCGTGACGCCGGACGAAGCAGCGGCTCTGCGCGACGATCCGCGCCTTTTCTGGACCCTGTCGACGTACGCGCCATATCGGGACATCAATGGTGACATCGATGGTGTCCTGGTCAACGTGGTCGACATGACGACGCTGAAGAACAGCCAGGACTCCCTGCTGGTGTCCAACGACCAACTGCGACAACTGTCCCAGTATCTGGAGCGGGTTCGCGAGGACGAGCGGGTGCGCATCGCACGCGAACTGCACGATGATCTCGGCAGCACGCTGACGGGCGTCAAATGGGCGATCGCGACCGCCATCGAGCGCGCGCGACGCGCCGCTTTGCCAGCCGACGCTCAGCTTGCCAACGCGTCACAGCTGCTTGATTCGGCGGTGGATACGATGCGTCGCATCATCAGTGATCTGCGACCGAGCGTCCTCGACCACCTTGGGGTGTGGACGGCGATCGAGTGGTATGCCGGGCAGATCGAAGAACGGACGGGCCTGCAGTGCCGGGTTGCCCTTGCCGACGAGGTGGCGGCAATCGAGGTCGATCCGGAGCGCGCAACCGCGATGTTTCGCATCGTCCAGGAGGCGCTGAACAACTGCGTTCGCCATGCCCGCGCGTCGCGCGCCGAAATCCGCATCCGCTGCGAAGCAGGTGCCGTTATGATTGCGGTCGAGGACGACGGCGTGGGCATCGGCGACGATGCCCTGGTCAGGACCGAATCCTGGGGCTTGCTGGGAATGCAGGAGCGTGCCGCCCGCTTCGGTGGCGACATCGCGCTGTCGCGCGGAGTCAAGGAGGGCACCATCCTTGTCTTGCACATGCCGGTTTGAGGAGCGATGAGCGGACGCAAGCTGCGCATCCTGCTGGTGGACGATCACGCCGTGGTCCGGGGCGGCTTGCGGCTTCTGTTGGCCGAGAGCGGTGAGATGGAGGTGGCAGGCGAGGCCGAAAGTGCCGAGCAGGCGATCAGCATGATCCGCCAGAACGAGTTCGATGTCGCACTGGTCGATATCGGTCTGCCAGGCAAGGGCGGCCTCGATCTGTTGAAGCAGCTTCGCTCGGAGCGGCCCGGACTGGCTGTGCTGATGCTGAGCATGTACGCCGAGGAGGTCTATGCCGTGCGGGCGCTGAAAGCCGGTGCGGCGGGCTACCTGACCAAGAACAGCGCGCCGGCAACGCTCCTCGCGGCGATCCACAAGGTGGCCCGCGGCGGCAAGCACGTCAGCCCGGGGCTCCTGGAGCAGTTGGCCGTCGAGGTGGGACAGGGCAGGAGATCGGGGTCGGATGCCCTGTCTGACCGGGAGATCGAGGTGCTGCGGCGGATTGCCGCGGGCGAGAGCCTGACCCATATCGCCGCGGCGCTGCATCTCAGCCCGAAGACGGTGACCACCTACCGTGCCCGAATCGTCGAGAAGACCGGGCTGCAGAGCAACGCCGAGCTCGCACGGCATGCCGTCGAGAAGGGTTTGCTGTGATCAACGGACGTCGCCCGCAGCAGTGGGCAGGAGTCCCCTGCCGCTACGCCCCGCGTTCGTCGCCTCGGCGCTGCCGGTGCGGGCATCCTGAGTGCCGTTGCCGACCTCGTGTCGGGGATCCCCTACCGTCTTCGTGTCGTCCATCGCCTACAGCGAGATGACACGCAATGCCGATAGCCGAGCATTGAGGTCTGCGGGATGATGCGGTCTCGAAATCGACTTGCGCGACAGGGCGCCCTTTCCCGACGCGGATCGATGACCGGAGACCACCTTGGATGCCTGCACATCGCCCGCTTCGCAGCAACGCTGCACCCGCCTCCTGCTGGTGGATACGGACGGCTTCCTTGGCGACGATGTGGGTGGAACGCTGCGGGCGCATGAGGAACTCGTGGTCGTCGCCGTCACTCGCTCCATCGAAGATGCCTACGAATGTGCGGCAAGGGCCATGCCCGATGTGATCGTGATCGGCTGGGGCAAGGGTTCGCGGGCTTTCGTCCATGCCACGTTGGCCGGGCGATCCGATGGCCTCCCCGACCCTCTGGTGGTGATCGTCCTGCGCCGCGGGATCACCAGTGTCCCGGGCTTGACCTCGCTCAGTCTGCTACCCAACGTTGCCCTGTTGATGCAGGACCAGTTCGACCGACTGCTGCACCGACGCGGTCCCGCGAAGCGGGCCGAGCGGGCGCATTGAGGCTGCTGGCGCAGCGGCATCCCGTGGGGCGACCATGGCGATCCAGCCCGGCCGGGGACCAGCGCGTACCCGACGACTCGGGCTCGCTTTTCGCCCTGTCGTCGCTCACCTCTCTCCGTGACCGAACGTGATGTCAACAATCGTGATCGTCGATGATTCGACAGTGGCCCGACAGATGCTGCGCGAGATGCTCGCGGAGGTGGCAGGTGCCGAAGTGGTGGGCGAGTTCGCAAGTGCCGCGCCGGCCATCGAAAGGCTGCGCGGAAACCCGCCGGACATCGTCCTGCTCGATATCCAGCTCGTCGATGGCAGTGGGCTGGACGTCCTGCGCGAAGTACGTGCGAACCATCAGCGAACGAAAGTCCTGATGTTCACGAATCACGCGGAGGAGGTGTACCGCAAGCGATGCCTCAGAGCTGGGGCCCATGGCTTCTATGACAAGAAGAGCGACCTGCAGGCACTTCGGCAAGACCTGCATCGCCTGGCTGAGCTTCGTCGCGAGAGCGGTAGCGAACCCACCGGCAGGGGCGCCTGAATTTGCGCCTGCTGTCATGCCGACGGATTCCCGGCCGAGCACTGCTGGCGCACTGCCAGCCGATTCGCCCGCGGCCGCCGCTGCAGGTGCCGGGCACGCGTCCGCGGCAGGCTCCCGTCAGGCGTCTTCGGCAGCGAAGTTGAGTTCGACGCCGTTGCCTGCCGGATCCTTGATGAACAGCTGGACCTGCGTCGTTCCCGGCACGCGGGCCGTTGTGAAGGCGATTCCCGACTGCTCGAGCTTGCGCTCGAACTCGGCGCGCCCGCAACAGCTGAACGCCGCGTGGTCGAAGGTCGATGGGCTGGCAGGCACAGCTGGATCGCCGGCCCGGGTCTCCGAAAGGTGAAGGACCGGCTGGTCGCCGGCATACAGCCAGTAGCCAAAACTGGCGAACGGCGGCCGCTCGCCGGGCATCAGGCCGACCACGTCGCAGTAGAAGCGGCGCAGTTGTTCCATGAGTGGGCGAGGAGCGCGCAGATTGTAGTGATTGAGGCCCAGGGTCAGCATGGCTGCCTCGCCGGTGTCGTGGGAATCACCTCGCTGACCTGCGAGGCCCGTTCGCGCCCAGCCCTGCGAGGACGCTGCCGGCAGCCGTTCGCGCCCGGGAGGCCGAAGGGACGATGCCCGGCGGAGCGAATCCGGTGCTGGCGGCGGATCGCGCGCACGACGAGGGGATCACACCCCCGCGTGTGCGACGATCGCCCACGTTGCAAATGGTCAAGCGCCATGCGGGAAGTATCTCCGCTCCAGCAACCCGTGGTCAACCCGGAACCTGTGCGTAATCATTCCCGGCGTCCGGCAACATTGCTCAAGGCCGGCGGGCGCCGGAGGTGGAAAGAAAACCCATTCTTGGGCATACTTGCCGCGCCCGGCGATCGGCTTGCCGGGCCGAATCTCACCCCAACCCCCATCAAGGACAACCCATCATGCTGAAAAGAACCCTGTTGCTTGCCGGCGTTGCCGCGAGTCTCGCTCTTGCCGCGCCGGTCAGCGCTTCGGAATCGACCATCAACCGGATCAAGCAGAGCGGCACGCTGAAGCTCGGCTACCGCGAGAACTCGGTTCCCTTCTCGTTCACCGGCGACGACAGGCAGCCGCGTGGCTACACCGTCGACCTCTGCCGGATCGTCGCCGACGACATCGGCAAGCAGTTGAACCTGCCGAAACTCGATGTCCGCTGGGTGCCGGTAACCGCCCAGAGCCGCTTCGCGGCGCTGAAAAGCGGCGAGATCGACCTCGAATGCGGCAACACGACGCAGACCATCTCGCGTCGGGCCGACTTCGATTTCAGCCTGATGACCTTTGTCGACGGCGCCGGGCTGCTCTTCCGCGAGGGCGAGGTGCCGACCACGGTCGAGTCGCTGAAGGGCCAGCGGGTGGCGGTGGTCGCCGGCACGACGACCGAGACGACGCTGGACCAGATGATCAAGGCGGGCAAGCTCGGCATGCTGCTGATCCGGGTGCCGGATCACGACGCGGCGATCAAGGCGCTGACCGACAAGACGGCGACGGCCTACGCCGCCGATCGCACCGTCCTCGTCACCACGGCGTTGATTCGCGGCAAGGGACAGCCGTTCGCGCTGGCCGAGATGCAGTTCAGCTATGAGCCCTACGGGCTGATGATGCGCCGCGATGACGATCTCCGTCTGGCGGTGGACCGGACGTTGGCGCGCCTCTATCGCTCGGGCGAGATCGGTCCGATCGTCAAGCGCTGGTTCGAGCCCTTCGGCAAGCCGGGTGATGCCCTGCAGGCCATGTTCCTGCTAAACGGCCTGCCCGAATAGCCGACTCGCACCTGGGTGGTCGCGTGTTGCGCGCGGCGGTCGCCGAAATGCCGGCGCGCCGGGCGGCGATCACTCAGCCGCGCGTCGCGTCGCCGATCGCTCCGGGGTAGAGCCGTTGCAGCACCTCGCGAGCAGCATCCGCGAGCAGCCGGCGCAGGTTTGCGGCGAGCATTTCCTCGCTGGCGCTGGTCACGTCGCCGGCTGGTGGCCGCTGTGCCCAGAGTGCGGCGAGAGCCGGTCGGCGGGTTGCAAGGACCTCCTCGACGAGTTCGCGCCAGAACGGCGGGTACTCGCTTTCGGCCCATTCGCCGCGACCGCGGCCGAAGTGTGCGACGGCGAGATAGCGCAGCAGGGCCGAGACGACGAGGCTGTCGAGCAGTTCGTCGTCCCAGCCGAGCCGCGTCTCGCTGTGGCCGCGCAGCTTGTTGACGCCGCGCGCCACGCCGGCGCCGCCGGCGGCGCCGGCGAGTGCGCCGAGCAGGGTGCCGGCGCCGAGACTCAGTCCACCGGCAGCCAGGTCGGCTGCCAGCCCGGAGAGTGCCCCGGAAACGACGCCGGTGACGGCCGCTGCCTTGCCGGTGTGCAGCGGCGCCTGCGTGCGCAGGTGCGCGTCGATGCGTGCGCGCACTGCGTCGGCGGCGTGGCCGCTGAGGTCGTGGAGAGCGATCAGGCGCTCGGTGCTCGTGCGCAGCCGTCCGTCGAGACGGCTGGCCAGCGCTTTCGCGGCACGCTGCCGGTCGACGTTCACCTGTTCGCCGGCGACGACCGAGCGCAGCGCCGTGCGCAGCTGGTCGCGCAGGCGAGGGGTGGCGAGCGCTTCGCTGTCGCAGGCGGCGCCGGCGATCGCCGTCGCCAGCGCCGCCATCGCCTCGGCGAATTGCCGCTCGCGCCGGCTCGTCCAGGCAGCGACCAAGCGTTGGCAGGCAGCCGCCTTGTCGGCAACGATCGACGCGGCCAGCGTCCGCAGGAGGACGATCTCCTGTACCCAGCAGCGTGCGAAGGCATCCAGCGTCAGCACGTCGCGGACGAATGCTCGTTCGCCGAGCGCCATGCGCCAGCGTTGCACGTCCGCCTGTTCCGCCGCGAGTGGCCGCGGCGTTCCAGTCTGATTGAGCAGGACGACTACCGGCCGGCCGATCCACGCCAGCACGTCGAGTTCGGGCGCGAGATAGCCGGCGTCGGCAGGCGCCTCGGCAGCGTTCACCAGGTAAAGCACGACATCGGCCTCGTCACGGACGTTGCGCACCGCTTGCTGCGAAAGGTAGAAGGGCTGGTCGCGAAAGCGGTCCCAGATCTGCGACAGGAACCAGCCAATCGGATTTCCCTGCTGCGCCAGCCGTCGCGCCAGGCGGGCGCTGTCGCCAAAGCCGGGCGTGTCCCAGAGCAGCAGGGTGTCGCCCTCGGCCGTGTCGATCAGCGGGTAGGGCGTCGCTTCGGTCGTGACGTGCGCGGCGTCGCGCACCTCGCCGACGTCGCGCCCGAGCAGGGTGCGCGCCAGGGTCGTCTTGCCGGCGTTGGTGTGCGAGATCAGCGACAGGGCGATGGCACGCACGTCGGTGCTCATCACCCGCGCTCCGCCAAGTTGCCGGCGAGCGCGCTGGCGGCTGCGTCGAGGCTGCCGTCGCCGGTGCGGCCGGCGCTGGCGACCGCCGCGAGGTCGGCGAAGACGCAGCCGACGCGCAGCGTCGCGCACAGTTCGCGCCAGGCGGTGCGGCGTCCCTCGATTCGCCCCGTGTCGCGGCCACGGGCGAGAAAGCTGCTCTCATCGACCAGCGCGACGAGCCGCCGGGCGCCGCCGCCGGGACTGCCGAGCGCGCGCAGGAAAGCACCATGCACCTCGCGTTCCGGCGTCGCCGTCGCGTTGAACAGTGCGATGATCCGGCCGCCACCATCTTCCGCGCCAGCGTGGGGCGGCGCATCCTCTTCACCGTAGCGCACCGCCGGGCCGACAGTCAGCAGCGTGTTGCCGCCGAGCGCGTGGGTGACCAGTCGCTCGAGGCCGCTGGTTGCCTCGGGCGGCAGCGTGTAGCTGTAGGGGATCACGGTGAGCCGCAGCGGGCCGCCGCGAAAGTCGCGCAGCAGGCGATCGAAGTAGGGTTCGGCGAAGTCGATCGGCAGGCTCCTGGAGCGACGGCGCTCGACCAGCCAGGCGAGCAGGGCGAGCACGAGACGCGGCACGATGACGATGGCGGCGACGGTCGCCGCCAGCAGGTGCAGCCATTGCGCCGCATTCTCGCCGGCGGGTGCGCGGATGGCTGCGATCTCTTCCGCCGTCGGCAGGGGAATCCCGCTCAGCGCCGTTCCCGGTGCAAGCGCGATGGCGAGCAGCCGATGCACGTCGCTGGCAGCGAGAAAGGTGCTCTCCCAAGTCGCCTCATAGGCGAAGGCGAGGCCGCGCAGATAGAAGCCGGTGAGCACGCCGGTCGCCAGCAGCGCTGCCGCGAGATGCAGGATGCGCGCCGCGCGGGCGCCATGCAGCGGCGCCGAGAGGCGGCTCCAGTCGCTTGCCAGGTGGGCGATCGCGGCCCCGAGTTCGCCTCCTGGCCGAGGGTGCAGCCCTGTCGCGAGGCGGCCCATGGCTCGTCGCCAGGGCTGCGGCAGCGTATTCCCCGGGCGGCGCAGGCAGAACCTCGCCGCCAGCAGCAGGTAGACGGCGATATTCCAGGCGATCAGTGCCAGCACCGGCGGCATCAGGATGTTGATTCGCTGGCCACCGCCGATCCGGTCGACCAGCAGGCCGCCGATGAAGGCGGCGACGGCGATCGCACCCGCCAGCCAGGGACGCCAGGACAGCGCGCGAACCGCGCGGGGGATGACCGGGAAGCGTTCTCCGAACCGACCGAGCGCCAGTCGCGCGCGCTCCGCCACGAAGTCAGCGTCCGCTGCTCCTTCGCCGACGACCTCGGCGGCGGCCCGGCTGGCCCAGGCCCGGTCGCCATCGGACCACAGCACGTGCGCGCGGTCCGCCGTCTCGAAGGCCCGCACGGCGACGATCTCCAGCGCCCTCAATTCGGTGACAGTATATTCAATCGAGCACGTGTCATGAGGTGAGCGGCTTGATGGACGTGGGCTCAATCGCGAGGCGGGGCGGTCGAGGTGTCCAGTCGACGAAGCGAGTTTGCCGTCACCGGATTCCGCGGGCATCAGGGCATCTTCCCGCGTGCCGGCGGTTGCCGACGATGATTGACCGGCGCAGAGGCAATCCCCGAGAATGGCGCGGTCGCCGACGCCTTCAAGCAAGGACGGGAACTCGCATGTATCACGGTGAGAAACTCAACGCATGGACGCATCTGGTCGGGGCGGTTCTGGCGCTGATTGGGGCGGTCGTCCTGGTCGTTCTCGCGGCGCGGACAGGCGACCCGTGGAAGATCGTCAGCGTCTCGATCTACGGCGCAACCCTCGTTCTCCTCTACAGCTGCTCGACGCTGTACCACAGCTTCCGTGGCCGCGCCAAGGAGATCTTCCAGAAGCTCGACCACCTCAGCATCTATCTGCTGATTGCCGGCAGTTACACGCCCTTCTGCCTGGTCACCCTGCGCGGCCCCTGGGGGTGGTCGCTCTTTGCCGTCGTCTGGGGTCTGGCGGTGGTCGGCTCGCTGCAGGAGTTCTGGCTGAAGAGCGAAGCGCGCGTGCTGTCTGTGGTGATCTACGTCGTCATGGGCTGGGCGGTGCTGGGCGCACTGCCTCCATTGCTGCAGGCGCTCGGCATGGCTGGCTTCGTCTGGCTGGCGGCCGGCGGCGCTGCCTATACGCTCGGCATCGTCTTCTACGCTCTCGACTCGCGCCTGCGGCACGCGCACGGCATCTGGCACCTCTTCGTACTTGCCGGCAGCGCTGCCCAGTACGTCGCCATCGTGCTCCATGTGCTTTGAGGGACAGGCGCGGCTTCGCCGCCGGGCGCTCAGTGCCTGTGTTCGCCCGCCGGGGAAGCGGCGGTGAGGTCGCGCACTTCCGCCTTGACCTCGAGGGTTTCGATCTTGCGGTCCTTGCCCTCGATCTGCAGGGTCAGCGGCACCGATTCGCCCTTCAGCAGCGGCTGCTTGAGACGGATCAACATCACGTGGTAGCCGCTCGGACCGAGTTGCACCGTCTTGCCGGCGGGCAGTTCGAGGCGGGGAATGGCGCGCATGCGCATCACCTGCCCGTCCATCTTCATCTCGTGGATCTCGGTGACGGCGGCTGCCGGGCTGCTGGCGCCGACGAGCGTCGCGCCGGTCTTGCTGCTGATCTCCATGAACGCGCCGGTGGCCTGCTGGCCGGTGACGGTACCACGCACCCAAGCGTTGTGCACCTCGACATCGGCGGCCAGCGCCGCGCCCGATCCCACCCCGAACAGCAGCAGCGACGCGGAAAACATCATCCTCTTGTTCAATGCAGCCTCCCTTCCTTGTCAGAAAAACGATCATGAACCGATACTTGCGGATCACTCCGCGGCACGGTGGCGCAGCCGGCGTTGGCCGGACCCAGCGGACCGGCCGCCATGCCGGATGGTGGCCAAGGAGATCAGCGCTTGATCGACCATTGGCCCTGCGCGTCCTCGATCCACCAGCCAGCGTGCCACTGTGCCTTCCAGCGCTGGACCTGTGCGGCCCGCACCGCGGGTTCCCAGTACTGTCCGCCATGCCCTTCGGCGAGCGCGTAGATCAGCGAGTTGCGGTCGGGATTCTCGCTGTCGATCAGCTTCTCCGCGATCTGGCGCTGCGCCAGGTTGAGGCGGCTGGCATCGCGCAGCCTGACCATGCCATCGTAGCCGAGACCGATGATGCCCGCGTCGTAGAAACGGACGAGGCGCGAGGCGCGCTGCGCCAGGCCGTGTTTGACGATCACCACCGGTGGCGTGCCCAGATCAAGGTTGACCTGGTCGGGGCTCGGCGCCGCGGCAACCGGCAGGGCCAGAACGGCGAGCAGCAGCAGAAGGCGTTTCATTTCAGGGCTCCAGGGTTATCACTTGCCGGCGAGCAGCAGCTTCAGGTCGGCAGCGACATTGTCGGGTGCCTCGCCGTGGCGGACGAGCAGCCGCAGGCGCCCCTGCGGATCGAAAGCATAACTGCCGGTCGAGTGATCGATGCTGTAGCTGTCGGGGGTGCTGCCCGGTTGCCGGCCATAGAAGACCTTGAACTCCCTCGCCGCCGCTGCGGTCGCCGCGTCGTCGCCGCGCAGGCCGATGAACCCCGGGTTGAATGCGGTCACGTATTCGGCGAGCAATTGTTGCGTGTCACGCGCCGGGTCGAGGGTGACGAAGAGAACCTGCACGCGTCCGGCGTCGCTGCCGAGGCGGGCGACGGTCTCGCGCATCGACAGCAGCGTCGTCGGGCAGACATCCGGACACTGCGTGTAACCGAAGAACACGATCACCGCCTTGCCCTTGAAATCGGCCAGCCGGCGCGGCTGGCCCAGGTGATCGGTGAGCGCCAGTTCCTTGCCCCAGTCGACACCCGTGATGTCGGTCGATTTGAAGGCCGGCGGTCCGGAACAGGCGACGAGCAGCAAGTTGAGGAGCAGGACCAGGCTGGCGAGGGAGGGAGTTGTCTTCATCGTCGTCGAGTTTCGGTGGCACGGGGCCGCTGCAGGAACTGGGGCGGCATCTACGGCCCGACATTGTCGTCCGCGAAGGCATTCTGGGCAAGGTCTGGCTTGCGGCACGCCGCAGCTTGCCGGCCGACGGTCGATCGGGCGCCTGCCGCAAGCGGATCACCATCGCTATCGGCGTCGCGATGAGCCCGCACGGCTGCATCGTTGGGCTGTTTTCCTCATGGCGGCTTCTGTGCGAGGGGCATCGCGTGACGCTGGTCGAGGGCCGCGACGGCCGCGGACTGGCGACGACTTTCGCCAACGGCGCGCAGTGGCCGTACAGCTGCGTCGCACCGCTGGCGGAACCGGCGGCCCTCGGCAGCTTTGCCGGATACCTGCTCGACGCGCGTGCGCCGCTCGGCTTTCGGCCGTCGCTGTCGCCCTGTTTCTGATCCTGGTGCGGCCGCTTCGCCGCCCATTGCACGACTGCGCGCGCGGCGGACGAGGTGCCATTTGCTGGCGCTGGGCTTCCTGTCTCGTCGTTGGCTGCACGCGCTGCTCGATGAGCATCCCGATCCGGCGCTGCATTATCGGCGGAACGGCAAACTCGTCCGCTAGCGTGATGCCGACTCGTTTCGCGCCGCGCTGCGGCGGCTCAGGTTCCAGGCGCAGTTCGGCATGGGGCTGCGTGTGCCGCTGCTCGACCTCAAGGGCTACTCTCTGACCGTCGACTGCGCGCTCGGTGTGGTGCCTTCGCTGTCGGTCACCGACAGTCGGCACAGGACCGTCTTCGCCCGTCTCGGCGACCCCCTCCGGCCGGCCGCTGATCGACCGCGTTGGCCATGCCAACCTGTACGTGAACATCGGCTACGGCACCCTCGGCCTGACCTTGGCCGCGGGCAGTGCCGAACTGCTGGCCGACTTCCTGGCCGGGCGGCCATGCTGCATCGATGCCATTCCGTTGCTGCTCGCCAACGCCTGACCTGAACGGAAGATCGCGCCGGCGACTCCTGCAGCCTCCGCCACCTTGGACGTGGCGACGGAAGGCGGAACCAGGGTCGTGTGCATGGGGTTGACGGTCAGTGTGGTCCCGCCAGGAGATGGGCGCAAGCTCGAGTCGCCGGCCGGCGCCTGTCGCGGATTTGCACCAGGGGTGGCGAAAGACCGCCGTCAGCGGCCCATCCCGGTTGACATCAGGCCGGTTGGAGATGAAACAATATTCCACCGCTATAGTGATTTAGGCGATGTAGTTAAATCTGTTTGTGGCTACTTCTGCCGGCGAGCTCGCGCCCGCCCGCGTGGTCGTCCATTCACGCAAGCTTGTCAGGCGGCAGCTGACAGTGCGTGTTGCGCGCTGTCGCTGCAAGGTCCACTTGCCTCGATGGGAGCAGAGCATGGATATGCCAGATGACCCGGCCAAACAGTTTCTTCCCGGCCCTGCAGGCAGCGTGGTGGATGCCGATTCCCCGGAAATCGAGTTCCTGCAGACCCAGCTGGCGGTGATCGAGGACTATCTGCAGCACTTCCCTGATGACCAGAGAGAGTTCCGCACCCTGGCATGGATCGCAGCACATGCCTGTGCCTACCGCCAGCAGTGGCAGGTACAAGCAGCGAACAGGGGCGACTGTCAGCTGTCGGCGTGAGCGTGACTGTGCGGACCGTGCCGGCGATGCCGGGAGGGTGTTCGCTGCCGCTGGCGATGTCTGCCGAATCGGCCACGCGCTGGGATCGGTCGTTGCCGGCAAGGCTGTTCGGTCCGTTTGCGCCCGTGCGTCCAGGCAGACGGTCGATGCAGGTCAGTCGCAGCGCATCGCGTCGTCGCTCCTCCGGGTGGGGGGCGATCCGAAATTTAGTATACTGTCACCGAAAAGCACCGAAAAGAAAAAAGGTCATCGCCCATCGAAGGCCATCCAGCGGTATTGGCGGGCTTGGCGGACGCCGCCGACGATTTCCTGGAAGTCTCCAGCGAAAGTCAGGCCGTCGGTACGGCGGCCCGTCCACTCCTGCGCGTAGTTGGGATCCGCGGAGCGACGGGTGAGGTGCAGGCGCTGCGCGGCTTGCTCCCAGCGTCCGTTTACCGCGTCACCGTACATCTCGCCGGCAACGCTGCCATCGCCGTCGATGCGGTGCAGGCGCAGTTCCGTCTGCCAGCCGTTGCCGTCGACGAGCAGGCGGGGTACGGCCCGCCAGTCGTAGGAGGACTGTCCGGTTGCGCCGTCGTGAATCTCCTGGAAGGACCCCGTCATGCGGCCCGTCAGGCTGCGTGTCGCCGGGTCGAGTTCGAGGACGCCCGTGTACCGCTGCTCGTAGCCGGGGCCGAGAAAACGGGTGAAGTGGATGGCGCGCGTACCGGGATTCCACTCACCTTCCATTGGCTGGCCATAGAGGGTGCCGTTGAACCGGTTGCCGAATACGCGCTCGATCCGCAGCAGACCCAGCCAGCCATTGCCGACAATGATGTTGTTCGCCCCTTCGGCGAGTGCGTTGGGAAACGGAAAGTCGACCCACGGCGGAATCTGGTTCGCCGCCGGGGGTTGCCGCTGCTGGTAGCGGTGGGAGAAGAAGCTGTAGATCCGGCCGTCGCCGCCGGGAGGGACACTGTACGAGAAGAGCGGCGGCGTCGCGCCGGTGTCGAAATCCAGCGTGATGTCATCGCGAGCGGGGTGGTTCGGGTCGTATATTCGCAAGCACAGCCGTCGTCCGTTGCGCTCGAGGCCGTAGACCAGCACCTGGTGGTTGTTCCCCACTTTCAGCGGATCGTCGGTATTCACCTGCACCAGGCCGATCGGCGATGGGGCGCCGTTGCGAAGGTCGCTCTCGATGCCGGGCAGCGCGCTGAAATACGCGGTCCTGGCCCGCTCGCCGGCGCTGCACCCCGGGCTCATCAAACGCAGGTATTCGGTCCATCCCAGGCCATCGAAACTGTCGTAAAGGCGAGCGACGAGGTAGTCATACAGTACACCCGAGACCGGTCCCGCCTTGTGCGATGGGATCGCCATGCCGGCGTGGAAATAGTCACGCACCGCGTACACCATGCCGCCGCACAGCCCGTTCGCGGCGTCGCCGATCGCCATGTCGACGTTGCCGACGCGTACGCTGACGTGCGCCGTGTTGGCGGGGAACTGGTTGGCAAAGCGGAACCCGTGCGTGCTCGGCAGGAAACCGGGCACGTCGACGCGCTCCTGGGTCGTCAGGCGCAGTTCGGATCCACCCATGTACTCGAGCATGTCGCTCGCGCGATGGAGCTCGCCGACGATTCCCGGTGGGCCGGCAGGCACGAGAACGCGGCTCGGCGGAATCAGCGACAGCGGCTGCCGATCACGAATCTCGAGCTGAAAGCGGGAGGCGCTGTAGCCGATGCCGGCCTGAGCGCCAGCGAGGAGCGTTCCTTCATAGGCCGGGGCGATCCCGAACGCGCGCGTCCGATCATCGGGACTGAAGATCCGCCAGTAGATCGGGCTCGAACTACGATTGATCAGGGGCATGTACTGTCTCCTCGAAGGTGGTTGTTACCCGGGCCGGGAAGGCAAGACCGAAATCCTGCTCACCGCTGGTGATCGCTTGATCGTCGTCGGCGGCGGCAGCCATGCAGCATCGAATCACGACCGCCCGCGGCGAACGCGGCGATGAGCCAGTGCACGCCAGCGGATGGGCAGCGCAGGTTACGGCGCCTGGCGAGCCGGGGAGCGGCTCCGGCCGGCGTGCAACGGGGGTGTCCGCAGCATTGGCTGGTCGTCGGGTTTGCGGCGTCAGGGAGCATTCGCTTTCATGGTTTCGAGATTGCGCACACATGCGGCCTTGCTTGCGTAAACCAGGTACTCGCTCTTCTCGTTCCTGCGACAGGCGAATGCGGGGTCGCGCAAGCCGAATGTACCATCCGCGTGATATTCGCATGAGCGAAAGCCTTTCAGGGCTGTCTCGCTGATCACGCTACATCTGGCCGTGCCCGGCCTCAGCCAGTCGAAACCGAATGAACCGGCTGGCGGTGCTGCGGGGGTCGCGATACAGGGGGTGAGTGCGCTGCTGGCAAGGAGGAGAACGGAGCGTCTGAGCATGTTGGATGCCTGCTGATTGGCAGGACGGCTGATCGAGCTGTGGCTAACCCGTCTTGTGGGTGCGATGAAGAAGCGGTCCGCTGCGATGCCAAGCCGGACGCAGCCGCCGAAGGCAGTCAAGGGCGACGCGCCCATATCGCCATGGGGCCTCGTCGCAAACGATGAACTCTCCCCCGACGAAACCGGCGGTCATCTTACGCCCGGCTCGCCATCGGAAGCAACGCTGGCGTGGCGCAAGCCTCGTCGCCGGCAGCAGCGGCGTGTTCGACTACCCGGGACGGGAGCCGGGGTGGGAGATGCAAAAAAAAGCGCGACTCGTGGGAGTCGCGCTAAATCCACACCAAAGGAGGACGGTGGAGGAGACAAGCCGAGTGGGAGGAAGATCCCGCTGCAAGTGTTACGTTGAGTGCATTATGGCTGCTCCGAGAGCAAAGGTCAACTATTTTTTGTGCGTTGCGGAATCTTTTTTTTCCGGGTTCGAGGGCGATCGCCGTGAATTGCAAAAGCCTTTTAATATTCATTATATTGACTCTCGTATCGGAGATGCCTTTCACTATGTGCAACGCTGCTCGTTTGCACGGCCGGCCTTTTTTTCACTGATCATGCTGCGCCGCAGCATGATGCGCCGGTGTGCGTGCAAACACTTGCGGCTAAAATCGGCAACCTGATCGAAGCGTTCTGCAGCCAAGGAGGAGCAAATGGAATGTACGGTGAAGTGGACCGGCAGCGGGATGTCCTTTCTCGCCGAGACGGGTAGCAATCATGCGTTGGTGATGGACGGTGCTCCCGAAGCGGGCGGGCGCAATCTGGCTCCGCGGCCGATGGAACTGCTGCTGGCCGGCACCGGCGGCTGTACAGCCTATGATGTGGTACTGATCCTGAAGAAGGGTCGCCAAGCCGTCTCTGGGTGCGAAGTCAGCCTGCGGGCGGAGCGGGCCGAGACCGAGCCACGCGTGTTCACGAGCATCCATTTCCACTTCCGCGTCAGTGGCAAGCAACTCAAGCCGGATGTCGTCGCGCGGGCGATCGAGCTGTCAAAGGAGAAATACTGCTCGGCGTCGATCATGCTTGGCAAGACGGCTGCCATCAGCCACGACTTCGAGATCATCGAAACCTAGACGTAGTAGGCGGTCCGCGTCATCGCCTTTGCCGCGAGCCGCATCGCCGCGATCGCCGGAGGCGGAAGCTCGCGAGCCCCGAGGCGCATTGCCGTTTCGGCATGCGCGATCTCGTCGCTTCGCATCTGGGCGACGATCGCTCGCGACCGCGTGTCCTGCTCGGGCAGTTCGCTGAGGTGGTGGTCCAGGTGCGCCTCGACCTGGCGCTCGGTTTCGGCGAGGAAGCCAAGACTCCAGTCATCTCCCAGCTTGCCGGCGACGACGCCGATCGCCAGTGCACCCAGATACCAGAGCGGGTTGAGCAGGCTCGTGCGGCTCCCCAGTTCAGCCAGGCGACGTTCGGTCCATGCCAGATGCTCGGTCTCTTCGCGCGCGGCCTCCTCGAGTGCCCGGCGAACGCCGTCCTCGCGCGACGTCAGAGACTGACCCTGATACAGCGCCTGCGCACAGATTTCGCCAACGTGGTTCACGCGCATCAGCGCTGCGGCATGGGCTTTCTCGGCTTCCGACATGACGGGCTCCGCCTCGCTGTTGCCCGGGATTTCCCGTACCGTCGAGGCCGGTGCGCACAGCGTGCGCAACGCCCTGTCGAACTCGATGATGAAGCGATCGCTGATCATGGTTGCCTCGGAGGTGCCGTTGCCTTCGAGGGTCGCGCCACCCGCTGCCGACGAGTGCCTCGCCTGCTGGCGGCAGCAGCGGGAAGTGGGCGAGAAGGCGCTGCCTGCAGCCGTGGTGCTGCGTGCTTCCGGCGGTCGATCATGGCCTGACGCGCAGCGTCGCGTGCCCGCCGCGCCGCAAGGTATCGAGCATCTGTTCGGGTGTCTGCTGCACGACCGTGATCGGACAGAAATACTCGGAGAAGAGAGCAGCATGATGCCGGTTGAGTGTGCTGTTGGTGATCCGCACCCAGCGATCGTTCCGTGCCCGGGCCCACGTCTCGTCGCTGCGGCCGAGCGCGTACAGGCGACGTTCGCCGGTCGCGCACTTCATTCCTTCGTAACTGACGTTGCGCGCCCCCGAGGGGCTGATGATGACCAGCGCGTAGCGGATGACGCCATCGCTGCCGACGCTGAGCGAGGCGCTGTCGATCAGGAACTGGTTGTTCGTCGTCGCGCTGACGGTGAAGGGCACCAGGTTTTCGCTTCGCGGAAAGGCCGGCAACTCGACTTCCGCTTCCGGAGCAGGCCTCTGCTCGCCATCGGGGTCGTAGCTTTCCGTCCGTCCCGCCGACGGCCAGGCCAGGACGACGGCCAGCAGCCAGCACGCGCGGGTGGCGACGAGGCGCAGCCGGATGGCGGCGCTACGGGCGCGAGCGGTCGTCGGCACCCTCATTCCTTGGCGGGCAGCCCGGTCGGCGGCGGCGAGCGGAACTGCGCCGCGGCGCGCTGAGCGCGGCGTGCATCGGCATTGAGGAAGCGGGCGAGCTCGTTGAGGGCCTGCTCGTAGACCCGGCGTTTGAACTCGATCACTGCGTCGAGCGAGACCCAGTAGCTGTTCCAGCGCCAGGCGTCGAACTCGGGGTGGTCGCAGGCACGCAGCGATACGTCGCAGTCGCGACCGACCAGGCGCAGCAGGAACCAGATCTGTTTCTGTCCGCGGTAACTGCCGCGCCACTCCCTCCTGACCCAGTGGGTGGGTACGTCGTAGCGCAACCAGTCCTTGGTCCGGCCGAGAACGAGTACGTGCTCCGGCAGCAGGCCGATCTCTTCATGGAGTTCCCGATACATGGCCTGCTCGGGCGTCTCACCCCGCTTGATGCCGCCCTGCGGGAACTGCCATGAATGTTCTCGTATCCGCTTGCCCCAGAAGACCTCGTTCCTGGCATTGCAAAGAATGATGCCGACGTTCGGGCGATAGCCTTCACGGTCAAGCATGTCCGACACCTGCCAATCAAATCGTTGAGAGCATTCTTCCACAATTCCCGTGGCTTGCAAAGCATCGCGGGAAGCGAAGGGAGTCTGCGGCCGTGTTCGCCGCGGTCAGCCCGCTGCGGCTTGTGTGCGCTGCGCGCCAAGCGGCCTGGTCGTTGCCCGCGGCGGGCAGCCAGCGCAACCATTTTGGCCATCCGTCCAGTAGAATCGCGGTTTCATTTCGTCTGCCGCCAATCCCGATGCGCACTTCACGGTTCTTTCTGTCAACGCTCAAGGAGGCGCCCGCTGACGCCGAGGTGGTGAGCCACAAGCTGATGCTGCGCGCCGGCATGATCAAACGGCTGGCGGGGGGCATCTACACCTGGATGCCGCTCGGCTTGCGCGTCGTGCGCAAGGTCGAGGCGATCGTCCGCGAAGAGATGGATCGCGCCGGTGCCATCGAGCTGTCGATGCCGGCCGTTCAACCGGGTGAGTTGTGGCAGGAGTCCGGGCGCTGGGAGAAGTACGGTCCCGAGCTTCTGCGCTGCAAGGATCGACACCAGCGGGATTTCGTCATCGGTCCGACGCACGAGGAGGTGATCACCGACGTCGTGCGTCGCGAGGTGAAGAGCTACCGACAACTGCCTCTCCACTTCTACCAGATCCAGGTCAAGTTCCGCGACGAGATCCGGCCCCGCTTCGGGGTCATGCGCGGGCGCGAGTTCCTGATGAAGGACGGTTACTCGTTTCACGCCAGCTTCGAGGACCTGCAGCGCGAGTACCGCAACATGTTCGCGACCTACACGCGCATCTTCGATCGCCTGGGTCTGAAGTTCCGCGCCGTCGCCGCCGACACCGGCTCGATTGGCGGTACCGGTTCGCACGAGTTCCACGTGCTTGCCGAATCGGGCGAGGACGCGCTGGCCTATTGTCCGCAATCCGATTACGCGGCCAACGTCGAACTGGCGGAGGCGCTGGCCCCGGCGGGCGACCGCCCGCCTGCCGGCAATCCGCTGCAGAAGGTGGCGACACCCGGTCGCACCCGCTGCGAGGACGTGGCCGATCTGCTGCGGGTCGCGCTGCACACGACGGTGAAGGCGATCGCAGTCGTCCTCGCCGGGAGCGAGACTGTCGCCGGTGGTTTTGCAATGATCCTGCTGCGCGGCGACCACAACCTGAACGAGCTGAAGGCGCAGAAGCTGCTCGGCGAATTCCGTTTCGCGCGCGACGACGAGATTCTGGCGGCGCTTGGCTGTCAACCCGGGTACATCGGTCCCGTCGGCATCAGCGGCATCGCCGTCCATGCCGACCGCAGCGTGGCAGCGATGGCTGACTTCGTCTGCGGCGCCAACGAGGCGGGGTATCACCTGACCGGAGTCAACTTCGCTCGCGACGTGCCGGAGCCGACGCAGGTCGGCGACCTGCGCAACGTTGTGGCCGGTGATCCGTCACCCGATGGCAAGGGTCGGCTGGAACTGTGTCGCGGCATCGAGGTCGGCCACATCTTCCAGTTGCGCAGAAAGTATGCCGAGGCGCTCAAGTGCAGCTTCCTCGACGAAGGGGGGCAGAGCCGCATCATGGAAATGGGTTGCTATGGCATTGGCGTCACCCGCATCGTCGGAGCCGCCATCGAGCAGGGGCACGACGAGCGTGGCATCGTCTTCCCGGCAGCGATCGCGCCCTTTGCCGTGTGCATCGTCCCGATGGGCTACGGCAAGAGTGCCACCGTCAGGGCGGCTGCCGATGCGCTCTACGCCGAACTGGTCGCTGCCGGTGTCGACGTGCTGCTCGATGACCGCAACGAAAGACCGGGGGTGATGTTCGCCGAAATGGAACTGATCGGCGTTCCGCATCGTGTCGTCGTCGGCGAGCGCGGTCTCGCCGAGGGCCGCTTCGAGTACAAGGGACGCCTCGACAGCGAGCCGCGGATGGTCGCCATGGCCGAGATCGGCCGCTTCCTGCAGGACCGCCTGTGCGCTGCCTGATCGCTCTCGTCGCTCTGCTGTTGCCGCTGGCGGTGCACGCCGGCGCGCAGAAGTATGAGCCACTGTCGGCGAGCGTGCGGGCAGCCCTCTCGCGCACGGTGTCCGATCGTGCGCCGCCACGCAGTTCATTCACCGATTCGACCGAGGCCATCGGCTGGCTGAGCGAGATGTCGCAGCGGCTCGAGAAACGGATTCCTGATCGCGATGCACGCCTGGACTTCCTGCGCGCCGTACATTACGAGGCGACGCGCGCCGGGCTCGACCCGCAACTGGTGCTTGGCCTGATTCAGGTCGAGAGCGGATTCAAGAAGTATGCCGTGTCGACTGCCGGCGCCCGCGGCTTCATGCAGGTGATGCCGTTCTGGGTCAAGCTCGTCGGTGGCAGCGAGGACAATCTCTTCCACCTGCGTACCAACCTGCGTTACGGTTGCACGATTCTGCGTCACTACCTCGACATCGAACGGGGTGACCTCTACCGGGCGCTCGGCCGCTACAACGGCAGCCTCGGCCAGCCACAGTACCCGAACATGGTGCGCGCCGCCTGGCAGACGCACTGGAATTACAGCAAACGCAACCTGGCGATGCGCTGACCCGCCATCCTGCCCCAGCTTCTGTTCCGTCAGCGCATTCCCGGCAGCATGCCCTTGAGGCCGCGCATCAGTTGCGCCATGCCGCCGCGCGAGAACTGCTTCATCATCTTCTGCGTCTGCTCGAACTGCTTCAGCAGACGGTTGAGCTCCTGCACCTGTACCCCGGCGCCGAGTGCGACGCGCCGCTTGCGCGAGGCCTTGAGCAACTCGGGGTGGCTGCGCTCGGCCGGCGTCATCGAGTTGATGATCCCCTCGATGCGTGCCACCGCCTTCTCCTCACCACCGGCGGGCAACTGACCGGCTGCCTGTGAGAACTGCGCCGGCAGTTTCTCGAGCATCGACGACAGCCCGCCCATCTTGCGCATCTGGCTGATCTGGTCCTTGAAATCATTTAGATCGAAGGTCTTGCCCGACTTCAGCTTGCGCGCGAACTCGATCGCCTTCTCTTCGTCGATACCCTTCTTGGCGTCCTCGATCAGCGACAGGACGTCGCCCATGCCGAGAATGCGCGAGGCCATGCGCTCGGGGTGGAAGGCCTCGATGCCGGTCAGCTTCTCGCCGACGCCGGCGTACTTGATCGGCCGCCCGGTGACGTGGCGGACCGACAGCGCGGCGCCGCCACGCGCATCACCGTCGAGCTTGGTGAGGATGACCCCGGTCAGCGGCAAGGCTTCGTTGAAGGCGCGCGCGGTATTGATCGCATCCTGGCCCTGCATCGCGTCGACGACGAAGAGCGTCTCGATCGGCCGCATCGCCGCGTGCAGCTCGGCGATCTCGCGCATCATCGCCTCGTCGATCGACAGCCGGCCGGCGGTGTCGACCAGCAGCACGTCGTGGTAGTGGCGCCGCGCCCAGTCGACCGCGTTGCGCGCGATGTCGACCGGCTTCTCGCTGGCCGTCGAGGGAAAGAAATCCGCCCCGGCCTGGCCGGCAACGGTCTTCAACTGCTCGATCGCGGCGGGCCGATAGACGTCGCAGGAGACGACCAGGACCTTCTTCTTCTGCGTCTCGCGCAGCAGCTTGGCCAGCTTGCCGACGGTGGTCGTCTTGCCCGATCCCTGCAGGCCGGCCATGAGGATGATCGCCGGTGGCTGCGTCGCCAGGTTGAGACCGGCGTGCGCTTCGCCCATCAACTGTGTCAGCTCGCGGTGCACGACGCCGACGAGCGCCTGCCCGGGGCTCAGCGAGCCGATGACTTCCTCGCCGACGGCCTTCTCCTTCACGGCGGCGATCAGGTGCCTGACCGCCGGCAGCGCGACGTCGGCTTCGAGCAGGGCGAGGCGGACCTCACGCAAGGCGTCGGCGATGTTGGACTCGGTCAGGCGTGCTTCACCGCGCAGCGTCTTCATGACGCGGGAAAGGCGTTGGGTCAGGTTGTCGAGCATCTGGATTCCGGCTTGGTGTAAACTCGAAAAATGCCCGACATTCTACTGCACCTGCTGCCGCACGTCGTTTCGTCGCTGCTCTACGCCGCTCTCGGGATCCATTTCTGGCACACGCGCTGGCGCGAGACCGAGCGCTCGCTGGTGACGCTGCCGATGCAGCCGTGGGAGCGGGCAGCGATCGTCGTCGCGCTGCTGATCCAGGGTTTCGGTCTCTATCAGGGGGTCTTCGCTGGCGGCGGCATGCGCTTCTCGTTCAGCTACGCGCTGTCGTTGATGCTCTGGCTGGCGGTGCTGATCTACTGGCTGGAGAGCTTCCGTTCGCGCATGGACGGCCTGCAGCCGATGGTCCTGCCGCTCGCCGCCGCCGGCGCGGCGGCACCGGCGATCTTCCCGCAGTTGCGGGTCATCGGCCATGCCGGCGGTGCCGGGTTCCTCGTCCACTTTCTGGCAGCGATGCTCGCCTACAGCCTGTTCACGCTGTCGGCGCTGCACGCCGTCTTCATGGGTTTTGCCGAACGCAAGCTGCACCAGCGCTCGATGACCCGCAGCCTCGGCAGCCTGCCGCCGATCCTGACCATGGAGGCGCTGCTCTTCCGCATGATCACCGTCGCCTTCTGCCTGCTGACCGTCGCCTTGGTCAGCGGCGTGTGGTTCTCGGAGGAGATTTTCGGCAAGGCGGCGGCACTCGACCACAAGACGCTCTTTGCCTTCGCCTCGTGGGCTATCTTCGCCGCGCTGCTGGTCGGGCGTCGCGTCTATGGCTGGCGTGGGCGCATCGCGATGCGCTGGACCCTGGCCGGCTTCATGGTCCTGTTGCTGGCCTACATCGGCAGCCGCTTCGTCGTCGAAGTCGTGCTCGGCCGCATCTGAGAGGTTGTGAAGAAATCGTCTCCAGCAGGCCGAGATGCAGGGAATCGGCGGTTGAGCGATGCCGCACGGCGATCGCGCGGTCGATTCAACCCCCGCTGCTGAGTGCGATGGCCTTCCGTCTGCCGCCGATGCATGCGCTCGAGGCTTTCGAATCAGCCGCCCGCCACCAGTCCTTCGTCAAGGCGGCCGAGGATCTCTGTGTCACGCAGTCGGCAGTCAGCCATCGCATCAGGCAGCTCGAGGACGATCTCGGCGTGCGGCTCTTCCTGCGCCTGAACCGGAACATCGTCCTGACGCCAGCGGGCGAGGCCTACCTCGCCAGCATCCGCGGCGCCCTCGCCGACATCGAAAGCGCGACGCGCGTCATCGCCCACGGCGCACGGCACGAACTGCGCGTCAGCGTGGCACCGGCGATCGGCAGCAAGTGGCTGGTCAGTCGCCTGGCCGATTTCCAGCGCCAGTACCCGGCAGTCGACCTGATTCTTTCCACGTCGACCCAGCTCGGCAACATCCGCTCGGGCGAGGTCGACCTCGCGGTGCGCTATGGTGACGGCCGCTGGCCGGGTCTGGAGAGTTTCAAGATGTCGGACGAGGTCCTGGTGACAGTCTGCAGCCCCGCCTACCCGGCCAGCGTCGGCGGACTCGGCGAGCCCGCGCAGCTCCTTCGTGCCCGGCTGCTGCACCACCCGATCCTGCCCTGGCGCCCCTGGCTCGAGGCCGCCGGTCTCGACTGGCCGGAGCCGGCGGGCGGTGTCCGCTTTGACGATGCCGTGATGATGATCGAAGCGGCAGCGGCAGGTCACGGCGTTGCCCTGTGCCCGCGCCGCCTGGTCGAGTCGCAGCTGGCGGCGGGCAGCCTGATCCAGCCCTTCGCCGTGGCAGCGCTCGATCGCGGCTACCACGTGCTGCTCGCGCCCGATGGCTCGTCGCGGCCGTGGGTGATGGCCTTCGTCCGCTGGTTGCTGGCGGCGGCGCAAGCCGGGCCCCAGGCCAGCGGCGGCACGGCGTAGCGCCGCGGCCGGCCCGCTCGCGCGGCGACGCGCGCTGCCCGTCGGCCGACGGTGATCCTCCCGGCGGCAAGGCGGCCGGCATGAATCCGGCTCATCCTCGCACGCAGTCTTTTCGTTTGTCAGGCTCGCCGGCGGCTGCGATGCTGTGCGCTCGACAGTCAACGCGGGAGAAGGCAATGAGCGGCGAAGATCAGGATGGCTGGATCTGGCTCGACGGTGAGTTCGTTCCCTGGCGCGAAGCCCGGGTGCATGTGCTGACGCACTCGCTGCATTATGGCCTGGGCGTTTTCGAGGGCATTCGCGCCTACGCGACGGCCAGCGGGCCGGCGATCTTCAGGCTCGACGAGCACCTGCAGCGGCTCTTCGAATCGGCGCACATCCTCGGCCTGACGCATGACTTCGATCGTGCGACGCTCGCCGACTCCTGTCGGCGGATCATCGCCCGCAATCGTCTCGCCGCCGGCTACATCCGGCCGTTGCTCTTCCTCGGCGCCGAGAAGGTCGGTCTCGACCCGGTCGGCGCGCGCGTGCATGCCACGATCGCCGCTTGGCCGTGGCGCACCCATCTCGGCGAGCGGGCGCTCGACGATGGCATCCGCGTCCGCGTCTCGTCCTTCGCGCGGCACCACGTCAATGTCCAGATGTGCCGGGCGAAGTCGGTGTCGACCTACACCAACTCGATCCTTGCCAGCCGCGAGGCGCGCGCCGACGGCTACGACGACGCGCTGCTGCTCGACACCGCCGGCTTCGTCGCCGAGGGCGCCAGCGCCAATCTCTTCCTCGTGCGGCAGGGGACGCTGCTCGAGCCGGAGGTCACGTCGGCACTCGACGGCATCACCCGCCGCAGCATCATCGAAATCGCCGGCGACATGGGTCTGCCGGTGCGGTCACGGCGCATCACGCGCGACGAACTCTACTGTGCCGACGAAGTCCTGCTCACCGGGACCGCCGCCGAGATCACGCCGGTGGTCGAGGTCGACCGGCGGCGGGTCAGCGATGGACGCCCGGGGCCACTGACGCGGGAGTTGCAACGCCGCTACTTCGATTGCGTGCACGGACGCGACGCGGCGCGGGGCGCGTGGCTGACGCCGGTCGTCGAGCACGGGTAGGTGCCGGCCGGTCGACGCGGGAGCCGGTCGTCAGCCGGGCGGCACTGCGAGGACCGGCTCGCAGCAGACTTCGCAGCGCACCGAATTGGCGATGAAGCACTCGTCGTGCGCCGCGTGATGCATCTGGCGGATTTCCTCGTCGGTCGGCAGGCGATCGCCGGAGAACTGCACCGCCGGTCGCAGGGTGACGCGCGTCATCGCCAGTCTGCCGTCGCTGTTGCGGCCCATGACCCCGCTGGGTTGGTCGCTGTAGCGGTCGACGCGATGGCCGCGGCCGGCGGCGATGGCGAGGAACCAGAGCAGGTGGCAACTGGCGAGCGAGGCGACGAAAGCTTCTTCCGGGTCTACCGCCGCCGCGTCGGAGTAGGGCAGCGGCACGACATGCGGCGACGATGAAGCCGCCAGCTCGATACCGCCGTCGAAGCGCAACAGGTGGCGGCGGCTGTAGCGGTTGTCGACGAAAGCCTGTTCGCTGCGCAGCCAGAGGACCTCGGCGGAATACTCGGCCATGCTGGATTCCTCCCGTTCAGGCGAAGAGGTCGATGGCGGCGGCCGGCGCATCGCCAGTCGTCGCCGCGACCCCGGCATAGGCAGCGACCGTCGCCGCGCCGGCCGGCCTGCTGTCGGCTGCCGCCGCGGTGCCGGCCGTCCCGTCGCGCCGTAGCGCCAGTTCCATGCTCGCCTGCATCGCCATCCGCGTCGCCATGGCCGCGACCTGCCGATCCTGCGGCGAGGGGTCCGCCGGGGCCAGTGCCGCAGCGCGGATGCGCGCCGCCTTGTCAAGGGTCTCCTCGGGGCTGCGCCCGGGTGAGGTGTCGATGGCGACCTCGCCGCCGACGGCGTAGCGTTGGCCGTCGGGCCCGATGGCGTAGCTGAAGCTGGCGCCGCTGCGCACCAGACTGCCGCCGGCGGCGACATGCGCCATCTCGTGCGCGCGCACCTGGCGGTCGCTCCGTTGCAGGCTCTGCAGGCGCTGGCGGTCGGCCTCGGAGAGCTGGCCTTTCTCCTGCCCGCCGGCGGCAGCAACCGGCGGCCCGTCGGCCGTCGCTTCGCCCGCTGGCGCGCCATCGGCCGCAGCCACGCCGGCACCGGTGCGCGCCGGCAGCGGGCGGGTCGGGAACGACGGCGCGGTCGAGACCGCCGATGACAGGGAAGCGATCATGCGGGATTCAGATTTGGCCGGACGAGAAGCGAAGTATAGGCGGTCTGTGCTGCGCTTGCGCGGCGACAGGCTGTGCGGGCAGGCGGATTCCGCACGCCGGGCGGGCCCGGATCACCCGCCGTTTGTCGCTTCGCTCGCCCGAGTATAAGATTGCTTGTCTTGTAGAAGAAAACTTCCATGCCAGAAGCTGTCCTCGTTTCCTGGATCGGCCGTACCGACTTGCGAGCGGCGGCCGGCGAGATGGCAGTCGGCATGGGACCCCTCGCGCAGGCTGTGCTGGCATCGGACTACCAGCAGATTCTCCTGCTCAGTGATTTCCCGTCCGAGCAGGCCGAGCCCTTCGTCGGCTGGTTGAGGGCGCAGACTGCGGCGAAGATTCGCTTGCGCTGCGTCAAGCTGACCTCGCCGATCGATTTTGGCGAGATCTATCAGCGTGCCGTCGAGGCTCTGGAGGACCTGGACTGCCGCCAGATCGCCCTCACTTTCCACCTGAGTCCAGGGACGCCGGCGATGGCCTCCGTCTGGATCCTGCTGGCGAAAACGACCCATCCGGCACGGCTGATCCAGTCGTCTCCAGAAGCCGGGGTTGCGGAAGCTGAAGTCCCGTTCGCGATAGCGGCCGAGTTCATCCCCCGCTTGTTGCGGCAATCCGATCAGCGACTGAGCTTGCTGGCTCAGGGCGCACCGGACGAGGCGGCCGAGTTCGCAGCGATCATCCACCGCAGCCCAGCCATGGTGCGGGTCATTGCGCTGGCAAGACGCGTCGCGGTTCGCTCGATTCCGGTACTGATCGAAGGCGAGAGCGGTACCGGCAAGGAGTTGGTGGCGCGTGCCATCCACCAGGCGAGCCCACGCGCGGCCAGAGCGTTCATCACGGTCAATTGCGGCGCGATCCCGCCGGAACTGGTCGAGTCCGAGTTTTTCGGTCATCGCCGCGGTGCATTCACCAGCGCCGTCAGCGACCGCAAGGGTCACTTCGAGCGCGCCGACGGCGGCACGCTGTTCCTCGACGAAATCGGTGAGTTGCCGAAGGCGATCCAGGTCAAGCTGCTGCGTAGCCTGCAGGAAAGCGAAGTCACTCCGGTCGGGTCCAGTGAAGCCAGGAGGGTCGACGTCCGCGTCGTCGCCGCGACCAACCGCGAACTGCTCAGCGAGGTCGCAGCCGGCACTTTCCGTGAGGACCTCTTCTATCGCCTGGCGGTGGCGATCATCCGGCTGCCCCCGCTGCGCGAGCGCGCCGGCGACCTGTCGCTGCTGATCGACGCGCTTCTGCAACAGCTCAACGTTGCCGTCAGCGAACTGGGCGTGCAGCACAAGAAATTATCTGCCAGCGCAAGAAATCTTCTGCTGCAGCATCCCTGGCCGGGCAATGTTCGCGAGCTGCTCAACACGCTGCAGCGCGCCGCCGTCTGGTCCGACGACGAGACCATTGGCCTGGATGCGATCAGTGACGCACTTCTGCTCTCGCCGCGGACGCGGTACGGTGAGCACGAGATTCTCAATCGCCCGCTCGAGTCGGGCGTCGAGCTGGAGGCGCTGATGGGACAGGTCGCACGCCATTACATCGAACGGGCGCTGGCCCACACCCGCAACAACAAGACACAGGCTGCCAGACTGCTGGGTTTCGGCAACTACCAGACCTTCACCAACTGGATGAACCGCTATGACGTCGGGCATGTTGAGCAGTGACCCGGTCGCGGCGGTATTGCCCTGGCACGCTCGTTGCTAGTGGAGCTACGTGGGAGATTTTCAGCACGGCCAGTCTGAGAGCAGTTTGACCGTGTCTTCAACATTGGCCGACAAGGATTCGAAATGCGCATCACCGCGATAGAAATTGAGAACTTCAAGGGCATCTCCGAGCGGGTGCGCGTGGACCTGAAACCCATCACGCTACTGTTCGGTGCCAACAGCGCCGGCAAGAGCACGATCCTGCATGCGCTGCTGTACATGAAGGATGTGCTCGATCGGCGGAATCTGGATGCGGTCAGGACGCCGGTTTCGGGACGGGCTCTGGATTTGGGCGGGTTCCGTAGGTTTGTTCATGGACAGGAGCTCGGTCGGACCATCCGGATTGGTGTGCATCTCGAAGTGACGGGTGAGGAATTGCCGCCTATGGATTCCGGTTACAAGGTGGACGACACTGTGATCTACTCAACGGAATCGGAAATACGTGACGGGGAGTTCCGTCAGGCCCAGTCGGACGTGCTCCGTTCTGTGCGCTCGGCATCAGTCGAGATTGAAGTGTGCTGGGACGAGAACGAGCAGTCTCCTGTCGCCTTTGCCTACACCGTGGGGCTCAACGGTGCCGATCTAATGCGCATCGAACGTGCCAGCGGCATCCTGAAAATTGCCAAGTTCAACAAGTTGAATCCCGCAGTTCGGCGACTTCTTCCTGAGGAGGTGATAGAAGGTAACAGACGACGTTATCAGAAAGACAAAGAACTTTTCGAGGAGCTGAAAGTCAGTCTTAGTCCTTGTGAACCGGACGCATACGAGAGCCTGCTCGACAGCATCCTCCCAAGCTTTGTTGACAAAGGCCCCCACATGGGCCTGAAGAACTGGTTCAACCGACTTGACCCGATTCCAACATTCGACAAGCGAGAGACCTTGGAGCTTCCCGCAGTCGACTGGGAGAACATGCACTGCTGGGACGACATGCAGTGGGGCCGCGATGCCATGGAGATCGCGAACGAATGGGCTTGGGAGGGTACCTCATTCCTCGCGAAATTGATCATTGGTCCGGGAAAACTCGTGCGCGACTGGCTCAAAAATCTGCGTTATATTGGCCCGTTGCGAGCTCGACCGCCGCGCAAGGGCATTCCATCGGACGAACTGAGCGACTGGTCCGAAGGACTTGCTGCGTGGAAGGCGCTGGAAGACGACGCCACTTCGCTGAACGTGGTAGAGGAGGTGAGTCGGTGGCTTGCCGGCAAGGAGCAACTGAACTCCGGATACAAGCTGGAAAGGAAGCATCTGGCGCAAGTAGATGCCAAAGTCTTTCGTCAGATCGTCGAGGGTGATCTCGATAGGGCGCAACTCCGTGACCTGCTCAAGGAGTCTCTGAAGAATATCGAGATGAAGATCGTCGAAACGCGATCCGGGCTCCGACTCGACCCCTCCGATGTCGGGGTCGGCATCTCGCAGGTGCTGCCCATCGTTGTTGGCGCACTGGTCCCTGGCGGGAGCGTGGTTGCCATCGAACAACCGGAGCTTCATATTCACCCGGCCATGCAGGTGGCACTTGGCGATCTGTTCATCGAAGGGGTCAAGACGCGGGAGATGGGCTTTCTCATCGAAACGCACAGCGAACACCTGATGCTTCGTCTCTTGCGGCGAATCCGTGAAACCAGCGACGGCGAATTGCTGCTTGGCTTGCCGGAGGTAAAACCGGAGGACGTCAGCGTCCTCTATGTGGACAAGGACGAGGGCGGTATGCGCATTTCATCGCTGCCGATTGACGACAGCGGTGAATTCACTGAACGCTGGCCGAGAGGCTTCTTCGTGGAGCGTAGCGAGGAGTTGTTCTGATGCTGAAGGAATTCGCTCTGGAGCCTGAGGCCGTCGCCACCTGGGCCAGCTTCAAGGACTTGATCGAGAAGTTCGGGGTGTCGAAGGGAAGGGTGATTGCTGCGTTTCCTCGGAAGTGGCGCCAAGCGGTTCTGCGAGCCGCCCAGGAACAGGCGCGGGATGTGGAACGTGCGCGGATTGAGGAAAAATTGCGCCGGTTGGAAGGGCTGGTTCTGCTCAATCGGGAGCGTCCGAGCGGTGATGGCGCTTTGCCATGGCTGGATCGTGTACTGATGGAACATGGCCGTCTACCGTTTGACGGAATCATTGTTCGGGAGCGGCAGAACGCTCACCCCAAGGTACTGACCACCGACGAGGTAGACGACGATCCCCCGCTGTTCCAAGCCACGGGACAGAAGCATATCCGTCGCACGGCGGACGAGATCGTCGATTGCGTGGCGTTGCTGGTTTCCTGCGCCCACACCATCAAACTGGTAGACCCGCATTTCAAACCGAACGAGTTGCGCTGGAAGCGACCCCTGATGCACTTGCTCAAGCTGTTGCGCGAAAGCGGCCGAAAAGGCGTGTCCATCGAAGTGCATCGCGCCAACAGCGCCCTGCCCGGCAACATCCGCAGCTATTTCGAACGTGCGATCCCCCAAATGTTGCCCCGTGGGGTGTGTTTGAGCGTGCACCTGCATCCCGAGCAGGCCCTACACAACCGTTTCATCCTGACAGAACGCGGCGGTGCCTCGTATCAAACTGGCCTGGATGACAACAAGGAAGGCAGATCAACCGATGAGGACTTGGTGACACTGTTGGAACCTGCCACTTTTGAACGCGAGTGGAGGGCCTATCCGTCGTCCGACCACCCCTTCCTTTCCTACCCACCGAGCAACTGAACTCTTACGCAAGGTAACACATGGCGCAGATCAACCCCACCCAACTGAAGCGGCGCCTGCTGCTCGATCAATCCGAGAAAGTGATGAGGCGCCGCATCGCAACCAGCGATGCCCCTTTTCTGGGTCTGTTTGGGCAGGTGTTCGATGAATGCCCGGACATGCGGCAGGCGGTGGCCGAAGAGATTCGGGGCAATCCATCTTGCCACGGTTACTGCCACTTCTTGGTCGTTCAGGGCAATGCCAGCCGATGCGGCGCGATGATCCGACGATCCCCTGCTTTCAGGCCGAGTGCAACTCCTCCCGGATCACTCGTCGCAGCGTCTCTTCGATCGTGCTTTTCTGCATCGCTTGGCGCAGGGCGGCGTTGATCAGGGTCTGGTAACCACGTCCTCCCGCCTGCTGCTTGAACCACGCCAGCACATCCGGATCGAGCGTGATGTTGATCTTTTGCTTCTTCATCGCTGTGGTCTGCAAATCGACACGGTGCACGGCCAGTGCGAAGTCTTCGGGCGACCAGACGGGCGCTTCATCGAAATCGTCAGAGGCTGGCAAAGTAGTATTCCCGTTCATGGCGCTCCGCCCTTCGCATCGAAATGACCTGGATCGTGTCTTCGGCTTCGGTGTGCGCGATCACCACCACCTCGACTCCCAACAGCCCCACCGTGGAGAACCGTGCCTCCCCGTAGGGGAAGCGAGCATCGGGGCGCGTCAGGGTATGCCCCGCGAACACCCGTGACGCGTCAGCGAAATCAAGCCGATGCTTCTTCAGGTTGGCCTGTCGCTTCGCATCGCTCCAAGTGAAGTTCATGCGTCAGTATAGGCCATTGTCTCCATTGCCAGGGTGGTCACGCTCTTGCCGCTTTGCGGTGGGCAGGACGCTTCTCGCGGCGGCGCTGCCCACGGCGGCTGTTTTCAGGATCCGTCCGGGGGAGTATGCTTCGCCCCCATGCTGCTGTGGTTGGCGCAGTGGCTTCCCGCGACAGCGAAAGGCGCTTCATGAACCTCGAGAAGGTGGTCTTCGGTTTCTTCATCGTGCTGGCGGCGACGCTGAACTTCGGTTTCTTCATCGGCGACATCGACCAGCCGAGACACCACCACATCTACGAGCTGTTCGCGGCGATCGTCGTCAACCTGATCGCGACGGTGCTGAAGTTCGGTGACCGCACGCAGATCGGCGCGGTGCACCTGTCGACCAGCCTGGTGGCCGACCTGCAACTGGTCGCGGCGGCGGTCGTCTGGGCGATCGCGGTGCATGTCACCGGCGAGGGGATGTCTCCCGACGTCACCACCAGCGTCGTCTCGTTGAGCGGCGGCGCGCTGTTCGCCAACGTCGTCTCGGTCATCCTGCTGATCGTCGAAACGGTGATGCTGCGCCGCTGACGCGCGCGCGACGCAGACCGGATGAACGCCAGCGTCTTCTTTCTCGCCCTGCGGCGGATGCGCGCGCCGCTGATCGTGCTGATCGTCATCTACGCGGTGTCGACGCTGGGTCTGACGCTGATTCCCGGAGTCGATGCCGACGGCCGGCCGACACCGCCAATGAGTTTCTTCCACGCCTTCTATTTCGTCAGCTACACGGCGAGCACGATCGGTTTCGGCGAACTGCCGGGTGCCTTTTCCGAGGCGCAGCGGATGTGGGTGACGGCGGTCATCTTCCTCTCGGTGATCGGCTGGTCGTATTCGATCATCAGCCTGCTGACGCTGGTGCAGGACCGGGGATTCCAGCAGGTCCTGCTCAGCGGGCGCTTCGTGCGCCGCGTGCGGCATCTCGGCGAGCCGTTCTACATTCTTTGCGGCTGTGGCGAGACCGGCCTGTTGATCGCGCGCGCGCTTGACCGCGACGGCATCCGCGTCGTCGCCATCGAGCACAGCGAGGCGCGCATGCAGGAACTCGAACTCGAGGACTTCGCCGCTGACCTGCTTGTTCTCGGCGCCGACGCGGCGCAGCCACAGAACCTGCTGCTCGCCGGCCTGCAGCACCGCAGTTGCCGCGGCGTGCTGGCGGTGACCGACGACGATGGCGTCAACCTGGCGGTGGCGATCGCCAGCCGGCTGATCAACCCGCGGCTGATGGTCGTTGCCCGCGTCGCCAGCCCGTCCGTCGAACGGAACATGATGTCCTTCGGCACGCACTACGTGGTCAATCACTTCGAAAAGTTCGCCGATCACCTGGCAGAGGCGATTCACTCACCGAACTGGTACCGGCTGGTCGACATCCTGACCGGTCTGGCCGGGCAGAAAGTGCCGGAGCGGCACGATCCGCCGGCCGGGGAGTGGGTGGTCTGCGGCTACGGCCACTTCGGCCAGGCGGTGGTGCGCAACCTGGAGCGGCAGGGGGTCAGCCTGACGGTCATCTCGCCCGAGGCCGAACTGCCGATCGCCGCCCGGCACGTCGTCGGCCTCGGTACCGAGGCGGAGCCGCTGCGCGCAGCCGGAGTCGAGAGCGCGGTGGGGATCGTCGCCGCCGGCGACAACGACACCAACAACCTGTCGATCGCCATCACGGCGAAGGAGATCAACCCCGACCTGTTCGTCGTCGTGCGCCAGAACCGGGTCGCGAACCAGGTGCTGTTCGACGCCTACGACGCCGACTTCACGATGGTTCCGTCGCGCATCGTCGCGCGCGAGTGTCTCGCCCTGATCACTTCGCCGCTGCTCAGCCGCTTCCTGCAACTCATTCGTGCCTGGCCGGAGGAGCGCGCGGCACTGGTCGTCGCTCGGCTGGAAGATCTCTGCAGCGGACGCGTGCCGCTGATCTGGGGTGTCCGGCTGAACGCCGCCGACGCGCCGGCCGCGCACCGCCTGCTGATGATCGAGCAGGGATCGATTCCCCTCGGCACCCTGCGCCGCGATCCGGCCGCCCATCAGGAGGCGTTGCCCTTGCTGCCGCTGCTGCTCGTTCGCGACGGCCGCGATCATGAACTTCCGGCCGACGAGCTGATGCTGCAGCCGGGCGACGATCTGCTCTTCGCCGGCACACGCGCCGCCAAGATGGCGCAGAACCTCGCGCTCGACAACCGCAACGTGCTCGACTACGTGCTCACCGGGCGCGATGCTCCGGGCTGGTTGTGGCGGGCGCTGGGCCTGGCGGGCCAGTCGCCGCAGGATGCCGGCCGTGGCTGACGCGGCAGCGCCGGCGCCGGCCGTTGCCGGGGCGCAGCGGCGTCTCGTCGGTTGCGCGTGCATCGCCGCTTCGGCGGCGGGATTCGGCGCCATGCCGATTCTCGCCAAGCTGGCGTACGCCGAGGGTGTCGACCTGCCGAGCATGCTGTTCCTGCGCTTTGCCATCGCCGGCCTGCTGATGGCGGTGCTGATGCGCCTGCGTCGCCTGCGCTGGCCGCACGGCCGTACCCTGCTGCTGCTGCTGGCGATGGGCGGTCTTGGTTACGTCGGGCAGTCGTTCTGCTATTTTGCCGCGCTGCAACACGCGACGGCGGGGCTGACCGCCCTGCTGCTCTACCTCTATCCGGCGATTGTCACCGTCCTCGCCGCCGTCCTCGCACGCCGACGGCTGTCGTTGCTGCGCCTGCTCGCCGTCGCGGCGGCGCTGCTCGGCACCGGTCTGGCGATCGGCGGCAGCCTCGCCGGCAGCCCGCTCGGCATCCTGCTCGGTGTCGCGGCGGCGATGATCTACTCGATCTACATCCTGGTCGGCGAGCGGGTGACGCCGCTCGCCGGAGCGATGCCTTCGTCGACGGTGATCATGCTGGCTGCCGCGGCCGTCTTCGGCCTGATCGTCTGCTGGCAGGGGCCGGCCTTTCCGGCTTCGCCGGTCGCCTGGGCGGCGATCGGCGGCATTGCCCTGTTGTCGACGGTGGTCGCGATGATCACCTTCTTTGCCGGCATGGAACGTCTCGGCGCCGCCGATGCGGCGACACTGTCGACGCTCGAACCGCTGGTCACCGTCGTCCTGGCGGGGGTCTTCCTCGGCGAGCAGATCGGTGGCTGGCAGCTTGCCGGCGGTACGATCATCCTGGCGGCGGTGATCGTCCTGGCGCGTTCGCAGCCGGCGGCGTCGTAGTCACGCGGCGCTGACGAACGGCAGGAAGGAAAGCAGTTCGTCGATGACCGCCTGCGGTGCCTCGTTCATCATCGCGTGTCCGCAATCGGCGATCTCGACGTAGCGGACCTGGTGCAGCACCGCCTGCAGCGGTGGCAGGTTGCGCCGCGGCGTCATCCGGTCGCGGCGGGCAGCAAGCAGCAGCGTCGGGCAGCGCACGCGTGCCGCGGCTGCCAGCCCGTGCGCATAGTCGTTGCAGTTGGCGAGGTCGATGGCGAGAACGCCGTGCGGGCTGCGGCGCATGATCGCCAGGTTCACCCCGGGTCCCCAGATGCCGTGGCCGCCGCCACCATGCAGCTGGAAGCGCGGTGTCAGCGAATACTCGGTCATCAAACGGTAGACGCTGTCGGGGGCGCTGGCGGCGCGGCCGAGCAGCGCGTCGGCGACCGGCATCGGCACCGACGTGCCGAGCAGCGCGAGGCCGCTGCAATGCTGCGGGTGGCGGGCGGCGCCTTCGAGGGCGATGAGCGAGCCCATCGAGTGACCGACCAGCACGGCCCGTTCGACACCGGCCGCGTCGAGCAGTGCCGGCAACCAGTCGGCAAGCGCCTCGATGCTGGCCAGCGGTGGGCCGCCGGAGCGGCCGTGACCGGGCAGGTCGGGGGCCAGCACGCGGCAGCCGGCAGCGGCGAGGCCGGCTGCCACCCGCTGCCACGCGTCGCCGTCGTTGGCGGCGCCGTGGATCAGCAGCAGCGGTGGCGAGTGCGAGTCGCCGCGCTGCCACGGTTGGCCGCCGGTGCCCAGATGGCAGCGGTGGCCGGCGACCACGAGTTCCATGTCGTGCCTGCGACGGCTCGCGGACGCTGCCGGCTCAGGCGAGGACGTCGGGCTGCAGCAGGTGCTCGAGGGCGACGATGCGGTCCTTGAGCAGCAGCTTGCGTTTCTTGAGCCGCCGGACCAGGAGGTCGTCCGCTGGCGGGTTGAGCATCAGGTGGTCGATGACCTGATCGAGATCGTGATGCTCGACCTGGAGTTCGCGCAGGCTGGCGCGGGTTTCGGTGATCTGTTCTTCGGTCAGCATGGTCGGCGATATCCCTCGGATCGTGTTGTGGCTAGCCGAGCAGGGCCTGCAGCGCCCACAGGGCGAGCATGCCGAGAACGACGGTTGACAGGGTGCTGCGCGTCCGCCAGGCAATCAGGGCCGCCAGCGCGGCGGCCGCGATGCGTGCCGGGTCGGGGACAATGTTAGGCGCGCCAACGGCAAAAAACAACGGCGGCGCGATGATCGCCGCCATCACCGCCGCCGGCACGAAGCGCAGGGCCTGCTGCAGCCAGCCGGCGAGTTCGAACCGGGCGAGCAGGGCGAGCGGTGCGAAGCGCAGGAAGAAAGTGATGAGGCCGATGGCGATGATCATCGACCAGACGAAGAACTCGCCACCCGGCGCGGAGGTGGTTGCGCTCAGCGGTCGCTCCCGAGTTTCTCCGCCGCCACCCCGGCAGCGACCCCGAGCAGTGCCGCGACGATCAGGTTGAGCTGCAACGGCACCACGAGCAGGACTGCGGCGCTGCCGCCGGTGACGGCGGCGAGGACCATGGCGCGACCGGTGAGCAGCGGCACCAGCATGGCGATGAAGGTGAGCGGCACGATGAAGTCGAGCGACCAGCTCGGTGGCACCAGGCTGCCGAGCAGGATGCCGGCGATCGTCGCCAGCTGCCAGCAGACCCAGGTCGCGCCGGCGAGTCCGAGGTAGAACCAGTGCAGGTGCGGTTGTCGCGGGTCGGCGCTGCGCCGCAGGATGGTCAGGGCGAATGCCTGGTCGGTGAGCAGGTAGGCGATGGCTGCCTGCCATTGGCGGCTGAGGCCGCCGAAGTGCCGCGACAGCGAGGCGCCGTACATCAGGAAGCGCAGGTTGATGATCGTCGCGGTGGCGAGGATGACCAGCAGCGGCGCGCCGCCGGCGAAGAGCTGTGTGCTCGCGATCTGTGCCGAGCCGGCGAAGATGACCCAGCTCATCGCCAAGGCCTGGCCGGTCGTCAGTCCTGCGTTGCTGGCCGCGGCGCCGCAGACGAGGCCGAAGGGGAGGATGCTCATGCTCATCGGAACGAAGGCGCGCAGACCGTCGATAAACTCTGCGCGCTCGCCTGGGACTTGCGGCACGGGGTGCTTTTGCGAATAGAATAGAGGTTGAAATTGTAACCCTGAGAGAGAGCCGGAAGGAGGCAGATGGTCCATCACATTATCGTTTCGTTTGGGCGGGAGCGAGAGTACGAGTACAGGTTCTCGCACACCGAACTGGCGGCAGGCTCTCCGGAAGAAGCGCGGCGATGGTTCGACAAGGAGTTCGCCGATCTCGAATGCGAGCCCAGCAACCCGATGGGCAAGGTGTTGATCATCGACAAGATCCTCAATGTCGCCCGTTATGGTGGCGAACATCGTTTCATTGAAGGCAAGGACTGGGCGACCCGCTTTGCCCGCTACACCGCCCTGGCGCTCGGTCGCGATACCGTCCGCATCGATGTCGAGGCGTTCAACATCGGTTACTGAACAGCCCTGGGTGGGCGGCGCGGCGCAGGTTGCAAGGCTTGCGCCGTTTGTTTTTTCCCCGGCCGGCGGGGCTCGGCGCCCGTTTGCCAGTCTGCCCGACCGGGGGCCTGCCGCCGCGGCGGTCGGCACTTGCTGGGGTGACAGGCGATGAACAAGGCTTTCGTCCGCGAGGCGACGGGCGATGAGAACGATGAGGACGATGAGGAGTCGCTCGATCCGGCGCTTCGGCTGCCGCAGGGTACGCGCAACTACATCACGCCCGCCGGGCACGCGCGCATCCGCACTGAACTCGATCACCTGCTGCGCAGCGAGCGACCGCAGGTGGTCGGCGTCGTGCAGTGGGCAGCCGCCAACGGGGATCGCTCGGAAAACGCCGACTACATCTACGGCAAGCGACGGCTGCGCGAGATCGACCGGCGAATCCGCTTCCTGACCCGGCGCCTCGACCTGGCGGAGATCGTCGACCCGGCGCGGCGCGAGAACACCGGCCAGGTCTTCTTCGGTGCGGTGGTCACCATCTGCGACGAACAGGGGACGGAGAACACCTACCAGATCGTCGGGGTCGACGAGACCGACCTGGCGCGCGGACGGATCAGCTGGGTTTCACCTTTGGCGCGCGCGTTGCTCAAGTCGCGTGCCGGCGATGTCGTGCGCTTCCAGAGTCCGGCCGGGTGGCGCGAGGTCGATGTCGTTGCGGTCGATTACCCGGGCGACGAGGCCTGAGCGGCCGGGAACGGATCGTCGCCAGCGGCCGGCGCGCAGGCCGCGCCGGCGCCCCGGCCGGGTGGCGCGGCGCGGGCTTGAAATGGTGGCGATCGTCCCCACTTGCTGCTCCATCGTCCGCGGCGCAAGCCTTGCGCCTTTTCGTCTTTCGCCAACGTCATTCACGGAGTCCTCGCATGGGTGCACAGAAGGAAACACTGGGCTTTCAGGCCGAAGTCAGGCAGCTTCTCAACCTGATGATCCACTCGCTGTACAGCAACAAGGAAATCTTCCTGCGCGAGCTGATTTCGAACGCTTCCGACGCCTGCGACCGGCTGCGCTTCGAAGCCCTCAACAATGCCGCCCTCTACGGCGATGATGGCGAGCTGAAGATCCGCGTCTCCTTCGACAAGGAGGCGCGCACGCTGAGCATAGCCGACAACGGCATCGGGCTGTCGCGTGAGGAAGCGATCGAGCACCTGGGAACGATCGCCAAGTCGGGGACGCGCGAGTTCTTCTCGGCGCTGACCGGCGACCAGGCCAAGGATGCCCACCTCATCGGCCAGTTCGGCGTCGGTTTCTACTCGTCGTACATCGTCGCCGACAAGGTGACCGTGCTGTCGCGCCGTGCCGGTCTCGAAGCCGCTCAGGCGGTGCGCTGGGAATCATCGGGCGAGGGCGACTTCACGGTCGAGATGGTCGAGCGTGCGCAACGCGGTACCGAGGTGATCCTGCACCTGCGCGAGGGCGAGGACGAATTCCTCTCGAGCTGGAAGTTGCGCGAGATCCTGCGCAAGTACTCGGATCACATCACGCTGCCGATCCTGATGAAGAAGGAGCGCTGGGACGAGGAGCAGAAGGCGCAGGTGTCGACCGACGAGGACGAAACGGTCAATCAGGCATCGGCACTCTGGAGCCGCCCGAAGTCGGAAATCAGCGATGAACAGTACAACGAGTTCTACAAACACGTCGCGCATGATTTCGAGGATCCGCTGGCGCACGTCCATGCACGGGTCGAAGGCAAGCAGGAGTATACGCAACTCCTCTACATCCCGTCGCGGGCGCCGTTCGACCTCTTCGAGCGAACCGCTCGGCACGGCATCAAGCTCTATGTCCGGCGCGTCTTCATCATGGACGACGCCGAGCAGCTGATGCCGCTGTACCTGCGTTTCGTGCGCGGGGTGGTCGACTCGAACGACCTGCCGTTGAACGTCTCGCGCGAGATCCTGCAGCAGTCACGCGACATCGAGACGATTCGCGGCGGTTGCGTCAAGCGCGTCCTCGGTCTGCTCGAGAGCCTTGCCGACAGCGAGGACGAGGTGGCGAAGGAGAAGTACGTCAAGTTCTGGAAGGAGTTCGGCCGGGTTCTCAAGGAGGGTGTCGGCGAGGACTTCGCGAACAAGGAACGGATCGCCAAGCTCCTGCGTTTCGCCTCGACGCAGGCCGATACCGACGAGGAATGCGTTTCGCTGGCCGATTACGTGGCGCGCATGAAGGATGGGCAGGAGAAGATCTACTACGTCACGGCGGAAACCTTCACGGCCGCGAAGAACAGCCCGCATCTCGAGATTTTCCGCAAGAAGGGGATCGAGGTGCTGCTGCTGTCGGATCGCGTCGATGAGTGGGTGACCGGCCACCTCACCGAGTTCGATGGCAAGCCACTGCAATCGGTCGCCAAGGGTGGCCTCGACCTCGGCAAGCTCGAGGACGTGGCGGAAAAAGAGGAGGCGGAAAAGGCTGCCGACGAGTACAAGGAACTGATCGACAAGGTGAAGGCAACGCTCGGCGAGAAGGTGAAGGACGTGCGCGTCACGCATCGCCTGACCGATTCGCCATCCTGCCTGGTTGCCGACCAGCATGATCTCGGTGGCAACCTGCAGCGCATCCTCAAGGCGGCCGGGCAGCAGGCGCCGGCGAGCAGGCCGATCCTCGAAATCAATCCGAAGCACCCGGCGGTGCAACGGCTGAAGTACGAGGAGGCGCGTTTCGACGACTGGGCCAACCTGCTGCTCGAGCAGGCGACGCTGGCAGAGGGTGGCTCGCTCGATGACCCGGCCGGCTTCGTCAGGCGCATCAACGACCTGATGCTGGCGCTGTCGCTCGCCGGCGGGCGCTGATGGCGGCCGGCAGGCCGGAGTTGCTGTCCGGCTTGCCGCCGATCATCGATGCCGGCGTGCGGACGCTGATTCTCGGCAGCTTTCCCTCACCGGCATCGCTCGCCGCCGCGCACTACTACGCGCACCGGCAGAACCAGTTCTGGCGTCTGCTCGAAGTGCTGCTGGACGAGCCGCTTTGCGTCCTCGACTACGCCGGCAAGCAGCAATGTCTGTTGCGGCACCGCATCGGCCTCTGGGACGTCTATCGCGAGTGCCGGCGTCGCGGCGCGCTGGATGCCGCCATCGAGTCGGCGGTCGCCAACGACTTCTCGCGTCTGCCGGAGGTGGCACCGCAACTGCGCTGCGTCTGCTTCAATGGCCAGACCGCAGGCCGTTTCGCGGCCAGGTTCCGCGAGCAGGGCTATGCCACTCAGGTCCTGCCGTCGACCAGCCCGGCGCATACGCTGGCGTTCGCCGACAAGCTGGCGGCTTGGCGGGCTGCGTTGGCCGATTCCCGGGCGGTCGCCTGAGCGGCAGCGCGCGGCCTGCCGGCGTCGCACGGCCGCCGCTCGCCGGCCGGCCGTGCGACCGCCCGGGGGCGTGTGCTACGGAGCGGGTGGCGCCAGTGCCTCGCGCAGGCACTGCCGGTGCTCGGGGCCGATCTGGTCGCGGCACAGTTCGCGCGCCTTCTGGTGGCGCTGGCAGCGTGCCGGGTCGGCCGCCTGGCCGCAATCGACGGGCGGTGTCCGCTCCTGGACGCAGCGCTTGAAGTCGGGGCCGCTACGCTCGCGGCAGGCGGCGTAGGCCTGCTTGCGCGCCTCGCATTGCTGCGGGACGCGGGCGCGCGCGCAGTCGATCTGCTGCGCCTGTTGATGCATGCACTGCTGGCGCTCGCTGCCGGTCTTGTCGCGGCAGGCGGCGCGAACCTGCTCGTGCGCGGCTTGGCGCGCCGTGCACTGGGCGGGGTCGGCCGCCTTGCTGCACTCGGCCGGGCGGCCCATGCCGCGGCCGCCACCCGGCGTTCCCGGCCCCATCCCGCCGGGGGCGGTCTGCCCGACGGCCGGCAGGGTGAAGAGAGTGCTGGCAATGGCGAGGATGATCAGGGAACTGGCGTGCATCGCTTCCTCCACGGGTCTGGTTGACGGTGGCCGGCACGCGGCCCGGTCGACCGGTTGCGCGTGTGGCCGCGGCAGGGGTGCATCATACCCCCGTCGCGGCGCGACCATTGAGTCGCGATGGTGCTCTCCGGTATAGTGTCCATACCCCTCCCCGGAAACCCGCACATGCTGCAGGCAACGGTCAACGCCGTTCATGAACATCGTCTGACACTGGCCGAGGTGCTTGGCTGGCTCGTCGCCGACGGTCTCGTCACCTCGACGGATGCCGACAACCTGCTCAAGGAGAGCCGGCTCAAGCGACTGGCGGCGCACCCGCTGGTGATCATCGGCGACCAGAAATGGAAATCGCAGCTCGAACCGTACCGCCCGCTGACCCTCGACGATCTCGGCGAGTGGCTGGCGCGCCGCGTCGGTCTCGAGTACTACCACATCGATCCGCTGAAGGTCGATTTCACCGCCGTGACCGAGGTGATGTCGAGTGCCTACGCGACACGTTTCGGCGTCCTGCCGGTGGCCGTGACGACCCGGGAAGTGCTGGTGGCGACGACCGAGCCTTTCCTGCGCGACTGGGAAAAGGAGATCCGCGCGATCAGCAAGAAGGAGATCAGTCGCGTCCTCGCCAGTCCGGTCGACGTCGCGCGCTACCTGGTCGAGTTCTACAACCTCGCGCGCTCGGTCAAGAAGGCGGCGCAGCTCGGCGGCCCTGCCGGCAACCTGTCCTCGTTCGAGCAGCTGGTCGAGCTGGGCCGCACCAATCGGCAGTTCGACGCCAACGACCAGCACATCGTCAACATCGTCGACTGGCTGTGGCAGTACGCATTCGAGCAGCGCGCCAGCGACATCCACATCGAGCCACGGCGGGAAGCCGGCATCGTTCGCTTCCGCATCGACGGCGTCCTGCACCAGGTGTACCAGATCCCGATGAGCGTCCTGGCGGCGATGATCAATCGCGTCAAGATCCTCGGACGCATGGACGTCGTCGAGAAGCGCCGCCCGCAGGACGGACGCATCAAGACGCGCACCGCCGACGGCCAGGAGGCCGAACTGCGCCTGTCCACCCTGCCGACGGCCTTTGGCGAGAAGCTGGTGATGCGCATCTTCGATCCCGAGGTGCTGGTGCGGGGTTTTGCCGAGCTGGGATTCTCGGATGACGACCAGGAGCGCTGGAAGGCGATGGCCGAGAGGCCGAACGGCATCATCCTGGTCACCGGGCCGACCGGATCGGGAAAAACGACGACGCTCTACTCGACGCTGAAACAGCTGGCGACGCCGGCGGTCAACGTCTGCACGATCGAGGATCCGATCGAGATGGTCGAGCCTGCCTTCAACCAGATGCAGGTGCAGAACGTCATCGACCTCGGTTTCGCGCAGGGCGTACGCGCCCTGATGCGGCAGGACCCGGACATCATCATGATCGGCGAAATCCGTGACCTGGAGACTGCCGAAGTGGCGATCCAGGCGGCGCTGACCGGTCATCTGGTGCTGTCGACGCTGCATACCAACGATGCGCCGTCGGCGATCACGCGCCTGCTCGACCTCGGCCTGCCGTCCTACCTGCTCGGTGCGACGGTGCTCGGAGTGATGGCGCAGCGTCTGGTGCGCATCCTCTGTCCGCATTGCAAGCAGGTGCATCCGGCCAGCCCGGTCGAGGAGGCGATGTGGGATCAGCTGGTCGCGCCGTGGAAGTCGAACCGCCCGTCGCGCTTCTACCGCCCCGTCGGCTGCCTCGATTGCCGGATGACCGGCTACCTCGGCCGCGTCGGGCTGTACGAGATCCTCATGCTGTCGCCCGAGGTCAAACAGGCGATCAGCGAGAACAAGGACATTGCCAGGATTCGCGACCTGGCGTTTCGCGAGGGGATGAAGCCCCTGCGCATTTCGGGAGCGATGAAGGTGGCAGCCGGGGTGACGACGCTGGCGGAAGTCTTCAAGGTGGCGCCACCGATCGAACAGAAATGAACTGTGGCGCCTGTCTCTGCCTGGTGTCGACAGGATGGGCCTCAAGTCGCAGGGTTGCCGGGCCGTAGCTGGAAGCATGGACCGGCAGTCGGCGTAGAGCGGATGCCGGGTCGTTGCCGTGAATGAGTCCTCGGGGCAGTTGCGTGTATGGAGAACCGTTGGTTGTGGCGACAAGGTGGCGGCAAGCGCTCGCTTGAGCGGTGTCGGGACGAGTGCGCGGTGGCTCTGGCAGTGGAGATGAGCGGATGCGCAACCCGCTGAGCGACGATCCGGACCTCTTTCCCAACCTGCTGCAGGCCGATGCAGACGAGCCTGCGCCGGCTGCCGGTCGCCCCTGGAAAGTCCTCGTCGCGGACGACGAGGCGGACGTGCACGCGGTGCTGCGCCTCGCCTTGCTCGACGTGGTGATCGAAGGTCGCGGTTTGCAGGTGCTCGATGCCTTCTCGGCGGAGGAGGCGAAGGCGGTCCTGGCGGCCCATCCAGACATCGCCCTGATCCTGCTGGACGTGGTGATGGAGTCGGGCCGGGCGGGCCTCGACCTCGTCCGTCACGTTCGCGAGCAACTGGCCAACCGGACCGTACAGATCGTCCTGGTCACTGGCCAGCCGGGCCATGCCCCGCAGCGCGAAGTGATCAGCGGGTACGAGATCGACGGTTATCGGTTGAAGTCGGAACTGCACGGCAACCAGATCTTCGCCCAGGTCCACTCGGCGCTGCGCACTTACCGCCTGGTGCGGGAACAGGAGCAGTTGCAGCAAGACCTGGAGTTGAAGGTGCGGCAGCTCGATGCGGCGGTGGCCGCCTTGCGTGAGAGTCAGGCCAACTTCATCAGGGCGCAGTCGGTGGCCCACGTCGGCAGTTGGAATTATGAGCTGGCAAGCGACGAGATGCATCTGTCGGCGGAAACCTGTCGCATCTTCGGTCTTCCGGAAGGCACGGTGGGCAACTACCGCGGGTATCTGGAAATCGTCTGCAGTGAGGATCGTGCATCGCTCGAGGCGGCGTGGCGGCACTTCCTGCGCCTCGGCGGGGCGTTCGAGCACGAGCATCGCATCCGCGTCGGCAACACGGTCCGCTACGTCCGGCAGCGTGCCGACCTGACCTTTGGTGCCGATGGCAAGCCGTTGCGCAGCCTGGGGACGACGCAGGACATCACCGAGCGCAAGCAGGCCGAAGTGGAGCTCAGACGCTCGAATGCCGAACTCGAGCAGTTCAGCTACGCCATCTCGCACGACCTGCGGCAACCCCTGCGGATGATTGCCAGCTACCTGCAGCTGCTTGGTACCAGTCTCGCCGACCGGCTGAACGATGAACAGAGCGCGTACTTCGGCTTTGCCATCGACGGTGCCAAGCGCATGGACCGGATGCTGGTGGCGCTGCTCGAATACTCGCGGGTCGGTCGCCTCGGTGAACCGCCGGCGTGGATCGAAAGCCGGGTCGTACTCGATGAAGCTCTGCTGTTTCTGCAGCCGACGATTGCCGAGGCCGCTGCCAAGATCGACATCTGCGGTGAATGGCCGCGCGTCTTCGTTCGGCCGGACGAGATGCTGCGGCTGTTGCAGAACCTGATCGCGAACGCGGTCAAGTTTCGCTTCCCAGGACGAAGGCCGGAGATCGCGGTGATCAGCCGGCCCGCCGGCGCGGAATGGAATCTGGTGGTTGCCGACAACGGTGTCGGCATCGCACCGGCACAGCTGGGCCGCCTTTTTCAGGTCTTTCAGCGGCTGCACAGCCGTGCCACCTTCGAAGGAAGCGGCGTCGGTCTGGCACTCTGTCGCAAGATTGCCGAGCACCACGGGGGACGCATCTGGGCGGAGTCCGACGGTGACGGCAGTGGTAGTCGATTCTGCGTCACGCTGCCGATGCCAGGGGGAGCCGCATGACGGTCGCAGCCGCGTCCTCGGTCGGCGAGCGCGCAAGTACAGGCGCCGGCAACAGCCTGGGCTGTCGGCCACGGCTCGTCGGATTGCTGGCTTTCGTGCTGGCGGGCGCACTGGCTGGCGGGCTGATCTGGCGCCAGGAACAGCAGCGGCAGCGCGAAGCCCGGATCCAGGCGGCCGGCGTAGCCGCCGAACGGTCGCGCGACATCCAGAGCAGCGTCGAGCGGACGTTCGCGGCAACCTATGCCCTGGCCGCCATCCTGCAACCGGGAAGGGAAAGCACCGCGGCTTTCACGCCAATGGGCGAGCGGTTGCTGCGCCATTTTCCCGGCGTCTCCGCGCTGCAACTGGCGCCGGCCGGAGTGGTGCGGCAGGTCGTTCCGCTGGCTGGCAACGAGGGCATGATCGGGTTCAGTCTACTGCATGATCCGGATCTCGGCAGACCGGCGCGACAGAGCCGCAACGGGGGCATACCGCTGCTGGCCGGACCCATCAAGCTGGAGGGCGGTGGTTTCGAGGTCGCTGCGCTGTTGCCGATCGTCGGCGATGACCCGGCCCATGGCCGTGCATTCTGGGGCTTTGCCGTCGCCCGGATCGCTTTTCCGGAGCTGCTGCGTGAGAGCGGTCTCGACGATCTGGAAGCACAGGGTTACGCCTATCAGTTGTTCCGTCGCGACCCCGAGACGCGCGAGAAGGAGCTCTTAGCGGCTTCTGCGCGGGCGAACCTGGTCGACCCGGTGGAGAAGGAACTGGTGGTGGCCAACGTGCCCTGGAGCCTGAGCGTGGCGCCGCTCGCCGGCTGGTCGGATGTCAGCGGACTTCTGTTGCAGGCGGCTGTGGGCCTGCTTTTCTGCCTCGTGCTGGCGTGGCAGGCGGCATGGCAGGCGAGGCTGATCGCCGCCGCGCGAGCGCACGAACGGACGCTGGAACTGCGCGTTGCGCAACGGACTGCCGACTTGCAGCGCTTCGCCGAAGTCACTGCGCACCACCTGCAGGAGCCGGCCCGGCGCGTCGCAACCTATGCGGGTCGCCTGCGTGGCCAGCTCAGCGGGCGCGTCGACGACCCCGAGGCGCAGCTGTCGCTCGACTTCATTGGCCAGCAGGCGGAGAGGTTGCAGGAACTGCTGCGGGATGCCGAACTCTACCTGTCGGCTGACCAGCCGCGCGGGCAGCTCGAGTGCTGTGCCGTCGAACCGGTACTGCAGGCCTTGCTGACGCAGCTTGCCGGGCCGATTGCCGAGGCCGGTGCCCGGCTCAATTTCCGCCAGTTGCCGCCTGTCCTGATCGACCTGCCGCGGCTCAGCGACCTGTTTCGCGTCGCGATCGAGAATGCCCTGCAGCATGGCCGCGGTACGCAGGCGCTGCGCATCGACATTTCCGGCGAGCGCCGTGGCGAGTGGGTCGTCTACCACGTCAGCGACAATGGCCCCGGCGTCGAGGAGGCGTATCGTGGGCGCGTCTTCCGCGTGTTCGAACGATTGTCGTCGAGCGGCGAGGGAACGGGTGTCGGGCTGGCGATCGTCCGTCGCGTTGCCGAGAGCTGCGGCGGCCAGGCGTGGATCGAGGAGGCGCCGGGTGGCGGCTGCCGACTGGCGCTGCAGCTGCCGGCGGCCGAGCCGCCGACAGGCGTCGGTGGTGCGACATGAGCGGCCCCTTGGCGACGGCGACGGGCGCGACCGGCGCGAGTGACGGCCGGGGTGTGCGGATGCTGATCCTGCTCGTCGAGGACGAGCCGGCGGACGCCCATCTGTTGCGTGTCGCGCTGCGTGAAAGCCGGGTCGAGGCGGAGGTCGAGCATGTCGTCGATGGACGCGAGGCGCTTGAGTATCTGCGCCGGCAGGGGGGTCGCTACCTGTCGGCGAGACGCCCTGACCTGATCCTGCTCGACCTCAACATGCCGCGCATGGATGGACGGGAGTTCCTCACCGAGATCAAGGATGATCACTCGCTGCGCAGTATTCCGGTCGTCGTCCTGAGCACCTCGGCAGTCGAACGGGACGTGCTTGCCACCCGTCGTCTCGGCGCCGCTGGTTACATCGTCAAGACCGCCGATGTCGGCGTGTTCATCGACGATATCCGGCGGCTCGGCGAGCACTGGTCACGGGAGGCATTGCTGGCGCACAATGGCAACAAGGTCACCACGGCGGTCTATGGCATGGAGAAGAGGAAATGAGCGAGTCGACGCCGCAAGTCTCGATCCTGGTGGTCGAGGATGACGCAGGCGACTTTGGCCTGATCCAGGCGAGCATCCGCCGCGCCGGTTTGCTCCGCCTCGGCGACCGCGAGCCGCTGGCATGGGCGTCGACGCTGGTCGATGGCGTGCGCATGGCGACGGCCGCCAGACCCGATGTCGTCCTGCTCGACCTCTCGCTGCCCGATTCGGCTGGGATCGCGACGGTGCAGATGATGCGCTCGGTGGTGCCCGACGTACCGATCATCGTCCTCACCGGGGCCGACGACCATCAGTTGGCGGCGGCGGCTCTGGAGGCCGGCGCGCAGGATTACCTGGTCAAGGGACAGTTCGAACATGACGGGCTTGGGCGTGCGATCCGGCATGCCGTCGTGCGCCAGAAGCTCGAGTCACGCCTGCGCCTGTTCGAGGCGGCGCTGAACTCCGCCGCCAACGGCATCGTCATCACCGATGTCGATGCGACGGTGGTGTGGGCCAACCCGGCGTTCACCCGGATGACCGGCATCAGCCTGGCAGACGCCGTGGGAACCAGGCCGAGCGAAATGCTCAACGCCGGCCAGCAGGACCAAGAGTTCTATCAGCGCATGTGGGAGACGATTCTCGACGGACGGGTCTGGAGCGGCGAGCTCGTCAACCGGCGCAAGGACGGCAGCCTCTATGACGAAGCGCTGACGATCTCGCCGGTGACCGACATCAACGGCCGCATCCAGCACTTCGTCGCCATCAAGCAGGACATCTCTGAGCGCAAGGCAAGCGAGGAGCGCGTCCAGCACCTCGCCCACCATGATCAGCTCACCGATCTGCCGAATCGCGCGCTGCTCAGCGATCGCCTGGCGCAGGCGCTGGCGCAGGTGCGCCGGGACCGGGCGACGCTTGCCCTGATGTTCCTCGATCTCGACCAGTTCAAGCCGGTCAATGACACGCTCGGGCACGACGTCGGCGACCTGTTGCTGCAGGAGGTGGCCCTGCGCCTGAAATCCTGTGTGCCGCGCGAAACGGATACCGTGGCGCGTCTCGGTGGCGACGAGTTCGTGATCCTGCTGGCGCAGCTCGAACGGGCGATGGATGCCGTTCTGGTCGCCAACAAGGTACTGGCGGCACTCAGGCGGCCCTTCCTGATCGGTCCGCACGCGATCGCCATCTCGGTCAGCATCGGCATCACCGTCTACCCGCAGCACGGCGAGGACGTCGGCCAGTTGCTGAAGAATGCCGATACGGCGATGTATTACGCGAAGAAGGCCGGGCGCAACTGCTACCGGTTCTTCCGGGTAGTGACCGAAGCTGCGGGAGCCTGACGCGTGGCAGTCAGCAAATCGGCGAGCCGTGCAGAAGAGAACCGCTCGCCCGCGCCGGCGACCGCCCCTGTCGGTGGTGACGATGATCAGCCGCTGTACTGGGCGCCGTCGATCGCCTTCCTGAAATATACGGGCTGGGCGATCCTGCTCACGGCCTGCGGAGTGCTTGCAACCATTCTGCTGCTGATTCCGGAGCAGCCTCTGCGCTCGCTCGGACCGGCTGCCTTGATCGTCGTCGCGGCTGCGACGCTGCGCTTTCTCGCGGTCGGGAACCTGCGCGCTTCCCTCGCCGTCCTCGTCTGGGGCACCTGGCTTGCTGTCGTCGGCATCACCCTGTCCTATGGCGGCTTGCGTGGCTCGCTGGTGATCCTCTATCCGCTTCTGATCATCACCGGTGGCTGGCTTCTAGGAGGGTGGGCAGCGCTCGCTCTGGCCACCTTGACCGGCGTGTTGGTCAGTGCCTTGCTGCTGGCTGAGCTGCTGCACTGGTTGCCACCTCAGCCACCGACGCCGGCAATGATGCTTGCCCTGATCCAGCTGGCGGCGATCGTCGTCGCGCTGCTGCTGATCCGCTTCCTCCGCCGCGCGTACCAGAGGCGGATCGCCGACGTGCGGCGCCTCGGCCAGGATCTCGAGCAACGCAGCGCCGAACTGCTGGCGAACGCCGCCGAACTGCGTCGGGCACAGCGGGTGGCGCATGTCGGCAGCTGGATCTACGACTTGTCGAGCGGCACGATTCGCCTGTCGGCAGAGGCCTGTCGCATCTTTGGCGTGCCGGAGGGCTCGACCGGTAGCTTGGCCGGGTTCATGAAGCTGGTACATCCGGATGATCGTGGCAGCCTGCAGCAGTACACCGAGGCGGCACTTCGTGGGGAGCCCTTCGACAGCGAGTTGCGCATCATCACCGACGGCGGCGTGCGCTGGGTGGCGCAGCGGGCGGAAGTAGAGTTTGGCGCGGATGGCCGGGCGGTGCGCAGCCTCGGGACGACCCAGGACATCACCGAGAGGAAGGAGCTGGAAGCATCGCTGCGTGAGCAGAAGGAGTTCTTTCAGCTGATTTCGGAGAGCATCGGCGAGCACATCGCCGTCCTCGACCTGCAGGGGCGCCGGCTCTACAACAGTCCTTCGTACCGGCAGTTCTTTGGTGACACCAGCGAACTTCCCGGCACCGACTCCTTTGCCGACATCCATCCCGACGACAGGGAGCGGGTGCAGGAGGTCTTTCGCCAGACGGTGCGCAGCGGTGCCGGGCAGGCGATCGAGTACCGGCTGCTGCGGCGGGATGGCGGCGTCAGGCACATGCACTCCGTCGGCCGGGTGATCCGGGATCAGCAGGGGCAGCCACGACGCATCGTCGTCGTGTCACATGACATCACCGATCGTCGCCAGGCCGAGCAGTGGGAGCGGATCGCCGCTACCGCATTCGAGTCGGAGCAGGGGATGTTCATCACCGACGCCGACGGGATCATCCTGCGCGTCAACCAGGCCTTCACCACCATCACCGGCTACAGTGCCGCCGAAGCAGTCGGGCAGACGCCCAGACTCCTGCGTTCGGGCCGTCACGACGCGCTCTTCTACGCGGCCATGCGCGAGAGTCTGGCGCGTACCGGCGCCTGGCAGGGCGAGATCTGGAACCGGCGCAAGAATGACGAGATCTATCCCGAGTGGCTGACGATTTCGGCGGTTAACGACAGCCACGGCCGGGTCACCCATTACGTCTCGATGCTCACCGACATCACACTGCGCAAGGCGACGCAGGAGGAGATCAAGCAACTCGCCTTCTACGATGCGCTGACCAGCCTGCCGAACCGGCGCCTGTTGCATGACCGCCTGCGCATCGCCATGGCGGCAAGCGCGCGTCGGAATCGACAGGGCGCCCTGCTGTTCATCGACCTCGACAACTTCAAGACGCTCAACGACACGCTCGGCCACCAAAAGGGGGACCTCCTGCTGCAGCAGGTTGCCCGCCGGCTGAGCGACTGTGTGCGGGAACGCGATACCGTTGCCCGTCTGGGGGGCGACGAGTTCGTGGTCATGCTAGAGGACCTCGGAGCGCGGAAGGAGGATGCGGCAAGCCAGTGCCGGATCGTTGGCGAAAAGATCCTCGCCGTTCTCAACCGGCCGTACGATCTCGGCGAGCACGAGTACCACAACACGCCGAGTGTCGGCGTGACGCTCTTCGACGGACAACAGGATGACATCGACGAACTGATGAAGAGGGCCGATCTGGCGATGTACGAGGCCAAGGCGATGGGACGCAACACCCTGCGCTTCTTCGATCCCCGGATGCAGGCGGTGGTCAGCGCACGCGCTGCACTCGAGCGGGATCTGCGGCAGGCGCTGCAGGCGGGCGAGTTCTTCCTCTGTTATCAGCCGCAGGTCGGCCTGGATGGCCGGCTGCTCGGCGCCGAGGCGCTGCTGCGCTGGCAACACGCGCAGCGCGGCCTGGTCTCGCCGGGCGAGTTCATCCCCATCGCCGAAGAAACCGGGTTGATCCTTCCTCTGGGCCAGTGGGTCCTGCAGACCGCCTGTGCTCAGATCGCAGTCTGGTCGGCAAGGGCAGGCCTGTCGCAATTTTCGCTTTCGGTCAACGTCAGCGCACGCCAGTTGCGGCAGCCGAACTTCGTCGACCAGGTGCTGGCCGCTCTCGACGCGGCTGGTGCCAGTCCCCGCAACCTCAAGTTGGAACTCACCGAGAGCATGCTGCTCGACAACGTGCAGGACATCATCGCCAAGATGGCTGCGTTGAAGGCGCGCGGAGTCGGCTTCTCGCTCGACGACTTCGGCACCGGCTACTCGTCGCTGTCGTACCTCAAGCGGTTGCCGCTCGACCAGTTGAAGATCGACCAGTCATTCGTCCGCGATCTGCTCAGCGACGCCAATGACGAGGCGATCGCACGCACGGTCGTCGCGCTGGCGCACAGCCTCGGCCTGGAGGTGATCGCCGAGGGTGTCGAGACGGTCGCCCAGCGCGACGTCCTGGCGGGGCACGGCTGTCACGCCTATCAAGGCTATCTGTTCAGCCGGCCGTTGCCGCTGGCCGACTTCGAGGCCTTCCTCGAGCGCCACTGATCCGGTACCCTGCTGCGGGCGTCGCTGACGGTTGGCGGCCGACTGGCTCGGGCGTGTGGTTTTCAGGTCGAACCTGGCGGGTTGTCCCCGGCCTGGTCGCTCTCGTCGCTCTCGTCGCGCAGCGTCCGATTGAGGCTTTCGAGATCCTTTCGGTTCTGCCGCAGAAAGAAAACCAGGCCCCACAGCAGTCCGGCAGCGACACTGATGCCGAGGGCGACGGCACCCCAGTCGATGGTTTCCAGGTCCATGCGCATTGCCTCGCGGGTGGTTGAGTGGCAGTCATGCTACCCGTGACCGTGCCGCAAAGGAAGTGCTGAAAGCCCAGGCCGGCGGCGCCGCGTCATCGATTGTCTCGCCCGCGCTGGCATGCGGCGAGAAAATCAATTATTCTCGAACCTCAACAACGCAAACCCCATCAGGATGGAGCTTCAAGGATGACAAACAAAGGGCAACTCCTACAAGACCCGTTTCTCAACACGCTGCGGCGCGAGCGCGTACCGGTTTCGATTTACCTCGTAAACGGCATCAAATTGCAGGGACAGATCGATTCCTTCGATCAGTATGTCGTCCTGCTCAAGAACTCGGTCACCCAGATGGTGTACAAGCACGCCATCTCGACGGTCGTGCCGTCGCGGCCGATCACCCTGCAGCACGAGACCGACGAGGGGTGAGCGGTCTGTCGTCGTGCTGGCACGCAGCCATCCGGCTGCGCGTCGCCGTGCGCGTGCGACCGGACGGGGAATGCCTGGCAGTGCCCGCCTGTTGACGTCGGCGCACCACAATGGCGGGAGCTGAACGCCGGTCCGGCGTCGAGCGCGCGATCATCGTTCAGCTCGACTTCGGCGGCGATGATCTCGCCGAGCAGATCGAAGAAGTCTGTCTGCTGGCGAGGTCGGCAGGTGCCGAAGTGTGCGCGGTCGTGCAGGGTCGCCGACATGCTCCCGATGCGGCGACCTATGCCGGCAAGGGCAAGGTCGAGGCGATCGCAGCCGAGCTGGCGGCGCATGCGGCCGAACTGGTGATCTTCAACCATGAACTGAGTGCTGCCCAGGAGCGCAACCTGGAGCGGGCGTTGCAGTGCCGCGTCATCGACCGGACCAGCCTCATTCTCGACATCTTCGCGCAGCGGGCGAAGAGTTCCGAGGGCAAGCTGCAAGTCGAACTGGCGCAGCTCGAGCATCTGGCAACCCGTCTGGTGCGTGGCTGGACCCACCTCGAGCGGCAGACGGGCGGCATCGGCCTGCGCGGCCCGGGTGAGACGCAGCTCGAGACCGACCGCCGCCTGCTCGGCATCCGCGTGCGCACGCTCAAGGGACGCCTGGCCCGCCTCGAGCGCCAACGCGGGGTGCAGCGCAAGGCGCGGGCACGCGGCGAACTGCTGAATGTCTCGCTCGTCGGCTATACCAACGCCGGCAAGTCGACCCTGTTCAATGCGTTGACGCATGCCGGCGTCTATGCCGCAGACCAGTTGTTCGCCACGCTCGACACGACGACACGCAAGCTCTGGTTGCCTGAGGCAGGGCACATCGTTCTTTCGGATACCGTCGGTTTCATCCGCAAGCTGCCGCATTCGCTGGTTGCGGCCTTCCATGCGACACTCGAGGCAACGGCGGAGGCGGACCTGTTGTTGCACGTCGTCGACTCGGCGAGTCCGGCGCGCGACGACCAGGTGGCGGACGTCAACCAGGTGCTGGTCGAGATCGGGGCGGCTGGCGTGCCGCAACTGATGGTGCTCAACAAGCTTGATCTCACCGGCCTGCCGCCTTCGGTCGAGCGGGACGAGTATGGTAGAATCCGGCGCGTTCGCGTCAGCGCCATCGGCGGTCAGGGGCTGCCCCTGCTGCGCGCAGCGCTGGCCGAGATCGCTCTGTTGAAGACGGGCGGGACCAGCCGGGGCGCTTCTGGTGCGGCGGTCCTGCAGGCTGTGGATAAGCATCTTGATTCGGATGGTTCCCCATGATTTCTAGCCTTGGCGTGTTGATGTCGCTGAATGACCCGCAGTGGGGCAACCGCGGCGGTGATGATGGCGGCGGCCGTCGCCCCAACCAAGGGCCACCGGACCTCGAGCAGTTGTGGCGCGACCTCAATCGCCGCCTGTCGGGGATATTCGACGGCAAGCGCGGCGGTGGTGGCGATCGCGGCGGTGATCGGGGTGGCGATCGGCCGCCGGTACAATTCAACCCGCGTTTTCTCGGTGGTGGCATCGGTCTGCTGCTGGCGCTCGTCGTCGTCGTCTGGCTGGCGAGTGGTTTCTACATCGTGGACGCCTCGCAGCGCGGGCTGGTGCTGCAGTTCGGTCGCTACAAGGAGAGTACCGACCCCGGCCTGCGTTGGCGGCTGCCGTATCCGATCCAGTCGCATGAACTGGTCAACGTTTCCGGCGTGCGCACGGTCGAGATCGGCTACCGTGGCAGTGAGAAGAACAAGGTGCTCAAGGAAGCACTGATGCTCACCGACGACGAGAACATCATCAACATCCAGTTTGCGGTTCAGTGGTTCCTCAACGATCCGGTCGACTACGTCTTCAACAATCGCAATCCCGACGACTCCGTCATGCAGGTGGCGGAAACGGCCATCCGCGAGATCGTCGGCAAGAACCGGATGGATTTCGTGCTCTACGAGGGGCGCGAGCAGATTGCCGCGGTGGCGGCGAAGCTGATGCAGGAGATCCTCGATCGTTACCAGACCGGCATCCTGATTTCCAAGGTGACGATGCAGAACGCACAGCCGCCGGAACAGGTGCAAGCGGCGTTCGACGATGCGGTCAAGGCGTCGCAGGACCGCGAGCGGCAGAAGAACGAGGGCCAGGCCTACGCCAACGACGTGATTCCGAAGGCTCGCGGCACGGCAGCGAGGCTGCTCGAGGAAGCGGAGGGTTACCAGAAGCGCGTCACCCTCAGCGCCGAGGGTGATGCCAGCCGCTTCCGGCAGATCGTCAGCGAGTATGCCAAGGCACCGGAGGTGACACGCAGCCGGATGTATCTCGAAACCATGCAGCAGGTCTATTCGAACACCAGCAAGGTGTTGGTGGATGCCAAGGGGCAGGGCAATCTGCTCTACCTGCCGCTCGACAAACTGATGCAGGCGGCCGGAGCAGTGGCGGCGGCGCCTGCCGGCGGCGCTCCGGAAGCGCCGCAGCCATCGCGGCCGTCGCCTGCGGTGTCCAACGAAGTGCCGCCGCAGGTCGTCGAGAAGGGCGATACGCGTTCGCGCGAGACGCTGCGTCAGCGTGATCGGGAGGCCCGCTGATGAAAGGCGGAATGAACTTCATCGTCGGCACGTTCGTTGCGGTCCTCGTCCTGCTCGGTGCGACCATCTTCACGGTCGACCAGCGGCAAAGCGCGATCGTCTTCCAGCTCGGCGAGATTCGCGAAGTGATCGAGGAGCCCGGACTGTACTTCAAGTGGCCACTGATCCAGAACGTGCGCTACTTCGACCGTCGCATCCTGACGCTCGACAATCCCGAGCCGGAGCGTTTCATCACTTCGGAAAAGAAGAACGTCCTGGTCGACTCCTTCACGAAGTGGCGCATCGTCGATCCCAAGCTCTACTACATCTCGGTGGCCGGCGACGAGGGGCGTGCCAAGACGCGCTTGTCACAGACCGTCAATGCCGGCCTGCGCGAGGAGTTCGGCAAGCGGACCGTGCATGATGTCGTTTCGGGTGAGCGCAACAAGATCATGGAGCAGATGCGCGAGAAGGCCGACCTCGACGCACGCAAGATCGGCGTCCAGATCGTCGACGTGCGCGTCAAGCGGGTCGAACTGCCGAGCGACGTCAGCGATTCGGTCTACCGCCGGATGGACGCCGAGCGCAAGCGGGTGGCCAACGAACTGCGTTCACAGGGCTTTGCCGAAGCGGAGAAGATTCGTGCCGACGCCGACAAGCAGCGCGAGGTGATCGTTGCCGAAGCCTATCGCGATGCGCAGAAGATGAAGGGTGAGGGCGATGCCCGAGCGACCGCGATCTACGCCCAGGCCTTCGAGAACCATCCCGACTTCTACGCTTTCTATCGCAGTCTCGAAGCCTACCGCAACAGCTTCAAGGGCAAGAACGACGTGATCGTCGTCGAGCCGAATTCGGATTTCTTCAAGTACATGAAGAGCATGGGCCGCGGCGGCGACAAAGCCGGCAAATGATCGACAACCTGCTGCTGGCGCTGGCCCTGATGCTGGTGGTCGAGGGACTGCTACCCTTCGTCGCCCCATCCACCTGGCGCGAGACCTTCCGTCGCCTCATCCGCTTCAGCGATGGGCAGATCCGTTTCGTCGGGCTGACCTCGATGCTCGTCGGGCTGGTGCTGTTGATGATCTTCCGATGAACTGGCTGCTGCCCGAGCACATCGCCGACGCCCTGCCGGCCGAGGCCGCGCGCATCGAGACCATGCGCCGCCGGCTGCTCGACCTGTTTCGCGTGCATGGCTACGAACTGGTCCTGCCGCCGTTGCTCGAGCATCTCGAGTCGCTGCTCACCGGCTCCGGCCAGGATCTGCGGTTGCGCACCTTCAAGCTCGTCGATCAGCTCTCCGGCCGCACCCTCGGCGTGCGGGCCGACATGACGCCGCAGGTGGCGCGGATCGACGCCCATCTGCTCAACCGGCAGGGTGTCACCCGCCTGTGCTATTGCGACAGCGTGCTGCACACGCTGCCCGCGGCGCTCGGTGCCAGCCGCGAGCCGATACAGCTCGGGGCCGAGCTCTACGGTCACGCCGGCGTCGCTGCCGACCGTGAGGTCATTCGGCTGATGGCCGCCACGCTGGCCGCGGCCGAGGTCAGCGCGGCGCGCATCGACCTTGGCCATGTCGCCGTCTTTCGCGCCCTGGCCGCAGCCGCCTGTGTCGACGGCGAACTCGAAGCGACCCTGCTGCTGTTGCTGCAGGGCAAGGATCTGCCCGGTCTGGCCGACACCTGCCGCCGTCTCGACGAGCCCTGGCGCAGCGCACTGCTCGTGCTGCCGGAACTCTACGGCGACGTCGACATCCTGGCTCGCGCGAGGCGGGAACTGCCCCCCTTGCCGGGGATCGTCGCCGCGTTGGCGACGCTGCAGGAATTGCAGGTCTCGCTCCCCGATCTGCCACTTTCCTTCGATCTCGCCGACCTGCGAGGGTACCACTATCACAATGGTGTCGTCTTCGCCGCCTATTGCCCGGGCTACTCGACGGCGATCGCCCGTGGCGGCCGTTACGACGGCGTCGGCAGTGTCTTTGGCCGAGCGCGGCCGGCGACCGGTTTCTCGCTCGACCTGCGCGAGCTGGCCCGGCTGCGGGCAAGCTCGCCTCAGCCGGGCGCGATCCTCGCCCCGTGCGCGGCGGCAGGCAGCACCCTGGCGCAGGCGATCGCCGCGCTGCGCGCAGAGGGTGCAGTGGTTGTCGAATTGCTGCCGGGCGAGAACGGCAGCGAGGGACCAGCGTGCGACCGGCGGCTGGTGGAGCATGACGGGCAGTGGTTGCTCGCGAACATCGATGGGGACGGATCAGTCTGATGGCCAGGAACGTGGTGGTGGTGGGAACGCAATGGGGCGACGAGGGAAAGGGCAAGATCGTCGACTGGCTCACCGATCATGCGGGCGGCGTCGTCCGTTTTCAGGGCGGCCACAACGCCGGCCACACGCTGGTCGTCGGCGAACAGGTCTACAAGCTCAACCTGGTGCCGTCGGGGATCGTCCGCCAAGGCGTCGAGTGTTTCATTGGCAACGGCGTCGTGCTCGACATCCATCACCTGCTGAGCGAGATTGGCCTGCTCGAGGCTGGCGGCATCGACGTCCGCTCGCGCCTGCGGATCAGCCCCGGCTGCCCGCTAATCCTCGGCTATCACGCGGCGCTCGACAACGCGCGCGAAGCCGCCCGCTGCGCCGACCTGCGAATCGGTACCACTGGCAAGGGGATCGGTCCGGCGTACGAAGACAAGGTCGCGCGGCGTGCACTGCGCGTCTATGACCTCTTCTTCCCGGACCGTCTGGCGGACAAGCTGCGGGAGAACCTCGACTATCACAACTTCGTGCTGACCCGCTATCTGAACGCTGCCGCTGTCGATTGCGACAGCGTCCTGGCGCGGGTTCTGGCCGACGCCGAAGAGATCAAGCCGCTCGTCAGAGACGTCTCGGCGGCTCTGCACGCACTCAACCAGGCGGGCAAGAACCTCCTGTTCGAGGGCGCGCAGGGAGCGCTGCTCGACATCGACCACGGTACCTACCCCTTCGTCACCTCGTCCAACTGCGTTGCCGGGCAGGCGGCGGCCGGCTCCGGAATCGGGCCCGGGATGCTGCATTACGTTCTCGGCATCACCAAGGCCTACTGCACGCGTGTCGGCAGCGGCCCCTTCCCGAGCGAGCTCGACATCGAAAGCGTGGGACAGCCCGGTCACCAGATGTCGCAGAGAGGCCGCGAGGTCGGTACCGTCACCGGACGCAAACGGCGCTGCGGCTGGATCGACCTGGCCGCGCTGCGGCGCTCGATCCAGATCAACGGTGTCAGCGGCCTGTGCATCACCAAGCTCGATGTCCTCGACGGCCTCGACGAACTGCGCATCTGCACCGCCTATGCCCTCGGCGGCAAGCGCGTCGAGCTGTTGCCGATGGGCGCCGACGAAGTCGCCAACTGCCAGCCGATCCTCGAGAGCATGCCCGGCTGGTCGGCGTCGACGGTCGGCGCAGCGACGATCGATGCCCTGCCGACGACGGCACGGGCCTATCTCGAGCGGATCGAGGAGCTCTGCGGCGTGCCGATCGACATCGTCTCGACCGGTCCCGAGCGTCGTGAAACCATCGTCCGCCGCCACCCGCTGGCCTGATCGCAGCGGTTCGAGCGCCGCTTCTGCCAAGCCGCGAAGCCGTCGCCGTCCCTCGTCGATGGAAGCGGATTGCCATGAAACCTGAAATTCGAACCGACGTTGCCATCATCGGTGCCGGTAGCGCCGGCCTGTACGCGATGCGCGAAGTCCGCCAGGCGGGCCGCTCCTTCGTGCTGATCGATCACGGCCCGCTCGGCACCACCTGTGCCCGGGTCGGTTGCATGCCGTCGAAGGTGGCACTGCATGCCGGCCGCCTGTGGGCTGCGCGCAAGGAGATTGCAGGAGTCGATGGCCTCGATGCGCTCAGTCTCGATACGGCCCGACTGTGGGCTGCACTGCGTGAGCAGCGTGACCAGTTCGCCAGCCGGCCGGAAAAGGCGGCGCGTTCGATGGCCGGAGACTTTCTGCTCGAGGGCCCGGCGCGTTTTCGCGAAGCGGGCGTGCTCGAAGTAAGTCTTGGGGAGAATGTCCAGATCGTCCGCGCCGGGGCTGTGGTCATCGCCACCGGTTCGCGTCCGGTTGTGCCGGCTTGGCTGGCGACAGTGGCTGAACGAACGCTGACGACCGAGCAGCTCTTCGAGTTGCCGGTCTTGCCCAAGCGCGTTGGCGTGCTCGGCCTCGGGGCGATCGGGCTGGAAATGGGACTGGCGTTGTCACGCCTTGGCGTCGAAGTGATTGGCGCCGATGTGGCGAATACGGTGGCCGGCATCGTCGACCCAGTGATCGGCGAGCGAGCAGTTGGCCGCTTCATGCGCGAAATCACCATCTGGCTGGGCCGCGAAGTGTCGGTGTCGACCAGCGGGGACGAGGTGCTGATGTGCTCCGGTGAGCGCGTGGCCCGCGTCGATCTGTTGCTTGCCGCGCTCGGACGGAGGCCGAATGTCGACGGCCTGAACCTCGCGGCGGCAGGCATCGAGGTCGACGGACGCGGCTTGCCGAAGTTCGATCCGGCGACGATGCAGATCGGCGCCTTGCCCGTGTTCATCGCCGGTGACGCCACTGGCGACCGGCCGCTGATGCACGAGGCAGCCGACGAGGGCGCGATCGCCGGTTACAACGCGGCGCGCAGCGACATCACCAGGTTCCGGCGCAAGGTGCCGCTCGGCATGGCTTTCTCGGATCCGGATGTGGCCGCCGTCGGTGCACGACTCGACCAGTTGGACGCGCAATCCATCGTTATCGGCAGCGCGGGCGGGGACAGCAACGGGCGCGCCAGAATCCTCGGAGGGGAAGACAGCCTGCTGCGCGTCTATGCTGATGCGCGTGACGGCAAGCTGCTCGGCGCTGCCATGGTGGCGACCGGCGGCGAACACATTGCCCATCTGCTGGCCTGGGCCATCCAGCGCGGCGAGACGGCGCAAAGTCTGTTGCAGTTGCCGTTCTATCATCCGGTCGTCGAGGAACTGCTGCAGACTGCGCTGAAGGAGATCGCCGAGATGTTTTCCGACGGCCTGCCGGTTGGCTTGGTGCGGACCTAGTCGGTCGTTTCGCGGTCCCGCCGTGGCCCGCCGGCGGTCGGGCCACGGCGAAGAAGCGTCGATCGAATCCGGTGGTCCCGCGGATGCCGCACGCGGGTTGAACGGTGAAGCCCCGGCCATCGCTGCTGGTGCCCGCCGGCATTGGCGCCGAATCAAAAACAATCGTCGCACCGGGACTTGGCCGCACACGCTTGTGCTGGACTTCGGACGCCTCGAGGCCTGTGGTGCAGAAGCAGCACAAGCGACTCTTCGAGATCGCCTTGCTGCACGCGGGGCCTGCGCGCTGGCCGCGGGCCATTCGGTCGGAATGGATGTCGGGATCAGGTTGCCCAGGCACGGATGTCCTTTTCAGTCACGCCGTGGCGGCCATTCCCGGGATCTGTGGACCAGCGACAAGACCCATATCGTTTCCCGCTCGAGCTCGCAGACCAGGCGAGGGCTCTGGGTGCAATCGGAAGTGCGACTGTGGATCAGGCGGCCTGTTGACGTGTGGACTGCCAATAGCGGTCCCACTCCTGGTTGGCGCGGCAGACACGCAGCGCCAGCATGTGCTTGGCGTTTTTCAGTTTCCACCAAGCGCCGGCCCGCTTGAGACGGTCCTGGATGAGGTAACGGTGTGCGCTTTCGATTTCGCCGGACCCTATTGGCAGCCCGGCCACGAGCGCGTCTTGATAGTTGAACTGCCCCGGGCGATTGGTGAGATAGCGATGCGCCGCGCGCACCGGGGCGTTGGCATCGGGAACGGTGTCGTCCTCGACGAATCGCTGCAGTTCCTCGACGACGTCCTGGAGGCGGTTCTGTTTCAGCCGATCCTTCTGCGTTTCCAGCCAAGCCCTCGCCGCCGTGCCGGCGATCGTGTCCCCTGCGGCCGTCAGGTAGTCACAGACATGGTAGAAATCGACGAGAAAGTGGCCTTGCAGTCCGAATTGCTCACTCACCTGATCCGCAATCCATGCGGCGCCGTCGCTGACCGCATGGACCTTGGTCTTACGCCCCAGTCCGGCCTGAACCGCCGTGCGCAACAGCGTCTCTCCGACCTGGTCGGGCGGGCCCACGGTGGCGCCGAACACCGGGGTGACGGAGCCCGGCGCATGGACCAGACTCAAACGCGCTTCCCTCCAGCCCACCCGGCGGGTCTTGCGGCGGTCCACTTTCGCGCTCTGGTCGTCCGATTCGGCCGTCTCCACGACGGGAATCATGCTCCCATCGATCTCGCCGATCAACTGCTCTACGCCGTCTCGTGCCGGGATTTTTGCCGCCGCTTTCGGGCGCTCGTCGATCGTCGCGGCATGCCGCAAGACGATCGGCCAGCACGTACTGGCGGACACCTCGATACCGTAGTGCTCTTTCAGCTTCTGCGGAATGCGCGCCGCGGGCGCGTCCGCCCCGAAATCAACGATCGCTCGCTGCAGCGGCTCCGAGCAGCCCCGGCAGACCACCTCCGCCGAACGCGTGAATGGCCGGATCTCCGGCCCGCGCGTCCCTTGCCGGAAGACCTGTGTCAATGGTGGTCAAGAAGCGCCGATAACTGGCTGCGAGCGGTCGAGGATGTGACCGGGGAGGGATGGTCCATGGTCGAGACGGATTGGGGTTTCGGGGCGGCTGGGCGACCGATGGTGCGGCAGGAGGGCGCGTCGGAAGGAGCCCGAAGGGCGACTGGAGACGCGCCCTCCTGCCGCGCGGCGGCCATCGGGGAAACCTGCCGCGGATGCGGCCAAGGGTTGCAGGCGGGGATGATAAGCCCGCTCGCGATGCGGTAAAAAGGACCCGCCAAGGAGAACGGGCACGACACCGGCCAAACCCGCAAAGTCCACGCCGATGTCGTGCCCCACACCGTGCTGGGCACGGGTGCAGGGAGAGTATTTCACGAGCGGCGTCTTCCTGTCGATAGCTCATTGGCGTGACGGGAACCGCCAATGGAAGCCACCGGCCGACTCTTCCTGTGCCATTGCTGCCGCACCCAGGTCGTCGTCTGCAGCCGCTGCGACCGGGGCCAGATCTACTGTGCTGCTGGCTGCGCCGAGGCGGCCCGCCGCGCTTCCCTCCAGGCAGCCGGCCGCCGTTACCAGAAGAGCCGGAATGGCCGCCTCAAGCATGCCGAAAGAAACCGCCGTTACCGGCTGCGTCAGCAGAATGTGACGCATCAGGGTTCTATGCCACCGGCACCAGATGATTTACTGCCGGCGAACTCGGCAGTGGGCCCGGAACCGGCGGCAGTCGGTTCGACCGCCCCTTCCCGGACGGTGCGCTGCCATTTCTGCGGGATGCGCTGTTCGGGCTGGCTCAGGCAGGGCTTCCTGGGCAGCTGCCGGGTTCCATCCGCTATCTCACCTGATCGAAGAGGAACCCGAGTTGAGCATTTCCACTGATACGCAAGCGCAGATTCTGCGCTACTACCATGCCGAGCGCTGGCGCATCGGCACCATCGCCAGCCAGCTGGGCGTCCATCATGGCACCGTCCGGCGTGTCCTGACGCAGGCGGGTCTGCCACGCACCGGCATCGCGCCGCGGCCTTCCCGCATCGACCCCTACCTGCCCTTGATCCACGCGACCCTGGCGCAGTTTCCGACCCTGACGGCCAGGCGGCTGTACGTCATGGTCAAGGAACGCGGCTACTCCGGCGGTCCCGATCACTTTCGTCATCTGGTCGCCTTGCATCGTCCGCGACCGAAGGCGGAAGCCTACCTGCGGCTCTCGACGCTGCCCGGCGAACAGGCACAGGTCGATTGGGGGCACTTCGGCCACCTGGAAATCGGCCGCGCTCGCCGGGCACTGCTGGCTTTCGTGATGGTGCTGGCGTGGTCGCGCATGATCTATCTGCGCTTCTTTCTCGATGCGCGCATGGAGAACTTCCTGCGCGGCCATGTCGGAGCGTTTGACGCCTGGAGGGGTCTGCCGAGAGTGCTGCTGTACGACAACCTCAAGAGCGCCGTCCTCGAGCGACAAGGGCAGGCGATCCGTTTCAATCCCACCCTACTGCAGTTCGCCGGTCATTATCGCTACGAGCCTCGCCCGGTGGCGATCGCGCGGGGCAATGAGAAGGGGCGCGTGGAAAGGGCCATTCGCTATGTTCGCGAAGCCTTCTTCGCCGGTCGCAGCTTCCTGGATCTGGCGGACCTCAATGCACGGGCGGAAGCTTGGTGTTCGGGAGAGGCGGCGGACCGGCGTTGCCCCGAGGACCCTTCGCTGAGCGTGCGCGAAGCCTTCGCGCTGGAAGCCGCCCATCTGCTGGCGCTGCCGGAGCATGCGTATCCGACCGATGAGCAGGTGGCGGTGAAGGTCGGCAAGACGCCCTATGTGCGCTTCGACCTGAATGACTATTCGGTGCCGCCGGAGCAGGTGCAGCAGACGCTGACGGTGGTCGCCGACCCGCTGCGAGTGCGCATCGTCGATGGGCCGACGCTACTGGCGACGCACCGGCGCAGTTATGACCGGGGGCAGTGCATCGAGGATCCCGCCCATATCGCGACGCTGGTCGAACAGAAGCACCAAGCGAGTCTGCACCGGGGGACCGACCGGCTGACGCGGGCGGTACCGGAAAGCCGGGAGTTGCTCGTCCAGGCGGCCGGCCGGGGGGCGAATCTGGGAACGATCACGGCGGCGCTGTTGCGTCTGCTCGATCGCTACGGTGCAAGCGAGTTGCGGGCGGGCATCGAGGAGGCCTTGGCCCGTCAGGTGCCGCACCTGAATGCGGTGCGCCTGGCGCTGGAGCGCCGGCGCGAAGCGACCGACCGGCCGCCACCGGTCGAGATCCCCTTGCCCGAGCACCTGCAGCGCCGCGATACGCCGGTCCGGCCGCATCGGCTGGAACCCTACGACCGGCTGACGGGGGCGACCGATGATCCCGAGTGAGGCCTTGCGCAAACGGGCGGAAGCCTTGCATCTGCACGGCTTGCTGGCGCATTGGTCGGAGCTGGCCGAGTGCGCTTGGGTCGAGCCCTTGCTGACTTGGGAGGAGACCGAACGGGCCCGGCGCAGTCTGGAGCGCCGTCTCGCCGAGGCGCACATCGGTCGCTTCAAGCCGCTCGCGGATTTCGATTGGGACTGGCCGGAGCAGTGCGATCGGACAGCGATCAGCGAGTTGATGAGCCTGGAGTTCCTGAAGAGCGCGAGCAATGCCATTCTGGTCGGGGCGAGTGGGCTGGGCAAGTCGACGATCGCCCGTAACATCGCACACCGGGCCGTCCTGTCCGGGCATACGGTGCTGTTCACCACCGCCGGTCAGCTCCTCGGCGACCTGGCAGCGATCGACAGCGATTCGGCTCTGCGCCGGCGACTGCGTCATTATGCGGCGCCGGCGCTGCTGGTGATCGACGAGGTCGGCTATCTGTCGTATTCGAACCGCCACGCCGATCTGCTCTTCGAGCTGGTCAACCGGCGCCACGAGTGCCGCAGCACGCTGATCACGACCAACCGTTCGTTCTCCGAGTGGTCGGAGGTCTTCCCCAATGCGGCCTGTACCGTCGCCCTGATCGATCGTCTCGTTCATCACGCCGAGATCGTCGCCATCAAGGGGGAATCCTATCGGCGCAAGGAGGCGCAGGAACGGACGGAGCAGCGCACCCAGAAACGTCGATCCACCGTCGGGGCTGCCGCATGAAGCCTTATCACCTGCCTTCCGGACTGGGCGCTGGGCTCGATTTCCTGATCTGTGCCGACTGGACCCCGGAGCAGGCGCTGGCCGTCGTCGAACTGCTCGAAGATCTGCGTGACCGCATCTGGGCCCACTACGACCTCGCGCTCCTCGATCTGCTGCGAGATGAACGCACCGGTCCGGGCGAAACACTTCCCGGTAACCACAGCACAGCCGACGACTGGCCTGACGAACCCCCATTCTGAACATCGCCGGTCGCTCAGACTTCAAGGGGCCTCAGCGGCCCCTTTTTATGTCGACCTCAACAGTCAACCATTCTTCGCCATCTTTGCGCGCCAGATATCCGCGGTTCTTCGCAGCCACTAACAGACCTGCTCCGCTACTTCGATCTGTCCGTACCGGGTCTGCCAATAGACGTTTTTTTTCCTTCCGCTGCACGCCCGGTTGTCGCGCCACCTCTTCTTCCTTCCGCTGCGCTTGCCGTCGCGCCCAGCCGTGCAACGCTTCGTTGCCCAACTGCCGCAATTCCTCCGTCACCCGCCGCTCCGCCTCCGCCGCCTTCTCAACATCGCCGGCCGCATTCTCGACCACCGCCAGCAACGACTCGATCTTGGCTTGGAGCTCGGGATGATCTCTAAACCGCTCTTCCAAACCCCGACTCGGCTTGAGTCGCCCCTCCATTTCCGACCACCTTTCTGTCATGGGTCTCGCTCCAAGGTGAAGTAACCCACCACTATTTACCCCACCTCCGCCCAATTGTCTAGTGCCGAATGCCACCGCCAACCACCTCGCCCCGGCGTCAGTCGCACTTCCGATTGCACCCGAGGGCTCTCATGCGCGATCAGTTCGCAGGTGCCCGGTGCTTTCCCCGGCCGACCCAGCATCGGGCATCCAGCCGGCCTGACGAGCGCTTCGCTGAGAGGCTCATCCATCCTGGCTGCCGCCCGGGGGTTGTCAGCCGCGATGTGTTCCCACACGCCGACACGAATCCGCTGGCCAGAGACCATCGGTTTCAGGCAGGAGGCCATCGATGGCATTATTGTCGTGCCACCCGTCTGAAACCGTCCGTACCGGAAACAGTCGATGCCGGTGAGTTCGGCGGGTTCGCGGCGGCGCGCGTGCGTACATCCCCTTGGGATCGCGCGCCTCGCAAACCGCCAGCGAGGTGGCGACATGCACCTCGCGAAAACGTGCTGCGCCGATGATCGCCGGCGCCGCGGCGCGATCCGCTCGCCAAGCCGAGATGAACGCAGTAATCACGATCGGCCCGGGCGGGATGTTCTGACGCGCCTTGCCCTGCTACCATTCGGCCATGGTCAACGCGCACGACACGGGCTACAAGCTCCTCTTTTCCAGTCCGGAACTGGTGCGCGACCTGATTCTCGGCTTCGTGCCGGACGAGTGGCTGCATGGGCTCGACTACGGCACGCTCGAGAGAGTACCCGGCAGCTACGTCACCGAAGACTTCAGCAACCGCGCGGACGACATCGTCTGGCGGGTCCGGGTTGGCGGCGAATGGGTCTACCTGTACCTGCTGATCGAGTTCCAGAGCGGCGTCAACCAGTACATGGCGCTGCGCATGATGGTCTATGTCGGGCTGCTCTATCAGGACCTGATCAGGCGGGGCGAAGTGCTCGCCGATGGGCGCCTGCCGCCACTCCTGCCGATCGTGCTGTACAACGGCAGCCGGCGGTGGTCGGCGGTGACCGATGTCCATGAACTGATCCCGCCGGTTCCCGGGCTGGTCGAGCAGTTCAAGCCGCGGCTGAAGTACCTGCTGATCGACGAGAATGCCTATGGCGAGCAGGAACTCGCGTCGCTGCGCAACCTCGTCGCAGCGGTATTCCGGATCGAACATCCGGCATCGCCGCAGGCGATCGGCGGCCTTCTGAGCCTGCTGGCCGAATGGCTGGCGGACCGGCCGGACCTGCGTCGGACGTTCGCCCTCTGGATCCGGGCGACGTTGATGCGCAGAGCGGAATACCGTATCGTCTTGCCTCGGGTCGATGATCTACAGGAGCTGAACGTCATGTTGGCCGAACGACTGGAAGAATGGGCGGATGCCTACAAGGCCGAGGGCAAGGCCGAGGGCAAGGCCGAGGGCAGGGCAGAGGGTGAGGCGCTGGCGCTGCAGAAGCTGTTGCGAAGACGCTTCGGTTCGATCCCCGCGGAGGTCCTGCAGGAGATCTCTCGCGCCTCCGTCGAGCAGATCGACAGCTGGCTCGATCAGGTTCTCGATGCCGGAAGTCTGGATGATCTCTTCGGGTCGACCAAGCCCTGAACGGGTTGCTGTCACCGAAACTCTACTGCCATCGTCGCTTCTTCGTAGCATGACTCGCGGACTTGGTTCGCGCATGCTGTCGTAGTCGCCGCCCGGCGAACGGGCGTCGCCGTAGCGACTCACCGGATGTCTGCCAAACCCTCACTCCCGCTGCTCCCGCACGAAGTCGTCTGGCACGACGGCCAGGTGTCGCGTGTCAGCGATCGGCACATTGGAGCCACTTGAGGATCGGCGTATAGGGTCCAGCGCATGATCGGCGTAATGGAGCCAGGCCATGATCGGCATATGGGATCCACACGATGATCGGCGTATTGGGGCCACGGGCCCTGAAGAAGTAAGCAACGGGCATTTCGGATTTCACCGATTCAACGCTACCCTCGGCGACTTTTTTCCGAGGGAAGTGATGAGTAAAAGGAAGATCGAAATGCACCACTATCGACAAGCCCTGCTGCGTATGCGGCAAGGCGACTCTGATCGCGACATTTCCCGAAGTGGCCTCATGGGGCGGCGGACAGCAGCCAGTCTACGAACCCTGGCCAGCGCACGCGGTTGGCTCGCCGGCGACTTGGCCGCCCCCGACGATGCGACGATTGCCGAAGGGCTGGCGCCCGCCAGGCGCGCGGCCACCACCGTTTCCAGTCTCGAAGCGCATCGAGAACGCATCGCGGCTTGGCTGGGTCAAGGCGTTTCCGGCGTCGTCATTCACACGGTGCTCAAGCGCGAACACGACTATACCGGCAGCTACTCGGCGGTACGCCGGATGCTCGGCACGTTGAAACGGGCGATCCCGCCACAGACCACCGTCCGCCTGAGCTTCGCCCCCGGCGAAGCGGCCCAGGTCGATTTCGGTGCCGGCCCGTTCCTGGAGCACCCGGCCGGTGGGCCACGCCGCACCTGGGCCTTCGTCATGACGCTTTGCTTCTCGCGGCACCAGTACGTCGAGTTTGTTTGGGACCAGACGGTGGCGACCTGGCTCGGCTGTCATCGTCGCGCCTTCGAATGGTTCGCCGCCGTTCCGGCACGACTCATCATCGACAACGCCAAGTGCGCCATCATCAAGGCGTGCATCCATGACCCGCAGGTTCAACGCTCGTATGCCGATTGCGCCGAGGGCTACGGCTTCAAGATCGATGCCTGCCCGCCACATGATCCGCAAAAAAAAGGCATCGTCGAGTCGGGGGTGAAATACCTCAAGGGCAACTTTCTGCCGCTCAAGACCTTCCTCGATCTGGCCGATCTCAATCGCCAAGCCAAAGCCTGGGTCATGGACGAAGCCGGCACCCGCCGGCATGGCACCACCGGCGAGGCGCCGATCGATCTCTTCGCGCTTGAGCGTGCGGTCCTTCTGCCGCTTCCCGACGTGGCGCCGGACCTCGGCGTCTGGTCGCAGGCGACCGTTCACCCCGACTGCCATATCCAGTTCGAGCGCGCCTACTATTCCGTCTCGTTCACCTTGGTCGGCAAGCGTCTCTGGTTCAAGGCCAGCGACGGCATGGTGACGATTTATCATGAGTTCAAGCCCGTCGCCGCGCATGCCCGAGCGTTCAAGGCCGGTGAGCGGCGGACCGTCAAGGATCATCTGCCGCCCGACGCCCGAGCCTTCTTTGCCCATGACCGAGCGTGGTGCGTGGAGCAGGCAGTACGGGTTGGGCCGGCCTGCGCCGCGTTGATCGAGCGTCTGCTCGCCGACCGCATCGTTGAACGACTGCGTGCGGCACAAGGCGTGCTGCATTTGCAGAAATCCTACCCCGCCACCCGCCTGGACGCCGCGTGCGCCCGGGCCCTGGCGCATGAGTCGCCCTTCTACCGCACGGTGAAGACGATTCTGGCCGGCGGTCATGACTTGCGGGCCGACACCTGGGCGGCAACCGCGCCCGAGCCCACTCCGCATTCGGGGCGCTTTGCCCGCAATGCCGCCAGTTTGTTTGCGGCATCGACCACGGTGCAGTGAGCGCCGCGCTGTTCTCCATGGCTGAATCCGGCACTCTGCCGTCTTCAGCCACGGCGAAGCGTATCTCCCGCGTCCGGGCGTCAAGGTTTCGCTGCGCCGGGCGTTGCCCGACCTTGACCCCCGGCCGCGGGAATTCCAGGCCCTCCGGCCTATGTCAACCTGAAGGACTGATCGTGAATCCCATCCCTGAACTTGCTCCCCATCTCAAGCAGTTGCGCCTCTCCGGCATCCTCGGTTCGCTCGAGGCGAGAAATCGCCAAGCCATTGAATCGAAATTGGCTTATACCGAATTCCTGTCCCTCTTGATCCACGATGAGGTCGCGCGTCGCGACCAGACGAAATTCGCCTTGCGGCTGCGCCGCGCCGCGTTCCGCTCCGGGAAGTCGCTCGAAGGTTTCGACTTCGCGCGCTTGCCAAATCTAAACCGGGCCTTGATCCATGATCTGGCCACCGGGCGCTATCTGCAGGAGAAGGCGCCCGTCCTCATCGTCGGACCGTGCGGCACGGGCAAGAGCCACCTGGCGCAAGCGCTCGGCCATTGCGCCGTGCGTCAGGGCGTCGACGTCCTGTTCACTACCCAGGCTCAGCTGTGTGCCACCCTGACGACGGCTCGCGCCGTCGGCACCGTCGAGCGCAAGATCGCCACGCTCTCACGGGTTCCACTTTTGATCGTCGACGACTTTGGACTCAAACCGCTCCGCGCCTCCGCCGACGAGGATTTCCATGACCTCATCGCAGAACGCTACGAGCGCGCGGCGACCATCGTCACCAGCAATCTTGATTTCTCCGAGTGGGATCAGGCCTTTCCCGCCAACCGCCTGCTCGCCTCCGCGACCCTCGATCGCCTGCGCCATAACGCCTATTGCCTGACCCTCGATGGTGAGTCGTACCGCTCACCAAAATTGGCGCCAACGGCACCAAAATCAGCACCGCAAAAACAGGTAAAATCCGCCACCCTTTAAGCCCCGAGTTAGCCCGTTTTTAACTCTTCAAACTGGCTCCATTACGCCGATCATCGGTGGCTCCATAACGGCGATCAATGACAGTCGCGTGCCCACCGCGAGCGCTTGCTCGGACAGCGGGCACTGACCATCTGGCTGACGGGCTTGAGCGCCGCAGGCAAGTCGACACTCGCCTTCGCTCTGGAGCGTGAGCTGCACGAGGGTGGTCGGGCTTGTTACGTACTCGACGGCGACAACGTTCGGCACGGCTTGAACAGCGACCTCAGATTCTCGCCGGCAGACCGTTGCGAGAACATTCGCCGGATTGCGGAAGTGGCGCGCCTGATGAACGACGCCGGGCTGATCGTGATCACCGCGTTCATCTCGCCTTGGCGAGCGGATCGCGCCGCGGCGCGGGCGATTATCGGCGAAGCACGTTTTCTCGAGGTGCACGTCGCCACCTCTCTGGCGGTTTGCGAGGCGCGCGATCCCAAGGGAATGTACGCGCGCGCGCGCCGCGGCGAACTCGCTGAATTCACCGGCATCTCGTCACCGTACGAGGCGCCGCTGGCCGCCGATCTGACCCTCGACATGGGGCAGCTTACGCTTGCGGAGGCGGTGGGGCAGCTCGTCGGACGCATTGGCCGGCATGCTCCGGCTGAAGAATAGGCCGTTCCCTACCCAGATGGTCCGTGCTCGGCCTTCAACTCGGCTTGGCGGAGGTTTCCGGGTTCATGCGTGCGAGATGTTGGTGGGCTCGCGAGATCATGCCGGCCGTAGTCGCGCGGCACGGGTTGTTTCCGGTACGCACGCTTTCAGGTGGGTGGCACGATGAAAATGCCATCGATGGTTTCCTGCTTGAAACCGATGATCGCCGGCCAGCGGATGCCGGGCAGCACCTCCACCGCGAAAACTTCATCGCAGCCCGCCTCGAAGGCCATGAACTCGACGGCCACGCCGCGGCGCAGGTCGACAATCCAGATGCCGCACTGCAGCGGCTCGCCGCTGGTCTCGATCGGCAGGCCGCCGAATTCTGCCTTTTCGCGGATCCGGGAGAGGCCGACGAAGGCGTAGCCCTCGTGCATCACCAGGCCTCGCGTGTAACCCGGCAGCCGGACGACGGTGTCGCGTTGCCCGGTCTTCGGGTCAACCACCTGCAGCTCGCCCTGGCCCGAGTCCAGCACCCACAGCCTGCCGGCATGCCAGCGTGGCGAGTGCGGCATCGCGAAGCCATCGGCGACGATTTCGTTCGTTGGCACGTCGATCAGCACGCCGCCGTCGGCCTTGCCGGGCTTCCAGCCCCGCGGCGTGTCGGTGCGCCCGAGGGCGGTGACGAAGCGTGGCTGACCATCAACCATGGCCAGCCCGTTGAGGTGGCAGCGGTCTTCGGCGGCGAGGGCGGAGACGAAGGACGGGCGCCAGCGGGGGATGAAGCTGTAGTCGGGGTGCAGCGTGCACAAGCACGAGAATCGGGTGTTGACCACCCACAGCTCGGTCGGTGGAGCATCCGGCGGAGTTTCGCCGACGCCGGCTTCCGGCGAGTATCCCCAGCTCATCTCGTGGCCCAGGATGTCGCCCGTGATGTGACATTGCCGCGGAGTGAAGCAGGCGTCGAAGGCGCCTGGCGGATCGAGCTGAGGAGCGATGTCGCGAGCATTGCGCAGGAACCAGACGGCGTTGCGGGTACCCAGCGCGAGCTTGTCGCCAGTCAGCGCCAGGCCCATCGGACGATCGAAGGTGCGCAGCAGGGTCGACACCCGGCCTGTGTGCGCGCGTACGGCCATGAGCTTGCCGGCCTGGTAGGTGGTCAGCAGCAGCGTGCCTCTGAGACGCTCAAGGGTGCCGGCGAAGCCCGGCGAGACGACGTACCGGAACGGGTTCGCCGGCCTGGCGTCAGCGGCTGACGGTTGCTCCGTCTCTTCCCCGGCAACGGTCGGATTGTTCATGTGATGATCCATGCGCGCACGTGGTCAACAAGTTGCGGCGCGTCCTCGCCAGAGCTGCACGCGGTAGTGGCCGTCGGATCGCTTGATGGTGACCGCAATCGACCGCGGGACGCGAAAGTGGTTGCCATGGTCACTCAATCCAGACGGTTCAGCTGCACCGACAATAACCAGTTGTCCGGCGACATTGCAACGATGTCCGGGTCGCCATCGCCGTCGATGTCTCCAAGCGCCATTGAACCTGCACGTGGGCTCCATGGCAGAGAGTGGTCGCCTTGCGTCGCAAAGGTACCGTCCCCGTTGCCGAGGAGGACCGACGCGGAGGCGTAGCGATTTGCCGCGAGGATGTCCAGATCGCCATCGCGGTCGACGTCGCCGAGCGCCACGGCAGGCCCGTCGCTTGGCAGGGCGTAATCGATCCGCGGGCCGAAGCTCGCGTCGCCTTGGTTCAGCAAGACCGAAGCCGAGGAACCACTCGAGGATGAGCCATATCGTCTCGTGACGACGTCGAGGTCGCCGTCGCTGTCGACATCCCCCAGCGCCACCGAAAACCCCGATGAACCCGGCAGGGCGTAATCCACCGGCGCCGCAAAGCTTCCGTCGCCGTAGCCGAGAGAGACTGCGATGGACGAAGATGAGGCGGAACTGTTCGCAAGAAGGTCCAAGTCGCCGTCGTCGTCCAGGTCACGCAGCGCCCTCACTGACCCGGAGGAGGGGAAGAGCAACGGTGCCGCAAAGCTCCCGTCGCCGTTACCCAGCAAAAACGCAGTAGAAACGCCAGAGGAGTGACGTGATCGGTACTCCGTTACCATGTCGAGGTCGCCGTCGCCGTCAACGTCACCGAGAGTCACCGAACCCGACAACCCGGGGTTGGGGGTATTCACCGGCCCCGTGAAGGTGCCGTCGCCCTTGCCGAGCAGCACGGAGAAGGAGGGCCGTGTGCTCGGCGGCGTGCCCCAGTTCGCAGTGACGATGTCGAGATTGCCATCGCCGTCAACGTCGCCCAACGCCACCGACAGCGCCAACCCCGGCAAGGTGTAATCCCTCCGTGCCGCAAAACTGCCGTCGCCGTTGCTCAGGAAAACCGAGGAGGACGATTCGCCGGGGTATCCACTCTGGAACGACCAGTATTGCGCCGTGACGATATCTTGGTCGCCGTCGCCGTCTACGTCGCCGAGCACGACGCTGCCGATCGCGAACTGAGACGAATCGCCCGGCAAGCTGTAAAGCCGCGGCGCGAAACTGCCATCGCCGTTGCCCAGCCAGACCGAGGCGGAGAAGTTCCTGTTCGCCGTAACGAGATCCAACTTGCCATCACCGTTTACATCGGCCAACGCGACCGAGTGCTCCCCGCGCGGCAGAGCGGAGTCTTCCGGCGGCGCAAAGCTACCATCGCCGTTGCCTAGCAGGACGGACAAGGACGCTGCGCGAGGGTAGCGTTGGGACTCATAGTAGTTCGCGGTGGCAATGTCCAAGTCGCCATCACCGTCAAGATCGCCGAGTGCCACGGATCGTGCCCCCAAGGGTAAGGCGTAATCGATCGGCGGCGCAAAACTGCCGTCACCGTTGTTGAGCAAGACCGATGCGGACGAGGTAGGTGTTGTCACGTAGAGCGAACCCCTGGTAGCCGTGACGATGTCCAAGTCGCCATCGCTATCGACGTCCCCCAGCGTCACCGAGTTCGCGCCAAGCTCAAGCGCAGGGTAGTCCACTGGCGCTCCAAAGCTCCCGTCGCCTCCGTTGAAGAGGATCGACGCAGCGTAGTTGGCGTAGGTCGCACCAGAGGTGACAATGTCCAGGTCGCCATCCCGATCGACATCACCGAGTGCCACCGACTTTCCACCGTGCGGCAAGGCGTGATCAACTGGTGGCGCAAAGGCTCCGTCGCCTTGGTTCAGCAGGACCAACGCCGAGTCGTAGCTTGGCGTGACGATGTCCAGATCTCCATCGCCGTCGACGTCCCCCAGCGCCACCGAATCCGTACCACCTGGTAGGACGTAGTCGAACCGTGGGGCGAAGCTTCCGTTGCCTTGGTTCAGCAAGACCGAGGCCGATGAGGACCCGTAGGATGAGCTCTTCGCCACGATGTCCAAATCCCCATCGCCGTCGACGTCGCCGAGCGCCACCGGATTTGCACCCCAATACCGCAAAAGGTAACGGCCCGCCGGAAGGGCGTAATCGGTCCCCGGTGCAAAGCTTCCGTCGCCCCGGTTCAGAAAGACAGAGACTGATCCGTTGTTTGCCGTGACGATGTCGAGATCGCCGTCGCCGTCGACGTCACCGATGACTTCGGAACGAGCCTCATCACCTGTACGGTACGAAGAAGACTCGTCGAAGAACCGCGACAGCGCGCTGAAACTGGCGATCGTCAAGTCGCCATTGGCCAAAGCATTGCCCGCGCGATGATCCTCCATCATGTCGCCAGCGGCGACGAGCCGATAGCGGCCGGCGGCCAGACCGGGCACCTCCAGCGTCAGCGATCTGAAGCGCGCACCGATCGACAGGGATATCGGATCGATGCGCGTTCCGGCTTCATCCAGCAGGAAAAAATTGCTCGGCACCAGGCGGTCGGGACGCATCGGCTCGGAAAACTCCAGCGTGATGCGATCCAGGCCGACCCTGTAGTTCCCGCCATTGGCGACACTGCTGCGGATGATCGTGGGCCGGACGGTATCCAGTGGCTCCACCAGCGGCACCGTGATCGTGCCGCCGAGAAGCTCGCTCTGCGGCAGCGCCAGAGTCAGCGGCCCGACGCCGGAAATCGAGCCGCCGGTCATCTCGAGGAAACGGATGGTCGTCGGTGCTTCGATAGATAGCTCGGCGCCATCTGTCAGCGCGACAGTGAGATCGAAGTGGCCGCCCGCCATGGTCACGCGACTCGACGAATCCAAGTGGATTCTGCCGCCACCGGAGGCACTGGCTGTCGAGTTGAGGCGGTGGCGTCCGAGCAGCGAGAGGGTGGCTCCTTGTGCCACGACGAAGGCCCCGCTGGTGCTCCCGCTGCCTGCGCCCAGGATACGCGCCTTTCCGGCGAACTCGAAAGTGCCCAGGTTCTGAATCACTGCAGCGCCACTCGAGTGCATCACCACTTCCCCGGAATGGCCGCGATCTACGACGACCGAGCCCTCGTTGAGAAGCGTGCGATCGGCCAGGGCTAGGTCTCCGAGCAAACCGGTGACAAGCAGGTCCGCTCCGGGGGCGACCCGCGTAGTGCCGCCGCCAGTCATGGCGCCGGCATCCCATTGGTTCCCGGTTCCGGCAAGCGTGAGCGTACCCGCTCCAGAGAGTGTGCCGCCGGTCAGCTTGAAGGCACCGCTGATCGACGAGTCGGCCAGGATTTCGAAGCTGCCGCCGGAAATCTGCAGGTCGCCGTTTGCTCTCAGCGATCGGATGGTCGTCGCGCCGGCATGATGATAGATGAGCCTCCCGGGCGGAACGTCAATCACGACATCATCGCCTGAGCCGGGCAACGCCCCGCTGCTCCAGTTCGCCGGATCGTCCCAAAGGCGGGAACTGCTCCCGATCCATTCGACCGTGTGCGTCTGACCGACGGTGAAACTCGAGACCAACTCGGCCGAGCCGAGCGGGTTGCCGGCGCGATCGGTGATCGCCGGGGCTACGAGCCGAAGCTGGTAGGCGCCTTCGGCCAGTGCTGGATAGGTCACCTGCAGCTCGACTCCGTCGCGCCGAAGGCGCATGTCCTGCGCAGCGATCACGGTGCCTGACGAATCGCTCAGCAATACGGTCGTGGGCGTGACCGTTCGCGGGTCGAGCGCCTCGGAAAACTCCAGTGTCGCGACGCGGAAGGTCGTCCCCTTGACGATGCCGTCGGGCACGTTGCTGCGGACGAGAAGCGGTGCAACCGTGTCGCGCACCAGTTGCAGTTCGATGGGGCCAGAGAGTCCGACGTTGCCACCAGTGTCGACGGCACGGAGCTGGATGCGGACCATGTCGTCGGTTCCCTGGATCGTTGGCAGCACGACGCTGCCCGGCCACGGATACGACACGTCGCTGACGACGACCTGGCCATCGACCAGCAGCTCGACTCGGGCGATCTGGCGATCGTCCTGGACCACCACGTCCAGATCAAGCGTCGTCCCTTCGAGCACCTGCGTCCCGTCAGTTGCCGGATCGATGTCGGCGCCGGGGGCGCTTGCCGTCACGATGGGCTGCTGCCCGGCCGTGTCGAACGGACGGTGATTGACGACCACCAACCCGGTCGTGCCGCCGGCGACGAAGGCGAGCCCTGAGCCGACCGCTGCCGAGTACGCCGAAGACGGTAGGCGGAACCGATCGACGATCCGATCGGTTCGCGTCGGATAGCGCACGTCCACCAGGTGCAGTACCGGTTCGCCTTGACTCACTCCCAGGGCCAGCGCGTCACCGGACCCGGTTGCGACGACCGCATCACCCGCGACCAAAGTTTCGTCTACGCCGCTCAGCAGCAGCATGGCGGCCGGGTTCGAGACATCTACCGTGACGAATCCACCGGACGCACCACCACCGATGTACGCGATACCACCGCCGACGAACACCTTGCCCGAACTTGCCGGCAGGTCAATCGCTCCAACTGGGCGCATCGTTTCGCCGCTGATGTCAACCGCAGCCAGATGCTGGCCGGAATCGGCGACGAAAAGGAAGTTGCGATCCGTTGTCAGGCTGACGATATCGCCAGCACCCGAGGGTATCGAGTCCAGGCGCTCGCCAGTGAGCAGATTGTAGGACTCAATCGCGCTGCCTACTGCGATGTAGGCCACGCCATCGACGACTTCGACCTGTCCAGCAGGTACCGGGATCGAGCTCACCACTCGGGGCGCAGCCGGGTTCGACACGTCAAGGACTTCGAGGGATACTCCGGTTGCCACCGCTGCGAGACCCTGAAGCGAATCGAGCGACAGGTCGCGGGCGTCTCCTGGCAGGTTGAGTTGTCCGCTGACGATTGGTCTGAGCATGTTGGGCGCATCAACTATCGCGAGGCCGTAGGTGCCGGTCGCGACGTAGGCGATCTGACCTCTTGCGCCGTCCGTGTGGCCGGCAAGAACGACTGCCTTGGCCTCGCCCTGCAGCCGCGTCACGGCGAGCAGCCCGGCAGGCAGGCTGCGGCCATCGAGAGGGTCGCTGTCCATCTCGGTTTCAGCGAAGTCGCTGAGCCCATCACGATCCGAGTCCGCAGTCGAAGAGGACGTACCGATAGCGAACTCGATGTCGTCGGGGAGGCCGTCGAAGTCGCTGTCGGCTTCAGTGCTGGCGGTAAAGGCCAGACTGGCAGCCACATCACGGAATCCGCCGGAAGCTGCCGTCGTGCCGTATCCATGAGCGATCAGGCCGCTGTCCGGATCAAAAACGGCGATGTGGTAAGGCGCATCCGGTGCCATGAAGAAGCTGAACTGGCCGTCTGAATCGCTGCGGATTCGCTGCGGTATCGACGTGGTCCCGTCGTCCAACTCCATCAGCACCTGATCGCTGCCCCAAGTCGGTCGTGGGTACCCGTCGATGCCAGTGGCGGTCAGGCCTACTCGGATCAGGCTGCGTGCTGGATCGTTCGTGGCAATCTCAACGGTATCACGCACAAGGCCAAGCTTGTTGGCTGCAAAGGCAGCCCCTATGTCGAAGCCCTCCCCATACGCGAGACTGATGGGGTGGGCGGTCAGGTCTGCCGGTACGCCAAGCAGACTGAAACCCTGTGAGCCGTCGGCCAGACGAATGGCGGTTATCTGCAAAGGTGCTGCACCGTCGTTCGTGATTCTGGCGAGCGCGGGGCTTTCCGTCCGAGGCCCGGCCATCTCTCCCCCGCCCAGGTTATTGGACCCAGTCATGCCGAGCTTGGCGGTGGCGTCGGGGCGAATCCCCAGCGCTTTCAGTCCGACGCGATACTCCGGATCAATGGAGGCATTGGATCGGATCAGCAAGGTATCCGATGCCCAGCCTTCGTCAGTCGGATCAAAGGCCACTTCGAGGACCGACGTTTCGCCCACTGCAAGCGTCGCGCCGGTTAGAGCACGACCCACCAGTTTGAACCCGCGGGCGCCGTCTTCGAGCGCGACCGCCGAAAGATCCAGTGGCTGGTGCCCAGTGTTGATCAAGCTCAGCGTAAGTTGGGAAGCTGCTCCCCCATGTCCATCCGCAGCACTCATGTCCAGATCGACCTGGAAGCCGGAAAGGACACTTCGGTCTATGGCAAGAACGCTCAGTTCCGGTGTTGACGGTCCGGTCCCCTCAAGCTGAATCCCCACTGGGCTATCAGGCAGGTTGAAATTTGTGCGGTAGAGGAGCAACTCGTTAGTTAACGGCAAGTCACCACTCACCTGCAGACCGAGTGCCGCTCTCAGCAGATTCTCGTTAATTGGCGAAAAAGCCAAGTCGGGATCATCCATGCGGCTGCTTCTCATGATGTCATTCGGTGCCTGATTGACCACAGGATCGCCGACTAAATAAGCCTCATTCAGACCAAACGTATGAGCTACCTCGTGGCTGACAGATTTCGCGATCATCTCCGGGAAACTGGCGCTTGATATCCAAGGAATTTTCATTGAAACAGCCACGCGCGGGCTTCTATCCTGTACGATCGAATTCAGCGCTTCCGCCAGTGCGTACTGTTTCGCTGCCTCTCCGATCCGTGCATCAGTGATTAATGCCTTCAGCCGATCGAGGCCATTGGGCCCCGGGTCTCCATTTGCCGTCCCACTGACGTAAGCACCAACCCGACCATCATAAATATGAGGCTCCCAGTTAACAATGACATCCGCGCTTGCGGCTGAGTCGACCTTGTAGTGCGTTGAAAGGTTCTTGAAGTCGTCTTCCACCTTGCTTGTCATGGCTCTTGCCATCGTATCCAGATCGGCCATCGTCCACACGGCACCCGGAAGGAACGCTTTAAAAGCATTCCTGAAATTTGCGCTTGCGACCTTGACGAATCCAAGAGAGAAGGGAATTGGTTCAATTACCGTCTCGGACCGACCATGCAAGTCGACATCCACAAGACCGGTTCCATCAGGGTCATAAACAACTTCATTGGCAACATCGTCTGATCCCTTGAACAAATATTCATCAAACTCGTCCGTATCACCATCTTTGTCGTCGTCTCCCGCTTTTCCCGGCACCCCGTCGGGGCCAGGCCCAACCGCGTATTTCAACTTCTTGAGAACAGCATCCAAGGCTACCGTGAAGCCAGCCTCATTGGTGCCGATTGTCGTGTTCGCTGTTGCTGTGCCAATGGCGAATATCTCGCCCACAGGGAAAACCTTGGCGCTTGGGTTGTTTTGGTCTGTCACCGTGACGACGATTTTCTCCTGTTTTCGACCGGGTTGGCCCGGATCGAACTTCCACGTTGCGCGCCGCTGGCCCTGATAAGTCCCCCCGAGATCGAAGCCAGATGACTTGCCGCCGTCGAAGGTCGTGACCACCAGGTTCGGGAGGTCGAGGTCAACCTCTTTGGTGCGCGAAACCCCGTCGACGTTCGTGCGGAAAAACGCTGCCGTATTTCCCGACAAGTTTTTCGCTTGCTCAGCATCTACCACGGCTACCCAGCGATAGTAGTAGTAGTGGGAGACATCAATCCCGGTCGAGTTGCCCTTTGCGTCATACCGCGTCTGTGTCACCTTGACGTGGGCGCCATAGAGAATGTCGCGATTAAGGCCTGCGAAGCCACCGGCGGCAAACATCTCGTCGTATGACTGTGGGCTAAAAGAGAAGGATGCTTTTGCGCCAGGTACCAAGTAGAAGTCTTGATCGTGCAGCGACAGACTCCCCGGGTCTGCCTTCATGAACTTGGCGAGGGGCCCGTCAATGTCGATCTGGATCCGCAACTTCCCTGTGGCAGGCGGTGAGGGTAGGAGCGAACGCCCCCCCGTTCCGGTCCCCGGTCCGGGACCAGGACCGGGGACCGGAACGGGACCAGGGGTGGTACCAGAAGCACCCGTACTACCCGTACGGACACCATCACTCTTTGTACTGTGCTGCGGCGTTGGCCCCCCGCCGCCGCCCCCGCCGCCGCCCCCGCCCCCGCCGCCGCCCCCGCCACCTGACGTTCCGCTGCTGCCGCCCGATGAGGTTCCGTTGCTTCCACCCGGAGGTGCTACGCCGTGCCACCCGGGCGCCCGAATGCCGGAGTCCGGATCGGACACCACCATCAGGCCATCCGTTGACACCGTTCCCGTGCCGTTCATCACCAACCTCCCGGTCGTGTGGTCGAAGCTAAGGAGATTGAGCTTCGTCCCGGGCGCTGCGTCGAACACGTTCGGGAACGTGATCTGCACCGGCTCGGCGAACGTCGCCACCCCAGGCGCCTGGATCGTGATGTCGAAAGTATGCTGCAGCACCCCGGGTGGCAGCATGTCGCGGACAAGTTCCGGCGGTACCGTGGCCATGCCGATCTGCACGTTCTGCAGCACCCGGCCGTCTTCCCCGATCGCGCTGCCCGGCTTGACGGTCAGCGTCAGCGCGGCGCGCTCCTGCGCGGTGAGCTGCGGGGCCGAAGCGGCATCGGTCAGTGTGATCACCGTCCGCGCGGTGTCGCTCACGGGCTGCAGCGCGTTGGTCGGAATGCGCGGGAGGTAGATCTCCCGCCGGTCGAGGTTGGCGCGGCGCTCCTCGGCCGATCCCATGCCGCCCATTACCGTGTTCGCGACACCCGGATGCAGGTCGACATCGATGACCATTTCCGGGAAAAAGACACCGGCAGGGGCATTCGTCGCCGTGCGGCCATCGACCGCGACCTTGACCGTGCCGGCCGGAGTGTCGGTCAGCTCGAAGTTGCCGTCCGCATCGGTGTAGACGAACTGGCTCTCCTGTCCGAGGATATAGACCTTGGCATGCGCAATTGGCAGCAGGAAGACGTCGTCGGACGTGTGAATGACGCCGTCGGGGCCACGGCGGATGTCGTCGAAGCTCATCGGCTCCAGATCGGGGCCGGGATCGACGACCTTGCCGACCAGCGTCGTCCCGATAACCGCCGAGCGGCTCACCGTCGTGAAGCTCTGCTCCAGCGTGCCGCCCGCCGTGCCATCGCCGTCGGCGTCAAGGAAGCTGCCGTCGCCCGCGCCGCGAATCCTCGATCCGTCGACATGCAGCGTCACCCGCGAAGCGCCTGGCATCGGGTTGGTGAAGAACAGCCAGGCGAACGTCCCGTCGGTGCCCGGTACGATCGTTGCCGCGAGCTTGCTGCCATCGGGGCCGGTGGCGTAGAACGAGTCGGCGGTCAGTGTCGCGACGTTCACAGCGCGCGAGAAGCGAACTTGCGGCCGCACCGTGACGCCGACGTCGTCCGCGCCGTCGGTCGGCGTCAGGCTGGTCACTGCCAGTGGCGCGAGCGCGTTGACCGTCAGCGTGCGCGACAGCGTTGCGACGTTCCCCGCGGCGTCGCGGGCCGTCAGCAACAGCGTGTGATTGCCGACATCCAGATCGCCATGGGCGAGCGATTCGTCGAACGTACCGCTGCCGTCGAAGATCAGGCTGCGGCTGGTGCCACCGTCGATGCGGTAGCTGAGTTGCGTCAGCGCGCTGCCGGTGGCGTCCGCCGTGCCGGTCAGCCGGCTCGCCGCGCCCAGCGTATCGCCGTCGGCGAGGCTGTTCAGTACCAGCGTCGGCGGCGTCGTGTCGAGCACGAAGCCGCGCGTCACGCCGGCGTTGGCGTTGCCGGCCGCATCGCTGGCGACGATCCTGATCGTGTGCGCGGCGTCGGCGCTGCCGTCGGTCGCCAGCGCCGTGGTGATCGTGAAGCCGCCGCTCGCATCGAGGACGAGCGCCTCCAGCGCACCGCCGTCGATCTGGAACTGTGCCGTGGCGACTCCGGAGAGGTTGTCGAACACCTGTCCGTGCAGCGTGAGATTGGTGTTCGTCGCCGCCGGAGCGTCGCCAAGAACGATCGCCGGCGCCTGCGTATCGCTCGCCAGCGCGAAGCGCGCGAGCACCGCATTGCCGACCTGCGTGCCGAGTTGCTGGCCAGCCTGGTTGGTGAATTCGTAGTGGATGCCGCCATGGATGCGGCTGCGACCGGCTTCCTGCGCCGCCTCTGTGAAGCTGCTGAAGCTGCGCGTGACGCCGGGAAGCGTCGGGCTCGTCGTGGTGAAGGCGGTCGCGTCGCCAAAGTTGGCCGCGAGAACCGTGGCCGCAGCCATGCTGAAGCTCGAATGGCCGGAAACGTACTCGGGATGCGCCGGCGTCAGCAACAGCGGGCGCCACGCGCTGTCGAGGGTGGTCGCGGCATTGTTGTCGAGGTCGGCGTTCTGGATCGCCGTCTCGGGGCGCCACAGGCCGTAGGCGTATTTCGCGTCCCAGCAGGCGATCGCCGCGTCGGCGAGGGCGACGTTGAGCTGCGCGAAGAGGCGCGCGTTGGCGGCCAGGCTGTTGCCCTGCGCACGCGCCACTTCCTCGGCGATCTGGTTCCAGTGGCCGGGCGGCGTGTAGCTGCCCTTGCCGTCGGCCCAGAACAGTGCCTGCTCGGTCTGGTCGGCGGTGCGCTCGCTGCTGCTGGCGCTGCCGAGCCGCTTCACCTCTTCGACAGCAGTGGCGTATGCGGCGGTGTCGAGTGCCGGTGGCGCCACCGGGCGGTACTGGTCGGGGGAACGCAAGGCAAACGGCTGCACGGTTCCCCACTGCGGATCGTCGGCGACGTCGAACATCGGGCCGGTCGGCCGCCAGGAGCCGATTGCCGTGCTGCCGTCGTAGGCAACGAAGTCTTCTGATCCGTCGTTGGCGCGCAGCGCGACCACTGCGTCCGCGACGGCGAGACCGAGCGCGATTCCCCGGTCCTTGGCCTCGCCGTCGGCGATGGCGGCAAGACCAGCGGCGAGCGCACCATCGAAGACGGCCTTTTGCGCCGCGTAGGTCTGCGACAGGACGCGGTGCGCGGCAACCGCGACCGCGGCCGGCGCCGACACCGGGCCGCTGACCGAGCGGCTCACCAGGTACGCCGGCGTGCCATCGATCGCGGCAAGGGCGTCGTACTGGGCGAGGCTGACCATCGCCAGCGTGCGCGTGGCGACCGGCGGGTCGGTGACATCGAGTTGCACCGCGTGCAGCGCGATCTCGTTCCACTCGAGCACGGCATCCGACTGCACGGCAGCGGTACGCGTGAGTGTGCGCAGCAAGGTCGTCGCGTTGCCCGCCGCGTCAGTAGCGGTCAGCGTCAGTGCATTGGCGCCGGGCGCAAGCGAGACGCCGGGCATGACGAAGGCGCCGCCAGCACCGGCGAGCACCTCGATGTTCTGCGTGCCGAGGCGGATCGCCGCCCCGGCTTCTGCATGGCCCGTGATCTGTGCGGTACCGGCCGAGGTTTCGTCGAGCGCGGCGTTGCTTGCATCGCTGACGCTGAGGCCGAAACCGACGAAGGCCGGCGCGGCGGTGTCGAGGATGAAAGCGCGTTCGACGATAGGGGAACAGTTGCCGGCGGCGTCGACGGCGACGAGCCGCAACGTGTGCGCGCCATCGGTGAGCGTATCGCCGAGGACCGTCGCCAGCCGGGCAGCGTCGATCGTGAAGCTGCCATCGGGCTGTACCAGGTCAAGCAGGTTGGTGAAGCTCGCAAGGTCGGTCCCGAAGCTGCCGCTGAAGGCGGTCAGCGCGAGCGGATCGCCAGCGTTGCCGCTGATCGTCGGGTCGCGGGTGATGCCATCCTGCGCGCCGGTGTCGTTGGCCAGCGCAACCGTGAGCGTCGGGGCAAGGGTGTCGATGGTGATCGCGAGTTCGCCGGCAAGGCTCCGGTTGCCGGCCAGGTCTTCGCTGATGGCGAAGAAACGGGCTTCGCCGTCGGCGAGGACTTCGGAAGTGAAATCGGCCTGTGGGCCGACCAGCGAACTCGCGACGACGCTGCCGCCGCGACTCAGGGTGATGGCCGCGCCGGCTTCGCTGGTGAGCGCCAGTGTCGGCGTGCTGTCGTGGGTAAGGTTGTCGTCGGTGAGCAGGCCGCTGTCGCTGGTGGCGAGCAGGTCGATACCCGGAGCGGCGGGGGCGATGGTGTCGAGAACGAAGGTCAACGTTCCGGACGATGAAACGTTGCCAGCGAGGTCGGTCTGGCGCACGGCGACGCTGTTGTCGCCTTCGACGGCGGTGAAGTCTGGTGACCAGCTTGCGCCGGCGTCGATGCTGTACTCGATGCTCGCGCCGGCTTCGCTGCCGACGATGTTCAGCGTGCCCGTCTGGGTGATGCGGTCGTGGTCGTCGCGGCCGCTGTCGAGGGCGAGTTGCACCACTGGTGTCGCGACGTCGCGGTCGAGCGTGAACGAGACGGTTGCCGCGGCGGAACGGTTGCCCGTGGCATCTTCGGCGACCAGCCGGATCGCTTGTGCGCCGTCGGCAAGCCGACCGCCAGCGAGCATGTCGAGCAGCGCGTCCGAAAGGACGAAACGTCCGTCCACCTGCAACGCCTGGCTGACGTCGAGCAGCGTCGGCGAAGTGGAGTCGAGCGCGACGAGCAGGCGGCGCACGCCGCCGGCGTCGGTGGCCTGTCCGTGGATCGTCGGGTCGTTGGTCAGTCGGTCGCCCGCGTTGGCGCCGGTGTCGCGCGCGAGGTCGGCGCTGAGTGCAGGCGCGATGGTATCGGGGGGAGTGGTGGTGAGCTGCGTGAGGTTCGCCGGGTTGACCGTCGCGCCGCCGACGCGCACGCTCGCCGGGAATGCCGGCGCGACGATCTGCGTCGTCCCCTTGAGCTGGCCGCCGACGAGCAGTTCCTGGATGCGTTGCGTCGGCGCTCCGAGCTGCTGGTCGTCGCCGTCGAGATAGGTGCCATTGCGCGGGTCGATGCCGACGACGATCGTACTGTCCTCGATGTCGCCGCCGATGCGCAGGCGCGCCAGCGTGCCCGGGCCGAAGCGGTCGGCGGCGTCGCCGCTGCCGCCGAGCACGGCATCGCTGCCGAGGTTGGCACCGATGCGCACGTTCATTCCCTTGACGCTGCCGCCGACCTGCAGGATCTGCAGCGCGCTGGCGGCGAACTGGCCGGAGGCGTTGCCGCGTACCGCGAGCTGCGTCAGTGGCGCGCTGAAGTTGGCGCGCCAGTCGGCGCGCGTGCTCTGCGCACTGACGCTGTTGCCCCGGCCGCTGATCGACCACAGGCCGCCAATCGCGCCGCCGACCTGCGCCGAGCCGAGGACAAAGCCACTGACGCCGATGCCCGCGAGGCGCAGGTCGCCAAGTGCGTCGCGGGTCACGCTGAGGCTGGCGAGGCTGTTGCCGTCAAGGCGTGCGCCGGCTGCGATGTCGCCGAGGACGAGGCTGCTGACGGCGCCAAAGGTGGCGGCACCGTCGAGGCTGGCGATCGCCGCGTTCAGGCTGCCGAGCGGGCTGGTCGCCGTGATGCCGGAGAGAACGACCCGTCCATCGCCGGCGCTACCCGTCAGCTCGACCCGCGTGCTCGCGTTGCTGCCGGTGATCGTCAGCCGGTAGCCGGTGCCGTCCGTGCTGATGTCGGCGATTCCGGGGCCGCTGATCGCCAGCGTGACGCGGGTACCGTCGGCGTCGGCAAATTCGATCGCTGGTACCGGGTTGCGGCCGGGAAGCTCGCCGACGCGGAACGCGAGGTTGAAGTCCTGGGTGGCGATGGCCTGGTTGTTGCTTTCGTCGCTTTCGCCGATCGTGTCGTCCGGGTCGATGACGCCGATCAGAGCGTAGCGTCCGGGCTCGGCAACGGCACGGCTGTCGAGGCTGAGGCTGATCGTGTTGGCGCCGGGTTGCAACTGGCTCGCGGGGACGTCGGCCTGGCCGAGCGGGGTGTCGGCGGCATCCAGGCTGCTGTCGGTCGACGCGTAGAGCTGAATCCGGATCGGGCTCGAAAGGGTTTCGCTGTCCGGGCGATGGACCTCGAACAGGGCGCTGACCGGATCACCCGGCAGCACCGGGTCGAAAGCGTTGTGGCTGAGGCTGCCGGCGACGAGGTCGGCCGAGAGCAGGAGTCGCGGCTCGAGCGCCTCGAACTGCAGGCGCGATGTGGCCGGCGCGGCTGCCGCGCCGGCGCAACGGGCCTGGCGGCGGCTCCGCCAGGCATCGAGCCAGCCGCTGACGCGACTGAGAAGAGAAAAAAGCAGTGCGCTGATGCGGCGTCCGCCGCTGGATCCGTGGCGAGACTGGCTCATGACTCGACTCCTCGGTGCTGCGGTCAGTCGCGACCGCGATCGACAAAATCGGGGGCGCCGCGCCTTGGCGGCAGGAAATCGGCGACAGGCTTGCCGGCAGGCGGGCAGAAGCGACCGTCAGCGGCGGCGGCCTTGCCAGGCGAGCCAGCCGAGCGCTCCGACCAAGAGTGGCAGGCTGGCCGGCTCGGGAATTGCCGGCGCGCCGAACGGCACGGTGGAGCCGCTGGCGATGACGTTGAAGGAGTCGTCGAGAAGATCGAACGGCTGGTCGCCGGGGGTGCCGCTGCCGAGCCAGATGAATTCGAGCACGAAATCCGTCTGCTCGCTGGCGCCCTGCGGTGCGACAGCGGTGAGGCTGAGGATGCCGTCAGCGGGCAGGGCCGGATCCGGCTCGATGAGGAGGCTGGACCAGCGGCTGCTGTCCAACGCCGCCTTGAGGTCGAGATGGGAGTAGCTCATGGGCGAGTAGAGGAGATTGACGCTTTCGAAGCTGCCGACGCTGCCGCTGAGCTGGTAGTCGTAACGCCACAGGTCGGATCCGGCGATGCTGTCGGGTAGGTCGACGGCCTGGTAGTGAAGGGTGAGCGCGTGCACCGGCGCGCCGGACAGCAGGGCAACCAGTGGCAGCAGCCACGTTAGGAACTGCAGTCTGAACCTCATGATTCTGATTCCTCCCCTTGCGGTGTCGATGAATTGCGGCAGACGTCGCGCAATGGCGTCTGTCCGGAGCGACGCGGAGCCATCTTCGTGTTGGCATCCCTCCCCTCGCGGAGGGAACCTATCACTTCCGTACCCGGCAATGAATCACCCAAAGGGATGATTCGGGCTTTGCTGCAGCGACGAGCATCGCTATAGTGCGTGCCGCAGGCGAGCAGAACTTCTTCCGGGGAGGGTGCGAATGGGCGTCAACGGCGGGATCGATCGCCACGAGCGGCTGCTTGAAATTGTGAACCTGGTGTATGAGATCGAGGATCGCCAGCAGATGCTGGCTGCCCTGTTCGAAGAGTTGCGACGGGTGTTCGTGTTTTCGAGCGGGGTTCTGTTGCCGATCGATCCGGCCTGTTTCGAACTGCAGGAAGCCCTCTGTTTCGATTGCCCGGCAGAAAATTCCTCACCCTACCTGGAGCATTACGCGGCGCTCGACCCCTATGTCCTGCGCGGCCCTGCGTCCTTCGACCTCAATCGGACGGTCCGCCTGTCCGATCTGGCCGGTGCGCGAGAACTCGCGCGTTCGGAGTTCGCGGATTTCATGGCGATGGTGCCGTACCGGCATGCACTGGCGGCAGTTTGCGGGTTCAACGGGCAGCCACTGGCGGCCTTCAGCGTTCACCGGTCCGGACACCGGGGCGATTTCACGGCAGACGAGCTGGCAACCCTCGACAGCATTGCTCCGCATCTCGGGCGTGCGCTCGGCATACGGCGCCTGTTGGCCGATCCAGCACAAAGGGAAGCAGTCGGCTTGCTGGCTTTCGACGATCGCGGCCAGGTCCTGTTCATGAATGCGGCGGCACGACGTATCGCCGTCGACGGTACGGCGTCCCTGATCTTCGCCGCGTTGCCGCCGAAGGGCCCGGGAGTGGTGTGCCTTGATCTGCGGCGTTACCGTGTCGGCCGCCTGCCGTGGCGTGCCGCCAGTCTGCTGACCAGTGTCGAGTACGACGCCTCGGAGGCGGGCTTCATGCACGCCGTCAGCGGCCGGTCCGGTGCGACAATGGTGAGGAACTGGCGGGACGCACAGTGTCTCGGTGCGAAACTGCTGATTGTCGGCGTGGTGCCTTTCCAGCGGCGCGTCGACGTCCTCACCCGTCTCGAGAAATACGGGCTCTCGCGCCGCGAGTCGACGATCACGGTCCACGGCGTGCTCAGCGGCTTGGCCAACGCCGAGGTGGCCCGCGCGCTTTGCATCAGCGAAGAGACCGTCAAGAGCCATCTGCGTGAAGCCTATCGCAAGATCGGTGTCGGCAACCGGCAGGAGTTGGTCGTCAGGGTCCTTGGCCTGGAAGGGGAAGTGCTGCCAGGCCGCGGCGAGCCGCCTGTCGGCAGGCCTCCTGCACGAAGCTGACCCTGCCGGCGCGAGTCGTTTTCTGCTTGCCTTTGTGGCGGCAGGCCGGAGCTTGGCTAAAATAGTCTGAGTTTGGCGTCGCACTCGCCGTTCCGATCAGGAAAATCCGTCTTGACCTCGATCTCCGGTTCATCCAGCACGCACGGTTCGCCGCAGCCACCGAGCCCCGGTGACGCGTCCGGGCGGGCGGACGCCGGTGCTGCCTGGTCCGCCTTCGCCTCGGCGCAGACCGCCGCCGACTTCTGCACCAGCTGGCTGGCGCTGCAGTGCCTGCAGGTTTCGCAGGTGCATGCTGCACTGCTGCTGCTCGAGCAGGGCGGCGGCACCTTCGTCCCGGCCGCTGTCTGGCCGTCGGCGCAGACCGACGTCGGCTACCTCGCGCCGGCCGCCGAGCAGTGCCTCGGCGAACGCCAGGGCAAGGTGCTGCGCGGACAGCCGGGCGCGCTCGTCGTCATCGCCTACCCGGTCGAACTCGAAGGACGCCTGCACGGTGCCGTCATCGTCGACCTCGCCGAGCGACCCGATGAAGCGCTTCAACACGTCCTGCGGCAGCTGCACTGGGGCATCGGCTGGATCGAGACGCTGTTCCTGCGCCGGCAGAATCTCGCCGACGGCGCAAGCGTCGAGCGCGCGCGCAGCGCGCTCGACGTCCTCGCCGTCGCCGCCGAACACGAACGCCTGCCGGATCTCGCTCTGGCCGTGGTCAACGACCTCGCCAGCCGCTTCGCCTGCGACCGCGTCGCGCTCGGCGTCGACCGTCGCGGCCAGGCGCGCCTGCTCGCCCTCTCGCACTCCGCCTTCTTCGAGAAGAAGAGCCAGTTCGTCGCCGCGCTCGAGAACGCCATGGACGAGGCGCTCGACCAGCGGCGCAGCATCGTCCAGCCGCCGCTCGACGAGGGGGAAGGCGGCATCGCCATCGCCCATCGCGACCTCGCCGGCCCGCGCGCCGTCTGCTCGGTCGTCCTCGAACACCGGGGGCTCGGCATCGCGGTCCTCAGCTTCGAGCGGGCGACGCCCTTCGCCGGCGACGAAGTGCGCACCTGCGAGGCGGTCGGCACGCTGCTCGCCCCGCTGCTCGCCAGCCGCATCGAACTGCAGCGCTGGTTCGCCGGTCGCCTCGCGTACCGCCTGCGCGACACCTGGCGCCACCTTGGCGACCGCCGGCGGCCCGGCCTGCGCGTCGCGCTCGCGGCCGCCGCCCTCGTTCTTCTCGGCATCGTCTTCCTCGACGGCGACTACCGCGTCAATGCCCGTGCCGTCGTCGAAGGCGAAGTGCAGCGCGCCGCCGTCGCCCCCTTCGACGGCTTCCTGCGCGAGGCACCCGTGCGCGCCGGCTTCATCGTCCGCCAGGGGCAGGTGCTGGCGACCCTCGACGAGCGCGACCTCCTCGTCGAACGGCAGCGCTGGCGCTCCGAACGCGGGCAGCACGAAGGACGCTACCGCGATGCCCTCGCCAAGCACGAGCGGGCGAACGCCAACGTCGCACTGGCGCAGATGCAGCAGGCCGAGTCACAGCTCGCGCTGGTCGAGGAAAAGCTCGCGCGCGCCAGCATCGTCGCCCCGTTCGACGGCATCGTCGTCTCCGGCGATCTCAGCCAGCTCCTCGGCTCGCCGGTCGAGCAGGGCAAGCTGCTCTTCGAGATCGCGCCGCTCGACGCCTGGCGAGTCATCCTCAAGGTCGAGGATCGCGACATCCGCGATGTGCGCGTCGGCCAGAGCGGTCGCCTCGTGCTTGCCGGCATGGCCGGCGAAGTGCTCGACTTCGAAGTGCACAACATCGCCACCGCCGAGGCCGAGGACGGCAAGAACGTCTTCCGCGTCGAAGCGCAGCTGGCACGCAGCGACCTCAAGCTGCGCCCGGGAATGGAAGGCGTCGGCAAGATCGACGCCGGCGAACAGAGCTACGCCTGGATCTGGACGCACCGCCTGAGCGACTGGCTGCGCCTGCAGGCCTGGACCTGGCTGCCGTAGGCGGCGCGCATGGCGGGCCCCTTCCTCAGCGCCTCGTGGTACCGCGTCGCCGGCTTGCGGCCCGCGCTGCGCGCACACGCGCGCGTGCAGCGGCAGCGCTTCCGCGGCCAGCCGTGGTATGTCCTGCACGACTCCGCCGCCGGCAAGCTGCACCGCTTCAGCCCCGGTGCCTATCGCGTCGTCCGCCTGCTCGACGGGCAGCGGACGATCGACGCCATCTGGCACCAGGTCGCGGCCGAGGCCGGTGCCGACGCGCCGACGCAGGACGAGGTGATCCGGCTGCTCGCGCAACTGCACGCCGGCGACCTGCTGCAGGCCGACCTGCCGCCCGACGTCGACGAACTCGGCGAACGCGGGCGCAAGCAGAAACGCCAGAAACTCCTGCAGAGCGTCATCAACCCGATGTCGATCCGCATTCCGCTGTGGGACCCCGACGCCTTCCTGGCGCGCACCTGGCCGCTTCTGCAGCCGCTCGCCGGACGCCCCGGCATCGTCCTCTGGCTGCTCGTCGTCCTGCCGGCGATCGTCCTCGCCGGCGTGCACTGGCACGAACTGACCGCCAACCTCAGCGACCAACTGCTGGCCACCCACAACCTCGTGCTGCTCTGGCTGATCTACCCGCTGCTCAAAGGCCTGCACGAACTCGGGCATGGCTATGCGGTCAAGGCCGGCGGTGGCGAAGTGCACGAGATGGGCATCATGCTGCTCGTGCTGGCGCCGATCCCCTATGTCGAGGCCAGCGCCGCCGGCGCCTTTCGCAGCAAATGGCGACGGGCGCTGGTCGGCGCTGCCGGCATCCTCGTCGAACTCTTCCTCGCCGGCATCGCGATGCTCCTCTGGGTCGTCGTCGAACCCGGCCTGCTGCGCTCGATCGCCTTCAACGTCGTCCTCGTCGCCGGCGCCTCGACGCTGCTCTTCAACGGCAATCCGCTGCTGCGCTACGACGGCTATTACGTGCTCGCCGACCTGATCGAGATTCCCAACCTCGGCAACCGCTCGAACCAGTACTGGCAGTGGCTCGGCAAGCGCTACCTCCTTGGCATCACCCACCTCGAGCGGCCGCTGGCGAGCCCGGGCGAGCGCCGCTGGTTCCTCTTCTACGGCGCCGCGTCGTTCGTCTACCGCACGCTGGTGATGATCGCGATCATCCTCTTCATCGCCGGCGAGTTCTTCTTCATCGGCGTCGTGCTGGCGATCTGGGCGGCGGCGACGATGTTCCTGCGGCCGCTCGCCAAGGGGCTGTCGTATGTGCTGTCGAGCCCGGAAGTGCAGCGCACGCGCACCCGTGCCCGTCTCATCACCTTTGGCGGGCTGGCGCTGCTGCTGTTCTTCGTCCTCGGCGTGCCGCTGCCGCTGCGCACCCATGCCGAAGGCGTCGTCTGGGTGCCCGAGAACGCCGAGGTGCGTGCTGCCGCCAACGGCTTCGTCGAGCACCTGTTCGTCGCCCCCGACGAAGTGGTCGGCAGCGGCGACCCGCTGCTGGCGACGGCCGATCCGGCGCTCGACGCGCAGGCCGCCGAGAGCCGGGCGCGCCTGCGCCAGTACGCGGTGCAGTACGCCGCACTGATGTTCGACGATCGCGCGCAGGCGGCGGCGATCCAGGAAGACCTGCAGCGCGAGCGGGTGACGCTGGCGCGCGCCGAGGAGAAACTGGACGCCCTGCTCGTCGTCGCCGGTCTGCCCGGCCGGCTGAAGCTCGCGCGCGCGCAGGATCTGCCGGGGCGCTTCGTCCGCCAGGGCGAGCTGCTCGGCTACATCGTCAGCGGCCCGCCGCGACTGGTCCGGGTGGTCGTCGGCCAGGACGACATCGCGCTCGTTCGCGAACGGCGCACGCAGGTCGAGGTCAAGCTCGCCGATCGCCTCGACCGCACCTATCCGGCGCAGCTCCTGCGCGAAGTCCCGGGCGGTCACGAGCAGCTGCCGAGCAAGGCGCTGTCGCTCGCCGGCGGCGGCCCGCACGCCACCGACCCGCGCGACCCGGATGGCCTCAAGACGCTGCAACGGCTGTTCCAGTTCGACCTCGAACTGCCGCCGGAAGTCGGCAGCCCGGAGATCGGCACCCGCGTCTTCGTTCGTTTCCACCACCACGCCGAGCCGCTCGCGCGGCAGTGGGGACGCCGGCTGCGGCAACTCTTCCTGGCGCGCTTCGATGTCTAGGGCGCTGCTCGCCGGCTGGCAGGTGCATGCCTTCGCCCCCGGGCTGTACCCCGAGCGCGGCGACCTGCGCGACAACCGTTTCGATCGCCTGCTCGGTCGTCTCGGCGGGCGCTGGGCGCCGCGCGGCGCGTCGCTGCGCCGGCAGCGCGGGCGGCGGTTCGTGGCACGCGTCGAGGCCTTGGGCGACGAGCTGGCCGCGCTCGACGACGGCGAACTTGGCCGCCGCGCCGCCGCCGTCCGCCTGCCGCTGGCGAGCGATGGTCTCGGCGAGGCGGCGGTCGTCGAGTGTTTCGCGCTCGTGCGCGAGGTATGCACGCGGCTGCTCGGCCTGCGTCACTATCCCGTGCAGCTCCTCGGCGGGCAGGCGCTGCTGTACGGCAAGCTGGCCGAGATGCAGACCGGCGAGGGGAAGACGCTGACCGCCGTGCTGCCGGCGGTGACCGTCGCCTTGGCCGGCGCGCCGGTGCATGTGATCACCGTCAACGACTACCTGGCAAGGCGCGATGCCGAGCTGCTGGCACCGGTCTATCGTTTCTTCGGCCTGCGTGTCGGCCTCGTCGTCCCCGGGCAGGAGCGTGACGAGCGCGTCGCCGCTTACGCCTGCGACGTCAGCTACTGCGTCAACAAGGATCTGGTGTTCGACTACCTGCGCGACCGCATCAGCCAGAAGCGCCGCCGCAGCGCCAGTCGCGCCCTCGTCGACGGCTGGCTGGCCGGCGCGCGGCACGGCGCCGCGGCGCCGGCGTTGCTGCGCGGGCTGTTCTACGCCATCGTCGACGAGGCCGACAGCGTGCTGATCGACGAGGCGCGCACGCCGCTGATCATCTCGAGCGACAGCGAAGACCCGCAGGGACGGGCGCTCTACGAGCAGGCGCTGGCGCTCGCTGCGGGTCTGGCGGCGAAGGAGCACTACCGGCTGCGCCGCCACGAGCGCAGCATCGAACTGAGCGAGGCCGGCCGCGGCGCGGTCGCCGACTTCGCCCGCGGTCTGCCCGGCCTGTGGGCCATCGCGCGCGCACGCGAGGAACTCGTCGAGCAGGCGCTGTCGGCGCGGCACCTGTTCCAGCTCGACCGCCACTACCTGATCGCCGACGGCAAGCTGCAGATCGTCGATGAGTACACCGGCCGCGTGCTGCCCGACCGTTCCTGGGAACGCGGCCTGCACCAGATGCTCGAGGTCAAGGAAGGGCTCGACCTCTCGAAACGGCGCGACACGATCTCGCGCATCACTTACCAGCGCTTCTTCCGCCGCTACCTCTGCCTTGCCGGGATGACCGGAACGGCGACCGAGGTGGCGCCGGAAATGCGTTCGGTGTATGCGCTCGACGTCGTCCCCATCCCGACCAACGAGCCGATGATCCGCCGTCACCTCGGGCAGCGCGTGTATTGCGACGGCGAGCAGCGCTGGGCGGCGGTCGTCGCGCGCGCCGGCGAGATGCGCGCCGGTGGGCGGGCGGTGCTGATCGGCACCCGCTCGGTGGCGGCCTCCGAGGTCGCGAGTCAGCGGCTGCTGGCGGCCGGGCTGCCGCACGAGGTGCTCAATGCGCGCCAGGACGCGCACGAGGCCGAGATCATCCGGCAGGCGGGGACGCCCGGGCGGATTACCGTCGCGACCAACATGGCGGGGCGCGGGACCGACATCGTGCTCAGTGACGAAGTGCGTGCGGCCGGCGGCCTGCACGTCATCCTGTCGGAGTTCCATGACGCGGCGCGCATCGACCGGCAGCTGTTCGGCCGCGCCGGCCGACAGGGCGACCCGGGATCGTGCGAGGCGATCGTCGCGCTCGACGACGAGCTGTTCGTCGCCCATGCCGCGCCATGGCTCGGCTGGCTGCGCGCGCGCGCGGCGGCGGACGGCGTCTTGCCGCCGGCGCTCGGGCGGCTGCTGCGGCGCCTGGCGCAGGGCGCCGCCGAGCGGCAGAATGCGCGCATCCGGCGGCAGACGATGGAGCAGGACCAGCGGGTGGAGCAATCTCTGGCCTTTGCCGGAAGAGGGGAGTAGGCGATGAAGAGGGGACTGCGGGTCGGTGGCAGCGTGCTGCTGACGTTCCTGACCGCGCCGGCGCTGGCCGGCGAGTTCGACTGCATCATCGAGCCGAGCCGGACGGTCGAGGTGCGGGCGGCGAGCGAGGGTCTGATCGAGAAGATCTGGGTCGATCGCGGCGACATGGTGAAGGCCGGGCAGGTGCTGGTGACGCTCGATTCGGGCGTCGAACGGGCGGCGACCGAGGCCGCCCGCTACCGGTCGACGATGCAGGGCCGCGTCCGCACGGCCGAGAGCCGGGTCGAGTTCTCGACCGCCAAGTACAACCGGCGCGAGAAGCTCGCCGGGCAGTCGTTCATCTCGCTGCACGACCGCGACGAGGCGCTGACCGAGAAGCGGCTCGCCGAGTCCGAGCTGGTCGAGGCGCGCGACGACCGCCGGTTGGCCGAGATCGAGCATCGCCGCCTGTCCGAACAACTGCGCCTGCGGACGGTCAAGAGCCCGGTCGACGGCATCGTCGTCGACCGGCTGCTGAGCGCCGGCGAACTGGCCGACAACCGTGACCTGCGCAAGCCGATCCTGCGCCTGGCCGACATCGGCACGCTGTTCGTCGAGGTGCTGATGCCGATCGAGGGATTCGGCAAGCTGGCGCTCGGCCAGACCGTCGAGGTGCTGCCCGAGGCGCCGGTCGGCGGCCGCCATGCGGCCAAGGTCACGGTCATCGACCGCGTCCACGACGCCGCCAGCGGCACCTTCGGCGTCCGCCTCGAGATGGCCAATCCGGGACTGAAGCTGCCGGCCGGGATCAAGTGCAAGGCGAGCATCGCCGGTGTCGGCGGTCGCCCGGCCGGTGCTGCGGCCGGCGCCGGGGCCGCGCGTCAACCGGCGACGCCGCCGGCGAGGGCGACGTCGCCGGCGAGGTCTCTGTAGTTCGCTGCGGCGATGCCGCTTGCCCCTGCTGCCTTGCCGCCTGTACTGTAGCGGTTGTCCATGTCCGCGATGCCGGCATTCCGGCCGGCAGCCCATCAGGAGACGATCACCATGAGTACCCCGCCCGCATCACCAGGAAGACGCAAGGCTGGATCGGCTGGCAAGCGAAGCACACCGAAGACGGCGCCGGAGGAGGCGGTGCCTGCCGCGCCGCCAGCGAGCGAACCCGGAATCGTCGACCAGGTGCGCGCCATGGCCGGCAGGTTGCTCGACCTCAGTTCGGCGACGGTCGTTGCCGGTCGGGCGCTGCAGACTGCCGGCAAGGTCGGTCGGGCATTGCAGGAGGGCCATCCGATCGATGCCGCGAGCGAGGTGGTGCGCGCCGTGCTGCCCGGCGTCGGCGATACCGCTGCGTGGGCGAAGACGGGCGCGGCACTGCGCGCCGTGCGCGAGACGGCCGGGCTGACGATCGCCGAAGTCGGCCAGGCGATCGACCTCAAGGATCCGACGCTGATCGAGGCGATCGAGAATGGGCGCCTGGCCCTGTCCTTCGAATTGATCCTGCGCCTGGCGGCGGTATTTGGCCGCAACGACCCGGTTGGTTTCGTCATGCGCTTCACGCGGGCATCGAACCCCGAGCTGTGGCAGACCCTCGAGGCACTGGGTGTCGGCAGGCTGGTGCTGCAGACCGTGCGCGAACATCAGTTCGTCAATCTCTATCGCAGCAATGATGAGGCGCGCGCGCTGAGCGACGAGGAGTTCGCCGAGATCCTGAGCTTCACGCAAGCCGCTTTCGAGATGGCGATGGCCTTGCGCGCGCGACATGCGCGGCGCGCCGGCAAGCCGAACGACCAAGGCACGGCGTGATGCAGGGGAGCGGCAGGGGCTGGGCGGGCCGCCACCGCGCGGCGGCGCGAGCGATGCCGGCCGCCCCGGGTGCAATCGGAAGTGCGACTGTGGATCAGGCGGCCTGTTGACGTGTGGACTGCCAATAGCGGTCCCACTCCTGGTTGGCGCGGCAGACACGCAGCGCCAGCATGTGCTTGGCGTTTTTCAGTTTCCACCAAGCGCCGGCCCGCTTGAGACGGTCCTGGATGACGTAACGGTGTGCGCTTTCGATTTCGCCGGACCCTATTGGCAGCCCGGCCACGAGCGCGTCTTGATAGTTGAACTGTCCCGGGCGATTGGTGAGATAGCGATGCGCCGCGCGCACCGGGGCGTTGGCATCGGGAACGGTGTCGTCCTCGACGAATCGCTGCAGTTCCTCGACGACGTCCTGGAGGCGGTTCTGTTTCAGCCGATCCTTCTGCGTTTCCAGCCAAGCCCTCGCCGCCGTGCCGGCGATCGTGTCCCCTGCGGCCGTCAGGTAGTCACAGACATGGTAGAAATCGACGAGAAAGTGGCCTTGCAGTCCGAATTGCTCACTCACCTGATCCGCAATCCATGCGGCGCCGTCGCTGACCGCATGGACCTTGGTCTTACGCCCCAGTCCGGCCTGAACCGCCGTGCGCAACAGCGTCTCTCCGACCTGGTCGGGCGGGCCCACGGTGGCGCCGAACACCGGGGTGACGGAGCCCGGCGCATGGACCAGACTCAAACGCGCTTCCCTCCAGCCCACCCGGCGGGTCTTGCGGCGGTCCACTTTCGCGCTCTGGTCGTCCGATTCGGCCGTCTCCACGACGGGAATCATGCTCCCATCGATCTCGCCGATCAACTGCTCTACGCCGTCTCGTGCCGGGATTTTTGCCGCCGCTTTCGGGCGCTCGTCGATCGTCGCGGCATGCCGCAAGACGATCGGCCAGCACGTACTGGCGGACACCTCGATACCGTAGTGCTCTTTCAGCTTCTGCGGAATGCGCGCCGCGGGCGCGTCCGCCCCGAAATCAACGATCGCTCGCTGCAGCGGCTCCGAGCAGCCCCGGCAGACCACCTCCGCCGAACGCGTGAATGGCCGGATCTCCGGCCCGCGCGTCCCTTGCCGGAAGACCTGCTCCGCTACTTCGATCTGTCCGTACCGGGTCTGCCAATAGACGTTTTTTTTCCTTCCGCTGCACGCCCGGTTGTTGCGCCACCTCTTCTTCCTTCCGCTGCGCTTGCCGTCGCGCCCAGCCGTGCAACGCTTCGTTGCCCAACTGCCGCAATTCCTCCGTCACCCGCCGCTCCGCCTCCGCCGCCTTCTCAACATCGCCGGCCGCATTCTCGACCACCGCCAGCAACGACTCGATCTTGGCTTGGAGCTCGGGATGATCTCTAAACCGCTCTTCCAAACCCCGACTCGGCTTGAGTCGCCCCTCCATTTCCGACCACCTTTCTGTCATGGGTCTCGCTCCAAGGTGAAGTAACCCATCACTATTTACCCCACCTCCGCCCAATTGTCTAGTGCCGAATGCCACCGCCAACCACCTCGCCCCGGCGTCAGTCGCACTTCCGATTGCACCCGGCCGCCCCTGAGCCGCATTTTTCCGCTACCATGCCGCGCGGGGGGACTTGCCTCTCGCACGCGGTACTCGGACAGGTCGTTGGCCGGGGCGCCGCGTGACAACCTGACAAGGAGGGTTACGATGCTACGCAAGAAACTGGCCATGCTTTCTGCCGCCGCTTTTCTGGGTTTCGCCGGCAGTACCCTGGCCGCAGAGTACGGAACGCCCGCCGAGGCGAAAGCCATGCTGGACAAGGCCGCCGCTGCCGTCAAGGCTGACAAGGCGAAGGCGCTGGTGATGTTCACCAAGGGTGAGGGCGGGTTCAAGGATCGTGATCTGTATCCCTACTGCGGCGGTCCCGACGGCAATTTCACGGCGCATCCGACCCTCGTCGGCCAGAGCCTGAAGGGGCTCAAGGACAAGGCCGGCAAGCCGCTCGGTGAGGAGGTGTATGCTGCCGCCAAGGAGGGGACGATCAGCGAGGTGACCTACATGTGGCCGCGCCTGGGTCAGACCGATCCGGTGGTCAAGGTCGCCTACGTCACCCGTATCGGCGACCAGGTGTGCGCCGTCGGCTACTACAAGTAACGTAGCGGAGGAGGGCGCGGCACGGGCATCTCCGGATGCCGCGTCCTGTGTCGCAATGGCCAACAAGAAAACCCCGCTGCGGCGGGGTTTCTTGTTGCTCGTGGCTGCGTGACACGCGCTGTCGCACGGTGTCCGTCAGTAGATCTCGGGAATGAAGGTCTGGTCGGAGAGCGGCGGGCGGACGTACCCACCCTCGTCCTGACGAGGCGGCAGGACGATCGGCTGTGGCGTCAGGTCCTCGTAGTCGATCATGTTCAGCAGGTGCGTCATGACGTTCAGGCGGGCACGCATCTTGTCGTCGCCGTTGACCACGTACCACGGCGCCTGTTTGATGTCGGTGTGCGCGAACATCGCATCCTTCGCCTTCGAGTACTCGACCCAGCGGGCACGCGACTGCAGGTCCATCGGGCTCAGCTTCCAGTGCTTTTCCGGATGGAAGATGCGCTTCTGGAAGCGGCGCTCCTGCTCCTCGTTGCTGACCGAGAACCAGTACTTGATCAGGATGATGCCGCTGCGCACCAGCATTCTCTCGAATTCCGGGCAGGTGCGCAGGAACTCGCGGTACTCCTCTTCGGTGCAGAAGCCCATGACCCGCTCGACACCGGCCCGGTTGTACCAGCTGCGGTCGAAGAGGACCATCTCGCCACCGGCGGGAAGATGTTGCACGTAACGCTGGAAATACCAGGACGTGGCCTCGCGCTCGGTCGGCGCCGGCAGTGCGGCGACGCGCGTGACGCGCGGACTCAGGCTCTCGGTGATGCGCTTGATGCAGCCCCCCTTGCCTGCGGCATCGCGACCTTCGAAGATCACCACCACCTTGAGCTTCTTGAACTTGATCCACTCCTGCAGCTTGACGAGCTCGATCTGCAGCTTGGAGAGCGCCTTCTCATAGGTCTTGGCGTCCATCTTCGGCTTGCGCACGGGTACGACTTCGCCCAGGCCGACCGTCGGCGTCGATGAGCCAGCCGCGGTGTCGGGTTTCGCATTCGCGCTCTTCGCGCTCTTCGGGCTCTTCGCCTTGGCCGGCTTGCTCTCCGCCGGTTGCTCCGCAGCCTTGGCAGCGCGTGCCGAAGCCTTGCCCGTGGCCTTTGCCGGAGCGGCCGCAGCTGCGGGCACCGCAACCTCGTGACCGCCGCTCTCGCTCGCCACCGGACTCGCGGTCGCGGTCACGGCTTCCTCGTTGGTCGGTTTCAGTTCACTCATTGACACCTCCTCCATGTGGCTGACTGCACTCGTGCAGTGCCGGCACAATTGCCTGCAAGTTTGCGCTCGAAACGTTCGCGGGCGACATTATCGTACATTTATCCGCAGAAATGGACGATTTTCTGCACGAAACGTGTGGTGCATCGGTCGTCCTGCCAAAGGCGCGTGCGCCGTGCGTGTGCCGTGGCCGGAACGCCAGCCGCGGACGCGACTTTCAAATCAAGGATGATGAGCATGCGGCAAAGGAAGTGTTGCATCGATGGCTTCGCTTGCGCTCAGTCCTGCGGTTCCTGATGCTGATCGCGGATGGCGATGATCTCCGGCAGATGTGCCTGGAAGCAGCCGATCACCTCGGGATCGAAATGACTGCCAGCGCTGCCGATGACCCAGGCCACCGCCTCGTCGACCGGCCACGCTCTCTTGTACGGGCGGCGCGAGGTCAGCGCGTCGAAGACGTCGGCGACGGCGACGATGCGTCCGGCCTGCGGGATGGCGAGGCCGGCGAGGCCGGCGGGGTAGCCGCTGCCATCCCATTTCTCGTGGTGGCTGAGTGCGATCGTCCGGGCCAGGCGGAGAAGATCGGATTCGTCGCCGGCGAGGATGCTGGCACCGATCTCGGGATGGGTGCGGATGATCGCCATTTCGTCCGCATCGAGCTGGCCGGGCTTGAGCAGGACGGCGTCGGCGATGCCGATCTTGCCGATGTCGTGCATCGGGCTGGCGTTGAGCATCAGGTCGCTGGCCGCGTCGCTCCAGCCGAGGCGGCGAGCGAGAAGGGCGGAGTACTCGCTCATGCGCAGGATGTGGTAGCCGGTCTCGTTGTCGCGGTATTCGGCCGCGCGACCCAGTCGCCGCACCACCTGCAGGCGGGTCTGGGTCAGTTCATCGGTGCGGATGCGCACCATCTCTTCGAGAATGCCTTTTTGATCATGCAGCATGCGGTGTGCGAGGTGGGCATCGAGCAGGTTGTTGACGCGCATCAGGAGTTCGGCCATGTCGAAGGGCTTGCCGATGAAATCGCGCGCGCCGCCAGCGAGCGCCTTGAGCAGGGTCTCGCGACCGTGCTGGGCAGTGAGGATGACGATCGGTGGCAGCAGCGGGTCGTCGAGCGCCTTGAGTTGGGCCATCACCTGATAGCCGTCGAGATGCGGCATGTTGATGTCGAGCAGGATCAGGTCAGGGCGTCCGGCGCGATAGCGTTCGAGCACCTGGCGCGGATCCTGGATGGCCACCAGCTGCTGGTATTTCCGGCTGCCGAGCATCTTGCCCAGCAGCTTCAGATTCGCCGGTTCGTCGTCGATGATGAAGATGCGGGCCTGGTTGCGCAGTTGCTCGTTCATGCTCCCTCCGGGTTGGTCGTGTCGAGCGCAGGCCCGTGGTGCCTCAGCGACGGCTGCGGGGAGTCCGGGCTGGCGGTGACATCGTCCGCCGGGACAACAGCTGTCTGGTCGCTGGCGTCCGCCAGCGGCAGTTCGAAGCTGAAGGTGCTGCCGACGCCGAGTTCACTGTCAACGCGAATCGTGCCTCCCATCGCCGTCAGCAGCCTGTGCGTCAGCGCCAGCCCGACGCCCGTGCCCTCGACACCATCGTACGATGATACCAGTCGCTCGAAAGGCTGGAACAGGCGCGGCAGATGCTCGCCGGCGATGCCACGGCCACTGTCGCGAACGGCGACCTGCACTCGGCCGCCGCGGCGCACGCTGCCAATATCGATCGTTCCCTGCTCGCTGTTGAACTTGATGGCATTCGAGAGCAGGTTGAGGATCACCTGTTTCAGGCGGCTGCCGTCGGCCAGCAGTACCACGTCGTCGATCGCGCTGGCGATGTGGATGCCGCGCGCCTCGGCAAGCGGCCGGACGAGCGCCACACACTCGGCAACGACCGGTGCCAGGGGCACCGCCGCGAGCGTCAGCTCGATCCGGCCGCTTTCGACTCGCGCCAGGTCAAGCACTTCGTTGACCTGTTCGAGCAGGTGGTGGCCGGCACGGAGAATCTCCTGCACGCTGTCGCTCTGCCCGGCCGACAGCGGGGTATCGCCAGGCATCGCGAGCAGCTGGCCGAAGCCGAGGATGGCGTTCAGTGGTGTCCGTAGTTCGTGGCTCATGCGCGAGAGGAACTCGGTCTTCGCCGCATTGGCCGACTCGGCAGCCTCCTTGGCCGCGGCCAAGGCGGCAGTTCGCGCCGCGACCAGCGCTTCGAGGTGGTGCCGGTGCTGTTCGAGTTCGTCTGACGCGCGTTTGCGCTCGGAGATGTCCTGGCAGAAGTCGATGTAGCCGATGAATTCGCCGGTACGATCGAAGCGCGGATTGCCGGCATCCTCGATCCAGTGGTACTCGCCATCGCCGGCACGCAGACGATACTCCATGCGGAACGGCTGGCGGTTCTCGAAGTGCTCGTCGTAGCTGCGTCGACAGGCATCGAGGTCTTCCGGGTGAATCCCCTCAGCCCAGCCGGCAGCGACCTGCTCTGCCAGCGAGCGGCCGCTGAAGCGCAGCCATGGCTCGTTGAAGTAGTTGGCCCGCCGGTCGCTGCCAGAGGTCCAGATCAGTGCTGAACCGCCGTCGGCCAGCGTACGGTAGTGCTGCTCGCTCTCCTGCAGGGCGGCCTCGCGCTGCGCCAGCGATTCGAGCAGCAGGTTGAAGCTGCGGATCAGTTGCCCGACCTCGTCCGCAGCCGCCGTCGGCAGGGGCTTCGGGACCGGGCCGGCGGCGTGCGACATGTCGGCAAGGAGTGCCGAGGCGGCCAGCATCGGCGCAAACTGCTGCCGCAACATGCGGCTGAGGAACCACCAGCCGAGCGTGCCGACGAGCAGGCTGAGCACCAGCGCCACCAGCAGCACCCGTTTCTGCAGCGCGACTATGGGCTCGAAGGCTTCGCTGGTCGGCAGCACGCTGACCAGGAACCAGCCGGCGACCGCTATTCGCTTCGCTGCAGCCAGTTCCTCGACGCCACGTGAGTTGAGCGCGACACCATAGCCCTCGTAGCCGCCGACGAAGCGGTCGTGGTTGCGGTTGACGCCGGCCGCTGGCATCGGCGACATGGTGCGCGAGCGATCGGTGCCGGTGACGATGAGTGCGTGCTGTGGCGCGATGATCAGGTAACCGCCGGTCCTGCCGTAGCGCTGGTCGACGATGCGGTCGAAGAAGTTCGGCTGGCCGAGGTCGATGACCCCGCTCAGCGCGCCGATGACCTCGCCGCCGGCGCCGCGGATGGGCGCCGCCAGAGCGATGGCCGGAGAACCGAGCGATCGGCTGATGACCGGCCGGCCGATGCTGGCCCGACCTTCCCTGAGGGCGGCGACCATGTAGTCGCGGTCGGCGTAACTGCTGCCGATCTGCTGCGGCAGGTAGGGAACGCTGGCGAGCGTCAGGGCATTGCCGTCGCGGATGCGCGTGCCGCCATTGAACAGCTGCTGGAAGGTCGTACGCTGTTCGAGGAATCGCTGCAGCTCGGCCGGCTTGCCGAGCAGGGCAGGAGGAATCTCGCCGGCAACCTGGATGAGGGCCTGCAGCCGCGTATCGAGTTCGGCATTGAGCTGCACGGCGATGATCGAGGTCGTCGAGAACTGCTGCTCGCCGAGCAGGTGCGTCATGTCCTGGCGCAGGCTGCGCGTGGCGTACAGGGTCAGCGACCAGATCGCGAGCAGGAACAGCGCCAGCGTCAGGGTGGTGATGCGCGTCTTCAATGACCAGACGACCGGTCGCATCGCAACCCCATCGCTGACCTCCGGCGGCGTTTCCGGACTCACTCCGGGCGTGCCGATCGCTGATCCTCCAGCGCCTGGTCGACGACGCGCAGGAAGGCGGCGATGTCGATCGGCTTCGTCAGATAGTCGAGAAAGCCCGCCGCGCGGCCGCGTTCGACGTCGCGGGCGAGGGCGTTGGCGGTGATGGCGATGACCGGTGTGCGGCAGGTGGCCGGGTTCTCCTGCAGGACGGCAAGGACCTCGTAGCCGTCCATGTCCGGCATGTTGATGTCGAGCAGGATGAGATCGGGCCGGTGCGCCAGCGCCAGCTCGACTCCCAGCTGCGGTGCGTGCGCGGTGAGCAGGCGCAGCTTGCCGTGGCGGCCGAGGATCTGGGTCATCAGCTTGAGGTTGGATGGGTTGTCGTCGATGCACAGGACGCGCTGTTCATCGCCGGCCGCCGGTGTTGCCTCCTGCACGCCGCCGCCGTCTTGGGCGCTGTCCTGGCGACCGAGGATCGCGGCGGGGAGTTCGATCCAGAAGCGACTGCCGACGCCTGGCTCGCTTTCGGCGCCGATCTCGCCGCCCATCAGTTCGACCAGGCGCTTGGTGATCGTCAGGCCGATGCCCGTTCCCTCGATCCCGCTTTCCTCGCCCTGCAGGCGGGTGAAGGGCTGAAAGACGTCGGCGAGGCGCGCGGCAGCGATGCCGACGCCGCTGTCGGTGACGCTGATGCGCTGGCGCAGTCCGGCCGCCGTGCTTTGCTCGTTGATCTCCATATGGATGCTGCCGTTGTCGCGGTTGTACTTGACTGCGTTCGACAGCAGGTTGAGGATCGCCTGCTTGAGGCGCACCCGGTCGGCGCACACCGCCGCAGCGGCGGGGACATCGATGGTCAGCCCGATGCCACGGGCCTGCGCCAGCGGTTCGATGAGGTGTCGGCAATCATCGACGACGGCCGCGATGGCGGTCGTCTCGAGCGACAGGTCGACTCGTCCCGCCTCGATCCGCGCGAGGTCGAGGACTTCGTTGATCAGATCGAGCAGGTGGCGGCTCGCCTTGAGGATCTCGTGCACGCTGTCCTGCTGGTCGGTGCTCAGGTCACCGTCGTACTCGAGCATCTGGGCAAAGCCGATGATGGCGTTCATCGGCGTCCGCAGTTCGTGACTCATGCTCGACAGGAAATCCGATTTGGCCCGGTTGGCGCTCTCGGCAGCGTCCTTGGCCAGCGACAGCTCGGCCGTGCGCTGCGCGACGAGGGTTTCGAGATCGGCTCGATGGCGCTCGAGTTCGGCTTCGATCGCCTTGCGCTCGCCAATGTCGGCGCCGGAGCTGAGCGTGCCGACGATGTGCCCGGCGTCGTCGAGCAGAGGGCCGGTCTTCCAGCCGATCAGCCGTTGCGAGCCGTCGCGGCAGAGGACGCTGTCCTCGGACGACAGATCGGCGTCGGCCGCACCGGCGATGATGCGCCGGAAGAGCGGCAGGCCCTGCTCGATGCCCCGCGGTTGTGGCAGGCAGGTGCTGAACCAGCAGCGACCGAGCAGCTCGCTTTCGGCATAGCCGAGCAACTCGCGGCCGGCGCGGTTGATCATCGTGATCCGGCCGTCGGCATCGAGCGCCAGCATCAGGCTCTGCACCGTGTCCAGATAGCGTTGCGCGAGATCCCGCTGCTGCCGCACGAGTTGCTCGGCGGTCCTGCGCGCGCTGACGTCGCGCAGGACCAGAAGCAGATGAACGCCACCGCTCGGCGGCGTAACGAAGGTGCTTTGCACCTGCAGCGTCCGCTGCGTGCCGTCGCGGTGGCGGATCGTCCACTCCTCGCCGCGCAGATGCTCGCCGCTGCGAACGCGTTCGGCACGCCGCAGCGCTTCTTCCGGTCGTTCGCCGTCCACCCGCAGGACCTCTTGCCAGCCCAGGTCGTTGGCTTCGTCCATGCCGTAGCCGGTCAGTTTCTCCATCACCGGATTCCAGACCGTGAAACGAAGCAGCGGTGGCGTCGCGATCTCATGGCAGACGGCGATGCCGTCGACCATCGCGTCGATGATGCAATTGGTGAACGCCGCCTGCTGCTGCACCACCGCTTTCATCTGCATGAGATCGGTGACGTCGAGCATGACGCCGACCAGTCCGCCGAGGGCGCCATCGACGCGGTTGAACGTCGCCTTGTTGAAGATGACATCGCGCAGCGAACCATCGGCGTGGGCAACCGTCGCCTGGTAGGTCTGTGTCCCGCGCTGCGCCAACAGGGCACGGTCGGCCGCCAGATATCTGTCGGCAAGTGCGGCAGGAGCGATGTCGTGGGCCGAGCGGCCGATCAGCTCAGCACGGCTGATGCCGAGGTATCTCTCGAAGGCGCTGTTGCAGCCCAGGTAGTGGCCGTTCTCGTCCTTGAAAAAGACCGGGTTGGGGATCGTGTTCAGAAGCCCGTCGGTGAAACGGAGCTGATCGGCCAGGCGCTGGCGTTCATCGGCAAGCGCTTTCTCCGCCCGCTTGCGATCGCCGACGTCGCGCGCCGAGTAGAAGAGCAGGCGCTCGCCGTCGATCGTGGCCGGCTCCCCGCTCACCTCGACGTCGATCAGGTTGCCATCCTGGCGCCGATAGCGGGTCTGCAGCACGCGCCGCGAGGGACTTGCGAGCTCGCGCCGCAGCAGGGCAAGCCCGTCGGCATCGCTGCAACGGACATCCCAGCAGTGAATGTGGCTGCCGATGACCTCGTCGCGCGAACAGCCGAGCATGGCGCAGAAGGAATCGCTGACCTCGACGATGCAGCCGTCGCCGTCAAGCACATGGACGCCGTCGCTGGCCGCCCGCAGCAGGGCTCGATTGTTCTCGCTGGCGCGTTGCAGTTCGGCCTGCACGCGGCGCAGCTCGGTGACCTCGGAAACCAGGTGCATCGCGTTGGTGGCCGGCGTCGCGCTGATCGACAGGACGACGTCGGCGACCGCCCGTGCGTGCCGTGCCATCTGCGTGTCCGCGTGCCGCCGCGCTTCATCCCCGCCGTGACCGGAGCGCCGCGCCGCCACCAGGCACGCCATGTAGCGGTCGTCCTCGAGGATGTGTGAGATCAGCCAGCGGGCGAGGAAGGCCATCGACTCTTCGGCGACGCCGGCGGTCCGGTTCGTCTGCCAGCGCCCGCGCAGGCGCGCGAGCTCGTCGACGAAGCTGGCGTGCACCTGTCGATGGCGGACCTCGGCTTCGTCGTCGGTGAGGTGCTGCCGCCAGACGGCCTCCTCGGTCGCGAAGTGGTGGAGTGCGTAAGCGGCGAGTTCGTCGAACATCGCCTCGAGTTGCGGGACGTTCGTTCGGAAGGCGACATGCGTGGCGAGGGCGTTGATCAGTCGCACCAAGCGGCGGTGCTGCGCGTCGACCGCTGGCAGCCCGGTTTCGAAGCTCTCGTTCCACGGCAGGAAGTCGACGGCGTGCAGGGCGCTGCGGGTCATCGGCTGGATGAGGACAGGAGGGTACGTCCGGGTCAACGGCAGCCGCGAGGAAAACTTGAGCTGCATTCCCGGAGGAGCGCTCGGCTCGCCGATGCGCAGCCGTCGGTTGGCTGGCGTCGTGGTCGGATCTGGTGGGGCGCCAGTGCGGCAGGACGTGCGAACGGCGGCTGGCGAACGGGAAAGGGGGCTGGGATTGGGACGGGGATTGGGCGGCGCAGTGGCGGGCGAGCGCTGCGGCGGCGACGGTCGTCCGTTGCCGCCGGCCGGCAGTTGCCGCGCAGGCGCCTGCCGGCCGCGTGCGTCGCTCAGGCGATGCGGGCGAAAGCCTCGACGACCTCAGGTGGCGCCTGCACCAGCTCGATCAGGACGCCTTCACCAGCGATCGGGAATTCGGCGCTGGCTTTCGGGTGCAGGAAGGTGATGTCGAAGCCTGCGGCACCCTTGCGGATTCCGCCCGGCGCGAAACGGACGCCGTTCGCCGTCAGCCACTCGACGGCTTTCGGCAGGTCGTCGATCCACAGGCCAACGTGATTGAGCGGCGTGGCGTGGACGGCCGGTTTCTTCTCCGGGTCGACCGGTTGCATCAGGTCGACTTCGACCTTGAACGGGCCTTTGCCCATGGCGGCGATGTCTTCATCGACGTTTTCGCGCTCGCTGACGAAGTTGCCGGTGATTTCGAGGCCGAGCATGTCGACCCAGAGCTGCCGGAGTTTCATCTTGTCGGGACCGCCAATGGCGATTTGCTGGATTCCGAGGACCTTGAACGGACGTTGGCTCATGTGCTGTACTTTCTCGAGAGAGGAACAGGAGACGCTCCGGCCGCGGGATCTCAGTCACGGGCAGAGCGACGGATGGCTGCAGCGGCTGCAATCTCGCCGCTGCGCGAAAACGCTTCGACGTTGGCTTCGATGGTATCAGGATCGTACAGATAATTCACCATCAGGCCGTAGGACTGCTTGTGGCCGCGCGGCGAGGTGTCGGCCAGGTAGTTGAGGCGCTCGATGCGGGCGCCATTGCCGAGGTGGAAGCGGGCGACCGGGTCGTAGGGGCGGCCGCCCTTGGCCGTCGCCAGCAGGTAGCGCGCCGCCAGACGCAGCAGCCCGTGCTGCAGGGCGCGCGTCAGGCGCGGGTCCTGGCTCCAGCGGCTGTCGGCGAGCAGGCTCTGCAGGTCGCTGGCGCTTGCTGGTGGCAGGGTGTCCGCCGGCAGGTGGCGTCCGATCCGTTCGAGGTCGGCGGCGCTGAACGCTTTTGCCCAAGCCTCTGGGTTCTTCTCGGTCCAGCGACGGAAAGTCGGCAACGGCGACAGGGTGGCGAAGCTGACCAGCCGCGGGTAATCGCGCTTGAGGTCGTCGACCACCCGCTTGAGCAGGAAGTTGCCGAACGAGACACCGCGCAGGCCGGCCTGCGTATTCGAGATCGAGTAGAAGATCGCGGTGGTCGCGCGTTGCGCGTCGAACACCGGCGCGTGCTCGTCGAGCAGGGTCTGCACGTTGTCGGCCAAGCGATCGACGAGCGCCACCTCGACGAAGATCAGCGGCTCCATCGGCATGCGCGGATGGAAGAAGGCGTAACAGCGGCGGTCGGAGTCGAGGCGGTTCTTGAGATCGCTCCACGAACGGATCTCATGCACCGCTTCGTACTCGATCAGTCTCTCGAGCAGGGCGGCCGGTGAGTTCCAGGTGATCCGCTGCAGCTCCAGGAAACCGACGTCGAACCAGGCACCGAGCCGCGATTCGAGTTCGCGATCGAGCGAGCGCAGCGCCGGATCCTGCGTTGCATAGCGCAGGAGGTCGGCGCGCAGGTCGACGAGGAACTTGACGCCCTGCGGCAGGGCGTTGAACTGCGTCAGGATGCGCAGGCGCGTCGAACGCATGGCATTGCGCAGCGCCGATTCGGCCGCCCATTGCTGGTCGCTGCCGACGGCAGCCTGGTAGCCGGCATGCGCCTCGGCGACGCGCTGCGGGTCGGGTCCGAACTCGGTGGCAACGAGTCGCAGGAAGGTGGCCCGCCCCTCGTCGTCGAGATGCTGGTACGCGCCGGCGAGACGGGCGGCGCGTTGCCTGGCCGAGATCTCGCCACCGACGCCGCTGGCGCACTCATGCAGCAGCGCGCGCACCTGCACCAGCTGCTTGCCCGCGAGGCCGCGGGCGGCACCACCTTCGGCGAGCAGCGTGCGCACACGGCGCAGCCCGCGAACCACGATACCTTCTGCCATCTCATTCTCCTTGGCCGCGGCCCGGCAACGGGGCAGCTCAGGCGCGCTGGCGGCCCGCGGCGACGATCAACAGGATGCCGGCAGCGACCATCGGCAGTGACAGCCACTGCCCCATGCTGACGGTATGGGAAAAGCCGAAAATCCCGGCGTCGGGCGAGCGGAAATACTCGGCCAGCCAGCGCAGGATTCCATAACCGACGAGAAAGGCGCCCGAGACGGCGCCGTGTGGCCGCTCGCGGCGGGCGTACAGCCAGAGCACGACGAACAGCAGCAGGCCTTCGAGTCCGGCCTGATAGAGCTGCGAGGGATGGCGCGGCAGTTCGTCCACTGCCGGGAAGACCATCGCCCAGGGCAGTGAAGGATCGGCTGCGCGGCCCCACAGCTCGCCATTGATGAAGTTGCCGATGCGCCCGGCGGCGAGTCCGAGGGGCACCAGCGGCGCGATGAAGTCGGTGATTTCGAGCCAGTGGCGAGCGCTCTTGCGCGCGTACAGCGCCATCGCCGCCAGCACGCCGAGCAGGCCGCCGTGAAAGGACATGCCACCGCGCCAGATGGCCAGAATCTGCAGCGGCTGCGTCAGGTAGTAGCCCGGCTCGTAGAACAGCACCTGCCCGAGGCGGCCACCGACGATCACTCCGAGGACGCCGTAGAAGAGCAGGTCGTCGAGCTGCCGGACGGTCCAGCCCGCGCGGGCTAACTGCGGCTGATGCAGCAGCCGGTACTTGCCGAGCCACCAGAACTGGAGAAAGGCGACCAGATACATCAGACCGTACCAGTGCACACGCAGTGGGCCGAGCGAGACGGCGACTGGGTCGAACTGCGGATGGGTCAACACGGCGCCAACACCCCGAGGGCTTTCGGATAGAATCGGCATTATAGCCCGTCGCCTCGAGGCGGGTTCCCGAATGGAGATCCGCGATGCCGCACTATCGTTCCCGCACCTCGACGCACGGTCGCAACATGGCTGGCGCGCGCGCCCTCTGGCGTGCCACCGGGATGGCCGATGGCGATTTCGGAAAGCCGATCATCGCGGTCGTCAATTCCTTCACGCAGTTCGTCCCCGGACACGTGCACCTCAAGGACCTCGGGCAGCTGGTGGCGCGCGAGATCGAGGCTGCCGGCGGCGTGGCGAAGGAATTCAACACCATAGCGATCGATGACGGAATCGCCATGGGGCACGACGGCATGCTCTATTCCCTGCCCTCGCGTGACCTCATCGCCGATTCGGTCGAGTATATGGTGAATGCCCACTGTGCCGATGCCATGGTGTGCATCTCGAACTGCGACAAGATCACTCCGGGCATGCTGATGGCGGCGATGCGCGTGAACATCCCGACGATCTTCGTCTCCGGTGGTCCGATGGAGGCCGGCAAGGTACAGTGGGGTGGCAAGGTGGTGGCGATCGACCTCGTTGACGCGATGGTCAAGGGCGGCGACAGCAACTGCTCCGACGCCGAGGTCGACGCCTTCGAGCGTTCGGCGTGCCCGACCTGTGGCTCCTGCTCCGGCATGTTCACCGCCAACTCGATGAACTGCCTCACCGAAGCGCTCGGCTTTTCTTTGCCCGGCAACGGCAGCCTGCTGGCCACCCACGCCGATCGTCGCGGACTGTTCCTCGAGGCCGGCCGGCGGATCGTCGATCTCTGCCGCCGGTACTACGAGCGCGATGACGTTGCGGTGTTGCCCCGTTCGATCGGCAGCCTGGCTGCCTTCGAGAACGCGATGGCGCTTGACGTGTCGATGGGTGGCTCGACCAACACAGTGCTGCACATTCTCGCTGCGGCGCAGGAAGGCGGCGTCGATTTCACGATGGCCGACATCGACCGCATCTCGCGCCGGGTGCCGTGTCTGGCGAAGGTCGCGCCGGCGACGCCCGACTACCACATGGAGGACGTGCACCGCGCCGGCGGCATTTTCGCGATTCTCGGCGAACTCGACCGGGCAGGGCTGATCCATCGCGACGTGCCGACCGTCCATGCGGCGACGCTGGGCGAAGCGATCGATCGCTGGGACGTCCTGCGCGCGCAGGAGGCGGTGGTCAGCGAGTTCTATCGCGCCGCACCCGGGGGCATTCCGACGCAGACGGCGTTCTCGCAGAGCCGTCGTTACCCGGACCTCGACCTCGACCGTGCCGGTGGCTGCATTCGCAGCCAGCCACATGCCTATTCGCAGGACGGAGGTCTTGCCGTTCTCTACGGCAACATTGCCGTGGATGGCTGCATCGTCAAGACCGCCGGCGTCGATGAGGCGATCTGGGTGTTCAGCGGGCGGGCACGGGTCTTCGAAAGCCAGGACGACGCGGTGCAGGCGATCCTTGGTGACCAGGTGCGTGCCGGCGAGGTGGTGGTGATTCGCTACGAAGGGCCAAAGGGAGGCCCGGGAATGCAGGAGATGCTCTATCCCACCTCCTACCTCAAGTCGAAGGGGCTGGGCAAAGCCTGTGCGCTGCTGACCGATGGGCGCTTCTCCGGCGGCACGTCGGGCCTGTCGATCGGCCATGTCTCGCCCGAGGCCGCCGAAGGCGGGGCGATCGGCCTCGTCGAAGAGGGCGACCTGATCGAGATCGACATTCCCGGCCGTCGCATCCATCTGGCCATCGCTGACGCCGAGCTGGCGAGGCGACGGGCGGCGATGGATGCCCGCGGCGATTCTGCCTGGCAACCGGCGGCTGCCCGCGCGCGCGTCGTTTCGCGTGCGCTGCAGGCGTACGCGCTGATGGCCACCTCGGCCGCCACTGGCGCCGTCCGCGATATCGGACAGCTGCGCGGCGCCTGATGACGGCCGGTCGCGGGTGCTCTGTCGTTGCCTTGGTGAGGTCAACGCCCGACAGCGTGCCGCGTTAACCCGGCTGGTCACGGGCGCTCTGTTTGCGGAACGGACTCGGCCGGCTCGCGATGCTTTGCAAGCGGGCCAAACTGAAATACTATCGCGGCGTTTCAATCCCTTTACCTGAACGGAGTGTGAGCATGAAAGCGATCTACGCGTGCCTGCTGGCGGCTGCCGGCGTGATGTCTGCGGGTGCTGTCCAGGCTGATGAGGCCTTGGCCAAGTCGAAGAACTGCCTGTCTTGTCACGCGGTGGACAAGAAGGTCGTTGGCCCGGCGTACAAGGATGTGGCCAAGAAGTACACGGCCAAGGATGAAGCCATGCTCGCCGAGAAGGTGATCAAGGGCGGCAAGGGTGTTTGGGGGCCGGTGCCGATGCCGCCGAATCCCTCCGTCACCCCCGACGAGGCGAACAAGCTCGTCAAGTGGATTCTCAGCCTGAAGTGAAGGCTGAGGCAGCAGAAAGACCGGCCAGGTGCCGGTTTTTCGTTTCTGCCGCATCGATGACGAGTGAAATGGCGTTTCCGGGTTCCATATGCTGGTTGACAAGTTCCTGATGGGCTTGGACAATCGCGCGTTCGCTGGCCCCGTAAGAAGACAATACTGGAGATGAACCCATGAAACATGCACACATTCCTGGTGTACTGGTGGCGCTGGCCGCCTCGGTGGCGATGATCGGCTGCGGGAAGAAGGAGGAACCCAAGGCTGCTGCACCAGCGCCGGCACCGGCCGCTGCGCCGGCACCTGCGCCGAAGCCGGAGATGGTGGTCAAGATCGGCCACGTCGCCCCGCTGACCGGGCCGATCGCCCACCTTGGCAAGGACAACGAGAACGGCGCCCGCCTTGCCGTCGACGACGCCAACGCCAAGAAGCTGGAGATCGACGGCAAGATCGTCAAGTTCGAGCTGCTCGGCGAGGACGACCAGGCGGATCCGAAGACCGGTACCGTGGTGGCCCAGAAGCTGGTCGACGCGAAGGTGGCCGGTGTCGTTGGGCACCTGAACTCGGGTACCACGATTCCCGCTTCGGCGATCTACAACCAGGCGGGTCTGCCACAGATTTCACCCTCGGCGACGAATCCCAAGTACACGCAACAGGGCTTCAACACGACCTTCCGTGTCATGGCCAACGACATCCAGCAGGGTTCGGTGGTCGGCACCTACGCTGTCAAGGACATGGGTGCGAAGAAGGTGGCGATCATCGACGACCGGACCGCCTATGGCCAAGGTCTCGCCGACGAGGTCGAGAAGGCTGCCAAGGCCGCGGGTGCCACCATTGTCGCGCGCGAGTTCACCACCGACAAGGCGACCGATTTCAAGGCGATCCTGACCAAGATCAAGGCCAAGAATCCCGACGTGATCTTCCTCGGCGGCATGGACGCAGTCGGTGGTCCGATGCTCAAGCAGATCAAGGAACTCGGTATCAAGGCGAAGTTCACCACCGGTGACGGTGGTTGCTCGCCGGAGCTGATCAAGCTCGCGGGTGCCGCCTCGGAAGGCGTCATCTGCACGCAAGCCGGTCTGCCGGTCGACAAGCTGCCGAACGGCCAGAAGTTCGTCGAGGACTTCACCAAGAAGTACGGCCAGATCCAGATCTATTCGCCGTACAGCTATGATGCGGTGATGGTGCTGGTCGATGCGATGAAGCGGGCGAATTCGGCTGACCCGGTCAAGTACCTGCCGGAAGTCGGCAAGACCGCCTACGACGGAGTCACCGGCAAGATCGAGTTCGACGAGAAGGGTGACATCAAGAACGGCGCGATCACCGTTTTCGTGATCAAGGAAGGCAAGCTGGTCACGCTGAAGTCCGAGGGTGGTACCGCGGCGGCGGCTCCCGCACCCGCAGCAGCGCCGGCGGCAGCTCCGGAAGCCAAGAAGTAAGGCTTGCCGGGCAAACCGGCAGAGAGGGAATGGCGCGAGCCATTCCCTCCGTTTGGCCGTGTCCGCCGTTGCTCGGCGCTTCCGGGAAGGATTCCGGGTTGCCGGGCAACAGTTCCATGAGTCGGATACCCTGGTTCGCCCAAAGCGCTTCGTTGCGGAAAGCCTGACCATGGACACTCTCCTGCAGCAACTCATCAACGGCCTCACGCTCGGCGCCGTCTATGCGCTCGTCGCGCTCGGCTATACGATGGTCTATGGCATCATCGGCCTGATCAACTTTGCCCACGGTGAAGTCGTAATGATCGGCACGATGGTCGCGTTCACCGTCATCGTCTCGCTGGCCGGGAGCGGCATGCCGCCGCTGCTGATTCTCACCGTTGGTCTGCTGATCGCAGTCGTCGCGTGCATGGTCCTGGGTTGGGGCCTCGAACGCGTCGCCTATCGTCCGCTGCGTCATGCACCGCGACTGACGCCGCTGATCACGGCAATCGGCATGTCGATCGTTCTGCAGAACGTGGCGATGATCATCTGGGGCCGCAACTACATCACTTTCCCGCCGATGATCGACAAGCGGATCTACGAGGTCGGTGGCGCCAGTTTCACCAACGTGCAAGTGGCGATCGTCGTTCTCGCCGCGCTGGTGATGATCGGACTGACCTACCTCGTGCAGCGCACCCGCATGGGCATGGCGATGCGGGCGACGGCGCAGAACCAGCATGTGGCGCTGCTGATGGGCGTCGACATCGATCGCGTGATCGCCATGGCTTTCATCATCGGCTCCGCTCTCGGAGCGCTGGCCGGCTGCATGGTCGGTTCATACTACGAGATCGCTCATTACCAGATGGGTTTCATGCTGGGCCTGAAGGCCTTCACCGCGGCCGTGCTCGGCGGGATCGGCAACATGGCGGGTGCCATGGCCGGCGGTCTGCTGCTCGGAATCATCGAGGCGCTGGGCGCTGGCTACATCGGTGACCTCACGGGCAACTTCCTCGGCAGCCACTATCAGGACATCTTCGCTTTCATGGTGCTCATCGTCGTGCTGATGTTCCGTCCTTCCGGACTGTTCGGCGAGCGCACGGGAGACCGGGCATGAGCGGCGAGTCGAGACGCGGTCCGCGCGGGCTGCAGCAGTGGCTGGGGTTGCTGCTGCTCCTCGGAGTCCTGCTGGCGGTGCCCTTTGTCGCCGCTCTCGGAGGCCAGGCCTGGGTCCGCATTGCCAACTTCGCGATTCTCTATGTCTTCCTCGCGCTCGGCCTCAACATCGTCGTTGGCTACGCCGGTCTTCTGGACCTCGGTTACGTTGCCTTCTACGCGGTCGGGGCCTATTGCTACGCACTTCTGGCATCGCCACATTTTGGTATCCACCTGCCGTTCTGGGTGATCCTGCCTCTCGGCGCGGCGCTCGCCTGCCTCTTCGGCGTCCTTCTGGGCGCGCCGACGCTGAAGTTGCGCGGCGACTATCTGGCGATCGTCACGCTCGGTTTCGGCGAGATCATCCGCATCTTCATGAACAACCTCAACGCACCGATCAACATCACGAACGGTGCGCAGGGGATCACGCTGATCGACCCGATCCGCATCGGCGAATTCTCTTTTGCCAAGACCAGCAGCCTCTTCGGCATTTCCCTCTCCGGCCCGCAGAAATATTACTTCCTGCTCGTTGCGCTGGCGGCGCTGGTCATCGTCATCAACATCCGCCTGCAAAATTCGCGCATCGGCAGGGCCTGGCAGGCAATTCGCGAGGATGAGGTGGCAGCCAAGGCCTGCGGCATCAACACGCGCAACATCAAGTTGCTGGCTTTCGCCATGGGGGCCTCTTTCGGCGGCATAGCCGGAGGAGTGTTTGCTGCCATGCAGGGGTTCGTCAGTCCCGAGAGCTTCTCGTTGATGGAGTCGATCACGATCCTGGCGATGGTGGTTCTTGGCGGCATGGGGCACATTCCGGGCGTGATTCTCGGCGCAGTCCTGCTGACCGGGCTGCCCGAGGCCTTGCGCTACGGCATCGAGCCGCTGCAGAAAGCGGTCTTCGGGCGCATGATCATCGATCCCGAAAGCCTGCGCATGCTCGTCTTCGGTCTGGCACTGGTGCTCGTGATGCGTTTCCGCCCGGCGGGCTTGTGGCCCTCGTCGTTGCGCCGCCGCGAACTCAGTGAGGCGACGGACTGAGCATGGCAGAGCAGCGGCAGATTCTTCTCGCGGCACACGAGGTCGCCAAACACTTCGGCGGCGTCAAGGCGCTGCACGACGTTTCCCTGACCATCCACCGCGGCGAGATCTATGGCCTGATCGGACCGAATGGCGCCGGCAAGACAACCTTTTTCAATTGCCTCACCGGTCTCTACCGGAACGAAAGCGGTCACTTCGTTTTCGACGGCGTGAGGCTCGCGGCCGATGCCCCGCACAAGGCCGCCGCAGTCGGTATCGCGCGGACGTTCCAGAACATCCGGCTGTTCGGCAACATGACGGCGATCGAGAATGTCATGGTCGGGCGCCACCTGCGCACCCGCGCCGGCGTCTTCGGCGCCATCAGTCGAAACCCGGCGACGCGTGCCGAAGAGGAGGCGATTGCGCGGCGCGCCGACGAACTGCTGCACTACGTGGGTATCCAGGAGCGGGCGCATGATTATGCGCGGCACCTGTCGTACGGTGACCAGAGACGGCTTGAGATTGCGCGTGCGCTTGCCACGGAACCCAAGCTGCTGGCGCTCGACGAGCCGGCGGCCGGGATGAACGGTACCGAAACCGAGGCATTGCGCGTACTCGTGGAGGGAATCCGGCGCGACGGCGTGACGGTTCTGCTCATTGAGCATGATGTCAAGCTGGTGATGGGACTGTGTGACCGGGTTGCGGTCCTTGATTACGGCGAGAAGATCTGCGAGGACGTGCCGGCAGTGGTGCAGAAGGATCCGCGCGTCATCGAGGCCTACCTCGGTGCTTAGGCGACGCGAAGGAAACGGATGAACATGCTGGAAGTCAACGGCTTGCGTGTCTCCTACGGCGGCATTCAGGCGGTTCGTGGCATCAGCTTTCACGTCAGCGAGGGCGAGATGGTGGCCCTCATCGGTGCCAACGGTGCCGGCAAGAGCAGCACGTTGCGGGCGCTGGCGCGCCTGCTCGAGCCTGCCGGCGGCGACGTGCGCTACCGTGGCAAGGAACTCCTGCAGGTGCCACCGCATTGCCTCGTCACCGAGGGCATTGCCCTGGTGCCCGAGGGCAGGGGGGTGTTCCCGCGCATGACCACCCTCGAAAACCTGTACATGGGCGCCTACGCCCGCAACGACAAGACGGCGGTCGCGCGTGACCTCGAACATGTGCTCGGCCTCTTCCCGCGCCTCAAGGAGCGGGCGCAACAGGTTGCGGGAACGCTCTCGGGTGGCGAACAGCAGATGCTGGCGATCGGTCGCGCCCTGATGAGCAAGCCGCGCCTGCTGTTGCTCGACGAGCCGTCGATGGGGCTCGCGCCAATCATGGTGCAGAAGATTTTCGAGGTGATCCGTGCCGTTGCCAGCGAGGGCATGACGATCCTGCTCATCGAGCAGAATGCCAAACTGGCGCTGGAGGTGAGTCAGCGCGGCTATGTCATGGAAAGTGGCGAGATCACGGTGACTGACGAATCCACCCGTCTGCTGGCCGACCCGAAGGTGCGCGCCGCGTATCTGGGCGAATAGCCCCGACGTTCGTCGTGGCTGGCTGTCGGAAGTGTTCCGGCGATTGGCCTGGCAGGGTTCATCGGCTGGCGTCCGCTTGCCCCTCGCGGGGCGCCGGCGCCTTCAGAACTCCATTGCGTCGGCGAATGCCAGTGCCTGAAGTTGCGCGCTGTTGAACTGTGCGGCGGTCAGTCCGAGCATTCCCGCCTGCTCGGCGATGGCAGGTCCATCACCGGCTTCGCTGGCCAGTGCCAAGTCAAGAAAGGCCTGGTAGCGCCCGCCGTTGCCGAGCAGCGCGTCGGTAATTGGCTCCGGCAAGCGCATCGCTTCGAGAATCTGCTCCATGGTGAGACCGAGCAACGCGTCGAGCAGGGAGAATGCACCGGTGATGAACAGGTTGTCGTATTCGGACTTGTCGACCAGACCGGTGGCCAGCAACTCGATCAGGCGAGCTCTCACGAGCGAAGTGTGCATCAGTGCCGGTGCCAGCGGATCCTTGCTGGCAGTGGCGAGCAGCAGCGACAGCCAGCGATTGAGCTTGTCGTAGCCGAGCATCGTCACCGCATGGCGAAACGACTGGATTTCGCAGGACAGACCGAAGCCAGCCGAGTTGATGTAGCGCAGCAGCCTGTAGGAGATCGCCACATCCTGCTTCAGCGCCACCTCGATCTCCCGCATCTCGGCATTGTTCCGCACCAGATTGACCAGGCGCATGATGTTTGCCTGGCTGGCGCTCAGTGTCTTGGCCGGGACGCCGCTGGGGGTGGTGAAGAACCAGCCGGCAGCTGCCGTCATGCCGGCGTCCATGCTGGCGCGAAAGTCGGCCGTCGTCGGCACCTTGAAGGCGATGCCCATGCCGTGGCTCCTTGTGCGGGCGGCGAGAAGCTTGAGCTGGGCGCTGTTCAGACATTCCGTGTCGAAGCCGATGAAGCGGCATTGCAGTCCGAGCGACAGCGCTCGCGCCGCTTGCGGATCGAAATGCAGGCAGATCGTCGGTTGCCAGGTCTGGATGGCGGCGATCAGATCCGGTCCGTGCTCGCCGAGCAGGCATGTCGCGGGCAACTCGATCGTCGCGTTTTCGGGTGCCGACCAGTCGAGGAGGCGAGCATCGATGGCGGCCGCCGGGCAACTGACGAAAAGTGGCTTGCCGCCGATGGGCCAGACGCTGGCGAGAGAGTCGAGCGCCATCACGGCGGCCGGCATGCCGTCGTCGGCGGTGAGATGGAGCAACAGGCGGGTGGCGATGATCCGGTTCTGTCGGTTGACCAGCGGCTGGCGCGATATGAAGACCTCAGTCATGCGGTGATCCGTTCATCTCCGGCGCAGGGCCGGTAGCGATGGCCAGTTGCGTATCGGCAGCGTAGTCGAAGGAGTCGGCGAAGAATTCTTCGGTCGGCAACTGGCAGTGGGCAAGAAAATCCGTGCGGGCGGCAGCAACCATGGCCGGCGCGCCGCAGACATAGACTTGGTGTTGCGACAGGTCGGGGTGGTCGTACATCGCCGCCGCATGCACCAGACCAGTGCGGCCATGCCAGCGGTCGGCAGGCGGTGACTCCGAGAGGACCGGGACGAAGCGAATCCAGGGATGCTCCGCTGCCCATTGCCGCGCGAGTTGCAGAAGGTAGAGGTCGGCTCGCTGGCGCGCACCCCAGTAGATGTCCATCGGTCGCGTGCTGCGTTGCGCCAGCGCATGTTCGACGATCGCCTTGATCGGCGCGAAGCCGGTGCCACCGGCAACCAGGAGCATCGGCCTCGGCGAGTCGTCGCGCAGAAAGAAGCTGCCCAAGGGACCACGCAGGCGCAGCAGGTCGCGCTCACGCATGCTGTTGAAGACGTGTTCGGTGAACCGCCCACCCGGCACGTGGCGGACATGCAGCTGCAGGACGCTGTCGTCGTGCGGCGCATTGGCGAGCGAGAATGAGCGCCGCTTGCCGTCCTTGAGCAGGATGTCCACGTACTGGCCGGCGAGAAACTGCAGCCGCTCGCTGCTCGGCAGGCGCAGCTCGACGATCATCACTTCGGGCGCGACGCGCAGCAGCCGGTGCACGCGTGCCGGCAGGGTGCGGACGGGTATGTCGGTGAGCGCCCTGACTTCCGGGGTCTCGATGCAGAGGTCGGTCCTTGCTGTCGCGCAACAAAGGAGGGCGAACCCGGCCAGACGGTCGCTTTCGCCGAGAACGGCGGTCGACGCGTTGCCGTGGGCCACCTCGCCGCTCAGGACGCGGCCGCGGCAGCTGCCGCAGACACCGTCGCGGCAGCCGTAGGGAAGGTTCAGCCCTTGCCGGAGTGCGGCGGCGAGGATGCTTTCGTCGGCAGAGACGGAGAAGACATGTCCGCTTGGCTTGACAACCACCTGATGATCCATTGCTTCTCCGTGCGGGTCCCGATCCGGTAGAATCATGTGGTGCGAAGACTATTGATCGTTGGTTGCGGTGACGTGGCGCGTCGCATGCTTCCCCATCTGCTCGGCCATTACCGCGTACTGGCGCTGGTACGTGATCGCGAGCAGTGCGCTTTCTGGCGAGAACACGGGGCCAGACCGGTCGTCGCCGACCTCGATCAGCCCAGAAGCCTGCAGCGACTCGCCGGCTTGGCCGACCTCGTGGTCCATCTGGCGCCGCCACCGGCGCCTGCCGGAGAGCGCCAGCCTGGCGCCATCCGCGACCCCCGCACCCGCTGGCTGCTGGCAGCTCTGGCTCGGGGCAGGAGTCTACCACAGCGAATCGTGTACATAAGCACCACAGGTGTCTATGGCGACTGTGCCGGGGAGTTGGTAGACGAGACGCGGCGCCTGCGACCGACGACCACCCGCGCTCGCCGCCGGCTGGATGCCGAGCGGCGCTTGCGCCTTTTTGGCCGGAGCGGCGTCGTCGTCAGCATCCTGCGGGCACCCGGCATCTACGCCGCCGACCGTCTGCCGATCGAGCGGCTGCGCAAAGGCAGCCCGGCGCTGTGCGATGCCGACGATGTGTATACCAACCACATCCATGCCGAGGATCTGGCGCTGCTGGCCTGTGCCGCACTGCGTTACGGACGGAGCAACCGGACGTACAACGCGACCGACGATTCGCGCATCAAGATGGGCGAGTACTTCGACCTCGTTGCCGATCACTTCGGGTTGCCGAAGGTCCCGCGGGTGTCGCGGTGTGAAGCGGAAGAGCTGCTGTCGCCACTGCAGTTGTCGTTCATGAGTGAGTCGCGCCGCCTGCTGAACCGGCGTGCCCGGGTTGAACTGCAGGCGCGCCTGCGCTTTCCGCTGGTGGCTGATGGCGTTGCGGCGGCGGCGAGAGAGAGGAGCGGTCGATGCTGACGGTCAAGGTGCTGCATCTGTGGATGGTGGTGAGCTGGTTCGCGGGGCTGTTCTACCTGCCGCGGATCTTCGTGAACCTGGCGATGGTGCCTGCGGGCAGCGAGGCCGAGCGGCAGCGACTGCTGCTGATGGCCGGCAAGCTGTATCGCTTCATGACGCCGATCGGCGTGCTGGCGATCGCCCTGGGTTTCTGGCTGTGGTTCGGCTTTGGCTTTGGTGGCGGCTGGCTGCACGCGAAGACGGCGCTGGTGCTGTTGCTGGTCGCCTATCATGCGTACTGCGGCCGCCTGCTGCGCGACTTCGCGGCCGGGCGAAATCGGCACGGGCACGTCTGGTATCGCTGGTTCAACGAGTTGCCGGTGCTGTTGCTGCTGGCAGCGACCTACCTCGCCGTGGTCAAGCCTTTCTAGCCTGGAGCGGCGAACGACGATGGAACGATTTTTTGCCAGTTGCCCACGCGGCCTGGAACATCTGCTGGCCGACGACCTGCTGGCGGCCGGCGCCGGCCAACTGGAAGCGATTGCCGGCGGGGTGCATTTCAGCGGCGAATGGCCGGTCTGCTACCGCGCCAATCTCGACTCGCGGATTGCCACCCGCGTCCTCTGGCGGGTGGCGCGGGCGCCCTATGCCAGCGAGGACGACGTCTATCGTCTGGCACTGGAGACGCCGTGGCCACGCTGGTTCCTGACGCGGCAGACGATCCGGGTCGATGTCACGGCGCAGAAGAGTCCGCTCAGGAGCATCGAGTTCATCACGCTGCGCATCAAGGACGCTGTCTGTGATCGTTTCCGACGCGACTCGGGCAGCCGCCCGAGCGTCGATACGCGCCAGCCCGACGTCAGGATTCAGGCTTTCCTCAACCAGAGCGAATGCACCCTGTATGTCGATACCTCGGGCGCACCGCTCCATCAACGCGGCTTCCGGCAGAAGACCGTCGACGCGCCGCTGAAGGAGAACCTTGCCGCCGGCATCCTTCGCCTCAGTGGCTGGCAGCCGGGTGTGCCGTTGCTCGACCCGATGTGTGGCAGTGGCACCTTTCTTCTCGAGGCGGCGCAGATGGCGCTCGGTTGGGCGCCGGGCGCTCGGCGCGAGTTCGCCTTTCAGCGCCTGCGGCAGTTTCAGCCGGAGCTCTGGCAGGGCCTTCTTGAGCGGGCACGAGCCGGGGAGCGTGCGGTGACGGAGAGGGCCATCTTCGGCAGCGACATCTCGCCGGTGGCCGTGCGCGCAGCCCTTGCCAATCTCGATCGCGCCGGGCTGCTGCCGGCGGTGCGTCTCGCTGCCGGCGATCTGCTCGAGATCGAGGCGCCGGCCGCGAGGGGCATCATGGTCAGCAATCCGCCGTACGGCGAGCGGGTTTCCGACGACGACGAGCTGGCGCGTTTCTACCCCTTGCTGGGCAGTGCCCTGAAGCGCCATTTCGCCGGCTGGACCTGCTGCCTGATCAGCGCCGATACCCGCCTGCCTCGGATGGTGCGGCTGACACCCAGCCGCAGGACGCCGTTGTTCAACGGCGCTCTGGAGTGCCGGCTTTACGAGTTCCGCATGGTTGCCGGCAGCAACCGCGGCTGACGGCTCGCCGCAGCGTGACCGCCAGCCGGCGCGGCGGAGCCTTCATTCGACGATGCCGAGGTGACCGAGCCCGGCGGTGAGATCGCGGTCCTTCGACTCCTTGCCATGCAGCTTGATCTGCAGCCGCAGGTCGTTGAGCGAGTCGGCGTTGCGCAGGGCATCGGTATAGGTGATCAGGCCGGCTTCGTAGAGGTCGAAGAGCGCCTGGTCGAAGGTCTGCATGCCCAGCTCGCGCGACCGCTTCATGACATCCTTGATCTCCTGTACCTGGCCCTTGAAGATGAGGTCGGAAATGAGCGGCGAATTGAGCATGATCTCGATCGCCGGCACGCGCCCCTTGCCGTCCTTCTTCGGCAGCAGACGCTGCGACACGAGCGCACGCAGGTTGAGGGACAGGTCCATCAGCAACTGGTGCCGGCGCTCCTCGGGGAAGAAGTTGATCACCCGGTCGATGGCCTGGTTGGCGCTGTTGGCGTGCAGCGTCGCGAGGCAGAGGTGCCCGGTCTCGGCAAAGGCGATGGCGTAGTCCATCGTCGCCCGGTCGCGAATCTCCCCCATCATGATGACGTTCGGTGCCTGGCGCAGGGTGTTCTTGAGTGCCACTTCCCAGGTATCGGTATCGACACCGATCTCGCGCTGCGTGACGATCGACTTCTTGTGTTCGTGCACGAACTCGATCGGATCCTCGATGGTGATGATGTGTCCCTGGCTGTTCTGGTTGCGGTGGTCGACCAGTGCCGCCAGTGAGGTCGTCTTGCCGGTGCCGGTACCGCCGACGAAGATGACCAGACCGCGCAGCGTCATCGCGATGTCCTTGAGCACCGGCGGCAGCCCGAGTTCCTCCAGCGTCGGAACGGCGAGATTGATCGTCCGGCAGACCACTGCGACACGGCCCTGCTGCACCAGTGCATTGACGCGGAAGCGACCGATGCCGGAGGGCGAGATGGCGAAGTTGCACTCCTTGGTCGCCTCGAACTCGGATGCCTGGCGGTCGTTCATCAGCGATCGCGCCAGTTCTGCCGAGTGCTGCGGCAGCAGCGGTTGGCTCGACACCGGGATCACCTTGCCATCGACCTTGATCGCCGGCGGGAAGTTCGCCGTGATGAAGAGGTCTGATCCGTGTTTCTGGACCATCAGGCGCAGCAGTTCATGCATGAACTTCAAAGCCTGATCGTTTTCCATGCTGTTCCTCCTGACTGAACGACTGGCTATGCGCCAGGGATGGCGTCCTTGTTGGCCGCCTTCATGCGTGCCTCCGGTGCCGAGACGATGTTGCGCCGGACGAGTTCGATCAATGCCTGGTCGAGCGTCTGCATGCCGAACTGCTGCCCGGTCTGCAACGAGGAGTACATCTGCGCCACCTTGTTCTCGCGAATCAGGTTGCGGATGGCCGGCGTTCCGATCAGGATTTCGTGTGCCGCGACGCGTCCCTGTCCGTCCTTGGTCTTCAGCAGGGTCTGCGAGATGACCGCCCGCAGCGACTCGGAGAGCATCGAGCGCACCATTTCCTTCTCGGCCGCCGGAAAGACGTCGATGATGCGGTCGATCGTCTTGGCTGCGCTCGAAGTATGCAGGGTGGCGAAGACGAGGTGACCGGTCTCGGCGCCGGTCAGTGCGAGCCGGATGGTTTCGAGGTCGCGCATCTCGCCGACGAGAATCACGTCCGGGTCCTCGCGCAGTGCCGAGCGCAGCGCGTTCTGGAAGGAAAGTGTGTGCGGTCCGACTTCGCGCTGGTTGATCAGGCAGCGCTTCGGCTGGTGTACAAACTCGATCGGGTCCTCGACTGTGAGGATGTGGTGGTAGGCGTTCTCGTTGACGTGGTTGATCATCGCCGCCAGGGTGGTCGACTTGCCGGAGCCGGTGGGCCCCGTGACGAGGACGATTCCGCGCGGATACTCCGAGATGTCCTTGAAGATGCGCGGGCAGTTGAGGTCCTCCAGGGTCAGGACCTTCGACGGAATCGTCCGGAAGACGGCACCGGCGCCGCGATTCTGCACGAAGGCATTGACCCTGAAACGGGCGAGGTTGGGAATTTCGAAGGAGAAGTCGCACTCGCGGGTATCCTCGTACTGCTTGCGCTGCGCGTCGCTCATGATGTCGTACACCATGCCGTGCACGAGCTTGTGCTCCATCGCCGGCAGGTTGATCCGCCGGACATCCCCGTTGACGCGGATGATCGGTGGCAGACCGGCAGAAAGGTGGAGGTCGGAAGCCTTGTTCTTGACGCTGAAAGCCAGGAGTTCGGTGATGTCCATCCGGTTCGGTCCTCGGGCGGTGGGCAGGGCGCGGTGTTATACTGCGAACAATCTGCGCGACGCCCGATTATGACCACACTTCCCGCCAAGCTGCAAGCCGTCCGCGCCCGAATCGCCCACGCGGCGCGGCTTTACGGCCGCGAGCCGGCTGCCATCCGGCTGCTCGCCGTGAGCAAGACCTGGCCGGCAGCGGCGCTGCGCGAGCTGGCTGCCGCCGGCCAGAAGGCCTTCGGCGAGAGCTACGTGCAGGAAGCGGTGGGCAAGATCGATGAACTGCGCGACCTGGAGATCGAGTGGCATTTCATCGGCGCGCTGCAGGCCAACAAGTCCCGTCTGGTGGCAGAATCCTTCGACTGGGTGCACTCCGTCGATTCGCTGCGCATCGCCCAAAGGCTTGCCGCGCAGCGTCCGGCGACGATGCGCGAGCTGTCGGTCTGCCTGCAGGTGAACATCAGTGGCGAGGCGAGCAAGGCAGGTGCTCCGCCGTCGGCTGTGCCGGCTCTCGCGCAGGCGGTGGCGGCGCTGCCGCGACTCCGCCTGCGCGGCCTGATGGCGATTCCGGAAGCAAGCAGCGACTTCGCGGCACAACGCTCCTCCTTTCGTCGCCTGCGGGAACTTTTGCAGCGTTTGCAAGCCGATGGATTGGTGCTCGATTCGCTGTCGATGGGCATGTCGCACGATCTCGAGGCGGCCATAGCGGAAGGTGCGACATTGCTGCGCGTGGGTACGGCGATTTTTGGTGAGAGACGATGAAGATCACTTTCCTTGGTGGTGGCAACATGGCCAATGCGCTGATCGGCGGGCTGGTGAAGACCGGCTTTGCTGCTTCGGACATCGCGGTCATCGAGCTCGGTGCGCAAGGACGGGCGCGGCTGCGCGTGGCCTACGGCGTGCGCTGCTATGAGGCTGCCAGTGCGGCGGCGCTCGACTGCGACGCCCTTCTGCTGTCGGTGAAGCCGCAGCAGATGCGCGAGGCCTGTCCGCCGCTGCTGCCGTTCCTCAGGCAACAACTGGTCATCAGCATCGCCGCCGGTCTGCGTCTGGCGGATGTGTCGCGTTGGCTCGGGGGCTATGGCAGGATCGTGCGCGCGATGCCCAACACGCCGGCCCTGATCGGCGCCGGCGTGACCGGCTTGTGTGCCATGGCAGCCGTCTCGATGGCCGAGCGGCTTGGCGCAGAACGGATCCTGCAGGCCGTCGGCAGCACGCTCTGGATTGCCGATGAGGAGAAGATGGACGCAGTGACCGCCATCTCGGGAAGTGGGCCGGCCTATGTCTTCCTGTTCATCGAGGCGCTGCAGCAGGCAGCCGGAGATCTTGGCCTGACGCCCGCACAGGCGAGGCAGTTGTCGATCGATACGGTTCTCGGCGCCGCACGACTCGCGGCCCAGTCGGACGAGGCGGCGTGTGTGCTGCGCGAGCGGGTGACTTCGAAGGGTGGCACGACCGAAGCGGCGCTGCGGACGATGGAGCAGCGCTGTGTCAAGGAAGGGTTCATCGCCGGCGTTCTTGCCGCCAACTCGCGCGGCCGCGAGCTTGGTGAGCTGCTCGGCCAGGATGGCTGATGATCGTCGCTGCCGGCCTCTTCCTGCTCGATGCGCTGGTGTCGTTCCTGACCGTCGCGCTGCTGCTGCGTTTCTTCATGCAGGCCTGCCGGGTGTCCTTCAACAATCAGCTTGGCACTTTCGTCGTCGCGCTGACCAACTGGCTCGTCAGGCCGCTGCGCCGGGCCCTGCCCGGATTCTACGGCCTGGATCTGGCAAGCCTGTTGCCGGCATGCCTGCTGCAGGTCGTCTATGCGTCGGCGGTGTTCATCCTGCGTGGGGGCCTTGACGGCGCTGCCGTCGGGGCGTGGCTGCCGCTCGTCTTCTGGTATGGTTTGCTGGCGACGCTGCGTCTTGCCATTTACCTGCTGATCGCGGCGCTGCTGCTGCAGGCGGTGCTGTCGTGGATCAGCCCGTATTCGCCGCTGGGGCAGCCGGTATCACAATTGACCCGGCCGGTCCTGCGTCCGATCCAGCGCCTGTTGCCGACGATTGGCGGCGTCGACCTGTCGCCGCTGGTCGCCATCGTCCTCGCGCAGTTGCTCCTGATGTTCCTCTAGCTCGTGGGCCAATGGGCGCGGCAGGTCGCGGGAACGCTGAGCCTGACGCTGCATGTTCAACCCGGGGCGAAACGCACCGAGGTGGTCGGTGAGCACGGTGATGCACTGAAGGTTCGTCTCGCGGCAGCGGCCGTCGATGGTCGCGCGAATGCGGCCCTGGTCGACCTGATCGCACAACGGCTCGACGTGCCACGGTCGGCGGTGGCGATCCGCAGCGGCGAGAGGTCGCGGCGCAAGCTGTTGCTGGTCGCCGGAGCACCGGCCGACGCCGTGCTGCGCCTGTGCGGCGAATGAGAGCGCTGGCGGCGGGCGCTTGGCGGGGCCGTCTCAGCCCTCGAAGACGACCTTGCCGCCGACCAGTGTCAGGCGGACACGGCCGCTGAGCTCATAGCCGAGATAGGGCGTGTGCTTGCCCTGACTGCGCAAGGTTTCGGGGGTGATGCGCCAGGATTCGTCGGGATCGAAGAGGCAGACGTCGGCCGCTTCGCCGACGGCAAGGGACCCCGCCGCGATGCCGAGGATCGCCGCTGCGTCCGACGTGATGCGGGCGAGGGCCTGCAGCAGCGGCAGCCGGGACTGCTTGGCCCAGAGCAGGGTCAACGGCAGCAGCAGTTCGACGGCGGTCGCACCGGGCAGGGCCTCGGCGAACGGCAGCTGCTTGCCGTCCGCATCGACCGGCGTGTGGTCGGAACAGATCGCCGCCAGCCCGTCGGCGACCGCGCTGCGCAGCGCGTCGCGGTCGCTCGCCGAACGCAGCGGCGGGTCGAAGCGTGCGTTGCTGTCGAAAAAGCCGATGTCCATCTCCGACAGATGCAGGTGGTGCACCGCGACGTCGCAGCTGACCCGCATGCCGGTGTCCCTGGCCGCCCGCACGAGCCCGATCGCTGCCGCCGACGAGAGGCGGGACAGGTGCAGTCGAACGCCGGTATGCGCCGCCAGTTGCAGGGCGGTTGCGGTGGCGATGCTTTCGGCGACCACCGGGATGCCGGTCAGGCCAAGCCGCGACGCGACTTCACCATCGTGCGCGACGCCGTCGCGGGCAAGAAAGTCATCCTGTGGGCGCAAGCGAACGGCATAGCCAAAGGTGGCTGCATACTGCATGGCCCGCAACAGGAGCTGCGTGTCGACGATCGCCCGTTTGGCCTGCGAGAAGGCAATGCAGCCGGCACGCGCGAGGCTGTTCATCTCGGCAAGTCGCTCGCCGGCGAGTTGCTCGGTCAGGGCGCCGATCGGATGGACGCGCGCCAGACCGACGGTGGCGCTGCGCCTGACCAGTCGTTCGACCAGCCCCGGTTCGTCGAGCGGCGGTTTGCTGTCGGGCGGGCAGGCGAGCGAGGTGACGCCACCGGCGACGGCCGCCGCCAATTCGGGCTCGATGGCGCCCAGGCGCGCCGACAGATCGACCAGTCCCGGGCAGACGATCAGGCCGCCGGCGTCGATGACGCGCTGCGCCGTGAAGCCTGGTGGTGGCTGACCGATCGCTGCGACGCGACCGCCGGCGATGAACAGGTCGAGTGGTGCGTCCACCCCGTTGGCGGGATCGATCAGACGACCGTTGCAGATGTGCAGCGCTTCCTCGTCCATGCCTCAGTTCCCCGCCAGAATGCCCATCACGGCCATGCGCACGGCGATGCCGAAAGTCACCTGTGGCAGGATCACTGCCTGTCGTCCGTCGGCGACGTCGGAGTCGATCTCGACGCCGCGATTCATCGGTCCCGGATGCATCACGATGGCATCCGGGCGCGCGAGCGCCAGGACCGCCGGTGTCAGCCCGTAGCAGTGGAAGTATTCGCGCGCCGACGGCAGCAGGGCACCGTTCATCCGTTCGTTCTGCAGGCGGAGCATGATCACCACATCGCAATCGCGGATGGCGCTGCGCAGGTCGTGACAGACGCGCACCCCCATCTTCTCGATAGCGGTCGGCAGCAGCGTCTGCGGGCCGACCGCGCGCACCTCGGCAGCACCGAGCGTGGTCAGGGCGTGAATGTCCGAGCGGGCCACGCGTGAGTGCAGGATGTCGCCGACGATCGCCACCACGAGGTTGGTGAACTCCTGCTTGTAGTGACGGATGGTGTACATGTCGAGAAGGCCTTGCGTCGGATGGGCGTGGCGCCCGTCGCCGGCGTTGACGACGTGTACGTCCTCGCGCCCGAGGCGGCGCAGGTGGTCGGCGATGAGGTGCGGGGCGCCGCTCGCCGCATGCCGGACGACGAACATGTCGGCGTGCATGGCGACCAGGTTGTCGACCGTGTCGAGGAGGGTTTCGCCTTTTGCGGTCGATGAGCGGGTGACGTCGAGATTGATGACATCTGCCGAAAGGCGCTTGGCAGCGATCTCGAAGGTGGTGCGTGTGCGCGTCGAGTTCTCGAAGAAGACGTTGAAGACGCTCTTTCCACGCAACAGGGGGACCTTCTTGACTTCGCGATGCGACACCTTGAGGAAGCTGGAGGCGGTGTCGAGAATGTGCGTGATCACCTCGCGCGGCAGGCCCTCGATCGACAGCAGGTGGGTCAGCGCGCCGTTGGCGTTGAGTTGGGGATTACGCATGCTCGTCGAGGCTCCACTGCAGCCCTCCGTTGTCGTCCTGTGAGAGAACCAGTTCGGAGGACGGGTCGAGATCGACTCGCCACGGGCAGAAGTCGGCGCAGATGGGGAGCTGGCGGCGACCACGATCGGCCAGGACGGCGAGCTGGATCATTGCCGGGCGGCCATAATCGAACAACTCGTTGATTGCAGCGCGGGTCGTGCGGCCGGTGTACAGGACGTCGTCCACCAGGATCAGCCTGCGGCCCTCGACGTCGAACGGGATCGAGCTCGGCTGCACCCGCGGATGCAGACCGCGGGCACCGTAATCGTCACGGTAGAAGGAGACGTCGATCAGGCCGATTTCGCGATCCAGACCGAGCAGCGTGTGCAGGCGCTGGGCAACCCAGGCGCCGCCGCTGTGGATGCCGACCAGGACCGTTTCCGGTTGCAGCTGCGGTCGGATCAGCTCGGCGAGTTGAACGCAAAGCGCTTCGGCGTCGGGTAATGCGACGGTATTGCTTGTCTTCTCGGCGTTCATCTGTGTTTCCGCGGTCGCTCAGCAGGCCAGACGATCGCGCGTCGCGGCGTCGAAATGGTCCTGCAGGATCAGTTGGGCGGCGAGGGCATCGAGGTGCCGCCGTGCTTGGCGGGCGCCGTGTCCAGCTGCGCGCAGGCGCGCGGCGGCGTCCGCCGAGGTCAGCCGTTCGTCGGCGTGCTCGACGGCGAGGCCGAAGCGGCCGCGGAGCTGGTTGGCGAAGCGTGTGCAGCGCGCGGTCATGGCATGCGATGTGCCATCGAGCGCGAGCGGGCGGCCGACGACGAGACTGTCCGGTTGCCACTCGGCGATCAGTGCGGCGATGGCGGCAAAGCGAGTGTTGCTCGCTTCGGCATCGATCGTCGTCAGCGGATGCGCCTGCTGCAGCTGCCAGTCGCCAACCGCCACGCCGATGCGCTTCTCGCCGAAATCGAACGCGAGGACCGTGCCCCTCCGTCGTGCAGCCGTGTCAGGCATGTCCCGCTTCGTCGACGAGGTTGGTCAGGCTGACGCCGAGCAGTTCGAGTGCTGACGGCAGTCGCTCCTCGTATGGCAGCTCGAACAGGATGCGCAGCTCGGCGGGTACCGTGAGCCATGCATTCTGCGCCAGTTCGTGCTCGATCTGGCCGGCGGCCCAGCCCGCATAGCCGAGCGTTACCATGAGGTCGCGCGGCTGCCCGTGCAGGGCGACTGCCTGCAGGATGTCGCGTGAACTGGTCAAACCGACATGCTCATTGACCACCAGCGTGGACTGCCAGTGGCCGATCGGTCGGTGCAGTACGAAACCGCGGTCGGTCTGTACCGGGCCACCGAAGAACACCGGCAGGTTGGCGATTCCCTCTGCCTGCAGCGGCACTTCGATCCGCTCGAGCAGGCTGCCGAGGCTCATGTCGATTGGTCGGTTGACGATCAGCCCGAGGGCGCCTCGCGGGTTGTGCTCGGCCACGTAAACGAGCGATTTGGCGAAATAGGAGTCCACCATCGCTGGCATGGCGATGAGAAAATGATCAGTCAGATCGATGCTCTGCATGTTCTCATTCTAATCGGCGCTGGCAGCCGACACAAAGGTAATCGGCGGTGGACTCCATACTTGTCTGGTTTCGGCGTGACCTGCGGGATCATGATCATGCAGCGCTGTGCGAGGCGCTGCGGCGCGCCAGACGCGTACACTGCGCCTTCGTCTTCGATTGCGAGATCCTCGATCCGCTGCGCCACACGCCTGATCGGCGTGTCGAGTTCATCCGCGAATCCTTGCTCGAGCTCGACCATGCGCTGCGGGCGCAAGGCGGCGCGCTGCTCGTCCGCCACGGCTGGGCGCGTGCGGAGATTCCTCTTCTGGCACGCGAACTGGCGGTGACGGCGGTGTTCGCCAATCGGGACTACGAGCCGCAGGCGAAGCAACGTGACGCAGCGGTGGCGATGGCACTGCGCGCGCAGGGCATCGGTTTCGAGTTGTTCAAGGACCAGGTGCTGTTCGACGGCGAGGAGGTCCTGACCCAGGCCGGGCGACCGCATACGGTCTTCACACCATACCGCAATGCCTGGCTGAAGCGGCTGAGCGAGGACGACTGGCAGCCTCACGGCCGACAGGGTGGCCGGCTGGTGGCATCGCCGTTGGCGGTTGGTGTGCCTGCGCTCGCCGAGCTCGGCTTTGGTGAAACCGGGCTGCGAGCACTGGGAATTGCTCCCGGCATGTCCGGTGGCCGTGAGCGGCTGCAGGATTTCGCCGGGCGCCTGGATCTCTACCGCCAGCAGCGCGACTTTCCGGCGGTCAAGGGGGTGTCCTACCTCTCGGTACACCTGCGTTTCGGAACCGTGTCGGTGCGGCAGCTCGTTGCACTGGCGGTCACGGTCGGCGCCCTGCGGCCGGGGGCCGAGGGTGCAGCCACCTGGCTGTCCGAACTCGTCTGGCGCGACTTCTACTTCATGATTCTCGACCGCTTTCCGCATGTCGTCGAGCGCTCCTTCCGGTCGGAGTACGACGCCATCACCTGGGAACAGGGCGCTGCCGCCGAGCAGGCATTCGCCGACTGGTGCGCCGGGCGGACGGGCTACCCTCTGGTCGACGCCGGCATGCGCCAGATCAACCGCACCGGGTACATGCACAACCGCCTACGGATGCTGGTGGCGTCGTTCCTGACGAAGGATCTCGGCATCGACTGGCGCCGGGGCGAGGCCTATTTCGCCCGTCAGCTCAATGACTTCGATCTTGCGGCCAACAACGGCGGCTGGCAGTGGGCGGCATCGACCGGCTGCGACGCGCAGCCCTACTTCCGGATCTTCAATCCCGTCACGCAATCCGAGCGCTTCGATCCCGGCGGCAGGTTCATCCGCCGCTACTTGCCTGAACTGGCCAGCGTCCCAGATCGCTTCATCCATGCGCCCTGGCGGATGAGCGCGGCGGCGCAGGCTGCATGTGGCGTTCACGTCGGGCAGCAGACACCGGCACCGATCGTTGACCACGACGACGCCCGGCGCCGGACGCTGCAGCGCTACGCCGTGGTCAAGCGTGGCGGAGCTCCTGGACGTGACCGCTGACCAGGCGCAACAGCTCGTCCTCCTGGAAAGGCTTGCCCAGATAATGATTGACGCCGAGTTCGAGCGCGTACTGCCGGTGTTTCTCCGCCGTTCGTGAGGTGATCATGATGATCGGGACAGATCCCAGCCGCTTGTCGGCGCGCACGTTCCGCGTCAGCTCGAAACCATCCATGCGCGGCATCTCGATATCGACCAGCATCACATCCGGAACGACGGCGACCATCTGCTCGAGGGCGTCGACGCCGTCCTTGGCGGTCAAGACTTGGTAACCCTCGCGTGCCAGCAGCCGGCTGGTGATCTTGCGCACGGTCAGCGAGTCGTCAACGATGATGACGGTCGGGACCGTCGCCGTGCTGCGATCGGCAGCCAGTGGTTGTCGCACCGTCGGCACCGGTGACACTGCTGGTGGCAGGCGGTCACGACTGGCGAGGGCGATCGGATTCAGGATCAGCACGACCTGCCCGTTGCCGAGGACCGTGGCGCCATCGACGCCAATCACCCGCGCCAGCTGGGCGCCAATGTTCTTGACGACGATTTCCTGGTTGCCGAGCAGTTCGTCGACCTGCAGTGCGACGCGCTTGCTGCCGCTGCGCAGCAGCAGGACCCAGTACTGGACGTGCTTCTCGGGCAGCGCCTGCGGTTCGCCGAGAAGATGCGGCAGGTAGCTGAACGGATAGCGGTTGCCGGTCCACACCGCCTGGCGACCGTCGCGGATTCGTGCCAGGCTCTTTTCCTTGAGGTCGAGCGCCTGCTCGATCATGGCGGCCGGGATGGCGTACTGGCGGTCGCCGGAGCGGACCAGAAGAGCCTTGGTGACGGCCAGCGTCAGTGGCAGGTAGAGCCGGAAGGTGGTTCCCTGGCCGGCGCTGGAAAGGACTTCGATGCGACCACCGAGGCTCGTCACCTCGCTCTTCAGGACGTCCATGCCGATGCCGCGACCGGCCAGCTGCGACACTTGGCTGGCTGTCGAGATGCCGGGGGCAAAGATCAGGTCGATCACCCGTTCCGCGTCGGCGGCATCCTCCTCGCTCAGAAGACCCGAGCGCAGGCCCCGTTCCCGCAGCCGTTCGAGGTCGAGGCCGGTACCGTCATCGGTGATCGACAGGATGACCTCGTTTCCTTCCTGCACCAGGGTCAGCGTGATCTCACCGATATCCGCCTTGCCCCGGGCGCGACGCATGGGCGCATCCTCGAGCCCGTGCGCCACGGCATTGCGCAGCACGTGCTCCAGGGGCGCCAGCATCTTGTCGAGGACGCTGCGGTCGAGTTCGAGCTGCGCGCCGCGGATCTCGAGGTTCGCCCGCTTGCCAGTGTCCTTGCTCGCCTGGCGAACGATGCGATACAGACGATCGGCGATGCTGGCGAACGGAACCATGCGCACCGACATCAGCTCCTGCTGCACCTCGCGATTCAGGCGGGCCTGGGCGATGATCGCCGCGTTCGCGTCGTCGAGGTTCTTGAGCAGGTTCTGCTGCACGGTGGCGACGTCGTTCACCGATTCGGCCATCATCCGGGTCAGTTCCTGGAAGCGGGTGAAGCGGTCGAATTCGAGGGGGTCGAAGTCGGCATGCTGCTCGTCGGTTACGGCCGTGCGCGACTGCATCTGCAGCTCGGCCTGTATCTCGATCTCGCGCAACTGTCGGCGCAGACGAATCACGTTCTCGGTCAGGTCGAGGAGCGAAGCCTTGATGCCGCGCATCTCGCCTTCGATGCGCAGGCGGGCGATCGACAATTCTCCGGCCTCGTTGACCAGCCGGTCGATCAGGTCGGCGCGCACGCGCAGGTTCGCCCGCTGTGCGGCAGCATCGGCCTCGGCTTCCTGTGCCTCGGGGCGGGGTACGCCGGCGACTGCCGGCTCGACTTCAACCGCAGCGGTGTCGGCGGACGCTTCGCCGCCCATCTCGAGCGCTGCAGCGTCGGAAATCTCGAGCGGTGTATCGGCCGTTTCACCGCGCTGCAATCTTTCGACCACCTGGACGATCACGTCAAAGGCATTGTCGATGTCGTCGATCAGTTCGATCGGTGCAGCACCGGCGTCCTGCGCCTCCTTCATGCGCGTTTCGATCGCATGCGTCAGGTTGCCGAGACTCATCGCACCGGCCATGCGCGCACTGCCCTTGAGACTGTGAAACAGGCGTGCGAGCCGGCGTATGGGTTCGGAATCGGCGGGGTTGCTGCGCCAGGCACGCAGCTGTGCGGCGATGCTCTGGTTGAGGTCGATCGCCTCCTCGATGAAGAGTGGCAGCAGCTGTTCGTCGAACTCGTCCTGCACGAGCGGCAGTTCTGCCTCGGTGGCGGCCGCCGGCGGGGCGATTGCTGCCGGTACGACGGCCGGCATCGCCAGGGCGAGTTCTGTGGCGGTCTGTTCCTCGTCCGGGGTCGCAGCCGTTTCGACGGTCTCGGGCACGGCCAGTTCCGGGTACAGCGAATCCAGAGCTGCCAGCAGGCTGGGGATCGGCTCAGGCTCGTGCTCGCGGGCGACGTCGGCGAGCATCAGCGCCAGTTCGGCAATCGCCTGGCGGACAGTCTCGAAGGCTTCCAGACTGTCGCGACCTGCGGCATGATTGCGCCGCACGAGAGCCAGTTCCAGTGCGTGTCCAAGGTGCTTGATGGTTGCCAGTCCGACGGTTCCCGCGATGCCGGCGAGGGTGTGCGCGGCGCGATACATCTCATGGCTGGATGGTGCCGCCAAGTCTTCCTCGAGGCGACAGAACTCGCGCTGCAGCGTGGCGAGGTGGCCCGCTGCTTCATCGCGGAAGATGCCGGCCAATGCCGGTGCGATCGACAGGCGGGGACGATCCGGCGCTGCCGCCGGCCCGCTGGCGACGGCCGGCGCCGCCTCGGGGACCTCGCTGTCAGGCCGTTCGGCGATGCCCGCCGTCGGGACGAGGCCCTCGGCAGCAGCCAGTCCGCTCCCGTCGCCGTCGCGCAGGGCGGCGGCCAGCATGCACATGCGGCTCACGTCGGGTACTTCGCCAAGTCCGGTCTTCAGATGCTCGACCCAGGCGGAAAACGCTCCATAGGCCTGGCCGAGGAGGTCGAGAATCTGCGGTGTCACCTCCAGTTCCTGTCGCAACCAAAGGTTCAGGACCTGCTCCACGGACCACGCGGCCTCGCCGAAGTCCTTCAGCCCGACCATGCGGCCGCTGCCCTTGAGCGTGTGTACCGAGCGTCGGAGAGCGGTCAGGACCTCGACGTCGTGCGGCTCCTTGTGCAGCAGGCCCAGGTTGTCCTGGATGCTGCTCAGGACTTCGTCGGCTTCCTCGAGGAAGATTCCCAGCAACTCGGCATCGACCTCTGCCGCCGTCGCCTGCGAGAGCTGGATGGTTTCTGCCGATGGCGGCGGCGCGACCGGAACCTCGGGCTTCAGGGTCGCCATCGCGGCGTCGATCTGTGACGCGGCGTCGCCGCCGGCAGCCAGCGCCGAGAGCACGTGCTTTGCCTGCTGCCCCAGTTCCTTGTCGGCAACGAGGTCGGCGTCCTTCTGCAACGCTGTCAGGTTCTGCGCCACCTCTTGCCGCAGTGCGGCGTCGCTGGGCTGTTCCTTGAGGGCGACGAGCAGCGCATGCGCCTCGCGCTTCTGTTGTTCGACCTCCTGCTCGACCGTTGCCACCTCGGTCTCGATCGCAGCCGGTTCGCCTCCTGCACGCATGCGGCTGACGAACGCGTCGAAGTCCCCGGCCCCTGTCTGCATGGCGTCGACGAAGAAACCGACCAGCGACAGCTGCTCGGCCAACCGCTCGAAGTCGGTCTGTTGCGGCTCGTATGCCGGGTTGGAGAAGCGTGCTACTTCAGCCGTGCAGTGACGGAGAACGGCAACGGCGCCCTCGTGCCGCATCATCGCCAGCGCACCGATGACCTGCCGCAGAGGCGCATCGAGCTGGACCAGGTCCCCTCGTTTGTCCGCGTCGCGGAAAAAGCCGTCTAGTACCTGTTCGATCTGCGCGAGGTTGCTCGTGATCTCGCGTGCGACTTGCCCGACGAGCATCTTTTCCTGTGCCTGGCGCGACATCTCGTCGAGTGCCGGCAGCTCCGACTCCGGTGGCAGCGGCGTACCAGCGATGCAGTCGTGAATTCTCGCAGCCATCACGTCCACCTGGTGCGCGAAGCTGCTGCCCAGGTACTGGAGGTTCTCCTGCGCATTCTGGGCGAGGAGGATGGCCGTTGCGTTCTCCATGGCCAGCGCATCGGTGTGGCGCGCCGGGGAGTGCCCGAGGAAGGTTGCGACCTCGGCGATCGCCCGAGTCAGGCGCAGGAAGTCGGGTTGCCCGACCTCCTCGGCAACCGTTGTCAGAGTCGCCGCGTGGGCACGGAAGAGGGGCAGGGCCTGAGCGGTGCCCGCCGAGAACCGGTTCCACGCCTCTTCGGTGGCGGTGATCACGTCGCGCAGACGACGTCTGACCGCATCCTCGGCGACCGGTGCCGGCGCGACCTCAGCCGCCATCAGGGCCGGCAACCGGTATGCCTGCTTGACCTTCTGCACCGTTCGATGGCTGCTGCGGGCGAGACCGACCAAATACAGCGCGTCACGCATCAGGCGTTCAGCGACGTTGCTCGAACCTTCCAGCAGGCGCCGGGTCTGCAGGTCGATACGACTGCACAACTGTCTCGCATCGGCATCCGGGGGCAGGCCACCTTCACCCAGTGCGGTCAGGAAAGCCGTTGCGACCCACCAGAAAGCCCGCGCCGATGGCAGGTCCTGGATGGCTTCGATGCGCTTGACGGCGCTGAGCATCTCGGGTATCCCCGCACGCTCCCTTGGCGCGCGCAGCCACGCCAGCAGACCGCGCTGGAAATGTGCCCGCTGCTGCCGCAGGCGGTGCTCGAACTCGCTGCGTTCGAGCTTCGGCGTCGCCGTGCTGCGCGCGGGCGGTCGGACGCGCAGGTCGGGAAAGAAGAGATCGCTGGCCATGACCCGGCTCTGACCACGTGCCTCCTGCAGCTCACGATAGAGCGGCAGCAGTCGCAGCGGCTGGTTGGGCTGACCGCTGATCAGGTCGTCGAGATAATGGCGGAGTGCCGTCAGCGATCGATTCACCAAGCTGACCGCAGCTGCATCGACAGGCTGTTCCTGCTTCTCCATCGCTTCGAGGAGGAACTCCATGGCCTCTGCCACTTGTGTGACGCCGTCGAGACCGACGATCGTCAGCGCTCCCTGTACCTGGTGCAGGTGCGTTCGGCAGAACCTGATCTGCTTGCGATTGCTCTCGTCGTCGGCAGCGTCGGCAGCGTCGGCAGCGTCGGCAGCGAACGCTGGCAATGCCTGCTCGGCTCGTTCCAGCGCGAGGTCGATCTCACTCTTGACCCAGGTCAGCGGGCCGATGTCGAAGTCAGTCGGGGCATTCATCCGGGGCAGCCTCTCCAATCAGGCACTCAAGAGACCTTGAACCCGGCAACCGAGCCCTTCAGTTCGGTTGCCAGTCCGGCCAACTCGCCGATCGCTGTTGCCGTCTTCTGGGTTCCAGCAGTCGTTTGCCCAGTGACCAGGAGGATCTCCTGCATCTTGCGTGCGACCCTCGTTGCCGAGTCGGCGGCCTGGCGCGTCGCGCCGGAGATGTTCTCGATCAGGTCGGTCAGCGTTCTCGTCACCGCGCCGATCTCTGCCAGGGCCTGGCCAGCGGCGTCGGACAGGCGCGCGCCCTCGACGACCCCGCGCGTCGACTCCTCCATCGCCGAAACCGTGTCCTGAGTATCGGTCTGGATGGTTCGGACGATCGCTCCAATCTGCTTCGTCGCTTCGGCCGAGCGTTCTGCAAGCCTTTGCACTTCCTCGGCGACGACCGTGAAACCACGTCCGGCCTCTCCGGCTGAGGCCGCCTGGATTGCGGCATTCAACGCCAGCACGTTGGTCTGCTCGGTGATGTCCGAGATCAGCTCGACGATCTCGCCGATCTCCTGCGACGACTCGCCGAGACGCTTGATGCGCTTCGAAGTCTCCTGGATCTGCTCGCGAATGCGGTTCATGCCGGTGATCGAGTCCTCGACCGCCTGCGCTCCCTTGCCGGCGGCGGCCAGCGATTGCCGTGCGACCTTGGCCGATTGTTTGGCGTCGCCGGAAACGCCGGTCATCGTGGACGCCACACCGAGAACCGACTGGCCGGCCGCCTTGATTTCCGCCGCCTGGCGCTCGGCAGCGGCGAGCAGCTCGGTCGAGGTCTGCTGCGCCAGCTCGGTTGCCAGTGTCACGCGGCCGGCGGCATCGTTGATGCGTCCCACCAGTAGCCGCAGTTCCTCGATCGTGTAGTTGATCGAGTCGGCGATGGCGCCGGTGATGTCTTCGGAGACCGTCGCGGTTACCGTCAGGTCGCCGTCCGCCAGATCGCCCAGCTCATTCATCAGGCGCAGGATCGCGTCCTGATTCTGCCGGTTGATGGCTTCGGTCTCGCGCCGGCCGCGCTCGGCTTCCTCAGCCTGTCGCGTACTCTCGGCAAGGTAGGTTCTCGCCAGCAGCACTGCCAAGCCGATCGCGAGGGCGATCAGAACGACCATCATGAGGCCGTAGAGGGCGCGATCGAGTCCGCGATCCTGGTATGCCTGTGCGAGCAGGTCAGTCACCTGCAGGAGTTCCTCACTGTCGCGGAAGATCTGCGAGCCGGCCTGCTTGGCGATGATCAGGCGTTGCATGTTGCCCAGGATGCCACCCACTGCCGCCCGGTAATCGGCAAAGCTGGCGTCGAGTTCGCCCAGCTTGGCCTTGGTTTCTGGGTCGGTCGTAGCGGCGATGCGCAGTGATTCGCTGCCCTTGCCAAGGGCATGAACCATATCGCGAAAGGTGTTGGTGTCCTTGCCGAGGAGAAAAGCCACTTCCGGGTCGATCGCATCGCCGAGCAGGAGCGCGTTCGCATTCTTGGCGATCCGCTGCGTCAGCATCACGAGCTGGTTGGCCGCCGCGATGTCCCGCGTACTCGCATTGCCCTGCAGCTTCAGAGCGGCGAGCTGTTCAGCCAGGTCGAGCAACTGCGGATTGCGATCGTTGATCGATGCGACCTCCTTGCCCAGTGAAACGAGGTTCTTCTCCATTTCCAGGAGGCGCGCGGCATTGCGGTCGGTCTTGTCCCAGACCGCAGCCAGCTCCTGGAGTTGCGGTTGAACGCGGGCCGGTGACGGCGGCACCCAGCCGGACGCCAGCTCGCCGCCGTTGCTCAGTCTTTCGAGGTTTCCGGCAAAGGTGTCACGCGACTCGCGCAGCTGTCTGAACGCTGCCGGGTCCCCCAGCAAGGCCAGGCTGGAAGCCTTGGCCAGTCGCTGCGAGAGCATGCGCATGTCGCCAGCCGTCGCGATGTAGGCGGCGGCGTAGCCCGCCTGCCGGTTGTCGCGATAGACGACGACGGCAACCAGCAGCATGACGAGAACGAGGGCACCGCCAAGAAGCTGGAGCCGCTTGACCACCGGCAGATGCGACAGGTTCAGCAAGGCCGTCGACCAAGGAATCGGTCGCTTCCTTTTCACCGGTGCGCCCGAATCGACAATCGTCCGGGTCGGTACCGTCTCGCCCGCCGCGTCCTGCAGGCGGGACAGGAAGGCCGGCAGCTTGAGTTTGAACGTCATCTTCCTCCTCCGGTTACGTTGCCGCGACGAAGCAAGGACTCGTCGTCACGTCTCGCGTGATCTGCGGCCGCCTCAAGCGGCGATGTCCATGAAGTTCTCGTCGGCCAGCAGTTCGCGTACCTTGAGCTTCTTCCAGCGGCGGCCCTCGTTGTCCGCATAGATCTCCGGCGCCCAGGCCGGGCCGTCGGCGGCGGCTTCCGGAGTGAGCGCGTCGACGTTGCGCAGGCCGATCATGCGGTTCACCAGCAGTGCCGCGTTGCTGCCATGTCGGGTGCCGATCAGGAGCAGCCGCGAGCTCGTGCTGCGGGGTGTCACTTCCTTGCCCACGAAGGCCGACAGGTCGACCACCGAGTACAGGTTGCCGCGTATGTTGGCCAATCCCGCGAACCACGCTTTGGTCAGCGGCACCGTGGTGAGGGACGTCAGCGGCACGATCTCGCCCGAGTCCGCCAGGTCGAGCAGCCAGTAGTCCGGGCCAGCCTGGACGCCGAGCAATCCTGCCGCCGTCTGTGCGCTCGTGCCGGCCAGACGTGCCGCCAGATAGGACTGGAACTCATGCAGCCGGATCTTCTTGCTCATTCGTCGGCCACCATTTCAAAGGGCTGCGATCTTGGCCAGCAACTCCTGACCATTGACGGGCTTGACCATGTAATCGTGGGCGCCCTGGCGCAAACCCCAGATCTTGTCTGTCTCCTGGCCCTTCGTCGTGCACACGATGACCGGTATGCTGCGGGTCGCCGGGTCGCGTGTCAGGGTCCGTGTCGCCTGGTAGCCATTGAGTCCGGGCATGACGACATCCATCAGGATCAGGTCGGGGAGTTCACTGCGGGCCTTGGCGATCCCCTCTTCACCGTTCTCTGCGGTAATGACCTGATAACCGTTGCCGGTGAGCAGTTCATTGAGGACATAGCGTTCGGTCGGTGAATCGTCAACGACGAGAATCCTTCTGATGGTCATTGCGTCTGGCCTCTGCAGGTACCCGTAGCGGTGGACACGCTGCCGCTCGTTCAGCCCGTTGCCGGCGCAAAGGCGGCGACGGTCTGCAGCAGGCTGTCCTTGGTGAACGGTTTCGTCAGGTAATGGTCCGAGCCGACCATGCGGCCACGGGCGCGGTCGAAGAGACCGTCGCGCGACGACAGCATGATGACCGGGGTCGAGCGGAAACGCTGATTCTTCTTGATCAGGGCACAGGTCTGGTAGCCATCGAGTCGCGGCATGACGATATCGCAGAAAATCACCGCCGGCTGGTGATCGGCAACCTTCGCCAGTGCGTCGAAGCCATCCTCGGCGAGCAGCACCTGGCAGCCTGCCTGCACGAGAAAAATCTCGGCACTGCGCCGGATCGTGTTGCTGTCGTCGATGACCATCACCTTGACACCGCGCAGCTTGTCCGCTTCAGCCAACTCGCTCCTCCAATACGTTCCGGGTCATCGTCATCAACAGCCCAAGCCCCGGAATCCTGATCGTTGCGTGCCGTCGGCACTATACCGCATTGTGCTCAGATCTCGATCATCTCGAAGTCGTCCTTGCGCGCTCCGCATTCCGGGCAGGCCCAGTTGATCGGCAGGTCGCGCCAGCGAGTGCCGGCCGGAATTCCCTCGTCCGGCAGGCCGGCCGCTTCGTCGTAAATGAAGCCGCAGGTGAGACACATCCAAGTCTGATACGGCTCGTTGCTGTCGCTGTGCATGGCGCGTCGGGAATTTCGAGTAAAATCGTCGGGGAAACACGACGATTTTAGCCAATCACCGGCGTTGCTGCCAAGGGTTTCTCCTCCGATGCCGACAGCCGAGCCCACCTTGAGTTCATGAACCACCGCCCTGCAACGCCGTTGCCGCCGATTGTCCTGAGCTTTGCCGCCAGCGATCCATCCAGCGGGGCGGGGATGCAGGCCGACCTGATGACCCTCTCGGCGTTGGGTTGCCACCCGTTGTCGGTGATCACGGCACTGACCGTGCAGGATACGGTCGGCGTCGGCAGCCTTCTCGCGGTTGCTGCGGACTGCGTCGAGGCACAGGCGCGGACGCTGCTCGAGGACATGCCGGTGGCGGCGTTCAAGGTCGGCCTTGCCGGCAGCGTCGAGAATATCGCCGTCATCGCCGGCATCGTCGCCGACTATCCTGCCTTGCCGTTGATCGTCGATCCCGTTCTCGCTTCCGGTCGGGGTGACAAACTGGCGGATGATGAAATGATCGCCGGCCTCTGCGAGCTGTTGCTGCCGGTGACGACGATCCTCACACCCAACTCGCTGGAGGCTCATAGGCTCGTGTCCGCGACGGGGGGATACGACGCGGGTGGCGATGGCTCGGAACTGCCCCTTGGCGATTGCGCGCAGAAGCTGCTCGACCTCGGATGTCGGCACGTGCTGTTGACCGGTACCCATGTCAACACCGAGCGCGTGATCAACGCGCTGTATCGGCAGGGAGTCGGGCTGGTGCGCAGCGATGCCTGGGATCGCCTGCCCGGCAGCTACCACGGGTCGGGCTGCACGCTTGCTTCGGCGATTGCCGCCAATCTGGCCAGTGGTCGGGCAGTCGATGATGCCGTCGCTGCCGCACAGGATTACACCTGGCGGGCGTTGGCGTCCGGCTTCCGCCCCGGCATGGGCCAGTTCATTCCCGATCGCTTCTTCGCCACCCGTCAACGCCCTCGGCTACTCGATGACTGAACGGCAGCCCCTGCGCGGCCTCTACGCGATCACCCCGCCCGGGCTCACGGCCGCTGGCGACCTTGCGCTCGTCGAAGCGGCCTTGCGCGGTGGGGCGGCCTTTCTCCAGTATCGGGACAAGGATGTCGACGCCGCCAACCGGCTGGTGACTGCGCACGCACTGCGCCGGCTTTGTCACCAGTTCGGTGCCCGTCTGCTGATCAACGATGATCTGGCGCTGGCACTGGCGGTCGCAGCCGACGGGGTGCATCTGGGAGCCGCTGACGGCGACCTGCATGCCGCCCGCCAGGCACTGCCCGCCGGCTGCCTGCTCGGCGCCTCTTGTTACGGCGATTTCGCGCGTGCGCGGACCGCGGTTGCGGCCGGGGCCGATTACGTTGCCTTCGGTTCCGTGCATCCCTCCACGACCAAGCCGCTGGCGCCGGCCGCGGCGCTGTCGCTTTTTGCCCGCTGCCGCAGCGAGCTCGGTGTGCCGAGCTGCGCCATCGGTGGCATCACGATCGGCAATGCGCCGGCCTTGCTGGCTGCCGGCGCCGACATGCTGGCAGTGATCAGTGACCTTTTCGCGGCCGCCGACGTAGAGGCGCGTGCCGCAGCCTACCAATCCCTGTTCGAGGACAAGCGACGTGAGTTCCCGCAACCAGCAGCTGTTTGAACGTGCGCAAGCGCACATTCCGGGTGGTGTCAATTCGCCGGTGCGGGCCTTTCGCTCGGTCGGTGGCACGCCGCGCTTCTTCGTGGCTGGTGCCGGCGCGCGCGTCACCGACGCCGACGGCGTCAATTACCTCGACTATGTCGGCTCATGGGGGCCGCTGATCCTCGGCCATGCCCATCCTGAGGTCGTCGCTGCCGTCCGCGAGGCAGCTCTCGCGGGCCTGTCGTTTGGCGCGCCGACCGAGAGCGAGGTCGACATGGCCGAGCTTCTCTGCAAGCTGTTGCCGGCGCTGGAAATGGTGCGCCTGGTCAGCTCCGGAACCGAAGCGACGATGAGCGCCATTCGTCTCGCGCGTGGCCACACCGGCCGCGACCTGCTGCTCAAGTTCGAGGGTTGCTACCACGGTCATTCCGACAGCCTGCTGGTGAAAGCCGGATCGGGTCTGCTCACCCTGGGCAATCCGAGCTCGGCCGGCGTTCCCGCCGATCTCGCGCAGCACACGATGGTGCTCGACTACAACGACAGCGAGCAGGTCGTTGCCGCTTTCAAGGCCCATGGCGACCGCATCGCGGCGGTGATCGTCGAGCCGGTCGCCGGCAACATGAACCTGATCGCGCCGCGCCCACCGTTCCTGCAGACCTTGCGCGAGGAGTGCAGCCGTTACGGTGCGGTGCTGATCTTCGACGAGGTGATGACCGGCTTTCGCGTCGGCCCACAGGGGGCGCAGGGCCTCTACAGCGTCACTCCCGACCTGACGACCCTTGGCAAGGTGATCGGCGGCGGCATGCCGGTCGGTGCCTTCGGCGGCCGGCGCGACATCATGAGCCGCATCGCGCCGCTTGGCGCGGTGTATCAGGCGGGCACGCTCTCCGGCAACCCGGTGGCCGTGGCCGCGGGCCTGGCGACGCTGCGGCTGCTGCAGACGGAAGGCTTCCACGAGCAGCTGGCAGCCCGCACGCGCAGCCTCTGCGATGGTCTCGTCGCTGCGGCGGGGCGGCACGGCGTGCCCTTTTCGGCACAGTCGATCGGCGGCATGTTCGGTATCTATTTCCGTCCCGCTTGCCCGCAAAGCTACGCCGAGGTGCTGCAGTCGGAGCAGCAGGATTTCCGGCGCTTCTTCCACGCCATGCTGGCCGCCGGCCACTATTTCGCCCCGTCGGCGTTCGAGGCCGGTTTCGTCTCGGCGGCGCACTCGGCCGACGACATCGCGGCGACCGTCGCCGCCGCCGCGGAGGTCTTCCGCGCCTGGTGAGGCCCGTCGCGCTGCGACTCAGTCCGCGTGGTGGTGTGTCTGCTGCTGGGCGCTGATGCGGCGCCGTTCGAAGTGGCGCAGACCATAGTAGGTCAGGGCGCCGATCGCCACCATCGTGCAGGCGAAGCCGGTGTACGCGATCGGCCAGGGGATTCCCTCGGTCATCATCGAGAACTCCGACATGCCGCCCATGCCGGCAATGACGTTGATCGGCATGAAAATGACGCTGAGCACGGTCAGCCGCTTGATGTCCTTGTTCTGGTTGATGTTGATCGCGCTGTCGGTGGCGTCCATCAGGAAGTTGATCTTGTTGAAGAGAAAGGCCGTGTGGCCGTCGAGCGATTCGATGTCGCGCAGGATCTCGCGCACATCGGCGTGTTGCGCCTCGCTGAGGAACTTGCCGCGCAACAGGAACGACAGGCCACGGCGGGCATCGAGGACGCTGCGGCGGGTGCGGGCGTTGAGATCCTCGGCTTGCGAGATCGCCACCAGGATTCTCGACGCCTCCTGGTCGCTGGTGTGCGAGCGCAGCACCTGCCGTCCGACGCGATCGAGTTCGCCGTACATGTCCTCGAGCGCGCTCGCCGAGTACTCGACGTCCGCGGCGTAGAGATCGATCAGCACGTCGGTGCCGTTGCTGACGTAGCCGGGGCGCGTGCGCGCGCGTGCCCGCTGCAGGCGGAAGACCGGCAGTTCCTCGCTGCGCACGGTGAACAGCACCTGCTCGTGCAGGATCATCGCCACCGGAACGTTGCGTGACTCCTCCCGCGTATCGAGCAGGAAGTCCGAGTGCAGGTGGGTGTGCCCTTCATCGTCGACGTAGAAACGGGCGCTCGCCTCGAGGTCGGTCAGGTTGCCGGGGTCCGGCACATCGATGTCGAACAGCTGGTTGATCCAGCCGCGGACCTTCTTCGTCGGGGCGATCAGGTCGACCCAGATCGGCTTGACGTTCGCCAGGTCATCGGGGCCGCTGACCGAAATCTGGTGCAGCCTTCCGTCGCGCAGCTCGAACGCGGTGATCGCCATCTTCTCGTTGCGGTAGTGGCTGTCGTCGATCAGTTCCTCGAGCACTTCATCGGGCAGCAGGGCGAGAATCGCGTCGGCGCCTTCCTTGACTTCCTCCCAGACGACGAGACGCTCGGAGGCATCGAGTGATTCGATGATGTAGGCGACCTCCCGCGCCGGCATCAGCTTCAGTTTCTGCCGCAGTTCGCGACGGTACTGCTGCTCGACCTCGCTGTCGACGCCGTCTTCCTCTGCCGTCCCCTGTTCGCGGACCAGATCCTCGACCAGCTTCTGCAGCGACAGCAGCGACCGCACCTCGGTGAGGTGCACCTCGGCGAGCCGTTGCTGCAGGGTTTCCGGTTCGGCCGGCCTGGTGTATTCTTGGCTCATCGCGGTCCTCCTGATCGGGCTGGGCGCAGGGGGGAAAAAGCGGGATTGTACGCTCCCGGAGCAGGCCGGTGGACCTTTTGCCGCCCCTTGGGCTGATCGCCCGAAGCGCCGGCTGTGCTGGCTCGTCGCCGGACGCGGATGATGGTGGACGGGCTTCGGAGGTGCGTCGTGGTGACTGGGCCGGGAGCCGACATGGTTGCAGAGGAAGCAGCGGGCGGCGAACGGCGATCGGGACTGGCGGCCACTGCCGTGGCTGCGATGGGCGTCGTCTTTGGTGACATCGGCACCAGCCCCTTGTATACGATGAAGGAAGTGTTCGGCGGCCATCACCCGCTGCCGCCCAGCGCGGGCAACGTCCTGGGCATCCTGTCGCTGGTCTTCTGGGCGCTGACGATCACTGTCTCGCTGAAGTACGTCCTCTTCATCATGCGGGCCGACAACCGCGGCGAGGGCGGCATCATGGCGCTGACGGCGCTGGCACTGCGCACCGCGAATGCGACGCCGCGGATTCTCTGGCTGATGTCGGTGCTGGGCATCTTCGGCGCCGCACTGTTCTACGGCGATGCGGTCATCACGCCGGCGATGTCGGTGCTGTCGGCAGTCGAGGGACTGGAAGTGGCGACACCGCTGCTCAAGCCCTGGGTGCTGCCGATCACCGTCGTCATTCTCGTCCTCCTCTTCGTCTTCCAGCGCCATGGCACCGCCGCCGTCGGCGCCCTCTTCGGTCCGCTGATGATGCTCTGGTTCTTGACCCTCGGTTTGCTCGGGCTGTGGAACGTGATCCAGAACCCGTCTGTGCTGGCGGCGATCAACCCCTGGTACGCGCTGTCCTTCTGCCTCGGGCAGCCGGGCATGGCGTTCCTCGCGCTGGGCTCGGTCGTCCTCGCGATCACCGGTGGCGAGGCGCTGTACGCGGACATGGGACACTTTGGCCGGCGGGCGATCAAATGGGCGTGGTTTGCCCTCGTCTTCCCGCTGCTCTACCTGAACTACCTCGGCCAGGGCGCGCTGATCCTCGCCGACCCGCAGGCGATCACCAGTCCCTTCTTCCGCCTCGTCCCCGACGAGCGGCTGGTTCTGCCATTGGTCGTCCTCGCCACGACGGCGACGGTGATCGCTTCGCAGGCGGTGATCTCGGGCGCCTTCTCGCTCACCAGCCAGGCCATGCAACTCGGCTACTGCCCACGCATCCAGGTACGCTTCACCTCGGAGCGCGAGAAGGGCCAGATCTACGTCCCGAACATCAACTGGCTGCTCCTGCTGACGGTGATCGTCGTCGTCCTCGGCTTCCGCTCGTCGTCCAACCTGGCGTCGGCCTACGGTATCGCCGTCACCCTGACGATGATGATCGACACCCTGCTTGCCTTCGTCGTCGTGCGTGCCCTGTGGCAGTGGAGCTGGCCGCGCGCGGCACTCTTTCTCGTCTTTTTCGTCGTCGTCGACTTCGCCTTCTTCGCCGCCAACGTGATCAAGATCGTCGATGGCGGCTGGTTCCCGCTGGCCGTCGGTACCGCCGTCTTCGTTCTCCTGTCGACCTGGCGGCTCGGCCGCCGGCTGCTTGCCGAAAGGCAGCGACAGCAGTCGATTCCGCTCGCCGACTTCATCGCCGGCATTGCCGTCGACGGGCCGCAGCGGGTGCGCGGCAGCGGCGTCTTTCTCACCTCCCATCCCGAAGGGGTGCCGCGTGCACTGCTGCACAACCTGAACCACAACCAGGTGCTGCACGAGCGGGTGGTCGTCCTCAACGTCGCGGTTGCCGATGTGCCGCACGTCGCCGAGGCCGAGCGTGTCCGCGTCGAGGCGCTTGGCCAGGGCTTCCACCGCGTCCATGTCGCCTACGGCTTCAAGGACGAACCCGACCTGCCGCGTGCGCTCGCCCTCTGCGCCGCCGATGGACTCGCCTTGGACATGATGTCCACCTCGTTCTTCCTCGGGCGCGACACGGTCGTCCGTTTGCCCCCCGGACAGCAGGCGCGTATGGCAAACTGGCGGCAGACCCTGTTCAACTGGATGTTCCGCAATGCCGATACCGCGACCGAGTTCTTCAAGCTGCCGCCAAACCGTGTCGTCGAGCTCGGGGCGCAGGTCGAGCTGTGCTGACGACGCGTCGGCAAATCATGCGACAGCGCTCGCGGACACGCCGGCCGGGTGTGCCGCAGCCGCTCGCGACGCGCGACCGGCTCGTCCGATCTGGTGGCTCGCCGCCGCCGCGCTTGCACTGGCTGCCATCGGCAGCCCGCTGTCGGCCGACAACCTGCCGCCGGCGCCGACCGAGCTTGGCACGATTCGCCGCAACGAGCAGGGGCAACTGGAGGTCGTGCGGCCTCCGGCGGCCAGCCCGGCAGCCGCTTCGTCCCCCGTCGAGACGCCTGCCGCCAGGCGCGCCGGCAGTCAGCGCGTGGCCGCCGACGGCCAGCCGGGGGTTGCCGGCAGCGGCCGGACGATCGTCGTCGGTGAGCGGGAAGCGGTGCGCAGCATCAGCGAAGCGGCGCGGCTGGCGCGCGACGGCGACACGATCGAGATTCGCCCGGGCGAATACCGACGGCAGGCCGTGGTGTGGACGCAGGACCGATTGACGATTCGCGGCGTCGGTAGGCGGCCGGTCCTCATCGCCGATGGGGACAGCGCCGAGGGCAAGGCACTGTGGGTGGTGCGCAGTGCGCAGATGACGATCGACAACCTCGAATTCCGCGGCGTGCGCGTCGCTGCCGGCAACGGCGCCGGCATCCGTTTCGAGAGCGGCCACCTGAAGGTCGTCCGCTGCGCCTTCTTCGACAACGAGATGGGCATTCTCACGAGCAACGCGGCCGACGCCGTCCTCGAAGTGGAAAACAGCGAGTTCGGTGCTGCTCCCCGCCATGCCGGTGCGCTGCACCATCTGCTCTACGCTGGCACGATCGCCCGCCTGAAGGTCAGCGGTAGCCGTTTTCAACAGGGTTACCTCGGACACCTGATCAAGTCGCGGGCGCGCGAGAGTTCGATCCTCTACAACCTGCTGGTCGATGGGGTCGGCGGCAGCGCCTCGTACGAGCTCGAATTTCCCAACGGCGGAATCGCCTGGGTGATCGGCAACATCATCGGGCAGAGCGCGACGACCGACAACCCGGTCGTCGTTTCCTATGGCGCCGAAGGCGAGCGCTGGCCGGACAATGCGCTTCATCTGGCGCACAACACCCTCGTCGACGACACGCCCGGCGGGCGCTTCCTGCAGGTCTGGAGCGAGCGACTGCCGGCCGTGACCGAGGTCTGGGCGATCAACAACCTGCTCGTCGGCCGCGGCATCTTCGCGCCGCAGGGCACGGGACGCCACGATGGCAACCAGTCCGTCGAGGCCGCGACCCTGGTCGACGTCGATGGCCTGCCTTTCGTGCTGCCGCAGGCGTCGCCGTTGCGCGGCAGGGCGAAGGCGCCGGGATTTGCCCGTGGCCAGAGCCTGGCGCCAACGGCGGAGTTCCGCTTGCCGGCGAAGACCCTGCCGTTGCTGCCGGGCAAGCCGTTGTCGCCGGGCGCGCTGCAGTAGGACTGAGTCAGTTCAGGCGCGCCAGCAGGCCGAGAAACTCCTCGGCACTCTGGAAGCCGACGACGCGGATGCCTTCGATCTCCCGTCCCTGCCGGTCGAAGAAGATGATTCCCGGCGGGCCGTAGAGCTTGAAGCGTTGCAGGAGGGCCTGGTCGGCTGCCGAGTTGGCGGTGACGTCGGCCTGCAGGAGGGTCCAGCCCACCAGTTTCGCCTGCACGCGTGGATCGGCGAAGGTGAAGCGCTCCATCTCCTTGCACGAGACGCACCAGTCGGCATAGAAATCGAGCATCACCGGCCGTCCGGCGCTGGCCAGCCGGCTGTCGAGTTCCTCGACCGTGCGCACGCGCTCGAAAGGCAGGTGCCGGGCATCGCTGCCGGCGGCGCTGCTGCGCAGCACCGAGAGCGGTTGCAGCGGGTCACGCGAACCGGCGAGCGTGCCGAGCAGCATCGCGGCGCCGAAGAGCAGCATGACGATGCCGATTCCCTTCCAGAAGCGCTGCCAGCCCCTCGCGTGTGGTGGCAGCGGGTCGAGCGCGTGCAGGTAGATCGCCGGCACGATCAGCAGCAGCGCCCAGGCCAGCATCTGCAGCACCGGCGGGATCACCGGCGACACCAGCCAGACGGCGGTCGCCAGCAGGATGACGCCGACGGCCTTCTTCACCGCCTCCATCCAAGGTCCCGACTTCGGCAGCAGGGTGCCGGCGCTGGCGCCGACGACGAGCAGCGGCGCACCCATGCCGAGCGCCAGCGAGAACAGCGCCGCGCCGCCGAGCACCGCATCGCCGCTCTGGCCGATGTAGAGCAGGGCCCCGGCCAGCGGCGCGGCGACGCACGGGCCGACGATCAGTGCCGACAGCGCGCCCATCGCCGCGACACCGGGCAGCGAGCCGCCGCGGATGTGGCTCGCTTCCACCGATACCCGGCTTTGCACGATGCTCGGCAGCTGCAGCTCATAAAAGCCGAACATCGACAGCGAGAGGAGAACGAAGACGGCGGCGAAGGCGCCGAGGACCCAGGGATTCTGCAGCGTCGTCGCGAGCAGGGTGCCGGTGAGGCCGGCGGCGACACCGGCGGCGGCGTAGGTCACCGCCATGCCGAGCACGTAGGCCAGCGAGAGCAGGAAGCCGCGCGCATGCGAGACGCCATGACCGTCGCGCCCGGCGCCGACGATGATCCCCGAGAGGATCGGGATCATCGGAAAGACGCAGGGGGTCAGTGACAGCAGCAGACCGAAACCGAAGAAGCTGCCGATCAGCAACCAGAAGCCGGCATGCCGGAACAATTGCGCAATGCGGCCGGACTCGTCGCCGGCTGTGCCGGCGGCTGCCGGTGCGGCGACCGCGCCCACCGCCGCCGGATCGGGCAGCTCGACGGCGAGCGTGTGCTGCTGCGGCGGATAGCAGATGCCGGCATCGGCGCAACCCTGCGAGGTCACGCGCAGCGTCAGCGGCAGCGGCCCCGGGCTGTCGCGCTCGACCGGCAGCCGGATGAGCACCTGGTCGTAGAATACCTCGACACGGCCGAAGGTCTCGTCGTGTTTTTCCTTGCCCGGTGGCAGCAGCGGCGTTCCGAGGCGGATCGTCGCCGGTTCGACGGCGAAGCGGAACTTGTCGCGGTACAGGTAATATCCCTTGGCGATGCTGAAGCGCACCTCGAGCGTCTGCCCGTCGAGCGCACGCACGCTCGGCTTGAAGGCCACCGCCGGGTCGAGGAACTCTTCCGCCTGGGCCAGCGTGGCGAGCAGCAGCAGGAGCGAGAGCAGGCAGCGGAGCATTGGCAGCTTCGGATTGCTCAGGTCGACGGCGCGGTTTCGGCCGCCACCCAGGCGAGATACTCGGGCAGGCCAGCGGCAATGTCGAGCGCGACCACTTCCGGCAACTCGTACGGATGGCTGGCGCGGATCGCCGCCGTCAGCTCGGCGAGGCGCGCCGCGCTGGTCTTGATCAGCAGTGGCACCTCGTCGGCTGTTTCGACCTTTCCCTGCCAGCGGTAAACAGAGCGGCAGGGGGCCAGGATGTTGACGCAGGCAGCGAGGCGCGCTTCGACGAGCCGTTCCGCCAGCGACCGTGCGGCCGATTGGTCGGGCAGATTGGTGAGGACGAGGAGGGCGGTCACGCGGCGCATTCTACCGCATCGGCGGTGACCGCTGCAGCCAGGCCGGTGCCTGCCCTGTGCATCCTGATCGTCAGGACGGCACGTTCGCTCCTGCCGTCTGCCGCGCTCTTTGGCGCCGCCTGCACTTCGTCTCAGGAATCATGGCCCGGATTGGTGCGCGCCAGGCGGCGCAGCAGCGCCGGCCACGCCAGTCCGCCACCGGCACCGCGCGTCACCTGCTCCCACTGCGCCTGCGCGCCGTCGATGATCGGTTGCGCGATGTACCGCAGCGGCTGTCCACGGCTCATCGCGCCGACCTGCATGCGGCAAGTCGTCTCGAAGAAGTACATGGCGACGAAGGCTTCGGCGACCGATCGGCCGACGGTCAGCAGACCATGGTTGCGCAGCATCAGGAAACGCCGGTCGCCCAGGTCGCGCACCAGGCGTGGCTTCTCGTCATCGACCAGCGCCACCCCCTCGTAGTCGTGGTAGGCGAGCGACGAGAGAACAAAGATCGAGTGCTGCGACAGCGGCAGCACGCCCGCCTCCTGTGCCGAGACCGCGACGCCGTTGACGCTGTGCAGGTGGAGGACGCAGATGGCATCGTCACGCGCCGCATGCACCGCGCTGTGGATGGTGAAGCCGGCCGGGTTGATCTCGTGTGGCGTGTCGTCGAGCTTGTTGCCGTGCACGTCGACCTTGACCAGGCTCGATGCGGTGATCTCGTCGAACATGAACCCGTAGGGATTGATCAGGAAATGGTGCTCGGGGCCGGGGACGCGGGCCGAGATGTGGGTGAAGATCAGGTCGTCCCAGCCGAACAGCGCCACCAGGCGATAGCAGGCGGCGAGATCGACGCGCTGCTGCCATTCGGCATCGCTGCAGCGGGAGCGGAGGGTGCTTGCGGAAAGGTTCATCGTTTTCTCCTCGTTCGGTTCTCGTTCTGTCGTATCGCTCGCGCCGGCGTCTGGCTGCGCCGAGCTGGGGGGCGGCAGCGCAACGGCCGCCGGCCGCCGGCCGACGCCGGCGACGGCGCCAGCGATCCGCCGTCCACCAGCCGGCGCTGCCGTTCCGCTCAGGCTTGGCCGCTTCCTGCGCCAGCGGCGGCATGCGGCAGCGGGATTGCTGCCGCTCCCCGGCGACCGGCACGTGAGCCGGCGGATGGAATCTTCAATCCACCGGGACCATCCTCGCATGCGCTCGACACAACTTTCCATTGTTGCGGGCTCATCGTTGCGTGCTGCCATTGAAAAATTCCGTCGCGCGTGTTCATCGAGTGAATCGCCTGCGCCGAGTTTTGCACCAAAGCGATGCGAGCTTGCGTCGCCGAGCTTCGCTGTTGCATCGCAGAGATGAAAAGTTCCGCTTGCGACATCGAAGTCTGCACCAGATCGGTGCAGGCTGGTATCGAGGGGGTTCGTCGCTGCGTCTGGGCGATGGAAGGTTCCACCTGCGGCATCGAAGTCTGCACCCTGTCGATGGAAGTTTCCATGTGTGAGGTCGGTCGTTGCATGCTGGCGATGGAAGGTTCCACCTTCGGCATGGCAGGTCGCACCTGCGGGGTCCATCGTTGATGTGAACGTGGCTTCGGCGCTGCTGCGGTCGAGAGGCCCATGCTGGAGCTGTTTTCAGGCAGCCTGCAATGCCGGTTCGATCAGCGTCGTGGCGAGACGTTCCTGCTGCGCGCGCGATTCGGCAAGGTCGGACTCGAGGCGGTCGACGAGAGCCAGCAACTCGTCGACTTTGGCGACGATGCGCCGTTGTTCGGACAATGAAGATGAATGGCGAAGCAACGGAATTCGCCCAACTGGTCTTGTCCACATCTGGGGAACGCCATTGCTTCGCCCGGTGGGGACCAAAGGATTCACCGAAAGGACTCGCTGGATTCCTGTTCCCCGCGAGTCTGACGCCGCGCGACAGATTCAGGTGCGGCGCGCACGGCCAGCGTGCACTGGCGAATCTCGTCGAGCCAGCGCAGCCGGTCGATGATGGGCAACGCGCTGTAGGCAAGCAGGCGCTCGTCCGAGGTCTCGTAGGCAAAGTCCGCCGCATCAATCCTGGCCGGCGCCTGCACGCGCGCCCCAATGCCTGCGAGCGAAGCAGCGCCTCGGCATCGGCGGCGTCGCGTTGGCGGCCTGTCGCTCGCTTGAGGCGGATCAGGTCGTCGATGCTCGCCAGCGATATCGCCGTACGGCCGAGTTCCCCGGCGGCCGTGACAAAGCGCGCGAGATTGTCTTCATCGAGGGCGAGCATCAGGTCGACAGCCATCGTTGCACGCTCGAGACCATGGACGTTCAATGTCAGGCCGCCCACCAGAACGTAGTCAACGCGATGTTCCTGCAGGGCTGCGAACGGGTCGAGATAGAACATTCGGCCAGTGTACCCCGACGGTCCGTGGCAGGAGAAGACAGGTCCTGCCTGCGGAGATCGCGCCGGCTGCTGAGCGTCGACGCCGTGCTGGTGACGAATGATCAGGCGTTCGACCAGGTAGCCGGTCTGCTCCTCGAATCGAATCTGCCGAGCATCCTGCGACGCACTGCGGGCCGTCGGAAGCAGCCCGACCTGCTCGCTGCCGATCTTCAATGGCGGGGGAGGACCGGCTGCCGGCAGCCAGTGACTTGCAGCTACCTGCCGGCGCAGCGTGCGTCGATCTCCTGCCCGTGTTGCTGGATCAGCGCCGCCCGTTGCCTGTCGTCAAGATAGACGCGCTCGCCGCGGTCGTCGTAGCGGGCGACGGCGTTGGCATTCTGCAGGTTCTCGAGAGATTTTCGGGCGAGCAGGCAGTCGCGCTGCAGTCGCTTCGCCGCCGCGTCCTGCTCCTCCTGCTTGCGGGCAGCGGCATCCCGTTCGATCTGCCGCTGGCGAAACTCCGTTTCCTTCTCCTGCCACGTCTTGCCCGCCGGCCTGGCGCCATCGTCGGCACTGGCCGGGGCTGCTTGCGGCTGCCCTTGTGCTGCCAGTGGCTGCCGGGGTTTCACCGCCTGCTGTCCCGGTGGCGGCAATTCCGAGAAGTGGGTCACGCCCTTCTCGTCGACCCACTTGTAAACCTCGCCACCCGATACCGCCGTCGTCACGACGAGCAGGGCGAAGAGCAGGGCTTGCGGATACATCCATCACCTCTCTGGCGACCCGGATGGCACGAAGGCGGCCATGACCGTTGGCGGCGACGAGCCCAACGACAGGACCGCCACGTCGCGGGAATCCTCCGGCGCAACGGCAAGGCGCCCGGAGTGGCGGTGCCGCATCCGACACCCGGAAAAATCACTGCGGTCATGAGCAGCATAGAATCGCCCGGTAGCGGCGTCAAGTTCCTCCGGACGTGCTCTGGTCGGACACAGATCGGCCGTATGGCGGACGCTTCTCGGGGTGCGACAACGTGTCTCGTCGGTGCCGCAGCATTGCGGCGGGGGGGCGGCGCTGCCGCTTGCGGCATCGCGCCCGACGCCCGGCTGCTCTGGTTCGAGGTCGAATCTCAGCACGACCGGTCGGCGCCGGAATTCGCGCGGCGCAGCATCGTGGGCCATGTACCGGCGGGTCTTCCGAAGGAGCCAGTCATTCCCCGCGTCGTCGGCAGGCAAGGCCTTGGCCATGGCCTTCCTCCACAGCTGTCCGGCCGAGGGTGTCGCTCGCCGCCGCTTGATACCGCAGTTCAAACTGAGCGAGAGTCAGTCGCACGACATCGCCAAGTTGCTCACATGCGCGTCGAAGATCGACACTGCCATCATCACCATTCCGGGGACGGTCGCGTGTTGGTCTCTGCTCGCTGCCGTCGGACTTGTCGCTGCCGCCCGGCACACCGCACCGGGGCCTGCCGGGCGGCAGGGAACAGATGACGACGAAGTCGAGGTTGCTCAGCATGGGACCCGCAGCAAGGGTGGCGATCTGCAGCGGGCTCGCGCCGGCGTTGCCGCTGGCGTCGCAGTACAGGGCGCCGGAACCGCTGTCGTCGATCGTACGAGTTGAGCCACACGCGCAGGCGTGACGCATGGCCCGTGAGGCGGATGAGGAAGCAAAGCGCCTCGCGGGCCAAGTGCCATGCCGGAGCGGGTTGGCTCGAGCGCGGGGCGGCGCTTGGTGGAGTAGCGCAAAGGTGCCGCTGGAGCTAAGCTGCGTAACTGACTGCCGATGTTCCAGGAGGTTGCTCTGGGTCGGGTGCAGCCATTTGGAGCGAAAGGAGTGCATATGCTGGCCAACGCATCCGTGACCACCATGCTTCCGGTAAAGGACATGGCCCGGGCCCGATCCTTCTACGAGGGCAGCCTTGGATTGAAGCCAGGGAACTTCAAGCCCGACGGCAAGTTTGAGTATGCGGTGGGCGGGACCACGCTGGCTTTGTTCCCCAAGCCGGAGGGGACCAAGGCCGAACACACGGCAATCAGCTTCCGAGTCGCCGACATCGCCGCGAGCGTCGCTGAACTGAAGCGGGCAGGCGTGGTGTTCGAAGACTACGACCTGCCGGGCTTCAAGACCGTGGAACATGTCTGTGTACTCGGTTCCGAGAAGGCTGCGTGGTTCAAGGACACAGAAGGCAACTACCTCTGTCTTCACGAAGACCTACCGTAGCTCGCAAGGTCGGGTTGCGCCGCCTGACAAGTAATCGTTGGCGTCGGCGGCGCTCGCGAAACCATCGCCCGAGCGGAACGAGCCGGCAGCCAGGGTGCCGGGGCTCAACAGCGAGGTGAAGATGGCGTTATCGAGTTCGATCGTGTCGTCGAGGACGCTGAAGTCGCTGATCGTATCGCGGTTGGTTGCGGAGTGGGGCAGGGTATCGAACCGGAAGATGTCGGCGCCGCTGCTGCCTGTGAGCGTGTCGTTACCGAGACCGCCGAGCAGCGTGTCGCTCCCGGCACCGCCGTCGGGCAGATCGTCACCGCCCGCAGCTGAAATGGTGTCGTTGCCAACCCCCGAGCCGGGCACCCTGGCCTCGCTGCTGGCCGGACTGGGGAGACCGGCGGCAGCGCGCGCGGGTGGGGGCAGAAGGTGTGCCGGTATGGACCCTCACGGGCTTGCCGGTCGCCTGTTCGACAAGCCCCGTGGCGATCGGCGGCCGCCGCTGGATGCCCTACCGATGCTTGCGCGACCAGCCGAGACCGGCGAGCGACAGACCGACGAGCAGTGCCGAGGCAGGCTCCGGCACAGAGCCCGGTTGGGCGGTGATGCGCACGTTGTCGAGCGCGGGGCCGTAGCAGCAGGTGCCGTTGAGCGCCGAAAAGCTCAGCGTCGTCTGCGCCGCGTCGGCAGTGAACTGGAAGCTGTAGTCCAGCCAGCCCATGTTCGATCGTGACTTGCCGCTCTGGTTGAACGAAAACTGGTCGTCCTCGTCGCCGGCGACGACTTTCAACAGCTTCGTTGCCGGACCGCCGTCGGTGTTGCCGGCCATCGCGAACTGGACGGTATACAGCCAGCCGACCTGGGTGTCGAAAGTCTGGCTGATCGTGCCGAGGGTGTTGCCGGCGAGGTCGATGCTGCGGTTCCCCTGGGCTGCCTGCCAGTAGGTGCCGATGTAGTCGATGTTGCCGCCGCTGACGGTCCAGCCGGTGATCTGGCTGTTGTTGAGTCCGAGTGTGGTGAACGTGCCCGGGTTGATCGGAGCGGTTTCGAAGCTGCCGTTCTGGAACGGTGCAGCCTGCGCCAGAGCGCTGGCCGACAGGGCGCCGACGAGCGTCAGCAGGCGGGCGATGGTACGTATGTTCATCCGGAATCTTCCTTTGTCGTGTCGTGAAAGAAATCGCGACTCCTGCCGCTCCGCTGCGCGGGGCATGACCCGTTCGGCAGCGAGCAGCGGGCGCAGCGCAGACGCGGTGCGCGCTTGCTCGCCACGTTCGACCGATGCTCAGGAGGTTGCGGCGGGAAATCAGGGCCTTCGCGAAACGCCATCCGAGGCCATGGCTCGCAGCATCCGTCCTTTCCCGTTGGTGCTGCGTGCGAAAGCTCACGGCGGGGCTCATTCAGACGCGACGCGGCGCCGTCTCGCACGTTCGCGGTGGCCCGCGAGCCGGGTTCCGTCGCTCGCTCCTGCCCGCGCAGCACCACCCACCACCAGTCACCGCCATCGAAACGGCACGTGATCCGGTTGTTGCTGTCGCAGCAATGATGATTTCCCGATCGTCATCTATGTTGGCCGCTCGGGAAGGGCTACAGTCCGTCCGTCGCATCAGGACCCTGCCAGATGGAATCGATCGCCACGCAACCCGCCCTCTTCGTACCGCACGGCGCGCCGACCTTCGCGCTGCACCCCGGCGCTGCCGGCGCGGCCATCGCCGACCTGGCGCGCACCCTGCCGCCCGCACGCGCGATCGTCATCGTCAGCGCTCATTGGGATACGGCCTTGCCGACGGTCGGTTTCGCCGAGCGCCCGCAGACCCTGCACGACTTTCACGGCTTCGCGCCGGCACTGTACGCAATCCGGTATCCCGCCAGCGGCAGCCGCGAGGCGGCAGAGGAAGTCGTGGCGGCGATCCGCGGCAGCGGGATGGCGGCCGAACGTGCTCCGGCGCGCGGCCTCGACCATGGCGCCTGGGTGCCGTTGCGCCTGATGTTTCCGCAGGCGGATTGGCCGGTCATCCCGCTGTCGATCCAGAGCCGTGGCGGTCCGCGACAGGCCTGGCTGCTCGGCAGGGCGCTCAGCCCGCTGTTGCGACGCGGTTTCCTGGTCATCGCGTCCGGCAACGTCACGCACAACCTGCACGAATACCAGCGGGCGGCACGCGACGGCGGCCCGATCCCGGACCATGTCCGCCAGTTCCCGGCGTGGCTGGCCGAGCGCCTGCAGGCGGTTGACACGGCCGCCGTGCTCGACTACCGCCACTTGGCACCGGGCGCCGTTGCCGCTCACCCGAGCGAGGAGCACCTGCTGCCGCTCTTCGTCGCGCTCGGGGCGGGCGGCGATTCGCCGCGCGTGCAGCGCATCCACGCCGGCGTCGACGATTTCGTCATTGCCATGGACGCCTATTCCTTTGCCCCCTCCGGGCGGTGATGCGGTGATGCCGCCAGCACTGCCATCGATCCATCAGCAGCGCCTCGCCGCTGCCACCACAGGAGAAGCCCATGTTGCAGATACGCAAGGCGGAAGATCGCGGCCACGCCGACCACGGCTGGCTGCAAAGCCATCACTCGTTCTCGTTTGCCGACTACCACGACCCGGCGCACATGGGCTGGGGCAAGCTGCGCGTCCTCAACGACGACCTGATCGCCGTCGGCGGCGGCTTCGGCATGCACGGCCACCGCGACATGGAAATCGTCACCTATGTCACCGCCGGGCTGCTTGGGCACAGGGACAGCCTCGGCAACGGCACCGACATCGCGCCGGGGGACGTGCAGCGCATGAGCGCCGGGCGAGGTGTCCGCCACAGCGAGTTCAACCACGCGCCGGACCAGGCCACCCATCTGCTGCAGATCTGGATCGAGCCGCGCCGCGAGGGAATCGAACCGGGCTACGAGCAGCGGCACTTCCCGGCCAGCGAGAAGCGCGGCCGCCTGCGCCTGACCGCTTCGCCGGACGGCGCTGCCGGCTCGCTGACCATCCATGCCGATGCCGCCATCCACGCCGGGCTTTTCGACGGCGCCGAGTCGGCGCGCCTGGCGCTCGACCCGACACGCAAGGCCTACGTGCATGTCGTCCGTGGTCGGCTCGTCGTCAATGGGCATCTGCTGCAGGCCGGTGATGCCGCTTTGCTGGCCGCTGAGGAGCATCTCGCTCTCGGCGAAGGGGACGCTGCCGAAGTCCTGGTTTTCGATCTCGCTCCCTGATTTCACCACCCCGACCACGAGGCTCGCCGCGAGCGGGATGGGCATCGCCTTCCACTCCCGCCATGGCCCGACGCGAGGAAGCGGTGAGCGCTCGGGCCAATCGATGTGCATCACGGCAGTGCCACGGGCGCCAGGCGAGGTCGTCTTCGTCGCCGCGGCGACGCGGTCGCGTGACGAGAAAAAAATCACGGTCTGCCGCATGGCATGTGTCGGATTCCTTTACAGCACAGCGCAGGCGCTGCCCGAACCCGTATCCAAGCCACTGAGATAATGGGAATTGATGAGCGGTTGAGTGGCTGGCCCGGAACTTGCTAAGACGAATCCCGTAACATTTCCTGGGCTGTTCATCACGGCTTGGCCGGACAGCCATGATTGCTTTCTTGAGGAGTCAACATCCATGAAATCGAAGCTTCTTGTCGCTGCTGTCGTTGCCGCGACCGTTACCGGTAGCGCGCATGCAGCGCCATTCTTCAGCGATGACTTCCAGTCGAACGGTGTGGGCCCCAATGTCGCACCGAGCGGTTGGACGGTGTCGGGTGGCACCGTCGACATCGTGGGTCCCGCTTATTTTCCCGGACTGTGTGCTCCGGTGGGCGCCGAGAAGTGCATTGACCTCGATGGCAGCAGCAGCGACGCGGGAGTCCTGTCGCGGGTGTTTTCGCTCACTGGCGGCAACACCTACACGCTGAGCTTCGATCTTGCCGGAAACCGTCGCGGCGCGGGTACCGAGACGGGGACGGTCACTTTCGGGACATCGGTACTGGGCTTCAGCATGCCGGCCTCGCAGACCGCGTACGCCAATCTGTCGTTGCTGTTCACGCCTGGATCGTCGGGCAATTACAGCCTGTCGTTCGCGAACGACGGTGGTGACAACATGGGCGCCATTCTCGACAACGTGGTGATCACGGTCGAGTCGAATGACGTGCCGGTACCCGGCACGCTCGGCCTGCTGGCCGCCGCGGTTGTCGCCGGCATCGCCGCCAGGCGTCGGCGCAACTGACCGTACGCCCTGAGCGATCGCCCCTCGACGGCGCGGATGCGCCCGGGTTGGCCCGCGGCGGCCGCGCCGAAGTGGAGACCGGCGCGCCGCCGCTCCGGGCTGAAGTCACCGAAACGGCCGGGGGGCGCTGACAGCACGTAGCACTTGCCCCTGGTCCTCCGTTCCCCCCTCGACGCTGCGATCACCCCGGACAAGGCTGGAGGCCCGCGCATTCGCCAGCAATGGGCATGGCCTCTTGCCAAGGCAACCTGTCCAGAGGCAAAGCCTCGGCATCCTTGCCAAGGCCCTCCATCTCCACTGCGCCGCCACGATTCTCGCGGCCGTGATCACGGCAGATTTCCGGCACCACACGCTCGACCGGCGCCGAAGCCACTCGTTGACTCCAAGCGGCGACACCACGAGAGACCAAGCCATCGCCTCACTTCGTTCCGGCAGCGCGTGCACGCTGACGGAACGCCGCGATCACTCGGCATCTGTAAGGATTCGTCGATCAGTTCGTCCAATGAGCGGACCACGCTGCCGCGAATGGTCCATCGACCCATTTGACCGATCGAGAAGGAGCCTCACCATGCACCAGAACGACACCACCCGCCACGCTTCCGCTGCCGCTCTTGCCCTTGCCCTGGGCGCTGCCCTGACCATGGCTGCCGCACCGGCGATCGCCGCCGATGCGGCCAAGGAGAAGTGCTACGGCGTCGCCATGAAGGGCAAGAATGACTGCAAGGCCGGGGCCGGTACCTCGTGCGCGGGCAGCTCGACGAAGGACTACCAGGGCAATGCCTGGACCTACGTCCCCGCGGGCACCTGCGAGAAGACCGCGTCACCGACCTCGCCGACCGGCACGGGGCAGCTCAAGGAATTCAAGGAGAAGAAGGCCTGAGCGGCCGATCCGGGATCCGGGGCCTTTTCGTGTCTGACGTGGGCAAGCCACGGGCGGCGTTTGCCGCCGCCCGCTGCGGAGAGCCCTCGCTGCCCGCCGCAGCGGGCCTCGGGCTCAAGCCCGAGCACTTCCTCGACGTGCTCGAAACGAAACCGGCGCTCGGCTTCTTCGAGATCCACGCCGAGAACTACATGGTGCCGGGCGGACCCTTCCACCATTACCTCGGCCGCCTCCGCACCGACCATGCGCTGTCGATCCATGGCGTCGGCCTGTCGATCGGCGGTGAGGCGCCGCTCGACGAACTCCACCTCGACCGCTTGGCCGCGCTGATCGGCCGTTACCAGCCGGAATCGTTCTCCGAGCACCTGGCCTGGTCGTCGCACGGCGGCACGTTCTACAACGATCTGCTGCCGGCACCGTTCGATGCGGCGACGCTGCGGCGCGTCTGCGAGCACATCGACCGCGTGCAGAGCCGCCTCGGGCGCCGCATGCTGCTCGAGAACCCTGCCACCTACGTCGAGTTTGCCGCCTCCGATCGTGACGAAGCCACGTTCATCGGCGAAGTCGTCGCACGCACCGGTTGCGGCCTGCTGCTCGACCTGAACAACGCCTACGTCTCGTGCACCAACCACGGGCGCGACGTGCAGGCCTACCTGCGGGCGTTGCCGCTGGCGGCGGTCGGCGAAATCCACCTCGCCGGTTTCGCGCGGCAGGTCGACAGCCTTGGCGCGCCACTCCTCATCGACAGCCACGGGGCACCGGTGGCCGAAGCGGTATGGGCGCTGTATGACGAAGCGCTGCGGCTCATCGGTCCGGTGGCGACGCTGCTCGAGCGCGACAACGACCTGCCTGCCTTTCCGGTGCTGCTGGCCGAGGCGCTGGCGGCCGGCCGGAGGCTCGACGCGTGCCGTGCGCTTCCCCCGCTGCGGGCGCAGGCGGCATGACCCGCGTCGCCGACAATCGCGCATTCGCCGCCGCGCTGCTCGACCCGGGGCAGCCGGCGCCGGACGGCCTCGTCAGCTGGAATGGCTCCGACCCGGCGCAGCGCTTCGCCGTCTACCGCAACAACGTCACCGTCTCGCTGATCGACGCCCTGTCGGAGACCTTCCCGGTCGTTCGACAACTGGTCGGCGAAAGCTTTTTCCGCGCCATGGCGAGCGAGTTCGTGCGCCGGTCGCCGCCGCGTTCTCCGGTGCTCGCCTGGTATGGCGATGCCTTTGCCGATTTCGCCGCCGCCTTTCCGCCCGCGGCCAGCGTGCCCTACCTCGCCGACATCGCGCGCTTGGAATACGCACGCGTGCTTGCCTTCCACGCCGCCGATGTTGCACCGGCTGCACTGGCCGATGTCGCCGCGTGCCTTGCCGAGCCCCTGATTCTGCCCAGCTTGCGCCTGCACCTGCAGCCCTCGCTGCGGCTGATCGACTCGCCGTTTGCCATCGTTTCGCTGTGGGGCGCGCACCAGGGCGGCGGTGACCTCGCCACCATTGACCCGCTGCAACCGGAATGCGCGCTGGTGCTGCGCCAGGGGCTGTCGCTTGCCGTGATGACGGTGCCGCGGGCAGCCGGCCGCTTCATCGCCGCGCTGCAGCTCGGCGCGGCGCTCGGCGACGCCGTGCTGGAAGCCTCAATGGCAGAGGCGCCCTTCGACCCCGCGCCCGCCCTCGGCCTCCTGATCGGACACGATCTGCTGGTCGGCATCGGGCAGTCCCCTGAACAGCAAGGAGAACAACCATGACCGCCCACCATTCCGACCGCTGCCTGGTGCGCAAGTCCGTCGATCAGCTCAGCCGCATTCCCGACTCGCTGATCGCCTTCCTCGCCCGCTTCGCGCTCGCTGCCACCTTCTGGGCGTCCGGCCAGACCAAGGTGCAGGGCATGGCCATCAATTTCGTCAGCGGCGAGTTCGAGTTCGGCTGGCCACGGCTTGCCGATTCGGTGATCGAGCTGTTTCGCGACGAATACCGGCTGCCGCTCATTCCGCCCGAAGTGGCCGCACCGATGGCGGCCTGCGCCGAACACCTCTTCCCGCTGCTGCTGCTGATCGGGCTGGCGACGCGATTTTCCGCGCTGGCGCTGCTCGCCATGACAGCGGTGATCCAGATCTTCGTCTACCCTGATGCCTACGCGTTGCACGGCACCTGGGCGGCGGGCCTGCTCTTCCTGGTTGCCAGGGGAGGCGGTGCGTTCTCGCTCGATGCGCTGCTCGCTGGCCGGTATGCCTGCTCCTGCCCGGCACGGACGGGCGCGCGAGCAGCGGCGCAACCCGGCCGACCCTGAGCGACCTCGCACCGCTGTGACGAAAACGCGTTTGGCCTCACCGTCAATCCGCCTCGCTTGGCTGTTCCCCATGACGCAGCGGGAACAGGCGACAGGGGTCCGCATCGGCCGGCAAGGCGCGCAGGAAGCAAAGCAGATGTCGGATACTCTTACAAGCACTCGGCAGCCGCCATGATCTGCACCTTCGCGCGACAGAGTAAATCATAAACAATCAATTTGTTATCGATTCTGGCCCGAAATATGCGTGCGTTTTCTTGAGGCAACCGGAACACAAGCGGCAGCCTGACGCGAGCCGCACCGGGAGAGCCAGGCACACAGGAGGAGAGACGATGGGCATGAGGAATGATCCTGCCGTGAGCGGCAACGCAGTTTCCCGCGGCGCTCGGAGCGAGCGATGCGACCGACGGGACGGGGCGCGGCCGAGGCTGCGCCAGCTGACCGTTGCCGCCGCTCTCGCCATTGCCGCTGTCCTGCCGGCCGGCCGCGCTCTGGCCGCGAACATCGACACCACCGCGGCGGTTGCGGTCGGCAGCGTCTACCCGTTCGGCATCGGCCGGAACGCCACCCCGACCTACGGCCAGACCTTCACCGCGGATCCGACGCAGACCAACCTGACGGGCTTCTCGCTGTTCCTCGACCTGCGGCGGGACAACTCTCCGGTCGGCCCGGTGCCGAACGATGGCCCGCTGAACCTGCGCGGCTACCTGGCGATCTGGGATGGCAGCAAGGCTGGCACGCTCCTGTACACTGGCGACCAGCGGACGAAGCCAGACACGGACGACCTGGTCGAGTTTGCCTTCGCGACCAGCGAGTCGCTGGTCGCCGGGCAGAGCTATGTCGCGTTCCTGAGCGTGCTCGGCGAGGGCCAGGCGCAGGGCGTCACCAGCAGCGCTTTTCGCGCACCCTTGCCCGCGACCAGCAGCGTGCTCGCTGGCGGCGGCTTCGTCTACAACAACGCGGCATCGTTCAACGACTTGTTCGTTGGCGGCTGGAGCACGGCTGGCGGGGTGGACCAGTTCTTCCGGGCCAGTTTCGCCGACGGCACCGGAACCTCGGTAGCGGAGCCCGCGTCACTGGCGCTGCTCGGAGTGGGACTGCTTGGCTTGGCCTGCCGGCGCCGCGGCTCCCGCACCGGCTGACCCGCGCGAAGGACTGCGGCAGCGCAGCGCGCCTCGGTCGCCACCAGTTGCGCCCGCATCTCGGCTGTCGCGCGTTCAGCCCGCGGTACTGCTACGCCTTTCGCCGACGGCAACTGCTGGCCATCCGAGCACAGGGCTGCGAGTTGTCCGCGCCGGTGCCCTTTCGCCGCGCCCAGTGCCGCCAGCTGCCGCCTGACGATCTGCTGGGTCACTGCTGGTGGCAGCCGGCGTGGCATCGATCGCGGGTTGACGAAACGCCGCGGCGGCCGGAGGATCCGGGGCAGGCCGCCACGCGCCCAGGCGACGACGAGGCGGAGGCTGAGACCTGCGCTGGCTGCGCCGCAGCGCCCCTTCGACAACGCCTCGATCACAGCTTTGGAGGAAATCGGCATGAACAAGGAAAACCCTGTCCGCTGGTTCGAAATCTACGTCCAGGACATGCAGCGCGCCAAGTCGTTCTACGCTGCGGTTCTCGGCGTCGAGTTCACCCGGCTCGACAGTCCCGGCATGGAGATGTGGGCCTTCCCGATGCAGATGGACGCCGGTGGCGCGTCGGGATCGCTGGTGCGGATGGAAGGGATGCCGTCAGGCGGCAACGGCACGCTCGTCTATTTCGGTTGCGCGGATTGCGCCGTCGAGGTCGGGCGTGTCGTCGAGGCTGGTGGCCAAGTCTGCCAGGACAAGTTCTCGATCGGCCAGTACGGCTTCTGCGCGCTGGCCAAGGACACCGAAGGCAACCTGTTCGGCCTGCACTCGATGGTTTGAGGTGAAAGTCGCGTCGGCGACTCGCGAATCTCCCTTCTCCCGCGCGCGGGAGAAGGCGGGGAGAGAGTGGAGAGCTCAGAAAGGCGACAGCACGGCCACGACACGGCCCGTTTCGATGCGGACCGACTTCAGCAGCCAGCGCGCGGCGGTTTCTTGCGCGCTGCCATTCTCGCGCAGGACGTAAACCGGCTTCGAGCGGAAGTACGAGGCGAGCAGTTGCGAGGCGGCCTGGCGAACCAGCGGGTTGGCCTCCTTTCGCCGCGACGGTATCGTCACCGAGTCGATGACCGGATTGTCGAGAAAGAAGGCCTTCTGCTGGTCATCGTAGCGAAGACCGGCACGGCCGGCGACGGTGACGCGGAGTGGCTGGTTGCCCGGTATCTCGACGTCGACCGCGGCGGCGATGCCGGCGCGGCCGTCGTCGCCGTCGAGCCGGATCGTCGGCGGATCGTTCAGGGCGACCGAGATCAGCCCGCCGTAGGACAATTGCAGCGGCTTTGCCCTGGTCAGGGCCGCGTCGACGTCCGCCTGCGAGAAGACGACTTCCCTTTCGAACAGGCTGGCACTGCAGCTCAGCGTGCTGGCCAGCAGGGTGGCGAGGAAGAAGAGCGTGCTTGCGAGGTGCATGGGATTCCGGCTTCGGTCCTGCGAAAGCGCCATCGTCTGCCGATCCGCCGATGAAGGCAAGCCACTTCGTGCCGTCAGCGGCGAGAACGTCCGTCCGCTCGCCGCCGTCGAACGGCATGCCCCGCGCTCCCGTTGCGGGCAGCGCGCGCCCTGCAGCCCCCTTCCGACGGACGCACGGTGAGGCGGTCTCCGACCCTCGGCCGCGGTACGCGGCGGGAGTTCCTGGCCGCACCGATGGCGCCGGGAAATTCAGCAAGAAGCGGATTGCGCGCCCGCCCGCCCGTGTCGCACACTCAGGCATCCTTTCTCTTCGATGGTGGTGATGGTGCCATGAACGATGCCAGCCTGATTCGCCTTCTGGTACTCTCCGCGATCTGGGGCGCCTCCTTCCTGTTCATGCGTGTCGGGGCGCCGGCGATCGGCCCGGCAGCGCTCATCTTCCTGCGCGTCGCACTGGCGGCGCTCTTTCTCTGGTGCGTTGCCCTTGCCCTGCGCAGGACGCGGGCTGCCGGGGTCCACTGGCGGCACTATCTCGTTCTCGGGCTGTTCAATTCGGCGCTCCCGTTCCTGTTGTTCGCCCATGCGGCACAGACCGTTTCGGCGTCTCTGTTGTCGATCCTGAATGCGACGGCGCCGCTCTGGGGCGCCGTGATCGGCGCCGTCTGGTTGCGCCAGCCGCTGTCGCCAAGGCAGTTGATCGGCCTGTCCTGTGGCGTTGCCGGTGTCGTCGTGCTCGGCGGCAGCGAGGCCGCCCAATTGCCAGCGGGTGGCGGCCTCGCCATCGCCGCCGCCCTGCTCGCGGCATTCTCGTACGGCATCGCCACGACCTACACCAAAGCCGCCAGCGCCGTCGACCCCTTCGCCAACGCGCACGGCAGCATGTGGGCAGCGACCCTGCTGCTGCTGCCGACCCTGTTCTTCCTGCCGTTGCCGGCCACCACGCCGACGACCGGCGTCGTCGCCGCGGTGATTGCCCTCGGCGTGCTCTGCAGCGGTGTCGCCTACCTGCTCTACTTCCGCCTGATCGCCGACATCGGCGCCACGCCCGCGCTGACGGTCACCTTCCTGATTCCCGTCTTCGGTGTGCTCTGGGGCTACCTGTTCCTCGACGAACCGGTCGGCTGGCATACCCTGTTCGGCGCCACGCTGGTGCTCTCCGGCACCGGCCTGGCGACCGGTTTCGCGCCGGCATCGCTGCTGGCCTCATGGAGGCTCCGGCATGTCCAGTCGTGAACCCGGTGAGCAGTCGAGAAACTTTGCCGTCGTCGCGCGGGCGATCGAATACATCCGCGCGAACGCACGCGGGCAGCCGGCTCTGGAGGAGATTGCCGCGGCTGTCCACCTGAGCCCCTTCCACCTGCAGCGGCTGTTCTCCGCCTGGGCCGGGATCTCGCCGAAGCGCTTCCTGCAGTACCTGACCAAGGAACATGCCCGGCACGAACTGGCCCGGTCGCGCGACGTCCTGGCGGTCGCGGCCGACAGCGGTCTGAGCAGTGGCAGCCGCCTGCACGAGCTGATGGTCAGTTGTGAAGCCCTGTCGCCCGGCGAAATCCGGTCGGGCGGCCTCGGCATCGCGATCTCCTGCGGCTTCGCGCCGTCGCCTTTCGGCGACGCCCTGATCGCCTGGAGCGGACGCGGTGTCTGCCATCTCGCCTTCTGCTCGAGCGCTGCGCCGGCGATGCTCGCCGAGCTGCTGGCACGCTGGCCAGCGGCGACGATCGTGCGCGATGACGAGCAGGCGCGGCTGCTGCTTGCCCGCGTGTTTCCCGCCACGCCGACACGCGGCAAGCTGCACCTGTTGTTGCGCGGAACGAACTTCCAGATCAAGGTCTGGGAAGCGCTGATCCGGGTCGAGCCCGGTACGCTGATCTCCTATGGCGAACTGGCGCGGCGGGCGGCAGTACCGAGCGCCCAGCGGGCAGTCGGCAGTGCGCTGGCGGCCAATCGCATCGCCTACCTGATTCCCTGCCACCGGGTGATCCGCGAGTCGGGAGAGATCGGCAGCTATCGCTGGGGGAGCGGTCGCAAGCTGGCGCTGATCGGCTGGGAGGCGGGCATCGGCGAGCGCACGACGCGTGCCGCCGCCGGCGACGAAGCCTGATCGCCCCGGTCCGGCAGTCGCCCCGCGCCCGGAAGCTCGCTGCTATTCCCTGCCGACCGAGAGCACCGGATGAGTTTCGCTCTCCGAGACGAGGACCGTCATCAGATTGGTGACCAGCCTGACCCGGTCCTCGGCAGACAGCCTGACGACTCCTTCGGCTTCCAGTTGCTCGATCCCGAGCTTGACCATGCCGACCGCTCCGTCGACGATCCGGGTGCGGGCGGCGACGACCGCTTCCGCCTGTTGCCGGCGGAGCATGGCGCTGGCGATCTCCGGCGCGTAGGCGAGGTGCGAGATGCGCGCCTCGACGACCTCGAGACCGGCGAGCGCGACGTGCTCCTGGATTCGTGTCGCCAGCAGTTCGGCGACGGCGTCCATGTCGCCGCGCAGCGAGTTCCTGCCTTCTGCGTCGCCGTCGTACCAGCGCGCGCTGACCACCGAGCGCACCGCCGACTCGCTCTGGATGACGATGTAGTTGGCGTAGTCCTCGACGTCGAACGCGGCACGCGCCGTGTCGGCGACACGCCAGACGACGACCGCCGCCACTTCCACCGGGTTGCCGGCGCGGTCGTTGACCTTCAGCGTCGGCGTATTGAGGTTGTTCGCGCGCAGCGACATCTTCTGTCGCTGGTAGAAGGGATTCACCCAGTAGAAGCCGTCCCGGCGCAGGGTGCCGGCATAGCGGCCGAAGAAGGTGAAGATGCCGGCGATGTTCGGCTGCAGGATGCCGAAGCCCTTGCCGAGAAAGGCGAGCAGCGGAATCGCCAGGAGCCTGGGCAGCGAAACCTGGGTCGGGAAAGGCAGTGCCAGGCCGATGAGGTTCCACGCCACGAGACCGATGAACGGCCAGACGGTCCACACCAGGAAGGCGAACCACAGGGGCAGGGCCAGCCAGCCGGAGATGCTCGCAGCCGGCCTTTCTTCAGCGATCTCGCGCACCGGATACTCCTCGTCCACGTTGCATTGTGTCTCCCATTGTAGAGGCTTGCGGCCACGCCGGGGGACGTCGCTTCGCGTCGCTGCGGCTACAGGCAAGCCGTCAGGGTGCGCGCTGCCCGTGCCGGCGAGAGCGGTGACGCGCTGCCAGCAGCAACGGCCTGCGCGCGGTCGGCCGGACGCTTCGGCTTGCCGCGGAGAAGGCTGGGTCCGTCGAGGACGGCCCGCCACGGTCAGCTCTGCCGACCGTGCGCGCTCCGCGCCGCGCCCGGCGTCGTTCCGACGATGGGTTTGCGGTTCGCGACTCCGAGGCTCGATTTTTGGTGACGGGTCCCGCGGCAGTGACTGGCGGAGGCCCGGCCTTCCCTCCCGTAGAGGCCACTCCTGCCCCGGCTGCCGCGCACCGTGCATGCCTCGGGGTGCGTCGTCGCGGCCGCTCACCCATGATGGTGCTCGCGACCGGCGGCCGCCCCAAACTGGTGCAACGGTGCGCACGATGTTGGCCGAGTGCATCGCCAGACGACGTCGGAACATGGCTGTCAAGCTGCTCCTGCGGGTCTTGGCGGAAATGGCACGCTCCTTGCTTTGTCCCTCCTCGTGGAAGATTTCTTCCCGATCCCACAACACTCGAGGAGCTGACAGATGGTACGTCGCAATTTCATGAAGACGATCTCGGCGGTGGCGGTGACTGCTGCCTTCGGACTCAATTCGTTCGCTGCAATGGCCGCCGAGACGATCAAGGTCGGTGTCCTGCATTCGCTGTCGGGCACGATGGCCATCTCGGAGACGGCGCTCAAGGAGACCGTGCTGATGGCGATCGACGAGATCAACAGGAAGGGCGGCGTGCTCGGCAAGAAGCTCGAGCCGGTGGTCGTCGATCCGGCGTCGAACTGGCCGCTCTTCGCCGAGAAGGCGCGCCAGTTGCTGAGCAAGGACAAGGTGGCGGTGGTCTTCGGCTGCTGGACCTCGGTGTCGCGCAAGTCGGTGCTGCCGGTGTTCAAGGAACTCAACGGTCTGCTCTTCTATCCGGTGCAGTACGAGGGCGAGGAACTCGAGTACAACGTCTTCTACACCGGCGCGGCGCCAAACCAGCAGGCGATTCCGGCAGTCGAGTACCTGATGAGCAAGGATGGCGGTGAGGCCAAGCGCTTCGTGCTGCTCGGCACCGACTACGTCTATCCGCGGACGACGAACAAGATCCTGCGTGCCTTCCTGAAGTCGAAGGGCGTCGCCGACGCCGACATCATGGAAGAGTACACGCCGTTCGGCCACAGCGACTACCAGACGATCATCGCCAAGATCAAGAAGTTCTCCAGCGAGGGCAAGAAGACGGCGGTCGTGTCGACGATCAACGGTGACTCGAACGTGCCGTTCTACAAGGAACTCGGCAACGCCGGCATCAAGGCGACCGAGGTGCCGGTGGTCGCCTTCTCGGTCGGGGAAGAAGAACTGCGCGGCGTCGACACCAAGCCGCTGGTCGGCCACCTGGCGTCGTGGAACTACTTCATGTCGCTGAAGAATCCGCAGAACGAGCAGTTCACCAAGATGTACCGCGCCTGGGCGGTCAAGCAGAAGCTGCCGAACGCCGACAAGGCGGTGACCAACGATCCGATGGAAGCGACCTACATTGGCGTCAACATGTGGAAGCAGGCGGTCGAGAAGGCGAAGTCGACCGACGTCGACAAGGTGATCGCGGCGATGGCCGGGCAGAGCTTCAAGGCCCCGTCTGGATTCACGATCAAGATGGACGAGAAGAACCACCACCTGCACAAGCCGGTGTTCATCGGCGAAATCAAGGCCGACGGGCAGTTCAACGTCGTCTGGAAGACGCCGGGTCCGGTGCGGGCGCAGCCGTGGAGCCCGTTCATTCCGGGTAACGAGCAGCGGAAGGATCAGCCGGAAGGCCGTTAAGTCAGCATCGGCACAGCGCGCCGCCGCAGCGGCGGCGCGCGCTGCCCCCGGTCCGCGAGTTGCGGGCACGGGGTCGGCTCGAGGGAGAAAGCATGCACAAGTTGCGATCACTGCTGGCCGTTTGCCTGCTGGGCATCTCCTGCGCGCAGGCGGCGATTGATCCGGAGTTGCTCAAGCCGCTCGCCGACGACGACTCGGATCGACGCATTGCCGCCATCCTGGCGCTGGTCGAGGCGGCGCCGGAAGAGGCGCAGCCGGTGCTCAAGGCGATGGCCGGGGATTCGCTGGCGCTCGCCGGCGAGCGAGTGGTGGTGCTGGGCGAGGGTGGTCGGGTCTTCGACGCCGCCAGCAACCGCGAGCTGACGCCGCCGCCGGACGGCGTCGAGACGATCGGCATCAACAACCGCGTGCGCCGCGAGCTGGCGGCCGCGCTGGCGGCGTTGCGCCTGTTCTCGGCCGAGCGTGAGGTTCGCTGGCAGGCGGCGCAGGAAGTCAACCAGAACGCCGACGCGAAGATGCTGCCGCTGCTCGAGCGCGCACTGGCGGCGGAACGGGACGAGGCGATCAGGGCCCGCCTGCAGCTCGCCCGGGCGCAGGCGAGCCTCGGCTCCGGCGACGCCGAAGTCCGCCTGGAGGCGGTGCGCACGCTCGGCGAGAGCAGTGATCCACGCGTTCGCCAGCTTCTCCTGCCTTTGACGCAGAAGCAGGGTGACAACTGGCTCGAGCCCGACAGCGCCGTGCGCGCCGCTGCCGGCACGTCGATCCGTTCGATCGAGCAGCGTCTGGCCTGGGCCGACAATCTCGGCCGCGCGTTCACCGGTCTCTCGCTCGGCTCGATCCTGCTGCTCGCGGCGCTCGGCCTGGCGATCACCTACGGCGTCATGGGCGTGATCAACATGGCGCACGGCGAACTGCTGATGGTCGGCGCCTATTCGGCGTGGGCGATGCAGAGCGTTTTTCGCGCCCACCTGCCCGGCGCGCTCGACTGGTATCTGCTGGCGGCGATCCCGGTCGGTTTCCTCAGCGCGGCGCTGGTCGGCGTGCTGATGGAGCGGATCGTCATTCGCCACCTCTACGGGCGGCCGCTCGAGACGCTGCTCGCCACTTGGGGCATCTCGCTCTTCCTGATGCAGGTGGCGCGCACGCTGTTCGGCGCGCAGAACGTCGAGGTCGCCAATCCGAGCTGGATGGCCGGTGGCGTCGAGCTGTTACCGAACCTGCTGCTGCCCTGGAACCGGATCATCATCGTCGCGTTCTCGATCGCCGTGCTGGTGGCGATGTGGGCGATCCTCAACCTTTCGCGGCTCGGCATGTTCGTCCGCGCGGTGACGCAGAACCGGCCGATGGCCGGTTGCGTCGGCGTCCCGACCGGTCGCGTCGACACCCTGGCCTTCGGCCTCGGTGCCGGCATCGCCGGCCTCGGTGGCGTCGCGCTGTCGCAGATCGCCAACGTCGGCCCCGACATGGGGACCGGCTACATCGTCGACTCGTTCATGGTCGTCGTCCTCGGTGGCGTCGGCCAGCTCGCCGGTGCCGTCTGGGCGGCGCTCGGCCTCGGGGTGTTCACCAAGTTCCTCGAAGGCTGGACGGGGGCCGTCGTCGCCAAGATCGTCGTCCTCGTCCTCATCATCGTTTTCATCCAGAAGCGTCCGCAGGGCCTGTTCGCCCTCAAGGGCCGTTTCGTCGAATCCTGACCGGGGAAGCAAGGATCATGCGCCCTTCGCCTGCACGCACGCCGTTCATCGTCCGCCTCGGGAGCAGTTTCGACGCCCGCAGCTGGCGGCTGATCGGCCTGTTCGCCGCCTTCGCACTGATCGCCGTGCCGGTCATGCACCTGGTGCTGCCCGCCGACCACCCGCTGCACCTGTCGACCTGGTTCATCACGCTGGTCGGCAAGATCCTCTGCTACGCGATCGTTGCCGTCGCCATGGACCTGATCTGGGGCTACGGCGGGATTCTCTCGCTCGGACACGGGCTCTTCTTCGCTCTCGGCGGTTACGGCTTCGGCATGTACCTGATGCGACAGATCGGCCGCGACGGCAGCTACCAGTCGGACCTGCCCGACTTCATGGTCTTTCTCGACTGGAAGGAGTTGCCGTGGTTCTGGATCGGCAGCGACAGCTTCCTCTGGGCGGTGCTGCTGGTGCTCGTCGTGCCGGCGCTGATCGCCTTCGTCTTCGGCTACTTCGCCTTCCGCTCGCGCATCAAGGGGGTCTACTTCTCGATCATCACGCAGGCGCTGACCTATGCCGCGATGCTGCTCTTCTTCCGCAATGAGACCGGCTTCGGTGGCAACAACGGCTTCACCGACTTCAAGCGCATCCTCGGCTATCCGATCACTGCGCCGGAAACGCGTGTCGTCCTCTTCGCGCTGTCGGCGCTGGCGCTGATCGGCACCCTGTTGCTGGCGCGCTACCTCGTGCGCTCGAAGTTCGGCCGCGTGCTGACGGCGATCCGCGACGCCGAGTCGCGGGTCATGTTCATCGGCTACAACCCGCTGTGGTACAAGCTCTGCGCATGGACGCTGTCGGCGGTCCTCTGCGCCATCGCCGGGGCGCTTTACGTGCCGCAGGTGGGAATCATCAATCCGTCGGAGATGTCGGTCGGCAACTCGATCGAGATCGCCATCTGGGTTGCGGTCGGTGGCCGTGGAACGCTGATCGGGCCGGTGATCGGCGCCTTCCTGGTCAATCTGGCGAAGAGCTGGTTCACCGTCAGCTTCCCCGAGTACTGGCTGTTCTTCCTCGGCACCCTGTTCATCGTCGCCACCCTCTACCTGCCGCAGGGTGTGGTCGGCCTCTGGCTGCGGCTGCGCGGCCGCCGGCGGGGCACGGACAGGGCTGCCGGCGGGCCGGCCGCGGCGGCGGCGAAAGGAGTGGGCGCATGAACGCCGTCGACCTGCCGCCGACGAACGGCGACAACCCGGACTGGGACAGCGGTACCGCCGAGCTTGGCCACATCCTCAAACCCGGGCAGCTCGACCTGTCGCACAAGGTCATCCTCTATCTCGAGGACATCACGGTCAGCTTCGACGGCTTTCGCGCGCTCAACAAGCTGTCGCTGACGATCGACGCCGGCGAGCTGCGCTGCATCATCGGCCCCAACGGCGCCGGCAAGACGACGATGATGGACGTCATCACCGGCAAGACGCGACCCGACGAGGGCACGGTCTTCTTCGGCCAGACGATCGACCTGACCCGGCTCTCCGAACCCGAGATCGCCCACAACGGCATCGGTCGCAAGTTCCAGAAGCCGACGATCTTCGAGAACCACACGGTGTTCGAGAATCTCGAGCTGGCGATGAAGACCGACAAGCGGGTCTGGCGCAGCCTGTTCGCCATGCTCGACTCGGCGGCTGGCGACCGCATCGCCGAGACGCTGCAGCTGATCCGCCTGGCGACCGACGCCGACCGGCTGGCCGGCCTGCTCTCGCACGGGCAGAAGCAGTGGCTGGAGATCGGCATGCTGCTGATGCAGGAGCCGAAGCTGCTGCTGCTCGACGAGCCGGTCGCCGGCATGACCGACGAGGAGACCGAACGCACTGGCGAACTCTTCCTGTCGCTTGCCGGCAGGCATTCGCTGGTCGTCGTCGAGCACGACATGGCTTTCGTCAAGCAGCTCGGCGGCAAGGTGACGGTATTGCACGAAGGCAGTGTGCTGGCCGAGGGCAGCCTGGAGGAAGTCCAGGCCGACCAGCGGGTGATCGAAGTCTATCTGGGACGTTGACGCGACGATGTTGGAAATCAGCAATCTCAACCAGTACTACGGCGGCAGCCACATCCTGCGCAACCTCAGCTTCAGTGCCGAGGCCGGCAAGGTGACGGCGATCCTCGGGCGCAACGGCGTCGGCAAGTCGACGCTGCTGAAGTCGCTGATGGGGCTGCTGCCGACGAAGGGCGGCACGATCGAGTTCGCCGGCCGCGACCTCACACGCGCACCGTCGCACCAGCGCGTGCGGGCGGGAATCGGCTACGTGCCGCAGGGGCGGGAGATCTTCCCTCGCCTGACGGTACAGGAGAACCTGCTGATGGGGCTGGCGACCTGTCCCGGCGGCACACGCGTTCCCGAGCGCATCTTCGAGATGTTCCCGGTCCTGCGGCAGATGCTGCGCCGGCGCGGCGGCGACCTCTCGGGCGGCCAGCAGCAGCAGCTGGCGATTGGCCGCGCCCTGGCGATGGGGCCAAAGCTGCTGATCCTCGATGAGCCGACCGAGGGCATCCAGCCGTCGATCATCAAGGACATCGAACGCGCGATCCGCTCGCTGGCGGCGAGCGGCGAGATGGCGATCCTGCTCGTCGAGCAGTATTACGACTTCGCGCGTTCGCTCGCCGACCAGTATCTGGTCATGGAGCGCGGCGAGATCATCCTGCGCGGGCGCGGTGAGGACATGGAGAAGGACGGGGTGCTGGCGGCGCTCGCCGTCTGACGGCGCCGGCTTCGCGGACAGCCCCCGGTCACTGCGCACACCCCGGGCGATTGCAGCAGCCAGCGGCGCGTCGGCAAGGAGTGGCGGCGATTCCCGCTTGCGGCGGGGCGGCGTGACCAACCACCAGGAGGTCCCATGCGCCATCTTCTGCTCAACTTCATCGCCCGCCTCAGCGTTGCGCGCAAGCTGATCCTGATCTACGCGCTCGACCTGTCGGCGGTGATCTTCGTCTCGACGATCCTGATCAACGAGAAGTTCATCGCCATCGACTTCGCCCGCAAGGAGATCGTCGGCAACGAATACATCGGCGCGCTGCGCGCGGCAACGCTCGTTGCCCTGGCGGGCGGCGGGCTGCGTGGCGCGGCGGATGCCGTACTCGAAGCCGAAGCCCGGCATGGTTCGGCACGCGGCGATCTCGGCAGCGGCGAACTCGCGCAGGCGCTCGCCGACAAGTTGCGCCGTCTGGAGACTGCCGGTGCCCGCACCGCCGCTGACGAACACGCGGTCGCGTCGGCGGTGCAGGCGCTGATCACGCGCATCGGCAATCAATCGAACCTGATCCTCGATCCCGACCTCGACAGTTACTACACGATGTCGCTGGTCGTCCTGCGCTTCCCGGAGCTCTTCGACCTGATCGGCCGCATTCGCGACCAGGCGCAGACTGCCGCCGTTGCGGCTCCCGGCAGACGGGTGCATGAGCAAAGCGCCTACCTCATCCTCGAAGGCCGTCTCGACGCCGTCGTCAGCGGCATCGAGAGTGATTACGCCGAAGCCATGGCGGCCGGCACGGCGGAACTCGCCGCAGCGCTGCAGCCAACACGGCGGAGACTGCTGGCAGCGGTGGACGCGTTTCGCGCCAACGCGCGGCAACTCGCCATCGACCAGGACGGCGGCCGGCACGGCGCCGATCATCATGGCCTGGCGCTCGCCGCCTGGCGGCAGCTCGACGCCGCGTGGGAATCGGCCGGCAGCGCACTCGGCGGCTTGCTGCAGCAGCGGATCGACGGACTGTTCCAGCGCATGTGGCTGCACCTCGGCACCACTGCCGCCCTGCTGCTGCTGTTGCTCAGCGTCGTCTATTTCGTCGCGCGCCAGATTGCGCTGCCGCTTCGCCGCCTCGCCGACGTTGCCGATGGCGTGCGCCGTTCGGGCGACTACACGCTGCGTGCGGACTGGCATTCGGCCGACGAGATCGGCCGCCTGATCAACGCCTTCAATGGCATGCTCGACCAGCTCGATCGCAGCCGTCGTCTCGAACAGGAACTCGCCGCACAGGCGAGGGCCGCCGAGGCGCAGCGCCAACTGCTCGATGCCGTGCCGATTCCGCTGCTGGTGACGGCCACGCCGCAGCACGAGGTGCTGCACACCAACGCGCAGGCGAACGCCTGGCTCGACGGCCGCCGCAGCGACCCCTGGGCGAGCGGGCTGCTCGCCGAGGCGCGCGTGCGCTTCTTCCAGATGCTGGCCGACAGTGGCGCGGTGGACGAGTTCGAAGTCCTCTGGCATGGTGCGACGAGGCGGGAATGGGCGCTGATCTCGGCGCGCCGCCTGCGCTATCAGGACCGCGATGCCGTGCTCACCGCCTTCACGCCGATCGGCCGCATCAAGCAGATGGAGGCGCGTCTGGAACTGTGGGCGAGGGTGTTCGAGGCGTCTTCCGAAAGCATCCTGATCACCGACGCCACGCGCAGGATCCTGGCCGCCAACCCGGCCTTCAGCCGCAGCACTGGTTATGAGTGCCGCGAGGTGGTCGACGACACGCCCGAATTCCTGCGCTCCGACCGTCATCCGGATGGTTTCTACGAGGAAGTCTGGCGGGCGGCCAGTGCGCGTGGCCACTGGCAGGGAGAAATGTGGATCCGGCGCCGAACCGGCGAAGCCCTGCCGGTCTGGGCGGCGCTGAACGCCGTCCGCGACGAGGCCGGCCGGATCAGCCATCACATTGCCACCTGGTTCGACATCAGCGCGCGCAAGGCCGACGAGCAGCGCATCAGCCACCTGGCGCAGCACGACGTGCTCACCGATCTGCCCAACCGGGCGCTGTGCGTCGAGCGCTTGCGCGTTGCGCTGCAGCAGGCAGACCGGAACAAGCGGCGGGTGGCGGTGCTGTTCATCGACCTCGACCGCTTCAAGAACATCAACGATTCACTCGGCCACCATATCGGCGACGCTGTCCTGCGCTCGGTGTCCAGCCAGCTGCAGCGTGGCGTCCGCAGCGGCGACACGGTGAGTCGCATGGGTGGTGACGAGTTCGTCGTCGTCCTCAACGGCGTCACCGACATCGAGGAGATCCGGCAGATCGTCGAGTGTCGGCTGATCCGCCTGATCCGCCAGCCACACAACGTCGGCGGCGCCGAGCTGCATGTCTCGTGCAGCATCGGCATCGCGGTCTACCCCGAGGATGGCGTCGAAATCGAGACCCTGATGCGCAACGCCGACGCGGCGATGTACCAGGCGAAGCAGCAGGGCCGCAACAATGCGCAGTTCTTCACCCTCGAAATGGACCGGCGCGCGCGCGAGCGCATGCAGATCGAGAACGACCTGCGCGTCGCCATCGAGCGCCAGCAATTGCGCGTCTACTACCAGCCACGAGTCGAATGCCGCAGCGGCCGCTTGCTCGGCGCCGAAGCGCTGGTTCGCTGGCGGCACCCGGAACACGGACTGATCACGCCGGCGCGCTTCATTCCAGTCGCCGAGGACAGCGGGCTGATCATTCCGATCGGCGCCTGGGTGCTCGCCGAAGCGTGTCGGCAGCAGGCGCTCTGGCGCGCGACCGGCGAAGATCTGGCGATCTCGGTCAACCTCTCGGCTGCCCAGTTGCATGACCCCGAGCTGCTGGCGACGCTGCAACGGGCGATCGCCGAGCATGGCGTCAACCCGGCGATGATCGAACTCGAACTGACCGAGTCGCTGTTGATGGAAGATGTCACGCTGACCATCGACCTCCTGCAGGCGATCAAGGCGCTGGGCATCTCGCTCTCGGTCGACGACTTCGGCACTGGCTACTCGAGCCTCAACTACCTGCACCGCTTCCCGATCGACAAGCTGAAGATCGATCAGTCCTTCGTCCGCAACATGCTCGACGACCCCAACGACCTGGCGATCACCAAGGCGGTGATCGGCCTCGGCCACACCCTGGGCCTGCGCGTGGTCGCCGAAGGCGTCGAACAGAGCGAGGAAATGCAGGTCCTCGCCGCCGCCGGCTGCGACGAACTGCAGGGCTACCTGTTCGGCAAGCCGATGCCCGCCGACGACTTCGCCCTCTGGCGGCAGTCGCGCGGCGGCGGCAACGCGGGCTGATCCCGCGTCGGCGGGCCAGCGCGCGCCGATTCGTTGTATTCTCGGGCGCTGCCCGCTTTTCCCCCGCGGGTTTCGCCGAGTCATGGAGGAGACATGCTGCAACGCGCCGGGACACTTGACGACTGCCTGGCGTCCGACCTCAGCGCCAAGCCTGACGGCGATCCGTGACGGCGCCGCGCAGTTCGCCGGCGACCTCGCCAGCGAGATGACCCACGCCCTGCCAGCAGACGGCAGCCAGACGCCCACCACCATTCCCAGCCGAGCGACCCATGGACCAACCACTTGAAATCAAATCCCCCTGGACGATGGTCCCGACCGAGTACATCGACAGCTTCCTTGCCGAGATCAGGGACGCCCTGCCGCCCGATCACCCGCTGCAGGAACACGAGCTCTTCCCCGGCATCAAGTTGGCGCGACGGCCGATCTTCATCGTCGACGACGACACCACCGGTGAGCGCATCCGCATGGACTTCGAGCAGAGGAAGCGCTGGCGGAAGACGCGCTTCAAGGTACCGGCGATGCAGGTCTTCCAGGACGACGCCGAAGTCGCGGCGATGATCGAGCGCGACCATCTCGCCGAACTCGCCGCCTGGCGCGCCGCTGCCGGCGACGAATGAGCCGCCGCCGCGGCGCTGCCTCACCTCCGGCCGGAACGCCCTTGATGACCCTTTCGCAAGCGTGCGATACTGCCGGCGTCGCGTTCCCGACCCACCCGTGGAGAGCCCTGCCATGAGCCAGAACCTCGTATCCGTTTCGCTGAGCAACGAAGATCTCGCCGCCCTCGACGCGGCGCTGAGCACCGTCGAGCAGAAGCTCGCCGGCCTGCTCGAGCTGTCGGTCGAGCAGCGGCGCACTTTGAACAAGATGGGCGACAAGTCCGAAGCCTTCTGCCGTCAGGCGCTGATCCTGCTCACCGAGAATCGTCAGATTCTGCCACCGGGACTCGATCTCGCCGAGGCCGAGCAGGACCTGCGCAGCCTCGACCAGTTGCGTCCGCGCTTCGCCCGCCTGCGGCGCCTGGTCGCCAACGCCGACGACACCGAAATGGCGCTCGGCAGCGACATCCTCAACTTCGCGCTCGACGGCTACGCCGTCGCCAAGGTGATCGGCAAGGGCGCCGCGCTCGAGACGATGAAGGAAGCGATGTCGGCGCGCTACACCCGTCGCCGCGGCGAGCCGCCGAAGCCCTGATTCATCGCCTGGGCTCGATCTCCTTGCGCAGGGCGGCGCGACGGGCGGCGAAGTAGGCGCGCGCGGTCGCGGCGCGAATCCCCGGCCGTGGATCGTCCATCGCCTGCTGTACCTGCGCCTTGAACCAGGCATCGTAGGCTTCTGCCTGGCCGTCGGCGGCAGCGATGGTCGTCGCGCTGACGCCATGGCGCTGGCTGAGGAATTCGATGAAATCCAGCGCCTCCTGGGCGGCAGCCTCTGGAAGTTGCAGACTGCGTTGATAGATCGTTTCGGCCAGCGTCATCTCTTTTCCTCCCGCTATACCGTATGTGCTGGGGTGTGGTCGGCAATCGGCGCGCCGGATTGACGGCACGCAGCGCAACGACACGGAACTCTGGCAACATACCATCTCTCGCGATCTGGCGAGAAGCCAGGACCGAAAGAACCAGACGAAGATGACTGCCGACCACCTGACGGGCCTTGAAGCGTTCGAGGCCGGACTCTGGAAGATCGCCGACGACCTGCGGGCCAACTCCGGGCTCGCCTCGAACGAGTACTTCATGCCCATCATGGGCCTGCTGTTCCTGCGCCAGGCGACGAACCGCTACTACGCGGCGCTCGCCGCCATCGAGGCCGACCAGAAAGCCGGCAAGATGCCGGACCGCGAGCCGGTCGCTGGCGACTTCACCCGGCGCCGCGCGCTGCTGCTGCCCAGGGCGGCCCGCTTCGACGAGATTCTCAGGACGCCCAAGAACGAAAGCATCGGCGCCGCCTTGACCAGGGCGATGGAGACGGTCGAGCACGGCTTCCAGCCGCTCGCCGGACAGCTCCCCAAGGACTACGAGCGCTTCGAGGACGCGCTTCTCGAACGGATGATGCGCACCTTCGACAGCGAAGCCCTGCGCCAGGCGTCGGGCGACGTCTTCGGCCGCATCTACGAATACTTCCTCGCCGAGTTCGCCAAGCAAGGCGCGCACGACAACGGCGAGTTCTTCACCCCGCCGTCGATCGTCCAGACCATCGTCAACGTCATCGAGCCCAACCACGGCATCATCCTCGACCCGGCCTGCGGCTCGGGCGGGATGTTCGTCCAGTCCAGCCACTTCATCGAGGACGCCGGGCAGGACACGATGAAGCGCGTGACCTTCTACGGCCACGAAAAGAACGAGACGACCGCCAGGCTGGCGCAGATCAACCTCGCCGTCCATGGCCTCGAGGGCAAGATCCGGGCCGGCAACGAAGCCATCACCTACTACAAGGATCCGCACGAACTGGTCGGCCAGTGCGACTTCGTGATGGCAAACCCGCCGTTCAACGTGGACGAGGTGGACGCCGAGAAAGTGAAAGGCGACAGGCGTCTTCCCTTCGGCCTGCCCGGTGTCAACAAGGCGAAGAAGGTCTCGAATGCCAACTACCTGTGGCTGTCCTATTTCTACAGCTACCTGAACGAGAACGGGCGCGCCGGCGTCGTCATGTCCTCGCAGGCCTCGAGCGCCGGGCGCGACGAGGCGACGGTGCGGCAGAAGATGGTCGAGACCGGCGCCGTCGATGTGATGATCGACATCCGCGGCAACTTCTTCTACACGCGAACCGTTCCCTGCCAGCTCTGGTTCTTCGATCGCGCCAAGGAGCGCGACGCGCAGCGCCGCGATCAGGTGCTGATGCTCGACGCGCGCCAGATCCACCGCAAGGTTTCGCGTGCCATCTGCGACTTCTCGCCGGAGCAGCAGAAGAACATCGCCGCCATCGTCTGGCTCTACCGCGGCCAGCGCGAGCGCTTTCTCGGGCTGGTCGCGGCCTACCTCGAGCAGGCGCTGGCGGACGGTGCGGCAGCCGAAGCTCCGCTCGCCGCCTGCATGCAGGCACTCGACCGGCTGCTCGTCCTCGCCAGGCCCTTTGCGACGGCGCAGCGCGATCCCGACCCGCTCGCCGAGACGTGGGGCGAGCTGCTCGCTCTCCGCGGCACCTTGGCGGATGACAGCAAGGCCGTCAACGATCAGCTCGCGGCCCGCGCCAGCGACTGGTCGGGCGCTGCTCGCGACAACGCCGGGCTGACCGGCATGCGCCGAGCGCTGCACCCCGTGGCGGAGCAGTGCCGCGACCTGAGCAAACAGATCGACCTCGCGGCGAAGCTGGCGGGCCGCGTCGTCGACATCGCGCTCAAGGACCTGGCGGCGCGCGACGCGGACGACTGGCCTGGAACGGAGATCAGCCGTGCGCGCAAGGCGCTGGAGCTTGCGCGGGCGGATGCCGTCGAGGCCCTGCGCAAACCGCGCCACTTCGTCAAACAGGCCGACTGGCTGCAGGAGCGCTTCCCCGACGCCACGCTGCGCGACGTCGAGGGGCTCGTCAGGCGGGTCAGCCGCGATGAGATCAGCGCGCACGACTGGAGCCTCACGCCCGGTCGCTATGTCGGCGTTGCGCCGGAAGATGTCGATGAAAACTTTGATTTCGAGGAGGCGCTGCGCGCCATCCACATCGACTTGAGGGGGTTGAACGACGAGGCCGTTGAGCTGGCGGCACGCATCGCCAAGAACTTCGAGGGCTTGGGTGTATGACCGCGAGAACGGCTACCATCAAGGACTTCGCTATCGGCATCTTCGATGGGCCGCATGCCACGCCTCGGCCATCAGAAGAGGGCCCAGTTTTTCTGGGCATCAAGAACGTCACTCGTGAAGGTCGGCTCGACCTCTCTGAGATACGCCACGTATCGCCACAACAGTTCCCCCAGTGGACTCGGCGCGTCACGCCGCAAGAGGACGACATAGTGTTTTCTTACGAGGCAACGCTGCACCTCTACGCCCGCATCCCAAACGGCTTTGAGGGCTGTCTCGGGCGACGTATGGCACTCGTCAGACCGGACCGCGACAAGGTCCATCCCGCGTTCCTTCTGTATTACTTTCTCTCACCCGCGTGGCGATCCAAGATGGATGCCCTCACCATCACCGGTGCTACGGTCAATCGAATCCCGCTCACCAGTTTTCCCGACACTCCCGTCACCTTTCCCAGTTTGCCCCAACAGGTGGCTGTCGCCGAGGTGCTCTCCGCCTACGACGACCTGATCGACAACAACCGGAAGCGTATCGCGTTGTTGGAAGAAGCGGCGCGGTTGCTCTACCGCGAGTGGTTCGTCCACCTCCGCTTTCCCGGCCACGAGCACGTCAAGATCGTTGACGGTGTGCCAGCTGGGTGGGAGAGACGGGCGATCGGAACCGTCCTTCAACTGCGATATGGGAAGGCGCTCAAGGAAACTGATCGCGTCGACGGCTCATTCCCCGTCTATGGGTCAAGCGGTATCATCGGGAACCACAAGTGTGCACTGGTTGAGGGCCCCGCCATCGTCGTTGGTCGCAAGGGAAATGTCGGCAGCGTGTACTGGTCGCCTACCGATTTCTGGCCTATTGATACCGTCTACTTCGTCGCCAAAGAGCAGGCCGACTACTGGCTCTACCGGACGCTGCCATACGTGGGCTTCCAGAACACGGATGCGGGCGTACCAGGGCTCAACCGAGAGTTTGCCTACAGTCGCAAAATCCTCTTGCCAGTTGAGAGACTCCGGCGTCGTTTCGACGAGGCCGTCGAACCAGTATTTGCGCAGGTGACAACATTGGAGAACTTCAATCGCAAACTCGCGGAAGCGAGAGACCTTCTCTTGCCACGCCTGATGAGCGGTGAGATCACAGTCTAATGGACGAGCAGGGAGTCAGCAGGCGAGAAAGCACGCGATGGCGATAACCTCCATCAACAGCGAAGACCGGCTGGTGCAGAAGACCTTTGCCGATCACCTGCAGAATGTGCTCGGCTGGGAAAGCGTCTACGCCTGGAAGGCAGAGACCTTCGGTCCGGGTGGCACCCTGGGCCGCACGGACAGCAGGGAGGCCGTGCTGTCCCGCGACCTGCGCGCCGCGCTGCTGCGCCTCAATCCCGGGCTGCCGGATGCGGCGATCGATGACGCGCTGCGCCAGCTCACGGCGTACGACGTGAGCCGCTCGACGGTGCAGCACAACCGCGACTTCCATCGCCTGCTGCGCGGCGGTGTGCCGGTGGCGTACCGCGATGCCGCAGCCCATCGCAAGACGGCCCGGGCACGCGTCATCGACTTCGCCAACGCGCCCGGCGCCAACCGCTTTCTCGCCGTTCGCGAGCTCGTGTTGACCGGCGTGCGCACGCCGAACTACAACCGCCGCGCCGACCTCGTGTGCTTCGTCAATGGTCTGCCGCTGGTCTTCATCGAGCTGAAGGCCGTCTACCGCAACATCCGCGCCGGCTTCGACGGCAACCTGCGCGACTACCTGGACGAGAACGTCATCGCCCATGCCTTCCACCACAACGCCTTCCTGATCGTCGCCAACGGCGACCACGCGCGTTATGGCTCGATCACCAGCCAGTGGGAGCACTTCCACGAATGGAAGCGGCTGGACGAGAAGGACCCGGGCCGCGTCGCCGCCGAGGTCCTGCTCAACGGCATGCTGGCGCACGACCGCTTGCTCGACATCGTCGAGAACTTCATCCTGTTCGACGAGAGCAAGCCGGGAGCGACGCGCAAGGTCGTCGCCCGCAACCACCAGGTTCTGGGCGTCAACCAGGCGGTCGCTTCGGTCGCGCGGCAGGAGGAGCTGAAGCAGCGATTCCCGCCTGGGGAGCGGCTGCGGCACCGGGTGGTCGAACTGCCACTCGAGCGCCGCGAGCACTCGCGCTCGCGGGAGCGCAGCAAGGCTGCCCGAACGGAGTTGAAGGCGGCTGAGGCGATGCCGCCTTCCTACCTTCCGCAGGGTCCGGTGAAAATCATCGAGCGCGCCCATCCGGACCTCGGGCGGCTCGGCGTGTTCTGGCACACGCAGGGCAGCGGCAAGTCCTATTCGATGGCGTTCTTCGCCGAAAAGGTGCGGCGCAAGCTGCCGGGAAACTTCACATTCCTGCTGATGACCGACCGTGAGGATCTGGATGACCAGATCTACGGCACCTTCGTCGGCTGCGGCATCGCCGACCACAGGACCCCGCGTGCGGCGTCAGGCGCTGATTTGGAGCGGCTGCTCCAGGAGAACCACCCCTACGTCTTCAGCCTGATGCACAAGTTCAACCAGGACGTGCCGCCGGACGAGCCCTACAGCGAGCGCGACGACATCATCGTCATCTCCGACGAGGCGCACCGCACGCAGGCCGGGCGCTTCGCGCGCCACATGCGGCTGGCGCTGCCGAACGCCGCCTTCATCGGCTTCACCGGCACACCGCTGTTCAAGCAGGACGAGATCACCCGGCGCATCTTCGGCAACTACGTCTCGCGCTACGACTTCAAGCGATCTGAGGAGGATGGCGCGACGGTGAAGCTGGTCTACGAGAACCGCGGCGAGAAGTTGGGTGTCGCCAGGACGGACCTGAACGAGCGCATCGCGCGCAAGATCGACGAGGCCGAACTCGACCCGGATCAAGCCGCCTTGCTCGAGAAGCTGCTCGGCAAGGACTACGAGGTGATCACCGCCGACGCGCGGCTCGACCAGATCGCCGCCGACTTCGTCGAGCACTGCAGCACGCGCTGGGAGTCTGGCAAGACGCTGTTCGTCTGCATCGACAAGATCACCTGCGCCCGCATGTACCAGCGCATCATGCCGCTGTGGCGGGCGCGGGCGGCGGCCGTCAGGGCGGCGGCGCAGGCGGCCGCGCAGGCCGGGCGAAGGAGCGAAGCCGCCAGGCTGGCGGCGCAGGCGCAATGGCTCGACGAAACGATCGTCGAGATCATCATCAGCGAGGCGCAGAACGAAGTCGCCGACTTCAGGAAGTGGGACTTCGACATCATCCCGCATCGCGCCCTGATGAAGCAGGGCTTCGATCGGCCCAGCGGCGAGCGGCTCGCTGTCGAGAAGGCGTTCAAGGACCCCGCGCACCGCTTCCGCGTCGCCATCGTCTGCGCCATGTGGTTGACGGGCTTCGATGTCGAGAGCCTGTCCACGCTGTACATCGACAAGCCGATGCAGGCGCACACACTGATGCAGGCGATCGCGCGCGCCAACCGGGTCTACCCCGGCAAGGACTTCGGCCTGATCGTCGACTACAACGGCATGTTGAGGAGCCTGCGCGAAGCGCTCGCGCAGTACGCGCTGGGCGACGAGGGCGACGGGGACGAAGACGGCGAAGACCTCATCGCCCCGGTCGAGGAGCGTGTGCAGGCGCTTCTCGAAGCGATCGTCGCGACCGAGGAGCACCTGCGCGGGCTCGGCTTCGACCTGGCGACACTCATCGGCTGCACGGGCTTTGCGCGCATCGCGGGCATCCGGGATGCCGTCGACGCCGTCTATGCGACCGACGAGAGCAAGCGCCGCTTCGAGATCCTCGCGCGGCTGGTCTTCGTCCGCTTCCGCTCGCTGCTGATCGAGCCGACGGCCTGCCAGTACGCCGAGCGGCACGACCACATCGAAGCGATCTACAAAAAGCTGAGCGAGCGACGCGACACCGCGGATGTGACCGAGCTGCTCAAGGAACTGCACCGCATCGTCAACGAGGCCATCCGGACGCAGGCGCCGGGGCAGGACCAGGCCGAAGGGCTGAGCTTCGACCTGAGCCAGATCGACCTCGAGAAGCTGCGCGCCGAGTTCGCCCGGAAGGTGAAGCGCAAGGCGACGGCCGTGCAGGACATCCGCAACCTCGTCGAGCAGAAGCTTGCCGAGATGCTGGCGCGCAATCCGTCGCGCAGGGACTACCAGCGCCAGTACGAGGAGATCGTTGCCGACTACAACAACGAGAAGGATCGAACGACGATCGAGGAGACCTTCCGCCGCCTGATCGAGCTGATCGACCGTCTCGACGAAGAGCAGAAGCGCGCCACCCGCGAAGGTCTGGCGGAGGACGAACTCGCCCTGTTCGACCTGCTCCTCAAGGACGGACTCGACCGGAGCGCGCGCGAGCGCGTCAAACAGGCCAGCCGCGAGCTGCTCGCCGCCGTCAAGGCGCGCCTCGCCGAGCTGGATCGCTTCTGGGAGAAGGAACAGACGAAAGCGGACGTCGAGGTCTTCATCCTCGATGAGATCTTCGCCGGCCTGCCGACACCGCCGTTCACGCCAGCCGACAAGAAGCGGGCCGCGGCCAGCGTCTACGCGCATGTCTGGCAGCAGGCCGTCAACGGCAGCTTTGCGCAGGCTGCCTGATGGCATGGGGTCGGTGCTGCGACCGGGGAAGCTGGACCGTGAGCGTTCTTGAGGAGATTCTCGGTTGGTCGACTAATCCAGGACGACCAGTCCTGGCTTGGCCAGCTCATAAAGCTTGCTACGCATGCTTCGCCAGGCCTGCCTTTCGGTGAGCAAGAAAAAGACATCACCGTGGCTGATGTCCTCCTGTTTCGCAGTGTCATATACGCCAAAAGCCCGCCGCGCCACATCCGGTCCTTCGCGGAGGACCATCCGTAGATCCAGCGTCTTGAAGACTGTGTAGGCGACCGTCCTCCTCTTCTGCGCTGCGTGTTGGCTGTTTGACTGGGAGAGGTTTTCCGCCTTCCGCTGGTTGACCCGCTTCACTCGTTCAATGGCCAAACTGAGCGCGCCATCAATGCTGATATGCGAGGTCCTGTTGATCGACAAGCCCCTCGCTTCAGCATCGCCGAAGGCAGTCGGCGTCAATTCGCCGTTCTGGAAGTGTATGGGTTGATCCAACGCACGGAACAACCCTTCCGAGTCGCCGATGGGTCCAGGCGAGTGCTCGCTGACGCTTAGCTTTTCCAGGGCCAGTTGCTGCGCCATTGGCAATGCCTTGAGCGATCTGGCGCGAGCATCAGCGGTTTCGGCAGTCCCAAAAAAATCGTCCAACATCGCGACGTGACAGTCGACTCACGCAGCAATGGCGAGCCAATGCGGCGCAAGAATACCCATGAGCCGTTGCTGATCAGGCAACTGACCGAATTGTGGCGCAAGGTTCTCGAAGAAAAACTCCTCGCCAGCTGTGCTGCGCGCAAACAATGAACCGACACCGTTGGCGTCGAAACTGATGTCGGCATACCCGGTGGGCAGGCTCCAGTAGAATTCCATGTCACCGCCCTCGGTCAGCATGGGCGTAGGCAGAGGAATACCACGGGGAATGGACTCCAGGAATGTCCTGGCTGCAGCCACCGCCGAGGCGCTGGGCGCGACGCTTCCTTCACCGTTCCAACCGTCAGGCAAGTCGGCAAATTGCGCAATCAAACGATGCAAGATTTCTTGTTTGCCTTGCGCCGGGGGCGGTGTTGGCAAGAGGAGGCGTATTTCTGTTGCGGTTGGCGCACGCTCGACTCGGACATGTTCAGTGTCACTTCGGTTGATCGACGGTGTGCGCTCATAATTCTCGGCGTAACGTTCGTACTCAGGCCGCGCCGTGGCCAAACGGAAAGCCATGGCCGGTAGCACGAGAACAGTGCTGATCGGATCAAGCAACACGAATGCCTCCTTGATCAATCTACGATCATGTTGATACTGCGCAAGACCTCGTCGCTGAAGATCTCTGCCAATATCCTCTTGTTATCGGTATGAAACTGGCCCAGAAGCGACAAGATATGATCCTTTTCGGAAAGAGGCTCTCTGACCCAGATTGGCTCGGCAAGACTGGCGCGGTGTGCGACGAGGGCTTGCACCGAATGTACGCCGTCAACCACCGCTCGGCTGACGTTAACGTTGTCCAGCTGTTGAAACCGGCATGGTTCCCACTTGTCAGCGAAATACCCGTGATGCGAGTGCCACAGGTCGTGTAGGCCAAATACGTGATCCGGTAGCCACTTCGTCCCTGGCTTGAACACCTCGGTCATGATCAATTCTTCAGGAGGGGCCTTCCAGAGAAAAACATCATTGAATTGCAGGGTCAAATGCCTGATCGGTGCGTGCTGTCCGATCCGGGGGAGCAGAACGTTCAAGTACTCTCGGATGTCGCGCACGGCATCTGCCCAGCGGGTGTAGTCGTTGATCTGGATGATGCAGTTCTCGCGTGCCACCACGACGCTTCTCTGCTCATCGCCGCCCGACGTCGATCGGCTGGCTTTGAACCCGCCGAACGCTGAAGATGTGTGAGAGCTTGGTTGACCAGCACTCATCTTGAGCTCCAGCACGTTCAGTTGCTCGTGGTGCGTGAGACCGAGTTGGGTCAACCGAGGCGTGGACTCCTTCTCCATGTTCTGCAGGTTGTCGGAAGAAAGAGGCTTGGAACCTCCAAGATCCGCCCACTCAGCGACGACGACCGCGCTTTGGATGGCATGATCACCTGCAAAAGGATAGAGGCGCTCAACGCTCATGTGAGTTGACGAAGGGGAAAGTTAGGCGACGAGGCAGTATAGGTGCGCCAATCGAGCGCCGTCAACGAACGGGCTGACTCTGGAACGAGTGTTGGTCGGCTTCTGACGACCGAGGGTGCCGATCAGTCCGCTATGAGTACGGGCGACATCCGGTTCGACCCGAACACCGGAGGCCAACAATGCAGCGCGGGCAGCAGCGAACATGGCGTAGTCGGCCCGATTGGCCGCACCATGCACATCTCCCCTCGCAAGCAACGCATGGGCCGACAAGCATGCCGTGTCCGCTTTCAGCATCCAGGCGGCGGGCGCCAATGATCGCTTGCTCACAGGCGAACACCCTCGCGTCCGATGCTGTGGAGCAGCGCCGGATTCGGGTAGTCTTCCGGGTGCTCCCATTCGTCAAGCCACACCGGCAGCGGGGAGACGAGGATGCGCGTTTCCAGCAGCACATCGAAGGCCACGTCGGCCATCGCCAGCTTGGTGCTCAGGAAGCGCCCCTGTTGGCCGCGCAAGAGCACGGCCACGTCGGCATCGCTTTCCGGTCGATGGGTCCCTCGCGCACGGCTGCCGTAGATGATCGCGCCCGCGATGTCGTAACGGTCGGCGATCAGCGAAAGGAATCGGCGGACGGCTCCTTCAGTCTCGCGGTCGATATCGGACACCGTATCCCCCTGTTCGTTGTCGCTCTCGAAATGGCGATGGAAGTCGCCGAGTCGGCCGTGAAATCATCGCAGGACCTTCACTTGCTCATCTCTTCCTGTTTGATCTTAGCCGCGTGTCGAGCCGGTGTCCATCGCTGCTGCCGGCGTTTCCGTCGTGCGATAGCCGCTGCGGCAAGCGGGTTCTGGCCGTGAAAGTGGCGTCAGCGGCTGACCAATCCCCCTCGCCCGCTCGGGGGTGAGCAGAAGGAACACTGGCGGCAGGCCCCGCAGCGGGCGTGCAGGGCGCGGCGGCTGGCGCACAAGCGCTGCAACCTCGCCTGCGCACGCCGCAGGCTTGCGGGCGAGGAACAAAGCCGGCGCCTTGAAGTTCGCCAGCCGGCGCACAAGCTTTCGTGGCTCGCGCGCCGGCCCCGGCGCCGCATGCGCCAGCAGAAAAGCCTTGCACCGCAAGGCGCGCAGGCCTGCGCGCATGCCGCCGAACGGGAATCGCAAGCGCCGGACGCTTGCGGCGAGGCCGCGGAGGCTTGCGGCGAAGCCCTGTAAGCTTGCGGGCAAGCCGCACCGGCTTGCGGGCGGGGCGCCGAAGCTCGCGCGCGCCGCCGCGAGACGGAGCCAGCCAGTGGCGCGTGCGCGCGCTCGCGGCGGCGAGGCAGGCAGAGTGGTTGCCAAGTGGCCGCAGTGTGTGTCGACTTCGTCGTCGGAGCAGACCGGGCAGCGCCTGACGCGGTGGCGACAACGCCCTGATGCCGATTCCATCCCGCTGTCGGCGAGCGCCACGACGCGGTGGACCAGGGCAAAGCGGTGGACGATCGCGCGCTTGCCATCGCGAGTCGGCTCATCCCAGACCCTTCTCCCGCGTGCGGGAGAAGGGAGATTCGCGGGTCGCGGATGCGACTTTCACATTAGAATGCAGTCATTTCGATGTCACCGCAAAAGCGATGCCGAACCTCACCTTGCGCGATGTGCCTGCCGATCTGCACCTGTGGTTGAAGCAACAGGCGGAGGCCCACCGCCGTTCGCTCAATCAGGAGGTCATCCTGCAACTCGACGCGTTGCGGGGCCTTCCTGCCAGCCGCTCTGACGCCGATCTGCGGCTGGCTCGTATGCGCGCGATTGCCGCGCGCGCGGCTCGTCTGCCCGTCCTCGACGAACGCCCCGAGGCTGAGATCCTCGGGCTTGATGCGGACGGATTGCCGCGCTGACGATGGTCGTCGACAGCTCGGCATTGGTCGCCATCCTGCTGGGTGAGCCGGAATGCGACGCGTTGGCTCTCGCGCTCGCCGGAGCAGAAATGCCGGTGATCTGCACACCCAACTGGCTGGAGGCGATGATGGTGATCTCAGCCCGGCTCGGCAGCCCGGGGGTGCAGGCCTTGGGCGAACTGCTGGACGCCGCCGAAGTGCAGATCGAACCCGCTGACGCGGACTTGGTGCAAACAGCCTTCGACGCCTGGCAACGTTTCGGCAAAGGCCGCCATCCGGCCGGCTTGACCTTCGGCGATTGTTTTGCCTACGCCTTGACCAGCCGCCGCGGTGATGTACTGCTTTGCAAGGGCCGTGATTTTTCGCAAACCGACATCAGGCGCGCTCCTGATCAGCCATGAAGCTCAGCTGCCCGTATCGCGCGCTGGGGCTGCGGCGCGCACGGGAACCCAGTAAGAGCCTGGGGGCAGCATTCTCGCATTCCTTCCGAGGCGAGCGTCCGCCAAGCTGTCATGGCTTCGTCAGACGCTCCGGATGATGAAAGCCAGGACCGTTCCCCGCACTCCCGACCCCTCTCCCGCGGGCGGGCGAGGGGAGATTCGTCAGTCGCTCGTGCGACTTTCCCCGTCAAGCGCGAACTGGAAGAGCCACCCGGCCCAGTGGCGCATCGGGCGCGCCGGCTTTTGTCGTGGCGGGCGATCCGCGCTAGACTGCGCGCGGTTGATGACCGGAAGCCGCCATGGGCCTGCCGCAAGAGAAACCCGCTGTCTTTGATGATCTTTTCGCTCTGCCGGAACACGTCGTCGGCGAGATCATCAACGGCCGTCTGCTCACCCATCCGCGGCCGGCTCCCCGGCACACGCGGGCGGGCTCAGCGCTTGGCTGCGAGCTCGGCGCGCCGTTCGACCTGGCGCGCAATGGTCCGGGCGGCTGGTGGATCCTCGACGAACCGGAACTGCATCTCGCTCGCCACGTCCTCGTCCCCGACCTGGCCGGCTGGCGGCGGGAACGCCTGCCGCGATTGCCCGAGACCGCCTGGTTCGATCTCGCCCCCGACTGGGTGTGCGAGATCCTGTCACCGGCGACGGCGCGCGTCGACCGGGCGGAGAAGTTGCCGATCTACGCCGCGCACGGGGTGAAACACGCCTGGCTCGTCGATCCCGATCTGCGCCTGCTGGAGGTCTTCGAGAACCACGACGGCCAGTGGCTGTTGCTGGCCGTTCTCGAAGACGACGCGGCGGTTGCGCAGCCGCCCTTCGCCGCCATCCGCTTCGCGCTTGGCGGGCTGTGGGCGGATTGAGCGCCGGCATTCGGCTGGCGCCCGGCGCCGCCCGGGTGGTCGAGGAAGCGGCGCGGCCGGGCTGGCAGGCGCGCCTGGCGCTCGGCTTCGAACGCCGCGGCGAGCGGACGCTGCTCGCCCGTTGTGAACACCTCGGGCCGCTGCGCGTGCAGAAGGCGCTCTATCCGGAGGGGCCGGCGGTCTGCCAGGCGATCATCCTGCATCCGCCTGGTGGCATTGCCGGCGGTGACGGTCTCGACATCTCGCTGGTCGCGGGGCCCGGCGCGCACGCGCAGTTGACGACACCGGGTGCCGGCAAGTGGTATCGTTCCGGCGGCCGGCGCGCGTCGCAATCGGTGCACCTGCGCGTCGACGCGCAGGCCATCGTCGAGTGGCTGCCGCAGGAGACGATCGTCTTCGACGGCGCCGAGGCGGCGATGCAGACGCGAATTGAGCTGGCGGCCGGGGCGCTGTACTGCGGCTGGGAAATCCTCTGCCTCGGACGGACGGCCAGCGGCGAGCGTTTCGCGCACGGCCGGCTCGATCTGTCGACGCGCATCGAGCAGGGCGGGCGGCCGCTGTGGGTCGAGCGTGGCGGCCTGCGCGGCGGCTCGCCGTGGCTCGACGCTGCCGCCGGTCTCGGCGGCTTGCCGGTGAGCGCGACGCTGTTGCTCGCCGGACGCACGGTCGAGCCGGAATGGCTGGCGGCGTGCCGCGCGGTGCCGCTCGCCGCCGGCCTGCGCGCCGGCGTCACGGCGCTGCCCGGGGTGCTGGTCGCGCGCTGCCTGGCGCCGGCGAGCGAGCCGGCGAAGGAGTGGCTGCTCGGCGTCTGGCAGCGCCTGCGGCCGCTGGCGCTGCTGCGGGCCGCCGTGCCGCCGCGCATCTGGAGTACCTGATTCTGCTGAAAGGAAGCCATGGAACTGACGCCGAGAGAGAAGGACAAATTGCTGCTGTTCACCGCCGCGCTGCTCGCCGAGCGGCGCCGCGCGCGCGGGCTGCGGCTCAACTACCCGGAAGCGGTGGCGCTGATCAGCGCGGCGATCATCGAGGGCGCGCGCGATGGGCGGACGGTCGCCGAACTGATGCATCACGGCACGACGATTCTGGGTCGCGACGAGGTGATGGAGGGCGTTGCCGAGATGATCCACGACATCCAGGTCGAAGCGACCTTTCCCGACGGCACCAAGCTGGTCACCGTCCACCACCCGATCGTCTGAGGAGGCCCGGCATGATTCCCGGAGAAATGCACATCGAGCCCGGCGAGATCGAGCTCAACGCCGGTCGCGAGACGATCCGGCTGGCCGTCGCCAACACCGGCGACCGGCCGATCCAGGTCGGTTCGCACTACCACTTTGCCGAGACCAACGCCGCGCTGTCCTTCGATCGGGTCGCCGCGCGCGGTTTCCGGCTCGACATCGCCGCGGGTACGGCGGTGCGTTTCGAGCCGGGGCAGACGCGCAGCGTGCAGCTCGTCGCCCTCGCCGGTGATCGCCGGGTCTTTGGTTTCACTGCCACCGTCATGGGAGCCCTCGAATGAGCGTCCGCATCTCGCGCCAGGCCTATGCCGAAATGTTCGGGCCGACGGTCGGCGACCGCGTCCGCCTCGCCGATACCGATCTCTGGATCGAGGTCGAGCAGGATCTGACCGTCTACGGCGACGAGGTCAAGTTCGGTGGTGGCAAGGTGATCCGCGACGGCATGGGACAGGGCCAGAAGCCGGCGGCGGAAGTGGCCGATACGGTGATCACCAACGCGCTGATCGTCGACCACTGGGGAATCGTCAAGGCCGACATCGCGCTCAAGGGCGGCTGCATCGCCGCCATCGGCAAGGCCGGCAACCCCGACATCCAGCCCGGGGTGACGATCAGCATCGGTGGCGGCACCGAGATCATCGCCGGCGAAGGCATGATCGTCACTGCCGGCGGCATCGACAGCCACATCCATTTCATCTGCCCGCAGCAGATCGAGGAAGCGCTGATGTCGGGCGTGACGACGATGCTCGGCGGTGGCACCGGGCCCGCCACCGGTACCTACGCCACCACCTGCACGCCGGGCCCGTGGCACATCCAGCGCATGCTGCAGGCGGCCGAGGCGTTCCCGATGAACCTCGGCTTCTTCGGCAAGGGCAACGTCTCGCTGCCCGAACCGCTGCGCGAGCAGGTGCGCGCCGGCGCGATCGGCCTCAAGCTGCACGAGGACTGGGGGACGACGCCGGCGGCGATCGACAACTGCCTGTCGGTCGCCGACGAGATGGACGTGCAGGTGGCGATCCACACCGACACGCTCAACGAGTCCGGCTTCGTCGAAACGACGCTGGCCGCCTTCCGGGGGCGGACGATCCACACCTTCCATACCGAAGGCGCCGGCGGCGGGCACGCACCGGACATCCTGCGCGCCATCGGCGAGGCCAACGTCCTGCCGTCGTCCACCAACCCGACGCGGCCGTACACGGTGAATACCGTCGACGAGCACCTCGACATGCTGATGGTCTGCCATCACCTGGACCCGTCGATCGCCGAGGACGTCGCCTTCGCCGAGAGCCGCATCCGGCGCGAGACGATCGCTGCCGAGGACATCCTGCACGACCTCGGTGCGCTGTCGATGATGTCTTCGGACTCGCAGGCGATGGGCCGGGTGGGCGAGGTGATCATCCGCACCTGGCAGACGGCGCACAAGATGAAGGGGCAGCGCGGTTCGCTGCCGGCGCCGGGAGCTGGCCCGCAGCGGCACGACAATTTCCGCGTCAAGCGCTATCTCGCCAAGTACACGATCAATCCGGCGATCACGCACGGCATCAGCCATCTCGTCGGCTCGATCGAGGTGGGCAAGCTCGCCGACCTGGTGCTCTGGAAGCCGGCTTTCTTCGGCGTCAAGCCGTCGCTGATCCTCAAGGGGGGGATGATCGCCGCCGCCGCGATGGGCGATGCCAATGCGTCGATTCCGACGCCGCAGCCGGTGCACTACCGGCCGATGTTCGGCTCCTTCGGCAATGCGCTGCAGACTTCGGTGACTTTCGTCTCGCAGGCGGCACTGGACAGCCCCGGAGTCGCCGCGCTGCAGTTGCGCAAGCCACTGGTCGCCGTTCGCCAGACCAGGGGAATCGGCAAGGCGGACCTGGTACACAACGCCGCGACGCCGAAGATCGAGGTCGACCCCGAAACCTACGCCGTGCGTGCCGACGGCGAGCTGCTGGTCTGCGAACCGGCGAGCGTGCTGCCGCTGGCGCAGCGCTACTTCCTGTTCTGAGGCGAGCATGCTTCTGGTCGAATCCTTCGCCGCCGCCGACGCGCCGGTCAGCGATCACCTGGTGCTGCCCTACGACGCCCGCTGCCGGAGCCGGCAGCGCGTGACGCTGGTCGGCGGCGAGGAAATGGGCTATGTGCTGCCGGCCGGTACGGTACTGCGCGACGGCGACCGCTTGCTGGCCAGTGACGGGCGCGTCGTCGAGGTCAGCGCGGCGCCGGAAGAGCTGCTCGAGGTTCGCGCCCGTGACACCCTGCAGTTGATCCGTGCCGCCTACCATCTGGGCAACCGGCACGTGCCGGTGCAACTCGGCGACGAGTTCCTCCGCCTGCAGCCGGACCACGTGCTGGGCGCCATGCTGCGGCGTCTGGGTTGTTCGCTCGCTGCGGTCGTGGCGCCCTTCGATCCGGAGGGCGGAGCCTACGGTGCGGCGCACAGCCACGCCGGCGCAGCGGTACATGGCGGCGCAGCGGCACGTGTCGGCGACTACCGGCCGGCGCCGGGCCGGCGCAAGACTGATGCGCACGACCCGGGCCACGGTGCGCATCGTTCGCCGGCGAAGATCCACACATTCAAGTGAGCCTGGTGCTGGCACGCCTGCTGCAGCTCGCCAGCCCGGCGTTGCCGGTCGGCGCCTACACCTATTCGCAGGGGCTCGAATGGGCCGTCGAAGCGGGGCTGGTACGCGACGAGACGAGCGCCGGGCAGTGGATCGGCGGCGTGCTCGAGGAGGGCATCGGTCGCTTCGAGGCGCCGCTCGCTGCCTGCCTGCAGCGCGCCTGGAACGTTGCCGACGTCGGCGAGGTGGCGCGTCTGAACGGCGAGTTCCTGGCCAGCCGCGAGTCCTCCGAGCTGCGTGCCGAGACCCTGCAGATGGGCTACTCGCTGCGCCGCCTGCTGCGTGACCTGGACGATTTCCCCTTGCCCGAGGTCCTCGATGAACTGCCGGAAACGGCTTTTCCGACGGTCTGGGCGCTGGCCGCCGCGTCCTGGCGGATCCCGCTGGCCGACTCGCTCGCGGCCTATCTGTGGTCCTGGTGCGAGAACCAGGTGCTGGCGGCGCTGAAGGCGGTGCCGCTCGGCCAGACTGCCGGGCAGCGGCTTCTGCTGCAGCTCGGTGGCCGCATTCCGCCGGTCGTGCAACGGGCGCTGGTCCTCCCGGAGGCGGCATGGAGCAACTTTGCCCCGGGTTTCGCGCTGGCGTCGAGCCAGCACGAAACGCAGTATTCGAGACTCTTTCGATCATGACGGAAAGCGAGCCGCGGATGAACACCCGAACTGCCCTGCGCATCGGCATCGGAGGCCCGGTCGGCTCCGGCAAGACCGCACTCACCCTGGCGCTGTGCCTCGCCCTGCGCGACCGCTACAGCCTGGGCGTGGTGACCAACGACATCTACACCGCCGAGGACGCGAAGTTCCTGGTGCAGCACGCGGCCCTGCCGCAGGAACGCATTCTCGGCGTCGAGACCGGCGGCTGCCCGCACACCGCGATCCGCGAAGACGCCTCGATCAACCTCGAAGCCGTCGCGCGGCTGACGACGGCCTTCCCGGACATCGAGATCGTCCTCGTCGAGTCGGGCGGGGACAATCTGGCCGCGACCTTCAGCCCCGAGCTCTCCGACCTGACGCTCTACGTCATCGACGTCGCCGCCGGCGACAAGATTCCGCGAAAGGGTGGGCCGGGGATCACCCGCTCCGACCTGCTGGTGATCAACAAGACCGATCTGGCGCCCCTGGTCGGCGCATCACTCGAGGTGATGGCGCGCGACAGCCGCAGGATGCGCGGTGATCGCCCCTTCGTCTTCAGCAACATGAAGACCGGCGAGGGGCTGACGGAGATCATCGCCTTCATCGAGGAGCGCGGTCTGTTCCACTGAACGGGCGGCAAGCGGTCGCTGGCTTGGCGGGATGCTTGCGGGGCGAGCGGGTCGTCGCCGAGTTGAGCATGCGGCCAGCGAAATTGGGGCTCAGCAGGCGCGGCCGTCGGGCAGACGGGTGAAGCCGAAACCGCCGCCGTGGCTCGGCTGGATGCAGATCGTCACGCCAAGCGAGCGCGCGGCGCGGTCGATGTCGGGCGGAAAGGCAGCGAAGGGGATCGATCGCTCGACGACTGACCGGATGAACGCGATCTCGTCCTGCTGGTCGCCGGCGTTGAGGATGGCGAAGGACTTCAGGCTGCCGTTGGGGTTGATCCGGAACTGGACGGCGGCCGGCTTCACCCCCCGGCTGCGCGGGTCGTTGCGGACGAAGGCGGCGCTCCGGTTCAGTCGCCGGACGATGCCATCGAGGTAGAGGTCGAGGCTGAACGGGTCGGGCGGCGGCGTGTCGGGCCGGCGCTCGAGCATCAGCAGTCCCTGTTCGTCGCGCCGCGCCTGCTGTCGGCCGAGCTCCGCCGCCTGTGCCAGCGAACGCTGCGCCAGTGATGGCCTGGGCGTCGCCTTCGCCTGCGCGTCGAGCTCGTCGAGGAAACGCTTCATCTCCTGCCTTTCACTCGGGCTCCAGCGCGGCGTGTCGTCGCGAGCGGCTTTACCGGTTGGCGTCGGCACGTTCGGCGTGCGCGGCCGCGGTGCCTTGCTGGCCGGTCGGGCGGCGGCACGCGACGGAGCTTTGGCTGTCGCCGGCTGGCGCGGCAGGGTGGCCTGCGCTGCCGGCGGCGCTGCCGGCTGCTGTGCCGGCGACAGGCTGGCTGCGAAGCGCGTCGAGGCGATCGGCCGGGGCACTGCCTCCTGCTCCGGAAAGAAGAGGACGATGGCGTGCAGGAGCAGCGATGCCGCGAGGGCAGCAAGCAGCGAGCGCGAGATCGGAGTCTGTTCTACGCCAACCTCGTCATCTGCCCGAGCAGCTACGCGAAACACGTCGCCAGCAGGTCGCGCGGCATCGCCTGCGCGGATGGGCGCCTGGCGAGCGGACGGCGCATGCGCCAGATCGGTCGCATGGCAGGATCACTCGCAGCCTGGTGGCGGTGCCGCGCAGCAAAGGACTGCGGCGGTCCGGCGCGACCGGCGTCGTTGAGATCGCGGTCGCAGGAGGTCTTCAGGGCCCATGTGGGCAGGATAGCGAGCCGGCCGGTGGTCGTCAATTCGGGCGGCGGCTGGTCCGCGGCCGCAGCGGCGGCGACCGTGGTACCTGCCGGTGGCCGCATGCAGCGGCCGGCAGGCTCCTGCAGGGCCCATGTTGAGGTGAAAGGCGCGTCCGCGACTCGCGAATCTCCCTTCTCCCGCACGCGGGAGAACGGTCGGGGATGGGGGGACCGATCATGACCTTCATCATCCCGAGTGCCTCGACAGTCATGACTGGAGACGTTCATTCGCTGGCGCCGCCGCTTGGGCGCCAGTGTCGACTCCTTGCCGGATAGCCGGCAAGAGTCGCGTTGGTGGGACGGGCGGACTGTCGGAATTTCTTACAACACAGCTGCCCGAATACAGTGTGATATTTCTAACATTCTGCTGCAAAACGATGTTTTTTTTCTGGCACGAATGTTGCTCTGTCAGTTACAGGTTTTGCTGAGGGGCGGGGGTGGAACGCTACAGCCCCTTGAAGCCAAGACTTGTGAAGCCCACTTAAACCCTCATCCACCGGTTTTCCGAGCAGGGGCTGGTGACCGAAGTGAAGGAGTCAAACAATGAGTGTAACTCGTAGCAGGACCAAGATCGCCTTGGCCGTCATGGGCTTGGTCGCGTCGACCGGCGCTTCGGCGGCAGTGTCGCTGGGCAATGTCGTCATCGGTAATTCGCCATGCCAGACGTGGTTGGGTTCGACGCAGCTCTCTTCCAGCAGTTGTTCGGATGCGAACGTCGCGAGCGCCCTGCAGGTCGGGGGTGGCAACGTCGAACTCGGAAAGTTTGGCAGTGGTAGTGGTAACACTCCTCCGGGGACCACACTGTCTGGCGACTTCGCAGGAAAGCCGCTGACCCTGCGCAGCCTTGTCGAAGCTGACTGGACGACCGGGCGGTTGCAGCCTACCGCGCTGACCGAGCGCTACATTCAAGGCGCTGCACAGGAGGCTGGCATCAACCTGTCGCCCACGGGTCTGAGTAACGCGGTGACGGCCTTCCTCTCGCCCAATGCCGGTCTCGGCGGTATGGCGCCGTGGATGTTGGTCAGCGACCCCAACATCGATTACGTCGAGATGCGCGACGGCCATGGCGTATACATCGGTCTGGCGGGAATCTACAACGCGACGCCGTTCCTCCAGGCCGTCTTCGGTTCCCAACTGCCGCCGGGGACCCTGTTGCCGAGCGGGCTGCAGGTGAGCGAGGTGGTGCATGTGGATCTCGCCGGTTTGCAGGACTACCTGTTCGGGTTCGAGGCGACGCGCTCCGGTGTCTATGCAGGGCCGACGCCGCCAAGTCAACAGGTCCAGGATACCCTGTCCTATTCGGGTACCTATGAGGTGAAGATCCCCGAGCCAGAGTCGCTCGCGCTCTTGGGACTGGCTCTGGTCGGCGCGTTCATCGGCCGTCGCCGCGCCTGAGGCGCTTCGCGAGAGCTTCTCGGCGCGCGAGCGCCGATGGGGGTGTGCCTGCAGAGCCCGCAAGGGCTCTGCGCGCGATGGGACTCGGGAGTGGGACCGTCGGCCAAGGGGCAAAGGCTGAAGCCTGGAACTGCTCACCGCGGAGGTGGCCTTGGAATACGCTGCACTTTTTGGCCTCTGTGCCCTTTTTTCGGGGGTGGTCGTCCGTTTCAGCATCGCGCTGGCCGGCCGCCTTGGGGCGATGGATCGCCCTGGCGGGCACAAGCAGCATGCGGTGAGCACCCCGTTCGTGGGTGGCTTTGGCCTCATCAGCGTGGTCGTCGTCGCTTTCGCCCTCGGCGATCGTCTCCCCGGCGGATCGACGTCGGTCGCCTTGCTGGCGGGATCCGTGTGCATGTTCGTGACAGGGCTGGCCGACGACATCTGGCACCTGGGTTTCAAGCCGAGGCTCGTCGTGCAGGCGGCCGTGGCTCTGGCGATGGTCTTCGTCGGCGGGGTGGAGCTGGCTTCGCTCGGGGAACTCCTCCCCGGCGTCGCGGTGGATCTCGGTTGGTTTGCCGTGCCGATCACCGTCTTCGCGACGATCGGCCTGATCAACGCGGTCAACATGATCGATGGGATCGACGGACTCTCGGGTTCGGTGAGTCTCGTCAGCCTGGCGTTCATTGCCGTCGTCGCGCACGGCGCTGACAACCCGGCCTACCTGCTGGTGGCGGTGGCGTTGATGGGTGGTATCGTGGGGTTCCTGTTCTTCAACCTCCGCTATCCGGGGAATGCCCGCGCGAGGGTGTTCCTTGGCGACAACGGCAGCATGCTGCTCGGTTTCGTCTTTGCCTGGCTGCTGATCGCCCTGTCGCAGGGTGGCGATGCGGCGGCGATGACTCCGGTCACTGCGCTGTGGCTGTTCGCGTTGCCGCTGATGGACACCGTTGGCGTCATGCTGCGGCGGATCTGGCTTGGCAAGTCGCCCTTCCGGGCCGACCGCCACCATCTGCATCACCTCTTGGTCCGGGCAGGTTTTCGTGTCTCCGATGTCGTCGCCGTGGCGGTGCTGATGCAGTTCGTCTTCGCGCTGATCGGTGTCACCTGCCTGTTGCTCAGGGTTCCCGAGTATTTGGCCTTCTGGCTTTTTCTTGCCATTTTTGCCGTCTATTTCCTGCTCATCGCGCGGCCGTGGCGGCTGGTTCCCTGGCTGCAGTGGCTGAATCGACGCCTCGGTCTACCATCGGTGCAGGTGCGCGGCATCTTCGTCGGATACGTCCGTCGGGAAAGGTGCCCGCAGCTGCTTGGCCTGATTGCGCAGGGGCTCAGTGGCCATTACGAGTATCAGTTGAGCGTCTTCGAGACCGACAGGGAGAGTGCGCAGGGGCGCAAGGTGTATTGCATGGTCCATGTGCCGAATATCGGGGACGAACACTTGATTGGCGCTGTCCGGCGAGACATGCTGCGGCTGCGCAGGCGCCTGGCCAGGAAGCACGGGCTTGACATCCGCCTGCTCCTCGCGCGTGCGGAGCAGAGTGGGTTGCAGTCGGCATTCGACACCGCGGCGGCAAGCGGCAGGCGCATCGGCGAGAGCGAGCGTCGCCAGTTGCAGAGCACGCTGATCTATTCGATCGAGCGCGGACGGCACAGCGTGCGCAGTGACCACGGTGGCTTTGAACTCAGCCTGCCACCCACCTGCAGGTAGTCGTCATGTTCAGTCGTGTCCTCACCGTATGTACCGGCAACATCTGCCGCAGCCCGGCGGCGGAGTACTTGCTGCGGCAGCGGGCGGCCAGTTCCGGGCGCCGGATCGAAGCACGCTCGGCCGGTATCGGCGCGCTCGTCAATCATCCGGCGGAGGAGGCCACACGCGAGCTGATGAGCGCGCGTGGCGTCGATCTCAGCGCTCACCGTGCCAGTCAGCTGACTCGTGAGCGCCTGCGCTGGGCGGAACTGGTGCTGGTCATGGAGAAGCACCACCGGGACGCGGTGCTGGCCATGGACCCGACGGCTCGTGGCAAGACCTTCCTCATCGGGCACTGGACGAGCAAGGAAATCCCCGACCCTTACCGGCGCGGCGACGAGGCGCATGCCGAGGCGCTGCAACTGATCGACGAGGCGCTGGATCCCTGGGTCAGCAAGCTGGGCTGAAGAGCTGACTGGTCGGCCGCTTTTCTCGCCGTGGCGTGAGATTTCGCACCGGACGGTGCCTTGCCTGGCGTTAGTCTCTCCCCGTCGCTGGTTTCTGGACAGAGCAGGCCGTGGACACGGACCGCCTTTCGGAAAGTCACGGCGATCGGCCAGAAGCTGCGGCTTGGCTGTCCATCGGCCGGCAAGCGCCAACGCCGGCTTTGCGCGATGCGCCACTGGAAGTTAAACTGCACGGCTCGTTCTGGCCGGGGCGTACCGACCGGATGAAGAGGCTACGAGATGAGGATTTTGGCATGAAGCTTTTGCGACATCGGCTGCCAGCGTGGCGAAGCGTGCTGCTGTGCCTTGCGTTGGGTATGCTGGCAGGGTGCACCATCATTCCTGGCAACCAGAGTTACGCCAACCGCGAGGAGTCCGACGTCAGGCTGCCGGTGCAGCAGGGCGACGAGCTGCAGCCGGCGAACGTGCGCATCCGGCCGATCACGGCGGAGTTGATCATCGATCTCTTCAAGTCGGCCTTGCCGCCAATCGGTGACGGAACCAGTTCGGCGCGGGCGGCGACGGCCAGCGATCCACGCTTCCGTGGCCAGGACCCTGCGGCAGTTCCCAATTACCGCTTGGGGCCGGGAGACATCATTTCGATCATCGTCTGGGACCACCCGGAACTGACGATCCCCGCCGGCAGCTTCCGGACGGCGGAGCAGGCCGGCACGGTGATCGCCGAGGACGGTACGATCTTCTATCCTTACATCGGTGTGGTCAAGGCGGCCGGCAAGACGACCAGCGAGCTGCGTGAAGTCCTGTCGACGCGGCTCGCCAAGTTCATCGAGCGGGTGCAGCTCGACGTGCGTATGGTCGCTTTCCGCAGCCAGCAGGTCTATGTCGTCGGCGAGGTGGCAAAGCCGGGGATTCAGCCCGTCAACGACGTGCCGATGACGGTCCTCGATGCGGTCAACCGTGCCGGTGGCTTCACGCCGGAAGCCGACTTCAGCCGCGTCCTGCTCACCCGCCGCGGGACGACCTACCTGGTCGATGTCCAGTCGATGTACGACTATGGCCGTACCGAGAGCAATCCGCTGCTCGAACATGGCGACATTGTCAACGTCTCGGACCGCAGCTACAACAAGATCTTCGTTCTTGGCGAGATTGCCAAGCCCGGTTCGCTGGTCATGAACAAGAAGCGCTCGACGCTGGCGGAGGCGCTCAGCGACGCGGGCTACATCAATCAGAGCACCGCCGATCCGCGCTGGATCTACGTCATGCGCGGCAACAGCAAGGATTCCCCGGAGCTGTTCCACCTCGACGCACGACTGCCCGACGCGATGCTGCTGGCCGACCGTTTCCCGTTGCGACCGCGTGACATCATCTACGTCGACGCGGCTGCGGTCGTTCGCTGGCACCGGGTGATCGCCAACATCCTGCCGACCGCAACGATGCTCTACCAGACAAGCCTGACGCAATGGCCGCTTTTTGGAGCAAGGCAGACGCCCAACAACTGAGTTGGGACAGCCGGGAGAACTGGCTAGCCTGATGCGTCGCCGCTGCCGGTTGGCCAACGCGTGGCGGCTACCGGCCTCTCGATGCAGGCAGGACTGAAGACGGGCCAGAGACCACTCGGACAACACATGGAAAATGATCAACTGAAACCCTCCCAAACGGCCGGCTCGTTCCCCGGAATGAGCGCCAACGTGACGCAGCAGTCGTACGCCACGCAACCCTCGGCGTCGTCCGAGGACGAGGAAGGTCTGGCACTCGGCGAGATCATTGCGGTCCTGATGGACTATCGCTGGCTGATCGCCGCGACCTGCCTGTTTTCGTTGGTCATCGGACTCGCCTGGGTTCTTGTCGCGAGTCCGACCTATCGTGCGGATGGCCTGCTGCAGATCGAGGAGAAGAAGGGATCGGGCGGCGTGCTCAAGGCACTCGAGCCGCTACTCGGTGATACCACGACGGCACCGGCAGAAGTCGAGATTTTGAGTTCACGGATGGTCCTCGGCCGTGTCGTGTCGAAGCTGCGGCTGGACATCATCGCCCAGCCGCGGACCTTTCCGTTGATTGGCAGAGCGATCGCCCGTCGCTACGATGGGGAGCAGCCGAATTCGCCCTGGCTCGGCCTGTCGAGCTTTGCCTGGGGCGGCGAGCGCATCCAGGTCGACTCGCTGGACGTTCCCCCGCAAGCGCTCGACGAAGCGCATGAACTGGTTGCTGGCGCTGGCGGCAATTTCGAGATATTCGACGAGGACGACCAGCTCGTGCTCGCCGGCAAGGCGGGGACGCGAGCCAGCAACAAGGGCTACTCGGTCTTCATCGCAGAACTCGTCGCACGGCCGGGCACGCGCTTCAATCTCGCCAAGCTCTCTCCAGAGACCGCGATCGAGAACCTGCGCAAGTTCTATTCGGTGAAGGAGCGAGGCAAGAAGACCGGCGTGCTCGAACTGAGCCTGGTTGGCAAGCGTGCCGACGAGATCGTCCTGATTCTCGACGACATCATGAACACCTACGTCCGCCAGAATGTCGAGCGCCGCTCGGCGGAGGCAGAGAAGACGCTGAAGTTCCTCGACACCCAGCTGCCGGCGCTGAAGACCCAGGTCGACAGCGCCGAAGGCGCGTACAACAGTTATCGCCAGAGTCGCGGTTCGCTCGACCTGAGCCTCGAGACACAGGGCATCCTGAAGTCGCTGGTCGAGGTCGAGAATGCCGCCGTGCTGCTGAAGCAGGAGCGGGACGAGCTGCGGCAGCACTTCACGCCGGAACATCCGCGCATCCAGGCCGTCGACAGCAAGCTGGCGCGCCTCGACGAACGCCGCAAGCAGTTCGACTCGGATGTCTCCCGCCTGCCCGATACGCAACAGACCGTTCTGCGCCTGGCGCGCGACGTCGAGGTCTCGAACCGGTTGTATACCGAGTTGCTGAACACCGCGCAACAGTTGCGCGTGTCGAAGGAGGGCACCGTCGGCGACGTGCGCGTCATCGACACGGCGGCGGTGGGTCGCGAGCCGGTCGGCGCCAAACCGATCGCCATCCTCGGCATCGCCCTGCTGCTTGGCCTGCTGGCGAGCCTCGTCGTCATCTGGGTTTTGCGCTCGCTGCGCGTCGTGGTCGAGGATCCGGAGGTGATCGAGTCGCAGCTCGGTCTGCCGGTCTACGCCACGGTGCCGCACAGCAAGCTCGAGGTCGACCTGCATCGCAGGGCGCAGGCGGGCGGTGGCGGTGAGCTGCTGGCGGTGGCCCATCCGCAGGAAGACGCGGTCGAGAGCCTGCGCGGGTTGCGGACGACGCTGCACTTCGCCCTGCTCGATGCGCAGGGCAACTCGCTGCTGATCACCGGCCCCAGTCCGGGACTCGGCAAGAGCTTCATCTCGAAGAACCTCGGCGCGGTCCTGGCGCAGGTGGACAAGCGCGTCGTCATCGTCGATGCCGACCTGCGTCGTGGGCACCTGCACAAGGAATTCGGTATCGAGCGCGCAGTCGGCATCTCGGAATACGTCGCTGGCCAGGCTGCGCTCGACGACGTCCTCAAGAGCACCGCCGTCAGTGGGCTGACCGTCGTCACCACCGGACAAATCCCGCCGAACCCATCCGAGCTGCTGATGCACCCGCGCTTCGAAGTGCTGCTCGGCGAACTGGCGGCGAGGTTCGACACGGTCATCGTCGATGCGCCACCGGTCCTTGCCGTCTCCGATGCGGCGATCATCGGCCGCCACGTCGGTGCGACGCTTATGATTGCGCGTGCCGGCAAGCACCCGATCCGTGAGCTCGAGCAAGCGGTGAAACGACTCAACCAGGCCGGCGTGCAGGTGAAGGGCTTCGTCTTCAACGACCTCAACGTCAGCCGACAGAGCTATCGCTATGGCTACAAGGGCTACGTCTACCGCTACTCGTACAAGACGTAGCCGGTCCGCCGTCGCTGCCGCGACCGGAGCCTGCGGGCAGCAGGTGCGCTAGCCGCTGCGCTCCGCGGTCGGCAGATCGCGGAGCCGTCGCCTCGCCTCGAACAGGCAGACGCCCGTGGCCACCGAGACGTTCAGGCTGGCGACCGAGCCGAGCATCGGGATGTTCACCAGTTGGTCGCAGGTCTCTCGGGTCAGGCGACGCAAGCCTTCCCCCTCGGCACCGAGCACCCAGGCGCAGGCGATCGGCCAGCTGGCGCCGTACAGATCCTGCGGCGCCTCGGCATCGGTACCGACGACCCAGATGCCGCGTTCCTTGATTTCGCGCAGGCTGCGGGCGAGGTTGGTGACGGTGATGTAGGGGACCGTTTCGGCCGCGCCACTGGCGACTTTCACCGCCGTCTGCGTCAGTCCGACGGCACGGTCCTTCGGCGCGATCACCGCGTGCGCACCGGCGGCATCGGCAACCCGCAGGCAAGCGCCGAGATTGTGCGGATCCTGGACGCCGTCGAGGACGAGGAGGAAAGCGGGTTCGTCGAGGGTGTCGAGGACATCGTCGAGGCTCAGATGTCGCTGCGTCGCATCGACGATGGCGATGACGCCCTGATGGCGGGCGCCGGGCGCCATCGCCTCGAGACGGGCTGCGGCCACCGGCAGCAGGCGAATGCCGGCGAACTCGGCGTGCGTCCGCAGGTCGCGCAAGCGGGCATCGTGGCGCGCCGCGTCGACATGAATCTCGCGGACCGCGCCCGCGTCATGACGCAGTTTGGCGAGGACCGAATGGAAACCGAAGATCAGGCGTGTGGCGGAGGGCATGAGCGTGGTCTGCAGGAGGAGGGGGCGCGGCGGGCAATCCGGCCGCAAGGGAAAGCTGGCGGCCGCCGGCGTTCAGTCACCGATGCCGACCGTTTCGAGAGCCCGCGAGCGCCAGTCGAGAACTGCCGTGCGGATGCTCATCTGCTCGCCGAGGCGGGGAAACTCGGCGCGGATGACATGGGCGGCGAATTTCGACAGGAAGCGTGATTTCAGCTCGGCGCGTGCGCGATCGACGCCGAGTTCGTCGTAGGGCACCGAGGCGAGAAGCAGGAAACCGTCGTCCGGAATGCGGCCAGCCTGCATGTTCGCCTCGATGATTCCTGCCGCCTTGCGGATCGGCACGTCGAGATTGGGACTGTAGGGCCCGATGATCAGTGCGACGTTCGGCGTATGCAGGAAGTCGAAGCCACGTCCGAGACAGATCATCCACTCGCGGTGCTCGATGTCGAGCAGTCTTTCGTTGCGCCGGATCTGGGCGCGCACGTTCTCGATGTGTTCGAGATTGCCATGCAGCAGCGGCAGCAGGTCGGCGCGCATGCGCGCCGGCATGTCGGGCAGCAGGGCGGCGAGGCGCAGTTCGAGCGTCGCCCGGTCGGTCGAGGTCAGCGTCGCGAGATCCAGCCGGTCGCCAGCTGTGCCGTGGATCACCAGCGCATCCTCGTCGGTCTCGAAGCCGCAGACGAGCGGATAGACGGTGCTGTGGTCGGTGCCGAAGATGTGCTCGACCTGGCGCCTGATCTCGTAGGTGTGGGCGATCGCTGCCTCGGTGTCGTACTGGAAGCCGGCACAGCCGCGTCGCGGATCGCCCTGCGAGTAGTGGTAGGTGACGAGGAAGACGACGTTGCGGCCGGCGCTGACGACGCGTTGCACGTGATGCGCCAGGACCTCGCCGAGGTGTGGCCAGCCGAGGTCGAAGATGCCGCCGAGGTTGCGGAAGGGCATCAGCAGGCCGACCGGTGTGTTGGTCGCAACCGGGATGTTGATCCGCCCGTCCATGCACTTGAGGACGGCGATCGCCGTCGGATGCTCGGCGAGGTAACGCTCACGCGCCAGCCACGCTTCCGGACTGCGAAAGATCGTGCTGTGGCGGTCGGCGAGACCGAACAGCCACTCGATGCGTTCCTCGATGGGCTTGCCGTGAATGTCCATGGCGAACGGATCCTCCTGCCTGAAGACCTGGCCCGTCGGCGGTCGGGCGCTGGCTGCCGCCGGATGCGGGCGGCTTGGGCGACAGTATCCACGCGGCCGGCCCCGCGGTCAAACGCGCGGCTGGCTCATCCGCTGTCGCCGCCCGTGGTGCCCAGGATCATGCCGGCGGCGACGGTGTTGTTCGTCGACTCGTCGATGATGATGAAGGCGCCGGTGCCGCGGCTTTCGGCGTACGGGTCGGCGAAGATCGGCTGCGCCAGCCGGAAGCTGACGCGGGCGATATCGTTCATCACGAGTCGCTCGGCGGGCTGCTGCTGCATGCTGTTGATGTCGACGCGGAAGGCGATGGCGGCGAGCATCGCCTTGCTGTCGCGCGTCGTATGGCGCAGCAGGTACTTGCGGCGGGGTTCGAGCGGCGACTCCGAAAGCCAGCAGAGCATCGCATCGATGTTGCGGCCCACCAGCGGCAGTTCGTCGCTGCGGACGATCATGTCGCCGCGCGAGATGTCGATCTCGTCGTCGAGCAGGATGCTGACCGACTGTTCGGCGACCGCGCGCGGCAGCGATTCGCCGAGCACCTGGATGTCGCGGACGCGGCTCTCGAGACGCGAGGGCAGGATCGTCACGCGATCGCCGATGTGCAGTTCGCCGGATTCGACGCGGCCCATGAAGCCGCGATAGTCGTGCAGTTCGGGGTTCGCCGAGTCCTGCGGGCGGCAGACGTACTGCACCGGAAAGCGGAACTTCTCGACGTGCTCGCTGTGGATCGCCGGCGCCGCCTCGAGCATCTCGAACAGCGTCGGCCCGTCGTACCAGCGCAGGCGTTCGCCGCGCTCGACGATCATGTCGCCGTGCAGCGCCGACAGCGGGATGAAGCGCACGTCGGCGATGCCGAGCCGGCTGGCGAACTCGAGATACTCGTCGCGGATGCGGTCGAAGGTCTCCTGCGCGTAATCGACCAGATCCATCTTGTTCACCGCGACGACGATGTGCGGGATGCCGAGCAGATGGGCGACGTAGGAGTGGCGGCGGGTCTGCGTCAGCACCCCCTTGCGTGCATCGATGAGGATGATCGCCAGGTCAGCGGTGGACGCGGCGGTCACCATGTTGCGCGTGTACTGCTCGTGGCCCGGCGCGTCGGCGATGATGTACTTGCGCGTGCCGGTGGTGAAGTAGCGGTAGGCGACGTCGATGGTGATTCCCTGTTCGCGTTCCGCCTGCAGGCCGTCGGTCAGCAGCGACAGGTCGACGCTGTCGAGGCCACGGCGGGCGGAGCTGCGCTGGATGGCGTGCAGCGTATCGGCGAGAATCGTCTTGCTGTCGTAGAGCAGGCGGCCGATCAGCGTGCTCTTGCCGTCGTCGACGCTGCCGCAGGTCAGGAAGCGCAGCAGGCCGTTGTCGGGAATGTCTTCGGCGGGGAGTTTCTCGATCGCTGACATCAGAAATAACCTTCCTTCTTGCGTTGCTCCATCGACGCTTCCGAGGTCTGGTCGTCGAGTCGCGTCGCACCGCGCTCGGTGATCGTCGTCACCGCCGTCTCGGCGATGATGCTGGCGACGTCGCTGGCAGCGGACTCGACCGGCGCCGTGCAGGTGATGTCGCCGACGGTGCGGAAGCGCACCTGCAGCGTCTCGATCGTCTCGCCGGGTCGCGCCGGCGTCACTTCGGTCACCGGCAGCAGGCCGCCGCTGCGACGAACGATCGGCCGCCGGTGGGCAAAGTAGATCGAAGGCAACGCCAGCTTCTCGCGCTCGATGTACTGCCAGACGTCGATCTCGGTCCAGTTCGAGATCGGGAAGACGCGGATGTTCTCGCCCTTGAAGCTGCGTGCGTTGTACAGATCCCAGAGTTCCGGGCGCTGGTTCTTCGGATCCCATTGTCCGAACTCGTCGCGGAACGAGAAGATGCGTTCCTTTGCCCGAGCCTTCTCCTCGTCGCGGCGGGCGCCGCCGATGCAGGCGTCGAAGCCGAACTCCTCGATCGCCTCGAGCAGGGTGACCGACTGGTGCTTGTTGCGCGGCTCGTCGGCCGACTTGAGGACGACGGTGCCGCGCGCCATCGAATCCTCGACCGAGCGAACGATCAGGCGTTCGCCGAGTTCGGCCGCGCGACGGTCGCGGAAGTCGGTGACCTCGCGATAGTTGTGGCCGGTATCGATGTGCAGCAAAGGAAAGGGAAAACGACCCGGGCGAAAGGCCTTCTCGGCGACGCGCAGCATGCAGATCGAATCCTTGCCGCCGGAGAAGAGCAGCACCGGGTTGCTGCACTGGCCGGCAACCTCGCGCATGATGTGGATGGCCTCCGACTCGAGCCATTCGAGATGCGAGAGGGTGACTCTGGCGAGCTTTGCAGTACTCATTCCTGATCCGTTCGTGGCTGTTTCACGGGCGCCTGAGGTGCAGGCCGCATTCCTTCGATTCCGGATTCTCCCACCACCAGCGGCCGGCGCGGACGTCCTCGCCGGCGGCCACCGCGCGCGTACACGGCGCGCAGCCGATGCTCGGGTAGAAGCGGTCGTGCAGCGCGTTGTACGGCACGCCGTGTTGCCTGAGGTATGCCCACACCTCGCGTTCGCTCCACTCGGCGAGCGGATTGAACTTCTCCAGTCCGCCGTTGGCGGTGTCGACGCTGCGCAGCGGCAAGCCATCGCGCGTGCTCGCCTGCTGCGCCCGCATGCCGGTGATCCAGGCCCGCTGGCCGGCGAGCGCACGCTGCAGCGGCTCGACCTTGCGCACCTGGCAGCAGCCCTTGCGCAGTTCGACCGATTCGTAGAAGGCGTTGATGCCGTGCTCGCTCGTCCATGCCTCGAGCAGATCGTGCCGCGGGTAGTAGAGGCGCAGCGTCAGGCCGTAATGACGGCGAATCGTCGCCATCAGCTCATGGGTTTCCGCCGGCAGGCGGCCGGTGTCGAGCGAGAAGATGCCGATCGGCAGGTCCTCACGGACGATGAGGTCGGTGAGCACCATGTCCTCGGCACTGAGGCTGCTGGCAAGAACCGCCGGCGAGAAGTCGGCGGCGATCGCCCGCAACAGTTCCCGCGCAGCCGCGCTGCGCCGGGTGACCGACTCGTGCAGCGCGGCCTCGTCCACGGCCCCTTCGCCGCTCATGCCGAGGGCTCCGCCAGGCGGCGGCGAAACAGCGGCAGCGGCTGGTCGGTCGCCGCCTGGTAGCTTTCGCTGAATGCCCGCAGCCCGGCGAGCGCCTGCTCGATGTCCTTGTCGGCGCGCACCGCGTAGGCGTCGATGCCGCAGCGTCGCATGAGGAAGAGCTGATCGTGCAGCACGTCACCGATCGCCCGGATCTCGCCCGTGTAGTGGTAGCGCTCGCGCAGCAGGCGGGCACTCGAGTAGCCGCGGCCATCGGTGAACTTGGGAAAGTTGACGCCGATGACGGCGAAGCGCGCGCAATCCTCGGCCAGCGCCTCGGGTCCCTCGTCGCTGTCGAGCCAGACTCCGGGCTGCTCGTCGCGCTGCAGCACTTCATCGCGCCGCGCCAGCCAGACGGCCAGCGGCAGCAGCACCGGTCCGGCGGGCAGCGGAACCGTCTCGGCACTGTCGCCGGCTGCGAGGCTGAGCACTTGCCAGGAGTCTTCGACGATCTCCTGCTTCCTGATGATTCTAGGCATTGACCACCTCCCGGTTTTCCTGTCTGGCGCCGCGCCGCCGGTCGCGGCCGGCGTAGGCGCGGGCCTTGAACGGCTCGACGCCGATCCGCTGCAGCGTGTCGATGAAGCGCTCGCCCGGCCGCCGCTGTTCGACATGGACGCTGATCAGCGCCTCGATCACCAGCGGTACCTCGTGCGCATGGAACGAGGGGCCGATCACCTTGCCGATCGTCGCCGAATTGCCCTGTTGGCCGCCGATGGTGATCTGGTACCACTCCTCGTCGTTCTTGTCGACGCCCAGGATGCCGATGTTGGCGACGTGATGGTGGCCGCAGGAGTTCATGCAGCCGGAGATGTTGAGCGAGATGTCGCCGATGTCGTAGAGGTAGTCGAGATCGTCGAACTTCTCGTTGACCGCATCGGCGATCGGTACCGAGCGCGCGTTGGCGAGCGCGCAGAGGTCACCGCCGGGGCAGCAGATGATGTCGGTCAGCAGGCCGATGTTGGCGGTCGCCAGGCGGTGGCGGCGGGCGATCTGCCAGACTTCGTGCAGGTCTCGCTGCCGCACGTCGGCGAGAACGACGTTCTGCTCGTGCGTGACGCGCAGTTCGCCGAAGCTGAAGCGATCGGCGAGGTCGGCGACGACCAGCATCTGCGTGTCGCTGATGTCACCCGGGGCAGCCCCCGGCGCCTTCAGCGACAGGGTGACGGCGGCGTAACCGGGAGTTCGGTGCGGATGCACGCAGCGCCGTACCCAGTTGGCGAAGGCGAGGTCACCCGCGACGCGCGCGGCGTGCAGCTCGTCCACGGCCGGCAGCGTTTCCCAGGCCGGCGGCGGAAAATGCGCCGCGATGCGCGCGAACTCCTCGTCCGGAACCGTCGTCGGACCGTCCCGCAGGTGCGCCCACTCGGCCTCGACCTGGCGGCGGAAGCCGTCGATGCCGAGGGCCTGGACGAGAATCTTGATGCGCGCCTTGTAAAGGTTGTCGCGACGGCCGTAGCGGTTGTAGACGCGCAGGATCGCCTCGAGGTAGGAGAGCAGGTGCCGCCGTGGCAGGAATTCGCGGATCACCTGACCGAGGATCGGCGTCCGGCCGAGGCCGCCGCCGACGAAGATGCGCACGCCGATCCCGTCGCGTTCGTCGCGCAGCAGTTCGAGGCCGATGTCGTGCGCGCGGATGATTGCCCGGTCCGTCGTCGCCGCATTGACGGCGATCTTGAACTTGCGGGGCAGGAAGGCGAACTCGGGATGGAAGGTCGACCACTGGCGCAGCAGCTCGCAGTAGGGACGCGGGTCGGTCAGCTCGTCCGGCGCGACGCCGGCGAACTGGTCGGTCGTGATGTTGCGGATGCAGTTGCCCGAGGTCTGTACGGCGTGCATCTCGACGCTCGCCAGTTCGCCGAGGATCGCCGGCGTCTGCTCGAGTTGCGGCCAGTTGAGCTGCATGTTCTGGCGTGTCGTGAAATGGCCGACACCGCGGTCGTAACGCTGCGAGATCTCGGCCAGCTTGCGCAGTTGCGTCGCCGAGAGCATGCCGTATGGGATGGCGATGCGCAGCATCGGCCCGTGCCGCTGGATGTAGAGGCCGTTCTGCAGGCGCAGCGGGCGCAGCTCGTCGGTCGACAGGTCGCCGGCGAGGTGGCGCCCGATCTGGTCCCGATACTGCGCCACGCGCTCGTCGATGATCTGCTGGTCAATCCGGTCGTAGCGATACATTGCACGTTCCTCGCATCGGTGTCTGTGAAAGCGGGTGGGGGTACTCGTCCGGCCGCGCCTAATGGGCGATCAACTTGCCGCCGATCAGCACCAGCATGCCGGCGAGGATCGGCCGCAGGATGCGGTCCGGAACCCGCGCCGAAGCATGGCTGCCGAGCCAGATCCCGGGCAGCGAGCCGAGCAGAAGGCTGCCGAGGAGTGACCAGTCGACGCTGCCGATCAGCCAGTGACCAAGGCCGGCGAGCAGCGTCAGCGGTACGGCGTGCGCCACGTCGCTGCCGACGATGCGGATCGCCGGCAGCCGCGGGTAGAGGTAGAACAGGATGGCGGCGCCGAGGGCACCGGCGCCGACCGAGGAGACCGTCACCAAAACGCCCAGCAGCACACCGCAGGCGATCGTCACCGGCGCCCGGAACTGCGTGTGCGCGGCATCGTCGGCGTGCGCCAGCGCCTGCCGTTGCAGTTGCTGGCGGAAGATGATCGCCGCTGCGGTCAGCAGCAGGGCGACCCCGAGCGCTACCGAGATCAGCTGTGATGTCGCCGCACTCTGCCGCGGCAGGTACGACAGCGCCCAGATGGTCAGCGCCGCTGCCGGAATGCTGCCGATTGCCAGCAGGCGGGTGACCTGCCAGTCGACATGCCCCTTGCGGGCATGGACGACGGTGCCCCCGGCCTTGGTGACGGCGGCGTATAGCAGGTCGGTGCCGACCGCCGTGGCCGGGTGCACGCCGAACAGCAGCACCAGCAGCGGCGTCATCAGCGAGCCGCCGCCAACGCCGGTCAGCCCGACGATGGCGCCGACGGCAAAGCCCGACAAGGTGTACATCCAGTCCATGGTGCGCCGCAGCAGGTTCGAAGAGCGCGCATCGTAGCAGCCCTGGGTTTGATCGGAAAGGAATGTTCAGTTAGATTGTTATAACCAAACGGATTCAATCGAGCCATGAAACTGCAGCAACTGCGTTACATCGTCGAAGTCGAGCGTCGCGGCCTCAACGTATCCGAAGCCGCCGAAACGCTCTACACCTCGCAGCCGGGAATCTCGAAGCAGATCCGGCTGCTCGAGGACGAACTCGGGGTGAGCATCTTCGAACGTGGCGGCAAGCGGCTGACGGCGATCACCGAGCCGGGCCGGGCAATCCTCGACATCGCCCGGCGCATGCTGCGCGACGCCGAGAACATCCGGCGCGTCAGCGAAGAGCATGCCGCCGGCGATTCGGGCAGCCTGGTCATCGCCACCACCCATACGCAGGCGCGCTATGCCCTGCCGGCGGTGGTCAAGAAGTTCGTCGACCGCCATCCGCAGGTGCGGCTGTCACTGCACCAGGGGCACCCGGCGCAGATCGCCGAATGGGCGCTGCAGGGAGAGGCCGACATCGCCATCGCCACCGAAGCACTCGACCAGTATCCACAACTGGTGATGCTGCCCTGTTACCAGTGGGTGCATTGCGTCATCGCGCCCGATGGCCATCCGATCCTCGGCGAGAAGACGCTCTCGCTCGCGGCGCTCGCGCGCTGGCCGTTGATCACCTACGATTCAGCCTTCGCCGGTCGCTCGCGGATCAACAAGGCCTTCGAACTGGCGCAGATCGAGCCCAACGTCGTGCTCACCGCGATCGACGCCGACGTCATCAAGACCTACGTCAGCCTCGGTCTTGGCCTCGGCATCATCGCCCGCATGGCCTACGACCCACTGCGCGACAGTGGCTTGCAGGCGCTGCCGGCGGAGCACCTGTTCGGATCGAACACGACCCGCATCGGACTGCGCCGCGGCACCCACGTGCGGCGCTTTGCCTACGACTTCATCGAGCTGTTCGCCCCGCAACTGACGCGCCGGGCGGTCGACATGGCGCTCGCCGGCGCGCGGCCGGACGAGGAGTACCAGCTGTGAGGCTGCCGGCCAGCCGTATCGCTCGGCCCGAATGCCGACCGCGCGGCGGGCTGCCCTGCGCCGGCGACCCGGTCGCGGCGCGGCTCCTGCTCACTCAGCCGCCGGCGGGGGCGCCGCCAGATGCCCGGCGAAGAAGTCGATGAGCATGCGCACTCGCTGCGGGATGTGGCGGTTGCTCGCCAACAGCGCGTACACGCCGAAGCCCGGTAGCGGATAGGCGCCGAGAATCTCGACCAGCCGGCCGTCGGCGAGAAAGCGCTCGCCGATGAAATCGGGCTGGCATGAGATCCCCAGTCCCTGCGCCGCCGCTTCGGCCAGCACATCGCCATTGTTGGCGTGGATCCGGCTCTGCACGGGGAAGTGCTGCAGCCGCCCGTCGACCAGGAACTGCCAGCCGGTACTGGCGGTCGCGCCGGTATAGCCCAGGCACTGGTGGCCGATCAGCTCGCAGGGGTGGGCCGGGTTGCCGTGGCGCTCGAGGTAGTGTGGCGACGCCAGCACGAGCACGCGGCCGCCGCCGATCCGGCGCGCGATGTCCCCCGGCTGCAGCCGGCCGGTGACGCGGATCGACAGATCAAGCCCTTCCTCGACCAGCTTGACGCGCCGGTCGGTGTAATCCATGTCGAGACTGAGTTCGGGGTAGAGCCGCGAGAACTCCAGCAGCAGCGGCGCCAGACGGGTCAGGCCGTAGCTCAGCGGCAGGCTGATGCGGATGTGGCCGCGTGCCGTTCGACGCTCGTCGGCGACATCGGTCTCGGCGCTGTCCACCAGATCGAGGATCACCCGGCAGCGCTCGAGATAGGTCGTTCCGGCCGAGGTGAGCGTCAGGCGGCGGGTGGTGCGTACCATCAACGTGACGCCGAGGTGGCTTTCCAGCGCGACGATCTGGCGCGTCACGACCGACCGGGCCAGACCGAGTTGCCGGGCTGCGGCCGAGAAGCTGCCCAGTTCGGCCACCCGGACGAAGAGGCGCATCGCATCGAGCCGGTCCATGGTTGCTCCCCAGGCAATGAAGAATTGCCAATTGTCGGCCATTTCTGAGCCGGCTTGACGGCTGCACGGTACCGCCAGTCTTCGCCGCCAACGCCGCACGGCTGGCCGACTGAGCGCCCGCCACCGTTCCCGGAGAGGCAGGCGGCCAGGCGCTCCCCGGCACACAGGCTTGGCCGAGGGTCGGGGCGCTGTTAAGATGCCCCGCCACAGCCTGCTGACGGAGGAGTGCCGAAGATGGGAATTCTCGACTGGTTCAAGAACCGGCCGGCGCAGTTCGATGCCGATCGGGTCTCCGAGGAACTGATCCGCGGCGCCGTCGACAAGGCGATCACCGTCACCAATCCGCGACTCGTCGTCCTTCCCGGTTGCCACAAGCGGCTGGCGCCGGCGGCGGAGAAGGCGATCGAGTTCCTGCGCGCGCTGCTCGCCGAGATGCCGGCAGCGCGGCCGCTGTCGGCCGACGGCTGGTCTGCCGAGCAGGACCTGCGCGCCTATTTCGTCGCGCCGGCCGACATCGCCGCCGTCCTCGCACGATCGGACAACCTGCGCACGCTGTTCGACAAGTACATCGACCTCGAGCAGGCGTACGTCGTCCTCGGCATGAGCTTCAACGAGCAGCGCGTCTTCGGCATGGCGCTGCACGGCGACATGGTGCAGCGCGACGTCGCGCAGACCAGCGTCAGCTTTTCCGATCACCGCGCCCACCTCTGCGGTCGCGACGAGGCGCGCCTGCGCCGCGTCGTCGGCGCGCAGGCTTTCGAGTACCTCCTGGCGCAGGCGCTGGCCGAGATCGGCGAGGAGCGTGTCGAGCGACAGGAACTCGAATCCAACCGCTCGCTGCTGCGCGCCCGCCTGCGCCTGCTGCGGCAGCAGGGACCGGGACTCGGCTCGCTCTTCGGCAGTTCGGCACCGGCTGCCCGCAGCGAACAGGCGCAGCTCGAGGCCGAACTGCTCGAGAACGAAAGGCAGCTGGCGGCGATGGGTGGCAACGAGTCGGCGCTGGAAATGGAACTCGACAGCCTGATCGAAGTGCTGGAGAATCCGCAACGCTACCTGCGCGTCGAACGGCGGCACCTGCGGTTGAACCCGATGAACATCATCGTCGAACGCGAGAACGGCGAACCGGTCATCGACCTTGATGTCCGTCTGGCGATGCTCAGCGGCTCGACGCCCACCTGCCGCGCCGTCGTCGTCGGCCGCGTCGAACGCGGTCAGATGGCGCTGGCGCCGAGGATGAACCTCGCCGACGCCGCGCGTTACCTGTAGGCCACCACCACCGGCGCCAAAGCGGGCCGCGGGTGTCGACCATGCAGCACCACCAACCAAGGAGAAAACAGCAATGAATCGGGAAGAAGTTCGAGATCAGTTGCTGGCGCCGGTCCTGCAGTGGATCCGCGTCGGCCGTCAGAGCAGCCGGCTGCTGGTCGGCTCGATGGAAGTCGTCGGCGAGCGCAGCCAGCAACTGCTGCGCGGCGCGACGCTGCGGCAGCGGCACGACTGGCAGGAGATGGGCGTCATGACGCGCGAGAAGGTTGCGGTGCCGCTCGAAGCGGCCGTGGCGATGGCGTCGGCGATGCAGAGCGAGGCGCAGGACTTCGTCGCCGAAGCCGGCGAGAAGGCGGTTGCGCTCGCCGGCAGCGTCGCCGCCCTCGCCGGCAGCCGCAGCGGCGAAGACTTCAGCGCCCGCCAGGCGGCCTTCGGCGAAGCACTGCTCGCCAGCGCGCTGTGCTGGTACCAGCTCTGGGGCCGCGCCGCCGAAGTCGTCGAACAGGGCATGCGGCCGGTGCTGCGCCAGGTCGAGGACAACGCCGGCCGTCTGGGAACGCGCTAGGCGGCCGCTGGCGGCGGCCGCGCATCACCGTGCCGTCCGCCGGCGCCGCCGAGGAAGAGCGATGAGCATCTGGGATTACCGCCGCAACTTCGCCTACGACGAGCCGCTCGATCCCGGCGACGAGCGTCATGTCGCGCTCAACGACGCGCGCGGCGACTACAACAGCGGGCGGCTGCTGCGCGAGCTGGGAGTCGACGTCGCCAGTCGCGCGTTGCGCAACCGTCCGGTGGGCAAGTGCATCGTTTTCGGCGGCCACCGCGGCTGCGGCAAGAGCACCGAGCTGCGCGCCATCGCCGCCGAACTGCAGGGCAGCGAGCGCTTCTTCGTCGTCTCGATCGACGCCCTGCAGGAGCTCGACATCAACAACCTGAGCTACGCCGACGTCGCGCTGGCGCTTGCCGAAGCGCTCGCCGAGCGTGTTGCGGCGGCCGGCATCGAGGTGCCGCAGGTGTATCTGACACCGCTGCAGGAGTGGTCACGGCAGGTCAGCCACCAGATCAGCCGCAGCAGCAGCGTCGATGGCGCGCTCGAGACCGGCGCCGAGGCGAAGACCGGGCTGCCGCTCGTCGGCTCGCTGTTCGCCCGCCTCACCACCGCCATTCGCAGCAACAGCACGTGGAAGACGGAGATTCGCGAACAGGTGCGCAACTCGTTCTCCGACCTCGCGCGGCGCTTCAACCAGTTCCTTTCCTTCGTCGAAGACGAACTCGGCAGGCAGGGCAGGGCGCGCGCACTGATCTTCGTCGTCGACGGCACCGACCGCCTGCGCGGCGACGAAGCTGACGCCTTCTTCATCCGCGACATCCACCAGTTGCGGCAACTGCGCGCCAACAGCATCTACTGCGCGCCGATCAGCGTCCTCAACGAGCAGGGGCAGGTCACTCAGAACTTCGACGCCATCGTCCGCCTGCCGATGGTCAAGCTGGCCGACAAGGGCAGTCCGACGCCGAACGGGATCGCCTGGCAGCGTCTGCGCGAGTTCGTCCACCGGCGACTGCCGCCCGAGCACTTCGATCGCGAATCGACGCTCGACCGGCTCATCGACCATTCCGGCGGGCACCCGCGCGACCTGCTGCGGCTGCTCAACCTCTGCTTCCAGGAGATCGACGAAGGCCCGATCACGCAACAGGTCGCCGAGACGGCAGCCCGCCGCCTGAGCAACGAGTACCGGCGGCTGGTGCAGCCCGAGGACTTCGGACTGCTCGCCGCGATCGACCAGGCGGCAGCCGACTACACGCCCGCCACCAAAGAGACGCGGCGTCTGCTCTACGATCTGGTGCTGCTCGAGTACAACAGCTACTGGTGGCAGACGCACCCGGCGGTACGGACACTCGACGGCTACCGCAGCGCGGTGGCAGCAGTCGCCGGCGGCGATGGACCGCCTGCCGGCTGAGTCGCCCCCTGCTGCGCCGGGTGTGACCGTCGACAGCCCGGCGGCCGTCGGACCGATCGACGGCCGCCACAGCGGCGACCTCCTGCGCCTGCAGCGGCTGCTCGAGCACGGCGACGGTTTCCAGCTGGTGTTCGCGCTCTGCCTGTCGATGGCCTACCGGCAGCGCATCATCGACGAGATCGCCGTCCGCCACCCGGCGGCGACGACCGTCGACCTGCACGACGCCAGCGACCCGTCGGCGTTGCTTGACGCGCTGCGCGGACTGGCGGCGGAGCAGCAGCCGATCCATGTCGTCGGCGTCGAAGACTGGCTGCGGCGTGCCGGACCGCCGGCGCTGCAGGGGCTGAACTACCGCCGTGAGTCGCTCGCGGCGGCGGTGCGCCGCCCGCTCATCGTCTGGCTCGAGCCGGGAACGATCGCCACCCTTGCGCGCGAAGCGCCCGACCTCTGGGCCTGGCGGGAGGCTGTGCTCGACTTCTCGCACCTGCCGCCACAGCGGACGGCGGTGCACCAGCAGCCGATCTTCATCGGCAGCGCGGAACGTCGCGAGCGCGAACGGCGCCTCGCCGAGATCGCCGCGCACCTGCAAAGCGTTGCCGGGCCCGCCGAGCCCGCCGGGCCCGACGCCGAACTGATGCTCGAGGCGAGCGAGATCGAGCAGGAACTGGGCCACCCGGAGGCGGCGATGGCGCACGCCGAAGCGGCACGCGCGATCTTCCGCCGCATCGACGATCGACACGGCGAAGCCTGGGCGGCGGGTCGCGTAGCCGACATCCTGCAGGCGCGCGGGCAGCTCGAAGAGGCGCTGCGCATCCGGCTGGAAGAACAGCTGCCGGTCTATGAACGGCTCGGCGATGTGCGCTCGAAGGCGGTGACGCAGGGCAAGGTTGCCGACATCCTGCAGGCGCGCGGGCAGCTCGACGAGGCGCTGCGCATCCGGCTGGAAGAACAGCTGCCGGTCTATGAGCGGCTCGGCGATGTGCGCTCGAAGGCGGTGACGCAGGGCAAGGTTGCCGACATCCTGCAGGCGCGCGGGCAGCTCGAAGAGGCGCTGCGCATCCGGCTGGAAGAAGAGCTGCCGGTCTATGAACGGCTCGGCGATGTGCGCTCGAAGGCGGTGACGCAGGGCAAGGTTGCCGACATCCTGCAGGCGCGCGGGCAGCTCGACGAGGCGCTGCGCATCCGGCTGGAAGAACAGCTGCCGGTCTATGAGCGGCTCGGCGATGTGCGCTCGAAGGCGGTGACGCAGGGCAAGGTTGCCGACATCCTGCAGGCGCGCGGGCAGCTCGAAGAGGCGCTGCGCATCCGGCTGGAAGAAGAGCTGCCGGTCTATGAGCGGCTCGGCGATGTGCGCTCGAAGGCGGTGACGCAGGGCAAGGTTGCCGACATCCTGCAGGCGCGCGGGCAGCTCGAAGAGGCGCTGCGCATCCGGCTGGAAGAAGAGCTGCCGGTCTATGAACGGCTCGGCGATGTGCGCTCGAAGGCGGTGACGCAGGGCCAGGTTGCCGACATCCTGCAGGCGCGCGGGCAGCTCGACGAGGCGCTGCGCATCCGGCTGGAAGAAGAGCTGCCGGTCTATGAACGGCTCGGCGATGTGCGCGCGAAGGCGGTGACGCAGGGCAAGGTTGCCGACATCCTGCAGGCGCGCGGGCAGCTCGACGAGGCGCTGCGCATCCGGCTGGAAGAACAGCTGCCGGTCTATGAGCGGCTCGGCGATGTGCGCTCGAAGGCGGTGACGCAGGGCAAGGTTGCCGACATCCTGCAGGCGCGCGGGCAGCTCGACGAGGCGCTGCGCATCCGGCTGGAAGAACAGCTGCCGGTCTATGAACGGCTCGGCGATGTGCGCGAGAAGGCGGTGACACACTTCAAGATCGCTTCATTGCGTCTGGCGCAGGACGAGCAGCAGAGCGAAGAAGGTTTCCTGGCCATTTTCGAGAGCCTGCGCCAGGCCTACGACATGGCGGTGCAGATGCGCATCCCCGACGGGATCTCGGCCGTCGGGCCGCTCTATGCACAGTTCCTGGCAAGGGGGCAGGCGTTCACGCCCGCGCTGCAGGTGCTGGCGCGCGTGGATGAAGCCTGTGGGGTGCTCGCGGACGAGGCCGGGCGGCAGCGGGCGGCCGATCTGCGGCAGCAGATCGAGGCGATGCAGGGCGGGCAGGCCTGACGGCCCCGACTGCTCGGTCGGCACGCGCGGGAGCATCGTCTCGCCGCCCGGACGGCACCGACTGTTGCCGTCGACCCGGCGCTCGATCGGCCGCCGCCCGACTTGGCGCTGCTCCGGGTCGCGCGGATCGCGCTCCAGGTCGCCGGCAATTCGCCTGCTGACGAGCGGCGGCCGGACCCCGTCGAAGAGCCGTTCGGCCGCCGCTCGTCTGGCCGCGGGACGCTGCGCTGCCGGATCTTCGAGACCGCCGCGATCGACAATCTGCCCGGATCGATGCGTTGGCTCGCGACCAGTGGCACGCAGGTTCTGTCGATCGCCGGCGAGCGCGAGCAGGCCTTGCAGGCGCGGGCACTCGCCGAGCACTCCTTCGCCAAGATCGGGAACGCCGCCGGAATGGCGCAGGTACGCGATCTGCGCGCAACGATCGGCGCTGGCAAAGGCTGCTGCGGTGCGGCCCGAGTCACCGCTCCGGTCGAACCCCCTTCCGGCTCGGCAACCTGAACTGGCGGTCGGAAAGTACCGCGCACCACGCCCCTGACGAAGCCCGCGGTGCTGACATTCGCACACGGTGCCCCGCCAGCCCGAATACGACCGCGATCAGCGCCACTCCCAACGCGCCGATCGCAACCCGTCGCCGCGCCATTGCCGCGTCGCGCCGCTGCGCCATATCGCGGCGCTGGCGCACGGCCGTCAGCAACGCGTGGGCCGGACTTGTGGAACAATAACGGGCCTGCGGCGTTCTCCGATCGCGGGAGGTGGCAGCGTTGCCGATGCGCCGCTGCGCCCGGATTTTCGTTCAACCACCGGAGCCGACGGCGCGACTCTGTCGTCTGGCCCACTGCCAAACCTGAAAGGCCATTCCATGCGCTTGCGTCTGTTTGCCCTGGCCGTCGCGGCCCTGATTCCCGTTCTCGCTGCCGCGCAGCCGAAATCCACTGCCGAAGACGACGAAGACCTGAAGTTCGAGGAGTCGATCCGCAACTTCGGTTTCGTCTCCGGCGCGGCGTATCAGTGCCTGCCCGAGGCCGACCGCAACGCGCACGACCGCGAGGTGCTCAAGGCCTATTCGGGCCTGGTGCGGCTCTTCGGCTCCGACCGCGCCTTCTTCTACGCCGCGGCCTTCGGCGCCGGCACCAGCATGACGATCGACAAGGCGAAGTGCGCGGCCTATATCGAGGACTTCCGCGCCGCGATGAAGTCCGGCAGCCGTGGCCAGTAAGGGGGGTGCGATGACGACGAGCTTGATTCGGCTGGCGCGCACGGCGATGCACGCGACGCTCGTGCTGGCGGTGGTGGCGACCTCGCTGCCGGCGGCCGCCGGCAACTGGGGAGCCCGGCGTGAGTTTCGCGAGGGTATGCGCGAGATCGCCCGCGAGCGGCGCGAGATGCGCCGCGAGATCCTCCGCTCGGGTTCTCGGGCAGAGGCGCGGCGCGAGTACCGCGAGGGCATGCGCGAGATCGCCCGTGAGCGGCGCGAGATGCGGCGCGAGGTTCGCCGTGAGGTTCGTTATGGACGATGGGATCGCGATCGTGATCGCCGCGGAGACCTCGTCGCCGGCGTCGTGCTGGGCGCGGTGATCGCTGCCGCCGTGCGTGGCAGTACGCCGCCGCCGCCCGCGCCGGGACTGTGCTGGTACTGGTCCGACGCGTACCAGGAAAACGGCTACTGGGATCGCTGCGGCGCGTATTGAGCAAGAAGGTTGCGGACGGCACAACGCCGCGCCGAAGGCTCTGCAGGCGCCAGCCCGTCCGCAGCCACGCCGTCGCTTCTGAGGACTCGTCTCAGCGTTGCCCGGTGCGTGGCAATGGCGGTTCGCGAACCGCGTTTCTCCCGGCCATGCGGCCAGGGCAAGGGTCGATCTTTGTCAGCGCATGCCAAAGCTCAACACCACACGGCCCCTTTTTTCGCGGCAATCGGCCGTCGCGCACGTGGGCGCCGGTCTACCGCGGGCAACCCCGTAGCGACGCAGAGGATGCATCTGCCTCGTGGCGACGCCGTAGCTGCGCAGGAGCCTGGCCACGGCTTCGATGCGCTGGTTCGCGATGGCCAGTTCGTATGAGGCGCTGCCGAGGTTCTCCGCGTAGGCCGCCAGGTAGACCACCTCCTTCGGATGCTCCTTCAACCGCGCCGCATGCAGGCGCAGCCTTTCCTGTCCGGCGGGATCGACCTGCGTGCTGCGTCGCGCGAAGTAAATGTGATTGGCTTCGTCGGCTTCGACGGCGTCGGCGTTTCGGGCCGGCGGCTGCGCCACTGGCGCGTTGGTGGCGGGAGCGGATCCGGCTGCTGCTGCCGGGAGCGCTTCGGAAGGAGGCAGCGTGGGACATCCGGCGAGGGCGACGCAGAGGAGCAGCAGGGTAGCATGCGCACGCCACCGACAGATCGGTCCGCTGCTCATGGCACGTTCCCTACGATTTCGGCGAGCGGCACGCTGGCGAAGGCGTCGTCTCTTCCCGGGAGATGCCGTATCAGTTCGGATAGATTGATTTCCAATGTTTTCAGTGCGACTTCCGGCATCGCGGTGAGCGCTTCGGGCAGGGCGCCTTCTGCCGATCCCGGCAGTGCCGCGATCGCCTTCTCGCCGTCCGGCGCGAGGTGCAGTCCAAGCCGGCGGTGGTCCTCCGGCCGGCGCGCCTTGACGAGGCATCCGCGCACGGCCAGCCGGTCGACGAGTTGACTGCAGGTGGACTGGTGTATGGCCAGGCGCGCCGCCAGTTCGCTGACGCCAATTCCTGGCCGGCGCTGCACCTCCTGCAGGATCCACATCTGCGAACCGGGAAGCCCGCAGCGCTCCTCCACCACGCGGAAATACTGCCGCATCGTGCCGTAGATCAGGCGGAACTGTTGCAGCACCGCCAGATGGGTCTGCGGCACGTCGGGCGGCAAGGGAAGCGTCATCGGGCGTCACCTGTTGCTTTCGTCGAGGAAGGCGATTATATTGCTGATCAATGTTTTGTCGAGGGGTATTTGCATGCAGGCTCTCGTGGAGCGGAAGTCGTGCCGGGTGACTGCCCGGCTTGTGCCGACAACCTGAGAGCGCTTGCGGGGAGTCACGACTCGATGTTCAATTCGATCCAGATCTTCGGCATGGCGCTGCTTGGCGGTCTGGGAGCAGGCGAACTCGCGCGTCGGGCCTTCTCCGTGCCACGGACGACAGGCTACGTGGTGTTTGGACTGTTGGTCGGACAGAGCGCGCTGGGATGGATCGCGCCGTACGACGTCGAGGCCAATCAGCTCTTCATCGATCTGGCGCTGGGCCTGATCCTCTTTGAGCTGGGTTACCAGGTGCCGCCCGTCGCAGCCAGCGAAGCCAGGAACCGACTGTGCGCGGCTCTGCAGATTTCGCTGATCACGGGCTCAGCGATCGCCTGCGCCATCCTGCTGCTCGACTTCTCCGTTCCTTCGGCGTTTTTTGCCGCAGCCCTCTGTCTCGCCACATCGCCGGCGATCACCATCGCGACCTGCAGCGACGTCGGCGCCAGGGGGGAGCGGACCGGCCTCCTGTTCACGATCGTGGCGATCAATGGCTGCGTCGCCTTCGTCGCCGCCGTGTGTTCGCTGCCGCTCCTCGGTGCGGACGAGCCAGTCCTCGGTCTTGCCGGCGCCTGGGCGGTCGGCCGCGAACTTGCTGTCGCCGTGGTCCTCGGTGGTGCGTGTGCCGTGCTGGTGCTGCTCGGTGCCCGGCTGCTGGGGCGGCGTCCGGAACATCAGCACCTGCTGATTCTCGGCACCATCGTCGTCGGTGTCGGAAACGCCATCTACCTCGATATCTCGGTGCTGCTGCCGATGCTGCTCTTCGGCTACCTGGCGCGCGCTCTCGACCGGAGCAATCAGGTCGTCGCCATCCGCATCGCCAGTGATGCCCGGATTTTTCTCGTCGTCGCCTTCGTTCTTGCCGGCGCCGTCCTCGATGTCGGCGTGCTCGCGGGCCACTGGCTGGAAGCGGTCGTCCTGGTGATCGCCCGCGCCGCCGGACAGTTCACTGGCGTGTGGTGGAACCGCCGTCGCCTGCGCCTGGACACTCGATCCGCCGCCCATCTGTCGCTCGGGTTGCAGCCGATGTCGAGCGTGGCCCTGGTGCTCCTGGCCAACGTGCACACGCTCTATGCCGGCCTTGAGCCGCGACTGGCGGGCGCCTTGCTGGCGACGATTCTCCTCATGCAGTTGTTTGGCCCCCTGGCGACCCAGACGGCGATCAAGGGGTTTGGCGAGGCGACCGGTCTGCAATCGCGCGAGCCGGCGATCGAGCAGGCGGCCGCCAACGGGCGTTCCTGCGGCGGCGACCGATGAGCAGACGGCCGCTGCGCATCGGTCTCTCGGCACGCATCTACCATCCGGTGGTCGGTGCGACCGGTCTGCAGTCCAAATCACTGCAGTACCTCGAGCAGTCCGTCGCGCACTGGGTGATGTCGCGCAACGTGATGGTCTTCATGATCCCGGCAGTGAGTGGCGACGCCATCGTTCATCGCAGCAGCATCCGTCTCTCGGACTACCCGGACTATCTCGACGGCCTGATTCTGCAAGGGGGGGCGGATGTCAGCCCGCAGAGCTACGGCGAGGAGCCCCTGCACCCCGACTGGGCTGGCGACCGGGTCCGTGACGCTTACGAAATGGAGCTTCTGCACGAATTCATGGAGGCGGGAAAGGCGGTACTGGGCATCTGTCGCGGCGCGCAACTGATCAACGTCGCGCTGGGCGGGACACTGCATCAGGACATCGCGACGCAGATCGAAACGGCGGGCGAGCATGTGCACGGCGATTACGACCGGCACAGCCATGCCGTCGAGTGGATCGCCGGCTCCGGCCTGGCGAAGCTCTATCCGGGCGAGGGCGGCGGGCGGGTGGTGTCGATCCATCATCAGGCGATCCGGGCCTTGGGCCGGGAACTGCGGGTCGAAGCACGCAGCAGCGGCGACGGCGTGATCGAGGCCATCCGCCTGCAAGGCCGGCCGTACGTTCTCGGCCTGCAGTGGCACCCGGAGTTCCATCCACCGGGTAGCGAGGAGTTGCTGGACTGCACGCCGATACTCGACGAGTTTCTCGCGGCTGCCCGCGGCCGGCTCTGGTGAGCGGGGCGGAGTGATGCTCGACGATGTCCTGTCACCGGCACGGTCTGCCTGGGAGGATCTGCAGGAGCGCCTGCACTTCCTGCCACCTTTTCCCGATGAACTCGATTCGCTGGCGCTGTTCAGCATGCTGCTGATCGTCGGTCTGCTGATCGGCGAGTGGTTGCGCGCGCGACTGGGCTGGCCGAAGGTCGTCGGCTACGTCCTGGCAGGGACGCTGTTCGGGCCTTCCGTGCTCGGCTGGATCAGCATCGAGGCACTGGCGCAGGCGCGACCGATTGCCGATGCCGCACTCGGACTGCTGATGCTCGAGATCGGGCGCCGCCTCGATCTGCGCTGGCTCGCTCAGCAGCGCGAACTGCTGCGGGCAGCGCTGGCCGAGATCAGCCTGTCCTTTGCCGCCATCTTCCTCTTCGCCTGGGGCGTGGTGGGTCTGATACCGGCCTGGGCGGCCGCAGCCGCGGCCGTCACCATGGCCGCAGCGCCGGCAGTCGTCCTGCTGATCGTCGAGGAATCCGGCGCGCAGGGGCAGGTCACCGAACGAATGATCATGCCTGGCTGAGTTGCGTGGTCCATCCATTGTGGGTTGTGGCCGGTGCCTTGATCATCGCCCGGCTGATGGTGCTGCTCGCGCTGCTTGCCGCGTCCCGTTTGCCGAAGCGTTCGCTGGCGCAGATCTTCGTTCTCGTCGCGACGGCGCTGCTCGCCGTCGGCACCGCGCGTACGCTCGCGGTGCCGGTCTTTCTGACGCTTTTCCTGATGGGGGCGATTCTGTCGTTCAGCGACCGCGAGCGAACGCTGAGCTATGCCGAACTGCCGGAAGGACACTGGTTGCTCGCCATCATCCTCTTCGTCGTCGTCGGCGCCTCGCTGCCGTGGCAGGACTTCACCTGGCTGATCGGGCTGCAGGCGCTCGGCCTGTTGCTCGTCCGGGCGGCGGCCAAGGTGGCTGCCCTGGTCTGGTCTGGCGGCGGACTGAGCAGCGAAAGGCGCGTCCTGGTGGGAATCGGCATTCAGCCGTTGTCGGCAACCGCCGTCTTCATGGCTTATGAGATCGCCGGACTCTATCCGGAAATCGGCCGTTCGTCGCTTTCGCTGCCGCTGTTCGCGGCGGCCATCATGGAACTGGGCGGCCCGGCGCTCTGCCGCTTCGCCCTCGTGCGCGCCGGTGAGACCGCGGCGACCGCGGGTGGCGGGAGAGGAGTGGCATGAGCCAGGCCATCGCGGCATTCAAGCAGAGCCAGCCACTGAGCCTGGGGGTCGAACTCGAGTTGCAGCTGCTCTCCGTGCGTGATTTCGATCTGACCCGCGGCGCGACCGATCTGCTCGGCAGCATGGACTACGACGGCTGCTTCGGCGACATCAAGCTCGAGATCACCGAAAGCATGATCGAGGTCAGCACGCTGCCGCGGACATTCGTCGACGGCATCGCCGGCGATCTGGTGGGTTTGCGGCAGACACTCGTCAGGCAGTGCGCGCGCAACCACATCGCCGTCTGCGGCGGCGGCACGCATCCTTTCCATCGCTGGTCGGAGCGCCGCATCTGCCCGGGTGACCGCTTCGCCGAGATCTACCAACGATATGGCTACCTCGCCAAGCAATTCACGGTCTTCGGCCAGCACATCCATGTCGGCTGCGCGTCAGGCGACGATGCGATCTGGTTGACCCAGGCGCTGGCACCCTATTTGCCGCTGTTCATCGCCCTGTCGGCGTCATCGCCCTTTGTCGATGGCGAAGACACGCTGTTCCAGTCCGCCCGCCTCAACGCCGTATCGGCCTTTCCGTTGAGTGGTCAATGCCCGGCGTTGCGCGACTGGGGCGAGTTCCTGGAACACTTCTCGCTGCTGCAGTCCTGTGGCATCGCTCGCAGCATCAAGGACCTCTACTGGGACGTTCGTCCCAAGCCGGAGTTCGGCACGGTGGAAATCCGCGTCTGCGATACGCCATTGACCGTCGAGCGAGCGGCGGCACTGGCAGCGCTGGCACAATCCCTGGTGCGCCATCTGCTGCGCACCCGTCCCGCGCTCGACACCCAGCGGCACCTTCATGTCGCCCGCTACAACAAGTTCCAGGCTTGCCGCTATGGTCTCGACGCCCTGATCTCGGATCCGGTTGGTCGGCGACAGCTCCCGTTGCGCCAGATTGGCCGCCAGTTGCTTGCCGTCCTGGAGGAGGATGCGGGCGAACTGGGTTGTTCCGCGTGGCTGGCACTGCTCGACGCCTCCCTGTCGGTGGAGGTATCGGACGCCAACTGGTTGCGCCGGCGTCAGGCTTGCCACGGCAACCTGAACGAGGTCGTTCGCGAAGCAGCGATGCGCTTTGGCAGACCGGAGCACACACCGCGTGCCGAGGGGTCGCGATGAAGTGCTGGCTGACGGTACTGCTGGTGTCGATGCTGTCCGGGGCGTGGCCATTGCTGGCGGCAGAGACCTGCGTCATCGAGTCGGTGGCGCGCGACACACGCAGTCTTGGCCCATGGATCGATCAGGACAACTGGCTGGCAGCGGAAAATCTCCGCATTGGCCTGCAGTCGCCGGGCCATTTCATGCCCTTGCTGCGGATCGATGCGACGACCGCCGGCGCCGTCCTCCGCCCGGCGTCGCGCCTGCTCGAACTCGACCGGATCAGGGCACGCGATCCGCTCGATCAGCAGCAGCGTGATGTCGCGTTCCTGCTGGCGACGAGACTCTATGCCGACGGGGTGGTGGTGCTGCGCGACGGAAGAGTGGCGAGTGAGCGCTACTGGAACGGACTGGCGGCGCGGGACCAGCGCCTGCTGCTCGGTGGTACGCGGCCGCTGCTCTCGCTTCTCGGTGCCATCGCCGTCGCCCAAGGCAAGCTGGCCCCGGATCGCGCGATCAGTCGGTACATTCCCGCCCTGAGTGGGCAGAGCGGTCTGCGCAAGTTGTCGGTGCGGCGCTTGCTGGAAGGCGAGGGGCGCTTCGAATGGTCGCCAGAGGAGCTCGGCGACTGGCTGGCCGCCGCTGGCTGGCGCTCCGGAGCGGGCGCCGGCGGCGTTCGCTCGTGGCTCAGCGTGCCAGGCCGCTGGGACAGGGACTTTACCAGCGCCGCCACGTCCGGTGAGGCCGGACCCGAAGGTGAGCTCCTGCTGTGGGCGATCGCCGAGAGCTACCGCATGCCGCTGGCGCAGGTTTTTTGCCAGGAAATCCTGCGCAAGCTGCGGCCAGAGCATGGCGCCCTCTGGCTGACCGACGCTCGGGGAAGCGAGCTGTCGACCGGGTTGGCGCTCTCGCTGCGCGATTTTGCCCGTCTCGGCCAACTGCTGATCGAGGCTCGGAGCAACAGCCGGCGCAGCCGGATTCCGTCGTGGTTCATCGAAACGCTGACCGCATCGGCCGGGCTGCGAACAGCGAAGACTGCGGCACTGGCAGGCCTGCGAAACGGCAGCGAACTGCGCTACGGCTTTGTCCATCTGGGTGGCGCACAGAACCGAATCGCCATCATCGGTCCCTACGGCAACAGCCTGTATGTCGATTTCGATCGTCGACTCGTGATCGCCGTCTATGCGGCCTATCCGAGGGAGCACACTGCCGCGATGCGGGCCACGCTCGAGCAGGTCTGGGATGCCCTGGGTGCGGCGGCGCAACCGGCGGGCAAACGTTGAGCGTCCGGAGTCAAGGTCATCGCGGCATTCCGGGCGGGCCGGGGCGCGGCTTCGCGAGCGGCTCTGGGGCAGCTGCGAATGAGCACCAACGGCGGCTTCCCTGCCGCTACGGCGCGCACTCGCAGTCGTCCGCGCAGCGAGCATGGATGAGCGAGGTCGTGCGCCTGGTGGCAGCGGCGGAATTTCCGTGGATGCCTGCATGAGCTGGGAGATCTGTCCCGCCGGCGATGCCTTTCCGTCTTTCACCACGGACTGGGACCACCTGAATGAGCAGCTGTATGGCGGCCACCCGGCGTTCGACAGCCGTTTCGTCGGCGCCTTGCTCGCCCACTTCGGCACTGGCAGCGAATCGCTGTGCATCCACCGCAGCGGCGAGGCGGTCGATGGCGCGCTGATCCTCTGCGCCCGCGGCTTCGGCCGCTGGGCGCTCTTCCTGCCGGCGCAGGCGCCGGCAGGCGCGCTGCTCATCGCGGACGCAAGCTGCCTCGAAACGTTGATGCCGGCGCTGCCCGGCTACGCGTGGACGATCGATCTGCTCGCCATCGACCCCGCTTTCGAGCCGGACTGGAGCCCGCTCCTCCTGCCGCGCACCGTGGTCCGCCACCAGCTGACGATGGCGGTCGCAACCGGCGGCGATTTCCCGGCCTATTGGCAGGCGCGCCCGGGCAAGCTGCGCAGCAACCTGCGCCGCTACCAGCGTCGGAGCGACGATCATGCGGCCAGCGTCCGGGTCATCGCTGAGCCGCAGGAGATCGGCGCCGCGGTCAGTCGCTACGCCGCCGTCGAAAGCGCCGGCTGGAAGGCGGTGGGCGGTACGGCGATCGGCAGCGACAACCCGCAGGGACTCTTCTATGAGCAGCTGCTGTGCGACTTCGCTGCCTCGGGACAGGCACGGGTCGTCGAACTCTGGTTCGACGACCGGCTCGCCGCCTCGCGCCTGGCCGTCTGTCATGGGTGCATGTGGATCATGCTGAAGACCACCTATGACGAGTCGCTCGCCGCCATGGCACCCGGGCGGCAGCTGCTCTACGAGGCCCTGCAGCTCGCCTTTGCCGACATGCCCGCCGGCGCCGTCGAGTTCTATACCAATGCGACGCGCGACCAGGCAGAGTGGGCGACGCATCTGCGCCATGTCTGCCACCACCAGCTCTACCGCAACACGACCGTCGCCAACTTCCACGGCATCGCCCGCGCGCTGCGCTGCCGCTTCGCCGGGGGCGAGACGGCGGAGGATTCGCTGGCCTTCGATGCGACCAGCGTCGCCGCCTACCACAGCCCGGCGGCGATGCCGCCGGCGATGCGATCGCTTTTCGAGGCAGCCGCCGGCCGCGAAGTGGAGCTGTCGCCGGATTGGTTCGCCAACCTGCAGGCGGCGGTCTTCGGCGACGACGATTCCGTCCGTTACTACGGCGCCGAGCTGTACGGCTCGCCGACGGCCATCCTGCCCGTGCACGCCAGCCGGCGAAGCGGACGCCGCGCGGCGGAGATCGAAGCGCTGGCGAACTTCTACACCGCCCTGTACGCGCCACTCGCCAGCCCGGGCGCCGACCCGACCGACCTCGGCCGGCTGCTGCAGGCGGCGCGTGCCGACTGCGCGCGCGCGCGCGTCATGAACTTTCATCCCATGGCGGTCGATTCGCCGGTGTACGAGGCGATGGTCGTCGCCCTGCGCAGCACCGGCTGGATCCCGTTCCGCTACTTCTGCTTCGGCAACTGGTACCTCGAGGTCGACCGTTCCTGGTCTGCGTATCTGGAACAGCGCGACGGCATCCTGCGCCACACCCTGAGACGCAAGCGGCGGCGCTTTCTCGCCGCCGGCGGCAGCTTCGAGATCATCACCGGCACGGCCGGGCTCGAGCCGGCGATTGCCGAGTTCAATGCCCTGTACCGTCAGCGCTGGAAGAAGAACGAGCCCTACGCCGCCTTCGTTCCCGGCTTGATGCGTTGGCTCGCCGCCAGCGGCAAGTTGCGCCTCGGCATCGCGCGCCTCGCCGGCGAGGCGGTTGCCTCCCAGCTCTGGATCGTCAGCGGCGACAAGGCGAGCATCTACAAGATGGCCTACGATGAGGCGCATTCCTGCCATGCGCCGGGCACGCTGCTGACGGCCCACCTGATGGAGCGGGTCATCGACGTGGACCGCGTGACCGAAGTGGACTACCTGATCGGCGACGATCCGTACAAGCAGGCGTGGATGAGCCACCGCCGCGAACGCTGGGGCATCGTCGCGTATCGCGCCGACCGCTTCGCCGGCATCGCCCGGTCGCTGCTCGAGATCATCGGCCGGGTGATCCGGCGGCCGCCAGCCCGCGTGGAAAGCAAGCGCTCACGGTCTTCGATCGGGCCGAGTGGGCACTAGCAGACTACATGGTCGCCCCTGTGTTTGCTACGCATTCAATTGATGACGGTTCGAAGGGCAAAGGTAGAGGTGGCCCAGTTTTGGGTACCAGACCACGCGGGACCGGCCTTACAAGAAAAAATCGCTGGCAGCTAAAGTGGGGGACGTGTCCAGTTGGATTCGGAAGTCAGCCACAAGGTCACCATCGACGTCACCTTCGAGAACACCACTCTGATACATCAATTGACCCGCTGCACCGCTGAAGCCGGCTGCCCCCACGAATGCAAAGGCCTGGTCTCCATCCAGACTCTCGTTTGCGTCGACAGCGCTGAAATCGATCTTGTCTCCGGTTGTGAAATCGCTGATCGTTTGTGGTGGCGGCATGTTGCCTATGTCGCTCCAGAAAACGAACTTGAAAACATCTTGGCCGTCACCCCCAGTCAAGCTATCGGCGCCGGATCCACCCAGCAGGGTATCATTGCCCGCACCCCCGTCGAGGGTGTCGTTGCCGTCGCCGCCGGTGAGTGTGTTGGCGCCGCTGTTGCCGGTCAGGGTGTTGGCCTGTGCATTGCCGGTGCCCTTGAGATTGGCGGTGCCGAGCAGCGACAAGTGCTCGAGATCGCCGCCCAGCGTGTAGTCGACACTGCTCTTCACCGTGTCGGTGCCGGCCGCCGGTCCTTCGATCACCAGGTCCGCCGGATCATCGACGACATAGGTGTCGTCGCCGCCCAGACCGATCAGGATATCCGCACCGCCTTGGCCGTCGAGGACGTTGCTCCAGTCGTTGCCGGTCAGGCGGTTGGCCAGAGCATTGCCTTGGCCGTCGAGGTTGACGTACCAGCCGCCGAGAACGAGATTCTCGATCTGGTTGCCCAGGATCCAGCTGACGCTGCTGAAGACCGTGTCGACCCCACCCGCCGCCGCTTCGCTGACGGTGTCGCCGCCATCGTCCGTGTAGTAGCGATCATCGCCGAGTCCCCCAGCGAGCACGTCCGCTCCCGCGTCGCCATCGAGCGTGTCGTTGCCGTCCCCCCCGGTGAGCGTGTTCGCGCCGGTGTTGCCCGTCAGCAGGTTGGCCAGCGCGTTGCCGGTGCCGGTGAGACCGGCATCCCCGAGCAGCGTCAGATGCTCGACATTCGCTGCCAGCGTGAAACTGGCGTAGCTGCGCACGATGTCCACCCCGGCGTCCAGTGCTTCGACGACGCTGTCGCCGGCAATGTCAACGAAGTAGGTGTCGTCGCCGGCTCCGCCCGCCATGGTGTCCGCGTCGGCACCGCCATCGAGACGGTTGTCGCCGGCGTTGCCGGTGAGTTTGTTCTTGCCGTCGTTGCCGCTGCCATCGATATCGCTGGTGCCCAAGAGGGTGAGATGTTCCAGCGTCCAGCCGAGGCTGTAGTTGATGTAACTCAGGACGGTGTCGGTGCCACCACCGTCCTGCTCCTGAACGTGGTCGCCAGTCTCGTCCACGACGTAGATGTCGTTGCCCAGACCGCCCTGCAGCCAGTCGGCGCCAGTGCTGCCGTTGAGCGTGTTGGCGCCATCGTTGCCGATCAGGGTGTTGGCCAGTGTATTGCCGACGCCATTGATGTTGGCGACTCCGGTCAACTCGAGCGCTTCGACGTTCGTCGCCAGCGTGTGGCTGACGCTGCTGAAGACCTTGTCATTGCCGGCATTCTTGTTCTCGACGACGGTCTCGCCCGCCGTGTCGAGGTAATACACATCGTCGCCCAAGCCGCCCGCCAAGGTGTCCACCCCGGCACCCCCGTCGAGGGTGTCGTTGCCGTCGCCGCCGCTGAGTGTGTTGGCGCCGCTGTTGCCGGTCAGGGTGTTGGCCTGTGCATTGCCGGTGCCCTTGAGGTTGGCGGTGCCGAGCAGCGACAAGTGCTCGAGATCGCTGCCCAGCGTGTAGTCGACACTGCTCTTCACCGTGTCGGTGCCGGCCACCGGTCCTTCGATCACCAGGTCCGCCGGATCATCGACGACATAGGTGTCGTCGCCGCCCAGACCGATCAGGATATCCGCACCGCCTTGGCCGTCGAGGACGTTGCTCCAGTCGTTGCCGGTCAGGCGGTTGGCCAGAGCATTGCCTTGGCCGTCGAGGTTGACGTACCAGCCGCCGAGAACGAGATTCTCGATCTGGTTGCCCAGGATCCAGCTGACGCTGCTGAAGACCGTGTCGACCCCACCCGCCGCCGCTTCGCTGACGGTGTCGCCGCCATCGTCCGTGTAGTAGCGATCATCGCCGAGTCCCCCAGCGAGCACGTCCGCTCCCGCGTCGCCATCGAGCGTGTCGTTGCCGTCCCCCCCGGTGAGCGTGTTCGCGCCGGTGTTGCCCGTCAGCAGGTTGGCCAGCGCGTTGCCGGTGCCGGTGAGACCGGCATCCCCGAGCAGCGTCAGATGCTCGACATTCGCTGCCAGCGTGAAACTGGCGTAGCTGCGCACGATGTCCACCCCGGCGTCCAGTGCTTCGACGACGCTGTCGCCGGCAACGTCAACGAAGTAGGTGTCATCGCCGGCTCCGCCCGCCATGGTGTCCGCGTCGGCACCGCCATCGAGACGGTTGTCGCCGGCGTTGCCGGTGAGTTTGTTCTTGCCGTCGTTGCCGCTGCCATCGATATCGCTGGTGCCCAAGAGGGTGAGATGTTCCAGCGTCCAGCCGAGGCTGTAGTTGATGTAACTCAGGACGGTGTCGGTGCCACCACCGTCCTGCTCCTGAACGTGGTCGCCAGTCTCGTCCACGACGTAGATGTCGTTGCCCAGACCGCCCTGCAGCCAGTCGGCGCCAGTGCTGCCGTTGAGCGTGTTGGCGCCATCGTTGCCGATCAGGGTGTTGGCCAGTGTATTGCCGACGCCATTGATGTTGGCGACTCCGGTCAACTCGAGCGCTTCGACGTTCGTCGCCAGCGTGTGGCTGACGCTGCTGAAGACCTTGTCATTGCCGGCATTCTTGTTCTCGACGACGGTCTCGCCCGCCGTGTCGAGGTAATACACATCGTCGCCCAAGCCGCCCGCCAAGGTGTCCACCCCGGCACCCCCGTCGAGGGTGTCGTTGCCGTCGCCGCCGCTGAGTGTGTTGGCGCCGCTGTTGCCGGTCAGGGTGTTGGCCTGTGCATTGCCGGTGCCCTTGAGGTTGGCGGTGCCGAGCAGCGACAAGTGCTCGAGATCGCTGCCCAGCGTGTAGTCGACACTGCTCTTCACCGTGTCGGTGCCGGCCACCGGTCCTTCGATCACCAGGTCCGCCGGATCATCGACGACATAGGTGTCGTCGCCGCCCAGACCGATCAGGATATCCGCACCGCCTTGGCCGTCGAGGACGTTGCTCCAGTCGTTGCCGGTCAGGCGGTTGGCCAGAGCATTGCCTTGGCCGTCGAGGTTGACGTACCAGCCGCCGAGAACGAGATTCTCGATCTGGTTGCCCAGGATCCAGCTGACGCTGCTGAAGACCGTGTCGACCCCACCCGCCGCCGCTTCGCTGACGGTGTCGCCGCCATCGTCCGTGTAGTAGCGATCATCGCCGAGTCCCCCAGCGAGCACGTCCGCTCCCGTGCCGCCATCGAGTGTGTCGTTGCCGTCTCCCCCGGTGAGCGTGTTCGCGCCGGTGTTGCCCGTCAGCAGGTTGGCCAGCGCGTTGCCGGTGCCGCTGAGACCGGCATCCCCGAGCAGCGTCAGATGCTCGACGTTCGCTGCCAGCGTGAAACTGGCGTAGCTGCGCACGCTGTCCACGCCGGCGTCCAGTGCTTCGACGACGCTGTCGCCGGCAACGTCAACGAAGTAGGTGTCATCGCCGGCTCCGCCCGCCATGGTGTCCGCGTCGGCACCGCCATCGAGACGGTTGTCGCCGGCGTTGCCGGTGAGTTTGTTCTTGCCGTCGTTGCCGCTGCCATCGATATCGCTGGTGCCCAAGAGGGCGAGATGTTCCAGCGTCCAGCCGAGGCTGTAGTTGATGTAACTCAGGACGGTGTCGGTGCCACCACCGTCCTGCTCCTGAACGTGGTCGCCAGTCTCGTCCACGACGTAGATGTCGTTGCCCAGACCACCCTGCAGCCAGTCGGCGCCAGTGCTGCCGTTGAGCGTGTTGGCGCCATCGTTGCCGATCAGGGTGTTGGCCAGTGTATTGCCGACGCCATTGATGTTGGCGACTCCGGTCAACTCGAGCGCTTCGACGTTCGTCGCCAGCGTGTGGCTGACGCTGCTGAAGACCTTGTCATTGCCGGCATTCTTGTTCTCGACGACGGTCTCGCCCGCCGTGTCGAGGTAATACACATCGTCGCCCAAGCCGCCCGCCAAGGTGTCCACCCCGGCACCCCCGTCGAGGGTGTCGTTGCCGTCGCCGCCGCTGAGTGTGTTGGCGCCGCTGTTGCCGGTCAGGGTGTTGGCCTGTGCATTGCCGGTGCCCTTGAGGTTGGCGGTGCCGAGCAGCGACAAGTGCTCGAGATCGCTGCCCAGCGTGTAGTCGACACTGCTCTTCACCGTGTCGGTGCCGGCCACCGGTCCTTCGATCACCAGGTCCGCCGGATCATCGACGACATAGGTGTCGTCGCCGCCCAGACCGATCAGGATATCCGCACCGCCTTGGCCGTCGAGGACGTTGCTCCAGTCGTTGCCGGTCAGGCGGTTGGCCAGAGCATTGCCTTGGCCGTCGAGGTTGACGTACCAGCCGCCGAGAACGAGATTCTCGATCTGGTTGCCCAGGATCCAGCTGACGCTGCTGAAGACCGTGTCGACCCCACCCGCCGCCGCTTCGCTGACGGTGTCGCCGCCATCGTCCGTGTAGTAGCGATCATCGCCGAGTCCCCCAGCGAGCACGTCCGCTCCCGTGCCGCCATCGAGTGTGTCGTTGCCGTCTCCCCCGGTGAGCGTGTTCGCGCCGGTGTTGCCCGTCAGCAGGTTGGCCAGCGCGTTGCCGGTGCCGCTGAGACCGGCATCCCCGAGCAGCGTCAGATGCTCGACGTTCGCTGCCAGCGTGAAACTGGCGTAGCTGCGCACGCTGTCCACGCCGGCGTCCAGTGCTTCGACGACGCTGTCGCCGGCAACGTCAACGAAGTAGGTGTCATCGCCGGCTCCGCCCGCCATGGTGTCCGCGTCGGCACCGCCATCGAGACGGTTGTCGCCGGCGTTGCCGGTGAGTTTGTTCTTGCCGTCGTTGCCGCTGCCATCGATATCGCTGGTGCCCAAGAGGGTGAGATGTTCCAGCGTCCAGCCGAGGCTGTAGTTGATGTAACTCAGGACGGTGTCGGTGCCACCACCGTCCTGCTCCTGAACGTGGTCGCCAGTCTCGTCCACGACGTAGATGTCGTTGCCCAGACCGCCCTGCAGCCAGTCGGCGCCAGTGCTGCCGTTGAGCGTGTTGGCGCCATCGTTGCCGATCAGGGTGTTGGCCAGTGTATTGCCGACGCCATTGATGTTGGCGACTCCGGTCAACTCGAGCGCTTCGACGTTCGTCGCCAGCGTGTGGCTGACGCTGCTGAAGACCTTGTCATTGCCGGCATTCTTGTTCTCGACGACGGTCTCGCCCGCCGTGTCGAGGTAATACACATCGTCGCCCAAGCCGCCCGCCAAGGTGTCCACCCCGGCACCCCCGTCGAGGGTGTCGTTGCCGTCGCCGCCGCTGAGTGTGTTGGCGCCGCTGTTGCCGGTCAGGGTGTTGGCCTGTGCATTGCCGGTGCCCTTGAGGTTGGCGGTGCCGAGCAGCGACAAGTGCTCGAGATCGCTGCCCAGCGTGTAGTCGACACTGCTCTTCACCGTGTCGGTGCCGGCCACCGGTCCTTCGATCACCAGGTCCGCCGGATCATCGACGACATAGGTGTCGTCGCCGCCCAGACCGATCAGGATATCCGCACCGCCTTGGCCGTCGAGGACGTTGCTCCAGTCGTTGCCGGTCAGGCGGTTGGCCAGAGCATTGCCTTGGCCGTCGAGGTTGACGTACCAGCCGCCGAGAACGAGATTCTCGATCTGGTTGCCCAGGATCCAGCTGACGCTGCTGAAGACCGTGTCGACCCCACCCGCCGCCGCTTCGCTGACGGTGTCGCCGCCATCGTCCGTGTAGTAGCGATCATCGCCGAGTCCCCCAGCGAGCACGTCCGCTCCCGTGCCGCCATCGAGTGTGTCGTTGCCGTCTCCCCCGGTGAGCGTGTTCGCGCCGGTGTTGCCCGTCAGCAGGTTGGCCAGCGCGTTGCCGGTGCCGCTGAGACCGGCATCCCCGAGCAGCGTCAGATGCTCGACGTTCGCTGCCAGCGTGAAACTGGCGTAGCTGCGCACGCTGTCCACGCCGGCGTCCAGTGCTTCGACGACGCTGTCGCCGGCAACGTCAACGAAGTAGGTGTCATCGCCGGCTCCGCCCGCCATGGTGTCCGCGTCGGCACCGCCATCGAGACGGTTGTCGCCGGCGTTGCCGGTGAGTTTGTTCTTGCCGTCGTTGCCGCTGCCATCGATATCGCTGGTGCCCAAGAGGGTGAGATGTTCCAGCGTCCAGCCGAGGCTGTAGTTGATGTAACTCAGGACGGTGTCGGTGCCACCACCGTCCTGCTCCTGAACGTGGTCGCCAGTCTCGTCCACGACGTAGATGTCGTTGCCCAGACCGCCCTGCAGCCAGTCGGCGCCAGTGCTGCCGTTGAGCGTGTTGGCGCCATCGTTGCCGATCAGGGTGTTGGCCAGTGTATTGCCGACGCCATTGATGTTGGCGACTCCGGTCAACTCGAGCGCTTCGACGTTCGTCGCCAGCGTGTGGCTGACGCTGCTGAAGACCTTGTCATTGCCGGCATTCTTGTTCTCGACGACGGTCTCGCCCGCCGTGTCGAGGTAATACACATCGTCGCCCAAGCCGCCCGCCAAGGTGTCCACCCCGGCACCCCCGTCGAGGGTGTCGTTGCCGTCGCCGCCGCTGAGTGTGTTGGCGCCGCTGTTGCCGGTCAGGGTGTTGGCCTGTGCATTGCCGGTGCCCTTGAGGTTGGCGGTGCCGAGCAGCGACAAGTGCTCGAGATCGCCGCCCAGCGTGTAGTCGACACTGCTCTTCACCGTGTCGGTGCCGCCGCTCCAGTTCTCGATCACGACATCAGCGGCGTCGTCCACAATGTAGGTGTCGTCGCCGCCCAGACCGATCATCCGGTCCGCTCCCGCCCCGCCATCCAGCCAGTCTGCATTGTCTGTGCCCTGCAGCGTGTCAGCACCGTGGCCACCATCGAGCATCACCGAGGCATACCCGAGAGCTCTGCTGGCAATCAGGCGATCATCTCCCCCGAGTGCGAACACCGCTTGGGTAGCAGCCGTAAGATTGGCCGTTTCCGCGGCGTCACTGAGACGAAAGACGCCGTCCTTGTCGAGAGTTCCCGCAGCCGGCAAAACAGCGGTGGAAATTCCCGCATGCAATAGATCCTGAAAGGTCCCAAGACCGATTTCCCCGAGCGCGGCCTGAATCTTGCTCCGATGAGCCAGTGAACCAGGATCGCTTCCCGAATCTTCAGCGAGGCGGTTGATGACAGTAATGCCCGCGGCCCAATAGTTGGCCCGCGCCAGAGTGTCTGTCGCGGGCTGGCCGATCTTTATACTGTTGATCACATCATCGATTGTTCCGATCGTGACGAAGCGGTCGACACCAGCATCATAAACGGTCGGGGGCAAGGTGTCCTTGAACGGGCCAGCCAGGAGCAAACGACTTTCCATGCCGTCCACAACGCGATCCCAGGCTTGGGCGAGGTTGGCTACCGCCTGCGGAGTAGGGTTGCTCATACCGCCAGCACGGTACGGTGTTCCCAATAACTTTTCCAAGGTTGCGAGCACGCGGCCATCGAAATTTGGGCCACGCGAATCAATCGCCACATCGTTCGTGTCGGCCCAGCGAAAGAGGATTTGTTCGATCTGCTCTCGCACGCCCGCCAACTGATTGGGCTGCTGGTTCACGACGGTATTCACCAAGGTAGTCAGAGCGACGTCACCAAGCATCGCCTCGCGTAGTGTCGGGACGTCGCCGTAGTTGCGGACATTAGGCAGGCCGTCGACCGTAGTGTTGCCCGTTTCCATGCTCCCTAGACGCTGTGCGACATTATCCACGTCCAGCCATGCATCGGCCAGAGTGCCTACTCCACCCGCAGTCTTCTCAAATACCGAGGTTTCGTGGATGCGATTGCCTGCCGCAGTGAAATTGACCGTGGTGTAGTGCAGGTCAATGGACTTGATGCCACCCTGAGCCAGTGTCAGCAGCTCCCCTGCATCCGTGACGCCATTGCTGTTCGCATCGCGCCACAGACGAAACTCGGTCCAGGTTGGATCTGCAGCATCTAGAATTCCGTCAGCGTTGGCATCGTAAGTGACGAGCTCGGCGAAGCCGGATCGATTCTGATCGCCTATCAACTCGGCAATCGAGTCGATCTTGCCATTGAGGTTCGCGTCGATGACGAGAAACGCATCGTCCTTGCCGATCCATCCCGTCCATTCCTTCAGCCCGTCGCCATCCATATCGAAGACGACATTGGAGTCGGCGCGAGCCGTCAGTTCGATCCCGTCGCCATCCAGATCAACGATGATCGGATCCAGTAAGCGGCGCAGGGCGGCAGCGATTGCGTCCTGGAAGTCCGAAGCGGTATCGCGGAGCCAGAGACCTACGGAATCGAGGAACGAGGCGAGAAAATCAGCTGTCCCGTAATAGCCATCCTCAAGGATCTGTGCGATAACACCCGTCACTGCCTGAACCGCATTGGCAGAAAACCCGAGCGCATTTTGTATCGCAATGGAAATCGTGGTAACCAGGTCTGCAATTTGAGCGGCTCCTTGATTAGCCAACTCCACGGCAACCTGTCCAAGCATCTTCGCCTTGGCGGCCAGATCGGCTGCGGTGTCTAGGGTTGCCTGAACGAATGCCTCGATCTCAGCTTCAACAAAGGGAATCGCGTCGGATTTTACCCAGTGGTTTAGAGCCGCTCCAGTGAGAATCCCTAGATTAATCGCTAAGACTTCTTTGACACCTGGAACAGAGAGAGCGATTATGCTCTCTGCGATATCGCCTAAACCCTTGCCGTAGTTACCGTCCTTGATTTTAAGGATGCCGTCCAGGAAATTGCCCGCTACAAACTGGCTGACATCGCTGATAGGAAGGTAGCTGGGCGATTTGACGACACTACTACCGCTTGCCAGGCTGGATTGTAGGGCTTGTTTTCCATGGGCAGTAAGTATGTCTTCAAACTGATCATTCGGATCACGCAGTTCCACGGTTTGGCCTCCGACGTGGCCTTCGCCAAGCTTCGAGACGAAGTCGTCGTATCTATAGAAATGAGTGGCGGAGAGTCCATTCATGACAGAGGGGTCGTAGCTCCGATTTTGGGTCAATCCCCAAAGAGCGCCAAGAGCATTCCATGTGGTTAGAGAAATCTCATTCTTGGCATTCAGGTGCGAAGCAGCATAATCATAAGCGGCAAATTGAGCTAATGCCCCACCGAGGCTGTGTCCTGTGATGTGGACTCTATTTCCGCTGGTTGCAAGACTGCTGAGCAGGCCCTGTATTTGTATCTGGTTCTGTTCGTACTGGGGCCAGCCTCGGTTAGCGTTGTTTACCCAGTCTCTGCTATTCTCTGTACCCCTAAATGCAACAATGTATTCTTGGCTTGAGGGGTTGACATACACCGTCACATAGAGCCCGGTTGCTGGGTTGTTGATCGTATGCAGAGGGTTTCCGGACTTTGTGAAGCCCTGCGGCGGGGGGTAGCTTGCATCTTCATAGCTCGCAAAAGCTGCATCCAAAAAGTCGCCTTGGGTTGCCATTGATTAGCCCCTTTCTTCGCAAAGATCTATTACTATAAGACTTCTAGATGAGGTTTTCGTGGTTTTGAAGAGGAGTTCAGCAGACTCCCCAGATACAAACGCTAGTCTGCATCCATTCGGAGATACCTTAGGGTTCTTGACAAAGCCGGAAACGAGTTGTTGCGATTCGGTCTGGGAACGTAAGTAGTAGGCGCCTGCGCTTCCCGGTTCCCCTGTTTTGGAAAACCCGTGAGCCACAATTACAAAGCCGCTTCGGGCAGGTACGATGAGGATCGTTCCGTCATTGAACGCCCATCTGCCCGATGGAATTTTGACGGATTCAAAGAATCCATCTCGACTTATAAACCACGAGTTAATAAATCCTCCGCTTCGCCACCGTGTCTTTTCCTCGGGAGTGAAATTCAGGCTGTGAAAAAAGTACGCATGCTTTGGGAGAAACTTAGTAACTATCGGTAAAATCGGTGCGTTTAGCAATAAGTCGGTTTCTCGTCGATCTAAGCCGTCATCGCTGACTATAGCCACCCGAACGGGAGCAGATTGAAACTGAATTGGGCCGAAATCGAGATATCCATCCGGTGGTGCCAGTCGAACCCAAGAGCGATCGAGTAAGCTCGTCGGTATAGCTCTGTTCAGACATTGCTGGTCGTCAAAATAGGTGCCCTGAGAATCATGGTCGGTCGATGGCAATACCGTGTAAGACGAGAAATCGGGGGGTGTCAGGCGGATGCGCTGGAGTGTGGTCTGGCCAAAGGTTCCGATAGCGTAGAGAATTTTACCGTCAAAGCAAATCTTTCTTGTGGCGGTTGCAATCATAGTAACGGCGTCGGGGATATCCCATCGGTAAAGGGAATTGGCACGAGATCCCCGTTGGGTGTTTGCAGTAAAAATGATGCGCTTGTCGTCGAGCCACTCAAGGTAGTCTCCGGGCACGATGTTGGGCTTGGGCATTACATTTATCGAGAAGGCGCGAAGTGGTTGTGTACGCCCACTGTTGTGCGTTACATCCATTATCATAAGCATGACCGCTAAGAAGGCAAAAGGCCAAGACCGCCTGTTTGTGGGTATACCCGGGTCTCCGCACTCGGTTGTCATAGCGGCGTGAGACCGAGAATCCGGAGCCGAACGTCGTTGTCCCAAGCGGCACGTTTGCGCGTCCGGCGCAGGCTGGTCTTGGTCTTGTCGGCCGCATCCAGGCGAATCAGGTTGAGGACGATCTCCTTCAGGAGTGAGAGGTTCTGTGGAGCGTTGTCCTTGCGCACGGTGCTGGCATCTTCGCCAAAGCTGACGTCGAGCACCCAGTGAAGTCGATTCTCCAGGCCCCAGTGGCTTCGCACGGACACCGCAAGTGTAATCATTCACTCCCCTACACGGTTGCCGGGATGGCGGGGAGCTGCAAGCCTTTGCGAGCGGCGGCGATGACGGTGCCGAGGTACTGCCAGGCGGATGCTCCGCGACGGCGACAGGTTTCGATGAGGCTGGCGAGGAAAGCGAAGGCACGGGAGCCCTCTTCAGAGCGTGTGCCGTGGCTGATGGCGCGCGAAATCACCCAGTGCCGCAGCGCCTGTTCGGCGGCGTTGTTGGAAGGCGGCAGGTGGGGCTCGGCGACCGGGCGCAGGATCACGTCCCAGTCGTAGAGGAATTCGCGCACGACGCCACGCAGCACCGAGTGCTGATCCGTCTGATGCGCTTCGCACAGATACCGTAGTCGTTTGATCTCGTTCGCGTAGCGGGCCGGGAGTCCTTCCGGGGGTGGATCGATCCGCGCCGCGTAGATGGCGGCCATCAGCGTCTTCATGATGCCTTCCATCTCTTGCCCCACCCCGGAGACTCGCGCATCGCTCGATTCAGCCAGCCCTCTCAGTTTGCGCAGCAGGTGCGGCCAGCAACGCAAGCGGTTTGCCCAGGCGCGATAGACGCCGTAGCCATCGCTGATGAGCAGGCCGGCAAAACCGTCCTGCAGGGCGTTCTCCAGCATTTCCCGGCTGCGCGGGCCGATCAGGAACAGCACCGTGTGCGTCGTCACCAACGCCCACAGCCACAGCAGCGTGCCGGACTCCGGCCACGAGGTCTCATCGACATGCAATTGCGCTGCCTGCACGATGTCGGCCACCAAGGCGTCCTCCAGCGGCAGACTGGCGCGGCCCGCTTCACGGATGGTTTCGTCGATGACACCGGTACTCAGCGTCAACTCGAACAGTTCCATCAGCAATTCGCGAATGCGCGCCCGCGACAGGCGCATGCGCAGCGCCAGCAGGACGATCACCCCGGACAAGCGGGGACCCACGAGACGCCATTCCCCCAGTTCGACCTTATCCCATTGCCCGTCGGCCGGCGCCCGCCAAGGTTGCGCACGGCTGACATGGCCGCAGGAGCAGCTCACTTCCAGCAGCGTGTGACGGGTGACGCTGAACGTCAACCCGATCAGGCCCTCGACCGGCGGCGCAATGTCGACTTCGTCCCAGGCCGTGTAAGCCTGCGAAGCCGCATCGCCCCACAACGCTGCCGCACACGCGGCGCAGATCTCGGGACGGTGCTCGCACCGGGCGGTGATCGCCAGCTTCTGACTACGGCCATGGCCTGCGCTGCCCGGCTGCTTGCCCGGGCGCTTCCCAGACCCCTTCTGGGCCGATGGCCGCTGGCCATAAACCGGTGGAGCCTGTTCCGTCTCTTCCGTCGAGCTTCCCGCCGTCTCCGCAGCGACGTCGGCAGTATCGCGCTCGTCCGCCGCGCCACTCTGTTCCTCCGAGCCACCTGTCTTCGCCCAGGGCGGTTGGCTGGTCGGCGGACGCGAGCTGTTGCCCGGGTTCTGATTCAGCCGATCCTGCAACTCCTTCACGTCGTGCAACAGGCGCTTCGACACTTCCAGCAAGAGCTCCGCCGGCAGCTTCTTCAGCCACTCGTCGTTCATCTGGAACAGGTCATGTTTGCTCAGGTGCATCGTGCCGCATCTGTCAGGTCGTCTGCAAGTTCCGCAACTATGCCATACAAATCATCAGGCTGGCGCCTTTTCTTAAGGGGGGTGAACGATTACGGACCGGCAGTGGGCGGTGATGTCGGCAGTTTGGTCGCGTCCGAACGTCGTCCGCCTCCGACGTCGCTGCCCCCTCGATCTCTGCGCTTCATGCTCCACTCCGCTGAGTTCCTGGCCTTGGCAGAGCCGCATGAGCATCGGTTGCGGAGCTTCAGGGTCGCCAAGCGGCTCTCGCTGCCCATTTCCCTTCTCTTCTCAACGTTTCCGTATTGTCAATCAGATTCCTCCCAATTGGGAACTAATTCGGAGGAATATTTGAGCCTCGCCGGGCACCCTCGGGGCACCGGCGAAATGCTTCGGACGGCGAGGGGCTTGTTGGATGGCTTCGGGCCAATGGTCATGACTGTCGAGGCACCCCTGATGATGAGAGTCCTGACCGTTTCCCTCACCGCTGCCCTTATCCCGCGCAAGGGAGAAGGGGGGTCCGCAAGTCGCTGACGCCACTTTCACGGTCACTCGTCTTTGCTGGCGCCGAAACCAATCGGCAGCAACTCGAAGCGCTGCGGCTTGCCCGCCTGCGTCGCCTGAAGACGTGCGCCGCGGACAGCGCGATGGCGCTCGGCAGCGAAGTGCTAGGCGAACCTCGAGGGCTACACGCCGGAGAAGGTCTTCTCCGGGTGTGCCGGTCTCGACGCGCTGAAGGTAGTCGTCAGCGTCCGCCTTGTTCCCTCGAGTTCATGGCCCTAAACGGGCCATGAGACGACGAACTGCTGGCACACCCCAAGTTGCCGGTGGAGTCCAGGCCGAACGTAGACCGTGCCACGGTGGATGCACGACTTGCGGCGCGCGAACGTGAACGACGAAGTGCTGGGTCAGTTGGGGACGGGACGAACGCCGCTACGTCATCCTTGCCGCCCAGTTGCCAGCGCAGAACCTCCGTCAAGCGCAGCGTGCGCGGCCCGCGGCAGTCCCGCCATGATAGAATCCCGGGCTCGAAGAAGACGCCGACAGGGCCCCCGAAGTCGCGTCGCCAGCGGAAAGAAGATGGAAGCCTTCGCCAAGGAAACCCTCCCGATCAGTCTCGAAGACGAGATGCGTCGTTCGTATCTCGACTACGCGATGAGTGTCATCGTCGGGCGTGCGCTGCCCGACGCGCGCGATGGCCTGAAACCGGTGCACCGGCGCGTGCTGTTCGCCATGCACGAGCTGTCGAACGACTGGAACAAGCCGTACAAGAAGTCGGCGCGTGTCGTCGGCGACGTCATCGGCAAGTACCATCCGCACGGCGACAGGGCGGTGTACGACACCATCGTGCGCATGGCGCAGGATTTCTCGCTGCGCTACATGCTGATCGACGGGCAGGGCAACTTCGGCTCGGTCGATGGCGACAATGCGGCGGCGATGCGCTACACCGAAGTGCGCATGGCGCGCATCGGGCACGAGCTGCTCGCCGACATCGACAAGGAGACGGTCGATTTCGGGCCGAACTACGATGGCGCCGAGGAGGAGCCGCTGGTCCTGCCGGCGCGCATCCCGAACCTGCTGATCAACGGCTCGTCGGGAATCGCCGTCGGCATGGCGACGAACATTCCACCGCACAATCTCGGCGAGGTGATCGACGCCAGCCTGGCGCTGCTCGACAATCCGGCGGTGACGATCGACGAGCTGATCGACCTGCTGCCGGCGCCCGATTTCCCGACCGCCGGCATCATCTACGGTGTCGCCGGCGTGCGCGAGGGCTACCGCAGTGGCCGCGGCCGCGTCATCATGCGCGCCAAGGTGCATTTCGAGGACATCGACCGCGGCCATCGGCAGGCGATCATCGTCGACGAGCTGCCCTACCAGGTGAACAAGCGCACCCTGCTCGAGAAGATCGGCGAGCTGGTCAACGAGAAGCGCATCGAGGGCATCTCCGACCTGCGCGACGAGTCCGACAAGTCCGGCATGCGCGTCGTCATCGAGCTCAAGCGTGGCGAGGTGGCCGAGGTGGTGCTCAACTGCCTGTACAAGCAGACGCAGTTGCAGGACACCTTCGGCATGAACATGGTGGCGCTGGTCGATGGCCAGCCGCGCCTGCTCAACCTGAAGCAGCTGCTCGAGTGCTTCCTGCGGCACCGGCGCGAGGTGCTGACGCGGCGCAGCGTCTTCGAGCTGCGCAAGGCGCGCGAGCGGGCGCACATCCAGGAAGGGCTGGCGGTGGCGCTCGACAACGTGGACGAGATCATCGCCCTGATCAAGTCGTCGCCGACGCCGGCCGATGCGCGTCGCGGGCTGATGGGCCGGCTCTGGCAGTCGCCGACGGTGGCCGAGATGCTGGCGCGGGCGGCGCTCGACGCGACGCGGCCGGACGGACTCGGCATCGAGTACGGCCTGTCGCAGAGCGGCTACCTGCTGTCGGAGGTGCAGGCGCAGGCGATCCTCGATCTGCGGTTGCAGCGGCTGACCGGCCTCGAGCGCGAGAAGATCGTCGGTGACTACGCCGAGCTGCTCGAGCGCATCGCCGACCTGATGGACATCCTGGCGCGGCCGGAACGGATCACCGAGATGATCCGCGACGAGCTGACGGCGATCCGGGCCCAGTTCGGCGACCGGCGGCGGTCGGAGATCGTCGTCAGCACGCAGGATCTGGCGATCGAGGATTTCATCACGCCGCTCGACATGGTGGTGACGCTGTCGCACACCGGCTACATCAAGTCGCAGCCGCTCGCCGATTACCGCGCGCAGCGCCGCGGGGGGCGCGGCAAGCAGGCGGCGGCGATGAAGACCGATGATTTCATCGATCACCTGTTCGTCGCCAATACGCACGATTTCATCCTCTGCTTCACCAACCGCGGCCGCGTCTACTGGCTGAAGGTTTATGAGGTGCCGCAGGGGACGCGCACCAGCCGCGGCAAGCCGATCGTCAACCTCTTCCCCTTCGAGGACGGCGAGAAGATCAGCGCCATCCTGCCGGTGAAGGAGTTCACCGACGACCGCTTCATCTTCATGTGCACGGCGCAGGGGACGGTGAAGAAGACGCCGCTGTCGGACTTCTCGAACCCGCGGCGCAGCGGCATCATCGCCGTCGCGCTCGATGCCGACGATTTCCTGATCGGCGCCGAGATCACCAACGGCAGGCAGGACGTGGTGTTGGTTTCCGATTCCGGCAAGGCGGTGTGGTTCGACGAGGAGGACGTGCGGCCGATGGGACGCACGGCGCGCGGCGTCCGCGGCATGAAGCTCGGCGAGCAGCAGCAGGTGCTGTCGCTGCTGGTCGCCGACAACGAGCAGCAGACGGTGCTGGTGGCGACCGAGAATGGTTATGGCAAGCGCACGGCGCTGGCCGATTTCCGCCACTCGGGCCGCGGCACGCAGGGGGTGATCGCGATCGCCGCCAGCGGGCGCAACGGTCGCGTCGTCGCCGCGCGTCTCGTGCGCGACGACGACGAGATCATGCTGATCACCACCGGCGGTGTGCTGATCCGCACGCGCGTGCGCGAGATCCGCGAACTCGGGCGGGCGACGCAGGGGGTGACGCTGATCGCGCTCGACGCCGGCGAGAAGCTCGCCGGGCTCGAGAAGGTCGTCGAGAGCGAGGACGAGGCGGCGCCGGGCGAAGCGGCGGCGCCCGAGCCGGTGGCGGCGCCCGCAGCCCCGGCGGCGGATCCCGACACGCCGGCGGCGGAATGATCAGGCTGCTGCTGCCGCCCGCGTGCCGCCAGCGGATGTCGCGGGCGGGCGCATGAGCGACGATCTGCAACGCGAGCTGGCGCTCGTCCGGCGGCAGATCGACGAGGTCGACGACGACCTGCTGGCGCTGCTCAACCGGCGTGCGCGGCTGGCGCAGCAGGTCGGCGAGATCAAGGCGCGGCACGGCGAGGCGGGTTTCATCTACCGCCCGGAGCGCGAGGCGCAGGTGCTGCAGCGGATCCAGGGGATGAACACCGGACCGCTGTCGAACGAGAGCCTGACCTGGTTCTTCCGCGAGGTGATGTCGGCCTGCCTGTCGCTCGAGCAGCCGCTCGGCATCGCTTTCCTCGGCCCGCTCGGCACCTTTTCCGAGAGCGCGGCGGTGAAGCATTTCGGGCATGCGGCACGGCTGCTGCCGCAGGTCTCGATCGACGACGTCTTCCGCGAGGTCGAGGCGCAGCACGCCGACTACGCCGTGGTGCCGATCGAGAATTCGACCGAGGGTGCCGTCGGGCGGACGCTCGACCTGCTGCTGACGACACCGCTGAAGATCTGCGGCGAGGTCGTCCTGCGCATCCACCAGCATCTGCTGTCGAAGGAGACGGCGCTCGCCGGGGTGCACAAGGTGTACTCACACGCGCAGTCGCTGGCGCAGTGCCACGAGTGGCTCAACCGCTCGCTGCCGCTGGCACAGCGGGTGCCGGTCGGCAGCAACGCGCAGGCGGCGCAACTGGCGGCGGCCGAGGCCGGTGCGGCGGCGATCGCCGGGCAGGCGGCGGCGGAACGCTACCGGCTGCCGGAACTGGCGAGCAACATCGAGGACGAGCCGAACAACACCACCCGCTTTGCCGTCCTCGGCCGGCAGGACGCCGGTCGTTCCGGACGCGACAAGACCTCGCTGATCATGTCGGCGCAGAACCAGACGGGCGCCCTCAGCGGCCTGCTGGCCCCGTTCGCGGATGCCGGCGTGTCGATGACGCGGCTGGAGTCACGGCCGGCGCGGCACACGCTCTGGGAGTACGTCTTCTTCGTCGACCTCGACGGTCACCGCGACGACGAGTCGCTGCGCCGCGCGCTCGCCGAGCTGGCGCAGCGGGCGCCGTACCTGAAGCTGCTGGGCTCGTACCCGGTGGCCGCCTATTGACCGGCGGCCCGCTCCGCGCGCGCAAGGCGGTCGCTGGCCGCCGGCGCAGCGGGCCCACTTGATCGAGGACCGATGATGGCACTCAGCGAGCAGTCCCTGCCCTATGTGCGGGCGATTTCACCCTACCAGCCGGGCAAGCCGATCAGCGAGCTGGCGCGCGAGATGGGGTTGGCGGTCGACCGGATCGTCAAGCTGGCATCGAACGAGAACCCGCTCGGCATGAGCCCGAAGGCGCGCGCGGCGGTGCTGGCGGCGATCGACGATCTGGCGCGCTATCCCGACCAGTTCGCGCTGCTGCAGGCGCTGGCCGAGCGCAGCGGTCTCGACGCCGGGCAGATCGTCCTCGGCAACGGTTCGAACGACGTCCTCGACCTCGTCGCACGGGTGTTCCTGGCGCCGGGACGATCGGCAGTCTTCGCGCAGTACGCCTTCGCCGTCTATCCGCTGGCGACGCTCGCCGCCGGCGCCGAGCCGATCGCCGTCGCCGCGCGTGACTACGGGCACGACCCGGCGGCGATGCGGGCGGCGATCCGGGCGGACACGCGGGTGCTGTGGATCGCCAATCCGAACAACCCGACCGGCACCTTCCTGCCGGCGGCGGTCCTGCGCGATTTCATCGTCTCGCTGCCGCGCGACGTGGTGGTGGTGCTCGACGAGGCGTACAACGAGTACCTGCCACCGGCCGAACGCGTCGAGACGAGCAGCTGGCTGGCCGACCTGCCGAATCTGGTGATCACCCGCACCTTCTCGAAGATCTATGGTCTCGCCGGGTTGCGCATCGGCTACGCGCTGACCTCGCCGGCAATCGCCGACCTGCTGAACCGGGTGCGGCAGCCGTTCAACTGCAACAACCTGGCGCTGGCGGCGGCGCGGGCGGCACTCGACGACCACCGCTTCGTCGCCGACAGCTACGCGTTGAACCGCTCAGGCATGGAACAGATCGTTGCCGGCCTGAAGCGGCTCGGGCTGACGCACATCCCGTCGCACGGCAACTTCGTCAGCTTCCGTCTCGCCGACGCGGCACAGACGAACGAGAAGCTGCTGCGGCAGGGGGTGATCGTGCGGCCGATCGCCGGCTACGGGCTGCCCGACTGGCTGCGGGTGACGATCGGCAGCGAGGGTGAAAACGCCCGCTTCCTGGCGGCGCTCGAGGGGGCGCTGTGAACGCCGGCAGCGGGGTGCGGCGATGAGCGGCGCGGCGCCGTTCGGGCGCGTGGTGGTCTTCGGTGCCGGCCTGATCGGCGGTTCGTTCGCGCTGGCGCTGAAGGCGGCCGGGCAGGTCGGCGAGGTGGTCGGTTTCGGCCGTACCCTGGGCTCGCTGAACCAGGCGTTGCGACTCGGGATTCTCGATCGCGTCGGTTTCAACATCGGCCAGGAGGTGTACGGCGCCGATCTGGTCCTGATCGCTGCGCCGGTCGGCATGAGCGGCGAGATCATGGCGCGCATCGCGCCCTGTCTCGGCCCGCAGACCGTCGTCACTGACGCCGGCAGCACCAAGGAAGACGTCGTGGCGGCGGCGCGCGAACACTTCGGCGGGCGCATCGGCCAGTTCGTCCCGGCGCATCCGATCGCCGGTGCGGAGAACAGCGGCGCGGCGGCGGCGCGCGCCGACCTGTACCGCGATCGGCAGGTGGTGCTGACGCCGCTGCCGGAGAACGACGCCGCCAGCATCGCCTGTGTCCGCACCGCCTGGGAGGCTTGCGGCGCGATCATCCGCGAACTGAGTGCCGCCGAGCACGACCGCATCTTCGCTGCCGTCAGCCACCTGCCGCACCTGCTGTCCTTCGCGCTGGTGCATGAACTGGCGGGGCGCGACAACCGCGAACTGCTGTTCGATTTTGCCGCCAGCGGTTTCCGTGATTTCACGCGCATCGCCGCCAGCCATCCGGAGATGTGGCGCGACATCTGCCTCGCCAATCGGCTGGCGCTGCTCGAGGAGCTCGATCGCTACCGCGCGCAGCTCGACGCCCTGCGCGATTCGCTGCAGGCGGCCGACGGCGCGCGGCTGGAAGAGGTCTTCGACATCGCGCGGCGGGCACGGCGCGACTGGGGCGAGCGCCGGGGTGGCCGATGAGCGCCGCTTTCCTCGACCTGCCACAGTTCGTTTCGGCCGCCGGCACGCTGCGCCTGCCGGGATCGAAGAGCCTCTCCAACCGCGTCCTGCTGCTGGCGGCGCTGGCCAGTGGGCGCAGCGAGATCCGCGACCTGCTCGCCTCGGATGACACCGCGCGCATGCTCGACGCACTGCGCACGCTGGGCGTCGGCATCGAGCCGGCGGGTGACGGCGCGTTCGTTGTCGACGGCGTCGCCGGCGCGCTGCCGGTGCGCACGGCCGAACTCTTCCTCGGCAATGCCGGCACCGCTTTCCGGCCGCTGACGGCGGTGCTCGCGCTGGCCGGCGGCACCTATCGCCTGTCGGGCGTGCCGCGCATGCACGAGCGGCCGATTGCCGATCTCGTCGATGGCCTGCGGCAGCTCGGCGCGGAGATCGACTACCTGGCGGGCGAGGGCTTCCCGCCACTGCTGATCCGGCCGCCGCGACCTTCCGCCGCAGCCGTCGTCCGCCTGCGCGGCGATGTCTCGAGCCAGTTCCTCAGCGGGCTGCTGATGGCGCTGCCGCTGCGCGGCGCCGAGACGACGGTCGAGATCGTCGGCGAGCTGATCTCGCGGCCCTACGTCGAGATGACGCTGGCAATGATGGCGCGCTTCGGTGTGCTCGTGCAGCGCGACGGCTGGCAACGCTTCACTGTCGCCGCCGGCAGCGTCTACCGGTCGCCCGGGGTGCTGCCTGTCGAAGGCGACGCGTCGTCGGCGTCGTATTTCCTGGCGCTCGGCGCCATCGCTGGCGGGCCGGTGCGCGTCGAGGGAGTGGGAAGGGATTCGATCCAGGGCGACGTCGGCTTCGCCGACGCGCTGGTGGCGATGGGCGCGCGCATCACGCTCGGCGAAAACTGGATCGAGGCGGCGGCCCCCGGCGCCGGCAGCCTGCGCGGCATCGAACTCGACTGCAACCACATCCCGGACGCGGCGATGACGCTGGCGACGGTGGCGCTTTTTGCCCGCGGGCCGACGACGCTCGGCAACATCGCCAGCTGGCGCGTGAAGGAGACCGACCGCATCGCCGCGATGGCGAGCGAACTCAGCAAGCTCGGCGTGCGCGTCGACAGCGGCGAGGATTTCATCCGTGTCCATCCGCCGGGCGCGACGGAGTCGCTGCTGCCGGCGGTGATCGACACCTACGACGATCACCGCATCGCCATGTGCCTGTCGCTCGCCGCCCGCGGCGCACCGCTGCGGATCAATGATCCGCGCACCGTCGGCAAGACCTTTCCCGACTATTTCGAGCGCTTCGCGGCGATGACGCGACCGGTGCCGGTGGTTGCGGTCGATGGCACCTCGGCCTCGGGCAAGGGAACGATCGCCGCGCGCGTGGCGCAGGCGCTCGGCTGGCACTACCTCGATTCGGGCGCCCTTTACCGGTTGACGGCGCTCGCCGCGCTGCGCGCCGGCGCCGCTGCCGACGATGAGGCAGCGGTGGCGGCGATCGCGGCGACGCTCGACGTCGAGTTTGCCGGGACGTCGATCCGTCTCGCCGGCGACGAGGTCGGCGATGCCATCCGCAGCGAGGAGATCTCGCGTGCGGCGTCGCTGGTGGCGGCGCTGCCGGCCGTGCGCAGCGCGCTTCTCTTCCGGCAGCGGGCATTCCGGCGCCCGCCCGGCCTGGTGGCCGACGGGCGCGACATGGGCACGGTGGTCTTCCCGGATGCGACGAGCAAGGTGTTTCTCACCGCCAGTCTCGAGAAGCGTGCGGAGAGGCGCCTTAAGCAGTTGATCGACAAAGGAATCGCTGCTAATATCCGCGATCTCGTGCAGGACCTCGCGGAGCGCGACGCCAGAGATGGCCAGCGCAGCGTTGCGCCGATGCTGCCGAGTTCGGATGCCGAGTTGCTCGACACGACGGACCTGACCATCGAAACAGCGGTGGCGCAGGTGCTGGGCTGGGTCAACGAGGTTCCGGAAAAAGGGTGAAACGGCAGCTGCCGTTCGCCAGCAGGTGTCACCAGCCAGATGCATCGTTGCTGCGGCCGCTGTCGGCAGGGGGTTGCCCCGCCGCTGCGTGCGAAGCGTTGGCCTGCCGTCGCAGGGAGCGCGCGGCAACGGGCAGGGCGGGTGATCGTCATCAACTCACCCCGCAGCCATGCGGTCAGGTCAGTCAATCCATATGTCAGCCAATCCCACCATGCAGGAAAGCTTTGCCCAACTTTTCGAAGAGAGCCTCGGTCGCCAGGAAATGCGGCCCGGCGAGGTCATCACCGCGGAAGTCGTGCGCATCGACCAGAACTTCGTCGTCGTCAATGCCGGCCTCAAGTCCGAGAGCTATATCGAACTTGCGGAATTCCTCAACGACCAGGGCGCCATCGAAGTCAAGGTCGGCGATTTCGTCCAGGTCGCGATCGAGCAGCTCGAGAACGGTTTCGGCGAGACCCGTCTGTCGCGCGACCGGGCGAAGCGGGTCGCAGCCTGGAACGCGCTCGAGCAGGCGCTCAACGATGGCAGCCTGGTCTCCGGCACGATCACCGGCAAGGTCAAGGGTGGCCTGACCGTGATGACCAACAGCGTGCGGGCGTTCCTGCCGGGTTCGCTGGTCGACATGCGTCCGGTCAAGGACACGACGCCGTACGAAGGCAAGACCTACGAGTTCAAGGTCATCAAGCTCGACCGCAAGCGCAACAACGTGGTGGTGTCGCGCCGCGCCGTCCTCGAGGCGAGCGTCGGCGAAGAGCGCGAAGCGCTGCTCGCGGCGCTGCGCGAAGGCAGCGTCGTCAAGGGCGTGGTGAAGAACATCACCGATTACGGCGCCTTCGTCGACCTCGGCGGCATCGATGGCCTGCTGCACATCACCGATCTCGCGTGGCGTCGTGTCCGCCACCCGTCCGAGGTGCTGGCAGTCGGCGACGAAGTGCAGGCCAAGATTCTCAAGTTCGACCAGGAAAAGAACCGGGTGTCGCTCGGCCTCAAGCAACTCGGTGAGGATCCGTGGGTCGGCATCTCGCGCCGTTACCCGCCGACGACCCGCCTCTTCGGCAAGGTGACCAACCTGACCGACTACGGCGCCTTCGTCGAGATCGAGCAGGGAATCGAGGGTCTGGTACATGTCTCGGAGATGGACTGGACGAACAAGAACGTCCACCCGTCGAAGGTCGTCCAGCTTGGCGACGAGGTCGAGGTGATGATCCTCGAGATCGACGAGGATCGCCGCCGCATCTCGCTCGGCATGAAGCAGTGTGCGGCCAATCCGTGGGACGAGTTCTCGATGAACTACAAGAAGGGCGACCGGGTGCGCGGGGCGATCAAGTCGATCACCGACTTCGGCGTCTTCATCGGCCTGCCGGGCGGCATCGACGGTCTCGTTCACCTCTCGGATCTGTCGTGGTCGGTTCCCGGCGAGGAGGCGATCCGCAACTTCCGCAAGGGCGACGAGGTGGACGCGGTGGTGCTGGCGATCGATACCGACAAGGAGCGCATCTCGCTTGGCATCAAGCAGCTCGATGGCGATCCCTACACCAGCTACATCGCGACGCACGACAAGAACAGCATCGCCCGCGGCGTCATCAAGTCGGTCGATGCGCGTGGCGCCGTGGTTATGCTCGAGGGCGACATCGAAGCCTACCTGCGTGCCTCCGAGGTCTCGCGCGAGCGCATCGACGACCTCACCAAGGTATACAAGGAAGGCGACCGGATCGAGGCGATGATCATCAACGTCGATCGCAAGACGCGTTCGATCAGTCTCTCGATCAGGGCCCGCGAACAGGCGGAACAGCACGAGGCGATGCAGAAGTTCTCGGCCGACAGCAGCGCCAGTTCGGGAACGACGAACCTGGGTGCCTTGCTCAAGGCCAAGCTGAACAATCCGCAGTAAGGCTGGGGGATGACCAAGTCGGACCTGATCGCCGAACTGGCCCGGCGCTTCCCGCAACTCGTTGCCAAGGACGCTGACCTGTCGGTGAAGATGATTCTCGAGGCGATGGCAGAGGCACTGGGCAGAGGTGACCGGATCGAGATTCGCGGTTTCGGCAGCTTTGCCCTGAACTATCGGCCGCCGCGCGTCGGGCGCAACCCGAAGTCCGGCGAGAAAGTCGAGGTGCCGGAAAAATGGGTACCGCATTTCAAGGCTGGCAAGGAGTTGCGTGAGCGCGTGGACGCCGCGCCGGAGTGAAGCATGGCCCCGGCTCGCCGGGCCGTGGCAGGTGACGGGCGGCGACGAGAGTCGCCGCCCGTTTCTGTGTCTGTGGGAGCTGATCGATGCGCTTGTGGCAAGGGGTCTGCCGGATCCGCATGTCCCCCTGCCGGCCGGCCATCGCGTGGCACCTGGAAAGCCTGATCAATGATTGAGTTCGACTACTGGCAGCTGCTGCTCTTCCCGCTCTTCTTCGGCCTCGGCTGGCTGGCGGCACGGATCGACATCCGCCACTTGGTGCGCGAGTCGCGCGCACTGCCGCGTTCGTACTTCCAGGGGCTCAACTTTCTTCTCAATGCGCAGCCCGACCGCGCCATCGAGGCTTTCGTCGAGGCGGTCAAGGTCGATCCGCAGACGATCGAACTGCACTTCGCGCTCGGCAGCCTGTTCCGCCGGCGCGGCGAAACCGATCGCGCGATCCGCATGCACCAGAATCTCATCGAGCGCGAAGACCTGAAGCACGATCTGAAACTGCAGGCACTGGCGGAGCTCGGGCAGGACTACCTCAAGGCAGGCCTGCTCGATCGCGCGGAAGCGGTCTTCGACAAGCTGCGCGACTCCGAGCTCGGCGAGGAGGCGAAGCGCAACCTGCTCGAAATCTATCAGCTCGAGAAACATTGGGAGAAAGCGATCGCGATCGCTTCGGAGCTGCCGGACTTTGCTTCGCACAAGGAAATCGCCGAGTACCATTGCGAGCTCGCGGCAGCCGAGATCATTCGTTCACGCCGCGATCTCGCCGCGGGCTACCTGCAGACGGCGCTCGAGCGCAATCGCAAGTGTGTTCGCGCCAGCCTGCTGTGGGGCGACATGCTGTTGCAGGAGGAGCAGTGGGAGGCCGCCATCGAGTCCTGGCAGCGGATCGAACAGCAGGACCCGGCCTATCTGGCACTGGTGGCGCAGCGTCTGCTCGGCGCCTTCCGCAAGCTCGACCGGCGGGATGCAGGCCTCAGACTGCTGCGCGGCTATCTCGAGCACTATCCGTCGCTCGACCTGCTGGATGTGGTTTTTCAGCTCGTCCTCGAGGGCGATGGCGCGGAGGCCGCCTACGAACTGGTGCGTGACGAGCTGAAGCGGAACCCGACGCTGCTCGGCTTCGACAAGCTTCTCGAGGCGAGACTGTTGCTCGCCAGTGCCGAGAGTCGTCCCGACCTTGAGCTGGCGAAAGGCATCGTGCAGACGTACACGCGCCGCCTGGCGCGCTATCGGTGCGATAATTGCGGCTTCAAGGCGCGCCAGTTCTACTGGCGCTGTCCGGCCTGCGGCGGCTGGGAGACCTATTCCCCCAAGCGCAGCGAAGAGTTCGACCTGACACCCTAGGAGTCTCCCGTGCATTCATCGTTGCCTGCTGCGCGCGACGCCAGGCTGGCATGGCATCTGGCTGCGCCCGATCGGAGCGTCGATGCGGCTGCCTGATCTGTCGGCGGCGCGCCTGCTGATCGTCGGCGACGTCATGCTCGACCGCTACTGGTTCGGCGATGTCGCGCGCATCTCGCCCGAGGCGCCGGTGCCGGTGGTCCGTATTGGCCGCAGCGAAGAGCGGCCGGGCGGCGCGGCGAACGTCGCGCGCAACGTCGCCGCGCTGGGGGCGCACGCCACCCTGCTGTCGGTCGTCGGCGATGACGAGGCGGGCCGCAGCCTGCAGCAGTTGCTGGCAGCCAGCGGTATCGACGTCAGCCTGCATGTCGATCCGGCGATCAGCACGACGGTCAAGCTGCGTGTGATCGGCCGCCAGCAGCAGTTGTTGCGCATCGACTTCGAGACTTGGCCATCGCACGAGGTCCTGCGCGCAAAACTGGCGGAGTTCGCTGTCCGGGTGGCCGACTGTGACGCGGTGATCCTCTCCGACTATGGCAAGGGAGGCCTGACGCACATTGGCGAGATGATCCGGCTGGCAAACGCAGCCGGCAAGCAGGTTCTGGTTGACCCGAAGGGCGACGATTTCTCGAAGTATTCCGGCGCAACCGTGGTGACGCCGAACCGTGCCGAGTTGCGGACCGTCGTCGGCCGCTGGCAGGACGAGGGCGAACTGGCGCGCAAGGCGACCGCCTTGCGCGAGCAGTTGCAACTCGACGCCTTGCTGGTGACGCGCAGTGAAGAAGGGATGTCGCTCTTCCACCGCTCGGCGCTGATCCACGAGAAGGCGGTGGCACGGGAAGTCTTCGACGTCTCGGGTGCCGGGGACACGGTGATCGCCACCCTGGCAGTGATGCTCGCCTGCGCCGCCGGCTGGCCGGACGCGGTGCATGCGGCGAACGTCGCCGCTGGGCTGGTCGTCGGCAAGCTGGGGACTGCCGTGGTCGAGGGCGGCGAACTGGCGGCCGCGGTGAAGTGAAGTGAGGTGATTCCATGTACACCATCGTCACCGGCGCCGCCGGCTTCATTGGCGCCAATCTCGTCCGGGCGCTGAACGAGCGCGGCGTGCGCCGGATCATCGCCGTCGACAACCTGACACGGGCCGACAAGTTCCGCAACCTGGTCGATTGCGACATCGCCGATTACCTCGACAAGCAGGAGTTCATCGATCGCCTGCTGGCTGGCCATTTCGACGGTGACGTCGACGCCATCCTGCATCAGGGCGCCTGCTCCGACACCATGGAAGGCGATGGTCGCTACATGATGGAGAACAATTACCGCTACTCGCTCGGCATCCTCGACTGGTGTCTCGACCAGGAGGTGCCGTTGCTCTATGCCTCGAGCGCGGCAACCTACGGCGGTGGCCGGGTTTTCCGCGAGGAGCGGGCGCACGAGGCGCCACTGAACGTCTACGGTTACTCGAAGTTCCTCTTCGATCAGATAGTCCGTCAGAGGTTGACCGTGAATGGCTCGTCGAGCTCGCAGGTGGTCGGTTTCCGCTACTTCAACGTCTATGGACCGCGCGAGTCGCACAAGGGGCGGATGGCGTCGGTGGCTTTCCACCACTACCACCAGTTTCGCAGCGATGGCAAGGTCAGGCTATTCGCCGGTTGTGACGGTCATGCCGACGGCGAGCAGCGGCGCGACTTCGTGTACGTCGAGGACGTCGTCCGCGTGAACCTTTTCTTCCTCGATCACCCTGAACGATCGGGTATCTTCAACGTCGGTACGGGGCGCGCGCAGACCTTCAACGAGTTGGCGGTGGCGAACGTCAATGCCTGCCGGGCGCTTGCCGGTGAGAGTCCGTTGCCGCTGGCGGAGCTGGTTGGGCAGGGATTGATCGAATATGTGCCTTTTCCTGCGGATCTCAGAGGCCGCTATCAGAGTTTCACCGAGGCGGATCTGACGAAGTTGCGCCGGGCTGGCTACCAGGCGACCTTTGCCGACGTCGGCGAGGGTGTGGCACGCTATGTCGACTGGTTGAATGCTCATGGTTGAGACCCTCGAGGACCAGGTTGGCGGTACGCCGCTGGTGATCCTGAAGCGCCTGCCGGGCACGCTTGGCGCGGCGCGCGGCAACCGCATCCTGGCGAAACTGGAGGGCAACAATCCGGCCGGATCGGTCAAGGATCGTCCGGCGCTATCGATGATCGCGCGGGCCGAACGGCGCGGTGACATCCGGCCGGGCGACACGCTGATCGAGGCGACCTCGGGCAACACCGGTATCGCGCTGGCGATGGTGGCCGCCGCGCGCGGCTACCGCATGTTGTTGGTGATGCCGGAGAACCAGAGCGTCGAGCGGCGGCAGACGATGCGTGCCTTTGGCGCCGAACTGGTGCTGACGCCGCGCGACGGCGGGATGGAGCTGGCGCGTGACATCGCCGAGGGCATGCAAAGGGAGGGTCGCGGCATCATCCTCGACCAGTTTGCCAACCCTGACAACCCGCTGGCGCACTATGAGGGCACCGGCCCGGAGCTGTGGCGGCAGACGGCCGGCGGCATCACCCATTTCGTCAGCAGCATGGGAACCACCGGGACGATCATGGGTGTCTCGCGTTATCTCAAGGAACGGAACGCGGCGATCTGCATCGTCGGTTGCCAGCCGGAGGAAGGTTCGCAGATCCCGGGGATCCGCAAGTGGCCGGAGGCCTACCTGCCGAAGATCTTCGAGCGCACGCGGGTTGATCGCGTCGAGTCGGTGTCACAGGACGCAGCGGAAGAGATGACCCGTCGCCTGGCGCGCGAGGAGGGCATCTTCGCCGGCATCTCCTCGGGTGGCGCGCTCACCGTTGCCCTGCGGCTGGCTGCCGAAGTCGAGAATGCAACCATCGTCAGCATCGTCTGCGACCGCGGTGACCGCTACCTGTCGACCGGCGTCTTCCCGGCCTGAACGCGGTCGATGAAGCCGGTTCTCGCTTTTGACATCGAGACGGTTCCGGACGTCGCGGGTCTGCGCCGCCTGCATCTGCTCGATCCGGGCCTGTCCGATGAGGAAGTCGCCGAACTCGCGTTCCAGCGACGGCGGGCGGCGACCGGCAACGACTTCCTGCCCTTGCACCTGCAGCGGGTGGTGGTGATTTCCTGTGCGCTGCGTGTGGGGAGGGATTTCCGTGTCTGGTCCCTGGCTGCACCCGAGCTCGGCGAGGCGGAGATCATCCAGCGTTTCTTCGACGGCGTGGAGAAGTTCACGCCGCAACTGTTGTCCTGGAATGGCGGTGGCTTCGACTTGCCTGTACTGCACTACCGGGGGCTGATTCACGGCTTGGTCGCTCCTCGCTACTGGGACCTCGGCGATGGTGATCACGCCGACAGTCGCGATTTCAAGTGGAACAATTACATCAGCCGCTATCACACCCGTCACCTCGATCTGATGGACCTTCTGGCACTCTATCAGCCGCGCGCCGCCGTGCCGTTGGACGAACTGGCGAGGCTGATCGGTTTCCCCGGCAAGCTCGGGATGGATGGCAGCAAGGTGTGGCAGGCATGGCAGGAAGGTCGCAGTGCCGAGATTCGCGACTACTGTGAGACCGACGCCGTCAATACCTATCTCGTCGGAGTCCGCTTTCGCTTGATGCGCGGCGAGATCTCCGCCAGTGAGTACGAGCAGGAGCAGGTTCGCGTGCGCGCTGCCGTGCAGCGCCTCGACAAGCTGCACTGGCGCGAGTTCCTCGCTGCGTGGGCTTAGGGAGGGTGCAGCCGTCTGCAGCGGTACTGATGCGGATCAGGGGGGCACACTTGCGAGGCGGCGCCGATCTCATCCCACGGTTGTGGTTGCCGCGTGTGTATGGTCACACTCGGCGTGCTTCCTTTCTCTTATCGTTGCGTTTTCGGGAGGAATCCGATGCGGTTGCATCTCTCGTGGCGTTGCCTCGTGGCGAGCCTGTTGCTGTCGCTGGCGCCGCTGGTGCAGGCGGCGGGGACTCTGGACAAGATCAAGGCGAGCCGGACCATCGCGCTCGGTTACCGGGACTCGTCGATCCCGTTCTCGTACACCGGCAACGACAACCAGCCCTGGGGCTACTCGGTGGACCTCTGCACGCGCGTCGCCGCCGGCGTCGCCCGCCAATTGGGTCTCGAAGAACTGCAGCTGCTCTGGGTGGCGGTGACGCCGGAAACGCGGATCGCGAAACTGAAATCCGGCGAGATCGACCTCGAATGCGGTTCGACGACGGCGTCCCTGTCGCGCATGCAGGAGGTGGACTTCAGTCTGCCGATCTTCGTCGATGGCACTGCGTATCTCTCGCGGCGCGCGGCGGGAATCAGGCGCCTCGAGGATCTGGCCGGGAGGAGGATCGCCGTTGCCGGCGGAACGACCAGCGAGCGGATGCTCGCCGCGGCGCTGGCGCAGCATCGCATCAGTGCGGAACTGGTCTTGGTCAGCGACCACCAGCACGGGCTGGCCGCGCTCTTGCAGGGCAGGGCAGACGCCTATGCCTCGGACCGCGCGCTGCTGATCGGGCTGGCGCTCGATTCCGGCAACCAGAGCGACTGGACGATCGGTCCCGAGACCCTCTCGTATGAGCCCTATGCGCTGGTGACCCGGCGCAACGACGCCGATTTTCGTCTGGTGGTGAACTCGGTGCTGGCCCGCCTGTCGCGCAGCCGCGAAATCTACGACATTTACGATCGGTGGTTCGGTCATCTTGCCAAACCGGGTGCGCGGCTGGACAACCTGTATTATTTGAACGGTCTGCCGGAGTAGCCCGGCGCCTTTCACGATCCAGCGTCCGAGCCGGAGGGCGCCGCGGTCCGACGGAGGGCCCGGGCGCTCTGGTCTGAGGGCGACCCGGTGCCGACCGGCTGCCACATTCTTGGTGAAATTGGGGGTTGCAAATGGAAGCTCTTCTGATCTGGCTCGGACGTGCCGTCGGCAGCGGCGGTCTGCTGGCGTGCGTCGTTGCGGTGCTGACGCGCTTGGCGGGAAAGCACTATCTCGCAGGCTTCGAGCTGCTGACCTTGCTGCAGGGCGGGATGGCGGCGCTGGTCGCCGGCTGCTTCCTGTTGCTCGTGGCGCTCAGCGGACGCGGCAGGACTGGCCGGGCGGGTCTCTTCCGGGACCGGTAGCCGGTTCGGTCCCTACGGGCACCGGTGGCATGCATGCGTTGTCTTGCCAGCCGAGGCGGCCGACCGTTGGCAAGGATGCCGGCGCCGCGTGGTGGGGACCGATGCGCTGACGCGACCCGTTCGGCGGAACGGACGGCCCGACGGGCGAGGCGCCCGCAACTGCAAGGCTGGCGGTCGACTGGCGATTCTGTCATCATTGCCCCCTGCTGCAGAGCAGGTTCCTGGCCACCGCGCCGTGGGCACCGCTTGCCAGTGGCAGCCGAGGTTCGGACAGGCAAGGAGATGGCGCGTGTTTTCAGGGAATGGAGGCGATGACTAGGCCAGCACAGCAACGCAGCGAGCTCGCCGAGGTGCTGCTGTCTTTCCGCCGGGCGTTCCTGACCGTCGGCAGCTTCAGCTTCTTCATCAACCTGCTGATGCTGACGCCGGCCATCTACATGCTGCAGATCTACGATCGTGCGCTCGGCAGCCGAAACGTCACGACGCTGCTGATGTTGACGCTGATCACGCTCGGCCTGTTCGGACTGATGTCGCTGCTCGAGTGGATCAGGTCGATGGTACTGGTTCGGGTCGGGGCGCGTCTCGATCTCGACATCAATTCGCGTGTCTTCGATGCGACCTTCGAGCGTAATCTGCGCCAGGCGGGCCAGAATCCGGCGCAGGCACTGAGTGACCTCGCCTCCATGCGGCAGACGCTGACGGGTGCCGGCCTGATTGCCCTGACGGATGCGCCGTGGATGCCGATCTACGTCCTGGTGATCTTCATGCTGCACGTGCAGCTCGGTATCTTTGCGCTGATCGGCGTACTGCTGCTGGTGATCTTGGCAGTCATCAATGAACGGATTTCGGCCGGGCCTCTGGGCGAGGCCCAGAAGCTGGCGATGGCCGCCAATGCGCAAGCCAACAACAATCTGCGCAACGCCGAGGTGATCGAGGCAATGGGGATGCTGCCGGCCATTCGCAGCCGCTGGTTCAAGCTGCACCAGAAGTTTCTGATGCAGCAGGCAGTGGCCAGCGATCGTGCGGGTGTGCTCAACGCCATCACCCGTTTCGTGCGCATTTCGATGCAGTCTCTGGCGCTCGGTTATGGTGCGTTGCTGGCGATCGAGGGTGAGATCACGCCCGGCATGATGATCGCCGGCTCGATCATCATCGGCCGGGCGCTGGCGCCGGTCGAGGTGCTGATCGCCAACTGGAAGCAACTCGTGTCGGCGCGCGCGGCCTACGGGCGCCTGGCCGAACTGCTGCAGGTCTATCCGGCGCGCGTTGCCGGTATGCCGCTGCCACGACCCGAGGGTGTCGTGCTGGTGGAGAATGCGGCGACCGCGGCTCCCGGCAGCCGGGTACTGATCCTGAAGAACGTCAGCTTCAGCCTGAAAGCCGGCGAGGTCGTGGCGGTGATCGGCCCGAGTGCTTCCGGGAAGTCCACTCTGGCTCGCCTGCTGGTTGGCGTATGGCCACCGTTGGCCGGCTGCGTACGGCTCGATGGTGCGGAGGTCTTCAAGTGGAACAAGGACGAGCTGGGCCGACATCTCGGTTATCTGCCGCAGGACATCGAGTTGTTCGACGGGACGGTCGCCGAGAACATTGCCCGTTTTGGCGACCTCGACTCCGAGAAGGTGCTGGCGGCGGCGCAGGCTGCCGGTGTCCATGACCTGGTCCTGATGCTGCCGATGGGCTACGACACGCCGTTGGGCGACGGCGGCAACGCCCTTTCAGGTGGGCAGAAGCAGCGGATCGGACTGGCCAGGGCGCTCTACGGCGACCCGGCGCTGATCGTCCTCGACGAGCCGAATTCGAATCTGGACGACCAGGGTGAAGCGGCGCTGGCGGAGACGCTGCGGCGCCTGAAGGCCGCCAAGCGTACCGTGGTGATCATCACTCACCGCATGAGCACGCTGGCCGTCGCCGACAGTATTCTGGTGATGCATGAAGGCACGGTGAAGCTGCACGGGCCGCGTGACCAGGTCCTGGCGGCACTGCGCTCGGGGAACCAGGCCGGCGCCGAGCGTCAGGGTGGTGGCGGTCGGCCGGCAGCGGTTGCGGTTGCCGGGAACACACCGGCGACACCACGCTTTGGCGCCTGAGGGAACAGACAAGGAGATGTCGATCAGGATGTTTGAGCGCAAGAAGGCGTCCGACGCCGACATCACCGACGTCAGCGAAGTCGCCGAGGCCGGCGGGCAGCAGCCGGCGGCGGTCGATATCGATCATGGCCGGGCCTCGCGTTTCGGCTGGCTGGTCCTCGCCATCGGTTTCGGCGGCTTCATGCTGTGGGCGGCTCTGGCGCCTCTCGACCAAGGGGTGCCGGCGGGTGGTCAGGTCGTCGTGACTGGTAACCGCAAGACGGTACAGAACCTCGGTGCAGGCAAGATCGAGGCGATTCTGGTCAAGGACGGGGATGAGGTGCAGAGCGGGCAGGTCCTCGTGCGTCTCGATCCGACTCTGGCGAGCTCGCAGTACGAGGTGGCGCGCAGTCAATGGTTCGTGGCCAAGGCGGCCGAAGCGAGACTCCTGGCGGAGGCGCAGGGCAAGTCGGAAATCGTCTTTGCCGACGAACTGCTGCAGGCACGGGATGATCCCCGGGCGACGAGTGCGATGGCGGTGCAGGCGCAGTTGCTGCGTTCCCGCCAAGCGGCGCTGCAAGCGGAGTTGGGTGCGATGCGCAGCATGCTGGCCGGGCTGCAGTCATCGGCGAAAGGTCTCGAAGCGACGCGACGGGCCAAGGAAGAACAGAGCAAGCTGTTGCTCGATGAACTCAAGGGCTTGCGTGATCTGGCCGCTGAAGGCTATCTGCCGCGCAATCGCCTGTCCGAACAGGAACGCCTGCAGGCCCAGCTCAGTGGCGCCATTTCCGAAGACATCGGCAATCTCGGGCGGACACAGCAGAGCATTGCCGAGGTCCGGATGCGCATGAGTGCGCGCCAACAGGAATACGACAAGGACGTCGAGACCGGCCTTGCCGAGGTGCAAAAGGAGGTGACATCGCTCGACAGCCGCCTCGCCGGACTGGCCTTCGAGCTGGCCAACACCGATATCCGTGCGCCGGCGGAGGGAATCGTCGTCGGACTGAGCGTGCACACGGTAGGCGGCGTGCTGGCGCCGGGGACGCCGCTGATGGACGTGGTGCCGCGAAATGAGCCGCTGCGCATAGATGTCCAGATTCCGACGACGCTGATCGACAAGGTGCGCATCGGTTCACCGGTCGACATCACCTTTCCTGCCTTCAACCAGCGCACGACGCCGCAGATTCCGGGCGACTTCGTGCAGGTGGCGGCTGATGCCACCACCGACCCGCAGGGCAAGGTACCACCCTTCTACCGGGGCCAGGTGGTCGTCACCGAAGACGGGATGAAGAAGCTCAAGCACTACGAGATCAAGGCCGGGATGCCCGCCGAGGTGTTCATCAAGACCGGCGAACGGACGATGCTGAACTACCTGTTCAAGCCCATCCTGGATCGCATGAAGACGGCATTGACCGAGGAGTGAGCAGGGTGCGGGGGACTGTCGGGCTGGTGGGGTGCGCGCTGGCATTCTGGTCGTCCGGGGTGCTGGCGGCCGGTCTGATGGATGCCTATCAGGCGGCGCGGCAGAACGATCCATCTTTCCGCGCCGCACGCCACGAGCGTGACGCCGGGCAGTATGCGATTGCCATCGGCCGGGCCGGATTGCTGCCGAACGTCGGGATCACCGGCGCCTATTCGAGAAACAGGGGCGAGCGGACCTATTTCACGCGCGCGGGCAGCCCGACCGAGGATCTCGACTACCGCGAGGAGGCGAGCGCGATCGCGTTGCGGCAGCCGTTGTTCAACTACGACAGTATCGTCCGTTATCGCCAGGGGGGGGTGCAGGCTGCCTTCAGCGATGCCGTCTTCGATCGCAAGGAGGCAGAGTTCGCCGTCAAGCTGGCGTCAGCCTACTTCGAGGTGCTCTTCTCGCTCGAGAGGCTGGCCCTGAGTGACGCCGAGATCGCCGCCTATCGTGTCGATCGCGAGACGTCAGAGCGTCGGCGCAAGGGCGGTGAGGGAACGGTAACCGAGGTGGCTGAGGCCGAATCGAGGCTGCAGCTCGCTCGCGCCGGCCGCGCCGATGCCATCGACCGGCTCTCGGTGGCCAACCTCAGGCTGGAAAGCATGACCGGCAAGACGATGGCACCACTCTGGCCGCTGCGCCCGGATTTCGCGCCGAGCGCCGTCCAGTCCGTCAGCCTCGACCAGTGGTCGGCGTTGGCCGAGGAGAGCAGCCCGGAGATTCGTGCGCGGCGCAAGTCCTTCGAGTTTGCCAGCCTCGAGGTCGATCGCAATCGGGCGGGTCATTATCCACAACTCGACTTCGTCGCCCGTTCCTCGCGCACGCAAGGTGAATCGCTGTCCACCGTCGATCAGAAGAACGTCATCAATTCGGTCGGTGTGCAGCTCAACGTCCCGTTGTTCGCCGGCGGCCGGGTGGACGCGTTGACCGGGCAGGCGGTCGCCAACCGGGCGCGCGCCCAGGCCGAGCTCGATGCCGCCGTGAACGAGGTGCTGATCGAGGTCAGGAAGCAGTTCATGGCCGTCGAGACCGGTGCCGGCAAGATAGCGGCCTATCAGAAAGCCGTCGATGCCAGTGTGGTCGCCGTCGAGGGAACGCTGCGCGGCATGCGTGGCGGCATCCGGAGCAACGTCGACGTGCTCAATGCCGAGCGGGTGATGTTCGTTGCCAGGCGTGACCTCGCGCAGGCGCGCTACGAGTACCTGCTCAGCCTGCTGCAGCTGAGGGCGGCGGCAGGTGTTCTGTCGGAGAAGGATTTGCAGGAGGTCGCCAGCCTGCTGTTGCCGCCCGATTGATCGCGGCGGGCGGCGGTGAAGTCGTCGCGAAACCCCCGCTTGGCGTACCTGGCCGCCTGCCCGGATGCGGCAGGCGCCGGTCACGTCAGGACGACGCTGGCGGGCAGACGATTGCCGGCAACTGCGTGAGATCGCTGATTTCTCCGTCGGGAGCGGCCGGCAGCCGTTCCGCCGCCTGCGCGAAGCGGTTGCACCAGAGGACGCGGAGGCCGCTGGCCTTGGCGCACCAGGCATCCCAGGCATTCGCGGAAAGGAAGCAGATGGCCTCCGGTGCGAGCTGCAGTCGTTCGGGAGCCAGGCGATACACCGCCGGGTGCGGCTTAAAGACGCCCACTTCCTCGACTGACAGGACGGCGTCAAAGAACTCGTCGAGCCCGCTGTTGCGGACGACCGCGGCGAGCATCGCCGGGGTACCGTTGGAGAGGATGGCCAGTCGCATCCCGCGTGCGTGCAGCTGCTGCAGCGTGGCCGGCACGTCGGGATAACACCCAAGCTGCAGGTAGAGGTCGAGCAGGCGCGCGTGCAGGCCGGTCCGTTCGAGGCCGAGCGTGCTCAAGGCATAGTCGAGCGCGTCGCCGGTGACCTGCCAAAAATCGGCATGGCGGCCAGCCAGTCCGCGCAGCCAAGTGTATTGCAACTGCTTCTGCCGCCAGATCTCGGAAAGCTTCTGCCAGTCGGCGCCGATCTCGCCGCTGACGGCGCGCGCGGCGCCGTTGAAGTCGAAAAGCGTTCCATAGGCGTCGAAGACACACGCTTCGATGCCGGCGATTCGTCCGTCTTTCACTGTCCTGTGCTCCGCTCGGGTTGTGACGGTATGACCAGGCAGGAGGGTCAGGTACCGCAGGTCGGCACTGGTGCCGGCTTGTCGCCGAGAGCGCCGCCACAACCCGATCCCTGCCCGGCGGTGCAGCCGAAACAGTGTTCGGCAACACGGATGGCATGGCCTTCCAGCGCGGCAGCGTCGATTTCGCTGATGTGCCAGCGCGAGGTGCCGCTTCTGCTTGTCGGCAGGCCCAGTTGCTGATTGAAGTCGCAGTCGTGGAGATAACCTTGCCAATCGACTGACAGGAGGTTGCGGCACATCACGTGCTCGAGGTTTTCATCGCGATGGGCTGCCCGCAGCAGCTGCAGGTAGTCGTTGAACTGGCCCCGCGAGACGAGAACGGAACCGAAACGCTGGATCGGCATGTTCGTCAGGGTGAACAGTTGGTTGAATGTGATGCCGAACTCATGCCCGAGATGTTCCCGGTAGGCTGCAGTGAGCGCTGCCTGCGGTGGTGGCAGGGACGGTCCCTGTGGATTGAAGACCAGGTTGAGTTGCAGCCCGCCATCGGCCATGCCATAGCCGAGTGCGTTCAGCCGCTGCAACCCGCGGATGCTGCCGGCAAAGCTGCCCTTGCCGCGCTGCCGGTCTACGTTGTCCTCGATGTAGCAGGGCAGCGAGGCGACCACCTCAATGTGGTGCGCCGCGAGGAATTCTGCCAGATCTTCGTGTCCGGGTTCCTCGAGGATGGTGAGGTTGCAGCGATCGATCACGCGCAACCCGCGCTGGCGGCCGGCGACAGCCAGCCGCCGGAAATGTGGATTGAGCTCGGGCGCTCCGCCCGTCAGGTCGAGCGTCGTGACTCCCGGGCTGGCCGAGAGGAAGGCCAGGACGGCGTCGACGGTCTCGGCGGTCATCTCCTCTCGTCGCTGCGGACCGGCATTGACGTGACAATGGAGACAGCTCTGGTTGCAGCGGTAGCCGAGATTGACCTGCAGGATGTCGACCGAGCGGCGAACGATCGCAGGGAAGGTGGTCGCCGAGAGCAGGGGCAGGGTGGCGTGCATCGGTCGTTCTCCATGGATGTCCGTGGCTACTGTCGCCGCGGGCGTGCCTTTCCTTACATCCGATCGCCGTCGTGTGCGCGGCGGCCGGCGCTGGTTGTCGGCAACCGGATCGTTTGCCGAGCGCGGTGCCGACGGCGAGCGACGCCCGCGAATACCGGCTGGTGTGCGAACCGCTTCGGGCCGAGGGTCAGCCAGCTCTTGCCACGCAAGGGTGTGCCACACATCGCGGGTTTCGAGGCGCCCAATAATACTGTAGAATCGCTCGCTTTCCGCGTACGCCGATGCGGCAGGATGGCTGGCTGCGGGCCTGCCGGTTGCTCCCGACGCCGTCCGGGGCCGCGTGTGGCGGCGCGTTGCCTGTCCCGCTTGCGGGCGGCAGTCTGGCGATTCGGTCGGCGCTCACATCGGCTGCCCGCGCGGCACTGTCTGGAGACGCCTGGGGTGGTTCGCAGCGGTCTCCGCTCTGAACCACATTTCAGCCTGTATCACAAGGATTCTGAATGGAAACTAACGCTGCTAACCCTGTTGCACCCGCTGCAAGTGCGCTTGAGCGCCGCCTCGAACTGTCGGTGGCGATAGCCGAACTCGAGCAGGATGTCGACCAGCGCCTGCGGCGCCTGGGCAAGAACATGAAACTGCCGGGTTTCCGCCCGGGCAAGGTGCCGGCAAGCATCGTCAGGCAACAGTACGGCGACCAGGCCCGCATGGACGCTCTGCAGGAGGCGTTGGGGCGTCTGTTCGGAGAGGCGGTCAGGGTGCAGAACTTGCGCGTGGCCGGCGCACCGAAGATCGAGGCGAGCGAGAACGGCAGCACGACGCATATGGACTTCTCGGCGACCTTCGAGGTTTACCCGGACATCACGCTGAGCGACCTGGCTGGCGTCGAAGTCGAACGGCCGGTGCTCGAGGTCGGTGCGGAGGAGATCGACAGCACACTCGAGATTCTGCGCAAGCAGCGCGTGCACTACGAGCCGGTGGATCGTGCGGCGGCTCTGGCCGACCGTGTCACCATCGACTTCCTTGGCAGGAAGGATGGCGAACCCTTTGCCGGTGGGCAGGGTCAGGACTACCGCTTCGTTCTCGGGGAAGGAAAGATGCTGTCCGACTTCGAGAATGCGGTGATCGGCACGCGTGCCGGCGAAGCCAAGTCGTTCGACATGACCTTTCCGGCGGAGTACTTCTCGAAGGATCTGGCCGGCCAGTCGGTGACCTTCGACATCGTGCTGAAGGAGGTCTGCGAACCGGTGCTGCCGGAGCTCGACGGTGATTTCGCGCGTGCTCTGGGCGTCGAGGACGGGGATCTGACACAGATGCGGGCCGAGATCGAGGCCAACCTCAGGCGCGAGGTGAAGAAACGTCTGCAGGGCCGGATCACCGCACAGGTGATGGACGTGCTGTTGCAGGCCAACCCGCTACAGGTGCCGGAGGCGTTGATCCAGAAGGAGGTCGAGCGACTGATGCAGGTGGCACGCCAGGACATGGAGCAGCGCGGCATGAAGGTCAAGGATTTGCCGATGCGACCGGAGTGGTTCAGCGATCAGGCCAGGCGGCGCGTATCGATTGGCCTCATCCTTTCGGAAATCGTCAAGCTCAACGATCTGCGGGCCCAGCCGGCGCAAGTGCGGGAACTGGTGGAGGATGCGGCGCAGAGCTACGACAATCCGCAGGAGGTCGTTCGCTGGTACTATGCCAAGGCCGAGCGTCTGAGCGACTTCGAAGGTGCGGCCATCGAGGCGAACGTGGTCGACTGGGTCCTGCAGCGGGTGAAGGTCAGCGACAAGCCAGTGGCCTTCGCCGAGCTGATGGGGCAACAAGCCTGAGGCGGGAGTCGAGGCGGCTGGTGGCAAGACGGCCGTAGCGGCGGCGTGCCCCACGGGCCGTATCCTCTACGCCGACCCTTGGTGCTCCTCGATCCCGGGTGGCTGCCGGGGCGTCGTGAGTCGCGGCAGCGGTTTGCAGCGTAACAAGGGAAACGAAATGGGAATTGACCACGCGGGCAGTTGGGTTCCGCAGGCACTTGGTCTGGTGCCGATGGTGATCGAGCAGAGCGGTCGTGGCGAGCGGGCCTACGACATTTACTCGCGCCTCCTGAAGGAGCGCGTGGTCTTTCTCGTTGGCCCCGTCAATGACGTGACGGCGAATCTGGTGGTCGCCCAACTCCTGTTTCTCGAAGCCGAGAACCCGGACAAGGACGTTCACTTCTACATCAACTCGCCGGGCGGTGCGGTGTCGGCCGGGCTGTCGATCTACGATACGATGCAGTTCATCAAGCCCGATGTGTCGACCCTGTGCATGGGGCAGGCGTGCTCGATGGGCGCCTTCCTGCTGGCTGCGGGTGCTGCCGGCAAGCGTTTTGCCCTGCCGAACTCACGGGTGATGATTCACCAGCCGATGGGCGGCTTTCAGGGGCAGGCTTCGGATATCGCGATTCATGCCAAGGAGATCCTGTCGCTGCGCGCCAAGCTCAATGAACTCATGGCGCGGCACACCGGTCAGGCAATCGACCGGATCGAGCGCGATACTGATCGCGACAATTTCCTTTCAGCGCAGGAAGCGGCAGAATACGGCTTGATCGACAAGGTACTGGCCAATCGGCAGGCGGCGCTCTGAGGGTGCCTCCGGGCGGCTACGATCGGGCTCGATTGTGAGGTGGACGACATGTCGGAAAAGAAAAGTGGTACCGAGAAACTCCTCTACTGCTCGTTCTGCGGCAAGAGTCAGCACGAGGTCAAGAAACTGATCGCCGGGCCATCGGTCTTCATCTGCGACGAGTGCATCGAGCTGTGCAACGATATCGTTCGCGACGAGATCGCCGCGGACCAGGGTGGTGGCAAGGGCGGCAAGGTGGAACTGCCGACACCGCGGGAGATCTCGGCGCTTCTCGACCAGTACGTGATCGGGCAGGACCAGGCGAAGCGAATCCTGTCGGTGGCCGTTTACAATCACTACAAGCGGCTGCGGCACTTCAGCAAGACCAGCGACGAAATCGAGCTTGCCAAGAGCAACATCCTGCTGATCGGCCCGACCGGTTCGGGCAAGACCCTGTTGGCGCAGACGCTCGCCCGCATGCTCGACGTGCCTTTCGTCATGGCTGATGCGACGACGCTGACCGAAGCCGGTTACGTCGGTGAGGATGTCGAGAACATCATTCAGAAGCTGCTGCAGAAGGCGGATTACGATACCGAGAAGGCGCAGCGGGGAATCGTTTACATCGACGAGATCGACAAGATCTCGCGCAAATCGGACAATCCGTCGATCACGCGCGACGTGTCGGGCGAAGGCGTGCAGCAGGCGTTGCTGAAATTGATCGAAGGGACGATCGCCTCGGTACCGCCGCAGGGCGGACGCAAGCATCCCAACCAGGACTTCGTACAGGTCGACACGACCAACATCCTGTTTGTCTGCGGTGGAGCTTTCGATGGCCTCGACAAGGTGATTCGCAATCGTTCCGAGCGGGGCGGCATCGGCTTCGGGGCCGAGGTCCGCAGCAAGGACAACAAGCGTGCGATCGGCGAGGTCCTGCGCACGGTGGAGCCCGAGGACCTGATCAAGTTCGGTCTGATACCCGAACTCATCGGACGGCTGCCGGTGATTGCCACTCTCGAGGAACTGTCGGCTGCCGCGCTGGTGGAAATCCTCGTCGAACCGAAGAACGCTCTGGTGAAGCAGTACCAGAAGTTGTTCGCCATGGAGGGGGTGGCGCTCGAGATCCGGCCGGCAGCGATGATGGCGATTGCTCGCAAGGCGCTCGAACGGAAGACCGGAGCGCGGGGTTTGCGCTCGATCCTCGAGGGGATCCTGCTCGACACGATGTACGAACTTCCCGGCATGGAGAATGTCACGGAAGTGGTGATCGACGAGGGGGTGGTCGTCGGTGATGCCAAGCCACTGCTGATCTACGCGGATCAGCCAAAGGTGTCCGGCGGCAACTGACGTCCTGGCCGCTTCTGCTGCGGCTTGAAATCCGCGTTCTTGCCACCACCTCTGGCAAGACCTAACCTATGGGACACAATCCATGTCTGCACCCCCGAAGCTGTCCGCCGAGCCGGTTGAACTGCCGCTGTTGCCGCTGCGCGATGTGGTCGTGTTTCCGCATATGGTCATCCCGCTCTTCGTCGGGCGTCCAAAGTCGATCAAGGCCCTGGAAACGGCCATGCAGGGCGGGAAGAGCATTCTTCTCGTGGCCCAGAAGTCTGCGGTCAAGGACGAGCCCGAAGCGGAGGATCTGTATGGCGTCGGTTGTCTGGCCAATATCCTGCAGATGCTCAAGTTGCCCGACGGAACGGTCAAGGTCCTGGTCGAGGGAGCGCAGCGCGCTCGTCTGCAGGCCATCGATTCGCGATCGGACATGTTCTTTGCCGAAGCGCGTCCGGTGATGGCCGAGGACGGTGTGAACCACGAGGTGGAGGCCCTGCGTCGTGCGGTCATTGCGCAGTTCGATCAGTATGTCAAGCTGAACAAGAAGATACCCCCCGAGATCCTGACCTCGATCGCCGGCATTGAAGAGGCCGGGCGTCTTGCCGACACGATTGCCGCCCACCTGCCGCTGAAACTTGAGCAGAAGCAGGAAATCCTCGAGATGTTCGACGTCCGTGCCCGCATCGAGCGGCTGCTGGCGCAACTCGAGGCGGAAATCGACATCCTGCAGGTGGAGAAGCGGATTCGTGGCCGCGTCAAACGCCAGATGGAGAAGAGTCAGCGCGAGTACTATCTCAACGAGCAGGTCAAGGCGATCCAAAAGGAGCTTGGGGAGGGCGAGGATGGGGCAGACCTCGAGGAACTCGACCGCAAGGTCAAGGCTGCCGGGATGAGCAAGGAAGGACTTGCCAAGGCGCAGTCGGAGTTTCGCAAGCTGCGGCTGATGTCGCCCATGTCGGCAGAAGCGACGGTCGTGCGCAACTTCATCGAAACGCTGATTGCCCTCCCATGGCGCAAGCGGACGCGCATCAGCAAGGATCTCGCGGCTGCCGGCAGGATTCTCGACGCTGATCACTGGGGTCTCGAGAAGGTCAAGGAACGGATCATCGAATACCTCGCCGTGCAGCAGCGGGTCGATCGCCTGAAGGCACCGATCCTCTGCCTGGTCGGGCCGCCCGGGGTGGGCAAGACATCGCTCGGCCAGTCGATAGCGCGTGCGACCGGCCGCAAGTTCGTTCGCATGAGCCTCGGCGGCGTGCGCGACGAAGCGGAAATCCGCGGTCACCGGCGGACGTACATCGGTTCGATGCCGGGCAAGATCCTGCAGAACATGAGCAAGATCGGCGTCCGCAATCCGCTGTTCCTGCTTGACGAAGTTGACAAGATGGGACAGGATTTTCGTGGCGATCCGAGTTCCGCGCTGCTCGAGGTGCTCGATCCTGAACAGAACTCGACCTTCGTCGACCATTACGTCGAGGTCGAGTACGATCTGTCGGAAGTGATGTTCGTGGCGACGGCCAACACCTTGAACATTCCACCGCCCTTGCTCGATCGCATGGAGGTGATCCGGCTCTCCGGCTACACCGAGGACGAGAAGGTCAACATCGCGCAGCGCTACCTGTTGCCCAAGCAGATGAAGAACAACGGGTTGAAGACGACCGAGCTGACGGTGGCAGAAAGCGCGCTGCGTGACATCGTCCGCTACTACACACGCGAGGCCGGTGTCCGTTCGCTCGAGCGCGATATCTCGAAGATCTGTCGCAAGGTGGTCAAGACCCTGCTTTTGCGGAAGAGTCAGGGCAAGGTTGCGGTCAGTGCACGCAATCTCGACAAGTTCCTCGGCGTCCGTCGCTACAACTTCGGTGTTGCCGAGCGCGAGAACCAGATCGGTCAAGTCACGGGTCTGGCATGGACCGAGGTTGGCGGGGAGCTACTGACGATCGAGGCGGTGGTCCTGTCGGGTAAAGGGAAGACGACGACTACCGGCAAGCTCGGCGAGGTCATGCAGGAATCGGTTCAGGCGGCGCTGTCGGTGGTCCGCAAGCGCGCGCAGTCGCTGGGTGTCGACCATGATTTCTACCAGAAGAGCGATATTCACATCCATCTCCCGGAGGGGGCGATTCCGAAGGATGGTCCGTCGGCAGGCGTCGGCATCTGCACGGCTCTGGTGTCCGTGTTGACCGGCATTCCGGTGTGTTGTGACGTGGCGATGACCGGCGAGATCACTCTGCGCGGTGAAGTGCTACCGATTGGCGGTCTCAAGGAGAAACTGCTGGCGGCTGTCCGCGGCGGACTGGCCAGGGTTCTGATTCCGGAGGAGAACGTCCGGGATCTGGCCGAGATTCCGGACACCATCAAGAACAGGCTCGAGATCATTCCGGTGCGCTGGATCGATCAGGTGCTCGAGTACGCTCTCGAGCGCAAACCTGAGCCGTCTGTGGTCGACGACGCAGGCGTGCCGCCCGGGGTGGAGACGAGCACTCCAGATGCCGCTGCCGTTGCGTCCGCCGGGCTCACTCACTGAACACTCCTTGCGGCGGCGGTGCCGTTGGTGCGCACCGTCTGCCGCTCTGGCCAAGTGCTGCCGGATGCGTTAGACTCGCGCCTCCAGTGCTTGATCACGCCAAGGGTGCTTAGCTCAGTTGGTAGAGCGCTAGCCTTACAAGCTGGATGTCGGCGGTTCGAGCCCGTCAGCACCCACCAGGAGCAGCAAGAGCGATTGTGCAGCGAGTATTTTGGAGTGGTAGTTCAGTTGGTCAGAATACCGGCCTGTCACGCCGGGGGTCGCGGGTTCGAGCCCCGTCCACTCCGCCAACATTGAAAGGCGAACACTAGTTCGCCTTTTTTCTTTTGGCTTCAACACGTTCCAAAGAGTTAGCGACCTACCACCATGTTCTTTGACACCGTTCGCAACAACAAGAGGGTCGTCCAGGTCTTTCTTGCCCTGATCGCCCTGCCTTTCGCCTTCTGGGGCGTCGACTCGTACGTTCGTGGCGGGGGAGCGGGGTCCGATCTGGCCAGTGTCGGCGACAGCAAAATCACCCAACAGCAGTTCGATCAGGCTTGGCGCGTGCAGCAGGACCGCATGCGACAGGCTCTTGGCGACAGCTTTCGTCCCGAGTCGATGAATACCCCGGCGGCACGCCTTGCCGTGCTGAACTCGTTGGTCGATCAGCGCCTGCTGCTTCTCGAAGCGGCCAAGGGCAAGCTGGGCGCGAGCGATGAAGCGCTGCGCGAAACGATCGGCAGCATTCCGGCTTTGCAGGAGAACGGCCGCTTCTCCATGGCTCGCTACCAATCGGCGTTGGCCGCGCAGGGTCTGTCGCAGGCGCAGTTCGAGGCGCAGATCCGGCAGGATCTGACTCTGCAGGAACTGGTTTCAGCCATTGGCGATACGGGCGTCGCCGCCAGGAGCGAGACCGAGAGGATTCTGGCTATCCGGTCCGAGGAAAGGCAGGTTGCCGAATTCCGAATCGCTCCGGGGCAGTTTGCCGGACAGGTCCGGATCGACGAGGAGGCGCTGCGCAAGTTCTACGACGAGAACGGCAAGCGGTTCGAGATTGCCGAACAGGCCAGAGTGGAGTACGTCCTGCTGTCACTTGCTGCGCGGATCAGCCAGACTGCGGTCAAGGATGCCGATCTGCAGGAGTGGTACGAGAGCCACCGGGATCGCTACCAGCAGAGCGAAGAAAGGCGGGTGAGTCACATCCTGGTCCTGGCGCCGAGCGGTGAGTCCGAGCAGGGAAAGGCCAGGGCAAGGGCCGAAGAACTTCTCGAGGAAGTGCGGAAATCGCCAGCACGATTTGCAGATCTCGCCAGAAAGCATTCGCAGGATCCGGGCTCGGCGGCCAAGGGCGGCGATCTGGGGGTAGTCGCGCGCGGGACGATGGTCAAGCCGTTCGAGGAGGCTGTCTTCAACCTGCGAGAGAACGAGGTGTCGGGTGTCGTACAGTCGGAGTTCGGCTACCACATCATCATCGTAACGGGCATCAAGGCGCCCAGGCAGCGGACTTTCGCCGAAGTGCGCCCGGAAATCGAGGCCGAACTCAAGCAACAGGCAGCGCAGCGCAGATTTGCCGAAGATGCCGAAGCGTTCAGCAACATCGTCTACGAACAACCGGACAGTCTGCAACCGGCTGCCGAACGCTTCAATCTGAAGCTGCAGACATCCGACTGGTTGCCCCGCAACCCGACTCCGGCGGCGGTGGCGAGTCTGGGGCACCTGGGTAATGCAAAGATTCTCGCAGCGATCTTCTCGGAGGACTCTGTTCGCAACAAGCGCAACACCGAAGCGATCGAGGTGGCTCCGAACACCCTGCTGGCGGCGCGCGTCGTCGAGCACCGGCCAGCGAGTGTGCGACCGTTCGCGGAGGTGAAGGCCGATATCCAGGCAGCGCTGATGCTGCAGGGTGAGGCCGCTTTGGCACGTTCCGCGGGCGAGGCGCGCTTGGCCGAGTTGCGGCAGGGCGCCGCAGACAGCGTCGCCTGGGCGCCGCCACGCAAACTCTCGCGGCAAGACGCACGACAACTGCCGCCAGCGGCAGCCAGAGCCATCTTCAGTGCCGACGTGCACAAGCTGCCGGTCTTCGTCGGCGCTGCGGCGGGCGATGGGGGGTACGTGCTGTACAAGATCGTCAAGGTGACGCAACCGGAGCGCGTAGACGAGGCGCGGCGGCAGGCGCTGCAGCGCGAGTACGCGCAAATTCTGGGGCAGGAAGATTTCGCCGCCTATCTCGCCGGTCTGCGCCAGCGCTACAGGATCGACATCAACAGGGCGGCGCTGGAGCGCAAGGAGCGCTAGGTGCGTGCAGGACGAAGGCCGTAGCGTGCTGGTCGCTTCCGAATCGCGCCGCGCCGCGATCACGACACAAGAAAAACCCCGCCGCGGCGGGGTTTCTCTTGTCCGGCTATCGCTTGGTCGGGCAGGGGTTACATGTCCATGCCGCCCATGCCGCCCATGCCACCCATGCCGCCGCCCATGCCGCCACCCATCGGCGGCTTCTCTTCCGCCAGTTCAGCGACCATGCAATCGGTGGTGAGCATCAGGCCGGCAATCGAGGCTGCATTCTGCAGGGCCGTCCGAGTGACCTTGGTCGGGTCGAGAACACCCATTTCGACCAGATCGCCGTAGTCTCCGGTCGCTGCGTTGTAGCCGAAGTTGCCGCTTCCCTGGAGGACCGCATTGACCACTACCGAGGGCTCGTCACCAGCGTTGGCGACGATCTCGCGTAGCGGCTGTTCCATCGCGCGCAGGACGATCTTGATGCCAGCATCCTGATCGTGGTTGTCGCCCTTGAGCGTGCTCAGCCCGGCTCGAGCGCGCAGGAGCGCGACCCCACCGCCGGCGACGATGCCTTCCTCGACCGCTGCGCGGGTCGCATGCAATGCATCCTCGACGCGTGCCTTCTTCTCCTTCATCTCGACTTCGGTTGCCGCTCCGACCTTGATCAGTGCGACACCGCCAGCCAGCTTCGCAACGCGTTCCTGCAGCTTTTCCTTGTCGTAATCGCTGGTCGCCGTCTCGATCTGGGCGCGGATCTGCTTGACGCGTGCCTCGATGTTGGCGCTGACGCCAGCGCCGTCGATGATTGTCGTGTTCTCCTTGCCGATCTCGATGCGCTTCGCCTGACCGAGATCTGCCAGGGTTGCCTTCTCGAGCGTCAGGCCGACCTCTTCGGCGATCACTTGGCCGCCGGTGAGGATCGCGATGTCCTCGAGCATGGCCTTGCGGCGGTCGCCGAAGCCCGGAGCCTTGACGGCGCAGGTCTTCAGGATTCCGCGAATATTGTTCACCACCAAGGTCGCAAGGGCCTCGCCATCGACGTCTTCAGCGACGATCAACAGCGGCCGGCTCGACTTCGCGACCTGTTCGAGAACCGGCAGCAGGTCACGGATGTTCGAGATCTTCTTGTCGAAAATCAGGATGAACGGGTTCTCGAGGATCGCATTCTGCTTCTCGTTGTTGTTGATGAAGTACGGGCTCAGGTAGCCACGATCGAACTGCATCCCCTCGACGACGTCGAGTTCGTTGTTCAGCGACTTGCCATCCTCGACGGTGATGACGCCTTCCTTGCCGACCTTGTCCATCGCCTTGGCGATGATGTCGCCAATGTCGGCGTCGGCGTTGGCGGAAATGGCGCCCACCTGAGCAATCTCCTTGCTGGTCGAACAGGGCTTCGAGAGGGCCTTCAGTTCCTCGACGGTCGCGACGACGGCCTTGTCGATACCGCGCTTGAGGTCCATCGGGTTCATCCCGGCGGCGACGTACTTCATGCCTTCGCGGACAATCGACTGTGCCAGAACGGTCGCGGTCGTGGTGCCGTCACCAGCGATGTCGGAGGTCTTGGAAGCGACTTCCTTCAGCATCTGGGCGCCCATGTTGGCGAACTTGTCTTTCAGTTCGATTTCCTTGGCGACCGAAACACCGTCCTTGGTGACCGTCGGGGAACCATATGAACGCTCGAGAACGACGTTGCGTCCTTTGGGGCCGAGGGTGATCTTCACCGCGTCGGCGAGGATGTTCACGCCCTCGACCATGCGTGCACGTGCGGTGTCGCCAAACTTGACGTCTTTAGCTGCCATAGAGTTAACTCCTGTGTATCTTCAATGATTTATGTCTGAAACGGGCGGACTGCGGGACGACCGGACGAGCGCGGGAGGCGCCTTCCGGGCTTGATCCGTCAGCCCTCGATGACGCCCATGATGTCTTCCTCGCGCATGACGAGCAGTTCCTCTCCCTCGACCTTGACGGTCTGGCCGGCGTACTTGCCAAAGAGGACGCGGTCGCCAACCTTGACGGCGAGGGCACGGACGCTGCCATCATCGAGGATCTTGCCGTTGCCGACGGCGCGAACCTCGCCTTGGTCTGGCTTCTCTGCTGCGGTATCCGGGATGACGATGCCGGATGCGGTACGGCGCTCCTCTTCGAGACGTTTGACGATCACGCGATCATGCAGCGGACGAATCTTCATGCAGTTTCTCCTAGGTTGGATGACAAGTCAGAACATCGGCTAGCTTGTTGGAACCCCTCGCAGCTGAAGCTCGGGGGCACGAGCGTGTTGGCACTCGTCGCTAACGAGTGCTAATAATAGGGTTCCTTCATTCGGATTTCAAGAGCCGACGGTGCAGCAGCCCGCTGCCACGCCAGCCAGCCCGTGACGAGAGGGCCCGGGCCAGCCGGCCGGCCGGGGGATGGAAGAATGCGACGATTCTCCGCGGAGTGGGTTGACGCGGCTGGCCTCCGTTGCTAGAATGCTCCTTCTTCGCAGCCGGCACGTGTTCAAACCATCGGGATTCGCCCCGTTCGGACGTGCTGATTGGGGAGGTGGCCGGGTAATTTCCGGCGTGTCGCGGGGTGGAGCAGTCTGGCAGCTCGTCGGGCTCATAACCCGAAGGTCACAGGTTCAAATCCTGTCCCCGCAACCAGCTCTTTAAAAACGAGACAACCGATAGGTGTGGGTTCTTGATCTGGTGGTGGCATGCGTGGTGGTATGCGTGTGCTGCTGAGAGATGGAAGGACTCGCACGAGCAGTATGCTGCTGATTCTGGGGCATGTAGCCTGGTGTTTATGTGGGTTATGTGGTCTGGGGTTGGTGGCGCGTCGAGCGAGAGTTTTGGGATTTGAACTGAAGAGTTTGATCCTGGCTCAGATTAAACGCTGGCGGCATGCCTTACACATGCAAGTCGAACGGTAGCGCGGGGTAACCTGGCGACGAGTGGCGAACGGGTGAGTAATGCATCGGAACGTGCCCTGGAATGGGGGATAACGTAGCGAAAGTTACGCTAATACCGCATATTCTGTGAGCAGGAAAGCAGGGGATCGCAAGACCTTGCGTTCTGGGAGCGGCCGATGTCGGATTAGCTAGTTGGTGGGGTAAAGGCCTACCAAGGCGACGATCCGTAGCGGGTCTGAGAGGATGATCCGCCACACTGGGACTGAGACACGGCCCAGACTCCTACGGGAGGCAGCAGTGGGGAATTTTGGACAATGGGCGGAAGCCTGATCCAGCCATGCCGCGTGAGTGAAGAAGGCCTTCGGGTTGTAAAGCTCTTTCGGTGGGGAAGAAATTGCACGGGTCAATACCCTGTGTAGATGACGGTACCCGACTAAGAAGCACCGGCTAACTACGTGCCAGCAGCCGCGGTAATACGTAGGGTGCGAGCGTTAATCGGAATTACTGGGCGTAAAGCGTGCGCAGGCGGTTTGGTAAGTCAGATGTGAAATCCCCGGGCTCAACCTGGGAACTGCATTTGAGACTGCCAAGCTGGAGTGTGGCAGAGGGGGGTGGAATTCCACGTGTAGCAGTGAAATGCGTAGAGATGTGGAGGAACACCGATGGCGAAGGCAGCCCCCTGGGTCACTACTGACGCTCATGCACGAAAGCGTGGGGAGCAAACAGGATTAGATACCCTGGTAGTCCACGCCCTAAACGATGTCAACTAGGTGTTGGGAGGGTTAAACCTTTTAGTGCCGTAGCTAACGCGTGAAGTTGACCGCCTGGGGAGTACGGCCGCAAGGCTAAAACTCAAAGGAATTGACGGGGACCCGCACAAGCGGTGGATGATGTGGATTAATTCGATGCAACGCGAAAAACCTTACCTACCCTTGACATGTCAGGAATCCTGGAGAGATTTGGGAGTGCTCGCAAGAGAACCTGAACACAGGTGCTGCATGGCTGTCGTCAGCTCGTGTCGTGAGATGTTGGGTTAAGTCCCGCAACGAGCGCAACCCTTGTCACTAATTGCCATCATTGAGTTGGGCACTTTAGTGAGACTGCCGGTGACAAACCGGAGGAAGGTGGGGATGACGTCAAGTCCTCATGGCCCTTATGGGTAGGGCTTCACACGTCATACAATGGTCGGTCCAGAGGGTTGCCAACCCGCGAGGGGGAGCCAATCTCAGAAAGCCGATCGTAGTCCGGATCGCAGTCTGCAACTCGACTGCGTGAAGTCGGAATCGCTAGTAATCGCGGATCAGCATGTCGCGGTGAATACGTTCCCGGGTCTTGTACACACCGCCCGTCACACCATGGGAGCGGGTTCTGCCAGAAGTAGTTAGCCTAACCGCAAGGGGGGCGATTACCACGGCAGGGTTCGTGACTGGGGTGAAGTCGTAACAAGGTAGCCGTAGGGGAACCTGCGGCTGGATCACCTCCTTTCTAGAGAAGAGCTGGGTTGAGAACCCACAACCTATCGGTTGTCAGAGGCTGCACCTGCGACGGGTCTGTAGCTCAGTCGGTTAGAGCATCGTCTTGATAAGGCGAGGGTCGTTGGTTCGATTCCAACCAGACCCACCAGCGTCGCGACGAAGCTGGGTGCGATGATCGGCTGCTGCGTTGTTGGGCACGGCGGGGGATTAGCTCAGCTGGGAGAGCACCTGCTTTGCAAGCAGGGGGTCGTCGGTTCGATCCCGTCATCCTCCACCAGGCGGTGCAGCGCGTGAGTGGTCAGGCCTGCGGGGTGGTTCACCCTGCAGTCCTGACTCCTTACGGGGTCTTTGTTCTTTAACAAGATGGAAGAAGGTTGTATTGCCGGCATCCCGGGGCATTGGGTTGCTGGTGATACGGTTGTGATTGCATCGAGCCCCTGTGCCGAGAGGTGCGGGGGTGGCACCGAGTTGCCTGTGGCGTTGTGATCTCGAAAGAGAGCGCAAGGTTATAGGATCAAGCGAATAAGTGCATGTGGTGGATGCCTTGGCGATTACAGGCGATGAAGGACGTGCAAGCCTGCGAAAAGCTCTGGGGAGCTGGCAATGAAGCTTTGATCCAGAGATGTCCGAATGGGGAAACCCACTCCGCGAGGAGTATCCCGCGCTGAACACATAGGCGTGTGGAAGCGAACCCGGCGAACTGAAACATCTAAGTAGCCGGAGGAAAAGAAATCAACCGAGATTCCCAGAGTAGTGGCGAGCGAAATGGGAACAGCCGGCAAGTGATAGCGATCGTGTTAGCGGAAGCTTCTGGAAAGTGGCGCCGTAGAGGGTGATGGCCCCGTACGCGAAAACATGATGGTGGTACTGAGCTTGCGACAAGTAGGGCGGGGCACGAGAAATCCTGTCTGAAGATGGGGGGACCATCCTCCAAGGCTAAATACTCGTAATCGACCGATAGTGAACCAGTACCGTGAGGGAAAGGCGAAAAGAACCCCGGGAGGGGAGTGAAATAGATCCTGAAACCGCATGCATACAAACAGTGGGAGCCCCTTCGTGGGGTGACTGCGTACCTTTTGTATAATGGGTCAGCGACTTACGTTCAGTAGCGAGCTTAACCGCATAGGGGAGGCGTAGGGAAACCGAGTCCGAATAGGGCGCTTAGTTGCTGGACGTAGACCCGAAACCAAGTGATCTATCCATGGCCAGGATGAAGGTGCGGTAACACGCACTGGAGGTCCGAACCCACTAATGTTGAAAAATTAGGGGATGAGCTGTGGATAGGGGTGAAAGGCTAAACAAACTTGGAAATAGCTGGTTCTCTCCGAAAACTATTTAGGTAGTGCCTCAAGTATCACCGACGGGGGTAAAGCACTGTTATGGCTAGGGGGTCATCGCGATTTACCAAACCATTGCAAACTCAGAATACCGTTGAGTGCGAGCTTGGGAGACAGACATCGGGTGCTAACGTCCGGTGTCGAGAGGGAAACAACCCAGACCGCCGATTAAGGTCCCGAAGACATGGTTAAGTGGGAAACGAGGTGGGAAGGCATAGACAGCCAGGAGGTTGGCTTAGAAGCAGCCATCCTTTAAAGAAAGCGTAATAGCTCACTGGTCGAGTCGTCCTGCGCGGAAGATGTAACGGGGCTCAAACCATGCACCGAAATCGCGGATATCCGCAAGGATATGGTAGGAGAGCGTTCTGTAGGCCGTTGAAGGTGTCTCGAGAGGGATGCTGGAGGTATCAGAAGTGCGAATGCTGACATGAGTAGCGATAAAGGGAGTGAAAAGCTCCCTCGCCGAAAGCCCAAGGTTTCCTGCGCAACGTTCATCGGCGCAGGGTGAGTCGGCCCCTAAGGCGAGGCTGAAAAGCGTAGTCGATGGGAAACGGGTTAATATTCCTGTACCTCTTTGTAATGCGATGGGGGGACGGAGAAGGTTAGGTCAGCCGGGTGTTGGACGTCCCGGTTCAAGCGTGTAGGCAGGTCCCTTAGGCAAATCCGGGGGGTCAATGCCGAGGCGTGACAACGAGTGGTCTCTGACCGCGAAGTGATTGATACCATGCTTCCAAGAAAAGCCTCTAAGCTTCAGTTACAAGGAGACCGTACCGCAAACCGACACAGGTGGGCAGGATGAGAATTCTAAGGCGCTTGAGAGAACTCAGGAGAAGGAACTCGGCAAATTAGCACCGTAACTTCGGGAAAAGGTGCGCCCTGATAGGTTGTAGCCCCTCGCGGGTGAAGGCTGAAAGGGTTGCAGTGAAATGGTGGCTGCGACTGTTTAATAAAAACACAGCACTCTGCAAACACGAAAGTGGACGTATAGGGTGTGACGCCTGCCCGGTGCCGGAAGGTTAAGTGATGGAGTGAGAGCTCTTGATCGAAGCCCCGGTAAACGGCGGCCGTAACTATAACGGTCCTAAGGTAGCGAAATTCCTTGTCGGGTAAGTTCCGACCTGCACGAATGGCGTAACGATGGCCACACTGTCTCCTCCTGAGACTCAGCGAAGTTGAAGTGGTTGTGAAGATGCAATCTCCCCGCGGTTAGACGGAAAGACCCCATGAACCTTTACTGTAGCTTTGCATTGGACTTTGAACCGACTTGTGTAGGATAGGTGGGAGGCTGTGAATCCGGGACGCTAGTCCTGGTGGAGCCGACCTTGAAATACCACCCTGGTTTGTTTGAGGTTCTAACCACGGCCCGTGAATCCGGGTCTGGGACCGTGCATGGTAGGCAGTTTGACTGGGGCGGTCTCCTCCTAAAGTGTAACGGAGGAGTACGAAGGTACGCTAGGTACGGTCGGAAATCGTGCTGATAGTGCAATGGCAAAAGCGTGCTTGACTGCGAGACCCACACGTCGAGCAGGTACGAAAGTAGGTCATAGTGATCCGGTGGTTCTGTATGGAAGGGCCATCGCTCAACGGATAAAAGGTACTCTGGGGATAACAGGCTTATACCGCCCAAGAGTTCATATCGACGGCGGTGTTTGGCACCTCGATGTCGGCTCATCACATCCTGGGGCTGTAGTCGGTCCCAAGGGTATGGCTGTTCGCCATTTAAAGTGGTACGTGAGCTGGGTTTAAAACGTCGTGAGACAGTTTGGTCCCTATCTGCCGTGGGCGCTGGAAATTTGAAGGGGGCTGCTCCTAGTACGAGAGGACCGGAGTGGACGAACCTCTGGTGTACCGGTTATGACGCCAGTCGTATCGCCGGGTAGCTAAGTTCGGAAGAGATAAACGCTGAAAGCATCTAAGCGTGAAACTCGCCTTAAGATGAGATTTCCCCGGGGACTCGATCCCCCTCAAGGGTCGTGGTAGACCACCACGTTGATAGGCTGGATGTGGAAGCGCAGCAATGCGTTCAGCTAACCAGTACTAATCGCCCGTGCGGCTTGATCCTATAACCTTGCGCAGCAACTCAACACATCACAACCCCTTCTTCCTCCCTTGCGTCCGCAACCCACCGCGGACATACCCGTTACGCTTGGCGGCCATAGCCCTTTGGACCCACCCCTTCCCATCCCGAACAGGACCGTGAAACGAAGGTACGCCGATGATAGTGCATCTCCCATGTGTGAAAGTAGGTCACCGCCAGGCCCCCCAACCACAACAAAAGCCCTCACCACACACGTGGCGAGGGCTTTTGGCGTTCGCGGCTGGACGGCGAAGGGGAGTGAGCACAGACACGGCAGCGCCAAGGGCTCTGGGGGGTGGCGGTCTCTGAGCGGAGATTGGGCATGGCGACAAGTATCGAGATGGCGACACTGGGCGGAGGTTGTTTCTGGTGCCTGGAGGCGGTTTTCGAACAGATGATCGGGGTGGAGTCGGTGATCTCGGGCTACTGTGGGGGGAGCACCGAGAACCCGACCTATGAGGCGGTCTGCAGCGGGCGCACAGGCCACGCGGAAGTCGTGCGGCTGACGTTCGACGCGAAAAGATGCGACTTTCGTCAAGTCCTCGAGGTCTTCTTTGCCATCCACGATCCGACCACACTCAATCGCCAGGGTAACGACGTCGGCTCACAATATCGATCGGTGATCTTCTTTCACAGCCCGGAGCAGGAAGAAATAGCGCGTTCGGTGATCGCCGAGCTGGCTCGGGAGGCTGGTTGGGCGAGGCCGGTGGTTACCGAAGTGCTGCCAGTGCCGACCTTCTTCCCGGCCGAAAGCCACCATCAGCAGTATTTTCGCCGTAACGGCGATCAGCCGTACTGCATGTACGTCGTCAGCCCGAAGCTCGCGACCTTCCGCAAGCGCTTTGTGCAACGGTTCAAGGGGAATCGATGAACTCGCGCAGGTCGCGGACGAAGCGCTCCCGTTCCCACTGGTGGGGCGAGTGATCGGTGCCTTCGTAAACGTGCAGGACGGCGTTGGCAATCCGATTCTTCACGTAGTGGGCGGTCTCGCTGCGGTAATAGTTGCTGTTGCCACCGTAGACCAGCAACGCGGGGATATCGATGCGCTCGAGAGTGGCGCGATAGTCGGCCTCGGCGAGGCTCTCCCAGCAGGCGATCAACGGCGCGGGATCCTGTTCCTTCAGCCATTTCCGGGCCTTCTCGAGGCCGCGCGAACCGGCGTGGTACTTTTCCCGGGCGCGTTCGTTGAGTCCCATGGCGCCGAGCAGCAGAACCGATTCCGCAAAGTCGCTCTCGAGGTGCTTGAGGAAAGCGGCTGAACGTTCGCGGTCGAAATCACCGTAGATGCCGTTCAGCCACTCAGCGTCGGTCAGCAGTTTCGGCGACTGATCGAGGAAGCAGACCTTGCTGAGTCGACTGCAGCCGTGTTCCTCTATGTACTGCCAGAGCGTGAGGGCGCCCATCGAATGACCGACTGCGACCAGCCGATCGAGTTGGTAGTGGTCGATCAGGTTGTGCAGATCACGGGCCATTCGTTGCACCGTCGGGACCGTGTCGCGGGTGAGTCGGTGGCCGCCATGGCCGCGTGCGTCCCAGCGGAGCACGCGATGATGCGGCGTCAACTGGTCGAGGAACGGCGCCCACTCCAGATGACTGGCGGTCCAGCCGTGCAGCATGATGATCGGCGGGCCATCGCCGGCGAGCTGGACGTGGATCTTTTCTCCATCGTCAGCAAAGAAGTGCGTCATGATCAAGTGCGGGCAAAGCCAAGAATCGGATGGATCGTCACTACGGCGCGATGGCAACTATAATCCTCGCCTGCAAAAAAGGAAACCATCGGGATGAATTCTCTCCGTTCCTACGAGCACGGCATCCATTCCGTCGACGCGGGCTACGTGCGCCCGCTGCTCGCGGCCGTCCATCTGATCGTCGAGGAAGGCCGGGTGGCCATCGTCGACAGCGGCAGCAACGCGTCCGTGCAGCCGCTGCTGGCAGCCCTGAACGCATTCGATCTGTTGCCCGAAGCCGTCGATTACCTCATCCTGACCCACATTCACCTCGATCATGCGGGTGGTGCGGGCAGCCTGATGGGCGTATTGCCGAACGCACGGCTGCTGGTGCATCCGCGTGGCGTCGCACACATGGTCGATCCGTCGCGGCTGGTCGCGGGTGTCACTGCCGTCTACGGTTCGGCGGCCGTCAGGGAGCTGTACGGCGAGATCCTGCCGATCGCCGAGCGGCGGATCATCCCGGCGACGCACGGCCTGCGGGTCGATCTGGCGGGTCGGGAACTGCTGTGTCTCGACACTCCGGGTCATGCCCGGCATCACATCAGCGTGTACGACCACCGCAGCTCGAGTTTCTTCACCGGAGACATCTTCGGGCTGTCCTATCGCGAGCTGGACCGGGATGGCAGGCAGTTCATCTTTCCGACGACGACGCCGGTTCAATTCGATCCGGTGGCCATGCATGCATCGCTCGATCTGCTGCTCAGCCATGCGCCGCAAGTGATGTACCTGACGCATTACAGTCAGGTGCGCGATGTGGCAGCCAAGGCGGTGCGCCTGCACGAGCTGATCGACGAGCATGTCCGCATCGCCCGTCTTGCCGATGCGGCAGGCAGCCAGCGTCGAGCAAGGATTCGCGCGGGACTGCAGGAACTGCTTCTGGTCGAGGCTGAGCGCTTCGGCTGCGCGCTGCCCAGGGCACAGGTGCTGAAGCTTTTCGCCACTGATCTCGACCTCAATGCGCAAGGGCTCGAGGTGTGGCTTGACTCGCGCGCCGGCTGAGATCTTTTGGGCGGGGATGGGGCGCCGGCCGCCCGACCGGATGCCGCTCCAGGGGTGTTCGGGCGGAGCCAGCCGGCAGCCGCTTTACTGCCCTTCCTGCTCGCTCGCGTCTGGGGCTCGTGGCGCTCTCGTCAACGACCCTCAGGTCTTGACGAATCGCCGCAGGAAGGCACGGCGGGAGGACTCACGCTGCCCGGTCGCCGGGCTGTTCGCCGGGTCTTCGCTCGCGCCGCCGTTCAGCAAGGCGTCGAGTGCCGCCGTTGCCGCCGCCTGTGCGGCGATCTGCGAAGCAAAGCGGCTCGGGGGGGCAAAGAGCGGGCAGTATTGGTACGCCGGCAGGTCCGCGTCAGGCTCGTAGTCCGCGATGAACTCGATCGGACCGATCGGAAACGTAACGTGACAGCGGTCTCCCGGGCGGCGATCAGACCACAGGCTGCCGCCGCCGGGCAACAGGAGGAGGCCGATCACCCATGGCGTGATGACGGCGCCGATCCAGTCGCCTGTTGCGCTGCTCGTCGTGCCGGCAAGGGATTCGCCGGTCGAGCCATGGCGGCGAAAGCCGATCGCCTCGACCGACAGGGCGGGATTGACGAACGGGAGGTCGCGCATGCTGGTTGTCCACAGGCGGAGGTACTTCGCCTCGACTCGTCGCGCCGGATCCTCGGCGATTGGTCGGGCCGGTGGCGGTTGTGCCGCCTCGAACGCGCGCCTGCGAATCATCAGGGGCCGTCCCTCTGCGGCCGGGCGTGCAGCAGGTCGCCGAAGTGCAGTTCGGCATCATAGCTGCCGCTGCGGACAGCCTGCACGGCCGAGAGCGCGTCTTCGATCAGCACTCGCTGATCGTCGTCGACGACCTCCCGCGCCAGTCCGAGCGAGACAAGGACCCAGGTGCCGATCGCCTGCCGGCCAAGCAGCAGCATGTTGACGTGCTCGCGCCGCACTTCTTCACCGTCCCGCCGCTCGACGATGGCGACCTCGCCAGTCGGGTCGGCGTCGGCGACGACCTGCATCGGTAGCGACAGACACATCTCAGCTTCCTCCGCAGCTCTTTGCCGGCGCGGCCAGCCCGAGCGAAGCCAGTTCGGCTGTGACCATGGCGAGGAGCGCGGGCATGCCTTCCTCGACTGCGCGGCTCAGTTCCATCCCCAAGGCGAGGGATTGCGGCTGCAGGCCGAGGATGCAGATGTGACGCGGCGACCTGCCGAGGAGCTCGAGGCTGGCCAAGACGTCGCTCAGGCCAACCTGGTGCGGTGACAGCCTGGTGCGGAAGAACACCGGCAGGGCTTCCCCAGCCAGTCGGATCGGCGTTGCCGGGGGCGCGCCGGCGCGGATCGCGTCGACCATGATCAAGGCGTCGATTCCCTCGATCTGCTCGAGCAGTTCCATGCCCGATGTGCCGCCATCGATCACTTCAACCTCGGGCGGCAGGCAGTTTATCCGCTGCAGACGTTCGACCGCGCGAACGCCAAGCCCCTCGTCGCTCAGGAGAACGTTGCCCACCCCGAGGACCACGACTCGCATGCTCGTTCGCGCCTGCACGAAGCGTCAGGTCGGGGCCGCTGCAGCGGTGCCGCGCGGCGGCTCGGCCGGCGGCCGCATCAGGCCGCCTTGACCCGGATGACGGGCTGCCTTTCCTGGTCCACGACGTGTACCGCGCAGGCCAGGCAGGGATCGAAGGAATGCACCGTACGCAGAACCTCGAGCGGCTGATCCGGAATCGCGACGGGCGTTCCGGCGAGGCATGCCTCGTAGGCGCCGGGTTCGTCCCTCTCGTTGCGCGGCGCAGCGTTCCAGGTCGTCGGCACGACGCACTGGTAGTTCCTGATCTTGCCGTCCCGGATCACGATCCAGTGCGAGAGGACGCCGCGTGGAGCTTCGTGCATGCCGACGCCGGTGATTTCGCCCTGCGGAAAAACCGGCTTGTTGAAGGTCTTCAGGTCGCCCTTGGCCATGCTTGCCAGCAGCAGATCCCATTGCCGGGCGAGTTCGTCCACCTCGACTGCGCAGGCGACGGCACGTGCGGCATGACGCCCGATCGTCGAGTGCAGCGCGTCGATGCCGACCTTGGTCTTCGCCACCGTCGACACCAGTTCGAGCGCGTGCGCTGCATAGTCGATCGTCGGCTTGTGCCCGGCAGCGACCATCGCGAGTACGCGTGGCAGCGGTCCAACCTGCATCGGCTTGTCGTAGAAGGTCGGTGACTTCAGCCACGAGTATTTTCCGTCATCCTGGAAATCGGTGTATTGCGGCCGTGTTTCCCCCTTGTACGGATGCAGCGGACCCTTGCCGCCTTCATACCATGAATGCTTGACCGACTCGCTCACGCCATCCTTGAAGTACGCGTCGTCGTGCGTCCTGATCTGCTTGAAGCTCGCCAGGTCGCCGCCGGCGATGTGGCCGCCGGGCAGGGCGAACTCCGTGTTCCTGCCGTCGAGCGGGATGTCGGGCACGCAGAGGTAGTCGACGATGCCGCGGCCGATCTGCGTCCACTCGGGATACGATCCGCCGACCACCGCCACGTCGACGAGGTACACATTCTTGACGAAGTCGGCGAGCTGGTCGATCCAGTCCTTGACGGCGAGCAGGCGCTCGACGGTGAGGACGGCCTGCGAGTCGACGGCCAGTGCATTCGCGACGCCACCGACGACGACGTTCTGGATGTGCGGCGTCTTGCCACCGAGGATGCTGACCACCTTGTTGGCGTGCCGTTGCACTTCGAGTGCCTGCAGATAGTGGGCGACGGCGATCAGGTTGATCTCCGGCGGCAGCTTCATCGCCGGATGTCCCCAGTAGCCGTTGGTGAAGATGCCCAGTTGACCGGTCCCGACGAATCCCGAAAGACGTTGCTGCACCTTGCTGAACTCGGCCTTGCTGTTGCCGGACCACGACGAGAGGCTCTCGGCGAGGCTGGCGGCCTTCGCCGGATCGGCCTTCAGCGCACTCGTGACATCGACCCAGTCGAGCGCCGAGAGATGGTAGAAATGGACGATGTGGTCATGCACCGCGTGCGCCAGGATGATCATGTTGCGGATGTACTGGGCGTTGACCGGCAGTTCCAGTTGCAGGGCGTTCTCGACCGAGCGGACCGAGGCCAGCGCGTGCACCGTCGTACAGACGCCGCAGATGCGCTGCGTGATCGCCCAGGCGTCGCGCGGATCGCGACCGATCAGGATGTTCTCGACGCCACGCCACATCTGGCCCGACGCCCACGCCTTCTTCACCTTGCCGCCATCGACTTCCACATCAACGCGCAGATGGCCTTCGATCCGCGTCACCGGATCAATCGTGACTCTTTGCGACATCTCGTTGTCTCCTGAAAGCGGCCTCAGCTGTGCGCTGGCTGGGCGTAGGTTTCTTCACGCGGCAGGACCGGGAAGCGGCGGGTGATGTAAATGTAGCCGAAAACCTCGGCGGCGAAGATGCCGATGGTGACCAGAAGTTCGGGCACCGAGGGGAAGTAGCTCCAGCCCGGACCGGTGTCAAAAGCGATCAGGAAGCCGTTCAGGCGCAGCAGGATGCCGCTCAGCATGACCGTGATTCCGGCGAGGAACAGCCGGGCAGGATTGCGCCGCGCCTCGACCGTGCCGATCAGGAGGAAGGTCGCCACCAGGCACAGGTTCTCGGCCCAGAAGGTCAGGGCGATATGGCTGGCGCGGAAAGCCTCGGGCAACGCCCCACGTACGGCGACATCGGTGAAGCGAACGACGAGAAACAGTACGATGATGCCGAGCATGACTTTCGCCATCGGATTGAGCAGGCTCACCTCGATCTGTCGCCGGTACGCCGAGGCGGCGACACAGGACTCGAAGAGGATCACGCCATAGCCCAGCATGATCGCCGACAGCAGGTAGATCAAGGGCTGGATCGGCGTCTGCCAAAGCGGGTGGACCTGACCACCCATGACCACGAGCATCGTTCCCAACGACGCCTGGTGCATCATCGGCAGCACGCAGCCGAGCGCGATGAAGAAGAAGAGCGACTTCTCGAGCTTGCGGCGCGCGTCGCGCAAACCGAGCTTCTCCAGGAAGACCGGCGAGAACTCGATCCACATGACGATGATGTAGAGCGTGATGCACGCGGCGACTTCGAACATCACCGAGTTCACGTTGAAGTAGCCCGGCCAGAAGATGTGCCAGAAGTTCCACCAGCGACCGAGGTCGAAGGTGATCGCAGCACCGGCGAAGGTATATCCGAACAGGCTGCCGAGCAGCGCCGGCCGCACCAGCGGATGATACTTGCCCTTGTTGAAGACGTAGACCAGGAGGGCCATGCAGAAGCCGCCGCAGGCGAGGGCCGAGCCGATGAAGACATCGACCACGACCCAGATGCCCCAGGAGTAACCGTCGTTGACGTTGGTCGTCGAACTCAGGCCAAAGAACAGACGGACGATGATGATCGTCGCCGTGATCGCCATCAGGATGCCACAGACGAGCGTCGTGGCATTGAAGAGGCTGCCGCCGACCGGTGCTGGCTGGGCATGTTGCTGCGCGCTCATGATTCCTCCCTGCCGGGCGGCTCTGCCGGCGGCGCCTCGTCATCCTCATGATGGACGTTGCGCTTGGCGACGTAGGTCAGTGCGCCGAGCACCGCGAAGGGCATCAACAGTCCGCCATAGAGCGTGTGCTGGATGGTCTCCGAGGTTGATGCCGACGACTTCGGCGGCAGGTACGGCATGCCGACCTTCGCGAAGTCCACCGCCGAAAGCTTCAGGACCTGCGTGCCGCCGTATTCGGTCTCGCCGTAGACGTGCTGCTTGTAGTTGCCGACCTTGCCTTCGTAGCTCTGCTGCGGCCCGCCGCTGAGGTTGCCGCGCGGATAGGTCGTGACGCTGCCGGGGGTGAGTGCGAGACGGCGCTTCGCCTCGACGAGCAGATCGCTGGTGCGCCCGTAGAGGGTGGCACCGGTCGGGCAGACCTCGGCACAGGCCGAGTAGTGACCATCCTTGTAGCGATGGCGGCAGAGCTCGCACTTGCCGATCTTGCCGGTCGGCGAATCGTACTGATACTTCGGAATGCCGAAGGGGCAGGCGACGACGCAGTAGCGGCAGCCGACGCAGGCTTCGGGATCGTAGGCGACGATGCCGGTCGTCGCGTCCTTGGTCATTGCCGTCACCGGGCAGGCAGAGACGCAGGACGGGTCGGCGCAGTGCATGCATGAGGTCTTCATGAACGCATAGCCGTTTTCCTCGTCGTCCTTCGTCGCCATCGTCCCGCTGCGGTACGTCTTGATGATGTTGAAGGTGTAGCCGCTGGTGTCGAGCGGCGTGTCCCAAAGCTTGTCGGTCGTCGAGAATTCGGGCGGATTGTCGTTCGCCCGCTTGCAGGCGGCGACGCAGGCCTTGCAGCCGATGCACAGGGTGGCGTCGTAGAGCAGACCGAGCGCTTCCGCCGGCCGCTGGTAGGTCTCGCGCGCGGCGGCCCGCTCGCTGACGGTGGCGCCAGCAACGGCGGCACCGGCGGTGCCGAGACAACCCTTGAGGAAGCGGCGGCGGCCGGCGGGAATGACGCCCCCATTGCCCACTCGTGTTTTCATGTCAGGCCTCCATTTCCGTCCTCTTGCTGGCTGCCTTGGCGCGCTCGGCCTCCTCGGCCTGGTGTGACAGGCCGAGGTTGCGTGCCACCATCGCCGCGCCGCCGGCAGCTGCGCCGGCGACCGCGGCGAGGATGGCGGCCGATCCGAGCGTCGCGCCCATGCCCTGCTCCTCGACGATGCGCGGGTACTGCTGCGGCGGCTCGACGTTCTTCACCTTGGCCAGCATGTGCAGCGGCTTGCTGAAGCCGACACCCTGCTCGCTGCAGCCGAAGCACGGGCAACCGCAGCCGATCGGCCAGGTGCCGGCGCCGGCATCGCCGAAGAGGACGGTTGGGCAGTTGGCGTAGGTCTCAGGTCCCTTGCAGCCCAGCTTGTAGAGACAATATCCCTTGCGGTGTCCCTCGTCGCCAAACTCGACGGCAAAGCGGCCGGCGTCGAAATGGGCGCGACGCTCGCAGCTTTCGTGAATCAGCCGCGAGTAGGCAAACTTTGGCCGGCCCAGGTCATCGACTGCCGGCAGGCTGCCGAATGCCAGGAAATGGACGACGGTCGACAGGAAGTTGTAGGGGTTCGGCGGGCAACCCGGAATCGTGACCACCGGCTTGCCCAGCACCGCAGCGACTCCGGACGAGCCGGTCGGGTTGGGATCGGTTGCGGGCATGCCGCCCCAACTGGCGCATGAGCCGATGGCGATCACCGCTGCCGCATCGGCCGCACACTCCCTGGTCAGCTCGATCGCAGTCTGGCCGCCGACTTTGCAGTAAATGCCGCCGTCGCGGGTCGGGATCGCTCCCTCGACGACGAGGACGTAGCCTCCCTTGTTGTCCGCCATCGCCTTCTTGCGCGCCTGCTCGGCCTGATGACCGGCGGCGGCAAACAGCGTCTCGTGATAGTCGAGCGAAATCACGTCTAAGATCAGCTTTTCCAGCGTCGGATGCTCGGCGCGCAACATCGATTCGCTGCAGCCGGTGCACTCCTGAAAGTGCAGCCAGATCACCGATGGCCGCTTCTTGCTCGCTACCGCCTCGGCGACCGCAGCATCGGCCCCCGGCGGCAAGCCCAGGCCGGCTGCCAGCGTGGCACAGAATTGCAGGAACTCGCGCCGCCGCATGCCGAGCCGGTCGCTTGCCACGGCGATACGCGAGTCACCTTCGAGCCGCAGCAGACTGCTGTTTGCCATCTTCTGTCCCTTCTCTCGTCGTCCGACCGCCGGTCGGGAGCTTGCCACCGACTGCGCGGGGAAGTGCGCAGCCGCTCCTGCGGGAACCGCACTCAAGAACTGTGCCAGGCGAAGGACTTGAACAAAAACAGGAACTTTTCTGCTGCCCCGGGGTTCCTTGGCGAGCAGGGGCCTTGCTCTTTTCATTTGCACTGGAAACTTGCCTTCCACCCCGTCGTGTCGGGGGCGAAAGACCGGTCACTGCCGCCGTGTGCCGCTGCTTGGCCGCTCAAGGCAGGCGCCACCACGCGACGACAGTGTTGCGGCCGCCAGCAATTGGCCCTACGATCAGCGCATGGACCGTTCCCGTCTTCCTGGTACCTGCCGCCGCGTCGCGCACGGGTCGCTGGTGTCCGTCGTGGCGAACGAGCGCAGCGGCCCGCGCACGGGTTGGGCGCCGACCGGTGCTGCGGTTTATCGGTGGCGGTGCTTCGATGGCAGGACCTGATCGATCGCCCACGCCGGCGAAGCGGTGCACCGTGCCCGGCCCCGATGCGCTCGCCGAGGCGCGGGCGGGCCTTGAGCAAGTCGACGAAACGGTCTGGGTCGAGGTCATTCGCAAGATGGACGAGGTCTACAACGACCTCCTGCAGTACGAAGTGGTGCTCGAACAGAAGAACGCTGCCCTCGAGGACTCGCAGCAGTTCATCGAAAGCGTTCTCGCTTCGATGTCCGACATCCTCATCGTCTGCAACCGTCACGGTACCATCCAGGAGGTCAACGACTCGTTGCGACGCTGCATCGGCCAGGATGAGAGCCAGCTGCGGGGGCGACCGCTGGCCGAGCTGTTTGCCGACGAAGGTTCGCGGCAGCGCGCGCGCGATTTCTTCTCGGCGGCCCGTCCGGCCGCCGTACAGGATTGCGAACTGCTGATCAGCGGCCGTGACGGCAGCCCGTTGCCCGTCTCGCTGAACTGTACGCCGCGGCTGTCGGGTACGGGCAAGCTGGTCGGCATGGTCGTCACCGGTCGTCCGGTCGGCGAACTGCGGCGTGCCTATCATGCCCTGCGGCAGGCGCACGAGGATCTCAAACGGACGCAACAGCAGCTCGTACAGGCGGAGAAAATGGCATCGCTCGGCCGTCTGGTAGCCGGCGTCGCGCATGAGCTGAACAACCCGATCAGCTTCGTCCTCGGCAACGTGCTGGCTTTTCGCCGCTACGCTGCTCGCCTGCAGAGCTACATTGAGGCGGTTCACTCGGACGACTGCCAGCGTTCTCCGGAAGTGGATCGATTGCGGCAGGAACTGCGCATCGACCGCATCATGGCCGACCTCGAACCGCTGCTCGACGGCATGACCGAGGGTGGAGAGCGCACGCGAGACATCGTCGACGGACTCAAGCGCTTCTCGGCCATCGATCGGACGGTCGACGAGCCGTTCAATCTTGCCGAGGTCGTCGCGCGGGCAGTTCGTTGGGTGACGCGCTCGGGACCATCGGGCTTCCAGGTCAAGGTCGATCTGCCGGCCGAGCTGCCGGTCACGGGATCGCCGGGACAGATGCAGCAGGTGCTGATGAATCTGGTGCTGAACGCCCGCGATGCCACCTCTGGCTGCCGCTCACCGCAACTCGAGATCGCCGCGATCATTGCCGACCGCACGGTCTGCGTGCAGTTGGACGACAACGGGCCCGGGATCGACCCGGCCGACCTGTCGCGAGTGTTCGATCCCTTCTTCACCACCAAGCCCGTGGGGCAGGGCACCGGGCTCGGCCTGTCGATCAGCTATGGCATCGTCGAGCGGCATGGGGGTCGCCTCGAGGTCTGCAACCGCGCGCAGGGTGGCGCGCGGTTCAGCCTGATCCTGCCCCTCGCGCAGTCGATGCCCTCCTGATCCGGGCGAGCGGCCAGCGCAGCCACTGCGCGCGTCGGCGCTGCGCTAACGGTCGCCGTTCGTCACTTGTGGGTGGCGGCTCCCCTTCAGCCGCCCATGACGCGGTTCTTGCCCGCGCGCTTCGCCAGGTACATGGCCTGGTCCGCCCGCCGGATCGCGTCTTCGCCGGACTCTTCCGCATGCAGCTCGGCGACACCGGCGCTGAAGGTGATCAGGATCTTCTCGTTGCCGGCGAGGAAGAAGTTCCTCGTCAGTTCCCGCTGCAGTCGTTGCATGGCCGTCATGCCCTCGGCCAGGCGGGTGTCGGGCATCAGGATCACGAACTCCTCGCCGCCGTAGCGTGCCAGGGTGTCGACCGGCCGCATGTGCTTGCGGACGACCTGGACCAGGTGGACGAGGGCATCATCGCCCGTTGCGTGCCCCAGGCGGTCGTTGATCTGCTTGAAGTTGTCGACGTCGAGCAGCGACAGCGAGAGCGGTTGCTCGCTCTTGCGACGCATGCTGGCAACCTCACGCGCCAGCGCTTCGTCGAGGCCGCGCCGGTTGAGCACGTCGGTCAGCGGGTCGTGGCGTGCCGAGGCGCTCGCTTGCTGCAACTCCTCGTGCAGCCGGGTGAGTTCGGCGTTCGTGTCGACAACCCTGGTCTGGAGTTCACCCAGCTGGTCGCGCGCAGCGGCGGTATCCGCCGCCATCGAGCGAGTGGCATGAAGTACCCGTTGCAGCAGCGGCGTCAGGTCCTCGATCGTCTGCACTTCGGCGATGAGCAGCGCGCTCGCTTCGAGGTCGTTCTGGAAGTCCGTGCTTGACTGGTTCATCATCGCAAGCTGGTCGATGAACGCCGCCAGCATCGCGCGCATCGCCTCCTGGGCGGCAAGCGCGCGCTCCTTGGCCGCGCGCTGGCGGCCGATGACGTCCTGCAGGCGACGCTCGACGTCGTCGAGGCGGCGCAGCGTGAGCGGCGGCAGCACCGCCCTGGCGAGGGTATCGATCTGACCGCGAACACTTCGCTCATCCACGCTGAGCGCCGCGATGTTGTCGACGATCAGTTGCAGCAGCTTGAGGAGTGTCAGCCGGACTTCGCCCTGTTCCTCGGCGATCAGCGAGATGCGCTGGCTGAAGGCAGTCAGTCGGGGCAGCAGTTCCTGGTGGTCGTCCTTCTGGGCCGCAAGCGTCTGCAGAAGCTGCTTTCCCTGTGCCAGCAGGGAGTCATCGTCCTGGCAGAGGCTCGGCAGCAGGCTTTCGATCAGGTGCATCAGGGGCGGCAGAAGACCCACGAGCAGTGCCGGTGCGCTGCCGCTGCTTCCTGCCGACTCATCCATCTGGTTGGCGATGGCCGGCTGGTTCCTGCGCGTGAACGTGAGCAGAGCCTCCTGGACGCCTTGCCAGCTGCGCTTGGCGATCGCCGCTTCGAGCGCGGCGAGCTGCTGCTGGTCTGCTGTCGGGCTCAGTCTGCCGAGAGCAGCGGCGAGCTGCCGCATGGGTGCCTCGGGAAACCCGGCGACGTTGGGCAGTCTGGCGACCTCGTTGTAGCACGCTTGGTAGTTCGCCGGCGTCGGCAGCAGCTTGCGTTCAGACAGCAGTCTGAACGTTTCACGGGCCACTTCGAGTGGATTCTTCGGGTCGCTCATCCTGGCAGACAGAAACCGCGCGGCAATGCTTCTCGCACACGTCACCCACCTGGTGACCATGCTCGCACGAGGCAGGCGCTCAAGTCTATCGCCAAACGGTGCGCAGCGGGAACCAATCGTCTCCGCCTCCTCATTCACCTGCCGCCGTGCGGGGCCTTGCCGGCTGCGCTGACCACGCCGCATCCGGAGAAGTGGTCGATGGCGAAGCGCACTCTCACTTCCGTGGCGGGTACAATCGAGGCGAGGATGGCGGAAAGAGATGAGTCGATTGTTGCTTGCACCGATGGAAGGTCTGCTCGACGACGTACTGCGCGACGTCCTGACGCGGGTCGGCGGCTACGACCTGGCGGTCAGCGAGTTCATTCGCGTTTCCGGCACCCTGCTGCCGCAACGAAACTTCGTCCGCGTTTGCCCGGAGCTCGCGCGGGCCGGCCGCACCCGGGCGGGGACGCCGTTGGTCGTGCAACTGCTCGGTAGCGACCCGGCCTGCCTGGCCGACAACGCCGGACAACTGTCCCGCCTGGCCCCGGCGGGGATCGACCTCAATTTTGGCTGTCCGGCGCCGAAGGTGAATCGTCATGGTGGCGGCGCGACCCTGCTGGCCGACCCCGAGCAACTTTTCCGCATTGCGTCGTCGGTACGGCGTGCGCTACCGACAGGAACGCCGTTTTCGGCGAAGATGCGGCTCGGTGTCCGTGATACGTCGCGGACGCTCGATTGTGCGCGGGCGCTGGCCGCTGGTGGTGTCGATTCGCTGGTCGTGCATGCCCGCACACGGGCCGAAGGCTATCGGCCGCCGGCGCACTGGGAGTGGGTGGCCCGCATCTGCGAGGTGGTGGCGCAGCCCGTGGCGGCCAACGGCGAAGTGTGGACAATGGCCGACTATCGGCGTTGCCGTGCCGTCAGCGGCTGCCGTGATGTGATGCTCGGCCGTGGCGCTGTCGCCGATCCTTTTCTTGCCCGCAACATCCGGCGGGTGATGGCCGGCGAGGGCGACGACGGTGAGGTCGATCGCAGCGCCGATTGGCAGGAACTGCTGCCCCTGCTGGCGTCGTACTGGCAGCAGGTCTGTGCCAAGGTTGCGCCGCAACATGCGCCCGGACGTCTCAAGCTGTGGTTGGCAGCATTGCGGCCGAATTTTGCCGGGGCTGCTGCGCTGTTCCTGGCGATTCGCCCGTTGCGCACCGTGGACGAGGTCAACCAGCGGCTGTGGCAGCACGGGGTAGTGGCGGCCGCGGGTGACGGCCGGCCGCCCGATGCCGGCTGACTCGCGCCTGCCGGTCAGCGGCCAGGACGCCGTCCATCGGCACTTGCGGCGGCTGCTCGATCGCCATTCCCGGGCCCCCTTCCGCAAACCCTGTGCCGAACACAGCCGGCGCGCCTTTGCCGACAGTTTCGAGCGCTATCAGCGCCTGGCGGGCGGATCCCGGCTGATTCTCGACTCGGGTTGCGGGGTCGGCGAGAGCAGCATCGCGCTCGCCCGGCGCTTCCCGGATCACTACGTGATCGGCATCGACCAGTCGGCGGTGCGCCTGGCACGCGCTCGCCGCACGGCTGCCGCCTGGCCGGAAAACCTCGACCTGGAGCGCGCCGATCTCGTCGATTACTGGCGCTTGCTGCACGACGCCGGCGGCCAGCTCGACCGCCACTACCTGCTCTATCCGAACCCCTGGCCGAAGAGCTGCCACGTCGGCCGGCGCTGGCACGGGCATGCAGTGTTCCCGACCATTCTGGCGCTTGCCGGTGCCCTCGAATGCCGCAGCAACTGGCCGGTCTACATTGCCGAATTCTCTCTCGCAGTCGAGTTGCTGAGCGGACACGCGGCAACCTGCGAGGCCTACGTTCCGCTCGCGCCGATGACCCCCTTCGAGCGCAAGTACCTCGCTGCCGGCCATCCGCTCTGGCGCTGCCGGGTCGATCTCCGCTAGCAGCCGGGCCGCCGCTGCGGTGGGCATCTGGAACGTTGGCGGGCCGCCGCTGCGGTGGGCATCTGGAACGTTGGCGGGCGGTCGCGTCGCGGCAATGGAACGGCGGGGAGCGGACCGTCTGGCGCCGGCGCCGTACGGCCGCTTCAAACGGGCAAGGAGCTGCCTTGCAGCGGCAGGGGAAGTGGAGCGGGCGAAGGGAATCGAACCCTCGGCTCTAGCTTGGGAAGCTAGGGTATTGCCATTATACGACGCCCGCGCAGGCCGCCATTCTACGAGCTTGTCCCTGCTTGCACAACGCTTGCGGTCGCCCGGTCATCCGTCGCAAAGCGGGCGGAAGGGCCGGGCGACCGGCGCAGCAGCCGGCGGTCGGGGTGTCCCGGCGGCGATCACTGCAGCAGTGCTGGCGGCATCGGCATCGGGTCGCTGCTCCGCGGCACAGCGAGGATGCAGCGAATGCCAGCCGATCCCGGGTCGCTGGAGAACGTACCGGCAAGCGCGTCGGCATAGTTCTCGCGTGATATCTCGCGGTGGAAATAGCGCGAGGTGAGGTCAAGGAAATACGAATCGGGACCCTGGATGAGGTTGGCGCCGATGCGCCGGCCGCCCACGTCGAGGTTGCCGCAGCGATCCTGCACCTGATCGAGGAATGCATCAAAGCGGCTGTCCGGCCGCCAGGCGTCCGGCGCGCAGGCCGTCGCGGCAGCAACCAACAGCAGGGCGAGTGAGCGGCGGAATGTCGCCGGACGATCGCTCCGCCGTCGCCAACACGGGGACGCAACCGGACCGGGCGAAGCAGCCGCCATGCCGTCGGCTCCTCCCTGGGCGCGTCCGGGCAGCGAGCGTGACGGGACCCCGCCGGAGACCGGGATTCGATCAGCGTGGCACGACACGAGCGTTTTCTCCGCTACCCTCGATGAAAACCCGCTGGCCCTGGAACAGTGACTGGTTCGTCGGCTGCGTGACCGAGACCAGGACGCCGTAGGAGGTGCGGACGATGATCTGCTGTCCCTGGACAGGCTGGTCGTAGCGCTTCTGGATCTGGTTGCCGGCGATCGCGCCACCGATGGTACCCAGAACCATCGCCACGTCGCGCCCGCTGCCGCCGCCGATCAGGCTGCCGATGCCGAGGCCGGCGAGGCCACCGACGACCGCTCCGACTCCCTGATGCTGGTTGCTCTGCAGATCGACGAAGCTGATCTGCTCGATCACCCCGCTGCGGATTTCCATTTCTCCGGGCTGCTGCCCGGGCGCCGCGCAGGCCGCCAGGAGAACCGCAAACGCGAGCGCTGAAAGGTAGGACGTGACTTGCTTGAACATGTTGGGCTCCTTGAAAGGCGGTTGAGCAGGAGGGGACGGTCGATGGCTGCGTTGCAGCCGCTGCATGATACCTCTTTTCCTGCCGACGTTTCGTCGGCAGCCGCACACCGAACGCCTCGGCTGGCATCCCGACAGCCGCTGCCATCGATCCCTGCGCAGTTCCCCGGCGGCGCGGCACGCGCCCCGCGCGGGCCGTCTTGGCCGGGCAATGGCGGTGTTTCTCGCGTGCGGCGTCGACGGCGGCTACTGCGCCAGATTGCGGCCCGAGACGGCGACGCAGCCCGGCGAGCCGAGCGGGCACACGGTGACGTAGGTTGCCTTCTGTCCGCAGCCCTCGACACCGATCGTGTACTCGGCGCGCTCGATGCCGTTCCAGAGGACGGGCTGCAACAGGTTGGCCGAGAGCACGACGCCGCGTGCCGTCGGGCAGGACATCTCGAACTGGCCGCGGCGTACGGCGGTCAGCAGGGCCTGCTCCTCCTCGCTGGCCAGCATTTGCTGCGGACTGGCGCAGCCGCCGAGAAAAAGCGCGAGAGCCGGAAAAATGAAGATTCCTCGTTGTTTGACTTGCATGACATTCTCCTCGATCGGGAACTGGTCCTGGCGCCGCGCCGCGCTGTCCGGCGCGGCTTGCGAGACAGGGTCCGCGTGTTCCTGGCGCGGCGGCGGCAAGAATGTGGTCGCCGTTGCCAGGGTCGTTGATCCTGCTGCCGGACGCGCTTGCGCTGCGTCAGCGTCTGCCCCCAAAGCCACCGCGAAAGCCGCCGCCGAAGCCTCCACCACCGAAGCGTCCTTCGCCGAAGCCGCCGCCGCCGAAGCGGCCGGCGAAGCTGCTGCCGCCGCCATAGCGGCTGCCCCAGCTGTCACTACCGCCCCAGCCACCGGCGGCACGGTCGCCGCCGCCCCAGCCACCCTGGTAATTGCTTCTGGCCTGCTGTTCGCGGTCGGCCCACGAGGTGTCGCCGGTCGCTGACTGCCAGCCGCCGGCGCCATGTTGCTGCCAGCCGTTGTCGCTGTTGCGGTAGACGTTGCCGTCGGCACCGGCAAAATGGTCGCCGAACAGCCCGCTCGATGTATAGCTCTTGCTCTCGCCGGTTCTGGCGTCGTAAGCGCTGACCGTGTGCTGCGCACTGGCCCCCGCGGGGCCCGCCGTTGCCGTCGCCGTCTTCGACACCGAACTGCCCTGCGGGCCCGTTGCGGTGGCGCTCGAGGCGTACGAGCGCTGGCCGGTGTAGGCGTTGTACGAACCGGCGCGTGCGACATTGCCGCTGACGCCGCCGGCGGTGTCGAAGGTGCGGTCGTAACCGCGCGCCGCCTGGCCGGTATAGGGGTTGTAGCTGCGCCCGGCTGCATACGAGCCGGTCGTGCCGGTGCGAGTGTTGGCATAGGTACCGCTGGCGCTCGTGCCGACGCGACCATCGGCACTGGCGGTCCAACTGCGCGTCCCGGAGTAGACGGTGTTGCCCCAGTGGCCATAGACATTCGCGCTGGCCGAGCCGCAGCAGGGATAGCCCCAGTAGCCCGGGTGGTAGTAGGCGCCACCCCAGTAGGGCGCGGCCCAGGCGGCGGTGGCGAGGCCGAGGCCGAAGCCGAAGCCGAAGCCGACGTAGGGGTTGTAGATCGGTGCGGCAGCCAGTCCCCAGGTGTAGGGCGTCGCATACCAGACGGAACCGATCCACGGCGCGTAGGTGTAGCCGGTGCCATAGACGACGACTCCGTCAGGGGCGACGACGGTTCCCAGGTAGCCTGGCGTGTAGCCGACATAGACCACCTCGCTGCTGCCCCCGTACACCTGGACATAGGTCACGTAATGCAGGGGCGAACTCGGCGGAATGCTGTAGATCACCGCGGGTACGCTGCTGGCGACGGTCCATGGTCCGGTCAGTCCGCTGGCGGTGAACCAGACGCCGGCCTGCACCGCGTAGTAGGCGTTCGCGCTGACCTTGATGACCGGCGTCGCGGTGTTGACGACGTACTGCAGCGGTGTCCCGCCGATCCCGCGCCACTGCGGTGCGCCGTCGAAGGTCGGCGTGAAGGACGGGCCGTTGCGCAGCGGCACGACTGCCGTCTGCGGGATCGAGTTGGCGATCAGCGCCTCCTGCGCCTGCGGTGTGCCGGCGACCGACGCGAGGACGACGCCGGCGGCAGCGTCCTTCGGAATGCGCGCGAAGTCCGCCGGCAGTGAATTGGCGGCGACGAAGGTCCACGGGCCGTTGAGTGACGGAGCCCGATACCAGCGCCCGGAAAGCAGGGTGTAATAATCGTCGTTGGCGGTGTTGACGAGCACATCGGCAGTCGTGTTGTCGGCCCAGAGCAGGCCGGTGCCGGTGATCGGGACGAAGTTCGGTTGCCCCTTGAAGACGACCAGTTCAGCCGGCGTCTGGGTCACGTGGATGGTCGGCACGCCGTTGGCGAGAGACGGCTTCGGGTCCGCCTTCGGGCCGCCGTCGAGCAGGTCCACGATGCCCTTGCCGGCGAGCCGCTGCATCAGGTCGGCGAGCCCAAGCGGTGTCTCGCCTGCGGGCAGCCAGGGCCCGTCGAGCGACGACGCAGCCAGCCAGCCGTCGTAGACGTGCAGGTACCAGGTGCTGCCCAGACGCGGGCGGGCGATCAGCGCCTGCGTGTTGATCACCCGCTCGAAGCGCGACCCGGCAACTGTCCGAATCACCGGGCTGCCGTCGATCGGCACCAGGATTGCCGGACTCTGGCTGATGATGACCCGTGGCGGCTCGTTGCTCACTGCGACGCTCTTCGGCTGCACCGTCTGCGAGGCGCCGAGCTGGCCCTGCAGCAGGTCGAGAGACATGCTGCCCAGCGCCGCCGGCAGGGCGCCGCGCAACTGCTCGAGGTAGGCGAGACCGTTGTCGGCGACGGTCGGGAAGCGCGCTCGCGTCAGCGTCAGGTCTTCGAGGGTGACGGTGCGCGTCGTGCGATCGACGGCGGTGCGCGCGCTGCCCCAGATGACGCCAAAGGTCTGCTGGTTCGCGCCGCTGCCCGGCAGCGACACGGCGGCGCGGAAGGCGAGCGTGTTGCCCTGCCAGCCATCGACCTGTGGCAGGTACACCAGGGCCGTCGCGTTGGCCAGCGCGACCTGGCGTGGCCAGGCGTCAGCCTGCGGCGGCTGTGCGGCAGGCTCCGCAGCGGTGTCGCCGGCGCTCATCGCTGCGCCGTTGGGCAGTACGGCGGGGCCGCTGCCGGGGATGACGTCGATCACCTGCAGGGGAGGACCCATCGGTTGCTGGTTGGCACAGCCAAGTGGTCCGAGCAGGGCGATTGCGATCAGGCAGGCAAGCCCGCCGGGGGCCGGTGTGCGTGGCGTCATCATCATCGGGGTGTCCTCGAGGGGATGGCTGGCGAGAGCAGGTGGCGGAGTATCGCGCTGCCCGTCGCACCGGTCAAGGTCGGCTGGTGCCGTGGCGGCGAGAGGCGGCGTTGCCGGGCATGGGCACGCTTCGCCGCGTGGGCTTCGCGGACAGTGGGGCGGGGTCTGCAGCACGCGCTTGGCGGTTTGCGCCGCAGCCGACAGTCGGCTAGAGTCGAGTCGCTGCCCGCACGGGTGGCGCACGCTCGTCAATGGCAGGAACCCAGGCAGGAGGTCGGCCGATGCTCACGCTCTCGAACCAGGTCTCATCGGTGGCGCAGGTGATCCAGCTCGCCGTTGCGCCGGTGTTCCTGCTCGCCGGCGTCGGTGCCCTGCTCGGCGTTCTCGCCAACCGGCTGGCGCGGGTGATCGACCGCTTCCACGTGCTCGAGAAGCTGCTGGCCGGCAGCCTGCCGGCGACGGAGCGCGCACAGACGCTCGCCACGATCGTCTCGCTGTCGCGAAGGGCGCGCATGATCCACTGGGCGATCAGCCTCTGCGTCGCCTGCGAACTGCTGGTCTGCCTCGTCGTCGCTGCGCTCTTCATCGGAGCCGAGATGCAGATCGACCTGTCGCGCCCGATCGGCGCGCTGTTCGTCGCCGCGATGCTGGCGCTGATTGCCGGCCTGACCTGCTTCCTGCGCGAGATCGCTCTCGCCACGAGCTTCATCGAGAGCATCGGGCGGACGGCGGCGCGTGCCGAGCAAGAGACCTGACGCGATCTCCCGCGCTGGCTGCAGCACCGGCCATCGCCTCATCGCCTGGCCGGCGCCCGGGCGACCACGGGCCGCGGTGGCACCCCGTCGCCCTGAGCCGCGGCAATTGCACGTCGCGCTGCTGCTCTTGGCAGCGTCACGGGAGCTGACAGGGCGGCAGCCGGGAGCGTGGCTGTCCGCTGCCGTGCGGGGGCGCAGCGAAATTGACGCGTGCGCGGGCGGTCGCTATGCTTCCCGGCGTGCCGCGCGGCAACCGGGAAAGGATCGGGTCGCCGAGCTGCGGGGCGAGTGTACATGGGGCGGGAAGGGGTGCCATGGGAAGGGTGGAAGTTCGCGGTCGTCGGCGCCTGCTCGACGACTTCTTCAAGGTCGACGAAGCCGAGGTGAGCTTCGAGCGTGCCGATGGTTCGATGACGCCGCCCGCGCGGCGGCTCGTCTTCGAGCGCGGCGACTCGGTCGCCGCCGTCGTCTACCACCGCGATTCGGACCGCCTGCTCTTTGCCGAGCAGTTTCGCTATCCGACCGTCGGCAAGGGTTCCGGCTGGCTGCTCGAAGTCGTCGCCGGCATGATCGACCGCGGCGAGTCGCCGGAGACCGCCTTGCGCCGCGAGATCGAGGAGGAACTGGGTTTTGCGCTCACCCGCTGCGAGCCGATCGCCACCTTCTTCGTCTCTCCCGGGGGCTCGTCCGAGCGCATCTGGCTCTACTACGCCGAGGTCAGCGAGGACGGGCGCGTCGGCAGCGGCGGCGGCGTTGCTGCCGAGCAGGAGGAGATCCGCATTGTCAGCATGTCGACGGCAACGGCGATGGACGCGCTGCGCGAAGGTGCGCTGGTCGATGCGAAGACGATCATCGGTCTGCAATGGCTGCGCGCGCGAGCACTGCCGTAGTTCCATGGCCGGGCGGGCCGCACGGGGAGAAGGGGAACGACATGGCGAACGAACAGCGGAGCGAGGACACGGGGCGCCTGTGTTTCGTCATCATGCCCTTCGGCGAGAAGGATGATCACGGCAAGCTGATCGACTTCGACGCGGTCTACCGGCAGATCATCAAGCCGGCGGTGGACTCGCTGGCGCAGGAGCGGATTCGCATCCGTTGCCTGCGTTGCGACGAGGTCGAGAAGGCTGGCCTCATCCACGAACGGATGATCAACTTCATCCTCGACGCCGAGGTTGCAGTGGTCGACATCAGCACCGCCAACCCCAACGTGTACTACGAACTCGGCGTGCGCCATGCGCTCAGGGATCGGGTGACGGTGCTCATCCGCCGCGAAGGAACGCGCAATCCCTTCAACATCGCCGGCATGAACACCATCGACTACGACGACTCGGATACGGAGAAGATTGCGCAGGCGCAGTCTCTGATCCGCAGCTTCATTCGCAACGGTTTGCTGTCGAGCACGCGCGACAGCCTCGTCCATGCCGCTGTACCGGGCCTCGAGGTCAGTTCGCGGCTGGGCGCCTTCGCCGCTTCGCGAATCCATCGCCATGCACCGGCGAATGCGCCTGGCAGGGAGATTCGGCTGATCACCGGCAATCTGCGGCATGTCAATCTCGACTCGGGCAGTGCCGACGACCAGATCGACATCTGGGTCAGCTCGGAGAACATCAACATGCAGATGGCGCGTGTCTTCGATGCCTCCGTCTCGGCGCTGATCCGCTATCTCGGGGCACGCCGCGACGACGTCGGCGATATCGTCGAGGACACCATCGCCGACGAACTGCGCGCCAGGATGCGTGGCCGGCAGCAGGTGAACCCGGGCATGGTGGTGTCGACCGGCAGCGGCGCCTTGGCCGAGTCGCACCATGTACGGCGAATCTTCCACGTCGCGTCGGTCTACGGCGTCATTGGTGGCGGCTATCACCCGATTGCGCAGGTGGAACAGTGCGTGACGGCAGCGCTGGTGCAGGCCGATCGCGAATCGGCGCGTCTGGAGAAAGCGGGCGAGGCACCGTATCGGTCGATCCTGTTTCCGCTGCTGGCGACCGGCAGCGGCTCCGCCAGCCTGGTCGACAACGCCCGCAAGCAGCTCGAAGCCGCGCGCAACTACCTCGAAGCGCGGGCGGCAGCGACCCGGCTCGAGCGTGTGTGTTTCCTGGCGCCGACGAAAAGGCACCTGTCGGCGCTGCAGGTGGCGCTGGCCGAGCTCGGCATCGCCGAGGTGGACCATGTTGCCGTCGCCGGAGCCGCGGGGCAGGCGGCGCAGGTCGCGCAGACTGATCGCGTGAGCGCCCCCGACTGCGGCCATGCGGGCGCGCCCGTTCATGCCGTGGCCGACGGCGGCCGCTGAAGCGGGGCGCAACCAATGCCAGCCAGGAACCCTCCCGAACCTCCAGCGCCGGTCGCTGCCGCCACTGCCACGACGGCGCCCGAGCTGCCGATTCCGCCGCAGCTGCTGCAGCACCTGCGCGAGCGCCGGCTGCTGCTGTTCGCCGGCGCCGGGCTGTCGGCGCAGGCCGGGCTGCCGACCTGGCGATCGCTGGTGCAGGATGTCGTCGACGCGACGATCGCCGAAACGATGCAGGGTGAGGAGTCCCGCCGCGAGCTGGAGAGCATGATTGCTGCCGGCAAGTGGCTGCAGATCGCCGATCACTGCAAGCTCAAGCTCGGCCCCGGCGAGTATGCACGGCTGCTCGGCGAACGGCTCAGCGACTCCGGCAGGCCGGTGCCCGAAGCGCATCGACTGGCCGTCCGGCTGCCCTTTGCCGCCTGGGTGACGACCAACTACGACAAGCTTCTGGAGCGCGCCTACGCCGAGGAGCGTGGCGGTCTGCCGAAGACCCTGACCAGCCTCGACACTGAAGCGCTCGGGCGTCTGTTGTTCGATGGCGCGCCCTTCGTGCTCAAGGCGCACGGCGATCTCGACAAGCCGGACAGCCTCGTCTTCACCTCGCGCGACTATCGTGACCTGATCCACGGCAATGCGGCGTTCAGCGCCGTGTTCTCGTCCATCCTGCTGACGCACTCGGTGCTCTTCGTCGGCTATTCGCTCGCCGATCCCGATTTCAACCTGCTGCTCGACCGCCAGCTCCTCACCTTCCGTGGCTTTGCTCCGGAGCGTTATGCGCTGATGTCCGGCATCGGCAAGGTCGAGGAGGAGTACCTCTGGCGCGTCTGCCAGATTCGCGTCATCGCCTATCCCGAGGGACAGCATGAGGCGGTTCCCGCCTTCTTCCAGAGCCTTGCCGATCGGCTCGCGGCAGCACCCGCAGCGACCGTGTCCAGTGTCGCGCGGGTGGCCTCGGTAGCCGTGGCGACGCCGGCGCGGCGCGCGACCCGGGCAGCCCCTGCTCCAGCGGCAGTGGCAACACCCGCCGTCCTCGCTCTCGACTGGCGCGAAGGGGCCGTGCAGGCGATGCTCAGTGACGGTGGCAAGCTCGTTGCCACCGCTTCCGGGCCGCGCGAAGCCTGGGCAGCGCCCGCCGCGGCGTCGCGCGCGCTGGAGTCGGGAAGCGACCGCGAGGGCTCGCTCGCCGAGTGCAGCGGTGCCTTGGGGCGGACGCTCGGGCCGGTGATGGTGAAAGCCCTCGCCAACGCGCTGCAGGGGCGGCGCAGCCGCCCGCTGCGGCTCGACCTGACGCGCGAGGTGGAGCGTCTGCCGTGGGAGCTGCTCGCAGCCGGTTCGCGGACGCTGGCAGAACTGGCGGCGGTCTACCGTGCACCGGTTGGCGTCTCCGAGAGCGCACGGGGCCTGCCGGCGGTCGCTTCACCGTTGCGTGCGCTGGTGGTCGCCGATACGAAGAGCGCCGAGCCGGCGCTGGCGCTGCCGGGTGCGGCCGCCGAGGGGCGCGCGGTGGCCGATGAAATCCGCGCCAATGGCGTCGGTGAGGTGAGACTCCTGCTCGGCCAGGATGCAACGCATGACGCGCTGGCGAGGGCTTTCGACGATTTCGCGCCGGATGTCTTCCACTTCGCCGGTCATGCCTGGTTCGACGAGCACGAGGCCTACCTCGAACTCGCCGACCGCCACCTGACGGCAAGCATGATGCGGCCCTGGCTGACGCGGCATTCGCCCGCCTTCATGTTTCTCAACTCGCACTACACGGCATTCATTCCGGCTGGCGTCGAGGGCCAGGGCGGTGCCCATGCGGCAACGGTCAGCGCCGGGTTGCGCGGGCGCCCCGGTTTTGCCGACCTCGCCATGCGCAGCGGCGTCGGCGCCTTCCTCGGCACCTACAGCGGCGCGATCGACGACAGCGGCGCCCGCGACTTCGCCCTCGCCCTCTTTCGCGGGCTGTTGCAAGGCCACAGCGTGGCCGGTGCGCTGCAGGCGGCGCGTGCCCTGGCGCGCGAACAGCAGAGCGCCACCGCGTTGCTGTACTGCCTGTACGGCGAGGGCGCGCTGCGATTGGTCGATGCCGGAGGGGGAGGCTGAGCGGCTGTGAAGAGATCGCCGCAAACAGGGCGAGATGCAAGGCGCAAGGGAGCGAACGACGAGACACATCGAATGGATGGGCGGGGAGTGAGCGAGTGAGCACCGCCGCCGATCGGTCGCGCACTAGAACAGCAACGAAAGGATCGCTGCACCATGTCGTTGATCGGCTTGTTGGCAAGATTCGGGAACCAGAAGATCTGGGTGCGCCTGATCGTCTCGATCGGGGCCATGACCATTGCCTCATGGGCGGTCATGATCCTGTGGACGGCGCGCGTCAGCGAGGAGGCGGCGATCGTGCAAGCGCAGGACTTCGCGATCAGTGCGCACGACATGGTGCTCGCCGGGCTGACCGGCATGATGGTCACCGGCACCATGCCGCAACGCGAGGTGTTCATCGACCAGATCAAGCAACTGCCCAGCATCCGTCAGCTGCGGGTCCTGCGCGCCGAGGCGGTGACGAGGCAGTTCGGCGCCGGGGCCGAGGACGAGCGACAACACGACACTCGGGAAGCGCAGGTGCTCGCGACGGGCGAGGCGTACTCCGCGGTCGAGGCGACGGGCAGTGGCGAGGAGGCACTGCGGGTGATCCGGCCGGCGCTGGCGCAGGAGAACTATCTCGGCAAGAACTGCACGACCTGCCATGCCGTGCCGCCGGGCACCGTTCTTGGCGCGGTCAGCATGAAGATTTCACTGCAGAAGACGCAGGAGGCTGTCGCACGCCAGCGCATGCAGACCGTCCTGGCGGCGGTCCTGCTGACCGTTCCGATGCTGTTCATCATCTTCCTGTTCATCCGCCGGGTGGTGACGCGACCGCTCGCGCACGGCATGGACGTGGCACATGCGGTCGCCGCCGGGAAGCTCGACAACGAGATCGAGGTTGCCTCGAAAGACGAGGTCGGCGACCTGCTGACGACGATGAAGCGGATGCAGGAACGTCTCAACGACGTCCTGCAGGAAGTCGAGAACTGCGGGCTGAGCATGGGCCAGTCGTCCTACCAGATTTCGTCGATCTCGAACGAGATCGCGCGGGTGAGCCAGGAGCAGCAAAGCCGTTCCGGCGAGGTCGATGGCGCGATGTCGCGGCTCGACGAGATCTCTCGCCAGGCACTCGCGCAGGCGCTCGCCGCGGTCGAGCGCTCGAACGGCGTCGAGGGCATGGCGCGCGCCGGGATTGCCAGCGTCGAGAGCAGCATCGATGCGCTCGAGACCACGTCCGAGCGGGTCGAGCAGGTGTCCGGGGAGATTCGCGACCTGCAGCGGTCGGCGCGCGAGATCGACGAAATCGCCGCCTCGATCAAGGATGTCGCGGGACAGACCAACCTGCTCGCACTCAATGCGGCCATCGAGGCGGCGCGTGCCGGTGAGCAGGGGCGGGGCTTCGCGGTCGTGGCGGACGAGGTGCGCAAGCTCGCCGAACGCAGCAGCAAGTCGGCCGAGCGCGTCGGGAGCATCATCGGGCATCTCGCCGAGCAGGTGAGCCGTGTCGTGTCGACCATGGACGCACTGGTGGCGTCGGTCGGCCAGACGCGCGAGGAATCGCGTCGCATGGCCGAAACGATCGAGCACATCTCGAGCAACGTTGCCGAAACGGTGCGTGCGAACCAGAGCATCGCGACGGCCAGCACGCGGCAGCTCGATCAGTCCGGGTTGCTCCGGCAGACGCTCGATACGCTGTTCCAGACCCTGCGCGAAGCGAGCAACAAGGTCGAGGTCACGGCCACGATCAGCGATGACCTGCGCTCGGTCGCGGCGCGCCTCAACGCGATCATGGCCAGCTTCTCGTTCACCCACAGTCCGCTGATCGACAAGGCGCAGCACGAACAGCGTCGCGCACCGCGCCTGCCGAGCAGCCTGCGGGTCATCGTGCAGCAAGGGGGTGAGAGCTTCGACGGCATCACCAGCGACGTCTCGCTGGTCGGCGCGCGCCTGCGTCTGGGACGGCCGGTCAAGACCAACCAGACACTCAGCCTGGCGATCTTTCTGCCGGCACAGGAGATGGCGCACTATGAGCAGCAGGCTCCCCTCAGGCTCGCTGGGCGTGTCGCATGGAGCGAGGTCGCGAACGGTGGCGGCTGCCTCTGCGGTGTCGAGTTCTCTGCGCTGGACGAAGAGCAGCGAGCCGGCCTGGCCCGCTGCTTCGAGTACTTCGGCAAACAGCCCGCATTTTGATTGCGGTGACAGTATATTGATTCCAGCGCGTCCGGACTCGATCCGCCCGGGTGCTGCACCACTGATCGCGTTGTCGGTCCGCTGGCACCTCGCGTGGCGGCCGACCCCAGCGGCACGGCATCAGAGCAGAGGACTCATCACCTGGATCGCGTTCTCGAGCAGTCGCCGCCAGAGTGGGCGGGCGCGCCACTGTTCGAGTTCGAGGGCTTGCGAGCGCGACTCGTACTGGCGCTGCAGTGCGCGTACCTCGGCCGAGAAGCGCTGGTCGTAGGCGATCAGCGAGACCTCGAAGTTGAGTTCGAAGCTACGCAGGTCGAGGTTCACGGTGCCGAAGATCGTGATCTGTTCGTCGATCACCATGCTCTTGGTGTGCAGCAGCCCGTCACGGAAGCGGAGCAGGGTGATGCCGGCGGCCAGCAGGTCGTCGTTGTAGGCATCGCTGGCGTAGCGCACGAGCCGCGAGTCGATCCTTTCCGGGACGATCAGGGTGACCGCGACGCCGCGTGTGGCGGCCGAACGCAGCGCGGTGAACAGCGTCTCGCTGGGAACGAAATAGGGCGTGGTGAGCACGATCTCGCGGCGCGCCGAGTAGATGGCCGTCAGCAGCAGTTCCTCGATGTGGCGGGTCGATGTTTGCGGTCCGGAAGGGAAGATCTGGACGCGGCAGTTGTCGGTCAGCGAGAGGATCGGCGGTTCCGGCGGAGCGAAGTCGTGTCCGGTCTGCAGCGCCGTCAGCGACAGCGAAACGGCTTCGAGGGCCCAGGCCGCCGGTCCCTCGATGCGGACCATGGCGTCGACCCATTCGCCGACGCCTGCATCCTGCTTGAAGAAGCGCGGGTCGGCGATGTTCATGCTGCCGGTGTAGGCGACGCCGCGGTCGATGACGGCAATCTTGCGGTGGTCGCGCAGGTCGAGGCGGACGAAGAGCGCACGCAGCGGATTCACCGGCAGGATTTCGACGACCTCGACGCCGGCTGCGCGCAGCCGCTCGATCGCCTCGGAACGGAAGAAAGGCCTGCTGCCCAGCGAATCCATCAACGCCCGGCAGCTGACGCCGCGTTGCGCGGCGTTCACCAGCGCGCTCACCAGATCGTCGACGAAGCCGCCCGGGCTCCAGATGTAGAACTCGAGGTGTACCGAGTTGCGGGCGACGTTGATGTCGGCGAGCAGCGAGCGGATCACCGCTTCGCTGTCGGCGAGCAGGCGCAACCGGTGACCGGCCATCACCGGCAGGCCGGTGAGCCCGGTCGCCAGCCGGCTGATGCTTTCGGCGGCGGAACTCAGGCTGGCCGACGTCACCACGTCGGTCGCCGGAATGCCGCGCGCCCAGCGGACGACCTGTGGCTGCAGGCTGATCGCTCTCTGCATCCAGGTCCTGCCGAGGCGGCGTTCGCCGATCAGGAGGTACATCAGGGCGCCGATCGCCGGCACCAGGATGACCAGCAGCAACCAGGCGAGCGCCGACCCGCGCGAACTGCGGTGCGAGAAGATGCGCAGGACAACCGCCACCGCCAGCAGGAAGTAGACGACGTACAGGAAGCTGAGGAACATGGCACCGAGTATGCGGCCGCTTCCCTCGCCCGGTCAAGGAAGGGCCGGCGGCTGATGCCCTGGTGCTGCGCGGTGCGCCACTGGGGACGGCAGGCGACCAAGGCACGCCGTCCCGCATCGCTCAGGGCTGCTGCTGCCGGCGCCTTGCCATCCAGCCGACGAGTCCGAGGCCGGCCATCAGCATGCCGTAGGTTTCCGGCTCAGGTACCGGCGCCGTGGCGTAGAGGGCCGCGTTCGACGATGCCGTCAGGTTGTAGGTGATGACATCGAGATTGGTGCCGGCGCCGGCATCGAGCTTGTAGAAAGCCGTGCCATTCTCGCCGGTGGTGCCGCCCCCGCGGTGGATGCCGATGTAGGTGATGCCGTTGAGCGGCATGTTGAAGTTGATCGAGGTCGCGCCGCTGAGCGGGGTCAGCTTCTCGATCCATGTGCCGCCGGTACCGGGAAGGCCGAGGCTGGCGAGGATCTGGTCCACGGAGGCTTGGTCGGTGGGACTGTTGCTGATCAGGTTGCCCGCGTAGTAGCCGGCGCAACTGATGAACGAGGCGCCGCTGATGTCGCCGGCGCCGCAGGCGGGCGCGACCAGAGGGGGCAGAGCCGCATGGGCCGAGCTGCCGATGAGTCCGAGGAGCGCGACGCTTGCGGCGGCAAGCGAGGACTTGGCGCGATGTGAAACTGACATGGGAACCTCCGAATGTTGTTGAACGATTGAATCGAGCGCGCTGCGGGGATCGCAGCGGACTACTCGCATTCGGAATAAGCAAACTTGATGCCATGCGATAATATGGCGATTAATAAGTTGTTTTTCTTTTCGATCCGGCGATCTGTAAGATTTTCCGACAAGCTGCGCCGGTCGAACGACGTCGCCGGCCTGCGGGGAGTCAGGCGCGCGTGACGAGGCTGTGGACTCCAGTTTGCGAACCGTGGCAGACTCGCCCCTGCGCTACGCCAGCCGACTTGCTGCCGGCGCGTCGCGGCGGGTGTGTGGCTACCTGGTCGGCCATGCACGTGGCACCGTCCTCAGGGCAGTTCCCGGCCACCTGCCATCAGTTCTGCGTCGACGGTGGGCAGCACCCGCAGCGATCGGAGATCTCTGGGCCTGCCTGGATCTGTTGCTGTCACTGTCACCCTTTCTGCGGAGCGCGGATGACACCCGAACTCAGCCTCTTCATCAGCCTGTTCACGACCCTGCTGGCGATCATCAACCCGCTCGAGGCGATTCCGGTCTATCTCGGGCTGATTGACGGCAAGCCGGCCGACGAGCAGCGGCGGGTGGCGCGGGATGCCTGCCTGTACGCGCTGCTGCTCAGCTTCTTCTTCCTGCTATTCGGCACGCTGCTGCTGCGTGTCTTCGAAGTGCCGTTGAGCATGGTGCGGGTGGTCGGCGGCGTCATCCTGACGCGGGTCGGCTTCGACCTCTTCAACCCGCCAGCGTCCGGTGGCATCATTCCGCGCGGCAACGAAGAAGGAGGGAACATCGCTTTCGTGCCGCTGGCGATGCCGATCATGTTCGGACCGGGCGCCATCGCGACGCTGATCAGCATGGCGTCGACGATCAAGCAGTCGGCCGCAGAGCTGATGCACTTCGTTGCTGCCAGCGCGGCGATCGTCGCCTGCATGGCGGTGACCTACCTGTCGCTGACCTACGCCAAGCCGATCCTGCGCCGCATCGGCCGGCAGGGGATCGACGCGGCGACGCGAATCGTCGGCTTCTTCGTTGCGGCGATGGGAATGGGCCTGATCTTCAATGGCGCGGTCGAGTTCCTGCAGCCGTACCAGGCCGCTGGCAGGGTGGCGCTCGCGTTGTGAACGGTTTATGCTTGCGCCGCGTTTGGCTGAGGGGGAGGGAAATGATGCGGAATAGCCAACAGGCGGCCGGACGGCCGCGCGTGAGCAATCGGGCGAGACGGCTGGCGATGGTCGCGAGCCTGTCCGTGCTCGCCGTCGGCCAAGCCAGTGCCGGCGGCATCAGCCTTTACGAGGTCGGGACGGCAGATGTCGGCCTGGCTTCGGCGGGCTACGGCGCGCGTGCGCAGGATGCGTCGACGGTGCTCACCAATCCGGCCGGAATGACCCGTCTGGCGGGAACGCAGGTGCTGGCGGCGGCGCAGCTGCTCTACGGCGACGTCGATTTCTCGCGCGCTGCCGGCACCTCGCCGGCTCTCGGCAGCAACGAGGGCGGCAACCCGATCGGCTGGTTTCCCGGCGGCAGCTTCTTCATCACCCAGCAGGTCACGCCCGACCTGAGCGTCGGCTTCGGTACCGCCGGCAACTTCGGTCTGGCGGTGAAGTACGATTCGAGCTGGGTGGGGCGTTACTACGGCCAGGAAGGCACGCTGATCGGCCTGTCGCTGCTGCCGTCGATCGCCTACAAGGTGAATGACCGGCTCTCGCTCGGCGCGACGGTGAACGCGATGTTCGGCATCATGAAGCAGCAGGTGGCGATCAACAATCCGGGAGCTTTCGGCCGTCCCGATGGCCGGCTCGAGGTGAGCGATCGCGAATGGGGCTGGGGGTTGAACCTGGGGCTTCTCTACGAGGTCGATCCGGCAACCCGTCTCGGGCTGACGTGGAATTCGCAGGTCAAGCTCGACTTCTCGGCGCGTCCCGATTTCTCCGGACTGTCGCCGGTCCTCGCGGCAGCATTGGCGAGCCGTGGCGCCCAGCGCGCCAACCTCGACCTCGGCATCCACGTGCCGCAGGGCGTCATGGCCAGCGCCTTCCACCAGATCAATGACCAGTGGGCAGTGCTCGGCAGCGTCGGCTGGCAGCAGTGGTCGAAGTTCGGCAAGGTGGACATCGGCATCAGCGATACGCGGAATCCCGCCAGCCTGACGACCGACCTCGATTTCAAGGACACCTGGCACGTCGCGCTCGGCGGCCAGTACCGCATCTCGCAACCCTGGCTGCTGAATTTCGGCATCGCCTATGACTCGGCTTTCCAGAGCGGTGACATCCAGTCGCCGCTGCTGCCGGCGAACAGCGCCTGGCGCTTCGGCGTCGGCGTGCAGAACGAGGTCGACCGCAGCTTCAACTGGGGGCTGTCGGCGGAGTACGTCCATGGCGGTACGCTCGACCTGCAGAAGAGCGGCGAGGCGCCGCTCCTTCTCGGCGGGCGTGGCGACGTCGAGGGTGCTTACCGCAACACCGGCGTGCTGTTCATGGCCGCCAATTTCAACTGGAAGTTCTGACGCCGGGCGGCGACTGCGCCGCCGGTCTGATTGACGATTGGAGGAATGACATGAAGAAGATCCTTCCCGTTTTTCTGCTGGTCGCCGCAGCGGCCGCCGGCGGCTACGCCTGGGCGCAGCAGTATCCGCTTCTCGACATGGTTGCCGGCAGGGTCGTTCAGAAGTACCAGCAAGCGAGCTGCCAGGAACTGTGGGTGCAGCGGTCGGAGCCGAAGTCGCCGCGCGAGCAGGAGGTGCTGCAGATGCTGCGCAGCGATCCGGCGATGCGCACCGAGTTCATCAATCGCGTGGCCGCGCCGATCGCCAACAAGATGTTCGAATGCGGGATGATTCCCTGAGCCTTTGCCGGACCGGCAACAGGGCGGACCCGTTTCTTTTTTTTTGCGGAGAGAGTCGATGATCGATCTTCATCATCTGGTGCGGCGGGCGGCGATGCTCGTTGCCGGGTTTTTTCTCGTCGCTGGGATGCAGGCGCAGGCGGCCGATCCCGTCGGCGGCCAGGCGGCCAAGCCGGCCAAGGTCGCGGCTGCGACGAGCAGGAAGGCTGCTGCCCCGGCTGCCGGCAAGCCGGTCTTCGAGCAGCGCGCGCTCGATCTGCTGAAGGCGATGAGCGAGCGACTGATGACGGCACGTTCGTTGTCCTTCACGGCGCAGGTGACCTATGAACATCCGAGCCGCCTCGGGCCGCCACTGGCGTTCATGACGATCTCCGAGGTGCTCATGCAGCGTCCAGACAAGCTGCGTGTGCTGACTCTCGGCGATGGCCCCGCCTCCGAGTTCTACCTCGACGGCAAGACGATGACCGCCTTTTCGCCGGCCGAGAACTTCGTCGCCGTGACGGCTGCGCCGCCAACGATCGACGAGGCCCTGAAAGTGGCATTCCGCGATGCCGGCATCTACTTCCCGTTCGCCGACGTGCTGCTCGCCGACCCGTACGCCAACCTCGCCGCCGGTCTCGGCACGGCCTTCGTCGTCGGCCAGTCGAAAGTCGTCGGCGGGACGACGACGCAGGTGGTGGCCTTCGCCAACAACGAGGTCTTCATGCAGCTGTGGATCGGCGCCGAGGACAAGCTGCCGCGGATGCTGCGTGCGGTGTATCGCCGCGATCCGCTGCGCCAGCGCCATCAGATGGAGCTGTCGAACTGGAAGGTGGACCCGGTGGTGGCAGCGAGCGACTTCACGACGGCGAAGGCGGCCAGCGCGGTGGCCATCCCGTTTGCCCATCCGGCAGCGAAGCCGGCAGCCGCGGCAGCGGCCAGATCGCAGTAAGGGGAGGCAGACATGAAAACAATCATCATCGTGGTGGGTGGCCTCGCCGGGGGTCTGTTGCTGGCCGGCGAAGCGGCCGCCTGGGGCAGCGCCAACCGTTTCGGCGGCAGCACCGAGCACGTCGCCGGCGTCGGCACCGAGCACACCAACGCCTGGGGTGGCAGCACCGAACATGCCTTTGGTGGCGGCACCGAGCATACCAACGTCTATGGCGGCAGCACCGCCGGTCGCTACGGCGACGGCGTCGAGCACACGAACATGTATGGTGGGACGACCGCCGCCCGCTACGGCGACGGCGCCTATCACGTCGCCCCCGATGGCGCAGCGGCCTACCGCCCGCCGGCTCCCTACTATCCGTATCACCCGCCGGCGGCAGTGGCCTATTACCCGGCGACCGGCTGTGTGGGCTGTGCGGCAGCCGCGGGCGCCGTCGTCGGTGTCGCCGCCGGCGCGGCGGTCGCTTCGGCGAATACCGCGGCGGCGACGAGCAACGCCTATGCCTCCGGCTATGCTGCCAGCAGCGCGACGACGGCAGCCGCCTACGCGATGGGAACCAGCTACGCGACGCTGCCTGCCGGCGCGACGGTGGTGCAGAAGTTCGGCACCACCTACTACCTCGTCGGCAACACCTGGTTTCTGCCGGCGTATGGTGCGAACGGGGTCTACTATCGCGTGGTGCCCGCACCTTGATGGCAGCGCCAGCGACGGCCGAGAGCAGCCAGCGGGGTGGCAGCTACCACAACGGTCTGATCCAGCCGTTCATCAACTCGGCCGGCTACCGGTGAGCAGGCGGCTGTCCGCCTGCTACCACGTCGTCCATCCCGATGACGCCTCGAACTGGCAGTTGCGGGGGCAGGTGCAGCGGATGTTCCCGAAGTGATCGCCGGCTGTTCATTCCCGGCAGTGCCCGGTTGATCGACGATCGCTTCGCCAGCTGCCGGACGGTGCGGCACATGAAGCACGCCACTTTGGTCAATCAGTCGCTGCAGCCGCACGTCGTCGCGGGCTGAGGCGAACCGGTCCCACTGTCTGGAGAGGAGGTAAGTGATGGATTACCGCAAGCAGTTCATGGTCACCCCGGGCGAGAAGCTCAGCCTGGCGAGGATCGATCCGTCGCAGAGCGGGCCGCATGCTTCGGCCGAGGCGGCACTGCCGGAGGTGCAGAAGAACGTCGCGCGCATGGACGAGTTGCAGGCGCTGCTCTACGCCGACGGTGGCCAGTCGCTGCTGGTCGTCCTGCAGGCGCTCGACGCGGCCGGCAAGGATGGCGTCGTGCGCCACCTGTTCAGCGGCATGAACCCGCAGGGCACGCGCGTCTTCGGCTTCAAGCAGCCGAGCGCCGACGAGGCGGCGCACGACTTCCTCTGGCGCGCGCACCAGCGGACGCCGGCGAAGGGCGAGGTCGTCGTCTTCAACCGTTCGCATTATGAGGATGTGCTCGTCGTGCGCGTCCACGACCTGGTGCCGAAGGCGGTCTGGTCGAAGCGCTATGCGCTGATCAACGATTTCGAGAAGATGCTCGCGCAGAACGGCACGCGCATCCTCAAGTTCTTCCTGCACATCAGTCCGGACGAGCAGCTGGCCCGCTTCAAGCAGCGGCTCGACGACCCGGCGCGCAACTGGAAGATCAGCGAGTCGGACTATTCGGAGCGCGAACTGTGGTCGGACTACGTCACCGCCTACGAGGAGGCGCTGAGCCGGACGAGCAGCAAGGAAGCGCCGTGGTACGTCATCCCGGCCAACCACAAGTGGTTCCGCAACCTGGCGATTTCGCAGATCATCGTCGACACGATGGAAGCGATGGGACTCAAGACGCCGCCGACGCGGGTGAACCTGCAGGAAATTGCCGCCAAGTACCACGCCGCGGAGGCGGCGCAGGAGAAGCGCACGGGCACCGCCAAGGCCGCCAACAAGCGCGGCGCGAAGGCGTAGACGGCAGCCGCCGACCGGGACGAGTGCCCGGCAACGGCCGACCCGTCGGGAATGTGCCGCCGCGTCGAACTCATTTGGGGCGAAGTCGTCGCCGAGCCATCCCTTACTGCCGGCGTAGTCGGCGGCCGCCGGGTCGTCCCCGCTGGCGACGAGGTCAGCGCAGCCATGCACACGCCGACAGTCCGCGGGTGGACAGGCTCGCTTGCCGGCGAGCAGCACGGCGGACGGCACCGCCCGATCGGCCGGCAGCCGCCTGCTGGGGAATCATCGATCGGCGCTGCCTGTTTCGGCAGAAATCAAGCCGCATGAGCCAGACGAAAATGCACTTCGATATCGTCGAACGGAACGTGGACCATGTCGCCATCGGTCTGCTCGACCAGCCCGAGATCGATGAGCCTGGCGATGTCCGTGTGGACGTTCGAGTGGTTGCGGGCGGCGGTCTTGGCGAGGGCGTAGATGCTGCATGGGCCGTTCTTGCGCAGGGTATCCAGCAAGTCGAGCCGGACCGGGGTGATTTCGGCGAAGAGCTGGCGGGCGGACTCGAAGCTGAGATGAAAATCCGCGCTGCCGCCCGTTGCGATGTCGGCGATTGCCGTGTCGAAAATGCTGTTACGCGCGCTGATTTCGATGATTGCTTTCATTGGCGGTTCTCCACGTCATCTCTAAAATCTGCCAAGAGCTGCGCCAGGCTGAGGAATCGGTATTCGTTCTCGACGCCGTCAATATGGCGATGATCGCCTTTGCCAAGTTCGTTGTCGTAGCGCACCACGCACCGGCCGTTCTCAACGTAGGCCAGACGATATTTGTAGTGGTGCTCGCAAGGGGCCAAGGGTTCGGCTACTTGCCACACGACGACTTCCACGATGCTGCCGTCGGCACGGACTTCCTTTCGGCGAACGAGGGCATGGGCTTTCATGGCTGGCATGTTAGCAAGATATTGCGCACTCCGCCGTCACGAGCGCCCGCATCCCGCCGTTCGCCTGCCGCACCGATGATGCGCTGAGCAGACCGCCTGCGTCCACGCCGACGGCGGCGCTCGATCCTTGACGCCGGGGGGTCAGGGCGGAGATACTCGCGCCACGGTGCTCTCGTTTCCTTTCCGCCAGCGGGAGGTAGTGGCGCAGGAGCACGCCGCCGGCGCGGCGCAGAGGCAGCGCACGGGCAAGGCCGGCGCCGCGGGGCAGAGCCGACATGGATTGCGAGGGGACGATGACACAGCAAGGCGAAGGACGGCGCTTTCGGCTACCCGTTCTGCAGGGGGTTCTGCCGGTCGATCGCGCCGGCCTGACGCGCGATGTCCTGGCCGGATTGACCCTGGCCGCGCTCGCCATCCCGGGCACCATGGGTTACACCAAGATCATCGGCACGCCGGTGATCACCGGCCTCTACACCATCCTCATCCCGATGGCTCTGTTCGCCGTTTTCGGGTCGTCGCGGCATCTGTCGGTGGGTGCCGATTCGGCGACGGCGGCGGTCGTCGCCGCCGGCCTCGCCGGCCTGGCGGTGCGCGGCTCGAACGAGTGGCTGGCGCTGTGCAGCCTGCTGGCGCTGATCGCCGGCGTGCTGATGTTCGCCGCACGCGTGCTGCGCCTCGGCTTTCTCGCCGATTTCCTCTCGCGCACGGTCCTCGTCGGCTTCCTCACCGGCGTCGGTGTGCAGGTGGCGCTGCTCGAGGTGTCGGGCATGCTCGGCCTGCAGCGAACGAGCAACGACCCGCTGCTCGAGATCGTCCACGACCTGCGGCTGATCGGCGACAGCAATGCTTACGCGGTGTGCGTCTCGCTCGCCGTCGTGGCGGTGATTCTCGGTTGCCGGCGAATCTCGGAGCGCGTCCCCGGCGGGCTGATCGCCGTCGTCGGCGCCATCGGCATCAGCTGGGCGTTGGCTCTCGATGCCCACCTGGAGACGCTGGGCGCGGTGCCGAGCGGTCTGCCGACGCTCGGCCTGCCGCAGGTCGAATGGAGCTGGCCGTTGCTGCAGAAGCTGCTGCCGATCGCCTTCGCCTGCTTTGTCGTCATCCTGGCGCAGAGCGCCGCCACCTCGCGCGCCTACGCCGCCAAGTACAGCGATCGCTTCGACGAGAACGTGGACATGGTCGGCCTCGGCATGGCCAATCTCGGCGCTGGCCTGTCGGGGACCTTCATCGTCAATGGCAGCCCGACCAACACCGCCATGGTCGATGGCGGCGGTGGCCGCAGCCAGGTCGCGCAGCTCACCACCTGTGTTCTCGTCCTGCTGGTGCTGCTCTTTCTCACCGGGCCGCTGGCGCACCTGCCGACGGCGGTGCTCTCCTCGATCGTCTTCCTGGTGGCGGTGAAGATGATCGACATCCAGGGCATGCGCCGAATCTACGTCCAGGCACGTGCCGAATTCTGGGTGGCCCTGCTGACGGCGGCGACGGTCGTCGTCGTCGGCGTCGAGCAGGGTATCCTGCTGGCGATGGTGCTGTCGCTGCTCGACCACGTGCGGCGCGGCTATCGCGGCAACAACTCCGTCATCGCGGCGGACAAGAAGCACAAGGGCTGGCTGACGGTGCCGCTCGGCGAAGCGCGTCAGATCGCGCCCGGGTTGCTCGCCTACTGGTTCACCAACAGCCTCTACTACGCCAACGCCGGCCAGTTCGCCGAGGAGGTGCTGCAACTGGCGAAGGCCCGGGGCGAGGTGCCGCTGCGTTGCGTGTGCGTACAGGCGGCGGCGATCGGCGACGTGGACTTCTCGGCCGCGGCGATGTTGCGCGATACCAGCAAGCTGCTCGAGGGGCAGGGGATCAGCCTGGTCTTCGCGCATGTCTCGCCGGCCGTGCGCGAACAGTTCGACCGCTATGGGTTGACGGCGGTCTTCGGAGCCGACGCTTTCTACGGTTCGCTGCGCGCCGTCGTGGATGCCTGGGAGCACATGCAGGATGCGACCGGGGCATCGTCGCCGACCTCGGCAGGCGACACGCCGCAGGTCTGATTCCGGGGAGGTCGCCTGCTGCCGGAGGCGCCGCAGCGGGTCGACCGCTGGTCGCCATCGCGTGCCACCTGCGATCGATCACCGCCCGTTGGCTGGCCGGCCAGTTGCCGTCGTGTCGCCTTCACGGTGCTTCCGGTGGTGCCGTGCGCGGCGTACCCAATCCGGGCGGTTGCGCTTCGCATGCTTGCTCTTGCGGCGCCAAGCCCCGAGCCAGCCGAGGCTCTTGAACAGCAGCACGGTCAGGACGAGTGACAACAGGGGCAGTCCGACGCCGAGCAGGAGAAAGGCATCGCGGGTCGACAGAAGCTGGTTGACCGCCCAGTCGAAGTTCATCCCGAAGTAGCCGGTGAGGAAGCTGATCGGCAGGAACACCCAGGAGATCACGGTGAGCCGATTGATCTGTTCGGACTGCTGGTTGGCCCGGTTCGCCGCATGAGCCTCCATCGCGTCGGCGGTACGCTGACGGTAATCGTCGATCACTTCGACCAGCTCGGCGAGGCGTTCGCTGTAGGTCTGGAATGCGGGCCACACTTCCTCGCTGATGCCGGGAAACCTCCCGAGCGAAGTGACGACGTTCTTCACCCGATCACGCAGCGGCACCAGCAGCCGGTGCAGCGAGGACAGTTCCCGGCGCAGATCGGCGAGGCTCAGCAACTGCTCGGCGACCGGATCGAGGAAGATCTGGTCCTCGAGCCGGTCGAGCAGTTCGTCGGCGCGCTCGAGGCGCGGGTAGAAACCCGTCAGCAGTTCGTTGAGGACGATGAGCAGCGCGTAACCGGGATCCACGGCGATCCGGTCGCGCAACTCACGAAATCGTTGGCGCGCCGCTTCCGTGCACAGTGCGTCGCCGTCGAAGGCGGTGATCAACCAGGCCGGTGAGTAGAGGATGTGCCCCTCGACGATTCCCTGCGCGCCGGCGTCGGCCCAGGCCGAGATGCGCAGGTATCGTGGGCTCGACTCGAGGTGCGCCGATCGACCAAAGCGCGGCAGCCAGGAACTCAGGCTGTCGTCGAGATGCAGCGCGGCGGCCACCGCGGCGTACTCGTCCTCGCTGGCGTTCGCCAGGTCGAGCCAGAAGAAGCCGCGCTCGGGCAGCCGCGCGGCCAGTTCCCTTGCCGAACCTGCGGTACTGGCACCTTCGGCATCAGTCAGCGTCGCGTTCACGTCCCTTCGGTCTCCCGCTCCTGGCAACCCAGTGCTCGTGGTCCGTCGTCGCGGCGTGCGCACGGCCGCGTCCCGCGCTTCCCCGCCGGCCGCCAGTGGCGATGCCGGTCGATCGCGGGCAACAGTATATACACGCTTCATCCTGCCGCGACAGCCGCCGCAGCCACTGCGCCGCAGGTACTCATTGACGACCTCCGGCAGCGCGCATAGGATGCCCGGATTTCCGCCAGACCGGCCACTTGCGAAAGGAGTTGTTGGATGAAGACGTACCGAATCCTTCTCTGCGCCATGCTCACCCTGTCCCTGTTGTCCGGCACCGCCGCGGCGGTTGACGACAAGGCAGCAAGACAGGCCGAAATTCGGCAGGTGACGCAGGCTTCTCTTCAGAAGTTCTACACCGCGCAGCCGGATCTCAGGGCGCGGGTGGCTAAGTCGCCCGGCTACGCCGTGTTCACCACCTATGGCTTGAGCTTCCTCGTCGGTGGTGCCGGCGGCAAGGGCCTGGTGCACAACAACCGGACCGGCAAGGACACCTTCATGGCCATGGCGCAGGCGAGTGCCGGTGCCGAGATCGGACTGGCGGAGAGTGAGACGCTGATCATCTTCGATTCAGCCAAGTCACTCGAGTGGTTCGTCAGCAAGGGCTGGGAAGGTGGCGGCGGAGGTGGCATGCAGGCGGGAGCGAGCGGCAAGTCGGCCGGTGTCGCCGGTGGCGGTGGTCCCGGTGGTGCCTACTACACGTTGACCAGGAACGGCCTGCAGGCCGGAGTCGCCGTGCGCGGCACGAAGTTCTGGCAGGACAAGGATCTGAACTAGCACGCCGTCCGAGGAGCGGTATGAGCAGAAGACGCTGGTCGAATGCCGTCTTCAACGCTGCGTCTTCTCGCCCTGCTGGCCGGACTCGTCGCCAGCAGCCCAGTCTGCGCGCAGGACATCGAGCCGCGCGCCTATTCGAACGCGCCGGTCGGCGTCAACTTCCTGATCGCGGGTTATGCCTACACGGTCGGCGCCGTCCCTTTCGATTCTTCACTGCCGATCCGCAACGCCGAAATGCGGACTTCGAACGCCGTTCTCGCCTACGCGCGGGTCCTCGATCTCGCGGGCATGTCGGCCAAGTTCGACGCCATCCTCCCCTACAGCTGGCTTTCGGGACACGCCGAACTGCGCGGGCAGCCGATCGAGCGCATCGTCGACGGCTTGGCCGACCCGCGTTTTCGCCTTTCGGTCAATCTCCATGGTGCGCCGGCGCTGTCGCTGCGCGAGTTCTCGGAGTACCGGCAGGACCTGATCGTCGGCGTCAGCTTGCAGGTATCGGCGCCGGCTGGCCAGTACGACCCGCCGCGGGTGGTCAACCTCGGCAGCAACCGCTGGTCGTTCAAGCCGGAAGTGGGGGTTTCCAAGGCGCTCGGCAGGTGGACACTCGAGTCACAGGCGGCAGTCACCCTGTTCACCGACAACAGTGACTTCTACGGCGGCAACAGGCGGCAGCAGGCTCCGATCTACTCGTTGCAGGGGCACGCGATCTACAACTTTCCTGCCGGCATCTGGGCTTCGCTGGACGCTACCTACTTCACCGGCGGTCGCACGACGCTCGACGGGGTCGAAGCTTCGGACCTGCAGCGGAACTGGCGGCTGGGCGCGACGCTGGCACTGCCCGTCGATCTCCACAACTCCGTCAAGATCTATGCCAGCAGGGGTGTCGCGTCGCGTACCGGCAACGACTACGACCTGATCGGCATCGCCTGGCAATACCGCTGGGGTGGCGGCCTGTGAGGCGGCGGCAACGAGGGATCAGCCGCCCGACGGCCGACCTGCGTCGCTGGCTGGTCTGGCTGTGCCTGCTGCTGTCGAGCGCCGTGCTGGCGCAGCCGGTCGATCCGCTGCGCGTCGTCGCCGAACGCAACGACCAGATCTCGACGAACATCGCTGCAACGGTCCAGGCCATCGAGGAACCGGCCAAGGCGCTCGCCGACCTGCGACGCGATCAGGCCGAGCTCGAACAGCGAATGCGCTGGGTCGAGCGCCGCGCCAGCGTGCAGGCGCTGGGGCAGGAATTCGCCGAGACGCTCCGGGAGTATCTGCGCGGGCTGCCGTCCGCCGAACAGGCCGCCGCCGGCAAGGAACGCCGCATGGAGCTTCTCGCTGCCGCCAGCGACTCCGAACTCGCCGTCGAGCGCGCACTGCACCGGCTCGACGATCTCGATGCGGCGAGCGCGAGCTTGCTGGCGAAGGCACCGCCGCCGGTCAGCGATGAAGAACGAGCGCAGCGGCTGCGCACGCTGACGGCGGCGCTGCGCCAGCAGCGCGACCTGCTGCATCGGCTGTCGGCGGAGCAGAGCAGGATGCGCAAGACTCTCGACGAGGCAGGCGAGGCAGCGAGCGCGCTGCTGGAGGATGCCGACGCTGCGCGGGTGAAGCTGACCGAACTGCTTTTCTGGACGCCGGCCCCGCCGGGCGCACGGACGCTGGCCGAACTCCCGCCGGCGCTGCTGTGGACCTTCTCGCCCGCCCACTGGCGCGAGGCCGGCGACGCGCTGTGCAGCGAGTTCGGGCGCATGCCGTCGTCGTCGGCAGCAACGCTGTCGATGGTCGGCCTCCTGCTGCTCCTGCGCGGCAGACTGCGGCGCCTGCTGCTGGCGCTGTCGCCGGCGGCATTGCCCGCCGATCGCTACCGGTTGCGGCATGCCCTGGGCGCACTGGCGGTCACCTGCCTGCTGGCGCTGCCGCTGCCGCTCCTGATGTGGACGGCGGCCGGCCCACTGGCGAGCGCGGTCGAGAGTCAGGAGTTCACCAGCGCGCTCGGACACGCGCTGCTCGTCGTCGGCCGGCTCCTGCTGGCCCTGCTGATCACCGCCTGGCTGCTCGACCCGGGCGGGGTTGCCGCCCGCCATTTCGGCTGGGACGAAACCCTGCTGGTGGCGATGCGGCGCGACTTGCGCGCACTGACCCTCGTCTTCGTGCCGCTGATGCTCGTCGCCGCGATGAACGGAACGGCGCATGCACCCTTTGCCAACGAAGAGAGTCTCGGCCGCGTCGCCCTCGCTCTGGGAGCCGTCTCGGTGGCCCTGTTCTTTCTTCACCTGCTCCGTGCCGGCAGCGCGCTGATGCGCCGCTGGCGCCAGATTGCGCCGCGCAGCTGGGCAGTGCGCCTGCGCCCGGTGTGGCTGCTTGGCTTCGTCGGCGTACCTGGCGCCGTCGCGGCGCTGGCGCTCGCCGGCTACATCGTTGCCGCCGGCTACGTCTTCGGCCGGCTGGTCAATTCCTTCTTCTTCGTCCTTCTCGCCATCGTCCTCTACGGCTTGATGGCGTTGTGGGTCCAGATGCAGCGGCAGCGACTCGCGCGCGAGCAGGCGGTCGTCGAGGGTGGCGCGGGAGCGCCACCGGCTGCGGGGGAATCAGGGAGTGCGCTGGCAGCACACGCCGACAGGGGGCAGCGGCTGCGTCTCGACCTCGCCGCGCTGGGCGAGGAAACGCGCTCGCTGCTCGACTTCGTCGTCACCCTGTTGCTGGTCGGCGGGCTGTGGTGGGTATGGCGCGACGCCGTGGCGACGCTTGGCGTGATCACCGATCACAAACTGTGGAGCTATACCGAAACGGTCGGCGGCAAGGCGGTGACGCACGCGCTGACGGTTGGCCGCCTGCTGCTGGCGATCGTCGTCCTGGTCATCACCGTCGTCGTCGTCCGTCGCATCGGCGCACTGCTCGACATCGTGCTGCTGCGGCGCTTCGACATGCAGGCCGACGCCACCTATGCGATCACCGTGATGACCCGTTACGCGATCGCCGGCGGCGGCATCGTCGCTGCCAGTCGTCTACTCGGCGTCGGCTGGGAGGACGTGCAGTGGCTGGTCGCCGCGCTCGGCGTCGGCCTCGGTTTCGGCCTGCAGGAGATCGTCGCCAACTTCGTCTCCGGGCTGATCGTCCTCGCCGAGCGGCCGATCCGCATCGGCGACGTGGTGACCGTCGGCGAGGTGTCCGGCAAGGTGGCGCGCATCCGCGCGCGGGCGACCGCGGTGATCGATTTCGACAACAAGGAAGTGATCATTCCGAACAAGTCGTTCATCACCGGCCACGTCGTCAACTGGACGCTGTCGAACCAGATCATCCGTCTGCTGATCAAGATCGGCGTCGGCTATGGCAGCGATATCGCGCTCGTGCAGCGGGTGATCCTCGAGGTCGTGCACGGCCACACCGACGTGCTGCCCGATCCGGCGCCGTCGGTTTTCCTGGTGGCGTTCGGCGACAGCTCGCTCGACTTCGAGATTCGCGCCTTCGTCGACGCACTCGACAAGCGGATGCGCGTGCAGCACGAGATCAACCAGGGAATCTCGCGCGCACTGGAAGAGCGGGGAATAGAGATCCCGTTCCCGCAGCGCGACCTGCACATCCGTTCGCTGCCGGAGGGCATGGCGGCCGCTGCGCGAGCCGGTGCGGCGGTGGTGGCGACGGGTCGCTGAGCGAAGAGGGCGGGCTGTCGCGTCGAAGCCGTTGCTGCGGCGACATGCGAGCCGGCAGCGCCCGGCGGCTTTTCGGGCGGCAAATTGGTCCACGGTTGCTCGGCGCCAGCCGGGGGCCGTTTTCCGTGTCTGGCCGACGCAGCCGCTGCATGCGTTTCCTAGTTGCCGTCGCTGCGGGGTGGCGGCCCGCTGCAAAGCCCGATGTCGGCCGATTTTACAGGCGGAGGGCCAGACCCGTGCCGGGGCTGCTGGTGGACCTCATTAAAGCAGATGCTTGGAGCAGAATCATCGTGCAGGCACGGTATTTGCTGCAGTTCAGCCGGCGTTCCTGTCCGCCAACTGCGGCAAGCCTGCTGCTGCAAGGAGGCGGTGCAGGGCTTGCCGTCTCCCGCCAACCTTTTCCGGAGCCAACAACAGTGAAAACCATTTCCTCCCTGCTCGCTTCCCTGCTGCTTGCAGGCGCCAGCTCGCTCGCGCACGCCGGCACGATCGATTTCGACAACCTAAGCTTGGCCGACTGGGATGTCATCCCAGGCACCTACGGTGACCATGGTGCCGGCGGTGCCGGTGACGCGCGCGTCGGTGTGAGCTACGGCGGCAGCAGCGGCGCCACCAACTACCTCCTCTTCTGGAACAACGACTACGGCGATCTGAACAAGGTCGCGTTCACGCCGACCAACGGCACGCTCGCCCGGATCAGCTTCACGGCCGACCCCGGCTGGCTGATCAGTTCGGTGTCGTTCGAGCTGGCTGGCTGGCCCAACGTGGACTTGCTCGCGCAGACGATCGGCGCCGGAATTGGACCAGTGACCGCAAGCTTCGCGCCAACGACCGTGCAGGGTGACTTTGCCACCCCGCCACGTCATTCGAGCTTCGGCCTCGGCACTGCCGGTGCGAGCACGGCCTATATCGAGTGGGGAACCGACTGGAACATCGGTATCGACAACATCAGCTTCGACGTGATCCGTGACCCAGCCGCACCGGTTCCAGAGCCGGGTTCGCTGGCGCTGCTGGCGACGGCGCTCGGTCTTGCCGCGGCCGGGCAACGCCGCCGCGCGGCGCGTCACTGACCCAAGCCAGCGGGCGAGGCCGGCGGCGCCGGTCTCGCGGCGCCAAGCGAAGCGGCGTCGTGGCTTACAACGGACGCTTGACCGTCAGCGCACCACGAATCTGCCCCTTGGCGTAACCGGTTGCGCGGTCATCGGGGTAGTGATCGGAAAGTTTCCGGCGCAGGTCTGCATCGAGACTGTCGACGGGACCGTGGCAGCCGAGGCAGACCTCGCTGACCGGCAGCGCCTTCATGTAGCGCAGCACCGGACGACCGTTGAGCGAGACGATCTCGCTCGCCTCGATCGTCTCCGGCTTCTCGCCGGCGGCGGCGCGGCGGTCGAAGTCCGCCAGTCGTGCCGCTTCCCACGCATCCGGCGTGCCGCGCTCGGCGTTGCGCGTCTTCAGGCTGACGCGCCGGATGTCCCAGCCGGTTTCGGCGCGCTTCTTCGCGATCAACTGCGGTGCCAGGTCCTTGCAGACGGGAATCGCGCCGGCGACCCCCTCGTTCGTCACGGCTTCCTGCATCGTGGCGATGACTTTCGGAATGACCGGCAGGACGGTGTTCCGGGTTTCGCTGCTCAGCGCAGCCAGATCCTGGGCGCAGACCGGCAGGCTGCAGCTGACGAGGAGGGCGATGGCGATGGGCGACTGCATGCTCGGCCTCCTCAGGCCGCTGCCGCGGTGGTTGCGGTTTCGCTGACCGAGAAGGCAATCTCGGCGCCCGTCTGGACGATCTTCTTCACGGCGCACTCGCTGATCGCCTGCAGCACGCGTTCCCGTTGTTCGGCGGAAAAAGTCTCGGGAAAGCTGACTTCGGTGCGGAAGCGCGACAGCGTCAGCGGACCGCCATGGCCGGCGAAGGGCTTGCAGCCGATCCTGATGCCGGCGGCAGGGATGCCCATCGCCTTGCACTCCTTCTTCGCATAGACGGCCGCGCAGCCCGCCAGGACGGCGTAGAAGGCCTCCAGCGGATTCATCTGCGAGCCATCGACGGCGTAGCTCGCCCGATGCCTGCCGCCGCTTACCGTAATCACTTTCGAATCATCGACATCTACTGAATACATGCAACTCTCCTGAGCAAGGGGAACCCCGGATCACTGGTCCGGGGCTGATTCTGCCTGACGCGCGCGCGACAGGCGCTCGCTGGCGGTGAAGATGGCCATGCCGGCGAGCATGGCGAGGACGAAGACGAAGCCCTGGGCGGCACCCGTGCCGAGCAGGACGAGAGCCGGTCCGGGACAGATCCCGGCCAGACCCCAGCCGATCCCGAAGAGCGCGCTGCCGGCGAGCAGCCGGCGGTCGATCTGGCGCGCGCTTGGCATCTGCAGCGGCTTGCCGCGCAGCGAGGTCGCTCGCCGCCCGGCAATGCGGAAAGCGAGCAGGCCGACGGCGATCGCGCCGGCCATGACCAGCGCCAGAGAAGGATCCCAGTCGCCGGCGAGATCGAGAAAAGCGAGCACCTTGGCCGGGTTGCTCATGCCGGAGACGATCAGGCCGCAGCCAAACACGAGGCCGATCAGCAGGGAAATCAGGATGCTCACGCGCGGCTCCTAAGCGAAGAGATGACGAGCTGCGAAGACGGTCGCGAAACCGGCTGCCATGAAGACGATCGTGGCGACCAGCGAGCGCGGCGACAGCCGCGACAGCCCGCAGACGCCGTGCCCGCTGGTACAGCCTGAACCAAGCCGGCTGCCGAAGCCGACCAGCAGTCCGGCGACGACGATCGTTGCCCAGTCGGCATCGATGCGGCTCTGCGGCAACTCTGCCAGCAGCCGATAGAGCAGGGGCGCGGCGACCAGCCCGAGCGCAAAGGCCAGCCGCCACGCGACGTCGTTCCTGGCGAGCGGCTGCAGCAGGCCGCCGACGATGCCGCTGATGCCGGCGATGCGTCCTTCGAGAAGAATCAGCAGCGCCGCTGCCAGACCGATCAGCAGCCCACCGGCAAAGGCACTGGTGGGGGTGAAATGCAGCCAGTCGATGGTGATCATGGGCTTCCGTCCCCCCCTTGCGGGCAGTACAGTTGATAGAGGGTGCCGAGCAGGGCGAGCACCCGCGCGTCGGCGACCGAGTAGTGGATCTTCTTGCCGTCACGCCGCGTGTTGACCAGCCCGGCGCTGCGCAGGACGCCGAGTTGTTGCGACAGCGTCGGCTGGTGGAGGTCGAGCAGTTCCTCGAGTTCGCCGACACACTTCTCGCCCTGACTGAGTTGGCACATCAGCAACAGGCGGTTGGTGTTGGCGAGAACGCCGAGGATGGTCGTCGCCTCGCTGGCCGCAGCGCGCATCGACTCGATATCGAGGCGGGTACCGTGCATGCTTTGCTCCCATCGACAAGTTCTACTTGACAATATTATGTTGAAGAGTATTATGTTTGTCAATAGATTGTTTCGCGTTGGCTGATGGTCGATGGCCAGCGCTCAACCGGGAGCAGCAGCATGCACATTGAAGGCTTTTTCGATCCCTCGACCAGCAGCAACAGCTACCTCGTCTTCGATGGCGAAGGCAAGCGCGCCGTCGTCGTCGACAGCGTGCTCGACTACGATCCACGAGCTGGCCGAACGAGCACCAACAATGCCGACCGGCTGATCGACCGCGTCGTCGAGAGCGGCGCCCGCGTCGAGTGGATCCTCGAGACACACGTTCACGCCGACCACCTGTCTGCCGCCGCCCATCTCAAGGAGCGACTCGGCGGCCGGACCGGCATTGGCGAGCGGGTGACGGTCGTGCAAGCTTTCTTCGCCGGACTGTTCAACCTCGGATCCGGTTTCGCCACCGATGGCAGCCAGTTCGATCGGCTTCTTGCCGACGGCGAGTCGATCGCGGTCGGCAACCTGCGCATCACGGCGCTGCACACTCCCGGCCATACGCCGGCCTGTCTCAGTTACCTGTTCTCCGAAGGTGACGAGCAGGCGCTGTTCGTCGGCGACACGCTGTTCATGCCCGATACCGGCACCGCGCGCTGCGACTTCCCCGGCGGGGACGCGCACGCCCTCTACCGCTCGTTGCGCCGGCTGCTCGCGCTGCCGCCGCAGACCCGGCTCTATCTCTGCCACGACTATCCCCCCGGCGAGCGGCCGAACGCCTTCTTCACCACCGTCGGCGAGCAGCGGCGCAGCAACATTCACGTGCACGACGGGGTCGGCGAGGAGGAGTTCGTCGAACTGCGGCGGCGTCGCGATGCGACGCTGGCGGTACCGGTCCTGCTGCTGCCCGCCGTGCAGGTGAACATGCGCTGCGGCGTGCTGCCGGAACCGGAAGCGAACGGGACACGCTACCTGAAGATCCCGCTGAATGTCCTTTGAGGCAGTCATGCCGATCGACCAGGCCATCGTCGCCCCGCTGCTCGGCGCCGCCGTCGGCCTGGTGCTGGCCCTGACCGGTGCCGGCGGTGGCATCATCGCCGTGCCGCTGTTGGTCTTCGGTCTCGCCCTGCCGATGCAGCAGGCGGGGCCGATCGGGCTGCTGGCGGTCGGCCTCGCCGCCGGGTTGGGTGCCTTGCTCGGCCTGCGCAGCGGCATCCTGCGCTACCGCGCCGCCGGGCTGATCGGGCTGTGCGGCATCCTGGCCGCGCCGGTCGGGGTGTGGCTCGCACATCGCATCCCGAACCTGCCGCTGACGCTGGCCTTCGCTCTGCTGCTCGCGTGGACGGGCGGGCGCAGGTTGTGGCGCAGGCGGTCGTTGCCGCGTGACGCAGCGGCGGTGGTTGACAGACCGTGTCGGCTGAACCCGGCGGTCGGACGCTTCGACTGGAATCTCCGCTGCGCGCGCGTACTCGGCGCCACCGGCGTGCTGAGCGGTCTGCTCAGCGGCCTGCTCGGTGTCGGTGGCGGTTTCGTCATCATTCCGGCGCTCGGCCGATACTCGGATCTGCCACCGGCGAGCGTCATCGCCACCTCGCTCGGCGTCATGACGCTGGTAGCGCTCGGCGGCGTCGGGGCGGCAGCGCTGGCTGGCGGTATCGTCTGGCAGCTTGCCCTGCCTTTCGCCGCCGGCGCGATGGCCGGTCTGCTTCTCGGCCGCCTGCTCGCGGCGCGCCTCGCCGGCGAGCGCCTGCAGCAGGGCTTTGCCGTTCTCTGTCTGGTCGTCGCCGGGCTGCTGCTCGGACGCGTCGTCGCCGCCGTCATCTGATCACCCTGCCGGAAGCTCGGGAAGCCCAGCGTGACGCCGGCGCGCGGTTCTGGCATCTGCCCCCCTCCGCACGCGGGAGAAGGCTCGGGGATGAGGGGAACGGTCATGACTTGCATCATCACCGGTGTCTCGACAGTCATGGCCGTTGGCTGCCGTCAAGGATGAGTGCCTTCATCCCTTGACGCAGACGACCTGCCGCAACGTGTGGATGATCTCGACCAGCGAGCGCTGCGCCTGCATGACGGCGTCGATATCCTTGTACGCCATCGGGATTTCGTCGATCACCGCCTGGTCCTTGCGGCACTCGACGTGTGCGGTCGCACGTACCTGGTCGGCGATGGTGAACCGTCGCTTGGCCTCGCTGCGGCTCATCCTGCGTCCGGCGCCGTGGCTGCACGAGCAGAACGATTCCTCGTTGCCGAGACCGCGCACGATGTAACTGCGTGCGCCCATCGAGCCGGGGATGATGCCCAGTTCACCGCGGCGGGCGGAAACCGCCCCCTTGCGCGTGACATAGACTTCGCTACCGAAGTGCGTTTCCTTCTGCACATAGTTGTGATGGCAGTTGACGGCTTCCAGATCGATGCCGAAGGGCTGGGTGATGAGCTTGCGCACTGCCGCGATCAGGTTGGACATCATCGCCTGCCGGTTACGGCGCGCGTAGTCCTGCGCCCAGCCGACCGCTTCGAGGTAGTCGTCGAAATGCGCACTGCCTTCCTCGAGATATGCCAGATCGCGATCGGGGAGATTGGCCAGGTGCTGCCGCATGTCCGCTTGCGCGAGCTCGATGAAGGTGTTGCCGATCGCGTTGCCGACGCCGCGCGAGCCGGAATGGAGCATGAACCAGACGCGATCGGCCTCGTCCAGGCAGACTTCGATGAAGTGGTTGCCGGTTCCGAGCGTGCCCAGATGCTTGTGGTTGTTGGTCGACTGGAGACGCGGGTACTTGGCGACGATGCGCTGAAACCCGGGCAGCAGCTCGCGCCAGAGCGCGTTGACCAGGTCCGGAGGGTTCTCCCAGCTCCCGTCGTCGCGCTTGCCGCGGCCGACCGTGCGCCCGTGCGGTACCGCCTGCTCGATCGCCGTCCGCAGCGCATGCAGGTTGTCGGGCAGGTCGGCGGCGTTCAGCGTCGTACGCGTCGCGATCATGCCGCAACCGATGTCGACGCCGACGGCCGCGGGAATGATCGCACCGCGTGTCGGGATGACGCTGCCGATTGTCGACCCCTTGCCGAGATGGACGTCGGGCATCACCGCGAGGTGGTGAAAGATGAACGGCAGGCGCGCCGTGTTGATCAGTTGCCGACGTGCCTCATCCTCGACCGGAACGCCTTCGGTCCACATGCGGATCGGCTGGGCGCCGGGAAGTGCGATCACTTCGCTCGCAGACTGTCGCCTGGCTGCCTCTTGCATGACTCGTTTCCTTTCTTCATTCCGCTGCGGCACGGGTGGTCGCAGCTTCGCCACCAGACCGTTCCTTGCTCCGTTGCTGCTCGCGGGGCGAATGCGTGCCGACCGCCGCGCGCAGCGCTTTCGACGCGAATGCGAAGCTGCGGTCAGCATCCTGAGTCCGGCATCGCGGCCCGCAACGCCGCTTGCAACGCCCTGATCGAGTTCGGTCGCGGCTCCGACAGTCTGTTCGCCGCCCGTTTGCCGTTTCAGGGCTGTGGCAGGGCCAGGTCAACGATGCCGATCGTCTGCGCAAGTACCCGGCGGGTGTTGGCTTCGAATGGCGGCGGATTTCTCGGCAGGGGAGGGCAGACTGATGCGGGCCGGGCAACGATCGCCCGGCAGTGACACGGGACGGCCTTGCCGTCTGGCAAAGGCTGCAGCCCGCTTCGCACAGGCGAGTCGCCGATCGGATGAAAACCCGGTGGCGGCTGCGCCAGCGGATCGGCGTCGCGCGCCGGGGCCGCCTTCTGGCAGCGACGGACGGCGAGCCGGGGCAGGTGGTGGCGCGGCTGGCTCGCCCGCCCGCGGTGTGGCGAGGCGCTCCACCAGCCCGCCGCGGCGCGCCGGCATCCGGCCGACGTGGCCGCCACGGCCCCGGGTGTCGACCCGTTCGCCTGGCGGTGGCGCAGCATGGTGGCCGCAGGGTCGCCTTCTAACCGCCTGGCAGCGCCTGGCCGGTGGCGTCGAACATGCCATCGAACAGCACCGAACTCAGGTAGCGCTCGCCCGAGTCGGGCAGCACGACGACAATGGTCTTGCCGGCGTTCTCGGCTTTCCTGGCGTGGCGAAGCGCCGCGGCGACCGCTGCACCACACGAAATCCCGGCGAGGATGCCCTCCTCGCGGGCGAGGCGGCGCGCGTAGTCGACTGCCTCCTCGTTCGAGACCTGCTCGACGACGTCGACCAGCGAGAGGTCCAGCACCTGCGGCACGAAGCCGGCGCCGATCCCCTGGATCTTGTGCGGCCCCGGCTTCGGCGTTTCGCCCGCGAGCGTCTGCGTGAGCACCGGGCTGGCGGAGGGTTCGACTGCCACCGACAGGATGGGCTTGCGACGGATGTTCTTGATGTATCGCGAGACGCCCGTGATGGTACCGCCGGTCCCGACCCCGGAGACGAAGATATCGATATCGCCGTCGGTGTCGTCCCAGATCTCCGGGCCGGTGGTCTTCTCGTGAATCGCCGGGTTGGCGGGGTTCTTGAACTGCTGCAGCAGCACATGGCGGTCCGGGTCGGCAGCGACGAGCTCCTCCGCCTTGGCAATGGCGCCACTCATGCCCTTGGCGCCTTCGGTCAGTATCAGCCTGGCGCCATAGGCCACCAGCAACTTGCGCCGCTCGATGCTCATCGTTTCCGGCATGGTCAGGGTCAGCGGAATGCCGCGTGCCGCCGCGACGAAGGCGAGGGCGATGCCGGTATTGCCGCTGGTCGGCTCGACCAGTTCCTTGCCCGGGCCCAGCAGACCGCGCTGCTCGGCATCCCAGATCATCGCCGCACCAATCCGGCACTTGACCGAATAGGCGGGGTTGCGGCCCTCGATCTTGGCGAAGACGCTCGCCGGTGCGCCGTCGGCGATTCGATTGAGCTTGACCAGCGGTGTACGGCCGATGGACAGGGAATTGTCTGCATACCATTTGGACATGCGGATCTCCTGGGGCGAAAAAGGTTGTGGGGATGGCAGGTTGCCACGATCGGCTGCCCTGCCACGACTCCTTAAGCACGCGACTACCAAGCTTAGCCGCTGCAGTATGCCACGCAAAGACGAAGTTCTTCTATGTTCATGCCCGCCTGATGGATTCGCCCGGGCGCGGACGAAGACCAGCCACCTGCTGGCTCTGGGCGTCCGCCTGAAGACGGCGATCCACCTCGGCGACACGCTGGAACTCTCTGATGAAGAGGTTCGCGATCTTCGCGCCGGCCTCGCGCCGATAGAACCGAGCTGCTTCGAGCAGGTCTTGCTCAGCGCCTTGACGGAGCGCCCATTGTGTGCACCTGCTGTGGGGCGTCCACGGCGATCGTCAGAGCGCGCCTTCCGTCGTCCTTCCCAAGGTCACTGCCCGCTCCCCCTCTGTGTCAGATTAGTTGTCGCCTCGATAGGATCCGAAACAGAGGGCGATAAGGAGTAGACAGAGATGGCGAGATACGGGCACGACTCGCGGGCGCTGCGCGAGGCAACGATGGGCCTCAGCCCAGGGCTGGCGTTCTCACGACAAGGCTGCCTGTGAAATCCGCCGGACCCGGACCAGTGGCCTCGTACGGCGCGACCTCAATCGTCCGGCAGCGTCGCCGCGCTCTGCAGGGGCGGCTCGTCCTTGAAGTGCGCGAGGTCGCGGATGTTCTTCTGCACGGCGACGGCGCCAAACAGACTGAGGAGAAAGGACATCGCGTAGAAGCCCTTCTCGGAGGCCACCAGCGTGGCGTTCCACAGCCCGACGGTGAGCAGAAGCACCGCCAGGAGCAGCGAAACCCAGCACAGGCCGTAGTAGATCGCGGTCACGGGGATGCTTTCGATCCGGTCGCGCACCGACTTCTGCAGCGAGACGGCCGAGAACAGGCCGTACATGAGGACCGTGAAATAGTAGCCCTTCTCGTTGAGCGCCATGTCGGCGTTCCAGAGGCCCGTCAGGTAGGCGATGGCACCCACCAGGAGGGCTGCCCACGATGCGCCGATGAAGGCTCCGGTCGGGCGTTGCGGTTGCGCTTGCATGTACGGCTCCTTTGCTTGGCGTTCATTCCCGTCACGATGTGCTGAGGAGTCAAAAGGGCACGGCCCGCGTCTTCCCCCCTGCGACGCGGAAAAATGAGCAAGTCATCGCCTGTCAGCTCAAGCAGCCACACCTCGGCTACGCCCGGTGCCCTAAGCCACCGGCGTCGGCCACGCTGTGACCGTCGCCGACGTCGATGCGGCGCCGCGCCCAGTCCATCCGCTCGCTCATGCAAGCCATGTAGGCCTCCCCTGCGCAGCAGTTTGCGCTCGGCTCGCGCCGACGGATGATCAATCCCAGCGCAGCGGGCCGAGTGTAGGGATCGCGCAAAAAGGTGTCAATCCGCCAGTCGTCTCACGGCGCCCCGGCAAACTCCTCCCGCTCGCCAGCACCGCGGCGTAAGCGCATGGAGAACGATACGCGCTGCGGACGCGTTCAGCGCTGGCGGCGATCGCCACCGGCACCGCTCGATCGTCATCGTCGGCGGGCGAGGTCGGTCGTGGAAGAAGCCTAGAGTTCTAGAAAGCGGAACTCGTCGCTGTCGGCGATGCGCACGACATCGCCGGCGTACAGTGCGCTGCTGCCGTCGACCCGCTCGCCGTTGCGGAAGGTGCCGTTGCCGCTGGCGAGGTCGCTGAGCGTGCAGATGCCGTCGTCGAGGCTGATGCGGGCGTGGTACCTGCTGACGCGGGCGCTGCCGATCACCACGTCGTTGTCCTGCGCGCGTCCGATGGAGTTCATCCCGGCACGCAGGACATGGCGCAGTTGCGGGTTGCTGCGCGAGATGAGGACGAAGCCACCAGCCGCCGACGGCAGCGGCCCGGCCGGGCCGAGCTGGCTCTGCCGCAGCACCTGCGTCGCCGTGCTGTCGGGCAGCGGCGCCCGGTGTTCCCAGTCGCTGGCAAAGACCGCGTTCAGCCCCTGCAGCAGCTCCGCGTCGTCGACCATGATCGACAACTCGCGGCGACGGTCGAGGCTCTCGGTGCGCAGGTTCATGCTGCCGATGACGGCGGTCGCACCGTCGACGATGCTGCACTTGGCGTGCAGCCGGTAGCGCGGCACCGCCTGGAACTCGACCCCGGGCGGCAAGCTGCGACGCTGGCTTTCGTCGCCGAGGACGCGCACCTGGATGCCGCTGCGCGCCTTCTTCATCAACAGGCGGAGCATCGCCGGGTCGGCGAGCTTGGCATCGGCGATGTGGATCGAGCTGCGCGCGCCGGCGAGCAGTGTCTCCATTTTCGGCCGGCTGTTGAACGGGCTGACGAGAAGCGGCGAGTCCCGGTCGGGGGTGAAGGGCTGATCGGCCCAGTCGGCGTCGAACAGCCGGTTGATCTCGGCAGCGATCGACGGGCTATAGACCTCGACGCCGAAGTCGCGCGCGTAGTGGAGGTTGTCGCGCGTCGGGTTGAAGGTGAAGACGAAGGCTTCGGTCTCGTCGACGGTCATCACCTTGTAGTGGTAGCGCGCGCGCCTGCTGTCGCCGGCGGGCTCGCGGGTGTCGATGCCCGCTTCCTTGGCATCCTTGAGCAGCCTGCGATTGCGCTCCTCCCAGCCGCGGGCGCTGCTCGAGATCAGCACGCGGATGTGGACGCCGCGCTGGCGGGCTTCGATCAACGCGCGCTGGATGATCGGATCATCCATGCGAAAGACGGTCAGGTTGATCGATCTCTCGGCACGATCGATCGCGCGCACGATCGGGAAGAAGCTGTCGCCGGGCTGGACGATGAGCGAAATCTTCCGATACATCACGAGGTCCGGTTGTCCCTGCAGGTGGTCACGGTGGCGGGCGTTTTCCCCGGCGATCAGAACTTTCGACGGCCGCGCCTGTCTCGACAGCCATCTGTGCGGCTCCACTGGCGGCAGTCGGTGAGGCGACGGCCAGCGCGCCGTCCCTGGCGCGCGCTGCCTGTCGCCGCCGCAGACGCGGTCGCGCGAGGCGGTCCTTGGCCGGCAGATTGTAATCCAGGCGCGGGATTTCTTGCAGGTCCGGGCGGATCGCCGGACAGTTTCGGCGTTGCCGGCTGCATCCAGTGCCGCCGCCAGCGCGTATGTTGCGGCATCGAGCAGAGAAGAGGAGGGGCGCGATGACGACACACCCATACGCCGACGATGGCCGCGACTGCCAGCAGGTGGTGCGCCACCTGGCGACCGTGCTCTTTCCCTGGGATACGACGCGTGCCCTCGAACTGGCGCTGTTCCGCAGCTTCGCGTCGGCGCGCATCGGCGGCCTGCTGCACGCCACCGGCGAGTTCGCGAGGCGACCGCAGAAACGCTACGACGATACCGACCTGATCGTCAGCGAGATCATCGAGAACGGCTTCGACAGCCCGCGCGGGCAGCGCGCGATCGAGCGCATGAACGAGTTGCACGCGCGCTTTCGCATTGCCAACGAGGACTTCCTCTATGTCCTGTCGACCTTCGTCCTCGAGCCGTTGCGCTGGAACGAGCGTTTCGGCTGGCGGCGGATGAGCGATGCAGAGCGCCTGGCGTGGTTCACCTTTTGGCGCGAGGTGGGCGAGCGCATGCAAATCCTCGGGATTCCCGCGACCCTGGCCGACTTCGCCGCCTTCAGCCGCGAGTACGAAATGCGCCACTTCCGGCCTCTGGCCGCCTGTCGGCAGGTCGCGCTGGCGACGAGGGAGATGTTCGCCGGATGGTTCCCGGCGCCGCTGCGTCCGCTGGTTCGCCGCAGCATCCACGCGCTGCTCGACCCGCCGCTGCTGCTTGCGCTCGATCTGCGACCGGCGCCACGGTGGCTGTTGTGGACCGTCGAGGCGGCCCTGCGCGGGCGGGCGCGCCTGCTGCGCTGGCTGCCACGGCGGCGGCACCCAAAGCTGCGGACCCGCATCGCCCGCGCCGCCTATCCCTGCGGTTACGACATTGCCAACTTGGGTCCGGCGACAGCGCCGCGGGCGGCCTGTCCGGCGGCTCCGGCAGCCGGTGGCGCAGTGGCTGACAGTGGGCTGGCCGTCGCCCGGCGGGGGTCCGATGGCTGACCTGGGGTCCGCTGCGGCCGCGGTCGTGGCGCCGGACGGCAAGCCCTGGGCGCAGCCGGTCTGCATCCGCTGGCGGGCCGGGAGCGTATGGACGATGGTGGGCTGATCGAGGTCAGCCGCGAACGAGATCGAATGCGGAGACGAGGAGAGAGAGATGATCAGGATCATGGCGCGGCTTGCCGCGCACGCGGGCTGTGAGGAGAAACTGCAGACGGTGCTCGTCGAGCTGGCCCTTGCCAGCCGCGCGGAGGCCGGCTGTCTCGGCTACGAGCTGTTCCGCAACCAGGACGCGGCGTGCGAGTTCGTCACCGTCGAGCGCTGGTCCGATCAGGCGGCAGCGGATGGCCACCTCGCGACGGCGCATGTCGCGCGCGCCATCGAGCAGGCGGGCGCCCTGCTGGCGCAGCCGCCGTTGATCCACCGCTTCCAACAGCTCGTCTGAGGCCGCGCGATGCTCGGCGAACGACCCTTTTCGGTGCCTGCCGGCATCCTGGCGCCGTCGGTGGGTGAAGAGGCGACGCCAGCGCACGACGTGCTCGGCTGGCTGCGGGCCGGCGGTTCGCTGGCCGTTCTTGCCGGCTTCGCCTATCTGCTGCTGCTGGCCTGGGTCTACCACCACCAGGAGCGGCTGATCTTCCGGCCGGCGCCGCTGCCGGCGACGCACCGATTCGCCCTGGCGGATGTCTACGAGGTCGCCATACCGGTCGCCGGCGCGACGCTGTCGGCGCTGCACCTGCGGTTGCCGAATCCGCGCGGGCTGATCTTCTTCCTGCACGGCAACAGCGGCAACGCCGCCGACTGGCTGCGCAGCACCGATTTCTATCGCGCCGCGAACTACGATCTGCTGCTGCTCGACTACCGCGGCTATGGCAAGAGCGGTGGGCGCATCGAGAGCGAGGAGCAACTGCGCGCCGACGTGCGTGCCGCCTGGCAGGCGATCGCGCCCGCCTACGCCGGCCGGCGGATGGTGATCTACGGCCGCTCGCTCGGCACCGCACTGGCGGCGGGACTTGCCGCAGAGGTGCAGCCGGATCTGACGATCCTCGTTTCGCCCTACTGCAGCATGCGGCAGTTGATGCGGCAGCATCACCCGCTGTTGCCGCCGGCGCTGTTGCGCTATCCGCTGGCCACCTGCGCCGACGCGGCCGGCATCGACGGCCCGCTGCTGCTGGTGCATGGCGAGCGCGACAGCCTGATTCCCATCGCGCACAGCGAGCAACTGGCGGCAGTGGCGCCACACGCCCGGCTGCTGCGCGTGGCGGACGCCGCGCATGCCGACGTGCACGAATTCCCGGCCTATGGCAGCGAGCTCATGCGAGCGCTGCAGGCACTGCCAGCAAACCCGTCAGAGGAGGGTGAGTGATGCTCAATGGACTGATGCAGGAGCAACCGCTGTTGATCTCGTCGCTGATCGAGCATGCCGCCCGCCTGCACCCGCATAGCGAGATCGTCTCGCGCACCAGCGAAGGACCGATCCATCGCTGTACCTATGCCGACGTCGGCCGCCGCGCCCGCCAGCTGGCGAATGCGCTGACGGCGCTCGGCGTCGGCGCCGGCGAGCGGGTCGCGACGCTGGCGTGGAACGGCTACCGGCACATGGAGCTGTACTACGGCGTTTCCGGAATGGGGGCGGTCCTGCACACGATCAATCCGCGCCTCTTTCCCGAGCAGATCGAGTACATCGTCAACCATGCCGAGGATCGGCTGCTGTTCTTCGATCCCGGCTTCCTGCCGCTGGTCGAGAAGCTGGCGGCGCGCGCGCCCGGGATCAGCCGACATGTCGTCCTCACCGATCGCGCCCACATGCCGGCGAGCAGTCTGCCCGGGCTGCTGTGCTACGAAGAACTGCTTGCCGCGCAGTCGGCAGACTTCGCGTGGCCGCAGTTCGACGAGAACAGCGCCTCGTCGCTGTGCTACACCTCGGGGACGACCGGCAACCCGAAAGGCGTGCTCTACTCGCACCGCTCGTCGGTCCTGCATTCGTGGGCTGCCTGCGCGGTAGACGGGCTGGCGGTCAGTGCGCAGGAGAGTGTGCTGCTGGTGGTGCCGATGTTCCACGTGAACGCATGGGGAATGCCCTACGCGGGCGCGATGAGCGGTGCACGGCTGGTGATGCCCGGACCGGCGCTCGACGGGCGCAGCGTCTACGAACTGCTGCGCGACGAGCGCGTCACCCTGGCGCTTGGCGTGCCGACGGTCTGGCTGATGCTGCAGCAGTACGTCGAGTCGGCCGGCCTGCGACCGGCCGAGGAACTCTGCCTGCGACGCGTCGTCATCGGTGGCTCGGCTGCGCCGCGGGCGATGAGCGAGCGCTTCGCCAACGACTTCGGCGCCTTCGTCGTGCACGCCTGGGGAATGACCGAGATGTCGCCGCTGGGCAGCGTCTGCAACCTTCTGCCGCGCCATGCCGGCCTCTCGCCGGAGCAGCGCCTGGCCGTGCAGGAGAAACAGGGCAGGGCGGTCTACGGCGTCGAGATGAAGATCGTCGACGACGACGGCGTCGAACTGCCGCACGATGGCCAGGCGGCCGGTCATCTGCTCGTCCGCGGGCCGTGGATCACCCGCGGCTACTACCGCGAGGCGGGCGCCGGAAATCTCGACGGCGACGGCTTCTTCGACACCGGCGACGTGGCGACGATCGACGCCGATGGCTACATGCAGATCACCGACCGCGCCAAGGACGTGATCAAGTCGGGGGGCGAGTGGATCTCGTCGATCGCTCTCGAGAACGCCGCGATCGCCCATCCGGCGGTCGCCGAGGCGGCGGTGATCGGCGCCGCACACGACAAGTGGCAGGAGCGGCCGCTGCTGATCATCGTGCGCAAGGCGGGCCACGAACTCGGCCGCGAGGAGATGCTCGATTTCCTGCGCGACAGGGTCGCCACCTGGTGGCTGCCGGACGATGTCGCCTTCGTCGACGAACTGCCGCACACCGCCACCGGCAAGCTGCACAAGCTGCGTCTGCGCGAGCAGTTCAAGGCTTACCGGCTGCCGGGCGCCTGAGCGTCTCGGGGTCTGTCGGGCAGGTTGTGGGCGTGTCGGCGTCAGACGATGCGCTCGATGAGCTGCACGAGTCCACGCTCGCTGACGAAGCTCAGGTCGTACATCGCGCGCAGGCCCTTGGCCATCTCGTCTTCGAGACCGGCGACGCAGACGACGAGGTGCCGGCCACTCAGACCGAGGCGCTTGCGCAACCCGACGGACTTGTCGATGTCCGGGCGATACTCGCCGCTCTTGCATTCGATGAGGATGGGCGATTGCCCGTCGAGCAGCAGAACGACGTCCACTTCCTGCCGCTCGCCGTCACTGAACGTCAGCCCGAGATTGCGCGCACACGCGAACCGCTTGCCGTGCGCCGTGGCTTGCTCGACGCAGGTCATGAGGGCAAACCACTCCAGCCATTCACCGTTGAAGAAGTGACGGATCGCGGGCGCGGTCTGCACGACCAGCAGCAGATGGTTCTTCTGCTTGTTGGGAATCGCCTTGGCAACGAAAGAGTAGTCGTAAAGCTGCCGACAGAAGCTCGTCAGCTTCTGCGCATCACTCGGCGATCTTCCGTCGAAGGGGATCACCGTGCTCGCGTACCCTTTCTGCTGAGCCCAGCGGATGCGGTCGAGGACCTCCTTGAGCAGCGACAGATCGCGACCGATCAGCGTTGCGACTTCGTCGAAGAAGCCACTCGTGTCGACGGCCTGAGCAGCGATCTGCACCGTGATCTGCCGGCGCTTGAACCAGTCGGCAATCGGTTGGTGTTGTTCGCTGCTGGTCATTCGATCGGTGTTCGAGAGATCGACGCTTGCGGCTGGCGTGGCGGGGGCAGGCACTGCCGCTGGTGAGGCTGTTTCGCTCCCGCCCGCAACTGCAGCGCTCAAGCGAATCACTTCGCGCTGGGCGGTGAAGTACTTTTCGAGGAGCCGCGTGACAAAGAAGATGGTGGGGTACACCTGTGTCGGGTTGCCACACCGTGGGCAGGAGACCATGACGCCAACGTCGCTGTCGGCCTGTTCCTGAAGGTGAGCGCACTTATTGCAGCGAATGATTGCCATGGCCAGGAAATGAACGGGGAATGTCGGCGACCTGACGCAGTCCCCGGGAGTCACGGCAGTACGTCGCGCCCTCGACTGCGGCCCTCATGGACGACGCCCGATGCGTTCGCCCATCGCTTCGCCCATGCGCACCGGACGCGCCGGCGACCAGGCGGGATTGAAGCGCACGACGTCGGCTGGAAAGAGCAGCACCACCGTCGAGCCGAGCAGGAAGCGCCCCATCTCGTCGCCCTTGCCGAGGTCGGGCGTCTGCGCGTCATAGGACCATTCGCGCGGCACACCGCTGCGCGGCGGGTTGACGGTGCCGTGCCAGACCGTCGCCATGCTGCCGACGATCGTGGCGCCAACGAGAACGAGGACGAAGCTGCCGAAGTCGCTGTCGAAGACGCAGACGACGCGTTCGTTGCGCGCGAAGAGGCCGGGTACGCCCCGTGCCGTCGTCGGGTTGACCGAGAAGAGTGCACCGGGGACATGGATCATCCGCGTCAGGCGGCCGGCAACCGGCATGTGGATGCGGTGATAGTCACGCGGGCTCAGATAGAGCGTGGCGAAGGCGCCATCGCTGAAACGGGCGGCGAGTCCGTTGTCGCCGCCGAGCAGCGCGGTCGTCGTGTAGCGGTGACCCTTTGCCTGGAAGATCTGGTCGCGCTCGATGGCGCCGAACTGGCTGATCGCGCCGTCGACCGGGCAGATGAAGTCCGCGTCGGCGAGCGGCCTGGCGCCGGGGCGCAGCGGCCGGGTGAAGAACTCGTTGAAGCTGTGGTAACTGGCCGGATCGGCGTCGGCCGCCTCGCCCAGATCGACGCCGTAGCGGCGGACGAACCAGCGGATGACTTGCGTCGTCAGATTGCCCGACTCGCTCGCGGCCAGTTTGCCGGCGAGGATCGTCAGTGCCTGTTTCGGTATCAGGTACTGGGGAAGAACGGCGAGGCGCTCAAGCACGATCGTGTCCGCGGCAATGGAGGGCGAGATTATAGTGCTTCACGCGAGGGTCGCGGGCCTTCGTCCGGCGCCGCGCCGGCGCACGCAACGCCAGCGCTGGTCGATATGCCCCGCGGCGGGCAGCGGCAGGCTGCGGTCGGCGGAGTTCGGTGGTATAAGACGGGCGATGCACGATGAAGCCTCCCTCTCGCCGCAGCGTCCGGCCGCCACCTATCGCTACTACGATCTGGTGATGGCGGCCTTCGTCGCGGTCTACCTCTGCTCGAACCTGATCGGACCGGCGAAGGCGGCACAACTGACGCTGCCGCTGCTCGGGCCGGTGACCTTTGGCGCCGGCGTCCTCTTCTTCCCGATCTCCTACATCTTTGGCGACATCCTGACCGAGGTCTACGGCTATGCGCGGGCGCGGCGGGTGATCTGGGCCGGCTTCGCGGCAATGGCCTTCGCCTCGGCGATGGCCTGGATCGTCGTGCAGCTGCCGCCGGCGCCGGAGTGGCAGAACCAGGCCGCCTACGAGATCGCTTTCGGTTCGACCTGGCGCATCGTGCTGGCTTCGCTGGTCGCCTTCTTCTGCGGCGAGTTCGTCAATTCCTTCGTCCTCGCCAAGATGAAGATCCTCACCCGTGGCCGCTGGCTGTGGACGCGGACCATCGGTTCGACCATCGTCGGCGAGGGCGTCGACTCGGCGCTGTTCTACCCGCTGGCCTTCTACGGTTCCGGGCTGATTCCGAACGAGATCCTGTGGCAGGTGATGCTTTCCCAGTTCGTCGTCAAGGTGATGGTCGAAGTGCTGTTCACGCCGCTGACCTACCGCATCGTGCGGGCGCTGAAGCGGGCGGAGAACGAGGACTACTATGACCTGCAGACCAACTTCACGCCCTTCAGCCTGAAGGCCTGAAGCGCTGCGGCGGGCGCGCCTCCAGCAGCGCTGCCGGTCGCCGGCGAGACCGTCCGCGACCGCTCAGGGCGCCGGCTTGCGGCGCTTCTCGAGCAGCAGGCAGAGCAGCAGCTGGCGTTCGGCAGCGTCCGCTTCGCCGTTCCCATCGACGCCGAGGAAATGGCGGCGGAAGGCAGCCAGCGCCGCCGCCGGGTCGGCGACGTCGTAACCGATCGCCTGCAACGCGAGCAGCGGATCGAGCGCCACGACGTCCTGCTCTGCCGGCAGCTCGCGGCACCAGAGACCGAAGCCCTCGGCCGCCAGGCGCTGCCAGGGGAACCGGCGGCCCGGGTCGACCTTGCGCCCTGGCGCGATGTCGCCGTGACCGAGCACGTTGCCCTCCGGGATCCGGTGGCGTTGGCGCAGCTCGTGCAGCAGTTGCAGGAGGCGGGCGATCTGGTCTTCGGGGTAGGGCTCGGCGCCGCTGTTGTCGAGTTCGATGCCGATCGACGCCGAGTTGATGTCGGTCGTTCCGCCCCAGTAGGAAGCGCCCGCGTGCCAGGCGCGCCGGTCCTCGTCGACCAGCTGGTAGAGGGTGCCATCACGGCCGATCAGGTAATGCGAACTGACGCCGCGCGCCGGGTCGGTGAGCGTCCTCAGCGCTGGCTCGACGCTGCTGTTCGTCGTGTCGTGGATGATGACGAAATTCGGTCGACGGGCGTTGTGGTTGGGCGACGGTACCGACACGACCCCCGCGGCGGGTCCGGTCGGCGCGCTGCCGCAGCCAGCGAGGATGCTCGCCGCCAGCGCCAGCACGGCGGCAAGCGACAGCGCCGGGCGGCAGGGGGCGCGGGCTTGCTGCCGCTGCCCGGGCGGACGCCGCCGCCGACAGCCGTTCATGTCTCGCCCGGCGCTGGCGGCACGCCGGCGCCGCGTGCCGCCAGCGCGCGCAGCAGGCACTCCTCGAAGGAGCGGACGACGCGCAGGTCGTCGTCGACCGCCGGTGCGGCAGCGCGGATCGCCGCGCGCAGCTCGCGACGGCGAACCTCGTCGCAACAGCCCGCGGCGAGTCCGGCGGCGATGGCCACGTACTCGTCAGCCGACGAGGCGATGCCCGCCGGCAGTCCTGCCCGGCGCAGCAGTCCGGCAGCGAGTCGCTGGCGCAGCGCGGGGCCCTCGAGCGTGACGATCGGCAGGCCGCGGTGCAGCGCCATCCAGGCCGTCGTGTAGCCGGAGAAGGCCGGGCAGTCGAGATAGACGTCGCAGCGGTCGAGGAGGGTCAGGAAGCGCGCCGGCACAAGCCAGGGGATGCAGAGCAGGTGTCGCGCCGGATCGAGCCCGTGCGCGTGGAAGGTGGACTCGAGGCGGGCGACGATGCGATCGGTTGCCCACGGGCAGACCGGGTCGCGCAGGATGATGAAGACGCACGCCCCGCTGGCGGCAGCGATGCGGGCGTAGTGGTCGTCGTCGGCGGGATCGAACTTGATCGCCCGCTGCGCGATCACGAAGCGCGGCCCCGGCATCGCCCGCAAGCGCGTCTCGATATCGTCCGGCAGCGCTTCGGCAGCCAGCGGCAGCGCGGCGGTGCAGCAGCCGGTGCCGGGCAGGCGGATCAGTTGCTCGCGGTAGTGGGCGTCGGCCTGCGGCGACTCGAGCAGCTCTCCGGAGAGGAAGAGGTCGATGCTCGCCAGGCCGGTGGTGATCGGGTGTCCCCAGCCGGCCACCTGCAGCGGCGCCAGGCGGTGCGCGGCGAGAAAGTAGCAGAGCGAGGACATGCCGATCTCGGGGTAGAAGACGACATCGGGCGTATCCTCGGCGGCGGCGGCCAGCCAGCCGGCGGCATCGATGACCGTCTGCCGGTCGCGCCAGCCGTCCACCAGTCCGCGGGCGAAAGCGGTCTCCTCGTCCTCGACGTTGCCGAGGTGATAGACGATCAGCTCGAAGCGCTGCCGGTCGATGTGCAGCAACAGTCCGCGCAGGACGACGTTCCAGACCGAATGCCAGCGCACGTGATGCGAGACGATGAGCAGGCGGACCCGTGTGCGGGCTGGCGGCTGCGGGCGGCGCTGCGGGCCGAGGCATTCGCCGACGAGGTCGGCATAGCGTGCAAGCAGCCCGACGTGGTTGCCGGTCCGGTATGCCAGGAAGAACGCCTGCTGCGTGCTTGCGAGCTCGGCGGCGGACAACGGCGGGCGCTTCCTGGCGTGCAGCCAGTCGGCCAGTTCGTCGAGCGCAGCGGCGAAAGCCGGCGCGATGCCCGCCGCCTCCTCACGACTCTGCGCCACCACCGGCAGTGCCGCGGTGGCGAGCGCCAGCCTGGCGCTCGCCCGTTCGGGCTGCAGGGCGATCGCCTGCAGGTAGCAGCTGCGGGCTTCGGCCGCGCGCCCGAGTTCCTGCCGCACGCTGGCGAGTCTCTCGTGCAGCGCCGGGTCCTGCGGATCGGCCTCCACGGCCTGGCGGTAGCTGTGCTCCGCTTCGGCGAAGCGGTTCTGCTCGACGAACAGCCGCCCGAGGTTGGCATGGACGCTCGGCAGCAGCGGGTCGAGTTCGAGACAGCGGCGATAGCAGTCGCTGGCCTGCGCGGTCTGGCCGAGCTCCTGCAGCACGTTGCCGAGACCCTCGAGCGCCGGCAGCCAGTTCGGCTCGCTCTGCAGCGCGGCGACGAAGCATTGCCTGGCCTCGGCGAGGCGAGCCGAGCGCAGCAGGACGTTGCCGAGGCAGAAGTGCGCCACCGGCGTCGCCGGTGCCAGGTGCAGTGCGCGCCGGCAGTGCCTTTCCGCCTCGTCGAGGTGGCCGAGCTCGCCGAGCGTCAGGGCGAGCGCCACCAGTCCGTCGACGAAATCGGGCGCCCGCACGGGCAGCTGGCCGAGGTGCTGCGCCGCCTCGGCGAAGTGTCCGAGCCGGCGCAGCGTGTCGCCGAGGTGGAAGAGGGCGAGTGGATTTGCCGGCTGCACGGCGAGCGCGCGCCGGAAGCTGGCGACTGCGTCGGCGAGGCGGGAATGAGCCACGAAAGCCCGGCCGAGGCCGCTCAGCGCCTCGAAATCCTGCGGTGACAGATTCGCCGCGCGCTGCCAGGCGGCGAGACTGTCCTGCCCCTGCGCTTCCAGGCTGGCGCCGAGCAGCCCCCAGAGGAAGCCCGACTGCGGCGAGGTCCGCAGCAGGTGTTGCAGCAGTGCGGCGAGCTCGGCGAAGCGGCCGCCGCGATACATCGCGAGCAAGTGTCCCGGGTCACCGGCGGCTGGCGTGCCGGCCGGCTGGCCACTGCCGTCGGCGCGTCCGAGGCAGCAATTCTTGTATTTCCTGCCGCTGCCACAGGGACAGGGCTCGTTGCGCCCGGTGCTCACCGACCGGCGCGCGATGGATTGGCGATGCGGCTCATCGGCCAAGTGTATGTCGGCCCGCGCGGCACGGTCAATCGGACCGCCGTGGAGCATGGCGGCCCACATCCGGTTTCGCCGCGGATCGGCGCGGCCTTCCTGCGGCACGGCGAGGCGGCATGGTGGCTCCCCGGCGAGCGGACGGGCGGCAGTCCGGGGAGCTGCGGAGGCGGTGCGCGTGATACCATCGCCCGCGACCGTTCGCCGCGGATGCCGCCGCGGCAAGCCTCCCGTTGCCGATGACCGAAGCCTTCGATGCCCAAGCCCTGCTTGCCACGCTGACCGACCTGCCGGGTGTCTACCGGATGATCGACGGCGACGGGCAGGTGCTCTACGTTGGCAAGGCGAAGAATCTGCGCAAGCGGGTTGGCTCGTATTTTCGCGAACGCCACCCGAGCCCGCGCATCGCCCTGATGGTGGCGCAGGTCACGCATGTCGAGACCACCGTGACCCGCTCCGAGGCGGAAGCGCTGCTGCTCGAGAACAATCTGATCAAGAGCCTGGCGCCGCGCTACAACATCCTCTTCCGCGACGACAAGTCCTACCCCTACATCGTCCTGACGCACGAGAGCTTTCCGCAACTGGCCTTCTTTCGCGGCAGCACCGATCGGCGTGCCGATTACTTCGGCCCGTTCCCGTCGTCGGTCGCGGTGCGCGAGAGCATCCATCTGCTGCAGAAGATGTTCCGCCTGCGGACCTGCGACAACCCGGTGTTCAACAACCGCTCGCGGCCGTGCCTGCTCTACCAGATCGGGCGCTGCTCCGGCCCCTGTGTCGGGCTCATCGACGCCGCGCGCTATGCCGAGGACGTCCGCCTCGCCGGCTTGTTCCTGCAGGGGCGGCAGCGCGATGTGATCGACAGCCTGAGCGAGCTGATGGACCGCGCCGCCGCCCGGCTCGCCTTCGAGCAGGCTGCCGTCTACCGGGACCAGATCCAGTCGCTGCGCCAGGTGCAGGAGAAGCAGTACGTCGAGAGCGGCCGGGATGGCGACGTCGACGTCGTCGCGGCCGTCGCCGCGGACGGCCTGTGCTGCGTGAACCTGGCCATGGTCCGCGGTGGCCGGCATCTCGGCGACCGGCCGCAGTTTCCCGCCAATGCCGGTGATTCGTCGCCGCTCGAGGCGTTGACGGCCTTCCTGTACCAGCATTACCTGGCGCACCCGATGCCGACACGGATTCTTCTCAATCTGGCCCTGCCCGATGGCGAGGTCGCCGCGTCGCTGGCCGAGATGACCGGCGTCCGCGTCCGCCTGAGCCAACCGCGCTTCACCGTGCAGCGCATCTGGGTCGAGATGGCGGAGCAGAACGCCCGTCTGGCGATCACGGCGCGGCGGGTCGCCCTCGCGCGGCAGGAAGCCCGGCTGGACGAACTCTGCCGGACGCTGCAACTGGATGTCGAGCCGGGGCAAGAGGTGCGCATCGAGTGTTTCGACATCAGCCACACGCAGGGCGAGTCGACGGTCGCCTCGTGTGTCGTCCATCAGGGCGGCGGCATGCGACGCGGCGAATACCGCCGCTTCAACATCGCCGATATCCAGCCCGGCGACGACTGCGCCGCCATCCGGCAGGCGGTGCAGCGGCGCTACGAGAAACTCTCGGCGGGCGAGGGCATATTGCCGACACTGCTCCTGATCGACGGCGGCAGCGGCCAGGTGGCCGCCGCAGCGGCGGCGCTCGAGGAACTCGGACTGTCGCAGTTGCCACTGCTGGGAGTCGCCAAGGGCGAGGCGCGCAAACCCGGATTGGAAACACTCGTTTTCGCGGACGGCCGCAAGCCGCTACAATTGCCGCCGGAACATCCCGCGCTGCATCTGATCCAAGAGATTCGCGACGAGGCGCACCGCTTCGCCGTCTCCGGGCACCGGGCACGACGCGGCAAGGCTGGCAGAAGTTCGCGTCTGGACGAGATCAGTGGTATCGGACCGAAGCGACGCAAGGCGCTGATCGCGCGTTTTGGCGGCCTGCAGGGCATCTCGGATGCCGGGGTCGACCAGCTCACCGCAGTTCCGGGCATCAGCCGGGAACTGGCCGAGAAAATCTACGCGGCGCTGCACTGATGCCAATCAACATACCGATCCTGCTGACCTGGCTGCGGATCATCCTGATCCCGCTGCTGATCGCCGTGTACTACCTGCCGGAATCGTGGCTGCGCGCCACTCATCAGGATCTGGCGGCGACGCTGATCTTCATCGTCGCCGCCGCCACCGACTGGCTCGACGGTCATCTCGCGCGGCGCTGGCACCAGACCTCGGCCTTTGGCGCCTTCCTCGATCCGGTGGCCGACAAGCTGATGGTCGCGGCCACCCTCATCGTCCTCGTCCAGCTCGGTCGCCTCGATGCCATCCTGGCGGCAATCATCATCGGCCGCGAGATCACCATCTCGGCACTGCGCGAATGGATGGCGCGCATCGGCGCACACCGCAGCGTCGCCGTGTCGATGATCGGCAAGATCAAGACGACGGCGCAGATGGTCGCCATTCCGATGCTCCTGTACTACCGGCCGCTGTTCGGCTTCAGCGCCTTCGAACTCGGCACCTGGCTGATCTACATCGCAGCCGTGCTGACCTTGTGGTCGATGGGCTATTACATGCGGATGGCCTGGCCGCACCTGATCGAGGAGGATCGGCGGCGCTAGCGGCGGCCCGACGCCCGCTCGGCCCACCGTCGCCCGTCGTGGCACGCCGGGACGAATGCGTTGACAGTCTTGGGCAGGCCTTTATAATGCGCGTTCTTTGCAAGCGGGAATAGCTCAGTTGGTAGAGCGATACCTTGCCAAGGTATAGGTCGAGAGTTCGAGACTCTTTTCCCGCTCCAGATCTTCCGCACGGCACTCGGGCCACCCCGGGCAGGCCGTACCGCCAGTCAGCCGACGGGCGTGGCGCGATAGCAAAGCGGTTATGCACCGGATTGCAAATCCGTGTAGGTGGGTTCGACTCCCGCTCGCGCCTCCAAAAAAATCAATCAGTTATGCCATGATTCCGCCGATCTGGTCTTGCTGGGCTAGCAGCGGGCTAGCACCGCGGGGAAAAACGCTGCGATTCGTCGAGGGTTGCGCCACCGGCACAGGCACGCTGGCCGGCCGCGCGAGGTCGGTGCCAGGCGCCGCCCACAGTGGTAACCATGTTGGTAGCCAAGCTTGGAAACTGTTCTGGAAATCCGACTTTGGAAAGTCTGCGCCGGCGACCGAAACCATGCCCGACACCACCGTCGCATCAAAGAAAACCCGGCGCGCGGCCGGGTCGTGTGGTCTCAATCAGGCCCCCGTCGAGCTGGCAGCACGGTGAACAGCATAGCGACGCTCGGTGTTTGGATCTCGGTAGTTGCATCCGACTTCTTCGGCGCGGGAGTTGATGCAGTTCTCGATGTCGTCGGCCTTGCCCCAAATGGCGCGCAGTGCGCCAGCGATGGCTTCGTGATCCCTGCTGGCGCTTGGCCCTTCCATCGCTGCCAAGGCGAGTTTGGCAATGGCCGAGATCGCGGAGAAGCCTTCTTGCGACAGACTGTCCATGTCGAGGACGGCTGCCTGCAATCTGACCAAATCGTCGCAGTGAGTTGGCGCGGTCGCGCAGGTATCGGGGTGGATCATGGCATGACTCCAGGTTGCGGTTGTTGTCTTCCGCCTCCCCGCTTCCAAACGGGAGGGCAGACCGTGCGGGTTGGAAGACCGGCACCTGGAACCGGCAGGCGCGAAGGCCTCCCGCACGGTCGCCCAAAACCTGGACGCCATGCGACGGAAGAAAAAAACCGCTCAAGCAGCGGCTCGTCCGCCAAGTGCTCCGGGCTTCCAAACCCGCATCGCTCATGTGCAGCGACAGCAGCAGTATTGGCCACTGGCCAGCACTACGTCAAGGGGCTTTCGCTGGGTAACCCCGGATGCGCCACAAGTCAATAAACTTGCGCGACGAGGGGGCACGCGCCCTGCAGTCTTGCCCGGGGATCTCCCACTTGCCGCTTGCCCGATTGACCGCGGTTCACAAGGCCACATACACTCTCGGTGTCCTAGGCAGACCCCTGCCGTTTCCCTCAACCGCAGTGAAATTCTCCCGGTGATTCCACATGAGCCTTTACGACACTCTTGGCGTCAGCCCGACGGCATCAGCAGACGACATCAAGAAGGCATATCGCCGGCAAGCGATGCGGTGGCACCCGGACCGAAACCCCGAGAATCGGGCGGAAGCTGAGCGTCGGTTCAAGGAAATTGCTCATGCGTACAGCGTTCTTTCCGATCCTATCAAACGGAAGAATTACGACGAGGCGGTCATTGGCGCGGGTTCTGCTTTCCAAGATGGAAGCGCCGACTTCTCTGACGATAAAGCCTTCGCCACGTTCTTGGCGGCAATGCTCGACTTGGCTTTCGAGGTGGCATTACGCGGCGGCGATCAGATCACGATCTATCGGGCACTCATTGCAGGAGGTTGCCCGGAGAATATCGCACAGACCGTTGCGGCACGCGCACATGCAATGGCCAATCGACAGAGCACGAAAAACTCTCAGCGAAGCGCTTCAGAGCGTAGCAGCGAACCGCCCGGAACCGTGCCGCCAAAGCGGCAGAATGAGCGCTCACGCGGTGGAAGGAAGCCACCAGACACCATGCCATGGGCCAGGTTCTTGGCCAGAGGAATTGATCTTGCAGTGGTCGCCGTATTGGCTATCACGGCGGAAATTGCGGCGGCGGTGACGCTGCCAATCTGGGAAATGGGGGCAGTGCCATCGGCTTTACTGAGCACACTCGTCTTTGGGATCGCGTTGCTTGGATATGAAGCCGTTGCCCTCTCACTATTTGGCACCACTATAGGCAAGGTCACGTTTGGACTTCGCATCAGCGCCGCAGACGGCGGGCTCCTAGAACGGGGAAGCGCCTTCCGGCGATCCTTCTGGGTATGGGTCAGCGGCAATGCCTGTTATCTTTTCTTTCCCGCAGCAACCCTGTTTTTCTGGTGGCGAGGATACAAAGACCTCACAACAACGGGCAGCACACCGTGGGACAACAAGGCCGGATCGATGGTTACGCAAGTAGGGATAGGCTCGTTCAGGTTCCTACTTGGAACATCGTTGAGCGTCCTGCTGCTGCTCGGCATTCTGGTCATCAGTAACCTGAACAAGCAGGCTCTAAAGCAGGAGTTGAGGAGCGAGTTGCTTTCTGATCACGAGGTGTTTGGTAAGGCAAGTCTTTCTCGGCCGGCGAGCGGTTACCACATGTCCGCAGAAGACTTTCTTAGGGATGCCCCCCGAACTGCGCCAACCGCGAAGCCTGTGCTGGTGGTCAAGATTGGGCACGTTGCGCCACTGACAGGCCCGATGGCGCATCTCGGCAAGGACAACGAAAACGGTGCCCGTCTGGCTATCGAAGACGCCAACGCGAAAAGGATCGAGATTGACGGCCATGTCGTTAGGTTCGAGTTGCTTGGCGAGGATGATCACGCGGACCCGAAAACCGGTATCGTTGCTGCGCAGAAATTAGTCGACGCGAAGGTCGCCGGCATCGTCGGTCACCTGAACTCGGGTACGACCATTCCCGCCTCGGCGATCTACAACCAGACCGGCCTGCCGCAGATTTCGCCTTCGGCAACCAATCCGAAATACACTCAGCAGGGCTTCAATACCGCCTTCCGGGTGATGGCCAACGACATCCACCAGGGTTCAGTGATCGGCGCCTACGCCGCCAAAACTATGGGCGGGAGAAAGATCACAATTATCGATGATCGCACGGCCTATGGTCAGGGTCTGGCAGACGTGGCCGCTTTAGCTGCCATGGCCACCGGTGCTGCAAGTGTTGCCCGTGAGTTCACCAACGACAAGGCTACCGACTTCAGTGCGATTCTGAGCAAGCTCAAGGCCAACAATCCCGACGTAATCGTCTTCGCCGGAATGGACTCGATCGCAGGACCAATGCTGAAGCAGATGAGTGGGGTGGGCATACGCGCCAAGTTCATCACCGGTGACGGCGGCTGCTCGCCCGAGCTGATCAAGCTTGCCGGGCCGGCATCTGAAGGCGTCATCTGCACGCAAGCCGGTCTGCCGGTCGACAAGCTGCCGAACGGCCAGAAGTTCGTCGAGGAGTTCACCAAGAAGTACGGCCAGATCCAGATCTATTCGCCGTACAGCTATGATGCGGTGATGGTGCTGGTCGATGCGATGAAGCGGGCGAATTCGGCCGATCCGGTCAAGTACCTGCCGGAAGTCGGCAAGACCGCCTACGACGGTGTTACCGGCAAGATCGAGTTCGACGAGAAGGGCGATATCAAGAACGGTGCGATTACCGTTTTCGAGATCAACGATGGCAAGCTGGTAGCGCGCGATGCAATCTACGACCCTAGAGCATACGGTGCCGTCGGTAGAGCCGTGGACAGAAAGGACCCTGTGGCGCTGACTGAAGCTCGTATGGAAAATGCGATCCGCATCAATGACAAGTTGCGCGCAGAATCCTACCCAAATCAGGTCTCAACTATTGCGCAGTGGATTCAGAGCGGAAAAGTACAGACAAGCCAGCTAAATCCTATTCGGTTCCGCGATATTCAAATCGCCAAACAGTATTTGCAGAGACAACGAATTCGCGAAGCACCGGCCACAGTAACAAACTACCTTAGGGACCGCGAAACATGGTGGATGGATAATGCTGGTTTTCACATTTATGTGACTAATCTCACCAACGAAGTCATGATGGGCATCGCTTACGAATTGGATGGCGGCGGAGACTGCAGCACACAACGACAAGGGCCATTTGTCTATTATTTAGTTCAATTCAATCCGCCGCTACAGCCTACTGAGTCACAAGTCGTCAACATACCAAAGCAAGACGATATCATCAAACAGGTTCCTCGCGGTAAGTTTATTTGTGGGACATTGGTGAGTGTCTGGTAGCGGGCCAGTCGTCACCAGAGCAGTTCGTTGCTTTGCAAGACAAATTCAGTTCTTGCCGTGCAAACCGCCCCTTGGTTTGTAAGCCGCCGCTCGATCAGCCCCAGGCGGGCAGACATACCGGCCAGCGATACCCCAACGAAGGCATCATGCTCGGCAGTCAGTCGATTGAAGGTGCGCCAGTGCATCCCCTTTGGCCTGCCGCCGTTCAGGTTCAGGATGCCCACCTGCCAGCCCAGCCTTTCGCGGATGCTGTCGGCCCGCCGCGCGGCTCGATCATCAGCCGCTTCCCGTTGGCAGGCATACGCCAGCCGGTAACAATGACGACAGGCGAAGATGCCAGCGCCGCCGATGTAGAGCAGCGCCACGCGCCGCCCGCATCCCTCCGCCGGGCAGAGAAACCACGCGCGCCGACCGCCCAGGGTGCAAGCCGTCCATTCCAGCCGTACCGGGTAGTCCATCGGTTGCCAGTCGTTACCGCCGCTCTTGTGGCGATAGATCAAAGTCACGTGCTCGGCTTCCGTCCGCGCTTGGATAGTCGCTACCTGCTCGCCGTTGCGTGACCAGTTCAAGGTGATGCTCCGGCCCGGTGTCAGCAGGCCACCGCGTTGCAACTTGCGAACATCCAGCGGTCGCATGTCGCTTGTCGTTTCTTTGCCCCACCGCCGCCCGCTACCGAATCCGCCCATTGTTCACGCCTCGCTGGATTTTCCGAAATCATTTGAGAAATCGCGTGTATATCAAGCCCGCGAATCGCCTGAATCCCTTGCTGTAGCTGGCGTTGCGTCGGTTCTTGATAGGGGCAGTTTTTGCGCCAGCTCCGCCGCGATTGCGACCTTGACGCTTTCCTTCCAATCGTCGTTTTCGTGTGACGTTGGGTAGAGTGCCCGGTCAAGAATTGGCTTTGCCAACTTCTCGGCAACGGGATCGCCCCCGCTCCATTGCTGAACGACGACGGTCAACGCGCTTGGCGCTTTTGTCTCCGGCTTGCCGACGAGATATTGACCCAGCCAGGCCCGCGCCGCGGGGTCACCGCCCTTCGCCGCTTGCAGTGCGCCCGCTACCACGTCCCGCCAATCGTCCAGGGTTACGGTTTCGAGCAGCGCCCCCATGTAATCGCTTTCGGTGCGCCGATGCGCTGCCGTACCGCGGATGAAAGATTCTTTATTGCGCTTCGCCGTCATTTCGCCTATCTCGTCTGATTGGTCAGTCCGGGTCAGCGTTCGCTGCCCGGCCAAGGAAGTATTGCCGTGCATCTCCGTCGTGCCTGCACAGGGCCAGCACGTCGTCGATGATGGCTCGGTCGGTTTCGGCGATCGCCGCCAGCCATGCAACAATCGCCTCTTCCTGATCGTCGGCCAGCAGAGCGTCTGACTGCTGCCGGCCCGGCTCGATCGGTTCCGCCGCCAGCGCAGCAGGGTAGGCTTCGAGCACTTCGGCATGGGTCGCCGCTGGCGAGAAGGCCACCGTTAGCGGATTGCGGTCGGCGAAGTGCAGCCACCAGCGCCCTGAAACACCCGACGAGGTATCTTCGCCGATCGGCTCAGCTTCAGCAGGGATTGATCTTTCTTGCTCTATGGGCGAACTGCAAAAACCGCGTAAATCAATTCTTGCAGTTTTTGCAGTCGCCTCCATGGACGAATATTTTTCGTCCAAGCCCTTCAGGCGATCTAGGTAGTTCATAGTCCCGCCCTTTCTGCGCCAGGGGAAACGCAGTAAACCGGATCGGCAGGACGGCCCACGCCAGAGCGCGCAGGCGCTTCAATCTCGATCAGCCATCCATGCTCATGTAGCAGACGACAAGCCTTCTTGACGCCCTCCCGATCGGTCAGAGAGGGGGCCCCGGAATTTTGGACAGCAGGATAAGTGGTAGCCTTGCCCCATTGAACGGCTGCGGAAGCAGCCCCAACAGGAGCGAGAGCATGACGAGAAGGACGAGGCGGAACCACACGCCGGCATTCAAGGCGCAGGTGGCGCTGGCGGCGCTGAAGAGCGACAAGACGCTGACCGAACTGGCGCAGCAGTACGACATTCACCCGAACCAGATCACGGACTGGAAGCGGCAGCTGACGGAGCGTGCGGTCCAGGTTTTTGGGGATACCAGCGGTCCTGCGAGCAGCGATCCGGACTTGACGAAACTGCACGCCAAGATCGGACAGCTGACGCTGGAGAAGGATTTTTTAGAACATGCGCTCACCAAGGCGGGCTTGCTGAGCGCAAGAAGATGATTGACCGCAAGCACAAGCTCCCTGTCGCGCATCAGTGCTCCCTCCTCGGGGTGGCCCGTTCGAGCGCGTACTACACGCCCCGCGAGGTCTCGGCGGAGGATCTGGCGCTGATGCGCCGGATCGACGAGTTGCATCTGGAGCACCCCTTCGCCGGCGCCCGCATGTTGCGCGATCTGCTGCGCCCCGAGGGCTTCCGGGCCGGCCGCCGACACATCGGCACCCTGATGGCGCGCATGGGCATCGAGGCCTTGTATCGGAAGCCCAACACCTCTCGTCGGCGGCGCGGCGACGAAATTCATCCGTATCTCCTGCGCGATCTTGCCGTCGAGCGGCCCAACCAGGTGTGGGCGGCGGACATCACCTACATTCCGATGCGCCGGGGCTTCCTCTACCTGTTCGCCGTGATCGACTGGTACTCGCGGCGGGTGCTCGCCTGGCGGCTGTCGAACACCTTGACGACCGACTTCTGTCTGGACGCGGTCCGGGAAGCCATCCACCGGCACGGCTGCCCGGAGATCTTCAACACCGATCAGGGTTGCCAGTTCACCAGCGGCGAATTCACCGGGATGCTCAAGGCGCACGGCATCCGGATCAGCATGGACGGCAAGGGGTCCTGGCGGGACAACGTTTTTGTCGAGCGCCTGTGGAAGACGCTCAAGTACGAGGAAGTGTATCTCAAGGCCTATGACAGCGTCGCCGATGCAAGAGCCAACCTGACCACGTACGTCCGCTTCTACAACGAGCGCCGACCGCATCGCGCCCTGGACGGCAAGACGCCGGACACCGCCTACTTCGCTGCCCTCGCGTCGGCCATCCGAGCCGCGGCGTAAGGCATGGGGAAGGGGCTCCGTGGATTTGTGGACGATGCGCTAGCGCGCACCGGGCCGCTTGCCGTGGAAAAGTCTGGCGACTTTCCCACCGCACGTCCCTTCGCCCACAAGCTCCACCGAGCTCTATTCGGTTCGGATAAAATCCCAGAAGGTCAAAACCAACCGCATCACCGGTCAGCCGACCGGAACTGGCAGGGCTCCACTTATCGAAGAGCCTTTGCTGTCCAAACAAGCGGGGCCACCTCTCAGGCCGTGCCACCCCAAGCGGGAAATCTCCCATGCTTTGAAGGTTGCCGGCAACTTCCCGGCCCGCAGTCGGACCAGCAGCAACTCGGCCGCGCCGGTTTCGGGGTGTGACTGCGCGTGATAGATACGCTGGGCATGCGGCGTCAGGTACTCGATCCACGCCAAAGCCTTGCACAGCGTCCGCTCTGAAACCGCCGTCCCGCCGGGGTCGTCGGCAACATGCAGAGCCAACGCCAGCTTGCCAACCAAGCCGGGGTATTTCCCGAAGTGCGCGCCGATCGGTCCGGACTCCGCGCCCGTCGCCTCGGCGGATCGCCGTTGCTGCATGAAATTGCTGTACCACTCGACGAACAGTTCCTGCGCCGGATCTGACAGGCGCACGAATGGGGGATCGTTGCCGAAGCGATCGCTCTGTCCCATCGCCACCGGGTCAAAAGTGTCTGCCCGCTCGAACAAGGTATCCGCAGCTTCGCGCGCCTTTTTCGAGGGGTATCGGTCGACGTAATTGAATGGTTCCGGGTCCGGCCAGACGATCAACTGAAACCGTTGCAGCAGGCCGTCGGCGCGTTCGCCGGAATAGGCGCTTCGGACGTACCGCGCCAGGGGTCCGGGTTGGATGCCGCCCATGACGGACAGCGCGAACTTTGGAAGCGTCGTCGTCCCGCGCATGATCCGATCGAAGCGGTATCCCTCTTGCCCGCTCCAGCCAGACAGCATCATGCCGCGCAGATCGGCCGCGCTCTCATCTTCCAGCTTCACCAGCAAGGACGACAACTCGTCACGCTCGATCAGCAGGCCATTCGGATTCTCTGCCAGCAGGACGCCCAGCGATGCCTCATTGACGTTGCTGGTCCAGTAGCAGCGGGGAACAGGCGCTTTGCCCGCGCCTTGGTCGCCCAGGTCGATTTCGGCGTCTGGGTTATCAGCAAGCTCCTTTACCGCCCGCTTCTTCTTGGCATCGTGGCGCAACTTGGCGGCAGCCATCGCGGCTTCGTAAACTTGCGAAGCGTCCGCATGCGCGATATCCGCGGATACCTGCAACTTTTTGAAGGCAGTCATCGCCGCGCGCATGGCGGGTGATTTCAAGGCTGACGGCGGCCCGACCGCGCCACCCCAGATGTTCGCGTGCTCGGTCCAGTCATCGTACCGCTTCAGCCGGATGCCGATCTTCCGGCCGAGCACGCTCCCGAGCGCCACCATGCCGGCCACCGCCGCAAGGTCAGGACTAAACCTCGCTCGATCGGCAGCATCTTCGACTAGCGGCCGCAGTTCGTTCGGCAGGATTGCCAGGTCGATTTTGGGAACAGCGGGGAGCTTCGGCAGGGGTATCGGCGCAGGTACAGAATCGCCCGCTGGCGCGTTCTCACCGTCGGTTTGATGCACGCCGCCCCTTGACGGTGCTCTTGCGCTCGCTGTCGAGCCTCGCATGGTTTCTGCCGCGCTGTCGAGAAACGATTGACCGCGTTCGACGCCCTTATCCATGGGACACGCCCGCTGCGGCCATTGCCGCCTGGATTCGACTTGCAGCCCGGATCAGCCGCTCGCGGTCATGTTGGCTGAAGGGCTTGCCGTCGAGCAGTGCCACCGCAGCCGCCGCGACGAAAAGCGCCTCAAAGCCAATGGCACGCAGCACGTCAGCAGCCGGAAACGGTCGGCGCTCGGGCTTGACCCGGAGATCGATGGCACGAGGAGGGAACAGATCAGAAATATCCAGATCCACGGCGGCCAGAACGTCGTGCACATCGCATCCGGCAAAACAATGCAGGAGGATTCGCCCGTCATCTTTTTCGGCAATCGTTAGACTTGGCCCGCGGTCTTCATGAGCAGGGCAGCGCGCAGACCATGTTCCCGGCCCGGTGCACTTTACCTTGTCGAGATGCTGAAGGAGGTTGTCGACGATGCTCATGTCCGCCCCTCCTCGATGAGCCCTGACAGCACGGCCACAATGCCCGGCAAGGATTCGAGCTTGATCGACAAGGCTTTGCCCGGTCCCAGCTCGCCGGTTGCGGCTTCGTCGAACCAGGGGCGAACGTCGACCAGTGGAAAGCCCTTGAAGTCGCGCAGCACGATGCGGGAGACCTCTCGGCTGTTCTTCGGGATCTCGGCTACAATCTCACCATCGAATGCACTGCTTGAAGCCGCCCGGTTTGCCCCCGGTGCGGCTTTTTCTTTGAGGGTCATGGTCGCCCCTACGCCGTTGCGCCGGTTTGGCGGGTGCGGGAGTCAAGCCATGCGTCGAGAACGGCCTTGTCGTATCGAACCAATCGACCGCACTTGGTGAATGGCAGGTTGTACCTGCCCGTACTCCGCCAAACGGAGAGTGTGCCAGGCGACACGTTGAGGATTTTCGCCGCAGTCTTCTCGTCGACAAGCTCGCGGGTCTTGCCGATGACTTGCTGAATGGTCATGATTCGCTCCATTGGGGAACTGCACAGCGCAGTTCATGGAACGAATGCTAGGGAAAAGGAGAGTGGTTGAAAATCCCGTCAGCATGCAGCGTGCAAGCTCTGCCTGCACGTATTACAGCCAGCGTGCAGGGTTTACTCTTTGCGCGCAGAACGTAGTTCTTTCGATCCAATCCCGATGTGTTTGCGTGCCGTCCGGAATGCTACGCTGAAGATTTCGGCTGATTCCGCCGCGGCCGCATCCATGCTGCTATGGTTATCTCGGTTCTGCCTGTACCACGCTTTTATTGCCTCGGCTTTCTTGCGGTCGTCTTCGTGCCTTGCATGGGCCGCTCTCCTTCCCACGAAAGATTCGACCTCCTCGATAGGTGGCCTGAGATTGTGGCCCTCCCATAGCCCGACAGCTCTCGCAGCTGCGCTCAAAAGAGAGACCGCGGCTTGCGGAGATTCCCATCGTTTGATTTCATAACGGCATAGAACGATTGTCAGGACAGCAATGGTAGAAATCTCTGTTCTTTCCACCATAATGTCATCGCCTTCTTGCCATAGGACGAGAACCGCCTCATGCACTTTCGCTTGCAGTTTTTTCCTTTCCTCCTCGGTTCGGTCAACGCCAAGAAGCTCCCACGCATAGTCTTCGAGGCAATCAAGTTCGTCTGATAAGATTTTCTGCATAGCGCCCCTTTCACGCTCCACCCTTGGTTCAGGATGCCGCTCCAGCCGGGCAAGGGTCCCCGGTTTTCTCTCCGTCGAGATAGGCGCGGCAAAACTTAAGTTTTGTCAGGTCATGCGGCCACCGCAAATCGCCGCACGGCGATTTCCACGCCCGCCGCCGCTGCTTGTTCCGCTTGTTTCAGCAAGGAAGCGGTCACGCCTTCATCATGAAAGGCGTCGCCGCAGTTCTCACACACCAGCGCCGGAACTTCCCGGAAAACAATTGTCAGGCCGTGGCGTTCAAGTGGAACAGTCACGGCACCGGGTCGGGTTTCGCCGTGTCGGCAGATGGCGCATCTCATGGGTTTTCCTCGCTGCCAGCTCGGCCCGCCACAGGGCGGGGTCGGGCGTATTGGTCCGGAGATCCTTGATCACGCAGCCCGATCTCCTTGCTGCGCGTGCATCAGATCGAGCAGGAATTCCGGGGCGATGTCCGCGCCGCTTGCCCATGCCACCGTGCGCATGACCGGGTGCTGGCTGGCCGTAGCGAACAGCACCGGGTCGCGTAGCGGTTCGAAGACTTCACCGTCAAGTTCGTGGGACAGATCCACTTCGCCGGACTCTCCGTTGTTGAAGCGCAGGAACAGGCGATAGCCCGACAACGGGGTTACTTCCGTGGTGTGCAGGATCATCAGGGTTACTCCAAGGGATCAATGGGATTCAGCGGCTTGCGCAGCATGGCAAGCTCCCAGTCGGCTTCAATCTCTTTCCGGTGCAGCGCCAGCCATTCGCGCACCATCGACAGCGCCCGGCCCGGCAGCGAACCGGCGTATAGCTTGCCATCCAGCGTCATCAGGGCTTCATGCTCGCCATAGACCGCGTGAAAATGCATCGGCGGATGCTCCCGCCAGTTCATGTAAATGACGATGCCGAAGAAGCGGGAGATTTCAGGCATGCTACGCCGCGCCACGTTTTGGTAGCTTTACCACGTCGCCGCCGGCCTTCATGCCGCCAGCTTCCAGCATGGCACTGGTCGCGGTGTTCACGGACTGGCGCACCGGATCAAGATCGAGTCGCGCGTAGATCGCGGTTGCTTGCTGGCTCTTGTGGTTCAGGCTCTTGCCGATGATCGCCAGTGATGCGCCCGTCCGAGCCTGCCAACTCCCCAAGGTGCGCCGCAGGTCATGCAGCGTGACCCCGTTCGGCTCGTTGCGGCCGTAGGGGATTCCGGCCCTGTTCAGCACGCGCAGCAGTCCATCCCTGGCGCCATTGAAGTGACCGCTTGCGCTTCTGCTGGGGAACAGGAAACCTCCAGCGGTCGCATCTTGGCGCGACTTCAGAATCTCTACCGCTTCCGCGCAGAGCGTCACGGTTTGCGGAGTGCCGTTCTTCGTCACCGGCAGCCGCCAGTTCCCCGCCGCCAGATCAATTTCGCGCCAGTGCATCGCGCAGAGGTTCGCCCGACGGGCGCCGGTCAGCAACGCCAACAGAATGAAGTCGCGCATGGCTGCACTCGGCTCGTCGGCCAGCGCTGCAAAAAATCGGGGCAGTTCGTCAGGTTGCAGGAAGCGGTCGCGGGTCACGATCCGGCCGTTCACTTTGATGCCCGTTGCCGGGTTCGCTTCCAGATAACCCCATTCGACGGCCTTTGCGAACATGTTTGACGCCAGCGCACGGATTTGGCGCACGGTCGCGGCAGCCTTGCCGGAAATTTCCGCATCCGAAAGAATCCGGGCAACCATCGCCCTCGTGATCGCCGACAGCTTGCGGTCGCCCAAGGGCTTTTGCAGGTAGTCCCGATACCGCTGCTGATCGTCGCGCCAGGACAGCTTTTTCATACCATGCCGGGCGCCAAACTCGACGAAGAATTCGGTCAGCGTCGGCTCGGCCTTGAGTGCGCGCTTCAGTTCGGCAGGGTTCGCGCCGCTCGCAAACTCCCCAAGGATTCGCTGCGCTTCAGCTTGCGCCTTCTCCACCGTCATTTCAGGGAATGTGCCGAGCTTCACCCAGGCCATTGACGCACCGGCCCGCTTCACCACGTAGAAGGTCTTGGTGCCCGCATGCGTCACGCGCAGGGCAAGCTTCGGCACCTTGGTATCGTAGATCGTCAGCCGCCTGCCCAAAGGCGGAAGCTCAAGCCCCTGAATGGCCACCTTGCCGAATCTGATACTGGTCATTTCTCACCTCGCATATGTCGGGCTAGCACCGGGCTAGCACGGGCTATCAAAATTCATCATGTTTCGTGCTAGCCCGTGGAGGTGAGTATAGCTGCAAAGACTTGCTTTGTATAGGTGCGTTAAGGTTCGCAAGTCCGCATAGGTGCATGAAAGTACGGATTGCAAATCCGTGTAGGTGGGTTCGACTCCCGCTCGCGCCTCCAAAAAAATCAAGCAGTTGTGGCACGCTTCCCCCGCCCCGGGGTCTTTCCAGTCCAGCACCGGGCCTTGCACTGCGGGGAAAAGACGCTGCGCTTCGTCGAGGGTTGCGCCATCGGCACAGGCACGCCAGTGGGCCGCGCGCGCGTCGTCGGTGCCAAGCGCCGCTCAGTTCATCACCAGCGCCCCGTCGAACTGAACGCCAGGTGCTGTACGATCGGCAACGGGGAAGCGTCGCCGTTGAACACCGGAAGTGGCAAGCAAGTTGGCACCACCGTGTTGTTGGCAATCAATTTCGAAAGCATTTTGGAAATCCGATTTTGGAAAGCATGCGTCGGCGACCGACACTATGCCCCTTACACTGCTGCACTCGGTTTGCGTGGTGTCTGCGGGTCAATGCGAGGGCGCCAAGAAGTAGCGGAATGAGGCCGATTGGTTCAGGCACGGAGCCCGAGGGCACAATCGGCACCAGCGTGACGCGGATGTCCGAATCACGATTCGCGCCGGTGAACGGATCGGTTGCCGTCACAATCAGGTGTCCTGTATTGGTGAAGTCCACCAGTGCCAAGCCGTTGCCAATATCCAGATCCGCGGTCAGCATGAGGTCGTAGTCGACATCGCTGAAGACTGTCGCGCCACCGGCGACCAACCTCGATCCGTAGTACTCGAATGAGTTGAGTTCGAACCCGTCGATCGTTCCATAGATGTCGTCATGGACCTTGGCGGGATGGACAAAACTCGACCACAGCCCATCGGACTTCGCGCCATCATAGTCTACGAAGAGACTGCCCCTGTCGCTGCCTGTCTTCGTCAGACCAGTCAGATGCACTTTCTCCTCCGCTTGTACGTGTGCAAAGTCACGTACGGGAGTCGCAAACAGTCCGTGCATTTCGCCAGCAAAGTTCACGTCGACAGGGGATCCCGTCAGGTTTTCAATCTGCAGGCCATAGTTCAGGGAAAAGATGCTCTGCGCCCAAACGATGTTTTGATAGCGACCACCATAAAAGCGCCGCGCTACGACCTTGGACCGCAAGACGGCGTCTGTCGGGTTGGCTTGGTCAAACACGGCGGTCGCATCTGCCCCATCGGAGGGTGAATCGAAGGCGTCCCTGTCGGCATGGGCATGCGTGGTGGCGACAAATCCAGCCGACGTCCAATCAGCGAGGGAAGCGGAGCGCCGGTTATCTTCTTGATGTGTTGGAATGTTTCCCTGAGCCACGGACGTGACAGCCACCGTGAATCCGGCATGTACCGACAGCGGCATCAGGGCGACAATAACTCCGGCATAGGCAATAATTCGGGATCTCATCGCTGTTCTCCAAAGGTTGTAGGTTCAGAAGTTTCTCCCCTTCCGGAAATCTCGCCGATCATGACAACCGAAGGCAAGCGGACAAGTACAAGTATATGAGCTTACATGACGGTTGTTGGTTCCACAAAGAGGGGGCCCCGGAATTTCGGACAACAGGATAAGTGGTAGCCTTGCCCCATTGAACGGCTGCGGAAGCAGCCCCAACAGGAGCGAGAGCATGACGAGAAGGACGAGGCGGAACCACACGCCGGCATTCAAGGCGCAGGTGGCGCAGGTGGCGCTGGCGGCGCTGAAGAGCGACAAGACGCTGACCGAACTGGCGCAGCAGTACGACATTCACCCGAACCAGATCACGGACTGGAAGCGGCAGCTGACGGAGCGTGCGGTCCAGGTTTTTGGGGATACCAGCGTTCCTGCGAGCAGCGATCCGGACTTGACGAAACTGCACGCCAAGATCGGACAGCTGACGCTGGAGAAGGATTTTTTAGAACATGCGCTCACCAAGGCGGGCTTGCTGAGCGCAAGAAGATGATTGACCGCAAGCACAAGCTCCCTGTCGCGCATCAGTGCTCCCTCCTCGGGGTGGCCCGTTCGAGCGCGTACTACACGCCCCGCGAGGTCTCGGCGGAGGATCTGGCGCTGATGCGCCGGATCGACGAGTTGCATCTGGAGCACCCCTTCGCCAGCGCCCGCATGTTGCGCGATCTGCTGCGCCCCGAGGGCTTCCGGGCCGGCCGCCGACACATCGGCACCCTGATGGCGCGCATGGGCATCGAGGCCTTGTATCGGAAGCCCAACACCTCTCGTCGGCGGCGCGGCGACGAAATTCATCCGTATCTCCTGCGCGATCTTGCCGTCGAGCGGCCCAACCAGGTGTGGGCGGCGGACATCACCACCATTCCGATGCGCCGGGGCTTCCTCTACCTGTTCGCCGTGATCGACTGGTACTCGCGGCGGGTGCTCGCCTGGCGGCTGTCGAACACCTTGACGACCAGACTTCTGTCTGGACGCGGTCCGGGAAGCCATCCACCGGCACGGCTGCCCGGAGATCTTCAACACCGATCAGGGTTGCCAGTTCACCAGCGGCGAATTCACCGGGATGCTCAAGGCGCACGGCATCCGGATCAGCATGGACGGCAAGGGGTCCTGGCGGGACAACGTCTTTGTCGAGCGCCTGTGGAAGACGCTCAAGTACGAGGAAGTGTATCTCAAGGCCTATGACAGCGTCGCCGATGCAAGAGCCAACCTGACCACGTACGTCCGCTTCTACAACGAGCGCCGACCGCATCGCGCCCTGGACGGCAAGACGCCGGACACCGCCTACTTCGCTGCCCTCGCGTCGGCCATCCGAGCCGCGGCGTAAGGCATGGGGAAGGGGCTCCGTGGATTTGTGGACGATGCGCTAGCGCGCACCGGGCCGCTTGCCGTGGAAAAGTCTGGCGACTTTCCCACCGCACGTCCCTTCGCCCACAAGCTCCACCGAGCTCTATTCGGTTCGGATAAAATCCCAGAAGGTCAAAACCAACCGCATCACCGGTCAGCCGACCGGAACTGGCAAGGCTCCACTTATCGAAGAGCCTTTGCTGTCCAAACAAGCGGGGCCACCTCTGTCGGGCTGCTCTATCAGGACCTGATCCGGCGGGGAGAAGTGCTTGCCGATGGTCGCCTGCCGCCGATCTTGCCGATCGTGCTGTACAACGGCAGCCAGCGCTGGTCGGCCGTGACCGATGTCTGCGAACTGATCCCACCGGTTCCGGGGCTGGTTGAGCAATTCAAACCGCGGATGAAGCACCTGCTGATCGACGAGAACGCGTACAGCGAGCAGGAACTCGCATCGCTGCGCAACCTCGTCGCAGCGGTATTCCGAATCGAACATCCGGCATCGCCGCAGGCGATCGGCGGCCTTCTCAGCCTGCTGTCCGAGTGGCTGGCAGACCGGCCGGACCTGCGTCGGATGTTTGCCCTCTGGATTCGCGCGACGTTGATGCGCAGGGCGGAATACCGTATCGTCTTGCCTCGGGTCGATGATCTACAGGAGCTGAACGTCATGTTGGCCGAACGACTGGAAGAATGGGCGCATGCCTATAAGGCCGAGGGCAAGGCCGAGGGTGAGGCACTGGCGCTGCAGAAACTGTTGCGAAGGCGCTTCGGTTCGATCCCCGCGGAGGTTCTGCAGGAGATCTCAGGCGCCTCCGTCGAGCAGATCGACATCTGGCTCGATCAGGTCCTTGATGCAGGCACCCTGGAGGACCTGTTCGGACCGAGCAGGCCGTAGCCTCGGCGGCTGCGGCAGGCTCAGCGATCCCGGGCCGCGATGCGGATCGTCAGCCCGGGGAGTGCGCCGGGCGGCTTGGCGGCGATCGGCGTGCTGCCGAGGAACGCGGGCAGCCAGGCCGGCCGGGCTGCGCGGGGAACCTGGAAGCAGGCCGGTTGCGTCCCGCGCCAGTCGATTCTCGGTGCCGCGTCGGGTGCCGGCCCGTCTGCTGGCTGCGACGCAGGCCGGCCGGGCTGCCGTCAAGGACGGCGGTTTCGCGCAGGAAGGAGTCGAGCGGCAGCGGCGGTGCCGTCTGCTGCATCCCCGCATGCAGCGCCGCTTCGCTGGCGCGACCGGCCGCAGCGGGGTCGGGCTCGGCAACGGACTCCCGGCGGATGGGACTTGGCGCCGGTGGGAAGGGCGTTCCGGCATGCGGCGCAGCGGACGCCGCTTGCGCCCAGGCGGCGGCCATGCGGACTCCGGCGACCGCTTCGAGCTGCGGGAGGCCATTGCCAGGATGCCACTCGTCGGTGGCGCTGGACACGGCCACGACCCGCGGGCTGGCGGGGGAGGCGGCGGCGGAGAGCGGTGGCTGCTGGCCCAGCGCATCGTTCGCCGTCGGCGTGCTCGCCGTCGTCGCCGCGACGGGCAGCGGCGGTTTCGCGGTAGTCTCCTGCGCTCGCGCGGCGAGGTGGCCGGGCTCCGGCGGCTGCCGCTCGCTGCTCCCGTTGGCCAGCGCCGGTGGCCGCGGCGCATCGGCAAGCGGCAGCGGCGTCAGATGGATCGTCGCCGATGCCGCGGCGTGGCCGGCGGACACCGTGTAGCGGAAGCTGTCGCTGCCGGCGAAACGCGATCCGGCGAGGTTCGCGTGTCGCCGACGCGACTTTCACATTGACGGGTGGTTGGAGAAGCCGGCGTTGCGTTGAAAGAAGGAGGTGTCCTGGATGCAAAGCGAAGAGGACAGCCTGATCCGCGAGATGGTCGATACGATCGTTCGTGAAGTCAATCCCGACACCGTGATCCTCTTTGGTTCGCGAGCACGCGGTGACGCCCGGCCGGGTTCCGACGTCGATCTTCTGATCGTCGAGCCTGAGCCCTTCACCCCACGGCGCAGTCGCCGCCAGGAAACTGCGCGCCTGTACCTGGCCCTGCGCAAGCTGGCGATCGCCAAGGACCTGTTGCTCTATAGCCGCGATGAATTCGAGCAACTCAAGGAGTCGCCGCACCATATCGTTGGCCGCGCCCAGCGCGAAGGAAAGGTTCTGCATGCGCGCGCCGGATCACGCGCAGGACTTGCTGCTCGTGGCGCGCAAGGATTTCGATGCCTTGCGTGGCATGCTTGACAATCCGCTGTTCGCCGACGAGATTTTCGGTTTTCACGCTCAGCAGGCCATCGAGAAGGCACTCACGGCATGGCTTGCTGCGCGCTCGGTGTCGTTCCCGCTGACGCACGATCTGTCGCGTTTGCTTGGTTTGCTGGAAGAGAACGGCAACGACGTCAGCGCGTTCTGGCCACTCGTTCAATACACGCTCTTCGCTGTGCAGGCCCGCTACGAAGCCGGCCTGATGGAGGCCGAGGCGCCGATCGACCGCAGTGCCGTGATCGAGGAGGTGCAGCAGTTGCTCGGCACCGTCGCTCGACTGATCGGGGTGAGCGTGGGCGGAACGCGCGAGCGGGACAGGCGGTGACCGAACCGGGTTCAGGCTTGGTAACCGAGGAAGAAAGGATGAAAGGACTGACTGTTTCCCTCTCCCCCGCCCCCTCTTCCGCAAGCGGGCGAGGGGGGCGTCGCTGATGCGACTTGCGCAGTAACCAGAGATCGTCCCCGCGACGTTGCCATCCCTGCTCGCGCGCAGCTCGGAAGTCCTTCAGCGTCCGCAGTACGTGGCGATGACCTGCGCCAGGAAAATGCTGACGGTTCTCCGGTATCAGCGCTCAGCGCCTGCGGCAAGCTCAGCGATCCCGGGCCGCGATCCGGATCGTCAGCCCGTGGAGTGTGTCAGGCAGCCGGGCGGCGATCGGCGGGCTGCCGAGGAACGCGGGCAGCCAGGCCGGACGCGCTGTGCGGGGAACCTGGAAGCAGGCCGGTTGCGTCCCGCGCCAGTCGATTCTCGGTGCGGCGTCAGGTTCCGGCCCGTCTGCTGGCTGCGACGCAGGCCGGCCGGTCGGGCTGCCGTCAAGGACGGCGGTTTCGCGCAGGAAGGCGTCGAGCGGCAGCGGCCGTGCCGTCTGCTGCATCCCGGCATGCAGCGCCGCTTCGCTGGCGCGACCGGCCGCAGCGGGGTCGGGCTCGGGAACGGACTCCCGGCGGATGGGACCTGGCGCCGGCGGGAAGGGCGTTCCGGCATGCGGCGCAGCGGACGCCGGTTGCGCCCAGGCGGCGGCCATGCGGACTCCGGCGACCGCTTCGAGCTGCGGGAGGCCGTTGCCAGGATGCCGCTCGTCGGTGGCGCCGGACAGGGCCGCGACCCGCGGGCTGGCGGGGGAGGCGGGGGCGGCGGGGGCGGCGGCGGCGAGCGGTGGCTGCTGGCCCAGCGCATCGTTCGCCGCCGCCGTGCTCGCGGTCGTCGCCGCGACGGACAGCGGCGGTTTTGCGGTAGTCTCCTGCGCTCGCGCAACCAGGTGGCCGGGCTCCGGCGGCTGCGGCTCGCTGCTCCCGTTGGCCAGCGCCGGCGGCGGCAGCGCATCGGCAACCGGCAGCGGCGTCAGATGGATCGTCGCCGATGCCGCGGCGCGGCCGTCGGACACCGTGTAGCGGAAGCTGTCGCTGCCGGCGAAACGCGATCCGGCGAGGTAGGTCCAGGTTCCGTCGCCGTGGTCGATCAGCTCGCCGTGGGCGGCGTCGGTGACGCGCAGCGACAGCCCGTCGCCGTCGCCGTCGCCGACCAGCGCCCGCAGGTCGATGCGCACGCGCCCGCCGGGAGCGACGGCGAAGCTCGCGTCGCTGGCGACCGGCGCCACGTTGGCCGGCTGCACGTCCATGGCGATGCTCGTGCGGCTGCCCGTCTCGCTGCGGTTGGCCTGCTCGGTTGCGGTGGCGACGAGGTCGAAGCGCAGCGTGCCGGCGAAGTCGTCGGGCGGCCGGAGCGAGAGCCGGGCGAGATTCCAGCCATCGAGGTCGACCGTCCCACTGCTCGCGGTGGCGCTGAAGGACCGCTCGCCGTCGCTGAGCGTCGCGCCGGCGGGGATGCCGGCGAGCGTCACGCGCAGCGACTCGGATCCGTCGCCGTCGGCGAGCGCGACGCGCAGCGCGGGCAGACCGATCGCCGTGCCGGCGCGGCCGCTGGCGACCGGCAGCGACTCGCCGACGACGATGTCGTCGATCATCGTCCCCGGCGCCTCGCCGGCAAGCCGCGGCGCGGCGCTGGCGATGCGGATCAACTGGCGGCTGCCGCTGCCGACGAAGTCGAAGCGGTATGTCTCCCAGGCCAGCGATTCGCCGGCGCTGAAGGCGGTGACGCCGCCGATCTCGCGGCCATCGACGCTGACCGCCAGGCGTGGCTGGTCGGCGGCGCGGGCGGGGTGGCCGGCGAGGTCGAGTGCCAGCGTGTAGCGGGCGCCGGCGATGGTCTCGATCGTCCGCTCGATGGCCAGCACCTGCCCGCCATCGCCCGAGCGGCCGCCAAGCTCCAGCCAGTTGCTGCCGTTGCCGGCGGCGGCGCGCAGCGGCGCATTGCTGCCCGCTGGATCGCCCAGGCGGTCGCCGGTGCTCCAGATGCGCAGCGCATCGCCATCGCCGGCGAGAGCGACGCGCCGCCAGCCCTCGAGTTCGTCCTGGCGCAGCCGCGTCGCCGCGGCATCCGGGTTGGCGACGCTCTCCCAGCCGGTGCGGAAAAGCTCGCGTTGGCCGCCCGCCAGCCCGCCGACGAAGACCGCCGGCGCGTCGGCCAGCGGCGTCACCGCGAGGCGCACCGTCGCCGGCAGCGACTCGCCGGTGCCGTCGCTGAGCGTGTAGGTGAAGCGCTCGTGACCGCCCCAGTCGGCCACCGGGGTGTAGACCAGGCGTCCCTGCGCGTCGCGGCTCAAGGTCCCGTGCGCCGGCTGGCTGGTGAAGGCGAGCGTCAGCGGATCGCCATCGGCATCGAAGCCCAGCGCCGGCAGGTCGAGCGCGAGCCAGCCGTCCTCGTCGAGTTCCGACACGTGGTCGCGCGCCAGCGGCGCGTCGTTGACCGCCGTCACCGTCAGGCGGACGAGGCCGTCCACCGCGGCCACGCCATCGCTGGCGCCGATGGTGAAGGAATCATCGCCGTGCCAGTCGGCTGCCGGGCGGTAGGCGTAGCGGCCGTCGTCCGTCGGCGTCAGGCTGCCGTGCCGCGGCGTGCCGACGGTGAGTGTCAGCGGATCGCCGTCGGCGTCGCTCGCCATGGCCAGCAGGTCGAAAACGATCGTGCCGTCCTCGGGCAGGCTGGCGGCGAGCGGGTGCAAGCGCGGCGGGTCATTGACCGGCGTCACCGTCAGCCGCACTTCGGCCTGCGCGCTGGTGCCCGAAGCGCCGGCGAGGCGGTAGCTGAAGCGGTCGTCGCCATGCCAGTCGGGCGCCGGCTGGTAGAGCAGGCTGCCGTCGGCATTCGCCACGACGGTGCCGTTCGTCGGCGCGGCGACGAGCTCGACAGCGCCGGCACCGGCAACGCCCGAGTCGTTGGCGAGCACGTCGATGCGCAGCGGCGTGTCCTCGGGCGTCGTGGCGGCGTCATCCTGCGCTCGTGTCCCCTGCGGAGCGGCTCCGAGATGCAGCTCGCGGATCGTCACGCGGCTGTTGCGCGCCTCCGGGCCGTCGCCGGCAGTCGAGGCGAAGCCGATCAGGTCGAAGGCGAGGTTGAGCACGCTGCCGGTGGCGATGCCACGCAGGTCGACGAGGTAGCGCCAGCTGCCGTCGGCGTTGGCCGTGACGCTGATCTCGCTCGCCCGCGTTTCGCTGCCGTCGGCCTGGCGGTTGAGCGCGGCGTCGCTGCGCGTCAGGCCGCCGGCGCGCAGCAGGGCCAGCCCGCTGTTGGCGTCGATCAGCGCCAGCTCGAATGCGTCGTCCGGGCCGCGCAGCTGACCGCCGATCGCGAGGTCGGCCAGCGTGAAGGACAGGAAGTGGTCGTCGCTGCCGAGGACGAAGACCTGGTTGAGACGAGTGTGGCTGTCGGGCGTTTCGAGCAGCGTGGCGGCGCCATCGCTGAAGCGGACGTCGCCGGCCGTGCTCCAGCCGCTGCCGTCGGTGAAGGATGGGTTCTCGAGGCGGGGGTTGGCGGCGATGTGGAGTTGCGGGCGGTTCGCTGCGGGTTCACTGGCGGTGGCGAGACCCGGGCGGGCGTCGTGCGCCAGGCCGGTGACGCGGGTGAAGGGAAGGGGAAGGCCCCAGGAAAAGGCCGAATAGGCCTCGCTGGAACTGTCGGGTGGCGGCAGGTAGCCGGCGAGCTGCAGCAGGGCGAGTTGGTCGGCGGCCGAGATCGTCCGCCGGATTCCCGGGCTCAGGGTCGCCGCCATGAAATGATGCGCATCGGTGCTGTGTTCGAGGCCGAGCGCGTGCCCCTGCTCGTGCAGGAGGACCGTCAGCAGGTCGATCCGGCCATCAGCGGCCGAACCCGGCCGCGCCACCCACTCGCCGGGGTTGCTGGTCGGCAGGAACTCCTCGTTGAGCAAAGGCGTTGTGTCGACGAACCAGCCGTGGCCGGCGGCATCGGTATCGAGGGTGATCTCGGCGGCGGAGCCAGTGCCGATGGTGTGGCCGAGGGCGAAATCGGGGAGGTTGGCGAAGGAGACTGCTCCGGCAAGGTCTTCATCGATGGCGATCCATGTGCCGGCCGGCTCGACCGAAAATGCACCGACGATTGGATCTGGGCTTGGACTCTCGGCGATTCTCCAGATGAGAAGCCCGCGCGGGCAGTACTTCTTGTAGGCAGAGTCATCGTACAGATCAAACCTTCCGGCTGCCGGAGTCACGTGAATATGATAGGAAAAAAGGATTGAAAGGCCGCTCTGGCTGGTTACCAAAACCGTCAACTTGTCCTTGCCAGTGAAACCGGAATTTGGAATGTACTCCACTGAGGTGCCGGGGGCAAAATCGGTCCCGAGTTCGCCTTGGTAAGCGACGAGTCGCCCGTGTTTCGGCATCTCCAAGACGCTGACTTTCGCCAGTCGATTTTCGTCGATGAACTGAGCCTCGAATCCGGTCCACTTGTTATCCTTTGGGGCAAAGTGATCCTCGGCGTCCATTCGCGGGTCGATTACAATGCTAATTGACTGGCCGCTTCCCAGTTTCTTTATCTGCTCATGAGTAGGCGAGATGACACAGATGCCGAATCGCGGAACTCTTTCTGCAGCCTGCTGAGTTCTTTCGGCATTAGCCGCGAGGAAGGCCGGCGCCCGGAGCTGATGCACGTCGAGAAAAGCGTGGTCGGCAGGAAGCATTTTCCGTTCTCCTTGGTCCAGGATTGGATCAAGTGGTGGTAGTTCCGTAGGTAGAGATTCAAACGTTAGACTGTTTGACGATGGATCCGCAAGGTGGCGAACGCGTTCTATGGCCAAGGGCGGCCGGCTCGACAGTACTACCCCGAGTTTGGTGTTGTAATCTCGGCGGTTCTCCGGAGAGAAGCCCAAGTCTACTAGCACATGCTTGAGGTTGCCCAAAGCGTTTTGGTTTCGGATAGTTTCGGCGTTTACCGCTTTCCAAGAGGCCAAGCGAGCCTCTCGGTTCGCCCGATGTTCGAGTGAGTCTCCATGACCCTTGATACCTTTAGTAGCGTCCGCGAAATTCTTTTGGTCAACGTGGGCCGACCGATCGATCATTTTGTTCAGATCACCATCAATCGGCTGTGCCCCGTATCGCCAATACCAGGCACCAGACAGCGCAGCGATGCTCTTATTCGCGACCATATCGCCGGGGCTCTGGACGAAGTCATGGTTCGTTCCCAGGATTTCGTTCAAACCCGGTACCTTGTTCGCTTTCGGTTCCACGGGGGGGGTTAGCTTGTGAGTCCAACCCCGATATCCGCCTTCGGCAAGGACCTCGTAGCCCCATTTGAATGTGATCTGCATGATGCCTCGGCCTTTGTACCGAGCGCCATCGCCAGGTGCGTCATTTCCGTACCTGTTGCCGTAAGCCAACTCGGCAGACTGATCGCTGCGATTCTCGACCAAGTCGGAGTCAAAGAACGCTTCGAATCGTGCATTGACCAGGAACGCGGAGACCCGCTTCGCTGTATTGATATCGAACCTGGCGAGTGCGGAGTTCAGTGGTTCCACCCAATCTCTGACGCCATCCGCAGTAGATCCCATGATGGCCGCGAGGCTTGCGGCGCTCAACTGCGAGCCGAACCCGGAACCCTTGTCCCCGACACCGCCAAGTAGCAGCTTGTCGGTCGCGATCAGGCCAGAAGACTGGGTTCCCCCGCCAAACAACGCCCCCTGGATCGCCCGCCTGGCGTCATCGGATGCTCCCGACTTGATTGCCGCCAGTTGCTCTTCGAGCGATCCATTGCTCGCTACCGTGTCGTTCTGCGTCGCCGTGTACACGGCCAGGAAGTCCTTGAGTGCGTCCACCTGGTTGTTCGGTGAGTTGCCGTTCGGTTGCACGCGATTCACGTACTGCAACAGCTCGGCGAGTTGCTGCGCCCTCTGGGCATCCCAGGTTCCGTTGCCGGGCTGCTGCCGCAGGCGCGCCATCTCTTCGAGCAGGTACTTCAGCTTCTGCTGGGGTGTTGCCGTGCTGTCGCTGCTCGCCGTCAGGTTGCGCAGGTCGACGCTGTTGGTGCTGCTCAGGCCGAGGAGCCACTCGTCGCCGTAGATGCCCTTCTGGTTGTCGAGCGAGATGTAGGCGGTGTTGATCCCGAGCTGCAGGCGGTTGCCGAGCAGGTTCGTTCCGGCGAACCACAGCGCTTGTCGCGCCTTGCCGTCGGAGCTCCGGTTGGCGCCCTGGCTGGCCACCATCAGGTCATGGACCCAGCTCGTTCCCATCGCTTCAACCGGCTTCTTCGGGTCGGTCCGGTCGCTCCAGCCCGGCAGCGGGCTGCCGTTGCCGAAGCGGTACTGCATCCAGTGCGGGGCGTTGTAGGCGCTCAGCCAGGTCGCGCTGGCCGCCGACAGCGTGATCGGGGGTAGCGGCTTGACGACGGTCGTGCTCTTGCCCTTGCGGTCCTTGACGGTTTCGCTCGTGCTGTCCTGGTAGTCTGCGCTGTTCTGCACGATCTGCTCGAACTGCCGCAGGGTGGTCAGCTCCGCCGCGTCCAGGGTGCCGTCGACCTGGATCTCGCCGCTCTTCGGAATCGCCGAAAGACCGTAGCCGAGATACTTCAGCCGCTGCTCGACACGTGCCACGTCGAGCAGCCGGTTGTCGCTGCGCGGGTCGCCGCCGACCGATCCGTCGAGCGCGAACTCGTGGTAGCCGGGGTTGTTCAGCGGCCGGTCGCCAAAGAAGCTCGTATCGGCGGCGCGGACGTAGTCGACCACCTGCAGCTTCAGGCTGAGCCGCTCGTCGGGCCGGCTGCGGTCGAAGCCGGCGAGGTGGATGGTGATCTCACCGGGCTTGAGCGCCTCGCCGCGGCGCAGTCGCCCGAGGTCGACGACCGGCGCCAGAAAGATCACGCCACTGCTGCTCAGGGTCTTCTTGCCGGCGTCGCTGCCGACCGTCTGCAGCCCCTGGTAGCTGCGCCGGCTCGCTGCCTCGACCGACTGCATGCCGTCCTCGCGTTCGGCGGTCAGCAGGTGCCCCTTGCCGTCGCGCAGGAGGGTGGCGGCGCCGCTGACCTCGATGTTCGACCAGTTGATGTTGAGGTCGGCATCCGGCACCTGCGCGAGGGTGCTCGCATATTGGCTGCGGATCAGCCTGAACAGGTCGACGCGGGCGATGTCGCCGTAGTTGAAGCTCGGCACCTTGAGGTCCCGGTCGGCTTCGATCGTCTTCAGGAAGTGCAGCTCATCGACCGGGTCGGTGAAGCGGATCGAGTCGGGACGACGCAGCGGGCTCGCCGCCATCCCGAAAACCCAGCCCGAGGTCAGCCGGCTGCCGTCGCCCAGTTCATGACGCAGCGGTGTCACCACCTGCTGCACCGCGCCGCCGACGAGTTCGCGGTCGATCGGCAGCGGGCGCGCCGATGCCTGCGCGGCAAGCGAATTGCGTTCGGCGGCGGCGATGAGCTGGCCGAGGTCCCACTTGAGCAGTCCGGCGGGCGGTGGCGACGAATCGAGCGTCGGCCAGTAGCGCAGGTCGGCCCAGAGCGTGCCGCCGTCGTCGCCGACGGCGAGCCGGGAAATGTTGGCGCCGGCGAGCGGCGAGGTGGCGCCGAGGTATTCGGGCTGCGGACCGAAGGGATCGCGGATGATGCCGACCTTGCCACCGAGCTGGCGCGCGCCGCCCGCGGCGTCTCCGGCGCGGTACAGCGGGTCGAGGAAGTCGAAGAAGTAGTCGGCGACGAGCGCGTACTCGCTGCCATCACTTGTCTCGACGAGCACCGGCGACTGGGCGCGCTGGATGTTCAACTGGTATTCGCCCTCGGTTCGGTCGTGGCCGGCGGACGAACCGAGCAGCGGCAGCCGTCGGAACGTCGGCGCTCCCTGCAGCCGCCCGTCGGCGCCGAGAGCGACGCTGACGGTGGCCAGCCCGGCGTTCTCGTCCTGCGCGTCGCTCAGCAGGAAACGCATCGTGTCGTCGCGGATTCCCGCTGCGGTGACGAACTGCGGTGCCTTGCCCTGGCCATCGGGCACGCTGACTGACGTGCAGGCGCCGCTCACCGTCGCGTCGAGGCGGCCGGCCGACTCGCGCGCGACATCGAGATCGACGACGAAGATCTGGCCGCCGGCGGCGGCACGGGCGCCGCCGATGCCCAGGCCCTGCTGGCTGGCGGTCACCGCGAGATAGCTGTGCAGGCCGTGGTTGATCGCCAGGTCGACATAGCCGTAGGGGGCGTCGGCACCGCTGACCGACGGCGGCAGCTGGATCTGCTGCAGGGCGAGGAAGCGGCTGTCGGCCGGGTCGATGTTCGCGCGCAGCAGCCGATGGCCGCCGGCAGGATCGTGCGCGCCGCCTTCGGCGATGTACAGCCACTGGCCGGAGACGGCGAGACTGCTGATGTTGGCGCTGCCGATGTGCAAGGTGTCGGCGAGCGTCATCGTCGCCGTGTCGAGGACGTGGATCTGGCCGCGGCCGTGCGCCACGAAAGCCAGCCGGTTGTCGAGGCTGAAGGCGATCGCGTCGGTCTTGCTGCCGCTTGCCGGAGCGGCTGCGCCGCCGCTGTCCGGGTAGGCGATCTCGCCGATCTGGAGCTCGCCGCGGAAGACGCGGATCAGGTCTTCGCCGGCGACGAGGTTGAAATCGGTGGGTGGCGTCAGCGTCAGGCTGGCTGCCTCGCCATCGGCGACCCATCGCGTCCGGCCCGGGTCGTTCGCGTCGAGGGTCTGCAGCATGCGCTGGATGCTGATGACGTGCAGCCCGCCGGCGATGCCCTGCGGCAGATCGAGTTCGAGCGTCAGGCCGGACGCGTCGCCGGGCAGTGGCTGCAGGTCGACCAGCCTTTGCCAGACGAGCAAGCGATCACGCTGCCCGCCCTGGTCGTCGCGCCACGGACCGAGGCTGGCGCTGCCTGCGCTGTCGATCTGCGGTGCCGCGGGCGTCATCCAGATGCGCAGGGCGGTTGCCGGCGCCGCGGTCGAGGCTGCCGGCGACTGCAGCCGGTCGAGCGTCAGTTCGAGCCTGCCGGAAGCGAGCATCGCGGCGCGCAGCACGCGCGGCGCGGTCTCGCTGTCGCCGGGGTTCGGCAGGCTGCCACTGCCGCTGTCGCCGGGCAGGATCAGGACGCCCGTCGCCGGATCCTTGTGCACCGGCACCGTCTGGTAAACGCCGCCCTGTGTCCGCCTGATCGCGTACACCTCGCCCGCTGCCGCCAGCGCTCCGATCAGGTCGCCGGCGGCGGCGAAGCCGCTGAGGTTGCCGTTGCCCAGTTCGGCGGCGAGGCCGAGAACCAGATCGTTCGCGCGCAACGCCAGCGCATCGGCGCCGAAGCCGCGCAGCGCCAGCGCGCCGCTCTGCCGGTCGAAAGTGGTGCGGACGCAAATGAAGTCACCGGAGCCGCTGATGCCGCTGTAGGGCGGGCTGGCCGTGCGCGCGACCAGCCCGGCTGCGGGATCGCTGGCGACGAAGCCGTTGTCCAGGATCCACCAGACGTCCTGCAATCGCCCGTCGCTGCCCGGAGCCAGGCCGCGGCGAAGGAACAGCACCTCCTCGCCCTCGCGCACGCCGGCCGTGTCCTGCAGCGGGATCGCGAGCTGCACCGGCGTGGTCGTCGGCCGTTCGCCGAGATCGAGGCGGAAAGCCGCCAGAGTCTGCAGCAGCCCCGGCGCGGGGGCGGCGAGGCCGCTTTCGGCCGCCAGGTGGGCGAGGTCGATGCGGCGGATCGACACCGGCGTGTCTTCGCCCACGGCGCCGGCACCGACCAGCAGCAGCTCGCCGCTGGCGGCCTGCACGATGCCGCCCTGCGCGGCCCGGATGATGCTCGCGGCCGGGATCGGCGTCGCCGGGTCGTCGTCGATCGCCTGCGGCATCTGCACCAGCAGCGCGATGTCGGTCTGGCCGATGGCGCGTGCCGTGATCGCGCCGCTGGCGTCCACCTCGTTCGCCAGATGGACGACCGAGAGCGTCACCCGACCCTCGCGGTGGGCGCTGATCAGGCCGTCCGGAGCGACGCTGGCGATCGTCTCGTCGCTCGAGAAGTAGCGGGTGCCGTTGCGCACCTCGGCGATCGCCGGGATCACCGAGACCAGGATGTCGCCGCTGTCCGGGTCGAAAAGGATGTCGCCGGTCGCCGGATCGAGGAGTACGTCGCCGGTGGCGGGGTCACGCAGCGGTTCCTGCGTCCACGGATCGCGATCGATCTCGACCACTTCCGGCGAGCCGGCGAATGCGACCTGGCTCGCGCTGCCGATGTCGACCCGCTCGCCGGTCGCCGGGTCGAGGCGCTGCACGCGCAACTGCCGGGTCGCGCCGGGGGCGAGACTCAGCGTTCGCGGGTAGACCTCCGGGTCGACCGCTGGCAGCGCATCGCCCGCTGTGCCGTCGTCCTCGCCGGCACCGGTGAGCGTCGAGGCGGCGAGGACGTTGAGCGCGGCGACCGCCTGCACCGCCAGCCCGCTCGAATCGATGCGGCTGACGGCGAGCAGAGCCGGGCCGACGCGGGTCGCGCGAAACTGGTCACGGCGGTCGTCCACGACGATGAGGCTCCCTCCGCTGTCGCCGAGGCCGGCGAGGTCCACCGCCTGCACGCTGAGGTACGCCGGATCGTGCAGCGCGACGCCGGCCTCATCGGCGAAGTCGAGGGTCGCGCGGATCGCCTGCGTCTGGCCCGTCAGGAGGCGGTCCAGTGGTGCGAGGTGAATCTGCTGCAAGCGGGCGCCGCTGACGTCGATCGCCAGATCGACCGCTTGGCCCGCATTGTAGCCATCGTCCGCCTGCAGGCGGACCGTCGCCTGGCCGGCAAAGCCCGCCTGCGGCGTGAACACCAGGCTCTCGCCATCGGCGGCGAGGCGCGCCTGGCCGTTGGTCGCCTGCACGACGCGCCAGAACACCATGTCGCCTTCGGCATCGCGCGCCATGTCGTGCAGGGCGACGATCATTGACAGCTCGCTGTGCGTCCGCAACGGCGGCTGGCCGACGATCGCCGGCGCCCGGTTGGCGCTGAAGCCGCTGTTGGCGAAGACGATCTGCCGATCGACCGCATCGCTGCGGCCGTCCCCGTCGACGTCGCCCGCTTTCCCGCCGGCGCGCTGCGCGGCTTCCCAGAGCAGCGCATCGGCAGCGTCGATGCGGCCGTCGACATCGAGGTCGCCGGCGACGCGCAGGCTGACGCGCGCGGCGCCGCTGCCCGCCAGGCGCAGGAGCTTCACACCGCTCTCGCTGACCTGCAGCAACGTCGTCCGCGTCGTGCCGTCTTCCCGGCTGCCGAGTACCTGTCCGCCGACGAACTCGATCGTCGCGCCGGCGTCGGCCGTCGTGCTGTCGACGGCGATGAGCAGCGCTGCGCTGCCGCCCGGCGCACGCGCGACGGAAGCGATCTCGCTGTCGCGGATCGTGAACGCCAGCGTCGCACCACCGCCGATCTCGCCCTGCCACTCGTTCGCCGCTCCGTTCCAGCTCGCCGGCGTCCCCAGGTCCGCCGTCGGCGCGGTCCTGAGCAGCGCGCCGGTCGCATCATGGACGTAGGCCGTACCGGCGCCGCTGCCGATCGTGCGGACCAGGCGCAGGTTGCCGGAAGCGTCGTAAAGGTAGGCCGTGCCGGCCGGTTCCGCCTCTCCCGCGACGAAGCCGCTGCTGCGGACGATCCGCCCGTCGCTATCGCGCAGCAGCTCGAGTCGCCCGGCCGGGCTGCCATCCGCGGCGACGGCCGCAACGCCGGCATCCGAGACCAGCCACTGCGCCCCATCGGCGAAGAGGACCTGCTGCAGGCGGCCGCCGGCATCGAACTGATAGCGATCACCGCCGGGCGAGACCAGCGTATAGCGCTGCGGCACCCAGGGCAGGCCGCTGACCTGGTCGTAAAGCGAGTCGCCGAGGCGGATCAGGCTGTCGGGGCGCGAGCCGTCGATCGACGCCTGCGCCTCGAGTTGCCAGCCGCGGTCGCCGCTGAAGGCCGGATGCCAGACCAGCGGTGCCGCCGCGTCGCTGCCGAGGCGCTCGCCGACCGCGGCGAGGCTGAAGCGCAGTGCCAGCTCGCCGGCTCCGGCGTCGGCGAGATCACGCGGCATGCTGACCCAGACCCGGGCGCCGTCCCGCCAGGCGGCGATCGCTCCCGAAGGCAGCGTCGCCGGCTGGTCGCTCAGCAGGCGCGGCGTCAGCAGCGGCAGTTGCCAGTTACCGAAATCGTTCACGGCACCGGCCCGGCCATCGACCGCATCAGCGGTGGGCAGGGGTCCGGCCGGCAGCACGCGCGCCAGCGCCAGCGAGTGACCGCCCAACTGGTAGACGGCGTCGCTGGCGACGGCGGCCGGCGGTGCCTTGAGCGGCGTGTCGATGAGCGCGGCGGCGTCGATCTGGCTGCTGCGGCCGGCGAGATCGCGGGCGACCAGGCGCAGCTGCCAGACGCCGTTGGCCAGCACCTCCGGGTCGAGCGTCGCCAGCGGCAGGGTCTGGTCGATTGCCGTGGCGCGGCTCTCCTGCCGGGCCAGTGTCGACCATTCGTCGCTGGCCGCCGGCGCCAGCAGCAGTTGCCAGTCCAGCAACTGCGCCTCGGCCAAGTCGGCGGCGAGTGCCAGCGGCGCGGCGACGCGCAGTGGCGGCGCGCTGCCTGTCGCGCCGGCCAGCGCGCCGCTCCAGGCGAGTCGAGGGGCAGCGGAGTCGGCGGGATCGAGCACCGGCAGGGTGTGGATGCGCTGCGCGCTGAAGCCGTCGTGGTCGGTGGCGGTGACGCGCAGCTCGACCACACCGGGCTCCTCCGGCGTGAAGCGGAAGCGGCCGGCCGCATCCACCGCGACGCTGTGCCAGGGTTCCGCCGCGGCGCTGCGCCGTTCGACCGCCAGGTCGGCGATGCCGCTCCACGCCACGGCGCGGGCGCTGCCGATCACCGGCTGGCGCGGTCTCGCCGTCAGCTCCGGGGTGGTCGAGACGAGGAGCTCGGGTGCGTTCGCCGCGGCACTGGCGACGACGCGCACGACGAAGCTCTGCCGGCTGCTGCCGCTCTCGCCGGGCTGGCCGTCGGCGACTGCGAGCGTCAGCAGATGGTCGCCGAGCTGGCCCGGGCCCGGCGTCCAGCGCAGTTCGTGGTTCTGCTCGTCATGGGTGGCGCCGGCAGGCAGGTCGGCGAAGCGCAAGCGCAGCGCCTGCGTCTGCGCGACGCCGTCCGGGTCGCTGAAGACGATGCCCGCGCCGCGCGGGCTGGCCGGGTCGCCGGCGACGAGCGGGATGCGCAGCGTATCGCCGACGACGACGGCGTGGTTGCGCGCGACGAGCTGCGGCCGGCGGTTGGCGTCGAGGACCCGCACGCGGACCGACTGGCTGCTCGTCGCCTGCCCGTCGTCGGCGCGAAAGGTGAACACGAAATCGCGCTCGGCGGCGGTGGCGTTGTCGACCACATCGAGCCCGGGCTGCCAGCTGAACAGGCCGCTGAGCGGGTCGAAATGGACCCCGGCCGGCGTCGTCGGCTCGTGCAGCAGCGCCAGCCGGACGGCGTCACCGTCGGCATCGCCCGCGTGCACGGCGAAAGCCAGCGTCTCCCCCTCGCCGACCAGTTGCAGCGGCAGCGGCGTGATGCGTGGCGGCTGGTTGCGGTTGTCCACCTGCACTTCGATGTCGCGTGTGAAGTCCGCCATGCCGTCGCTGGCGCGCAGCGAGAGTCGCCACAGTCCGGCGGTGCCGCCGTTTCCGTCCTCGGCGGCGAAGAGGTCGGGGGTCCAGGCGAGCAGGACCCGATCGGCATCCGTCGTCACCGACATGCCGCGCGGCAGGCCCTCGAACTGCCAGTGCAGCGGGTCGGCGTCGGCATCGCTGGCGCGGATCTCGATCGTCAATGGCACGCCCTCGCTCGCCCGCAGGCGCAGGGTGTCCCCTGTGTCAGCGACGGCCGCGGCATCGACGCGGACCGCCGCCAGTTGCGGCGCGCCGTTGTCGTCGCGGACGACGATGCGCAGCGCTTGCCGGCTGACATTCGGTTGCGGCTGCTGCGGCAGCGGATAGCCGCCGCCCGGCGGTGGCAGGCCGCTGTCGCTGACGATCAGCTCGATGTCGTGCGCACCGCCGTCGCCGGCGGCTGGCATCCACTGCAGCACGGCCTCGCCGTAGCGCAGGCCCGGCGTCAGGCTGGCCCCCGCGGGCAGACCGGCGGCCGTCCAGTGCAGCGCATCCTGATCGAGGTCGCGCGCCCGCAGGGTGAGCGAGAAGGGTTGCCCGGCGATCGCGACGACCTGCCGCGGGCCGTCGATCCGCGGTGCTTCGGCCGCACTGCGCGCGCTGAGGACGAAGCTGCGGCTGCTGGCGAGAATCTGCTGCGGATCGCCGTCGCCATCGTCGCTGGCGCTGACGGTGATCAGGTAGTCGCCGCGATCGCCTTCGCCCGGGGCAAAGCGCAGCCAGCCGGATGCCTCGCCCGGCGCGCTGGAACCATCGGCGATGAAGCGGGCGAAGCGCGGCAGGCCGGCGAAGTCGAGGTGGACCGGCGCGCCACTCAGCCGCGCGTCCACATCCGATGCCGTGACCCGGATGTCGATGCTGTCGCCGCGGTCGACGCTGGCGGCGGCGATGTCGCCGATCAGCGGCGCGCGGTTGGCGTTGGCGACGGCGATCGACAGCGTCAGCGCGCTGCCCAGCGGGATGCCGGTGCCATCGCCGTCGTCAGTGGCGCTGACGTCGATCGCGTACACCCCGGCCTGATCGTAGCCGGGTGTCCAGAGGATCTCGAGCGTCTCGGCATCGAAACGCGCGCCGGCAGGCAGGCCGCCGACCCGGTAGCCGACCGTCGGCGCAACGCCTAACGCGCCGACGGCCGCGGCACCGGGTTGCTGGCGCAGCGCGGGCTGGAAGTCCGGGTTGTCGGGGTCGAAGGCGAGGACGCTGAAGCGCAACGGCTGCCCTTCGCGGACGTGCAGGCTTGCCGTCTGCGGCAGGACCGGCGCCGCGTTGGCGTTGGCGACGTCGAGCATCAGTTCGGCGTTCGCCTGCGTCCGCTCGCTGCGGCCGTCGGCCATGGTCCAGATCGCGGTCAGCGTCAGCGGGATGCGATACTGGCCGTGTTGATCGTAGCCAGGGGTCCAGGCCAAGTGGCCGGACTCCGGGTTGAGGGTCGCCCCGCCCGGCAGCCAGGCGGCACCGTACTCCAGCTGCAGCGTTTCGCCGCCCGGCTGCGTGGCGCCGGCCGTGAAGCCCGGCACGCTGCCCGCGAGGCGCAGCGTCCACGGGTCGCCCTCATGCAGGAAGTACGCGGGTTGCGGATCGAACTGCGGTGCGGCATGGGCCTGCTCGACGGTGATGCTGAAGCTGCGGCTGGCGATCAGCTTGCCGTCGCTGGCGCTGACGCGGATGTCGCGCCAGATGCCGGCCTGGTCGTTGCCCGGTGTCCAGTGCAGCAGTCCGTTGCCCGAATCGAAGCGCGCCCCCGGCGGCAGGGCGTCGAGCAGCAGCGTCAGGTGGTCGCCGTCGGCATCGGCTGCGCGCAGCGGCAGCACCAGCGCTTCGCCTGCACGGATCACGATCTCGTCGGGCACGGCAAGCAGCGGTGCGTGGTTGCCGCCGTTGACCGGAAGCTGGAAGCGGCGCAGTGCGGAACCGCCGCGGCTGTCTTCGACGCGGATGAGGATCGTGCTGTCGGCCTCGGCGGCCGCAGTCGGGGTCCAGGCGAGCGTCGCGACGGAACTCGCGCCGGCTGGTGCGCTGCTGGCCGCGGTGGCTGCCTGCAGGCTGAGGCCGGTGGGTGCTTCGAGCAGTTGCCAATGCAGGCGCGTGCCGTCGCTGTCGAGCGCTTCGATCGCCGCACTCCAGGCTTCGCCGACGCGGGCCGGCGGCAGGTCATCGCCGTCCGGAGCAGCGGCCAAGCGCAGCAGCGGCGGCCGGTTCGCACGCGGCGCGGCGTACACACCGTGCCCGAGGTGGGCCTTGACGATCGGCGCGATGCCGGCATCGGCGGCGAAGCGGCTGGCAGCTACGATGCTGACCGTCAATCCGCGGATCGTCGCCCCGGAAACCAGCCTGCCGCCGAGATCGTCGAGTGCGTCGCCGAGGTCGATCAACCAGAGGTCGGCTTGCTCGCCGCCGCCGGCAACGGCGCCGGCGACCGTCGCGCCGAAATGACGGCCGGGATCGAGCAGCAGCGCCAGCGGGCCGGCTATCTCGTCGCTGCCGATGTTGGTCAGGCTGACGTCGTAGCTGAGTTCGCCGGTCGCCCGGTTGGCACGCGTGTTCGAGAAGTCGACACGCAAGCTGTGGCTGAGGTCCTCGAGCGCCGTGAAGCGGCTCTCGAAGTCGCTCGCCAGCGGCGTGTGCGCCTGGCTCTCGATGCGGCGCGCGATCTGCAGGCGGTAGTCGCCGGCAGCCAGCCCGCTCACGTCGAGCCAGGCGGTGCGCGTCGCGGGCTCCCAACTGACGCTCGCTGGATGCTGCCCGGTCTCGCCGGCTGTCGCGGACTGCAGGGCCAGCAGGCGGTAGTTGTCAGGATGGAGCACGCTGGCGGGGTCGCCGGCTTCCCCGAGCTGCATCTCCTGATCGAAGACGACGCCGATCCGGTTCAGTGGCAGCGGTACGAGCGCGCCGTCCGGGACCGTCACCGCGCTGACCGTCGGCACGCGTTGCAGGGCGATCTCGTCGATGCTGCTCGTCTGCGCAACCAGGATGCGGCCGTCGCGCATGGCGACGATCGATTCACCGCGGCTGCCGCCACCCGCCAGTTCCAGGCTGCGGCGGCTGGCGAGTTCGATCATCCAGACGCTGCCCTGGCGCGCCGCACCGCCGCCACCGCCGGCTGGCTGCTGGCCCGGCTGGCTGCTGGCAAACAGCAGTCCAGCGAGTTGGCTGTCGGGTGCAGCGAAGGCGATGCTGTCGATGATGCCGGCGAGGCGGTATTCGACTTCGCCGCGGCCGGTTTGCTGGCCGCTCATCGGGAAACTGATGATCTCGCTGCTGGCATGTGCGGCCGCGCTTGCGAACTCGTTGCCGGCGCGCTTGACCGCCCACAGCCGTCCGTCCGGCGCAAAGGCCAGATCGCCGACGCGCTGCCGACTGAAGCTCTTCCAGGCCTGGCTGGAGTCGCTGGCGGCCGGGTCGTAGACCAGGATGCCGGTGCCCGAAGAGACATAGATCTCGCCGGTGTCCGGGTCGATTGCCAGCGCATGCGTCAGCGGCTGGTCGCCCGGGGCTCGCAGGTGCTGCAGGACGTGACCGCTGGCCGGGTCGAGCTGAAGCAGCTGGTCGCCGCTCATCGCCCAGAGCCGGCCAAACGCATCCACCTGCAGGTCGATGACCGGAGCGTCCAGGACGAACAGCGGCGCGCCCGCACGGTCTGCCGTCTGCAGGCCATCCGCGCCGTAACGGTGGATCTCGTTGCGCAGCGCGCCGGCGCTTGCCAGAATCGTTCCATCGGGCATCTCGACCAGCGCCTGGGCGCCGATTCCGGCGGCACTGGCGGCATAGCCGTGGGCGAAACTGCGCAGCGCGAAGGGAGCCAGGACGCTGTCGAGGTCGCTCGGCAGGCTGCCCGCCAACGGGCCCGGCAGGAGCCGCGCGGCGGCCGCGAACAGCGCATTGGCCGGATAGCTGCGGTCCTCGGCGGCGACCGGGGTGGCCGCAGTCGAGGCGACGGTCTCGTTCGCGCCGAGAGCGGCGACGATCTCCTGACGGGCGCCATCGTCGGGCAGGGTCGTCCGGGCGAGTACAGCGGCCTCCGCGTTGCCGGCGTGGTCGGTGGCGACTGCGATGAACTCGTAATGCCTGCCCGCGTCGCCGACGAAGACGGCCTGCTCCGTCCCTGCCGGCAACTGGCGCTGCCAGAGACGGAAACGGCCGCCGTCCTCAGCGACGTAAAGGCTCACCGAGCGCACTCCGGCAAGCTCGTCCGTGCTTTGCCAGCGCAAATCGAAGCTGGCGATGCCGGCAGCGTTTCCCGCGCCGGCCTGGGTGACGGTCAGTTGCGTTCGCGGTGCCTCGGTGTCGAGCCGGATGGCGTGCATCGGGCTGTCGATCGGCGGCAGGGCGTCGACCAACAGGCGGGCAGCGGTACGTATGTCGCTGCCGGACGCTGCGCTGTCGGCGGCGCGAACGGTGTAGGCGACGAAACCCTCCGGCGTCACGCCGGCGCTGGCGACCTCTGCGGGCAGCAGGCCGCGGCTGCGGTCGCGAACGACTTCGCCGGTGGCGGGATCGATGGCCTGCAGTAGCCAGGTGGCGACGCGGCTCCCGCTGTCGATGCCGCCACTGACGCGCAGGATGAATCCCTTGCTGCCGCTGAAGTCGAAATCGCCCTGGAAGCTTGCCCGGTCGGCCGGCAGGTGGAGCGCGAGGTCGCCGATGCGCAGGTCACCAAGACGGAAAGAGGCGGCATCGAGGCTCGCGTCGATCTGGCTGGTGATGCGCAGCTCGCCCGCCGGTGAAGCGACCGGATTGCCGAACTCGATGCGGTAGGGCAGGGCGAGTCCCGCTGCGACATGCGGGCGGCCATCGCTGCCGCGCATTGCCTGCGGACCACTGACACGGAGCAGGGAGGATTCGCCGCTGGGCTGCTCGGGTGCGTCCGGCAGGTAGCGAGCAAAGTCGAGTGCCTGCGCCGCGACCGGCCGGAAGTCGTCATCGAGAACGCCGACGTGGCGCAGGTATTCGAGTTCGGAGCGGCCGCCGACGAACACGCTGAAGTCGAGGAAGTGGGTTTCGTGCGTGGCACCCAGGTCGAAGAGATCGCGGTCGGCAAGTTGCGGAACCGGCACGGCGACGCTGCCGTCGAGATTCTGCCGCGTCTCGAAGTAGTCGACCGGCGCCGTGCGGGCGCTGGCGTCGCCGATATGGCGGGCGGTGTCGCCGTACCACTCCTGCACCTTGGCAAAGAACGCGACGAGATCGGCCTGTGTCCGGTAGCCATCACCGCCCCGGCTGAGCAGAATGCCGGCGCCGAGGGTCGCGTTGAGGCTCAACATCTGCGGCTGCGTGCGGATCGGTGCCGCCTCGTCGACCGGTCGCAGGATGCCGGCGGCCTCGAGCGCAGCGAGCCATGCGGTCTGCCATTGCCCGGCATCGGCAGCGATCACCGACAGGCTCGTGGGCGCGTCCGGGTCGGCAAGGATCGCCGCGCGCAGCCTCTGCGCGTGCGCCTGCTGTTCGGCGATGAACTCGTCGCGGCCCAGTGCCGTGGCGCTGGCGACGAGGTCGAAACGGAAGGGCATGGCCAGCGCTTCGAGAGGCGTCAGATGTTCGCCGTCGACTCGCGACAGGAACCGGCGGCCGAGATCGGCGGCGATCCGGTCGAGATCGGCGACTCCGCCGTCGAGCAGGCCGATCGCCTGCCATTCCGGATGCAGCATGTAGAGCCGCGCACGCAGGCCGTCGAAATCGCGGGCCAACCACTCGCGGAGGCCGGGATAGGTCTGCAGCCTGACGGCAGCGCCGGCGAATCCGCCGCCTGCGAGATCGATTGCGTAGCCGGTGGCGAGGTTGTGACCGTCGCTGTTGTTGACGCCGTCGAGCTGCGCCCACGGGATGTCGCTGCGGGCGAGGCCCAGCGTCGGGGTCGGACCGAAGCTCAGCGTGTTGCCGGCGGCGTCTGCCGTCGGGCCGTCGGGCAAGCCGGCAAGCGAACTGCTGAAGACGAGATGGGGCAGTGGCAGGCCAGCCAGCAGATCCGGGCTGTAGCCCATTTCGGGGACGCCGACGGAGAAGCGCACGTACGGCGTATCGACGTTGCCCAGACTCTGCAGCGAGACACTGTAGGTCGCACCGTCACCGGGATCGAGGCTGCGCGGGCCGCCCACGGCGATCGTCACTTCGCTCTCGACCGCCGGTTCGACGAGATAGCATTGCGCTTCGGTCACGCGCTGTCCGTCGGGGTTGATGACGCTGAGGTCGTAGAGCCCGGACGGCAGGCGGCGGCTGTCGAAGATGGCCCGGATGTGGCTGCTGTCGAGCACCTGCCAGCGCTCGGGCTCGGCGTCGAAAACCCCGGGTCGCGACAGACGGACCAGTGCCGCGGGATGGAAATGCGAGCCGCTGATGTCGATCGTGATCCAGGGTTGCGCGTCGTTGCCGATGCCGCCGTGGTCCGGGCTGATGCCGGTGACCGAGAGTGGCAACAGATCCGCGCGCAGGCTGACCGTCTGGGCGGCGCCCGCCTGACGCGCCTGTACCAGCACGTAGTAGTCGCCCGCACGGGTCGTGCTGACCACCGCCTGCTGGTCGGCGGCAACCGGGTTGCCGTGCGCCGCGTCGAACTGATGGGCGCTGGGCGCGTCGGCGAAACGAAGGTACAGCTCGTTGTGACCGTCCTCGCTCGCGGCGTCGAGACTGACCCGCAGGCTTTCCCCGGGAGCGACGGCGATCCGGTAGAGGGCCGGCCGGCCGGCAACGAGGGTCGTCGCCAGCGGACTGCCGAGCTGCAGTTCGGGAACGGTGACCCGCAGGGTACTGCCCGACGCGCCGTGGTTGTTGGCTTCGCCTGGCGGCAGGGCAAGGCCGCTCGCGGCGTCGCTGCGGTTGCCCTCGAAGACTTCGTTGTACAGGTCGGTGCGGGCGATGACCCGCCAGTTGCCGTCGCGCACCGGCGGCAGGATGGCCGTCAGCGCGGCCGTATAGGCGTCGCCGCTGGCAAGGTCGCCGCTGTGCGCGATCCTGCCGATCAGCGGGTCACCGACATCCCAGTCGCTGTCGGCCGACAGATAGAGGGCGTCGGTCCACTGGCCACGCGCCGGGTTGGTCGAGTCGTTGAATACCGAAAACTCGATGCGAATCTCTTCGCCCACCTCGGCTCTGGCCGGCAGCAGGACGCTGCCCACCTTGAGGTCGGCGGCGGGCGGCGTCTCGACGAGGATCGGCTGCGGCGCAGCGCCGGCATTGTTGTCTTCGTTGCCGGACTCGCGCAGCATGCCGCTGTCGCCGCTGCCCCAGACGCGTGCCGGATCGCTGACGACGAAAACGTAATAGGCGCCGGCGAGATGGGCCGGGACGGCGAAGCTCTGCCGCGCCGTGTAGTCGTCTCCCGCCGCCAGCCCGTGCTCGTGGCGGCGATAGCCGAGGTAGTGATCCTGGTTGAGGTCGAGGAAGCGGTCCCGGGAAAGGTAAACGAGGTCATTCCAGCTCGCTTGGCTGCCCGGAGTGTCGCCTCCACGGTTGGCGACCCGCCAGTCTACGACGAGGCTCTGTCCGGCAAGCACGTGCGAGGGTGTGGCGACTTCAGCCATCTGCAGGTCGGGCGGCACGCCGGGCGTGATCGACAGTCGGGTCGACGCCTGGTTGTTGCCCTCGTCGCGGAACTCGCGCACCACGCCGGCCGCGTCGCCGCCGACCGTGAGCCCGGGCAGCCCGTCGCGGATCGTGCTGCGCTGCCGGCCGTCGCTGCTGATGGCGGTGTCGGCGCGGACGATGAGATGGAAGTCGCCGCTGAGCGAATCGGGCAGCTCGAAAGTCGCCGAGGCGCTGTAGGATTCGCCCGGGCCGAGGAACGTCGCTCTGCCATCGGCGCCGAGGCTGATGCGCTGTGCTGCCGGCCCGCCCCCTGAGCCGTCGGCGAGCAGCGCGAAATCCCCCTCGTCGAGCGAGGTGTCGCGCGACAGGTAGAGGCCATCGAACCAGGAGCTGGTGCGCGTTTCGCGGCTGCCCCGGTTGCTGACCTGCCAGCTCACGGTCAGCGGGCTGCCGGCAGCGACACGCGTCGCGGCGAGGCTGACGCCATCGACCTGCAGGTCGGCCTCGCGATAGCGGATGGTCAGCGCGGCGCTGCCGCGGTTGTTGTCGTTTGCGCCGCCTTCATGGACCGACAGCGGAAAATACTGGTCACGGGCGCTGCCGTTGTCGCCGCCGCCGCTCAGTTCGCTGCGCACCCGTTGCGGGTTCCCCGGCGCGCCATCGGTATTGGCGTCGGTGATGACGTAGAGGTAGTGCGGGCCATCGCTGCCCGCCGGCAGGCGGACTGTCGCCGAGTTGTCGTAGCTGCCGCCGCTGCCGAGTCCGCCGCCGTTGGCGTGGACGAAGCTGCCGAGCAGGAGCGCGCGGTCGGCGTCGAAGACCGGGTCGCGGCTGAGGTAGACGGCGTCGACCCAGGAGCGGGTGCCCGCCCAGACGTCGGCGCCGAAGTTGCCGACGGTCCAGCTGACCCGCGTCTCCTCGCCGGAGAAGGCGGCGGCCTCGCTGCGCACCTCGGTGACGCGCAGGTCGGCGGCCTGGCTGCTCACCTGCGACGAGTGGGCGCGGCTGTTGTTCAGCTCGTCGGCTTCGGCGATGCGGTTGCCGCTGTCGCTGCGCACGATGAGGAAGCGGCCGCTCACGGAGGGTGCGAGCAGCAGCGACTGGCTGACGGTGTAGCCTTCGCCGTCGGCGAGTGTCCGCTTGGCGTGGTGCTCGCCGAGCTGCCAGACCTCGCGCGCCAGGCTCCAGTCCGGGTTGTCGGCGAGGTAGACCGAATCGACCCAGTCGCCGCTGAAGCGCTCGCCGCGGTTGACGACGCGGTACTGGTAACTGTAGTTGCCGCCGGCGCTCGCCGTGTCCGGCGCCACGACCTCGGTAAGGACGAGATCGGGCGGTGTCGCACCGAGGATGACGATTGGTCGCGCGCGATGGTTGTTGCCGTCGATCTGCTGCGGGTCTTCCGGGTTGATCTGGCTCGCCAGCGTGTCCTCGAGGATCAGGTCGTGCGTGTCGCTCCAGACGCTGAGGTAATACTGGCCCGAGGACAGGCCCTCCGGCAGCCGCACCTGGACGCTGCGGCGGTAGTCGTCGCCGGGATCGAGTTTGCCGACGTGCTCGAAGGTGCCGAGCAGGATGTCGCCCTTGAAGGCACCCGGCCGGCGCTGATCGCGTGCCAGCCAGACGCTGTCGGTCCAGCTCTCGGTCGCGTCGGCCTCGCCGCGGGTGCGTGCGCTGCCGAGGTTGGCGACGCGGTAGCGGACCTCGATGCTGGCGCCATGCACGGCCTGGCTGGGGGCCACGACCTCGCTGGTGACCAGATCGGCAAAGGGCAGCGGGTCGATGGTGAACGGGACGGCGAGGACGTTGTTGGCTTCGTTCGGATGTTCGTCGACCTGGCCGTTGGCGTCGGCGACGACGATCAGGAAGACATCGCCGCGCAGGCGCAGCGGCAGGTCGATGCGCGCCGTCGTGGCGCTGTGGAACTCGCCGGCGGCGAGCGCGCCCGGGCTGGTGATCTCGCCGACGAGCAGGTCGTCGCTGCCGAGAAAGGCGTCGAGCGAGAGGTATGCCTTGTCGGTCCACAGGCCGCTGGTCGCGGCACTGCCGAAGTTGCCCGTCGTGTAGCGGATGGCCGTGGTGCCGCCGGCTGGGACGTGCTCGGCGACCTCGACCCGCGTCAGCCGCAGGTCTGGCCGCTGGCGCGAGCTGATGTCGAGCAGGCCGGCGGAAAGTGCGCTGTTGTTGCCGGCGGCGCTGCCGTGCTCGTAGAGCCGGCGGCCCTGCGCGTCGGCTGCGGCGTTGCTCACCACCTGCAGGCGATATGGTCCGGCACTGCGCGTCGGCAGACGAAGCTGCTCGCTGCGCGTGTAGCGCTCGCCGGCTGCCAGGGCGCGGTCGAAAGCGAAGCTGCCGAGCTCGATCGGCGCGCCGCCGCCCGCCGGCAGCAGCCGGAGCGAGTCGCGCCAGCCGCCGGCAGCGGCCGCCACGCCCTGGTTGGCGACGGTCCACGAGACGTCGATCCAGTCGCCTTCGACGGCCGACTGCGGCAGGCCGATGTGCTCGACGACGAGATCGGCCGAGTTCGAGAGCGTCACCGGGATGGCCGGCGAGGCGCCGCGGTTGTTGTCGCCGAAGATGAACTCGAACGGTCCGCCGCTGCGCACGTTGAGGTAATGGTCGCCGGCGATGCCCTCGGGCAGCGTCAGCTCGAGGCTGCGGCGGTAGCTCTCGCCGGCGGCAAGCTGGCCGATGTGCTGCGCCCAGCCGAAGCTGGCGACGCGGTCGCTGCCGTCGGCGTTGCGGCTGAGCCAGATTTCGTCGCGCCAGTCGGCGCTGTCGGTCGGGCCGATGCCGCGGTTCGCCACCTCCCACTCGACGCGCAGCGGCTGTCCGCTCGCCGCGGCGCCGGTCGCGCCGACCGCGACCACCTGCAGGTCGGCGTAGGGGCGCGGCATGATGTCGAGTGGCTGCGGCAGTCGGGCCGCATTGTCGGCCTCGGAGAAATTCTCGAAGACCTCGTGGCGCGCGTCGGCGACGACGAACAGCCGGTAGCGGCCGGACAGGCCAGCGGGCAGGACGATGTCGAGCGAGCGGTTGGCCGTCTCGCCGGCGGCGAGCAGCCCCTGCTGCCGATGTTCGCCGACGACGCGGTCGTCGCCGTTGCCGACCAGCTCGTCGGCCGAGAGGACGACCTGTTCGCTCCAGGCGCTGCCGATGCCGGGTCCGGTCCCCTGGTTGGCGATCGTCCAGTCGACGGTGAACCGCGCCGGGTCGCCGATGAGCTGCTGCGCTGCGCTGAGCGCGGTGATCGCCAGGTCGGCCCAGGGCAACTGTTCGACGCGGGTCGCCTGCGCCTGCCGGTTGTCCTGGCGATCGCGGTCGTCGACGCGGTGCTCGGCGTCGGTGGTGACGACGATCTGATGATCGCCGCTCGACTCGAGCGGCAGGACGAACTCGGCGCTGGCGGAATAGCCGGCACCGGCCGCCAGCCCCTGCAGATGCGGCTGCGTGGCGACGACCCGCCGGCTCGTCCCCTGCACGAGTTCGACGCGGTCGAGCCAGTCGCCGCTGGCGCTGGCGCCCCGGTTGTCGACGCGCCATTCGACCCGGATGCGGTCGCCGGAGCGGGCGAGCTGCGGCGCCTGCAGGCTGGCGACGTGCAGGTCGGGACGCTGCACGCGCAGCGGCGCGGCAGCCTCGTTGTTGCCCTCGTCGTTGCGCTCATCGACGGCGCCGTCGGCATCGCTGCGCAGCAGCCAGCGGTAATCGCCGTCGGCAAGCCAGCCGGGCAGCGTGATGTCGACATCCCGGGTGACGCTCTGCTGCGCCGCCAGACTGGCATCCTGGCGCACGGCGGCGAGCTCGAGCAGCCCGCCGGCCGCGCCGTGATCGAGGTAGATGCGGTCCCACCAGCCAGCCGGGCTGGCGGCGGCGCCGACGTTGCGCAGCGTGTAGCGCAGCGTCGCGGTGTCGCCGGGGCGCAGCGCGGCCGGCCCGACGAGGTCACCGGGGAGCAGGTCGGGCGTCGGCTTGAGCTCGACCCGCAGGCGGTCGGGGCTGACGAGGAGATTGTTCTCGAGGCGCCGGCGGTCGCGTGCGGTCGCTTCGTCGACGCCGCCGTCGGCGTTGACCAGCAGCAGCACGAAGTACTCGCCAGCCAGATCGCGCGGCAGCTGCAGCGTGCTGCGGGCGTCGTAGGCGGCGCCGGCCGCGAGGATCCCCGAGTGCGCCACGGCGGGCGCGAGAACGATGTCGTCGGCGCTCGGCAGCCGGTCCAGAGAGAGGAGCAGGCGATCGCTCCATTCGCCGCGGTCGGTGGCCGCGTTCCCCTGGTTGAGCACCTGCCAGTCGACGCGGATGGGCTCGCCACTCCACGCGGTGGCGGGAACATCGAGGCGAAGCGGCAACAGGTCGGGCTGCTGGCTGAGCAGCGAGTCGATGACGATCTGCGCCCGGTTGTTGTGCTCGGCATCGCTGCCAGCATTCGCCTCGAACACCGTGCCCTGGTCGTTGTGGTCTGCGTCGATGCCGATGGTGACTTCGATCCGGCCGCTGCCGCGGGCGCCGTCGGGCAGCCGCAGCGTGTGGCTGCGCTGCCGCGACGCGCCGGCGGCGAGCGGGTCGTGGCCGGCAGGCGCCGGCTCGAAGGGCAGCACGAGATCGGCGAGCAGTTCGCCGGTGTCGAGGTTCCTGATCTGCAGGCGGTCGTTCCAGGTGCTCGCCGTGGCGACGCCGCCGGCGTTGCGCTCCTCCCAGGAGATGGTCAGCTCTTCGCCGGCGGCGGCGGGATCGGGCTGCGCGCGCAGGTTGGCGATGCCGAGGTCGGGGCCGTTGGCGACGCGCAGGACGACTTCGTTGTTGTCTTCGGCGTTGCCCTGCGGGTTGCCTTCGGCGATCGTGCGCTGCGGATTGGCCAGGATGCGGAAGCTGATGGCACCGTGGCCGGCACTTCCCGCCGGCCAGGGCAGGGTGAGCGAGCGCCGGACGGACTCGCCGACCTCGAGGCTGCTCCTGCCCGGGCCGGGTCCGCTGACGATCTCCTGGCGCAGGATGGTCTCGCCGGTCGTCTCGTTGCGCACTTCGAGGAGTTCGCGCCAAGTGCCGGCGGCGGCGGCCTGCCCTTGGTTGGCAGTCCGCCACGAGACCGTCAGCGGGCTCGCCGCGACCCAGTTCGCGGCGGGCGTGATGGCGAGGTCGCTGAGCACGAGGTCGGGCCGCAGTGGGTCGGCGTCACCGGCGCCATCGGCGAGGTTCTGCCGGAAGTGGGTTGCGGCGGGCGTGTCGCTGGCCTGCTGCGCCGACTGGACGAAGTGCAGTGGCGGCGGGTTGCCGGCCGTGGACGGCTGGCTGTCGCGACTGCCGAGGACGAATCCGTTGCTGTAGCGCCACTCTTCGACCGTCGCGACGCCGCCGGCAGTAACGGTGCTGCGCAGCAGTTCGGCGGCGCCTGCCGCGCGGCGCAGCGGCAGGTGATGGGCGTCGTCGCGCCACGGGCCGAGGATGCTGTCGGTCGACCAGTAGCCGCCGGCGCCGTCGCGGTGCCAGGCGGTGGCGACCGTCTGGTTGGCGCTGTCGCGCCAGATCTGCAGCAGATCGTCGCGGCCATCGTCGTCGACGTCGGCAGCCAGGAAGCGCTGCGCCGGCCGCGGAGCGCCGAGCGGGATGGTGTCGGCAGTGGCGAAGTCGCCGCCCTGGCTGCGCCAGGTGCTGAGCTGCAGTTCGCCCTGCTCATCCCGCCAGATGCGCAGCAGATCCTGAAGGTCGTCGCCGTCGGCATCGCCCGCGAGCAGCGCGACCTGCTGCGCCCAGATGCCGATCCCCTGCTGCGCGACCTGCCACGAGCCGTCGTCGCGCAGACTCCAGGTGCTGAGCCAGGCGCCGTAGTCGCTGGTCAGCCGGTCCGCCATCGGCAGGAGCTGCAGCATGACGAAGTCGCTGCGGCCGTCGCCGTTCATTTCGAGCGGCAGGCGGATCGAGCCCGCGAGGTCTTCCCAGTCTGCATCCTGCGAGATGCCGCGCTGCAGGCCGTTGCCATCGCTCGGCCAGAGCGTGAAACGCGTCACGCCGTGGTCCGGCTGCCAGTGCACCAGGAGATCGGCGCGACCATCGCCGTCCGCGTCGCCGAGCAAGTGGTCGCTGCCTGCCGGATAGCGGTCGAGGACGCTGTCGGCCGACCACTCCAGATGATCGCCGCGGCTCAGCCAGAAGCTGGCGACGAGCTTGCCGTCGCTCTGCCGGCTGAGCACGCAGAGGTCGCTGCAGCCGTCGCCATCGAGATCGCCGGGCAGGTAGCGCGTGTCGGCCCGCCAGGCGCCGAGCTCGATCGTCTGGCTTGCCACGAGGCCGCTGCCGCTGGCCAGCCACAGCCTGCCGACCGCCGTGCCGTCTCCGCGGTGGCCGACCTCGAACGCGTCATCCTGGCCATCGCCGTTGACATCGGCGGCCAGCCAGCGGAGATCGCCGAGCCAGCCGTTCTCGCCGGCGAAGCCGAGGCCATCGGCTTGCCAGGCGCCGACCTCGGCTTGGCCGTCGGGCCGTTGCCAGGTGCCGATCAGGTCGGCCCGCGCGTCGCCGTCGTGGTCCTGCAGGCGCCAGTCGATGTCTTCGCCCGCGGCGCCGAGGATGCGCTCGCCCTGCTGCTCGTAAGCGAAGCCTTCGCCTTGCTGCACCGCCCGCCAGGTGGTGGCGACGCTCTCGCCCTGCGCATTGCGCCAGATGTGGACGAGTTCGCTGTCGCCATCGCCGTCGAGGTCGGCGGCGCGGAAGCGTTGTGCCGGGCGGGAGGTTCCGAGCGGGCTGGTACCGCCCTCATCGAAGCTGAGGCCGTTGCTGCGCCAGAGGGTGGCGTTCAGATTCCCGTGGTCGTCCTGCCACAGGCGCAGCAGGTCGTCGCGCTCGTCGCCCGTGCTGTGCACGGCGAGGAGCGCGACATGCTGTTCCCAGATGCCGATGCCCTGCTCGACGAGCGTCCACGAACCGTCATCCCGGGCGCGCCAGGTCGTCAGCCAGGTGCTCTGCCCGGTCGACGGGGTGCCGGGCCAGGGGTTGCGCTGGACCACGGCGAAGTCGCCGCGGCGGTCGCCATCGAGGTCGAGCGACAAGCGCTCCGCCTGCAGCAGATCGAGACCGTACGCGGTGGTCTCGCCGTGGTGCGCGAAGCGCTGGCCATCTCCCTGCCAGAGCGTCAGCGTGCTGGCGTTCTCGTCCGGCTGCCAGGCGAGCAGCAGGTCGGCGAGGCCATCGCCGGTGGCATCGAGCAGGCGATGCTCGCCACCGGGCGGGTAAGCACCGAGCGCACTGCGCGCCGAGAACGACAGGCGGTCGCCGATCGTCAGCCAGGTTTCGGCGACCGTCTCGCCATCGGCTGCCTGGCGGATCAGCGTCAGGTCGCTGCGGCCGTCGGCGTCGAGGTCGCCGCTCAGGTAGCGGGTTGCCGCGTGCCAGGGTCCGAGTTCGATCGCGGGCCCTTCGGCAAAGGCGGCGGCGGTGGCCAGCCACTGGCGGGCGACCGCCTGGCCGTCGGCGCGATGGCTGATCTGCAGCAGGTCGCGCCGGCCGTCGCCGTCGAAGTCGCCGTCGAACCAGGCGAGATCGCCCGGCCAGCCCTCCCTGGCGGCGAAAGCCTGGCCATCCGACAGCCAGAGCTCGACCTGCATCTCGCCGCTGGCGTCACGCGAACTGGCAAGCAGGTCTGCGCGGCCATCGCCGTCATGATCGTGCAGTCGCCAGTCGGCATCGCCGCTGCTGCGGCCGAGGGCGGTCTCGGCGAGGAGGCGGTATTCGCTGCCCTGGGCGGTGGCCACGGCGCGCCAGGCGGTGGCGATCGTCTGCCCGTCACCGCTCTGCCAGAGCTGGACGATGTCGCCGCGCAGGTCGCCGTCGACATCGCCGGCGAGAAAGCGCTGCGCCGGCCGCGGGCTGCCGAGTGGGCTGGTGCGCAGCGCCTTCAGTCCGCTGCCATCGTCCCGCCAGGACGTCACCTGCAGTTCGCCCTGATCGTCGTGCGTGATGTGCAGCAGGTCGTCGCGGCCAGCGCCGCTGCTGCTGGCGAGCAGCGCGACGTGCCTCGCCCACGGTCCGAGGGCGTCGCCGCTGACGCCGCCGCTGCCGGCGTCGCGGATGCTCAGCCAGGTGCTCGAGCCGCTGCTCGCGGCCTGCGCCGGATCGCGCTGCACGACGACCAGGTCGCTGCGGCGATCGCCATCGAGATCGACGCTCAGCGTCTCTGCGTCGGTCAGGCCTTGCCACCAGGTATCCTGCGAGAGCGACAGGTGGAAAGCAGAGCCGTCTCCTCGCCAGATGCTGAAGCGGTTGCGGCCGTCGCTGCGGACTTCGAACACGGAGAGGTCGGCGAGGCCATCGCCATCACTGTCGCCGAGCTTGTAGTGGGTATCGGCCGGGTAGGCGAGCAAGGCGCTCTCGCCGGCCGGTTGCAGGCCGCCGTCTCGCATCAGCCAGCTGTGCGCGATCGCCAGGCTGCCGGCGGCCTGGCGGATCTCACCGAGGTCGCTGCGACCGTCGCCATCGATGTCGCCGACGAGGAAGCGGCTGTCGGCCAGCCAGGGGCCGAGCACCACCGCTTCGCCGCCGCTGAAACCACGGTCGGCGGCGACCCACGCCCGGGCGACGGCCATGCCGTCGGCGCGCCGGCTGATCTGCAGCAGGTCGGTGCGTCCGTCGGCGTCGAAGTCGGCGTCGAGCAGCAGGTCTGCGGCAGCGCCTCCGCTTGGCGCCGGGCCGCTTGCAGGGCCGGCCGCTGGCGAGGCGATGACGACGCGGGCAGCGGCGGGCTGGCTTTCGCCGCTGGTGAACGGCGCGCTCGCCACGGCGGCGGCGAGCGGAACGGCCGCGACGGGCAGGTCGCCGGCAAGCAGCAGCCGCGGTTCGAGCGGCTCGCAATGCAGGCGCGACTCCGCTGTTGCCGGCGAGGGGCGCCCACTCGCGGCTGGCGGTCGGTCGTGGGCGGCCACTTCGGCGACGCAGCTGCGCCAGGCTTGGCGGATGGCGTCGAGCAGTGGCCGGAGTGGCGGCCCCGGCCGGTGAAGCCCCGATTGCTGCGGTCTTGCAGAGCGGCGCATGGCGACTTCCCCCTGATCGCAACGCTTCCTGCCAGCGGTTCGCAGCCACCTTGCGTGCCGCTGCGGCGCTCCCTTCGCCGGTGGCCCCCGCCGCCGCTTCCGTCGATGCGGCGCCAGTTGGCGAAGAGGGCGAAGAGCGAAGGGCGGGGCGCTGTTGCGAACGGCGCAGGCTGGCTGTTTCCTGCTATGCTGTCGGCGGCATTCTCGACAAGATGTTACGAGCTGTCAATATTTCTTGCGAATGAATTTTTTTATTGCCCGACGATGATTGACGGCGACCCGTTCATGGGCGCGACGGAAGACCCGACGCGTGTTGCGGCAGCCACGGCCGCGCTGCTGCCGGAACGCCTGCGCCTGCTGATCGGCAGCGAACCGGTGGCGGCTTTCGCCCGCCGCTGTGGTCTTTCCGAATCGGTGCTGCGCACCTACCTCAAGGATGGCCGCATGCCGCCGCTCGACAAGGCGGCGGCGATCGCCGCCGCGGCCGGCGTCAGCCTCGGCTGGCTGGCCGGTGGTACGCCGGCGGTCGCCGCGGGGCAGGCGGCCTACGCCGTGCGCGGCGCGGCGGCGCGCGGTGGCACGGCGATCGATGCGACGGTGCTCGCCGGCATCGTGCAGGCGGTGCTCGAGGCGCAGGGCGCGCAGCCCCGGCCGGAGCGGATCGCCGCACGGGTGGTCGATCTCTACCAGCAGGCGATCGCCCCCGAGCCGGATGACGACGCGGCCGGCGGCGCTTGACGCGCGGCCGCTGCGACCGGCAGCCGGGCTGGGCGGCGGGCGGGACAGGGTCTTTTCAGACGGGAAGGAGTCAGCATGTTCAGGGGAATCCTCATCAACAAGGACGAGGCGGGCTACCAGGCGCGCCTGCAGGAAATCGACGAGGCCGTCCTGCCGGCCGGCGATGTCAGCGTGCGCGTCGCCTGGTCGACGCTCAACTACAAGGATGGTCTGGCGATCACCGGCAAGGCGCCGGTCGTCCGCCGCTTTCCGATGGTGCCGGGGATCGATCTCGCCGGCAGCGTCAGCGAGAGTTCGCATCCGCGCTGGCGGGTCGGCGATCTGGTGCTGCTCAACGGCTGGGGCGTCGGCGAGACGCATTGCGGCGGCCTGGCCGAGCAGGCGCGCCTGCGCGGCGAGTGGCTGCTGCCGCTGCCGGTGGCGTTCACGCCGCGGCAGGCGATGGCGATCGGCACCGCCGGTTACACGGCGATGCTCTGCGTGCTGGCGCTGGAGAAGCACGGCCTGCAGCCGGGCGACGGCGAGATCCTGGTGACCGGTGCCAACGGCGGTGTCGGCAGCGTCGCGATCGCGCTGCTCGCCGGCCTCGGCTACCAGGTGGTCGCCTCGACCGGTCGCCTCGGCGACGCCGACCACCTGCGCGCGCTCGGCGCGACGGCGGTGATCGATCGCGGCGAGCTCTCGGCGCCGGGCAAGCCGATCGGCAAGGAACGCTGGGCCGGGGTGGTCGATACCGTCGGCAGCCACACGCTCGCCAACGCCTGTGCGACGACGCGCTACCGCGGTGCGGTCGCCGCCTGCGGCCTCGCCGGCGGGATGGATTTCCCGGCGACGGTGGCGCCGTTCATCCTGCGCGGCGTGACGCTTTACGGCATCGACAGCGTGATGGCGCCGCTGCCGGTGCGCGAAGAGGCCTGGCAGCGCCTGGCGCGCGACCTCGACCCCGGCCGGCTGGAGGCGATGACCACCGAGATCGGCCTCGGCGAGGCGGTGGCGGTCGCCGGCGAGTTGCTCGCCGGCAGGGTGCGTGGGCGCGTGGTGGTCGATGTGAATCGCTAGTTCGCGGGCGGGGCAGGGGATGGCGGGGCTGCTGCAGCCCTTCGGCCATCGGCGTGCCGGTCGGCATTCTGCCGACGCCCGGCAAGCTCGATGCAAACGAAGGGGAGGATGGTGCTGAGCGGTCATGACTGTCGAGAGACCTCGGATGATGAAAGTCATGACCGTTGCCACGCTCCTTCTCCCTCGCGCGTGAGAAGGAGATTTTCGCGAGTCGCTGACGCGACTTTCGCATCAAGCGGGGTCAGGCGCGAGCGATCTCGCCGACCCGCTGCAGCACGGCCTGAATCACCTCGTCGGAGATTCGGAAGTCGCCTCGCCGCAGTTCCTCGAACGCATCCCGCGCCGAGGGAATCAGGCCGCACTGCTTCGCCATGCCGATGATTGCCGCCGTTCCGGCGACGGCAATGCCGTGCTCGGCGGCCACGGCGCGGCCGGCCCGCTCGTCGATCAGGATCAGCACCGGTCCGCCGTGGCGCAGCGCCAGGCGGATGCACGCCGCCTCGCCCTCATCAAGTTCGGGAAGTTCCGGTGTGCCGTCGTCGTCGCCGATGACCAGTGCACCGGCATCGAGCGCTTGACGCAGGGCATCCTGCCCGGGCCAGTCGCCATGGTCGAGAATCTCGGCGCGCACGGATTCCGGCAGAACGAGCGTGCCGAAAAGCACCGGCAGCCAGCGAAGCCCGCCCAGGCGCGCCAGCGCGATCAGCGGGCTGGCGTCGGCGAGGACGAGCCGAGCCATGCGGCGAGCGTTTCCATATCGCGCTTGGCTTCCTCGGCCGACCCGCCGATGGCGGGGATCCCCAGGCGGGAAAGATGCTGCAGGAATGCCGGCAGGCTCATCTCCGCCAACCGCGCGGCGCGGCCGAGCGAAAGATTGCCTTCCCGGAACAGGGCCGTGGCCAGCGCGGCCCGCACACCGGGCAGCGACAGTTCCCTGTCCAGATGCACCAGCAAGGCGTCCGGCCGTTCGCGGTTCATGACCACCACCATCCCCTGGCGCGCCTTGCGCAGCGCCTCCGAAGGATTGTTCCTGAGGCTGCTGATATTGACGACATCCACGCTGGCCTCCTCACGGGAACCTGATCTGGAAAAGTATGATAGGAATGTTAACACGGCGACCGGCCTGATCAACGTTCGACGTGAACCGCCGGTTCGCGGGCCGGGCTGGTGCGGGCGGGGCTGCTGTCCGCAGCGGGCGCGCACTGCTCGAGGCATGGCATGGCGTGCCGTGGCAGGCTTGCCGCCGCCTGCTGTGTCGGCGCCGTGGCCCGCCTTGCGCGGCACAAGGAAGGAGTGAATGGTGGACCGCATGGCACCGATCCGCATGCTCGTCTTCGGCCTCGCGGCCGTTGCGCTCGTGTTGGCGGCGATTTGGCGACGCTGCGCCAGCGCGCAGTCGGCGGGCTGGCACGGGCCGGGCGGGGCGGCACGACGGAGGCTGGCCGCCGCCGGCGCGCCGCCAGTCGCCGCCTTCGCGGCGCTGGCCTGCGGATTGCTGGCAGCGCAGGCCGCCGCCGCCGACGATCTGCCGACGTGTCTGCGACGCGTCGCCGAGCAGGCGCCGCGGGACGCGATCCTCGCCATCCGCCCGGGCGACGAGGAACTGCTGGCCCGGCTGGTATATGCCGAGGCGCGGTCGACGGGCTTTGCCGACGATCCGCGAGTGGCGCGCGGCATCGCCTGGGGCGCGATGAACCGGGTGCGTCTGTCCGAGGTGGCGGCGAGCGCGCGCCGGCGCTACGGCAGCGGCGTCGCCGGGGTGATCTTCCAGCCACAGCAGTTCAACCCGGCCGTGTCGCGCCGTTCGCCCTTCGCCGCCGACTTCCTCTGTCCGCAGGACGCGGCGGCGTGGCAGTTCGCCGTGGCAGCGGCCAGCCTGGCGCTGCGCGGACACGACAATCCGCTGCTCGACACGGCGTGGGAGCGGCGCCACGGCCTTTCGCTGGTGGTCAACTTCTACTATCCGCATTCGCCACAGGCGCGCGGCCCCCTCGCCCCGTGGGAAGGCAGTGCCGGGCTGCGCTTCATCGGCGATCCGGAGTCCGCCGATCTGCCGCCGGCCGCGCGGGTCCGCTTCTATCGCCTCGAGCGGCCGCCGGCTGACCTCGATGCCGCGGCGCGCCGTCCTGCGCCGCCGGCTGCCGGGGGGAGCTGACGAACCCGCATCGAGGTGCGGCGCCAGCGATGGCTGCCGGGTCCGTTGGCGGATTGGTGTCAGGGCCTGTCGTGCGATGGATGGGGCGTCGAAGGTGCCGGCGACCGCCTTGATCGACGCCGACACGGTGGGCTGATGGTCCTGGACCGCCCGGGCATGCCCGGTTGCACGACGGCGCCTGCCGCCGCGGCGGTCTGCGCAGCGGCAACAGGCGCAGACAGTCGGATCTCACGGATTCTGCGAAGCACCGAGTTGCAGGATCAAGCGGAGGTTGGTGCGTGGGAAGACGGCCGCGGTCGCGTTCAACTCTTTCGTCGCGCGCAGGGCGACGGGCGCGAGTGGCAACTGCGAGAGATAGGCGTGTGCCGACATGACCGAGGCCTCCTGAACGTGATCGTGGGCCGCGCCGGCGGGGCGACGGCCGATGGCCGATGGCCGGCAAGCGGCCCAGAGGTCCGCCGTCGCACGCAGGAATCACAAGCGTCCCGGCGGCGAATCCGATGCCGTCAATTCTAGCTGATGGCACAAGACATCCGGCGCGTATCGGTCGTTTTCGGGACGTCCGGCGCGCTCTGGCCGGCCGCCGCTGCGCAGGTCGCGTGCTCCAGCCGGCGCCGGGTCGCGATCCTCGGTGCCGGCGTTGCACCGTTCAGCACGGGCAACGCCCCTGCGCCGGGTGGACGGGCGTGCCGCGTCAATCGCCTGGGCGGAATCGGTCGCCGCATTGACAGTCCTTCGACGAGCTTCCTAGACTTCGCGGATGCCTTCGATCTGCCATCCTTGCCGGAGCCGCGAGCGACTCCGCGCCGGACCGGGCGGGCCAGCCGGGACCGCCATCAGCGCGGCGTGCGCGCTCCCCATCGCTCGGACCGGCACCGGCAGGGCGCCGGCCGTGAGCGAGACGGTGGACGTCTTCGAGTCCTTCGACGCCGCGGTCCCGATCGCGCTCACCAATCTCCGCGGGGCGGAGGGGGCAAGCTGCACGGCCGCGCCGCCGGGCGGGGCCGAGGGCGAGCGCTCGCCAGGGATCGGCCCGAGCACCTTTCCCTTTCCCGGCGTGCCGCCGGTCACGCCGTCGACGGTCACCGCCGACGGCCGGCCGCCTGGCCGTGAAACGGGTCACCGACGCCTATGTGTCATCGTCAGCGAGTATCACCACCTCGCCGCGGGTTTCGGTTGCCGCGCTTCCGGGCAGGCTTCGACACCAGGAAGGAGAACGAGTGATTGCGGAACGTGATCGCTTTGTTGCCGTTGGCCGACCGACTCGGGCAGGGGCGGACGCTGGCGGCAACGGTCAAGCTGGCAAGCGGTGCGCAGAAACGACGCCCTGGTCGTCGGGCGCTTTTGTGGCACCCTCCGGTGGTCCCTCTCGCCCACGCAGTGGCCTGTGGCGCCGAGCTGCACACAGGGTTGCGGCTGCTGCCCTGTCGCTGGCCCTTGGCGTGGCCGGCGCGCAGGAGGAAGTTCCGTCGCCCCCGCAAACCTTACCGCCGCTGCCGCTGCCCACGGCAGCCCAACTCGAACGGGGACGCGACCTGCTCGAAAAGATCGGCTACGTCGTCGCCAACGTGCCGCTGACCGATGCCGCCGCAGTGCTCGCGGTCTTCGGTTTCACGGATCTGTTCACCAAGGAGTATCCGACTTACATCGGTGTGGGTCCGAAGGGGAAGAGCGGCGGTTTCTCGCAGCCGCGGGACTTGGTTGGGACGGGTTGGGCTGACATCGAGGTTCGGCCAAAGATCGAAAAGCCGACCGGCAAGAGGTACGCTTTGTTCTTTGGGCGTCTTTCCTTGGACGAAACCTGCATCTCGATCGACATGGTGCGCGAGTTTCTTGCACCGCTCGCCTCACAGATAGAGAGCGCACGCATCCTCGACATTCACCCCGTTCTTCGGCCGAAGGCTTTACATACGACGGGACGCCTTTCCGCGAGCTTGACACGGCATCCGTTCTCCGCGGTGGCCCGACTCAATTTTCGCTTCGAGTACCAGACCTGCGCGACGGACTTTTCCTTTTCCCATGCCATTCCTCTTGAGGAGACGATTCAATGAGCGCCCCCAATCTGACGAGTGCCGACTTTGGCAGTGGCACCAGGTTCGCGGCGATCCAGTCCCAGATTGCGCCGACCGCGCTCGACCAAATCAATCGCTCGGAGAGGCTGAAGGAGCTGATTCGCGTCTATCAGGCGGATGACGCGCGGCGTGCCGACCGCCGGGGGAACCCGCAGGTTGGACCAGCAGCCAGGATGACTCCTGGGGAAACATCGGCCGCCGAATTGACAGTCCGTCGACGAGCCTCCTAGACTCCGCAGATGCCTTCCATCTGCCATCCTTGCCGGAGCCGCGAGCGACTCCGCACCGGACCGGGGCGGGCCAGCCGGGACCGCTGTCGGCGCGGCGTGCGCGCGCTCCCCATCGCTCGGACCGGTGCCGGCAGGATGCTCGTCGCCAGCGATCGTTTCGCGCCACCCGCTGCCCGCAGCGGCTGCTGCCGCACGCTGTGGCGGCAAGTGCGCGCCGGACCGTAAGCGATGTCGAGGCTGTTCGCCCGGCGGGGTGACAGGCACGATGCCGCGGGCCCGGAGCGGCATGCGCCCGGCAGCCAGCAAGCGCCGCGCGCCCCCGCCCACCAGCCGGTGCCGAAGTTGCCGCGCTACCTGCGCCGCGCGAGTGCGTCGGCGGGACCGGTTCCTGACGATGCGCGGCTCAGCCAGCCGGGCGATCCGGAGGAGCTGGAGGCGGACCGGATGGCCGAGCGCGCCCTGTCCGCGGTGCCGGCGGCCGCTGCCGCCTCGCCGCCCGCGGGTGCCGCCCCGCCGCCCCCGGGTGCCGGATCGCCCCCCGCCGGCGCCGGATCGCCGCCCGCCTGTGCCGGCGCCGGCGATGCACCCGACACGACCTGGCGCAAGACGCTGACGCGTCAGGCTCCGCCGCCTGCGGCGGCGGAGCGCAGCGTCCCCGGTAGTGGCCGGCCGTTGTCCGCAGCCGAGCGGAGCGACTTCGAACCGCGTTTCGGCGCCGATCTCGGACAGGTACGCCTGCATGACGGCCCGCAGGCGGCGGCCGCCGCCCGCTCGATCCGGGCGCGGGCCTACACCAGCGGCAGCGACGTGGTGTTCGGTGCCGGCGAGTTCGCGCCTGGGACACGTGAAGGGCGGCAGCTCCTGGCGCACGAACTGGCCCACGTGCTGCAGCACGGCGCCGGCGAGCGGCGGCTGGCGCGCCGGGTGGACGGCGATGTGCGCAGCATCTCGGTCAATCCCGCCTGGGCGGAGGCCCTGAGCGACGCGGAACTCGACGAACAACTCGACATCCTGCGCCGGGAGATGCCCGGCCTGGTCGTCGGATCGACCGAGCGTCAGGTCGCCGAGGCGAACCTGCGGGTGTTGCGCGCCGACGCGCTGCGCCGCCATGGCGGCGCAGCCGGCGCGCCACTCTGCGGTGGCGGTGGGCCCTACGCGTTCATTGGTCCCGAGGCGGCGCCGGACGCGGCGGCGCCGGCGCCGACCCGGGTCAGCGTCTCGCTGCCGGGGGCCGGCGGGGCGCCGGCGGTGAGCGAGACGGTGGAGGTCTTCGAGCCCTTCGACGCCGCGGTCCCGATCGTCCTCTACGCGATCCCGATCGAGCTCACCAATCTCGGCGGGGTGGAGGGGGCAAGCTGCACGGCCGCACCGCCAGCCGGGGCCGAAGGCGAGCGCTCGCCAGGGATCGGCCCGAGCAGCTTTCCCTTTCCCGGCGTGCCGCCGGTCACGCCGTCGACGGTCACCGCCGACGGCCGGACCCTGGCCGTGGAACGGGTCACCGACGCCTATGTCATCGTCAGCGAGTATCACCACCTCGCGGTCGGCGCCGGGGCGCTGACCGTTCTCGAGACCGCGCAGGGCGTGCGCCTGATCGACGCCGGGGTGGGTACCGACGGGCGCGCCGAAGTGGCCTCGGCGATGGTCGATCGGGTTGGCCGCAGCCTGCGCGGACGGCCGATCCTCGAGGTGATGATCACCCACCTGCACGCCGACCACACCAATCTGCTGCCCGCACTGGCCGAGCGCTTCCCGATCGGCCGCCTGCGGGTGAACGCGCTGCAGTTCGCCGACCCGCGCTTCCAGGATCTGCTGCGCGACATCGCCGAGGCGCAGACGCGGGGGGTGCGGAATCGCGCCGAGGCCGAGTTCGACGCGCGGCGCAGCGCCTGGGAGGCGAGCGAAGGCAGCCGTGTCGGCGACGCGGCCATGCGCGAGGAGGCCTTTCGCCGCGCGCGTGCGCAGCATGTCAGCGAGGCCTTGCGGCGACTCGCCGACACACCGACCCAGGTCGAACTGCTGGTGCCCGAGGGTGGCCGCCTGGTGGCCGCCGCGGCGCCCCTGGGTACCCTCCGCGACCTCGGCGCCGCGACCTCCGACCCGGTGGTCGAGGGGATACGCCGCGCCGGCGTGCCCGGCGACATCGCCGACACCGCGCTGGTCGATCCCGCCACCGGCGAGCATCTGGCGGCGCGGCGGGCGCGCGCGGCCGTCGACCCGCGGGCGCCGCTGCCGGACACGCTCGTCGATACCACCTCGACCAGCTACATCATCGACCTGCCGGCGGGCAATCGGTTGATCGTCGTCCCGGACGTGCGCACCACCGACCTGACGCGGCCGGCGACCGACCGCAGCGGCGCCAGCCGCGCCAACCTGGAGGCGGAGCTGGGACGCCTCGGCAGCCCGGCGCGCTTCCAGGTGTGGAACATGACGCACCACATGCAGTCGGGATGGGTCGAGGGCGGCCAGCCGAACCTGGTGCGCGCCAGCCAGCTCGACGGCTTCGTCTCGCTGCTGCACGACGTGCGGCAGGCGCAGGCGGCGGCGCGGCCGCCGGGGACGGCGGCGGCGGCGGACATGGTGGTGGTCTCGGCGCAGCACGAAGCGCTCGGGCGCAGCCTGGTGAACCCGGCCATGGTGTGGTTCCTGCGCGCCTGCGGCTTCGAGGTCTTCCTCGCCGCCTCCGGGCGCGATGTGCGCCTGATCGAGGCGACCACCGCGGCGGGCACTCGCGTCGAAGGCGTCGCCGGGCTGCCGGCCGCGGGGCTGCGCCCGGCCGACCCGCTGCTGAGCCAGTCCGAGGCGGCGTTGCGCTATCTCGAATCGCAGATCGAGACGCAGCAGGGACGCCGTTCGCGGTCAGCGCGGCGCGGCCGGACGCGCGCCGAGTACGACGCCCTGGCGGCGGATTCGCGGACGCGCGAAGAGGCTTTCACCCGTGCCCGGGACGCCGTCCGGGCCGCGCGCGAGGCCTATGTGCGCACGGTCAGCGACGAGATCTGGCGCGGCACGCACGAATCGGGCCGGCCGGCCGTGGCTCCCGATGCCTCGCGGCCGCTGCCGGCGACGATGGCGAGCGCCGAACAGGCCTTGCGCAACGCCCTGCGCGCGCCGGAGCTGGGCGATTTCACGGCGCCCGAGCCGGGCAGGGTGCCGGTGATCACCGATACCGCACTGGTCTTGCTGCGCCGCAGCGGCGAGGCGCCGCTCGACCCGGCGGCGCGCCGGGTGATGGAGGCGAACCAGCAGGCCGACCTGCTGCGCCAGCGCCTGCTCGCGGGTGAGCGGCCGGCGGAGACGCGCGTCGAGCTGACGGCGGCACTCAACGAACTGCGCGCCGCGATCAGCGAGCAGCTGGCGACGGTACCCGAGGCGAGCCGCACGGTGCTCGCCGAGGAACTGGTCCATACCCAGCGCGAGCTGGAGTCGCTGGTGCGCTCCGAGGAAGGGCAGGTCCTCTTCAGTCGCGAGCCGGGCACCGGGCGGCTGATCGAGAACCGCGTGGTCTACGAGCCGGCGGTCGAGCGGACGGCCGCCGATCGGGTCCGCACCGGCGCCGAGCGGGCGGGGCGCGTCCTCGGTGCGGTGATGGTCATCCAGACCATCCGCGAGCAGCAGGAACTGGAGGAAAGGGCGCGCAGCGGCCGCACCACCGTCGTCGAGGGGCTGGCGGGCACGACGCACAACGTCCACGGGCTGACGATCGGTCTGCGGATGATGTCCGGCATCCACGTGCACCCCGGCGAGTTCGTCCTCATGTCGGCGCTCAGCTTCACCCAGGCGGTCTCGGCCGACTATGCCAGCCGCGAGGAGGCCGCCGTCGCGATCAGCCGCGTCGCCATCACCGAGGGAATCAACCTCTTCCTGATGGTCCTGAGCCAGGCGATGATGCGCTCGGGCAACCCCTATGTCGTCGCCGCCGGCTTCGGCATCATGCTCCTCGGCGGCCCGATCGTTTCCTTCCTCGACTACCTGGGGCTGTTCGACGCCATCGAGCGTGCCTCCGCCTTCCTGCCTTCCGAGGTCACTGCGGCCAACCAGGAACTGCGGGACCTGATGACCGAGTACCGCGCCATCGTCGGCGCCATCCAGCTTGGCCAGCGCAGCGACGCGCAGTTGCACGCGGTCGGCGTCAGCGACCCGGAAGCGCTCCGCCGCAGCGCGGCGATGGATATCGACAGCAACCGCGCGTCCGCGCGCGCCAAGGAGCGCGAGCTGCTGGCCGCGTTCGAGCGCGGCTACGGGCGAGCCCGCACGGAATACGCCGGGCTGTTCGAGCTGGATACGCTGCGCGCCCAGTTCCTCCAGTTGCGCGAGCAGGTCCATCGCGGCGAGGAGGGTGGCGCGGAAGCGGCCACCACGGTCACTCGCCGCTTCGACGAGATCGACCGCCAGCTCCGCGAGGCGACCGCAACGATGAGCGAGCAGCAGGTGCGGGAGATGCCGCAGTGGTCGCACCTTGACGAGGGCTTCGATGAGCTGGAGAGCCTGCTGCGCGCCGAGGAGATCGATTGGCAGGAGGTGCGCGAGAAGCACGTCGAGGTGCAGCAGATGCTGCGCAACGCGCGCTACCGGGTCGATCCCGCCGCCTTCGGCCTGCGTGACGCGCCGTTGATGGCGGCCACGGCACTTGGCCGACCGACTTACGACCGTCTGCTCGCCACCGCCGAGGCGCGGCTCAACCGCGACGAGTTTGCCCTGATCGCCGAGTCGCCGCGTGCGGCGCTGTCGGCTTCGGTGGGCCGGCCAGCGGCGACGATGACCATGCCGTCGCGGCCGCCGGGTGGCGCGCCGACGCCGAGCGCCGATGTCACCCTGAGCGCGGTGGAGGACGCCCTGCGCGCCTACCGGACGCTGCTGGCGCGCGCGCCGACGCATCCGGACGCGGCCCTGTTGCATCGCTATTCCGAGGCGGTGGCGGTGAGCTATCGCCGCTTCGTTGCCGAGCACGGCGACTACGCTGCCTACCTGCAGCGGCTGCAGACCGTCGAGGCGTCCTTGCTGCGGCTCGCCGAACGCGCGCTGAGCGGCAGCGGCGGCGAGTCGGCCGGTGCGTCGGCCGGCGCGGCGCGGGATCTCGCGCTGCGTGTGCGCGCAGCGGTGAGCGAACGCCGGGATCGCGACGGGCTGCTCTTCCTCGATGAGCTCGATCCCGTTGCGGCGCGCGTCCGCGCCACCGAGACCCGCCGCCTCGCGCCGCGCCTGGGCGAGGCGCCGGGGACCATGGCGCTGACCGTCGAGGAACTCGCGGCATTGTCCGGCGGCCGCCTGGAGGAGCACGCGGCCGGCATCAGCACCGTCAGCAACCGGCTCGACCAGGTGCAGGGCCTGCGCATCCCGGCGTCGGAAGACGAAAACATCGGCGGCGTCTTCCGCGTCGTCGGGACGATCGAATCGCTGCCGTTGCTGATCACGGAAATCCCGCTGACGACGATCCGGGAAGACGAGAACGTGCTCGTCGGCAGGGCAGGCGCATCGACCGGATCGGTCTCTCCCAGGGGGCATTTCGAGATGGTGCGGGTCGTGCCCTTGAACGCGGCGGCGGTCAGTCGACTGGGTGGCGCGGGTGTCCGCAGTCTTCCGGACTACAGCCTGCGCGCGGTGCGCCTGCGCGACCTCGCCGCGCCCGCGGTCACGCTGGCGCCCGCGCCGTCGGCGCCAGCCGGGTCGGCCGCCGAGGTGCGTCTGTGATGGACATCGTGCGGCGACCCCGGCTGCGCGTCGAGCTGGCGGGCCGTCACCGCGAGCTGGTGCTGCGCGAGGCCGAGACCGCCGAGATCCTGCCGCTGCTCCTCGATCCGGAGCAGCGCTTTCCGGCGGTCGTCGAGGGGCGACTGGCGCTGGAGATGGCGGCGCTGATCGACACCATCGACGGCGAGGTGCCTGCCGAGGAGCAGGCGCAGGCAATCGTCGCCTCGCCGGCGGCGCTGGCGGCGGTCTGCCAGGCGCGCAACGCCTTCTACGATGCCCTGGTCGCCAGCGGCCGGGTTCTCGCCGCTTGTCCGCATTGTTCGGTAGGCGAGGTGGAACTCGATCTGCTGTTCTACTGGCTGACGCTGCGCCTGCCGCCCTATCGGCTGTTCGACGAGGGTGTGCTCATGGGGCACCCGGCGCTCGCCGATCCCTTGCACGGCGGCAGCCGTCCGGCGGGCCTGACCCTGGCACGGGCGATCGGCTTCTCGTATCCGGCAGAGCAGCCATTGCGCGGCTTGCTCCGGCCACTCGTCGGGCGCGACGGCCTGGCGAGGGAGGATTCCGCCTGGCAGGACGTGGCCGCGATCGAGCGCGACGATGACCACTGGCACTGGACGCGAAGCAACACGGGCTTTCGCGCGATTCTGCGCCTGAGCCAAGGTCTCGCCTGGGCCGATGGCCGGCAGGCGACGCCGGAGGAGATCGACCGATTGCCGTTGGGTGCCTACCTGTTTCTCGACCTGCTGCACTTCGCCACGACGAACGTCGATGTCAGCGATGCGTCGCGACTCAGCGTGTCCTGCCCTGACTGCGGCGGTGTGTTTCTGCCGGTGATGCCGACGGACGCGTAGAGCGGCGTTTGCACCAGGTCGTCGGACGCCCTCACGGGCCATGGCGGGAAAGCACCCATGACGCATCGGAAATCATATGGGTGCGGGCGGTACTTCGTGTACTGCATGCTTGCTTCGTCGTCCGATGGCCGGGATCGGTCCGCTTCACAGCCGCTGGGCTGCTCACCATCGCAGCAGCACTGCGCGCCGATCGCTGATCCGCATGCAGGCTTCCCGGGGGACTTCCTGCCTGTGCTGTTGGAAACAGTAATTAAATATACTGTCACCGGATTTGTCACCGGATTTAAGACAGCAACAGCGGGGTCAAGTCCAACATTCCAACACCCAAAGGATCGTGGGCTCAGGCTTTGCCTTGCGCATCAATCCGAGCAAGAACATCCCGCGCCGAGACGATGGAGATGCGCTGATAGCTGCCGATACTGAGCAAGTCGCCGTCGCCCGAGACGATCAAGGTTGCGCTGCCGGCTACCGCCGCGGCAATGACGTGATCGTCATCCGCGTCGCCGAGCACCACGCGCGGCACGTCGGTGGGCACGACCCATTCGACGGCCTCAACGTAATCGGCCAGCACCTCGTGCACCGTCATGCCGATAATCGCCAGCCGCTTCGCTGCGACCGGCCGCCTGAGCACGTCGGATAGTTCCTCCAGCAGTGTGGGGCTGCTGACGAGCTGCAAATCGCCGCGCTGGCGAAGGGCCTGCAGCAACCGATATGGCGTGCCGCGCCACAGCAGTGCCGACAGCGCGACGTTCGTGTCAATGACGATCCGCACCGGAGTCCTTGGCGGCGGGCTGCGCCGCCAAGGCTGCCGGTTGCAGGCGCCGTTCGTCGCGTGCGGCCTTGACCTCGGCAGCGATTTCTTCCTCGCTCACCGGCTGGACGCCGGCCGCTTCCAGCGCAGGCGCGATGGCCAGCAGCCGATCCAACGCCGCGCGCTTGCTCGCCTTGGCAGCAAGGAACTCCACGAAGTCGACGACCTCCGCCACCTGCTGCGGCGCAAGCGTTCTCAGCTGCGAGATCAAAGTCTGTTCCACGGTTGAGTCCATCGTTCGAGCTCCGTTGCTGTCAGCACGGCATCTTCTATCCTGAGGAGGAGAGTATAGAGCTAGAGGTGTGTCAATGGCGGCGGAAAGAAACTGCACCGGTACGCGTTCAGTGGACGCCAGGAGGCGAGGAGCGTTATCCACTGCCGGCCGGTTCGGTCGCTTGCGACGAACCGGAAACCGGCCGGCGGTGGATAACGCGGCGCTGCTCACTGCAAGGTTCCTCCCGCGCCGGTCGGCGACAGGGCGTCATGCCAGCGCTGTTCGAATGCCGCCGGTGACAGGTTGCCCAACGATGAGTGGCGAGGCTGGGTATTGTAGTAACCGATGTATTCGACCAGCGCCTGCTGAGCCTCGGCGCGCGTACGGAAATGTTCTCCGAGCACGCACTCGATCTTGACCGTGCCATTGGCCGATTCCTTTGGGGCGTTGTCCCAACAGTCGCCCTTGCGGCTCACGGAAAGGGTCATCCCGCGCTTGGAGAACTTGGCGAGAGTCGCTGGCGGCGTATTGCGACCGGCTATCCGAGCGATGCACCAGACCCGGGGGGCTTCCTGCCTTTGCCGGTGGAAACAGTAATTGAGTATACTGTCACCGTATTGCGCCTCGCCGAGGGCGAGCCCGAGCTCATGAGCCCCCGCGAGCGCTGGCAGCCGAGCCGTGGATGCGCAGCGGACTGTCGATCAAGGGTCGCAGTTCGCCGACCGGCCCCTGAAACGTCGGATTTTTTCGCTTCCCCGGTAGAGGCGGGGGACTCTCCGTTGCTGGTTGACGCACCCCGACCAGCGCCCTACACTCGCCGTGCTGCACTTGGCTTTGCCATCGATGGTGCGATGGGCGGACGGTGATACTCGGGAGTGACGCGTGAACTCGAATGGCTTGTTGGCGACCGAAGGGAAGGCGACGCTCCTGGTTGTCGATGACACGCCGGAGAACCTGGCGGTTCTCGGCGAACTGCTGCAACCCGAGTATCGGGTGCGGGTGGCCAATTCGGGCCGCGCCGCCCTGCGCATCGCGGTTTCCGCGCCCAAGCCGGACCTGATCCTGCTCGACGTGATGATGCCGGAAATGGACGGCTACGCCGTGCTGGCCTCTCTGCGCGAGGATCCGCGAACGAGCGACATCCCGGTCATCTTCGTGACGGCGCTGGATACGACCGTCGACGAGCACTACGGCCTGGAGCTCGGGGCGGTCGATTACATCTCCAAGCCGCTGCGGCCGCTGATCGTGCTGGCCCGTGTGCGTACCCAGCTCGAGCTGAAACGGGCGCGCGACTGGTTGCGCGACCAGAACACCTTCCTCGAGGCCGAAATCGCCCGGCGCATGGCCGAGAACCAGCTCGTCCAGGACATCACCATCCATGCCTTGGCGCGGCTGGCCGAGACACGGGATCCGGAAACCGGCAATCACCTGCGCCGCACGCAGGAATACATGCGCATCCTGGCCATCGAGTTGCGCGATCATCCGGGCTACGCCGCGTTCATGAGCGATCGCAACATCCAGCTGCTGGCGAAGTCGGCGCCGCTGCACGACATCGGCAAGGTCGGTATCCCCGACCACATCCTGCTGAAGCCCGGCAAGCTGGATGCCGACGAGTGGGCGATCATGAAGACGCACGCCAGGATCGGCATGGAGGCCATCGAGCATGCGGAGAGCGACGCCGAACAGCCGGTCGAGTTCCTCGCCCTGGCGAAGGAAATCGCCCATTACCACCACGAGCGCTGGGATGGCAGCGGTTACCCGGAAGGACTGGCCGGGAACGCGATCCCGATCCCGGCTCGTCTGATGGCCCTGGCCGATGTCTTCGACGCGCTGATCACGCGGCGCGTCTACAAGGCGCCACTGCCGCCTGACCAGGCACGCGAGATCATCGCTGCCGAGAGCGGACGACATTTCGATCCGAACGTGGTCGAGGCTTTTCTCGCTTCGTTCGACCGGTTCCTGGCGGTTGCCGAGCGCTATGGCGATGACGAGAAGACGCTGCTGGCGAAACTGGACCGGGTCGAGGGCCGGCTCAGAAGTCGGGCCGGTGCCTGAGTCGGTGGTGCGTCGGCGTGGTCGGGCAGCGTCCGTCGGTCGGGTCACCGTGAGCTTCACATCGCCCTGCAGCGAGCCATCCGATGAAGTCATCGACCGCCGCTGACCTGCCCGGGTATCCGGCTGGCCGGAACGCGCCCGACGCGGCGCCAGCCGGCCGGCAGGCTTCGCTGGACTGGGTGCTCGACGCTGCCGGCATCGGCGTCTGGGAATACGACCACGGTGCCGATCGCTGCGCCTGGAATGCCCACCTGTGCTCCCTCCTCGGCCATGGCAGCGACATGATTCCCGGCGGCATGCAGGCGTGGCTCGACCTGATCCATGCGGACGACCGGCCGGCGGTGCTGGCGCAGGTCGAGGCGACGCTGCTGGCGCCCGAAGCCCGGCTGTACGAGGCCGAGTATCGCCTGCGCGCGGCGGACGGACGATGGATCTGGTTCAACGCGCGCGGCCGTGTCGTACGACGCGACGCGGCGGGGCAGGCGCTGCTGACCGCGGGCACGATGATCGACATCTCCGAGCGCAAGCATGCCGAGTTGCTGCTGCAGACACAGCACGACTTTGCCGGGGCGCTCGCGCTGGGGCCGGATCGCGCGACGCTGCTGCCGCAAATCCTCGACAGCGCGTTGCGCCTGCCCGAACTGGACGGCGGCGGGCTTTACTGGCGCGAGCCGGACGGCGGCTATCGGCTGGTGGTCGAACGTGGACTGTCCGCAACCTTCCTCGCCGAGGTGCGTCATCTGGCCGCCGATTCGCCGCAGGCGGAGGTGATCCGCGCGGGGCGTTTGCGCTGCAGTTGCGTACCGCCACAGGATTTCTGCACCGACTCCGCGCTGGTTGCGAAACCGGAACTGATCGCGGAGGGGATCGTCTCGCTGGTGGTTCTGCCGATCCACGTCGGCGGCGAGCCGGTCGCCTGCCTCAACCTGGCCAGCAGGCAAATGGGCGCGGTGCGGCCGTTGACCGTGACCGCACTGGAGACGCTGGCGCGGCAGTTCACCCTGGCACTCGAACTGCTCCATGAGCACGAGAGGGTTGCCAGGGAGCGGCAGGACCTGGAGGGTTTGTTCGGCGCCATCACCGATCATGTGTTCGTGCTCGATGCCGAGGGTCGCATCGTGCATTACAACGCGGCGGTGGCCGAGGGGCTGGGCTACGGTGAGGCACTGCTCGGTCAGCCGGTGTCGGCCGTCCATCCGCCCGAAGTGGGTGACGAATGCCGCCGCGTCGTGGCTGGGATCGTCACCGGTGCGGGTGGACATTGCTCGCTGCCGCTGCGCAAGGCGGACGGCACCCTCGTGCCGGTGGATACCCGCGTGGCCACCGGTCGCTGGAACGGCCGGCCGGCACTGATCGGCGTCGCCCGTGATGTCACGGAATCGCTGCGGCAGCAAAAGGCGCTGCAGCGCAGCGAGGCCCTGTTGCGCGCCACCCTGGACTCGACTGCCGACGGCATCCTGGTCATCGCTGAGGACGGTTCGGTGTTGACCGCCAACCGCCGCTTCCAGGAGTTGTGGCGGGTCCCGGAGGAACTGATGGCTGCCGGGCTGGACGAGCGGCTGCTCGGCCACGTGCTCGACCAGGTGTCGCAGCCCGAGACCTTCCTGAGCGACGTGCAGCGACTCTACCGGAGAGACGAAAGTCGGTGGGACATCGTCGAATTCCGGGATGGCCGGGTCTTCGAACGCTTCACGCGCGCGTTTCCCCTCGATGGGCAGCGGGCGCGCCTGTGGAGCTTCCGCGACGTCACCGAGCGGAACAGGGCGCAGCGCGCGCTGGAAGACGAACGGGCGCAATTGCGGACGCTGCTCCAGACCATCCCCGACCTGGTCTGGCTGAAGGATCCGCAGGGCGTCTATCTCGCCTGCAACCCGGCTTTCGAGCGCCTGTTCGCCGCCAGCGAAGCGGCGATCGTCGGCCGCACCGACGACGACTTCGTCGATCGCGAGCTGGCCGATTTCTTCCGGGCAAACGACCGGGCCGCGGTCGCCGCCGGCGGGCCGCGGGTCAACGAGGAATGGCTCACCTTTGCCGCCGACGGTCGTCGCGGCCTGTTCGAGACGATCAAGACCCCGATGCGCGGCAGTGACGGCCGCCTGATCGGCGTCCTCGGCATCGCCCACGACATCACCGCCAGTCGCGTGACGCAGGAGGCGCTGCGCGAGCGCGAGGAACTGTACCGGACGATCGTCAACGAAGCCGGCGAGGCGATCGACCTGGTGGATGCCGAGACCCTCCGCTTCGTCGAGGTCGGCGCCGCCGCATGCCGGATGCTGGGCTACAGCCGCGAGGAACTGCTCGGCATGTCGCTGGTGGCGATCCAGGCGGATCGGGGAGAAGACGAGATCAGGGCGCTGTGCGCGCAGTTGCGCGCCGCCGGCGGCGCGCGTTTCGACTCGCGGCACCGCTGCAAGGATGGCCACATCCTCGAGGCGCAGGTCAGCGTGCGCGCGATCCATCTGCATGGCCGCGACTACTTCCTCGGGATCTGGCGCGACGTCAGCGAGCAGAAGCGCGCCGAGGCGGCGCTGCGCGAGGCGACGATGTTCCTGCGCGAGAGCGAGGCCATCGCCCGCGTCGGCGGCTGGAAGGCGAATCCGCTGACGGACACGGTGATGTGGACCGACGAGGTCTTCAGGCTCGTCGAACATCCCCGGGAGCAGCCACCGGCGACGCTGGAGGAGGGCCTGCGCTATTACGCGCCGGAATGCCGCGACAGCGTTCGCCAGCACTTGCAGGAAAGCTGGGCGCGCGGCGCGACCTTCTGCCTGGAGTGCGAAATGATCGCCGCGTCGGGACGCCGCTTCTGGGCGGAGTTGCGCTGCGTCGGCCGGGTGGAGTACCGGGGGGAAACCTACCTCACCGGGACCTTCCAGGACATCAGCGAGCGCCGGCAGGTCGCCGCCGAACTCGAGCAGCACCGCCACCATCTGGAAGAACTGGTGGCGGAGCGGACGGCCCGGCTCGAGGCCGCCAACCGGCGACTGCTGATCAGCGACACGCGGCTCCAGGCCATGTTCGACATGAGCCAGCAGGCCGAGCGGATGAGCGAACGCGAGCTCCTGCAGCGCGGCATCGAGGAAGCGGTCCGCCTGACCGAGAGCGAGATCGGCTACCTGCACCTGGTCAACGAGGACCAGGAGACGATCCAGCTCTACACCTGGTCGGCGGGGACCCTGAAGCATTGCACCGCCGCCTACGACAGCCACTACCCGATCGCGCTGGCCGGTGTCTGGGCCGACACCGCCCGACTGCGCCGTGCCGTGGTACACAATGACTACCAGAGCCTGCCCGACCGGCACGGCTACCCGCCGGGCCATGCCCACCTGATCCGTCACCTCGGCGTGCCGATCGTCGAGAATGAGCAGGTGCGGGTGTTGTTCGGCGTCGGCAACAAGGCCACGGATTACGATCATTCGGACGAGCGCGAACTGCAGCTGATCGGCGACGATCTCTGGCGCATCGTCATGCGTCGCCGCGCCGATGCGGCCCTGGCCGTCGCCAAGGATGCCGCGGAAGCGGCCAGCCGGGCGAAGAGTACGTTTCTCGCCAACATGAGCCACGAGATTCGCACACCGCTCAACGCCATTCTGGGCATGACCTACCTGGCGCGGCGTCGGGCGAGCGACGAGAAGCTGCGGCAACAGCTGGACAAGATCGGCGCCGCCGCCGATCACCTGCTCGGGGTGGTCAACGACGTGCTCGATCTGTCGAAGATCGAAGCGGGCCAGTTGCAACTCGCGCAGTCCGAGTTCGCGATCGACGAGATCGTTGCCCAGGTCTTCGTCCTGATCGGCGACGGAGCGCGAGCCAAGGGACTGGCGCTCATCAGCGAAGTCGATCCGCTGCTTGGCAGGCTGCGCGGCGACGCGCTGCGCCTGGGGCAGATCCTGATCAACTTCGCCGGCAATGCCCTCAAGTTCACCGACCGTGGCTCCATCACGCTGCGCGTGCAGGCCGTCGAGGAAGCGGCCGGCGCCTGGCGGGTGCGTTTCGAGGTCGAGGACACCGGCCCCGGTATCGAGCCAACGGAGCAGGAGCGGTTGTTCCGTGATTTCGAGCAGGGTGACAGTTCGACGACCCGCCAGTTCGGCGGCAGCGGTCTCGGGCTGTCGATCAACCGGCGGCTGGTGCAACTGATGGGCGGGACCCTCGGTGTCCGCAGCCAGCCCGGTCAGGGCAGTACGTTCTGGTTCGTCATCCCCCTCGAAAAGTGCGGCGGCACACCCCCGCCAGCGGCCCCGGGCGAGCCGCTGGCGGATCCCGCTCCGGAGCAGAGCGCCGAGCAGGCGTTGGCGCAACGGCACAGCGGTGCTCGCCTGCTGCTGGCCGAGGACAATCCAATCAATCGGGAAGTGACGCTGGGCCTGCTGCAGGAAATCGGCTTGCTGGTCGATGTCGCGCACGACGGGGCCGAGGCGGTCGAGCTGGCGCGCCGGACGGCCTACGACCTGATCCTGATGGACGTGCAGATGCCGGTGCTCGACGGACTGGACGCGACCCGATCGATCCGTGCGATGGCGGGGGGCGAACACGTTCCCATCCTGGCGATGACCGCCAATGCCTTCGAGGAAGACCGGCTGCGCTGCCTCGATGCCGGCATGAGTGACCATGTCGGCAAGCCGGTGGATCCGGAAGTCCTGTTCGCGACGATCCTCCGCTGGTTGGCCGGCCGCAGCGCGCCGGCAGCGCCTGCCGCCGCCGATCCCGCTGCCGAAGTGGCGACCGACCTGGCGCAGCGACTGGCGGCGATTCCCGGTTTCGATCCGCATCTGGGCCTCGAGCGGGTCCGTGGCCGTTCCGACACCTACCTTCGCTTGCTGCGCCGCTTCGCCGAGTCCGTCGCCGAGGAAGGCGGGGATCTGCGGCGCTGCCTGGCCGCCGGCGATCGTGTGGCGGCGTGTCGCCTGGCGCACTCGTTGCGCGGTGCGGCCGGTGCGCTGGGCGCCGCCCACCTGCAGATGCTGGCCGCGGAACTGGAGGACGCGCTGCGCGCGGGACGGTCGGCGGCCGAGACAGGACGGCTGCTGGCAGAGGTCGAGGCGGCGCAGGGCGCGCTGTCGGTGGCCTTGCGCGCGGCGCTGCCGGCTGAGCCGGCGGCATCCCGCGCCGATGAGGACGGGTCGGGTGCCCGTTTGGCGCTGGCTGAGCTGGAAGCGCTGCTGTCGGCAGACGACATGCGTGCCGGCGACAAGTTCCGCACGATTGCACCCCTGTTGCAGGCGGCTTTGGGCATCGAGGCGGCGACGAATCTGGCACGAGACATCGATCGCTTCGATTACGAGCGGGCGCTGGCGATCCTGCGCGAAGCGAGCCGAAATACCAGACCCAAATGATGGATTTTTTGCCGGGAATGGCTCATGATTGACTGGCTCCGAAAAGCGCGGCGACGGCGGTCCTTCCGTCGCGCAGGCGGACGCGGAACGCACCGCATCCGTTGAACCCTGGCGGTCCTTCGCCAGCGGGGGAGCGGTTGCAGCGACCCAACCTGGAGAATCTCATGACCGGCCTGACGGCCAATGGCGATGGTGCTCCGCGCGAAGTGGCGTCGGCGGACGCGCAAGCCGTCCTGTCGTCGCCGGAGACCTGTCGCGCGCTCGTCGACCGCATCAGCGACGGGGTGGCCGTGCTCTCGGCGGACGCGCTCATCCTGTATGGCAACCGGCGCTTCGCCGAGATTTTCCGGATTGCAGCGGACCGCGTCGCCGGCTCGTCGCTCGAGACCTTGGTCGACCCGTCGGGCCGCCCGGCGCTGCGTGCGCTGCTGCAGGCCGCGCGCAGCGGCTGCAGCAGCGGCGAGCTGAGCGGTCGTGCCACCGATGGTACGACGCTGCCGTTGCTGCTGGCGTTCGCGACCCTGTCTGCCGGTTCCGCGACGACGTTCAGCGTCGTGGTGACCGACCTCAGCGAGCACAAGCGGGCGCAGGATGTCCTGCGCGAGAGCGAGGCGCAACTGCGCGCGATCATTCGGGCGGCGCCGATCGGTATCGGCGTGGTCGTCGATCGCGTGTTGCGCGAGGTCAATCCGCGCATCCTCGAGATGACCGGCTACAGCCGCGAGGAGTTGATCGGCTTCAGCTCGCGCCTGCTGTACGCGACGGACGAGGAATTCCGTTACGTCGGCGAGGAAAAGTATCGCCAGATCGCCGAACACGGTCTGGGTATGGTCGAAACGCGCTGGCGACGCAAGGACGGCGCGATGATCGACGTCCTTCTGTCGTCCTGTCCCTTCGAGCCGGGCGACCACGGCAAGGGCGTCACCTTCACGGCGCTCGACATCACCCAACGCAAGTCTTTCGAGAACCGTTTGCGGCCGCTGTCGCTGGCGGTCGAGCAGAGTCCCGAGAGCATCGTCATCACCGACCTCGATGGGCGCATCGAATACGTCAATGAAGCCTTCGTCCGCACCACCGGCTATGCCCGCGCAGAGGTCCTGGGCGAGAACCCGCGTATCCTGAACTCCGGCAAGACGCCCGCTGCCACCCACGCGGCGTTGTGGCAGGCACTCGGCAGCGGCCACCTCTGGCGGGGTGAATTCCACAACCGGCGCAAGGATGGCAGCGAGTATTTCGAGTTTGCCATCATCACGCCCATTCGCCAGGCGGACGGACGCATCACCCATTACGTCGCCGTCAAGGAAGACATCAGCGAACGGAAGCGGCTCGGCGAGGAACTCGACCGGCATCGCCACCATCTCGAGGAACTGGTGGCCGAGCGCACCCGGCAGTTGGCCGAAGCCCGCGAACGGGCCGACTCCGCGAACCGGGCCAAGAGCGTCTTCCTCGCCAACACGAGTCACGAGATCCGCACGCCGCTGAACGCGGTCCTCGGCCTGACCCATCTGCTGCGCCGCTCCGGCGTCACGCCCAGGCAGGCCGGGTGGCTGCAGCAGATCGACGCCGCCGGACGCCACCTGCTGAGCGTCATCAGCGACGTCCTCGACCTGTCGAAGATCGAGGCCGGCAAGCTGACGCTGGAGGAGAGCGACTTTGCCCTTCCCGCGCTGCTCGATCAGGTCCGTTCGCTGATCGCCGACGGCGCGCAGGCGAAAGGCGTGCTGGCCTGGGTCGACTGCGCCAGCGCGCCGCTGTGGCTGCGCGGCGACGCGACCCGGCTGCGGCAGGCGCTGCTCAACTACGCCGGCAATGCCCTCAAGTTCACCGAGCGCGGCAGCATCATCCTGGCCGCGCAGCTGCTGGCGGACGACGGCGACTCGCTGCGCGTCCGTTTCGAAGTGCACGACACCGGCGTCGGTATCGCCCCTGCCGACCAGGGGCGAATCTTCGACGCCTTCGAGCAGGCAGACGCCTCGACCACCCGTCGCCATGGCGGGAGCGGTCTCGGACTGGCGATCACCCGGCGGCTGGCCGAGCTGATGGCTGGCGAGGCTGGCGTCGACAGTGCGCCCGGCGAGGGCAGCACCTTCTGGTTCACGGCCTGCCTGCGGCGCGGGCACGGTGACCCGCCGGGCGCCACCACGGCAGCGCACGCCGACGCGGCCGAAAATGCGCTGCGCCGCGTGTGCCGGGGTGCCCGCGTCCTTCTGGTCGAGGATCACCCAGTCAATCGCGAAGTGGCGCTGGAGCAGCTGCAGGCCCTCGGCTTCGCCGTCGACACGGCGGAGAACGGCAGCCAGGCGACGGCGCGAGTCGGCAGTGAGCGCTACGACCTGATCCTGATGGACGTACAGATGCCGGTGCTCGACGGGATGGCAGCGACGCGGGCGATCCGCGCCATGCCGGGCGGCGAGACGATCCCGATCGTGGCGATGACGGCGAACGCTTTCGACGACGACCGCCAGCGCTGCCTGGCTGCGGGCATGAACGATTTCGTCGCCAAGCCGGTCGATCCGGCCGTGCTGCATGCCACCCTGCTGCGCTGGCTGCCGCTGCGCCCGCCGGCTGCGACGGCAGCGTTCGCGGTCCCGCTGCCCGAGCGATCCGCAGCGGCGGCGGACGACGGCTGCCTGGCGGTGCTGGCCGACATTCCCGGGTTCGACGTGCGACGCGGACTGCAATGCGTCGGCGGCCGGCGCGAGACGTACCTGCGGCTGCTGCGGCAGTTCGTCGCCGAGCAAGCCGGCGACGCGGCCGAAATCGACCGCCAGCTCGCTACCGGCGACGCAATCGCCGCCCGGCGATCGGCGCATTCGCTCAAGGGCGCCGCTGGCGCGCTGGGCGCCACCCGACTGCAGGCGGCGGCCGGCGAACTGGAAGTGGCGATCCGCGACAGGCAGCCGGCGCCCGAGATCGAGCGGCTGTCGCGCGAAGTCGAGGCCGTACGGAGCCTGTTGGCGACCGGTTTGCGCGCGGCTTTCGCCCTCGAGGCGTGCGCGCGTCGCGCCACCGGCGATCGCTCGCCGGCCCGAATCGAGCGGGAGGAGTCGTCCTCGGCGGTGGCGGCGGAGGCGCGGATGCCGGACGTTGACGCTGATGGGCCTTAATCTGTGGCAGTGGCGGGACGCACTGCGCGCGGCCGCTGCCGGCTGGCGGCGGCCAGTCGCGGTCGCCGCCAGCCGGCGGCGCCTGTTGTTGCTGCTGCCGTGGCTGGTCCTGCTCCTGGGCCTGGCGGTGACCGGCTGGCTGTGGCGGGGCGCCCGTCAGGATGCCGAGCGCACCTTGGCGGCGGAATTCGAGTTCTCGGTCGACAGGCTGGCGGATGCGCTCAGGCGCCAGATCGATGGCAACGTCCAGGTGCTGCGCGGCGTCGTCGGCCTGTTCGACTCCTCGGAGGACGTGACGCGGCAGGAGTTTCGCGCCTACGTCACCGCCTTGCGGCTCGACGAGCGCTACCCGGGCATCCTGGGCGTCGGCTTCTCGCTGCTCGTTCCGCCCGGGCGCAAGGCGGCGCACACGGCAGCCATGCGCCGCGAAGGCTTCCCCGAGTACGCCATCCGTCCCGATGGCGAGCGCGAAGTCTATACGTCGATCATCTACCTGGAGCCATTTTCCGGCCGCAACCTGCGCGCGTTCGGCTATGACATGTTCTCGGAGCCGGTGCGCCACGCGGCAATGGCGCGGGCGCGCGACGAAAACCGGGCGACCTTGTCGGCCAAGGTGACGCTGGTGCAGGAAACGAAGACCGCTGTCCAGCCCGGCTTCCTCATCTACGTGCCAGTCTATGGTCGCGGCCTCGCCCACGACACGGTGGAGGAACGCCGGGCCAGTCTGCTGGGCTGGGCCTATTCGCCCTTGCGCATGCACGACCTGATGCGCGGCGTGCTCGGCGCCGTCGGGTTGGCGGGCGTACTCGCCGGGCTCGACGTCGAGATCTACGATGGCGCCCTCGTGGCGCCCGAAGCCCTGATGTTCGACAGCGACGAGGCGCATCGTGCCGCCGAAACCGCCGCGTTCCGCACCCTGCGCCCGCTCGAGTACGGCGGCCATCGCTGGTCGCTGCTCGTCACTTCCCGCGCCGCATTCGACGCGCGGCTCAACACCGAGGAGTCGAAGCTGATCGCCCTTGCCGGCAGCCTCGGCAGCGCACTGCTGGCGGCCCTGATGGGCGTTCTCGCCTGGGGTCAGCTGCGCGTCGCCGCCGCGCTGCGCGCGACGGCGCAAAGCAACCGGAAACTCGCAGCCAGCGAGGGGCGTCTGAAGGCCTTCTTCGACAATGCCACGAGCCTGGTCTGGATCAAGGACCTGCAGGGACAGTTCCTCGTCGTCAATCGCCATACGGAAGCGGTGCTCGGCCTGCCACGCGAACGACTGCTCGGTCACACGGTCGCCGAGATTTTCCCGCAGAATGAGGCGGCAGACTTCACGAGCAATGACCGGCAAGTGCTCGAGGCGGGGCATTCCCTGGAATTCGAGGAGTCGGCGCTGCTCGCCGATGGCCGGCGCACCTATGTCTCGGTGAAGTTCCCGCTGCGCGATGCCGGTGGCCGGATCGATGCCCTGGGCGCGATCTGCACCGACATCAGCGACCGCAAGGAGGCTGAGGAAAGCCTGCGCGCGTCGTTGGACGAGAAGACCGTCCTCTTGAAGGAAGTCCATCACCGGGTGAAGAACAACCTGCAGATCATCACCAGCCTGCTCAACCTGCAATTGAACCGGACGCAGATCCCGGAGGCGCGCGAGACGCTGCGCGACACGCAGAGCCGCATCCGGTCGATGGCGCTGCTGCACGAAGCGCTTTACCAGTCGGGCAGCCTCGCGCGGATCGGCTTGCCGCAGTACGTCGGCAGTCTGTGTGCGCCGTTGTGGCACGCCGCCGGTTCGGTGGCCGCCAACGTCCGCCTGGAGCAGCGGATCGACGACCTCTCGTTGCCGCTGGATCAGGCCGTGCCCTGTGGGCTGATCATCAACGAACTGGTGTCCAACGCCTTGAAGCACGCTTTCCCGGGGGGGCGCAGCGGGCAGATCGTCGTCGCGGCAAGCATGTTGCCCAAAGGGCTGTTGAGGTTGTCGGTGACGGACGACGGCGTCGGCCTGCCGCCTGAAGACCCGCGCAGCAGCGACAGCCTGGGGCTGCAGCTGGTGTGCATGCTGGTCAACCAGTTGCAGGGCGTGGTGGACATCGGCAATGAGGGCGGCAGCGAGTTCCGCATCGCTTTCCCGTGCCGCGCGGGTTGAGTGGGAGGAGCGAATGAACGACAAGGCCATCCTCATCGTCGAGGACGAGTTCATCGTGGCGGCGGACATCAAGGCGCGCCTGATCCGCTTCGGGTACCGGGCGATCGACGGCTGTCCGAGTGGTGAACAGGCACTCGAACTGAGCGAGCGGCTGCGCCCCGACCTGGTGCTGATGGACATCCATCTCGCCGGCGCCATGGACGGTGTCGCTGCGGCGGAGGAGATTCGCCGGCGCTTCGGCATCCCGGTGGTCTTCCTCACCGCCTATTCGGAGGACGCGACGCTCGAAAGGGCGAAGCAGGCCGAGCCCTCCGGGTATATCCTGAAGCCTTTCGACGACCGCGAACTCAGGGTCGTCGTCGACATGGCGCTCTACAGGCATGGGGCCGAAGAAGCGCTGCGGCGAAGCGAGCAGAGTTACCGGATGCTGTTCGAGACCGTGTCGCAGGGAGTGGTCTATCAGAACCTCGAGGGCTGCATCACGGCCGCCAATCCTGCTGCCGAGCGCATTCTCGGCGTTGGCCTGCAGCAGCTGCGCAATCGCCGCTCAGCGGACCCGTGCTGGCAGGCGTTGCACGAGGACGGTTCGGCATTTCCCGGCGAGCAGCATCCGAGCATGGTCGCGCTGCGCACCGGCCAGGCGGTGCGCAACGTCGTGATGGGGGTCTTCAATCCAGTCCGCGGAAAGTACGTCTGGATCGACGTCATCGCCATGCCGCTGTTCAAGGACGGCCGGCTGGTCGAGGTTTACAGCTGCTTCGACGACATCACCGAGCGCCGGCGAGCCGAAGGCGAGCTGGCGCATTACCGGCTGCATCTCGAGGAGCTGGTGGCGACGCGCACCGTCGAACTGGCGGCGGCGCGCGACGCGGCCGAGGCCGCGAGCCGGGCGAAGAGCGTCTTCCTGGCCAACATGAGCCACGAGATCCGGACGCCGATGAACGCCATCATCGGCTTGACCCACCTGCTGCGACGAAGTACCGTTGATGCGCGGCAGCAGGCGCAACTCGGCAAGATCGCCGATGCCGCCCAGCACCTGCTGTCGATCATCAACGATGTCCTCGACCTGGCGAAGATCGACGCCGGCAGGCTCGACCTCGAGCAGGCCGATTTCGCTCTGGCAGCCGTGCTCGACCAGATCCGCTCCGTTCTTGCCGAACAGGCCGTCGCGAAGGGGCTCGAGCTGCTGTTCGACGTCGATCCGGCCTTGCCCACCGGCCTGCATGGCGACGCGATGCGTCTGACGCAGGTGCTGCTGAATCTCGTCAGCAATGCGATCAAGTTCACCGAGCGGGGATCCGTACTCCTGCGGGCGCGGATGATCGAGGAGCGCGCCGCCGACGTGCTCGTTCGCTTCGAGGTGCGCGACAGCGGCATCGGCATCGCACCCGACACCCTTGGCCGCCTGTTCGGCGCCTTCGAGCAGGCCGACTCGTCGACGACCCGCCGCTACGGCGGCACGGGGCTGGGGCTGGCGATCTGCCAGCGCCTGGCGCAGCTGATGGGCAGCACGATCAAGGTGGACAGTCGCCCGGGCGAGGGCAGCAGCTTCGGCTTCGTGGTGCGTCTCGGCAGGAGCGGCGGGGACGCAGATCGCGGCTTGCCGCGGCACCAGCCGCCGCCGCCGAGGTCAACGGCGCAGCCGGCGGAACCTGGAACCGTCGCGCCGGATGCCGTCGATTGGCCGACTGCGCGCGCCCTCTTGGCGCGGCTGGAGGATCTGCTGCAGGCGGACGATATCGAAGCGAATCAGGTCCTGCATGAATCGGCTCCGCTGTTGCGCCTGGCCCTGGGCGAGCAGCTGGACCGCCTGCAGCGGCAGGTGAACGCTTTCGAGTACGGCACTGCGCTGGCTTCGCTCGGCGCCGCTCGCGCCGCTCGTTCCGAGCTGGCCCGGTGAGCCCGACGGCTGTCGATGATGCGGCGCGCCTGAACGACAGGCGTTTCACGACACGTTCCGCCCTGACGATCGCCGTCGTCTACGCCGCGCTCGGCTGCCTGTGGATTCTGCTCTCCGACCAGGCGGTCGAGTCGCTGTTCAGCACCCCGGAAGCGATCATCCGCGCCAGCATGCTGAAAGGCTGGCTCTATGTCGCAGCGACTTCGCTGTTGCTGTTCTTCCTCGTCAGACATTATCTGGGCAAACTGCAGGCCTCGCTGCGACGCGAGGTCGAGAACCTGCGCGACCGGCAGCGCACCTATGAGCTGCTTGCCGCCATCTCCGAACATTCGGACGACGCGATCTTCGCCAAGGACCTCGATGGCCGCTATCTGCTGTTCAACCCCGCCGCCAGCCGCTTTGTCGGCAGGCCGGCGGGCGAAGTCCTCGGCCGCGACGAGCGCGCGCTCTTCCCGGCGGCGCAGGCGGCGATGGTCCGCGCGGTCGATGAACGCGTCATTGCCACCGGCTGCATCGAAACCAACGAGGAAGTGCTCGACTTGCCCCACGGCAGGCGGACCTTCCTCTCGACGAGGGGGCCGCTGCGCGATGCCGGGCAGCGCATCATCGGCATCTTCGGCATCTCGCGCGACATCACCGCCAGCCAGCAGGCGCGCGATGCGCTGCTGCAAAGCGCGGTGCGCCTGCGCCTGCTGGTCGAGCATTCGCCGGTGGCGCTGGCGATGTTCGACCGCGACATGTGCTACGTTGCGGCCAGCGACCGCTGGTCGAAGGAATTCGGTCTGGGCGGGCAGAGCCTCATCGGTCGCTCGCACTACGAGGTCTTCCCCGAGATCGGCGAGGAAGCGAAGGAACTGCATCGACGGGGGCTCGCGGGCGAGGCGCTGGGCAGCGAGGCGGACCGTTTCGACCGCGCCGACGGCAGCGTGCAGTGGCTGCGCTGGCAGCTGCGCCCGTGGCTGCTGCCGGAAGGCGCGATCGGCGGCATCGTCATCTTCGCCGAGGACATCTCGCAACGCATGGCGACCGAGATCGCGCTGGGCGAGAGCGAGCGCCGTTTCCATGACATCGTCGAGGCTTCCGCCGACTGGATCTGGGAAGTCGATGGCGAGGCCCGCTACACCTACGCCTCCGCGGGCGTCGAGAGCCTGCTCGGCTACAGCGCGGCCGAAGTGATCGGCAGGACGCCCTTCGATTTCATGCCGCCGGTCGAGGCGGAACGCGTACGTTCGCTGTTTCGCGACATCGCTGCGCGCCGGGCGCCTTTCCGCGACCTCGACAACGTCCACCTGCACCGGGACGGCAGCCTGCGCCACGTGTCGACCAATGGCATGCCGATCCTCGCCGCCGACGGAACGCTGCGCGGTTATCGCGGACTGGACCGCGACGTCAGCGCACGCAAGGCTGCCGAACTGGCGCTGCAGCGGCTGGCCGACGACCTCGGCGCGACGCTGCGGGCGATTCCCGACCTGCTGTTCGAGCTCGATGCCGATGGCCGCTACTGCAAGGTCATGGCCACGCAGGAAGCCCTGCTGGCCGCTCCCGCCGATCAATTGCTCGGCCGCAAGCTGACCGACGTGCTGCCGCCCGAGGCGGCCGCGACGGGGCTGGCGGCGCTGGCGGCCGCCAGCCGGTGCGGTACGGATTATGGCCGGACGATCACGTTGCCGGTGGCGGAAGGCAGCCGCCATTTCGAGATTTCGGTCGCCTGCAAGCCGATGGTGGCGGGCCAGACCCAACGGTTCATCGTCCTGTCGCGCGACATCACCCGCCGCAAGGTGGCCGAAGACGAACTGCGGCAGCGCAATGCCGAACTCGAGCGCTTCAACCGCGCTACCATCGGTCGCGAGCTCGACATGCTCGAGATGAAGCAGACGATCAACGCGCTGTCGCGGGAGCTCGGCCGCGAAGCGCCCTATCCGCTGGTTTTTCTGGAGGACCAGGCGGGTGCGACGACAGGCCGCAGGTGACCCATCGTGGCGACCCGCTGCCGCAGCGTCCGCGTCACTTCGCCGGCGATCCGGAAAGCGGCGTGGCGCCCGGTGCCGGGGGAAGAGCCATGAAGTTGCGGCCACTCGCTTCGTTCCTCGTGCGGCTGATCTGGCTGTGCATTGCGCCGCTGCTGCTGCTCGCCGTCTGGCTGGCATGGGACAGCCTGCGGCAACAGGAAGCCCGGCACCTGCGCGAGGGCGGCAACCTGGCGCACAACCAGGCCACTGCCCACGACAGCTTCCTGATTGCGCGCATCGGCGCGCTGCAGGTGCTCGCAAATTCGCGGCTGGCCGATGATCCGCGGCGCTGGCCGGATCTCTATGCCGATGCGTTGAGCTTCGAGAAGAGTTTCGGGAGCCACGTCATTCTCGCCGACAGTACGCGACAGATGCTCTTCAACACGCGCATACCCTTTGGCGCGAACCTGCCCAGGTTGCCGCTGCCGCAGGGGCGCAGCGTCGTGCCGCTGGTGCTCGAAACCGGCCAGCCGCAGGTGAGCGACATCGTCTTCGGGCCAGTCGCCAACGTGCCGCTGCTCGCCATCGTCGTGCCCGGGCTGCGCGACGGCAAGGTCGGCCACCTGCTGCTGACGACGATCGAGGTGGCGCAGGTGCAGCAGCGCCTCGACCGGGTGGCGATGCCTGATGACTGGTCGCTCGCCTTGCAGGACGGCACTGGTGCCGACATCGCGCGACGTTCGCCGGCCGGCTTCGACAGCACGCGCGATGTCGATGCCGACCACCGCTTCGTCGTCCCGCTGGCACATTCCGCCTGGTCGGTGGTCGTCGAGATTCCACGCCAGAGCCATCAGGCCGCGCAGCTGAGGTCGCTCGTCATCCTGGCCGGTGCGATCCTGCTCGCCACGCTCGCCGGCATCGTCGGCGGCGTCCTCGCCAGCCGGCGAATCAAGCGCGAGGCGACGATGCTTGTCGCCGCCGAGGAGTCGGGCACCACTTCCGGCATTGCCGAGTTCAGCGCGGCGCGCGCGCGCATCGATGACGCCCGGGCGGCGAAGAACGCCAGTGACGAGCGGTTTCACCGCTTGCTTGATGGCGCGCCGCTGGCGCTGGCGATGGTTGCCGACGACGGTCGCATCGTGCGGCTCAACGGACGCTTCCACGAGCTCTTCGGTTATACGGTGGACGAACTGCCGGATGTCGACGCGTGGTTTCAGCGAGCCTACCCGGAGGCCGCGGCGCGCGAGCGCGCCCGCGCCAACTGGCGGCGCAGTGCCGCCGGCGCAGACATCGGCCCGCGCGAGCACCGGATTGCCTGCCAGGACGGCACTTGGCGCGACATCCTCATTTCGTCGATCCCGCAGCCGGAAGGAACGTTGGCGTTCTTCATCGACTTCACCGCGCAGAAGCAGGCCGGGTTGGCGCTGCAGGCTGCCCTGGCGGAGCAGAGCGCGGCGCGGCGGGAGGCGGAGAGCAACGCCGTGGCATTGCAGGAAAGCCGGCAGCGGCTGCGCTTGCTGATCGACCACGCGCCGGCAGCCCTCGCCATGTTCGACCGCGAGATGCGCTATCTTGCCGTCAGCCGCCGCTGGCGCGACGACTACGGCCTCGCCGGGCACGACCTCATTGGCCGCTCGCATTACGACGTCTTCCCCGAGATCGGCGAGGCCTGGAAAGCGGCGCACCAGCGCGGACTGGCGGGCGAGACCGTCAGCCGCGACGAGGAGCGCTTCGAGCGCGCCGACGGCAGCGTGCGCTGGGAGCGCTGGCAGCTGCGGCCGTGGCAGGCCGGCGACGGCACGGTCGGCGGCATCGTCATCTTCTCCGAGGACATCACGCAGCGAAAGATTGCCGAAGACCGGCTCCGCGAGGCCTTCGACGAGCAGCAGCGCGCGCGCCTGGCGGCACTGAGCCTGATGGAGGACGCGCAGGTGGCGCGTGCACGCGCCGAGGCCGCCGCCGATGCGCTGCGCAAGCTGTCGCAGGCCGTCGAGCAAAGTCCCGAAAGCATCGTCATCACCGACCTTTCAGGGACGATCGAATACGTCAATGAGGCCTTCCTGCGACAGACCGGCTACGGTCGCGACGTACTGATCGGCGGCAATCCGCGTCTCCTGCAATCCGGCAGGACGCCGCCGGCAACCTATGCCTCGCTGTGGGCGAGCCTGCAGCGTGGCGAGACGTGGAAGGGGGAGTTCGTCAACCGGCGCCGGGACGGCAGTGAATACATCGAGTCTGCCATCGTTTCTCCGATCCGCCAGCCGGATGGCACGGTTTCGCACTACGTCGCCGTCAAGGACGACGTCACCGAGATGAAGCAGCTGGGCGAGGAACTCGCCGCCCACCGACACCATCTCGAGGAACTCGTCGAGCAGCGCACGGTCGAGCTGCGCGAGGCGCGCACGCGGGCGGAGGCAGCCAGCCGCTCGAAGAGCGCCTTCCTCACCAACATGAGCCACGAGATCCGCACGCCGATGAACGCGATCATCGGCCTCACCCACCTGCTGCGGCGCGATGCCACCTCGTCGCTCGCCCGCGAGCGGCTGGGCCGGATCGACGACGCGGCGAGGCATCTGCTCGCGGTCATCAACGACATCCTCGATCTGGCGAAGATCGAGGCGGGCCGGATCGAGCTGGAAACGCAGGACTTCGCGCTGGAAGCAGTGCTCGACCATGTCGCCAGCCTGATCGGCGAGGACGCGGCCGCCAAGGGGCTGAGCGTGCGCATTGACGGCGACCACGTTCCCCGCTGGCTGCGTGGCGACCTGACCCGACTGCGCCAGTGCCTGCTCAATTGCGCCGGCAACGCCGTCAAATTCACCCGGCAGGGGGGCATCGTCCTGCGCGCCCGCCTAGTCGATCGCGACGCAAGCCGCAGCCTGGTACGCTTCGAGGTCGAGGACAGCGGCATCGGCATCGCGCCGGATGTGCTGCCGCGGCTGTTCCAGTCGTTCGAGCAGGCCGATGCCTCGACGACCCGCCAGTACGGCGGTACGGGACTCGGGCTGGCGATCACGCGCCGCCTGGCGCAGATGATGGGCGGCGATGCCGGCGCCGAAAGCACGCCCGGGGTGGGCAGCCGCGTCTGGTTCACCGCCTGGCTGGAGCACGGTGAGCCGGTACCCGCCGGCAGCGGTCCGACAAGCGGCGTCAGTGCCGCCGAGCTGCGCCGCTCGCATGCCGGCCGACGCGTGCTTCTGGTCGAAGACAACCCGCTCAACGCCGAAGTGGCAACGGAACTCCTGCGCGAGGCCGGGGTGTCCGTCGACGTCGCCGAGAATGGTCGGTTGGCGGTCGAGTGGCTGGGCAACCACGCCTGCGACCTCGTCCTGATGGACCTGCAGATGCCCGAGATGGACGGTTTCGCGGCGACGCGTGCGATCCGCTCCCTGCCCGGACGCGAAGGCGTGGCGATCCTGGCGATGACCGCGAATGCCTTCGACGACGATCGCCAGGCCTGTCTGGCAGCGGGCATGAACGATTTCGTCGCCAAACCGGTCGATCCGCCGACCCTCTATGCCGCGCTGCAGAAGTGGCTGCCGGTCATGGACCCGGCAGCGGAGGGCGGGCAGGCAGGTGGCGGCGGGGCGGTGTCCGGGCACAGCGCTGCGCCGCCCGTTGCCGACGACGAGACCGTCATCGCCCGCCTGGCGAAGCATCCGGGCATGGATCTGCGGCAGGGCCTGGGCGTCGTGCGCGGCAATCGGGTCAAGCTGCTGAGCCTGTTGCGCTCGATGCTGACTGCGCAGCGGAACGCGATGCGCGAAGTGGAAGACTGCCTGCAGCGTGGTGCCGGCGCGGAGGCGCGGCGCATTGCGCATACGCTCAAGGGTGTGGCGGCGACGCTTGGCGCACGGGAGCTGGCGGCGGCCGCACAGGCGGTCGAGAGGCCCCTGGCAAGGGATCCCGGCGTGGCGCCGGCCGATCTCCCGCTGCTGGTCGCGGCGGTCGACGGCGAACTCGCGCAGCTGCTGGCGATCATCGACAGCCCGGCGCCGCGCTGATCCTTCGCCGCCAGCGGTCGCGCGCCTCGCGTGCGGCGCCGACTGCGGATCCGGCGCGACGTCGCGCTGCGACCGACGCCTGCTGCCACGCACGCGGTCGCGGCGACGAGGCCTCAGCGGAGCATGGCCCGGCCGGAGAAAATGCCCGGGCGACGAGCAGCGATCTGTTCTAAACTACCGGGTCTTGGCGAGAGGCACGATCGATGGCAGAGGGCACGCGGGCGACGATCCTGATCGTCGATGATTCGGCAGAGAATCTGCAGGTTCTCCCGGGTCTGCCGGCGAGCGCGTACCGGGTGCTGGCGGCGACATCGGGCGGGCGTTGCCGCGACCTGGCGCACGACCGGCCGGCGCCCGACCTGGTCCGGCGGGACATCCGCATGCGGCACCGGAACGGCTGGCGACGATGCCGTGCGCCTGGGCGGGCATGACGCAGCAGCAGCACCTCGGGCGCCGCCGGAAGCTTGACCAGGCTTCGTTTCTGGTCGTATCGACCTACGGCGTTTTCGCCAGCCTCTGGATCCTGCTCTCGGACCGTGCAGTGGAGTCGCTGCTCACCGACCCGGACCAGATCATTCGCGTCAGCCTGTTCAAGGGCTGGCTGTTCGTCGCCGTCACCACGCTGCTGCTCTATGTCCTCGTGCGGCGCCAGTTCAGCCGCATCGACGCCGCGCACCGGAGCGAGATCGCGATGCAGGAGGAGAGGCAGCGATCCCTCGAGTTGCTGCAGGCCATTGCCGACCATTCGGACGATGCCATCTATGCCAAGGATCTCCAGGGCCGCTACCTGCTGTTCAACCAGGCGGCGTGTCGCTATGTCGGCAAGCCGGCCGCGGCGGTGCTCGGTCACGACGACCGGGATCTCTTCCCGGAGGAGCAGGCCCGGCTGCTGATGGCCATCGGCGAGCGCATCGTTGCCGGCGAGCGGATCGAGACGAGCGAGGACTGCCTCGACACGGCGCTCGGCAAGCGGACGTTTCTGGCCACGAAGGGGCCGTTGCGCGATGCCGAGGGGCGGATCTGCGGCATCTTCGGCATCTCGCGGGACATCAGCGAGCGCCGGCGGGCAGCGGACGCGCTGGCGGAACGTGAACAGATGTTCCGCTCGCTGACCAGCAACCTGCCGGGAGCGGTCTACCGCTGCGAGTTGCTGCCGCCGTGGCGCGCGACGATGATGTCGGATGGCGTCCTGGCGTTGACCGGGCATTCGGCACGGGACTTCCTTCGCGAGGAGAATCCCCTGCCGTGGCAAGACCTGATCTTCGCCGCGGATCTGCCACGGGTGCGGCAGGAGGTCGACGCCGCGATCCGGGATGACCGTCCATTCAGCACCGTCTACCGCATTCATCGGGCCGACGGGGACGTGCGCTGGGTACTCGACCACGCGCGGCCGATCCGCGCTGCGGCCGGAACGGAGCTCCACTTCGATGGCGTGATCTTCGATGTCACCGACCGCAAGCAGGCGGAAGACGAGCTGCGCGAGCGCAACACCGAGCTCGAACGACTCGGTCGCGCGACGATTGGTCGCGAGCTGGCGATGATCGAGATGAAGAAATGCATCAACGCACTGTCGCTCGAACTCGGCCGTGCGCCCCCCTATCCCCTGGCCTTTGCACGGGATGACCCGGCATGACGCTGTCGCGCCGCCTGCTGGGTACGCTGCTCGTCGTGCTGGGCATCGGCTTCGCCGTCCTCGCCGTCGGCCAGCAGTACTGCGTCCGCCGCTGGGTCGAAGCCAACGTGCAGGACAACGCCGAGCGCGTCCATCGCATCGTCTTGGCGATGCGGCAGCTCTACCACCGCCAGTTTATCGACAGCGGGTTGCCGGTCGACGAAGGGACGCTGGGCTTCCTGCCCGCGCATGCGATGCAGCGGATCGGGCGCGATCTGGAAAGCCGCGAGACGACCGGCCTGTCGGTGCGGAATGTCGCCGTCGACGCCGGCGAGGGTTTCGACCAGGCCGACGACGTCGAGATGGCGGCCATCGAGCATTTTCGCGCCGATCCGCAGGCGCAGTCGCGCTTCGTCGCCTTCGCCGGCGTCGACGGGCAACGCTACTATCTGCATGCGCGCCCGATCCGCGCTGACCAGGGCTGCCGCGAATGCAGCGGCGCAGCGAACGTCCGCCTGACGGCGGCCGGTCCGGAGCGTGACGATGCCATCGGCCATCGCGCCGGCGATCTGCAAGGCATCCTGAGCATCAGGGTGCCGGCGACGCCGCTCGAGGCACAGGCGCGGGCGAGGCTGCTGTGGCTGCTGGGCGCTGCGCTCGCCGCGCTGGCTCTGCTCGGCATCGGCACGGCGTGGGCCGTCGATCGCCACGTGATCCGCCCGCTGCGGAGGCTCGATGAGCACATCCAGGTGGTCGCCGGCGGCAATCTGTCGCGGCGGATCACCGGGTTGAAGGGGGAGTTCGGCCGCGTCGGCGAAGCCTGCAACCGGATGGCGGAGAATCTGTCGTGGGAACTCGCGCGGCGCGAGGAAAGCGATCGCCGCTTCCGGACCATTTTCGAACAGAGCGCGTTCGGTATCGCCATCGTGGCAATCGATGGCCGCTGGCTGCGAGTCAACCAGCGCCTTGGCGAGATGCTGGGCTACGGCGAAACCGAGCTGCTGTCCAGGAGCCTGGGGGAAGATACCCACGCGGAGGATGTCGCCGCCGATCGCGACCAGATGCAGCGCATGCTCGATCGCGAAGTCGACAGCGCTTCAATCGAAAAGCGCTATCGCCGCAAGGGAGGAACCATTCTCTGGGCCACGACGACGATGGCTCTCGTGCGACAGGAGAACGGTGAGCCGGCTTACTTCATTGCCGCGGTCGAGGACATTTCCCGGCGCAAGGAGGCCGAACTGGCCCGCCAGGAGAGTGACACGGCGCGCGATGCGGCGGTCGAGGCGCTGCGTGCCGGACAAAGGCTGGCTGTCGACGAGCAACGGCAAGTGCGGCGCGCGACCCTGAGTCTGCTCGAGGAGGCCACCGCCGCACGGATTGCCAGCGAGGAAGCGGCAGCAGCGCTGCGGCAGAGCGAAGAACGCTTTCGCGCCCTGGTCGAGCAGTCGATCGCCGGCATCTACATCCGTCAGGACGATCGCTTGCGCTACGTCAATCCCGGCTTCGCCGCCATCTTCGGCTACGAATCGGCCGCCGACCTGATCGACCGGGTCGCTGCGCACGAACTCGTCAGCCCCGAAGACCGAACGGCCGTCAGGGAAAGCATCGGCCGCTGCCTCGAGGGTGAATCCAGCAGCATGAGCTACACCTGCCGCGGCGTGCGCCGCGATGGCCAGCTGATCGAGATCGAAGTGCATGCCCGGCGCTTCGATTACCTCGGCAAGCCGGCGGTGATCGGCCTGGTCCTCGACATCACCGCCCGCAAGCTTGCCGAACAGGAACTGCGTCGGCGCAACGATGAACTCGAGCGCTTCAACCGCGCGACCGTCGGCCGGGAGCTCGACATGGTCGGGCTGAAGAAGCGGATCAACGAACTGTCGCGCGAGCTTGGGCGCGAACCGCCGTACCCGCTGGCGTTCCTGCAGCCGACGGCGGACAGCGAGCCTTCCCCTGGCGGCTGAAACGGCGATGAGCACTGCCCGGGAAGATGATTCGACGGCGCGGGTCTGGGCCGCAGCCTTCGAACATGTCGAAATGGGCCTCGCCATCTCCGATGCGCGCAGCAGCACGCTGCTGGCGGCGAATCCCGCCTTTGCCCGGCGGCGTGGCTACCGTGCCGAGGAACTGCTCGGCAAAGCCCTGCTGGAACTCTTCCCGGCGGACTTGCGCGATGCCGTTCGCGCGCAGATCAGCGATGCCGATGGCGGGGTGCACACGCTGTTCGAGAGCGAGCACCTCTGCCGCGACGGCAGCCGCTTCCCGGTGCGGATCGATCTCACCATCGTCCGCGATGCCGACGGGCGGCCACTGCATCGCATCGCCTGCGTGCAGGACCTCAGCGAGGAAAGGCGGCGAGCAGTCGAGAGCAGGGAAGCGCAGGACCGGCTGCAACTGTTCTTCGACCATGCCCCGGCCGCGCTGGCGATGTTCGACCGCGACATGCGCTACCTCGCCGTCAGCCGGCGCTGGCTGGACGACTACGCGCTCGGCGGGCAGGAGCTCATCGGTCGTTGCCACTACGAGGTCTTTCCGGAGATTTCACCCGCCTGGAAAGCCGTCCATCAGCGCGCCCTGGCGGGGGAAGTCGTTACTGCCGACGAGGATCGCTTCGAACGTGCCAACGGTACGGTGCAGTGGCTGCGCTGGGAGGTTCGGCCCTGGCAGGCGGCGGCTGGCGGCGTCGGCGGCATCGTCATCTTTTCCGAGGACATCAGCGTGCGCAAGAATGCGTACGAGACACTGCGCAGCAGCGAGGAGAAGCTGCAGACGATCCTCGAGTTCTCGCCCGACGCGGTGTTGGTGGTCGGCGTGGACGACCGCTTCATCTACGTCAACCGGCAGGCCGAGCGCCTGCTGCGCTACGAGCGAAGCGAGCTGCTGCGGATGGGCCTGGCGGACCTCCTGCCGCCGCCAGCGGCGGGCGCGCTGCCCGGCTTGCAGCGCATCCGCGCCGGCAGTCCGCAGGCGCAGTCCTTCACGACCGCGCTCGCCGACAGGGAAGGCGGCCGCGTGGCCGTCGAAGTCAATGGCATCCGCCTGCCCGACGGCTCGGTGCTTTGCCAGGTACGCGACATCCGCGAGCGCCTCGATACCGAGATGAAGCTCAGGGCGGTGCTGGAGGAACAGCAGAACGCCCGCATCGCGGCGCTGAACCTGATGGAGGATGCGCTCGCCGAACGCCGGCGCGCCGAGGATGCCTGCGTTTCGCTCCGGGCATCGGAGACCAATTTCCGTCTGCTGGCGGAAAACGCCGCCGACTGGATCTTCTGGCGCGGGGCGGACGGTCATTTCAGGTACCTGTCGCCCGCCTGCAAGAAGATTACCGGTTACGAACCGGAGGAGTTGATCGCCGATCCGGATCTCGCGCTGCTGATGGTCCATGCCGACGACCGTCAGGCGTATCGGTTGCATCTGGCCCTCGACCATGCCGCGGACGATGTCGAGATGGAGTTCCGCATCACGCGCAAGGACGGGGCCCTTCGCTGGCTGGGTCATCACTGTCAGCCGGTTGTCGGCGAGGAGGGCGAATATCTTGGCCGCAGTGGTGCCAATCGCGACATCACCGCGCGCAAGCTGGCGGAAGATGAATTGCGCAAGCTCTCTCTCGCCGTCGAGCAGAGTCCGGAGAGCATCGTCATCACCGACCTGAACGCGCGCATCGAGTATGTCAACGATGCCTTCCTGCGCGCCACGGGCTATCGCCGCGACGAAGTGATCGGCCAGAGTCCGGGCCTGCTGCAATCGGGGAAGACTCCCCGCGGAACCTATGCCGTGCTCTGGCAGACGCTGCTCCGTGGCGAAACCTGGAAGGGCGAGTTCATCAACCGCCGCAAGGATGGCAGCGAGTATGTCGAATTCGCCATCATCACGCCACTGCGCGCCGGTCATGGCCAGGCGACCCATTACGTGGCGGTGAAGGAGGACGTCACCGAGAAGAAGCGCATCGGCCATGAGCTGGACAGCCACCGCCACCGTCTCGAAGTCCTCGTCGCCGAGCGGACGCAACAGCTCGACGAGGCGCGGGCGCGCGCCGAGGCAGCCAGTCGCACGAAGAGCCATTTCCTGGCCAACATGAGCCATGAGATCCGCACACCGCTGAACGCGATCATCGGCCTGACGCATCTGATGCGCCGGCAGCAGCTGCCACCCGACCAGATCGAGCGACTCGACCGGATCGACAGCGCCGGCCAGCACCTGCTGCGGGTCATCAACGACATTCTCGATCTGTCGAAGATCGAGGCCGGACGACTGGATCTGGAAAATGTCGACTTCCACTTCGTCAGCCTGCTCGACAACGTCCTCTCGATGATGGCGGAAGCGGCTCGGGCGAAGGGACTCGCCCTGGGTTTCGAGCACGACGAGTTGCCGTCCTGGCTGCATGGCGATCCGACCCGGTTGCGGCAGGCACTGCTGAACTATCTTGGCAATGCGGTCAAGTTCACCGAGCACGGTTCGATCGATCTGCGGGTACGCCTGATCGAGGAACAGGGCGACCACGTCCTGCTGCGCTTCGAGGTCGCGGACAGCGGCATCGGTCTGACAACGGAGCAGATCGCCCGCCTGTTCCAGCCCTTCGAGCAGGTGGATGCCTCGACGACGCGTCGTCATGGCGGTACGGGGCTGGGGCTGGTCGTCACGCGGCGACTCGCCGAGCTGATGGGCGGCGAGGCCGGGGTCTGCAGCACCCCGGGCAGCGGCAGCCGCTTCTGGTTCACCGCCCGGCTGCAGGTCGGCCGAAGCGCGGCGATGCTGGCCCCAAGGGTCGGGCAGACGGCGGCTGCCGAGGCGATGCTGCGTCAGCGCGCAGGGCGGGCACGTGTCTTGCTGGCCGAAGACAACGCCATCAACCGCGAGGTCGCCGTCGAGTTGTTGCGCGCCGTCGGACTCGAGGTCGATCTGGCGGAGGACGGCCGCGTGGCAGTTGCCCGGGCGCGGCGATACCCCTATGACCTGGTGCTGATGGACATGCAGATGCCCCAGCTGGATGGCATCGCCGCAGCGCGCGAGATGCGCGGATTGCCGGGTTACGGCGCGGTGCCGATCATCGCCATGACGGCCAACGCTTTCGCCGACGACCGCCGCGCGTGCGCGGAGGCCGGCATGAACGACTTCGTCGCCAAGCCGGTCGAGCCGGCGCGGCTCTATGCAACGCTGCTCCAGTGGCTGCCACGACAGGAGGCGGCCGAGACGCCTGCAGCAGGGGACGAGGGCAGCGGCGCGACGGATGTCGCCGGAGTCGTCGAGCGCCTCGCCCGCCTGCCGGGGATCGATGTCGGGCGAGGACTGCGCGCGGTGCGCGGCAAGGACGAGCTCTACGTGTCGCTGCTGCGCCAGTTCATCGAAGATCATCGCGACGACGCCGAGCGGATCCGCAGGCATCTCGTCGCGGGCGTGCCGGAAGAGGCCCGGCGCTTCACGCACGATCTCAAGGGAGTCGCCGGTACGCTGGGAGTCGACCGTCTCGCGCAGGGCGCGAGCCGTCTCGATGTCCTGTTGCGGCAGGGCGGGGCGGCGGTGGACGCGGCGCTCGTCGAGTCGTTGCTCGCTGAGCTGGCGGACACGCTCGTTGGACTCGCCGCCGTCTTGCTGGGCGTCCCCGAGCGCGCGGCTGGCGGCGAGCCGGTCGACCCCGAGCACCTTGGTGGCGTCCTGCAGACCCTCGAAGATCTCCTGCTGCACGGCGACACGGCGGCGCAGGCGCATTTCGCCAGGCACGCCAGCGCGTTTCGGGCGATTCTGGATGGCCCGACCGCGACCCTCCTCGAGCGCCACCTGCAGTCCTTCCGCTTCGAAGACGCACTGGCGGTGCTGCGCGACGGCGGGCAGCCGCGCTGATCATGCCGGCAGTGGCTCGGCCCTCGGAGCCGCGACCAGGCGCTGCCTTGCCGAGTGGCGGCCATCATGACGACGACTCACTGCTTGCTGCCGAAGTGGACGGTCGGTGCCACCGGGAACGCCGAGAGCGTGACGACGCGTGGCGCCGACGGGGTGTCGGCGGCAGGTCCGGGTGGTGTCGGCGGCATGCTCTGGCGGCCCCACCAGGCGTCGAGGAAAGCGCCGAGCGCCTGCGAGTCGCGCAGCAGCTGGTCGAGCTTGCGCTCGAAGAAGAGCAGGGTCGAAGTGCCCCTGCCACCGATCTCGTGGATCGAGCCCGGTGCCACCTGCTGCAGCGGTGGCCGGTTGCGGGCGCGCCAGAGATAGGCGCCGGATTCGCCTGCCGGTGACGGGGGGTCGATGTCGACGATCAGGTTCCAGCGGTCGCTGCTGGCGAGCTTGAGTTCGATTCGTGCCGGTAGCGAGTGCAGCGGGATGGTCGCCGGCTTCGTCTCGAGTGCTGCGACATCGACGCTGGCAAGCGGCTCCGCGAGCCCACGGATGGCACCGCTGGCGCGCAGCACCGGCATCAGGGCGCCGACGAGGAAGAGCGCGAGGATGCCGGCGCAGATCGTCAGCCGCTGGCCGTCGGCGGCCGCTTCGCGGGCGCAGGGAACACGGGCGTCGATCCAGGCGTAGGCGCCGGCGAGGCCGAAGCAGATCGGTAGCCACCAGATCCAGACCTGCGAACAGACGCTGCCGCTGATGCCATGGAAGAGGCCGGTGGCGAGGGTGACGCAGACGAGGCCGGCAGCGGCGCCGACGATGCTGGCGAAGCAGCCGCCAACGAGACGCCGGCAGCTGCCGAGCGCGCCGTCCGCGGCAATGGTGCCGGCGCGGATGGCGCCAGCGGCGATCGGTGGCAGCAGGAGCAGCATGCCGGCAATGACCCAGTCTTCCGGGTCGGCGAGGGCGCCCCTGGCGTTGTCGAGGAGGATTGCGGCGACGCAGATGATGCCGGGCGCAGCCGTATGCAGACACGCCCAGGCGATTTCCGCCAGCGCGCCACTGCTGCGTCTAGGATGCAGGCGGGACGGCGTCGTTCGCCAGGTGCCGAAGGCGATCAGCGGGCCGGCGATGAACAGCAGGCTGGCAACCAGCGGGCCGACGACGTCGTGCTCGCTGCGCAGGCTGATTTCGGCCAGCCACTGCAGGTAGGCGAGCGCGGCGAGGACGCCGAGGAGGGCGGTGAAGAGTCCCGGCACCATTGCGCGGACGGAGCGTGACCACCAGCCGGCCGTACCGCGTGCCTGACGGAAGAGCGACAGCGCGAGGTGCAGCCAAGGCAGTGTGGCCGGCAGCGGCGGCAGGATGGCGCCCTGCGCCTGCAGGCGGCCGATCAGCGCATAGGCTGGCGGCGCCTGCTCGGGGCTGCCGAGCGTCGCCGCCATCGCCGGCCCGAGATTCGCCGGCGACTGTCGGCAAAGCGTCGCCAGCTCGGCTTCGGCGGTGCTGCGCACGCCCGCGTCGCCGTCGCTGATGGCGAGCTGCAGCAGTTTTTGCAGTGCCGTGTCGTCGGCGATGGTGGCGAGCGCGACGGCGGCATTGCGCCGCGCCTGCGCGCTGCTGTCTTCCGCCTGCAGGAATTCGTCGATGATCTGATGGGCGGGATGAGGGCTCATTGCATCACCTGCTGGGTCCAGTGGCGCACGTCGGCATGCTCCTCGGCGGTGGCGCGCAGGAGTTCGCTGCGCAGGATCGCCAGCCGCTCGGCGGGGGTGAAGGCTTGTCGGTCACGGTTGGCATTGATCTGTTGCAGCTCGGGGCGCGAGAGAAAGCCCGGTCCGGCAGCGCTGCCGGCGAGGCGCTGGCGGATGGTGCCGAGGTCGGCGATCGCGGCGAGGCCGCTGGCGGCGTCGAGCCAGTAACGCAGGGTCGCCCGCTGCTCGCTGCCGCTGCCGTGGCAGAGCCAGGCGCGCAGCATCTGCTCGACCGCCCAGCCGTTCCATTGCACGCGCTGCCGGTTGCGGTCGAGGACGGCGAACTCGGCGCGGTTGATCACCGAGTCGGTGGCCGAGGCAGCGGGATCGCGCTGGCTCTCTGCCAGGGCACGCAGCGCGACGCGAAACTGCTGATACTCGACGTTGCCGTAGAGATATTTCTGCAGAGCCTCCTGGATCGCCGGGATGAGGAATTCGTGCGTGATCTCGATGAACTGGCCACCGAGGCGTGGCTCGATGCGCACCAGCGTGCGGTTGACCAGCTTGTCGAGCAGGGACGTCCGCCGCGTCGGGTCGCGGAACGGAAACTGGATCAGTTGCCGACGTTCGACGATGTTGCGCGTGCCGCTGCCGGTGATCAGCGGTTCGATCAGCTCGAGTGCCTCTCGCCGCTCGTCGTCGTCGGCCAGGGCGACGAGGAAGTCGTGCAGGAAGTCGCGCAGGATTCCGCGCGCGCCGTGCAGGCGTTCGGCGTACGTGGCGAGCGGCACGGTCGGCAGCTCAGCGGCGGCAGCCGGGGCAGCGCCACGGACGAGTTGGCGGCCGGATTCGAGCCAGAGCTTCTCGCACACCAGCGACAGGTGCGCCGGTTCGATGTAGCGCTCTTCCTTCAACAGGTCGGCGAGGATCTGGTTGAAGCACTCTTCTTCGTAGGTATAGCCGTAGAGCACCGCCGGCTCCTCGATCGCCTGCCGTGCGCTGGCCTGTGTCAGCAGTTCGAGCTGGCAGGCCGAGCGATCGAGTTCGGGAACGAACTCGCGGATCGGCCGCAGCTGGGCGATGTACTCGCTGCGCATCGAGAGCAGGAAGCGGACCGGCAGTGGCGACCGCCGACCACGACGACGGCGCCCGTCCTCTGCCGGTGGCTCGCGGCAGAGCGTGCGCAGTTCGTCGATGAACTCGACGCGCAGGCGCCAGTCGGGCATGTCGTGGCTGCCGGGGGCGTGCAGCGAGCCGGCGTCGACGAAGCGCGTGAACAGCTCCTCGAACTGGTCGAAGAGCAGGACGAGGCAGAAACCCGGCCGCACCGAGCCGTAGATGCACAGCAGGTTGTCGATGAAGGGGCGCAGCTCGCGTACCGGCAGGTCGAGGTAGTCCAGCGTCGTCGCGTAGGCCGCCCGACAGGCGGGAGCATCGAGGGCCTGCAGCAGCTGCCGCACGCGCGTGTCGCCGCGCACCGGCAGCCAGGACTCGCTGCCGGTACCACAGGCGGTGGCGATCGCCGCCAGATGGTCGGCGACGCTTGCCAGATCGAGGCTGGAGCGCAGCAGGCGGCAGAGGTAGGGCGTCACCTTGCCGCCATCGAGCGCCGGGTAACGGGCAGCGAGTTCATCGAGCGGCACGGGTGCGATGAGGCAGCGTTTGCGCGGGTCGCGCAGCGGCAGGATCTGCGCATCGTCATAGCGGGCGAGCAGCTCGTCGAGAGTCGGATCGTCGGCAGCACTGAAGAGGCCGTCGAGCGCCCGCCGCAGGGCAAGCGCCTCGGCTTCCGGCGGCGGCACGACGTACTGCAGGCAGGCAATTCGCGTTGCCCGGACCGGGTCGTTCTGCGGCAGGATGCGCACCGGTGTCCAGCCACGCTGCTCGAGCTGCGGGATCAGCAGCGCGTTGAGCAGCGAGGTCTTGCCGGCGCCCGACTGGGCGTGCAGCAGGCTCATCTGCGCCGAGAGGACGTGCGCGACGATCTGGTCTGCCATTTCCCGGCGGCCGAAGAAGAAGGCCGCGTCCTCGACCTGGTAGCTTTCCGGGCCCTTGTACGGCTTGTACTGCTCGAGTGTCGGCGTCGTCACGGCGAACCCCCGCGCAGTTGCTTGAGGAAGACTTCGCTGCGCATGTCGAGCATCTCGACGCCGTAACGCGTCGTCGCCCAGTTGGCCAGCCGGCTCCAGGCACGCAGCCCCATCTGGTGGCTGCAGTCGCGCTGGTCGCCGAGGTCGCGGGGATGTACGGCGAAGCGCCGGATCTGTCCGCGGCGGACGTCGAGGCACTCGCGCAGCAGGTAATAGCTGAGGCGGAAATCCGGGTCGAGAATGCGGCTGCCGAGGCAGACGATCGGCGTGTTGGAGAGAATCTGTCCGATCTGCTCCGGTACCGCCTTGTGCGACGGCGAGCGCGACACGGCCTCGTAGTACTGTTCGGTCGAGAGGGTGAAGCTGTCGCGAACGTCGAGCGAACCGTGCAGCTTGTAGAGGATCGGTTCGCGCAGATCGGCGAAGATGGTCGCCAGTTGTGTGGCATCGGGCGAGCCGGCGCCGGCCTGCTCGAGGCTGACACTGCGGGCGTCGCATTCCTCGATGACGCGGTCCATGTCGTCGCTGCTGTCGAGCGGGAAGGAGTGGTGGTAGCCACTGCGCTCGCCGACGCGAATGAAACCGCCGCCGCCCAGCTCGACCTGGTCGTAGAGGTTGATGTCGAGCCGCCTGCCCGAGGCCGATTGGACGAGGCGTGTGAATCCCATGCCGGCGCGCAGGAAGGCCTGCTCGATCGTCGTGTCGAGCACCGAGGTGATGACGAGATGGCGGTAGCGCCGGCGTCCACGGCCGGCGGGGCGGGCGCAGAGTTGCCGCAGCAGCAGCGCGAGCTCGCCATAGGCCGCCGGTATCTGCAGATGACCCTGGCGCAGGATGCTCGCGACATCGGCCTGCAAGCGGTTCTCGTCGCTCTTGACGGCGTAGTAGTTGGCCGCGAGGTCGAGCGAGGGGAGCATCACCGGCGCCTCCTCGCCGATCAGTTCGAGCGATCGCAACAGTTTCTCGCTGATGTCGCAGGGGGTGAGCGCCGACATGAGTCCGCGGCCGACGAAAAACGAGATGGCATCGTTCTCGAGGTGTCCCTGCAGATAGGCGATCGCCTCGCGGTTCGGGTCGATCGGCTCGGGCGTCGTCGCCGCCGGACGGGCCGCCTGCGCGGCGCGGGCGAAGCGCGGATGGACGCCGGTGATGCCGGCGACGAGGCGCTCGAAGTTCGGCTGGTCGTCGAGCGAACGCAGGAGGCAGAAGTCGAGGTTCTTGAGGAACAGCGGGATGCGCTCGTCGCGGACGTCGACGCCGGGCAACGCCACGGGTACCACGCGCATCTTGCGTTCGGCATTGCGGTTCAGCGCCGCCCGCACCTCCGGCGCCTGCCAGTTGCCCAGCCCCTTGCGGCCGATGAAGACGACGCTGGTGTTGAGCTGGCGCAGTGCCTCCTCGAGCTTTTCCTGCCACGGGTCGCCCGGGACGAGTTCCCAGCGGTCAAACCACACCTGCAGGTTGGCCTCGTCGCGCAGGCGCTCGGCGATCCGCGTCACCTCGTCTTCGTCCTCCCTGCTGTAGCTCAGGAAAGCGTCGTAGCTCATCGTTGATCCGTTCCTGACAAGGCGTCGGCGGCAAGCGACGGCTCCGGTTCCCGCAGTACGCTGGCCCGACCGCCGCAGCCACCACGCTGGCGCCTGCTCGCGCCTGCCGTGCCATTATTTAACAGGGCTATGGGCAATGCAAGCCGCCAACGCGTTGGCCCGATGATCGCAGCGCCGGTCCGCCGCCACTAGCGGCAAGATGGCCTGGCCCGCCACGCTCAGAGCCGCGCGACGAGGATCTGGCGCAGTTCGTCGTCGCTGAGGACGAGCGGATTGGTCTTCATGCTGCCGCCGCGACTGGCGGCGACGATGCGCGGCAGGTCGTCCTCGCCGATGCCGTAGGCCGATAGACGGGGCAGTTCGAGTTCGATCTCCCAGCGGCGCAGCGTGTCGATGAGGAAGTGGCGGGCGTCGCGACCGTTGAGGCCTTTCTGCATGGCAAAGCGGCGGCCGATCTCGGCGTACTTCGGCAGCGCCGGGTTGTCCGGCTCGCGCGCTTCGAGGGCGGCGATGTTGCACGCGGTCGCGCTCGCCACCAGCGTGCCGCAGACGACGCCGTGCGGGATCGGGAAGAAGGCGCCGAGCGGCGAGGCGAGGCCATGCACGGCGCCGAGACCCGTCTGTGCCAGGCAGATCCCGGAGCAGAGCGAGGCATGGGCCATCTGCGCACGGGCCGTCGCCGATTGCTCGCGGTGGAGCGCGAGCAGCGCGTCGCGCGCGGCCATGATGCCGGAGCGGGCGAGGGCGTCGGTCAGCGGGTTGGCCCGTGTGGCGACGAAGGCCTCGAGGAGCTGGGTGAAGGCGTCGAGGCCGTCGGCGGCGATCAGCGCCGGCGGACAGGTGGCGAGCAGGTCGGGATCGACGATCGCCCATTCCGCCACCAGCCGCTCATCGCGGAACGACTTCTTGAAGCCGCCGGGCGCCGTCAGGACGGCGTTGCGCGTCGCCTCGGAGCCGGTGCCGGCGGTCGTCGGGACGGCGATGAACGGTGTTGCCGGCCCGCGGTAGGGCAATTCGGGGCCGACCCCCTCGAGATGGTCGAGCACCGAATTCCCCGGCCGCAGCAGGCCGGCGACCGCTTTCGCCGCATCGAGCGCGCTGCCGCCGCCGATGCCGACGACGCAATCCCAGGTGGTGCCGCGCAGCGCGGCGACGCTGTCATCGACGAACCCCGGCGACGGCTCGCCGGACACCGGCAGCCGTTGCCAACCCAGGCCCAGCTGCTGGAACTGCGCGAACACGCGGCCGGCGGCAGCCGAGTCGACGAACGAGCGCTCGCCGGTGACGAGCAGCACCCGGCTACCGTAACTGGCGACGATCGCCGGCAGCCGGTCGAGAGCACCACTGCCGAACTCGATGCGCGGCAGGCGTGCGATCGAGAAGGGGGCGAAGGCGTCGCTCACGCCGGGAACAGCCCGTTCATCGGCTCACCCCGGCGCGGTTCGGCCATCATCCCGGCGACGGCGTCGCGCCAGGCGAGGTAGTGCGCCGTCTGCTTGTGCGCGGCGGCGTCGGCGGCCGAGGCGTAGGCTTCGTAGAGGATGAAGCGGGTGGCGTCTTCAGGTGCCTGCAGGACGTCGAAACGCCGGTTTCCCGGCTCGCCGACCGAAGCTTCGTGATTCGCCCGCGTGGCGGCGATGAAGGCGTCGACCGACTGCGGACGGACGCGGACATGGACGAGGGTGACCTGCATGATGCGCTCCTTGGCTGGCAACGGTTGCTTGATGGATCGACCGCATCGGGTGCGTGCGGTCAGGCGCGGATCGCCTCGTCGAGCGTGATGTCGACCATCAGGTCGTTCGACAGATGTTCGAGATCGCCGGTCAGTTGGCGGACGTCGAGGGTCGCTGCCGCCGTCAGCTCGGCGGTCGCGTGGAAAAGGATGCCCGCCGACATCGGTGCGCTGGCGGTATGCGTGCTGAGATCCTCGACGTTGATGGCGTGCCGCGCGAGCACCTGCGACACCTCGCGGACGATGCCGATGCGGTCGTGGCCGACGAGCGACAGCTTGAGCCGCCGCGTGGCAGCCGGTGGGGCCGCTGCTCGCGAGACCTCACAGCCGACGCGCAGGCCGGGCAGCGCGGCAAGTTCGGCTTCGAGCGCCGGCAGATCGCCTTCGCCGATGCTGACGCAGACGATGCCGGCGAATTTGCCGGAAAGATTCGACATCGATGACTCGAGCCAGTTGCCGTGGTGCCGGCTGATGGCGGTCGCAAGCTGCTCGACGAGACCAGGTCGATCATCGCCGATGACGGTGAGAACCAGGGAAACGTTCATGAGGTGGCGCTCCGGGGACGGTGAGCCCTCATTCTAACGCGCGGCCGCGAGCCGGAGCAGGGTGCTGCGGCACGCACTGCGTCGGCAGAGGGCGGCAGCTGCTGGCGCCCGGTCACCAGGCGCCGGCTTCGGGGCAGCGCCGATAGGGCGGCGGTGGGTGCCGCGTCGGACGGCATGGCAGGTCGCGGCCGTCGTGCGACGGCTCGCTGCGCGGTGGACGCGACCAGGGGTCCTGCCAGTCCGGGCGTTGCGGATGGCGGGTGGCGAAGGGCAGCACGAGCGGTGGTTGCAGGTCGCTGCGCAGCCACAACTGCTCGCTGCGCGCCCGCTCGCGCTGCGCGAACATCTCCAGCACTTCCGGCGTCGGCACGGTGGCCGTCGCCGCTTGGGCGGTGCCGACGATCGCCTGCACGAGGCTGGCGAGGAGCGCGGTGCTGCTGCGGGGCGTTCCCATGGGCGTCGTCGATCGGCGGCTAGTCGTGCCGGAAGTACTTCTTCGGCGTGCTGTTGATGATGTATTCGCTCGCCTGCTGCACGCAGTCGCGGATCGCGGCTTCCATCGGCGTGTTGCGAAAGCCGCCGAGGCTGACCGGGATGGCGGCCCCGCGGTGCGACAGCGTCGCGCCGATGCTGGTCTGCGATGCGCTCGCCCTGCCCTCGATCCTCTTGGCCCCGAGCACGCGACCGGTGGCGATGTCGATGACGCGGACGTCGATCGCCAGGTGGGCGTTGCGGGATTGATGGCCGAAAGTGAGCGGAATCTTCGGCACGCCGAGCTCGAGTCCGCCGCCCGATGCTTCGAGCTCGAACTCGGTGACGGCAGCGGAGACCATGATCTCGGCGACATCCATCTGCCTTTCGGCAATGATCGCGTCCGGGCGTGCCAGCGGCGACCGCGAGAGGGCCTGTTCGGCAGCAAGGCCCTGCAGATCGAGACGTTCGACGACGATGAAGCGACCGTTCTCGTGCATCGTCGTCATCATCATTTCACGCAGGCCATCGCCGACGAATTGCCCGGCACCCGCCGCCTTGACCATGAATTCGCCGATCGCGATCATCGCCTTCCTGCCCAGCGGCACGGCTTCGGCAGGCATCGCGCCGGTGGACCGGGCGGCCGGGCGCGCCGCCGGTTCGGCGCCTGCTCCGGTCGCCATCGGCGGTGCCGTTGGCTGTAGGGCCGCGGCGTCGGACGTCGCCGCGACCGGCGCCGCCGTCGCCGGGCTGGCCGTCGTCAGCTCGCCCTGTCGTTGCCGCAGCACCTCCAGCATCTGGCGGTGGCTGGCGTTGCCGGGGTCGCGTTCGAGCGCCAGGCGGTAGTATTTCTCGGCCTCTGGCCAATCCTGGCGGGTGTAGTGGACCAGGGCCAGTCCGGCGTAGGGCAGCGGCCATTCCGGGGCCGTCTCGATGGCCTTGAGATAGGCGTCCCGCGCCTGCGCCAGGGCTCCGAGTCCGGCGTATGCGAGGGCGAGATTGTTCAGCGTCTCCGCCCGTGGCCCAGAGAGATCGAGTGCCTTGCGGCAGGCGCGTACGGCGTCGGCATGACGCTGCTGCATCAGCAGGCCATGGCCGAGCCTGGCCCAGCTCTGAGCTTCGCTGGGCACGCGCGCAGTCGCCTGCCGATAATGGCGTTCGGCGTCCTGCCAGCGGCCGCTTTCGTAGGCGGCGTCGGCCAGCTCGAGGTCGGTCTTGTAGGCGCGGTAGCTGGCTTCGTCCAGCGCCAGCAGCTCGGCGCGCACCTGCGCGGCTGCCGCAGTGTCGGCCGCCGGCGGGCCCGCTGCGCGGCCTGCAGCCGACCGGCTCGCGGCGGCGGGCGCCGGTACGGCAGCCGCAGCGAGCCGGTCGGCAGCGTCCCACTCGGCGGTGGTCATCGCGGCCGCTGGCGCGGCGGCACTGAGCAGCGCTTCCTTCTCCCAGCCGTCGCGCCGGACGACGAGACGCAAGGGGCGGTTGGCGGCAGCGGCCTCCTGCAGCAGGCCGACGAGCCCGCTCGCGCCGCCGGGGGGATGGCCGTCGACGCGGGTCACGAGGTCGCCTGGCTGCAGGCCGGCTTCGGCCGCTGCCGTGTTGGCGAGCACGGCAGCGATCGCGACGCTGCCGGTGGGCTGGGTGCCCGCAGCCGGCTCGGCCAGGTGCAGGCCGAACCGTCGCGCTGGCGCCGGGCGGGCTGCCTGCGGCGGCAGCACGATGTCGCGTTCCCAGCCCTGGCGCGAAATGCGCAGCGTCACGGGCTCGCCGGCAGGCACGCTGCGGGCGCGCAGGGAAAACTGGGCGGCGCCGCCGATCGGCGTCTGCTGCAGACGGCGGACGATGTCGCCGGGCTGGATGCCCGCTGTCGCCGCGCTGCTGTCCGGGGCCACCGTCGCCACCTCGGCACCGCTCGCGTCGCCCGTATCGCGCAGCTCGAGGCCGAACTCGCCTGCTGCGGCGAGAGTCGCCGCCGACAGCAACAGGCCCGCCAGCAGGCGGAAGCAACTGTTCAGGCTTCGGCCGACGGCGGTGCTGCGTCGCCGGCCGAAGCCTGCACCGGTCATCGGGGGCGGGCTCGGCGGGTCGCCGCCGGCGGTTGGCGGCGTCTGTGCAGCGGCTTGCATCGTGCTCCTTTCTCGTCGTCGGCCGTCTGGCTGCCGGCGGTGCGCGTTGCGGCGCTCAATGGCATTCGCAGCGGTGGCGGGCGCCGCCGAGCACCGCCACGCCCTTGCGGCCGTCCTCGGCGCAGCGCGCCTGGCAGGTCTGCTGCACCCAGGCGTCGCGGCCCTGGTCCAGCTTGCGCTGCGCCTGGCGTTGGCAGTCGGCGCCCCGCTCGCGCCGGCCGGGTTTGCCGTCGGCGAGGAACTGGGCGATGCAGGTGCCGATCTCGGCGACGAAGCCAGCCAGGCCGGCGCTCACCTTCGCCTGGTAAGCGGGGTGCAGGCTGCACCAGGCGATGTAGCTGCCGAAATAGCCGCCACAGCCCGGGCAATCGAGGGCGCAGCCCGAGTAGCCGCCGCCCGAGCAGTTGCGGCGGTTGCAGTCCTCCGACATCTGGCGACAGCGCGCCTCCATCTGCTGCCCGACCTGCAGGCAGGGCTGACCGTTCCCCTTCGGTTCGTAGACTCCGGCCGGCGGACTGCCCGCCGCAGTCGACGGGGCGGCCGCTGTGGTGGCCGCTGCGCTGGCTCCGGTGACGGCGGGTGTCGCGACAGCAGGCGGCCGGCTGGACGTGTCGCGGGTCGCGGCGCTGGCTTGTTGCCAGCCCTGAAGCATGACCCTGCTGAATCGGCCCCGCTTGCCGGAAGCCCCCGTTTTCGGCGCTGAAGCGGTCAGATTGCTGGAGGCTGGTGGCAGGTGAGGGCTGGATGCGTGGGTGGTGTGGGGTCCGTGAAGAGGGTGTCGATCGGTGGCAGGAACTCCGTTGTGATCTCTGGGCGAGCCTCTCCCTGCACGGAGCGCACCGCGCGGGGTGGTTCCTGGGGCCGTCCTGGAGAGGTCACTCGAGTTGCAGCAGAAAGGGTTTGGCGAGAAGCACGCGCATCCGCGCGGAATCGAGCCAGGGCGCAGCGCAGGAATTTCGGATGAAGGCGATGGCCCCGCGCACGCCGAGTTGGTCGAACAGATCGCGCAGCTGTCGCGTGAAGCGCGCCAGGGTATTGAAGACATGCGCCAGCCGCATCAGGAGGTGGTAGCCGCGCATCGCATTCCAGTCGAGGGCAAAGGCATGCTCGTAGTGGTAGCCCTGGTGTTTCTCGACGAGGAAGCCCGCTTCGATGCCCCAGCGGTGGCGGGCGCCGAGATTGCAACGCACATGGACGTTCTCGCAGCTGAGCGGCCGACTGGAGAGCCAGGCGTGGCGTGCCGTCTCGGTCACGATGGCGGCCTGTTGGTCGACCCGCTGCCAGCTTTCCTCACAGACGACCACGTGCAGCTTGAGCCGGCAACGACCGTTCGCGCCAAAGGCATACTCGATGTCATTGACCCAGCTGAAGTGCTGTTGGCGTTTGCCCCAGTCCAGCTGCCGGGTTTGCGACTGCCGGGGCTGCAGCGCGCGGAACTCCTCCCAGACCGAGGGCAGATCCTTGTCCCGGAGGACGATCATGAACTGCCAGCCGGCGCGCCGGCAGCGTTGCATCACCGGCCCGTTGGCGTAGAGTCCGTCGAGCACGAGCAGGATCGGCAGGCGCGGGAACAGCCTCTTGAGCCGGTCGCTCAAGCGCGCAAAGCCGCGCAGCTCGCAATCCTGCTTCTGCGCTTCGCTGTCGCCCAGCGCGTGTTCGAGGAACTCGCTGAGCAACGGGATGACCAGACCGCCGTGGAAGACGAGGCTGGCTTCGAGCACGTAGACGAAGTACTGGGTGTGGCGGTTTTCGTCCTTGCCGACGCTGCGCTGCAGGAGTTCCTCCGCCCAGAGGGTGTCGCCGGCGAGCTTCTGCGAGCCATCGATGGCGATCGGATGGCAGTGGTTGATCAGATAACGCCGGAAGCTCTTGCCGCGGATCAGGCGGCGCACCAGGTCGACGTGCGCCTGTTCGAGTTGCGTCAGGTCGATGTCGCGCAGCAGCCGATAGAGGGTGTCGGCGTGCGGCAGGGCCTCGATCTGCGGGAACAGCAATTGCAGGTTGGCGAGGAACTGCGGACGGGTCATTTCGCGGTTGGTCTCGCGCCGGGAGGCGAACTGGAAGACGAACATCAGCAGCCCATAGAGCAGCAGCGCGGTCAGCTTGTGCCGGCGCTTCCTGGGGGCCCGCGGGTCGGGAATCCGTTCCAGCTGGTCGAGCAAGGCCGGCAGCTCCTGGCGCAGGAGGCGTGCCTGCTTGCTCACGGCGTCCTCGCGGGCTGCCCGTTCTTCGTCGATGGTCGTGAAGGCCGAGCATCGGTTGGGCAGCGGCGGGGGTGACTGGGGCCGTTGTCCCATCGCGCGCCGCTTCGCGTTCAGCGCCTGCTCCTGCCGTCTCTTGTCGCTGCGTTGCGCCCGAATGCCGGCACGCGTCGGACGACTGCAGGGTTTGCTCATCGCCGGGTGGGCTCGGTCACGGCGCACAGCCGGTCCCGACCGTCGCTGCCGAGCGGCTTGACCCATACTTGCCGAGGCGTGCTGTGATAGGTCCGCCCAGGGCGGGCCAGCCCGCGTCCGCTGGTCTCTCCGAGCAATTGCCAACCGGCAGCCCGGTAGCAGGTGCCGGTATGCTGTCGCGGGTCGACGAAGCTTTCCAGCAGCAGGGGCTCGAAGCCCCAATGTTCGAGCCAGTCGCTGCGCGCACGACGCGCGAGTTGGCCGAGCACCTGGCTGGCCAGATGCGGTACGCGAACGTGCGGGAAGATCAGGAAGCGACTGTTGTTGAGTACCCGTGGCAGGTTGTGGCGCCGGGTCTGAGCGGTCCAGCCGATCCAGTCGTCGCGCACGGCCACTGCCCGGGCGGCACCGGACAACAGGACACAACCGAGCCGCAGCTCGCCCGCCGTGATGAAGTAACGCAACCGGTAGCCGAAGGCACCCTGGAAACCGAGCGGGTGCCAGCGCGCCATCAGATCATCCCATTGCTTCGCCAAGGCGGTGTCGTGGATCACTTCCAGGCGGACCGGGGCCAGGGCCGACAGCGAAACCTCCACCGGAGTCGGCTCGACCATCGGCTCGGCAACGGCCCGGGGCTGCGCCGGGCAGCGTGGCGTCGAACGGGATACCCGCGCGGCCCGCTGTGCGGGCAGGACGAGCAGGCCGGCCGCCTGCAAGCGCTGCAGGAACTCCAGGCAGGCGCCCGTCTTCGCCGTCCCCGTCAGCGTCACCCAGCCCAGATGCTCGCACAGCGTCGCCGCCAGTTCATGGCGCGCCAACCCGGGCAGCCACGCCACCGTCGCGCAGATGTCGGCAACCTCTCGCGCACTGAACTCCCGGCCGCAGTGCACCCAACTGCTCGGCGTCATCGCATCCATCGCACAACCTTCACCAGAAACGCAGATCCGCTAACCTCAGCCTATTCTGCCAAAGGCCTCGAAAATTGTCTAGCCCTCCTTTGCGAAAGCCTTTTTTTGCGGTGGCCGTCAAGCCTTGCTACGACTGGGCTGCGCGGGTCATGCTTCAGGGCTGGCTTGTTGCTGGCCGTCGCCGGTCCTTGCCGGCAGACAGTGGCCGTTCTGGCAGCTGTACCCGGCGGGACACGTGGCGTCGCTGGCACAGTGGACCTCGCCGCCGGCACTGCGACCGTCGCCGTCGCGCGACGTGGACTGCGTCTGGCCGTCACGCGACATCTGTTGCCGCAGGGTGTCGGACGAGAAGCGTCCACCGACTCCCCAATAAGGCCCGAGGCTGCCGCTGCCGGCGCCCTGGCGCGAGCGCTCTCGCTGTCCATAGAGGTCGAGCACGCTGCCTGTCGGCACCTCACTGGGTCGCTGCTGGGCGGACGGCGCGGTGGCCGGGCCGCCGGGCAGGCAGCGACCATCCCGGTCGCAGCGCTCACTCGGGCAGTTGGCGGCCAGCCAGTTGCGGGCATCACCGTCGCTCAGCAGATGTTCGACCCAGACCCAGCTGTCGACGCGATTCGGGTACTCGGTGAAGCCGACGCCACCGTGCTGCCGGCTGCAGACCACAGCCCAGCGGCCACCACTGCGGATCGCTCCGGCGCGGGCGCAGGCGCCGTCGGGCGTGCACGTCCAGGAAGGGCAGTTCTGCTCGATCCACCAGCGCGCACTGGCCTCGCCGGCGAGTGCCGGCGACATCGGGCGGTGCCCGGACAGGGTGCTGGAGCGGCCGATGACGACGTGTCCCGTCGGATCGCAGAGTGCCTGGTAGCCGTCACCAGCGGCTGCCGCCGGCGGTGGCTCGCGGGCGCACAGGCCGTATGTGCCTTCGATCGTGCACACGGTTCGCGGACAGTTCTCCCCGATCCACTGCTCGGCGCGTCGCGGTCCCATGAACGGGCCAGCGATGATGCCGAAGAGGGCAGGGGTCGTGTCTTCGCCATACACGACGCGGCCACTCCGGTCGCAGAGGACATACCAGGTCGGACGCCAGGGCTCGCTTCCCGGTTCAGCCGGCCGGCGATCGTCGGCGTGGCTCAGGGGCGGTGTCCATGCGGCCGCCTGCAGGTCGACGGTGGCCTTCCCCTCACAGCCGTCCCAGCGTGCGCGGACGATCACGCGCTCGTCGAAGCGCACCTCCGGCGGCGCGCCATAGGTGTTCGCCGGCCCCGGCTGCCAGCTCGCGAGACGTGTCACATTGGCCTCGGAGCCGTCGTCGAAGACGGCGGTCGCCGTGAAGCTGAGCTGACCGCCCGCGCCGATCTGCACCTGCTCCGGCTTCAGCCGCAGGTAGCGGCACTCCTTGCGCCGCGTCTGCGACCCTGCGCTGGCAGGATCCGGCTCGCTTGTGTCGCCCTCTGCAGGCCCGGCGCGCGAGCCTCCCGGAAGCGCTTGTCCGGGATCCACCGGCGCTCGCTGCAGATTGACGGTGACCGTCGCCGGACGGACGACCTCGGCGCCGCCGGACGGATTGGCGAGCGTGACGGTGAAGCTTGCCATCGCACCGCCGCCGGAAGCTGCCAGGATGGGAACGTCGATGCTGCGGATGCCCTTGTCACTCTCGGCCCAGCTGAGCTTGCCGGTGACCGGGGTGTAGTCGACCCCGGGTCGGGCGCTGCCGGGCTGCGTCTGATAGTCGACCGTCACCGCCCCCTTGCTGAAGCCGTCGCGGGTGACGATGAGCCGTACCTGGCGGTCGGCCGGAGCGGCGGTGACCGCGTCCTCGACGAAGCTGATCTCGCCGCCCATCCGCGAGCGATCGCGGCTCGCCGCTGCGCGCTTGAGGACGAGCGTCGTCTCCGGCCAGCGATCCGGGCGGGCATCGCCGCGCTTGACGGCGATACCGAGCAGCAGCGCGCGGTCACCGGGTTCGGCATCGCTGTTCAGGATCTCGACGTCGACGGTTTTCCTGCCGAGCTCGCCGTCGGCCCAGTCGAGGGTGTCGCTGGCGAGCCGGTAACTGACACCCGCCGATGCCGTCGCCAGATACCACGGGCTGCCGCGGGGAACGATCTGCACGCTGACGGCGCCCCGGCCACTGCCGGCCCTGTGGACGGCAAGGCTCACCTGGCCGACATCCTTGCCGACCTCGCCCGAGGATTCGACGAAGCCGATGGTGTCCGGGCTGCCCTTGCGCCAGATCTCGATCTGATCCTCGCGATAGGTCGGGTGTGCCTGCAGGATGCGCTCGACCGTCCAGCCCTTGAAAAGGGTCTTCTGGTAGTCGAGGTCGCGTGGATCGACCACCTCGCTCGTGCGTGGCAGGCTATCGCCGACGAAATTCTGGAAGTAGTGGTCGATCGTTCCGGCCGGGTTGACGACGCCCGAGTGACTGTCGCCGAAGAGCAGCGCGTCGCCCGGGCGGTAGCGCTGTTTTTCGTCGAGCCGGCCGACGGCGGCCGACGCACTGTACCGGTACTTCGTGTAGCCGCGCGCGGCCAGGCGGGCGCGCAGTTCGCCGGCACTCAGCATGTTGCCGTCCTCGCCGGTCAGCGCATGATAGGTGTAGTCGTGGCAGTTCTGGATGGCGCTTGCCAGGCGGGGCCAGGCAATGGCCAGCAGCGACAGGACGACCAGGGCGAGAAGGGCGGGAAAGGGGAGGGTGCGCTGCCGCAGCGCGTACCCGCAACGACCCGGTGGCCTCCGTTGCTGCGCCAGCGAACTCATTGCAAGCCTGTCCCGTCACCTCGTGGGCGACCGCCGTCGCCCGCTGCGAATGGCTGGCGGCAGGAGCCACGACGGGCTGCTGCCGATGCCGACACGACACTCCCTGATCCCGCGCAGCTTGCCGGTGGCCGCGGCTGTCCAGCAGCGGCATGACGATCCGGGTGTGCGGGCGGGAGCGGTCTGTAGACAGTATAGGTGGCCCCACGGCCAGCGGTGGCAATCGTTGATCGCCGGCGGCCGTGCTGCCGCCGGCGCCCGCTCACTGGCTGCTGGCGAGCACTTGCGCCAGCGGCAGCCGCGTCGCCTGGCGCGCGGCCTGGCGGCTGGCGAGGATGGCAGCGGCCAGCGTCGCGGCGGCGCCGGCGAGCAGGGCCAGCCAGGGAACGTCGAGCGGCATCCGCCAGTGGAAGGCCTGCGGATTGACCACGTGCGTCAGCACGGCGCCGATGGCGATGCCGCAGGCGAGGCCCAGCAGCAGTCCGATGCCGGCGATCAGCGCGCCTTCGAGCATCAGCGAGTGGCGCAGCATGCGCTGGTCGAAGCCGAGCGCGGCCAGCGTCGCCAGTTCGCGCGCGCGCAACCAGACGCTGGCGGTGAGCGTGACGGCGAGACCGAAGACGCCAATGACCATCGCTGCCGCCTCGAGCGCGTAGGTGACGGCGAAGCTCTTGTCGAAGATCGACAGGCTCAACTGGCGGATGGCGCCGCTGCTTGCGACTTCCAGCCCGTGCGCGGCGACCTGTGCCGCCAGCCAGTCGCCGGCGGCGACTTCCTGCCCCGGCCGTGGCCAGAGCGCGAGATCGTTTGGACGGAAGTCGCCACCGAGTCGCTGATGATCCTCGCGGCTGATCACGATGGCGCCGAACTGGCGCGCGTAGTCACGCCAGATGCCGCCGACGAAGACCTCGACCTCGCGTCCGAGCACGGGCAGGCGCAGGGTCTGGCCGGGGCGGCTGCCGTAGATCTCGTGCATCGCCTCGCTGATCCAGACCACCGGCATCTCCGCCGGCGGGACGACCACCGCTCCCGTGAACGGCAGGCGCGCGGCCGGGTCGCGACGGTCGAGCTCGCGCACCAGCAGCGCCACTGTCGGTCGCCGCGGGTCGAGCGTCAGGCTGCCGTAGGCACTCCGTTCGACGCGCAGGAAGGGCGCGTCGGGGCGCTCGAGGGCCGTCAGCAGCTCCTGCGGCAGTGGGCTCGCCTTGCCGCGCAGGTAGAGCGGTGCCGGCAGGACATGGTCGAGCCACTGGTCCACCGCGACGCGGAAGCTCGACACCATGATCACCATGCTGGCGGTCAGCGCAAAGCTGACGATCAGGCCGCTGGCCGCCACCTGCGCCATCAGCGGCGCCTGCGCGACGTTCTGCAGGGCGATGCGCTGCGGTGCCGGCAACTGCAATCCGGCTGCCCGGCCGAAGATCTCCTGCGTCAGCAGCGGCGCGCCGGCGACGCCGATGAAGAGGACGAGCGCGATGGCGATGTAGGCGGCCAGCGGCACCCCCGAGAGCGGCGGCAGTTGCAGCAGCCCGCCGGCGAGCAGTGCCAGCGCGGCCGGCAGCAGCAGCTGCCGGCCGCGCTGGCGCGGTCGCTGCGGGTGTGCGGTGAAGCCGTTGTTGAGTGCTGCGACGAGCGGCTGGCGCAGGTTCAGCCAGGCCGGGTAGGCGGCACCGGCCAGGCTGGCGGCACAGCCGAGGAGCAGGAAGCCGGCTGCCGGCAGGAGGCGGGGCACGATCACCGGCACGTTGCCGGAAAAGTAGCCGCCGCCGAGGTCGCCACCGAGCAAGCGGGTGAAGGCCATGGCCAGCGCGTAACCGAGGGCGAGGCCGAACAGGGCTCCGGGCAGGCCGATCGCCAGCCCTTCGAGCAGCACCTGCAGCAGGCGCATGCGCGGCGGCAGGCCGAGTACGCCGAGCAGGGCGAACTGCGTCGAGCGCTGCGCAACGGCGGTGAGCTGGGTCGCGAAGACGAGGAAGGCGCCGGTCAGCAGGGCGACGAGAGCGAGCACGTTGAGGTTCACGCGGTAGGCGCGCGACAGGTTCGCGGCGCGCTCGCCGTCGTCCTCTGCGACGCGCAGCAGCAGGGCGGGCGGCAGGCGCGCCGCGACGCGTTCCTGCCAGCCGGCCGGATCGCCGTCGGGCGCCAGCCGGACGCGGATCTCGCTGACCGCGTCGGCTGGCCCGAAGTGTTCCTGCACCCAGGCGATGTCGGCGACCAGCAGGAGATCGTCGCGGCCGGCGGCGGGCAGGTCGCCGCGGATCGTCGCCACCCAGCGTTGATCGCCACGCAGCAGCGTCAGCGTCGCGCCGGCCTGCAGGCCGAGTTCGCCGAGCAGGGCTGGCGAGGCGTACAACCCGCCATCGAGGATGCCGCCGGTCGCCACTCGCTCGGCATCGCGCGGCAGCAGTGCCGGCATCAGCGCCGGCGCGCTGAAGACGTCGATGCCGATCAGGCGCAGCGGCGTGCGCTGGCTGCCGATGCGCACGCGGGTTTCGATCACCGCGCCGGCAATGAGTACCGCCGGATCGCTGGCGATCTCGTCGACCAGCGTCAGCGGCACGCCGCCGGCGCTGTCACGGGCGGCGATGACGGCGTCCGGCTCGCCCTGGACGGTCTTCATGGCGCGCGCGAAGTCGGCGAGGGCCGCCTCGTTGATCAGGTGGATCGAGTAGCCCAGCGCCACACCGAGGGCGATCGCCAGCATCGACAGCAGCGTCGCCGCCCGTCGGGTACGGAACTGGGCGCGGATCAGCCAGGCGGCGAGGATCCTCATTCGAGCCCTAGCGGGGTCAGCGTCAGGATGCGGTCACAGGACTCGGCAACGTGCCGCGAATGGGTGACGATCAGCGCGCTTGCCCCCTGCTCGCGGACCCGTTCGAGCAGCAGCGCCAGCACCTGGCCGGCGGTGCGCGGGTCGAGGTTGCCGGTCGGCTCGTCGGCGAGGATCAGTCGCGGCCGGTGCACCAGCGCGCGCGCGATGGCCACCCGCTGCAGCTCGCCACCCGAGAGAGACGCCGGCCAGCGGTCGGCGAAGCCCGACAGGCCGACGTCGTCGAGCAGCGCCCGCGTGCGCGGCGCGTGTTCGGCCGGCGGCACGCCGGCGAGGAGCAGCGGCACGGTGATGTTCTGGGCGACGGTCAGCGTCGGCAGGACATGAAAGGCCTGGAAGACGAAGCCGATGCTGCGCGCGCGCAGCGCTGCCCGTGCGGCCTCGTCGAGGCGGACGATGTCCACCGCCGGCGAGCCGATCGCGATCGAGCCGCTGTCCGGCATGTCGAGGCCGGCGATGCAGTTGAGCAGGGTGCTCTTGCCGATCCCCGATTCACCGACCAGCGCGACGATCTCGCCGGTGGCGACGCTCAGAGCGAGGTCGGTGAACAGCGCGCGGCTGGCTTGGCGGTGTCGCCTGGCCAGGCCGGTGACCGTCAGCATCGTCGCTCGGACAGGTGGCACCAGTTGATCCTGCGTCGCGGCAGCAGGTAGTCGAGCTCCTCGGGGCTGCGTTCCTGCAGACGCAGGGCACGCTCGATGGCGGGGCCGTCGATTCGTGCCAGGTCGATGATGATCGACTGCTGGCGTGGAATCTCCGGCGTGTAGACCATGACCGTCGGCAGGAGCGGCTTGTCTGCCGCTGCCGCGGCGACGACGGCGGCGATGCGGCCATCGGTCAGGCGGACGATCGATCCCGGTGGGTAGACGCCCATGGCGCGGATGAAGAACTGCAGCAGGTGCTCGTCGAAGGCCGGCCGCTCGCGGGTCCACATCACGGACAAGGCTTCCGAGGGCGACAGCGCGCGCCCGGGTTCGAGCGGATTGACGAGGTTGTCGAAGCGGTTGGCGATGGCGACGATGCGTGCGGTCAGGGGAATCGCGTTGCCGCTGAGTCGGTCCGGAAAGCCACGGCCGTCGCAGCGTTCGTGGTGGTGCCGGATCGCGTCGAGCACGGGTGGTGCAAGGGTTCCGGCGCGCCTTGCCGTATCTTGGCCGCTGGGGCCGTGCGACTGGTAGATCGCCTCCTCGTGCCGGTTGCGCTCGCTGCTGCGCAGGATCGACGGACTGATCTGCAGTTTGCCGATGTCGTGCAGCAGCGCGCCACTGGCGATCGCCGGCAGTGCTGTCGGCGGAATCTGCGCCTGTCTGCCGATGAGCAGCGCGAGCGTCATCACCGCCAGCGAGTGCGCGGCGAGCCGGTCGTCGTGCGCTCTCTCGGCGATCAGCACGAGCGCGCTGTCGGTGTCCCCGAGCAGCGCGGCCGTCGAGTCGGCGCTGACGCGCAGCACTTCGGCGACGGCCTCCTGCGGGCGAGCGGGCAAGTCCCGGAGGGCCCCCGACACCGCCGTCGCCGCCCCGAGGTAGAGCTTCTGCGCGCGGTCGAGGCCCTCGCGCAGACGCTGCATGACGCGGCTGCGCTCCTGCTTCTCGGCCAGAGCCGCCGCCGTCACGGCCGCCAGGCGAGCCCGCTCGGCGGCGGTGTCGGCAGTCGGTGGCGGGTCGACTGCGATATCGCGTGGTGGCGGCAGCGGTTCGACCCGGCAGCGGCGTGGGTCGCAGAAAAGCTCCGGCAGCTGCATGGCGGCGATGAGTCGGACCTGCTCGTCGTCGGCGATGACGAAGGAGCTGAACAGGAACTGATGCGCCATCCAGGGAATCGGCAGGCGGACGTGCACGCCGGGGCGCAGCTGGGCCGCGACGATGGCGATCTCGCCCTCCTGGATGTCGCCGTCGCCGCGAGCTGGGGCAGTCGCCATCGGTTCGGGCTCAGCCGGCGGGCACGACGAGCGGAGTTCTCGCCGAAACGGCAGCCATGGCGCCGGGATTCATCGGCTGCCGCCGCCAGGGGCCGTCCGGCACGGCAAGCGGCGGTGCACGCAGGGCCTGCAGCAGCTTCTGCCCGGCACGGCCATTCACCGTCATGCCGAGCCGCTTCTGCTCGGCCTGGATCGCCTGCCGTGAGTTGGCGCCGATCATTCCGTCGATCTCGCCGATCGGGTGGCCGCGGGCAGAGAGCAGTGTCTGCAGCTCGCGCCGCTCCTGGCGCGAGAGCCCCGGGTCGTCGGTCGGCCAGGGCGTGACGAAGGGCTTGCCGCCCTTGATGCGGTCGGCGAGGTGGGCGATCGCCAGGGCATAGCTCTCGGCGGCGTTGTAGCCGTAGATCACGTCGAAGTTGCGCAGGACGAGGAAGGCCGGGCCATTCGGCCCGGCCGGCAGGAGCAGTCCGGCCGGGGTGGCCGTTGCCGCCAGCGGCTGCCCGTCGGCACGACGCAGGCCGCGTTCGCTCCAGTAGGACAGCGGTCGCTTGTTCGTCCGCCCGGCGACGCTGGCGTCGAAACCGGCCGGCAGGAGAACCTCGTAGCCCCAGGGCTCACCCGGTCGCCAGCCGGCCCGGTTGAGGAAGTTGGCGGTCGAGGCGAGGGCGTCGGGGACGCTGTCGATCAGGTCGCGCCGGCCGTCGCCGTCGCCATCGACGGCGAGGCGCAGGAAGGTGGACGGCATGAACTGGGTGTGGCCGAAGGCGCCGGCCCACGAGCCGACCAGTCGCTCGGGTGCGATGTCGCCGGCGTCGAGGATCTTCAGCGTACTGAGGAACTCGCCGCGGAAGAAGGCCTGCCGCCGCCCGTAGCAGGAGAGGGTGGCGAGCGAGGTGAGCAGCGGCCGCTTGCCGAAGTTGCGCCCGAAGTTGCTCTCGACGCCCCAGACGGCGATCACCGTGTCGGCATCGACCTGGTAACGCCCTGCGGCCGCGGCGAGCGGCGCGGCCCATTGCTGGCGCATCGCCAGCGCGTCGGCGACGCGCTCCTCGTCGACCAGGGCGGCCAGGTAGTCCCAGATCGGCGTACGGAACTCTGGCTGGTAATCGAGCAGTTCGAGGACACTCATGTCCGGCGTCAGCCCCTTCGTCAGGCGATCGAAGCTGGCCGTCGGCACGCCCTTCGCCGCCGCGTCGGCGCGCAATCCGGCCAGGCACGGAGCAAAGCGGTCGCCGGCAGCGGTGCTCTGGGCGGCGACGTGGCCAGCGATCAGGCCGAGGCTGGCGATGAGGGTGAGGTGGGCAGTCTTCATGGGTGGGCGGTCGAGGACGAGTGAGGTCGGAGGGAACGGCGTCGGGGTTCAGCGCGCCCGGTCGTCGCGCGTGTCTTCGCCAGGGGGCACGTCGGCGGGCCGGGGTAGCCGTGCGGCTGCGCGGCTGGCGGCGGATGGCTCAGGCTGCCCCTCGTACTCGGCGCCGCCGAGCACCTCGCCATCGATCACCCGTCCGTCGCGTTGTTCGCGCTGTTGCGTCGCCTGCTGCATCTGCTCCTCGAGATGGCGGCGCAGGTGGCGGGTCTTCCAGTACAGGTAGGCGTAAACGAGCACGCCGCCGACCACCAGGACGCCAAGCGCGACGAGCGAGAACATGAAGGCGGCGACCAACAGCACGGCCCCGGCGAGCATGGTCAGGATGCGGCCAAGCAGCCCGCCGCCAGGCGGTGTCGGGGCGCTGCCGTGTGGGCTGGGTTTCATTGATGTCCTCGTGGTGCGGTCGCGGCAATCAGGCGGAGCCCGCATTGTAGACGATCCAGGCCAGCCGTCAGGCGGCCAGCAGTGGCATCCGGGCGCCGGACAACAGCCCGTTGCATGCCTCGGCCAGACTTTCGCAAGCGACGGCGCCCGCCGCGAGCACTTCCTCAAGTGTCTCGCCGGGAATCTCAAGGACCCCTCTTGACGCTCAGGAAGTCTGACCCCCTTTTTTGCTCACGCGAATGGAGCCATCGGAGGCGGAGGTTGCGGACGCGGGGCTGGCGCAGGTTCAGCCAGGTCGGCGGGGTGGCACCGGCCAGGCTGGCGGCACAACCGGGGAACAAGAAGCCGACTGCCGGCAGGAGGCGTGGCACGATCACCGGCGGGTTGCCGGCAAAGTAGCCGCCGCCGAGGTCGCCAGCGAGCAACCGGGTGAAGGCCATGGCCAGCGCGTAACCGAGGAGGAGGCCGAACAGAGCCGATCATGGACGTCGGCGTGCCGGTCTCGGACGCGTTGCCGGCGAAAGTCTGTGAGCGCAGGACGAAGCCGCTGTCGTCCAGCTTCATCGATTTCCTTGCGTCTGTCTCGCGGCATGCAGCCCAGGCCGGCGTTGCAGACCATCGGTCAGGGTCGTCACACGGGCGCCAGCGGCAGGCCGGGACAGGGCCCCTTTCCCGGCGCTGCGCATTCGCTCGGCGCCTCCTGATGGCGCGGTCATTTCGATGTCGGAGAATTTTACAGGCGGACGATGGCGACGTCCCTCATTCTGCGCCAGTCTGATGCCGGTCATTGATATAAATGATGGGAATCGATCGCACCGGATTCTGGCATGGGACTTGCTAGGATTGTTCCATGCAAAGAAAGACTGTTTGATTTCCCGGAGGACGACATGAAAACGGCTGTATCTTCGCTGTGCAAGGCCGTGCTGCTGACCCTGACCCTGAGCGCAGGCGGAGCCTCGGCGGCCCCGATCTTCTGGACCGACTGGACTGGCGGCGACCTGGATTCCGGCACCGGCTTCCAGGCTCAGGGCACGATCACCACGGGCAGTTCGACGGTCACCGTGACCTACACGAACCCACAGGGGGTCGGCTTCTATCAGCCGAGCGGCGGCAACTACTATTACAGCAACGGCACGGACGGTCCCGGCGGAACGTCGCCCTTCACCAGCAGTGCGGTTGACAACCGGCCGCCCACCACCGACATCATCGCCCTGCAGTATGCCGGCGGGCAGACCCTGCAATTCTCCGAGGCGATTGCCAACCCGGTCTTCGCCTACGTGAGTCTGAACGGCAACGGTTATGCTTTCGACCGGGACTTCGACATCCTCAGCTTCGGCGATGCCAGCGACGGCAACGCGTGCGGTTACTGGGGGTGCGGGACCTCGTACAAGCAGGTCGTGGGCACCGAGTATCGGTTGCTGGGCACCGGCGAGCCGCATGGCGTGCTGCAGTTCAAGGGGACGTTCGACACCGTGAGCTGGCGCAGTCTGAGCAACGAATACTGGAACGGTTTCACCGTCGGCGTACAGGATACGGCGATCGATTTCTGCACCGCCAACCCGACTGCGCCGGGTTGCGCGCCGGCGGTCGGTGGTGTGCCGGAACCTGCTTCGCTCGCGCTGGTCGGCCTGGCGCTCGGCGCACTCGGCTGGCGGCGCCGCAGCCGCGGCTGATTCCGCGAGGAGTTCGGCCCACGGCCCTGGCGGTTCACGCTGCCGGGGCCGTACTGCGTCAGCGTGCAAGTCGTGCGAGCGATTGGCGAATATCCCCTCGCCCGCGCGCGGGGAACGGTCATGGCTTTCACCATCCGGAGTGTCTGGCACAGCGATGACCGTTGCCGGAGGTCGGTGTGCTCAGCAGCCCGGTGCGCCGGATCTTCCCGTTTCCTGACATTTCGCGCCAGAATTCCCCGGTCGTTCATACCGGGGTCTGCGGTCGGAGATCCGACATCCGTCCGGCGCGGCCGTCCGCCGATCAGCAGTCCGGTCATCCGCGTGCGCGGCACCATCGCGCTGCCTCCCCTGCTGCGTGAGCATCTGGTCGACGCGGACGCGCTGATCGCCGAAAACTCCCGGCAACAGACTGCATCAGCCAGCATGAGGTGGCGCGCGGCTTCGGGATGAACAGACGCAAACAGGCGGCGGTGGTCTGATCGCGAGGCGGGTGGTCTCTCCGACGAAACCGCCGTGGCGTTCTGTGCTTTCCGCTTCCAGCTTGCCACTGCCTGCGACAGCCAGTGCAGCTCCTGCCGCAGCCCAGGCCGCTGGTCCGCACGGCGGGCGCTCGAACTGGTGCTCGACTGGGCCGAACTGCATCAGGGTGAGTTGCTGAAGGATTGGGATTCGTGCCAGCAGCATGAGCAGCCGGCCGACATTGCGCCGCTGCAGTAAGACCAAGGAGAAGCGGTCATGGATTGGGAGGTTCGCGAAGCGCGGGTTCTGCAACATGGGCTCTTTCATGTGAAGTTTGCCGACGGACTTGAGGGTACGGTGCGCATCGCACCGACGGCTTACCGGGGCGTCTTCGCCAAGCTGCGCGATCCGGAGATCTTCAGGCAGCTTTACGTGATCGGCTATTTTGTCACTTGGCCCGGCGAACTGGATCTGGCGCCCGATGCCATGCACCACTTCATCAAGGAGTCGGGCGAGAGGTTGCTGCAGTAAGGCGCTCCGGCCACACGCGGCTGAAAGCGGCGCTGGTGTTGCGCGACGCGTTGGCGGCGGAGCTGGGCGTTTCGCTGCCGGCCGCGATGGCGCAGTTGCGCACGGTCGAGAACCACATCGGCGCGCCGCGTGCGCTGAGCGACGGCCGCTATCGGGAGGCAATGCTTCGGTGTGCCCGGATGGCGCGCATCATGGGGATTGGGCGGCGAAAAGGTGTCGGACATCCGCGAGCGCCCGACGCCGTGCGCGGAACTCTGGAAGCGCAAGCAGAAGGCAGGGGAGCTTGGCGGTGGTACCGGAGAAAGATGGCTGCAGTCGTCGTCATGCCGTGATCGTGCAGGATCCAAACCATGCGCCTGACGGAGCACCGCCGCCACCTGATGGCTCTGGTCGCGTTGACCAGGATTGCCCAAATTTGGCTACATGTTGGCTACACGAGGGCCAGTATCAACGATCCTGACTGGATGCCAGAGCCAACCACTTGGTTTGATGGGGCGATGTACGGGATTCGAACCCGTGACCACTGGAATCACAATCCAGTGCTCTACCAACTGAGCTAACACCGCCGTCATTCTGGCGCGCCCGGCGAGACTCGAACTCACGACCCCCGGCTTAGAAGGCCGGTGCTCTATCCGGTTGAGCTACGGGCGCGAGAGTGCGAGACCTGCTGGTTGCCTGCATTTCCCCCGGGTATCGCATCCTGCTGCGTCTGGCAACTGCTGCCTGTCAAACTGGTCGGGGCGGTGGGATTCGAACTCACGACCCTCTGCTCCCAAAGCAGATGCGCTACCAGGCTGCGCTACGCCCCGAGGAAGGCGGCATTTTACAAGCAGGCCGGAGCAGGGTCAATGCGCAGGCTGCCATTTGTGCCATTCGTCGGCTGGTCCGCGTGCCGGTGGCGGCCTGCCGCACCTCGGCTGATGCGGGATTGGCATGGCGGGTGAGGACAGCGGTTGACCACGGGCGCGGCAGGCGGCATGCTGACAGCCGCTCGGGAGTCGAGCCCGGCGCCCGTCTGCTGCCGGCGGCAGCACACCGGCACCGTGATCATTACTGGCGCTGCAAAGGAGAATCAGATGACGGACGATCCCCGGAATCAGGAAGTGGCGGCGGTTGGCGACAGCGCAGGCGGTCTGCGCTATTGCTGCCAGCCGATCGTCGAAGCGCGCCAGTTCGATCCGGCGGTGGCGCCGGAGCGGGCGCGGGCGATCGTCGCCGGTGGCAAGAAGTGGGTCAACGGCACACAGTTGAGCTATCACTGCTTCCAGGCTGGCGACGATGTGCCTGCAGGCTGGAAGGGCAAGGCGAGTGACATCGAAGCCGTCCGCGAGGCCTTCGCCGCCTGGTTCGGTCTGGGGATCGGCATCAGTTTCCGCGAGGTCGCGCAGCCGGCAGGCGCCAGCCTGCGGATCGGCTTCGATCAGACTGGCGGATCCTGGTCCTACGTCGGCCGCGACAATCTGACGATTCGCGATCCGCGGCAGCGGACGATGAACTTCGGCTGGCCGCTCGATACGCCCTATGGCCGCGACACGGCGATGCACGAGATCGGCCACGCGCTCGGTCTCGAGCATGAGCACCAGAACCCGTTCGCCGGCATCAGCTGGGATGTCGATGCGGTGCGGCGCTACTTCCGGGGTCCGCCGAACAAGTGGGACGACCGGTACATCGACTTCAACATCCTGCGCAAGATCAGCCCGGCGGAGGTCAAGGGAAGCACCTGGGATCCCGATTCGGTGATGGAGTATGCCTTCGGCGCCGGGCTGATCATCGAGCCGGCCGCCTATCGCGCCGGCCTGCAGCCGAAGGGCGGGCTTTCTGCGGCCGACAGGGACTGGATTCGGCAGACCTACCCCGGTGCAGCCGCCCCGCCGGCGGCTCCGACGCTGACGGTCGGCGTCGCGCAAGACCTGATGCTGGGCAGCGGCGAGACCCGCGTCTTCGATTTCCTGCCACCGGCGACGCGCAGTTACCAGCTGCAGACCCGCGGCAGCTCGGACACCGTCATGGTGCTGTTCGAGGTGACGCCGGCCGGCAACGTGCAGATCGCCGCCGATGACGACAGTGGCACCGACGCCAATGCGCGCATCGACCGGGTCCTGCAGGCCGGGCGTCTGCATCGGGTTGGCGTTCGCCTCTATTACGCCACTGCCAGCGCGCCGACTTCGCTGCTGATCAGCTGAGCCGTGGGCGCGGGCCGCCGCGCCGGTGGCTGTGGCCGCTCCGGAGGGCTCAGTTGAGGTCGATCGCGTGCCGCTTCAGGTCGTCGAGGCCGACGATCAGCAGGCACGCTTCGTTGGTCGCAGCGAGGACGACGCGCGGCGCCACGCCCGCCTGCAACGCTTCGCGCCAGCGCGCGGCACAGAGGCACCAGCGGTCGCCCGGCTTGAGTCCGGGGAAGGCGAACTCGGGGCGCGGCGTCGACAGGTCGTTGCCGCGCCGTTGCGAGAATTCGAGGAAGTCGGCGGTCAACACGACGCAGACGGTGTGGCTGCCGAGGTCTTCGTCGCTGGTGTTGCAGCAGCCATCGCGAAAGAAGCCGGTCATCGGCTGCTCGCTGCACGAGCCGAGGATGCCGCCGAGGACGTTGCGCTGCCTGCCGCCGAAGTCGTCGGGTTTCATGCCAGCTCGTCGATCCAGGCCTGCTGGATCGCCTCGAGGATCTTCTCGCCACAGTGCCGGGAATCGTCCTCGAAACCGGGCAGGGCGAGGACCCAGTTCATCAGGTCGACGAAATTGACGCGCAGCGGGTCGACCTCGGGATGTGCTTCGGCCAGTTCCACGGCCACTTCGTTGATGTCGGTCCATCTCATCGCTTGCCCTCCTTGACCATGTTGATCGAGTAACGCGGGATCTCGATGACCAGCGGTGTCTGCCCGACGATCGCCTGGCACGAGAGGCGGGAGTCGGGCTCGAGTCCCCAGGCCTTGTCGAGCAGGTCGTCCTCCACCTCGTCGGATGGCTCGAGCGAGGCAAAGCCTTCGCGAACGATGACGTGGCAGGTCGTGCAGGCGCACGACATCTCGCAGGCGTGCTCGATGGCGATGCCGTTCTCGAGCAGATTCTGGCAGATCGACTCGCCCGCCCGGGCGTCGAACAGCGCGCCATCGGGGCAGAGGTCCACATGCGGCAACACGATGATCCGGGTCATGGCGCTTCCTCTCGGCGTGCCGGGTGGGCGACGGACTCGATCTCGCTGATGTTGCGCCCGGCAAAGGCCTGCCGGATGGACTTGTCCATCCGACGCGCGGCGAAATCCTTGGTGTCGGCTTCCAGGTCGTCCATCGCCAGCATGATCTGCCGCCGGTTGTCGCCGCGCGCGGCATCGTCGAGCCGCAGCAGATCCGCGTCGACGCGCGCGCGCTCGTCCGCCGACAGCAGTTCGCCGTCGCTGGCCAGCGCCGTGCGCACGGCCTCCAGGAGGCGCTGCGCATCGACCTGCGATTCCTTCAGCGCCCGCGCCGCCGCGTCTTCGCGCACGTGCAGCAGCGAGTCCTTGAGCATCAGTGCGATCTCGTCGTCGGTCAGGCCGTAGGAGGGCTTGACGATGATGCTCGCCTCGGCGCCCGCGGTCTGCTCGCGCGCACTGACCGCCAGCAAGCCGTCGGCGTCCACCTGGAAGCTGACGCGAATGCGCGCGGCACCGGCAACCAACGGCGGAATGCCATGCAGCTCGAATCGCGCCAGCGAACGGCAGTCGCTGACCAGTTCGCGCTCGCCCTGGACGACGTGCACGGAGAGCGCCGTCTGGCCGTCGCGAAAGGTCGTGAAGTCCTGTGCACGGGCGGTCGGGATGGTCGAATTGCGGGGAATGATCTTTTCGACCAGGCCGCCCATCGTCTCGATCCCGAGCGACAGCGGGATGACGTCGAGCAGCAGCCAGTCGTCGCCCGAGCGGCCGTTGCCGGCGAGCAGGTTGGCCTGCATGGCGGCGCCGATGGCGACCACCTTGTCCGGGTCGAGATTGTTCAGCGGCTCCTGCCGGAAGAAATCGCCGACCGCCCGCTGCACCTGCGGCATGCGCGTCGCACCGCCGACCATCACCACGCCCTTGACGTCGCCGATCGACAGGCCGGCGTCGCGCAGGGCCTTCTTAACCGGCTGCATGGTCTTGGCGAGCAGCGTGCGGGTGATCTCGGCAAAGGTTTCGGTACTGAGCGTCAGATCGACCACTTCACCGCTGTTCAGGCGCGCGTTGATCGGCGCCATGCCGTGCAGGGTCAGGAACTCCTTGGCTTCGCGCGCCCGCGTCAGCAGCATGCGTGCGTCCTCGACCGAGAGCGGTTGCAGTGCCGCCGCCTCAAGTATCCAGCAGAAGATGCGGTGGTCGAAATCATCGCCGCCGAGCGCCGAGTCACCGCCGGTGGCGAGCACCTCGAAGACGCCGCGCGTCAGCCTGAGGATCGAGATGTCGAAGGTGCCGCCGCCGAGGTCATACACGGCGTAGATGCCTTCGGCGGCGTTGTCGAGCCCATAGGCGATCGCTGCCGCGGTCGGCTCGTTGAGCAGGCGAATCAGTGGCAGCCCGGCGAGGCGCGCCGCATCCTTCGTCGCCTGCCGTTGCGCATCGTCGAAGTAGGCCGGAACGGTGATCACGGCGGCGGCCAGCGGCCCTCCGAGTGATGCTTCGGCGCGCTGCCGCAGGACGCGCAGGATGTCGGCCGAGACCTCGACCGGGCTCCTGATTCCGGCCACGGTGTGCAGGCGCAGCATGCCGGGGCGGTCGTCGAAGAGGTAGGGCAGCCCCTCCGGGTTGGCGATGTCGCGCAGCCCGCGGCCCATGAAGCGCTTGACCGAGACGATCGTGTTGCGCGGATCATCCGCCTGTCTCGCCTGTGCGTCGTAGCCGACCTCGATCTGTCCGTCGGGCAGGTAACGGACCACCGACGGCAGCAAGGGCCGACCGAGGTCGTCGCTGAGGACGACCGCGAGACCACTGCGGACGGTGGCGACCAGTGAGTTGGTGGTGCCGAGGTCGATGCCGACGGCCAGCCGGTGCTGGTGCGGCAGGGTCGACTCGCCGGGTTCCGCTATCTGGAGCAATGCCATGAAGAAACGAGGTCCTGAGGCTGGTTGCGGGCACCGGCGGTTGCCGGCGGATCGGCGGTCATTCTTCGCCGGCAGCGATCGCGTCGTCGATCTCCGACAGCAGCTTCTCCTGGAACATCAGCCGTCGCACGTGATCGGCGGCCTGTTCGAGGTCGCGCCGCTCGTCAAGCAGCGCGGCGATCTCCTCCTCGCGTGCTGCCAGTTCACGCTGCAGGCGATGATGCAGGCGCTCGAGTTCGTGGTGGTCGCCGGTGGCGCGTGCTTCGGCAACGGCCTCGCGCCATTCCATCTGTTCGACGAGAAAATCGGCCGGCATCGCGCTGTTGTTTTCGCTGCCGACATCGTGCCGCGCGAGTTGGAGCAGGTACCTGGCGCGCGGTAGTGGCTTGCGCAGCGTCTGGTACGCCTCGTTGACCCGCGTCGCCCACTGCTGCGACAGGCGTCTCGCGCCCTCGCCGGCGCTGGCGAAACGATCGGGGTGCACCTGCGTCTGCAATTCGATGTAGCGCCGGTCGAGCAGCAGCGGATCGATCCGGAAGGCGGCCGGAAGACCGAAAAGCGAAAAATGGTCGGCTGCGAAGTCCATGGCTGTGCGCGTCAGGCGTTCCGGCAAGCAGCGCGGGCCCCGCCCGTGCGCCATCTGCCGGCCGGGCGCGGGCGGCAGCGGCAAGCCGCCAACCTCATACGTTGAAACTCTCGCCGCAGCCGCAGGCGTCCTTGACGTTCGGATTGTTGAAGCGGAAGCCTTCGTTGAGCCCCTCACGTGCGTAGTCGAGTTCGGTGCCGTCGAGGTAGGGCAGGCTCTTGGGGTCGATCAGGACCCTGACGCCATGCGACTCGAACTCGATGTCGTCGGGCTGTGCGGCATCGGCGAACTCGAGTTTGTAAGCCATTCCCGAGCAACCACTGGTGCGTACGCCGAGGCGCAGACCGATTCCCTTGCCACGTTTGACGATGTAGCGGGCGACGTGCGTCGCTGCCCGCTCAGAAAGCGTCACTGCCATGAAAGCCATCTCCTTTCGTACCGGTCACAACCACTCAGGCCTGCTCGCCGTGCTTCTTCCGGTAATCCGCCACCGCCGCCTTGATCGCGTCCTCGGCAAGAATCGAGCAATGGATCTTCACCGGTGGCAGCGCCAGCTCTTCGGCGATCTGCGTGTTGCGGATGTCCATCGCCTGGTCGATCGTCCGCCCCTTGACCCATTCGGTGACCAGCGACGACGATGCGATCGCCGAGCCGCAGCCGTAGGTCTTGAACTTGGCGTCCTCGATGACGCCGCCCTTGCCGACCTTGATCTGCAGCTTCATCACGTCGCCGCAGGCGGGGGCACCGACCATTCCCGTCGCCACGCCTTCCTCGTCCTTGGCGAAGGAACCGACGTTGCGCGGGTTCTCGTAGTGATCCAGAACCTTGACACTGTATGCCATGTTGCTACTCCTTCAGTTCAGTACTGCATCAATGAGCGGCCCACTGGACCGTGTTCAGGTCGACACCATCCTGGACCATTTCCCAGAGCGGCGACAGCTCGCGCAGGCGGCCGATCTTGTCGTGCAGCAGCCGGATCGTGTGGTCCACCTCCTCCTCGGTCGTGAAGCGGCCGAGGGTGAAGCGGATCGAGCTGTGCGCCAGTTCGTCGTTGCGCCCGAGCGCGCGCAGGACATAGGAAGGTTCGAGCGACGCCGAGGTGCAGGCCGATCCCGACGACACGGCCAGATCCTTGATCGCCATCAGCAGCGACTCGCCTTCGACATAGGCGAAGCTGAGGTTCAGGTTGTGCGGCACGCGATGCTCCATGTCGCCGTTGACATAGACTTCCTCGATGTCCGACAGGCCGCGCAGCAGGCGGTCGCGCAGCATGCGGATGCGCTCGTTCTCGGCACCCATTTCCAGCCGCGCCAGGCGAAACGCCTCGCCCATGCCGACGATCTGGTGCGTCGGCAGGGTTCCGGAACGAAAACCACGCTCGTGCCCGCCGCCATGCATCTGCGCGTTCAGGCGGACGCGCGGCTTGCGCCGAATGTAGAGGGCGCCGACTCCCTTGGGTCCGTAGGTCTTGTGGGCGGAGAAGCTCATCAGGTCGACCTTCAGCGTTTCCAGATCGATCGCCACCTTGCCCGTCGCCTGCGCCGCGTCGACATGCAGCAGGATGCCGCGACTGCGGCAGATTTCACCCATCTCGGCGATCGGCTGGATGACGCCGATCTCGTTGTTGACGAACATCACCGAGGCGAGGATCGTGTCCGGCCGCAGGGCCGCGGTGAAGGCGGCGAGGTCGACCAGTCCGTTCTCCTGGACATCGAGGTAGGTGACCGTGAAGCCCTGCCGCTCGAGTTCGCGACAGGTGTCGAGGACCGCCTTGTGCTCGGTCTTCACCGTCACCAGGTGCTTGCCCTTGCCGGAATAGAATTGCGCCGCCCCTTTCAGCGCCAGGTTGTTCGATTCGGTGGCGCCGGAGGTCCAGACGATCTCCTTCGGGTCGGCATGAACCAGCTTCGCCACCTCCTCGCGCGCCTCCTCGACGGCCGCCTCGGCTTCCCAGCCGAAGGAATGCGAGCGCGAAGCGGGGTTGCCGAACTTCTCGACGAGATAGGGGATCATCCTCTCCGCCACTCGCGGATCCACCGGCGTGGTGGCCGAGTAGTCGAGGTAGATGGGCAGCTTCAACATGGTTCTTGCTCCGGGTTGTGGAAGTCAGCGTCAGGTTCGTGGCCGCTGCCGTCGTTGCCGGCGGGCGTTGGCCAACTCACTCGCCGCTCAGACAGCCATGGCCGTCAATCGTTGCAGTCGGTCGACGGTCGATCGCAGGGTGGCGAGAAAGCCTGCCACCTGTTCCTCGGTGTTGCCACGCCCCAGGCTGACACGTACCGCGCCGCGCGCCAGTTCATCGTCGACGCCCATCGCGCGCAACACGTGCGAGGGTTCCGGGTTGGTGCTCGAACAGGCGGCGCCGCTGGCCACGGCGTAGCCGGCGCGGTCGAGATGGCCGACCAGCGTCTCGCCATCGACGCCGGCGAAAGCGAAATAGACCGTGTTCGGCAAACGTTCCGCGCTCTGCCCGAAGAGCCTGCCGCCCAGCGCGACCAGTCCTTCCTCGAGCTGCGTCCGCAGCCGGTCCAGCTGGCTGGCAAGCGCGGCCCGGCGCGCGACCGCGAGCTGGCAGGCGACGCCGAAACCGACGATCGCGGCAACGTTCTCGGTCCCCGAACGCAGGCCACGCTCATGGCCACCACCGGCAATCAGCGGTTCGAGCTCGAGGCGCTTGTCGAGGATCAGGGCCGCTGCGCCCTTCGGTCCGCCCATCTTGTGCGCCGACAGCGTCAGCGCGTGCACGCCGCAACCGTTGAGGCGGCGGAAATCGACCGGCACCTTGCCGAAGGCCTGTACCGCGTCGCTGTGGAACCAGGCACCGGCGGCCCGGGCGCTCACGGCCAGCGGCTCGATGTCCTCGATGACGCCGGTTTCGTTGTTGGCGAGCAGGAGCGAGACGATCCTCGGCTTGCGCGCCATCACCGCTGCGTACCGCTCGCGATCGATCCGACCGGCAGGGTCTGTCGGCAGCTTCTCCAGGTTCCAGCCGCGCCGTGCGAGTTGCTCGGCCGGTCTGAGAACGCACGGGTGATCGGCGGCACCGACCGCCAGCAGGCCCGGCCTGAGGCAGGCGGCGGCGCCCTTGAGCAGCAGGTTGTTGGCTTCGGAGCCGCCGCTGGTGAAGACGACTTCGCTGGCGTGGGCGCCGACCGCGGCCGCCACCTGTGCCCGCGCCTCATCGATCGCCCGTCGCGCCGCCCGGCCATACTCATGCCGGCTGGAGGCATTGCCGAACTGCTGCGAGAAGTAGGGCAACATCGCCTCGACCACCTCCGGGTCGACCGGGGTCGTGGCGTTGTGGTCGAAATAGACGGGCGCGAACATGGGGTTGCGAACGCTCAGCGGTCGTGGATCAACCGACGCGACTCCTTCACGGCCTCTCAGCCGCTGACCGCCAGGGTCTTGGCGTTGCGCGGCTTTTGCCGGCTGCGCCGCGCATCCTGCAGGATCGCGACGTGGCCGCTCTTGCGGATCTGCTGCTCGACGAGTTCGGACAGGCTGACCGAACTGAGATACTCGTACATCTTGTCGTTCAGCGTCGCCCACAGTTCGTGCGTCATGCAGCGCTCGTCGTCGTGACAGTTCTCGCGGCCACCACACTGCGTCGCATCGAGCGGTTCATCGACGGCGCGAATGATGTCGGTGACCGTCATCTGGCTGGTCGGGCGAGCCAGACAGTAACCACCGCCGGGGCCGCGCACACTCTCGACCAGGCCGTAGCGGCGCAGTTTGCCGAACAGTTGCTCAAGATAGGAAAGGGAGATCTTCTGGCGGTCGCTGATGCCGGCCAGAGAAACGGGGCCGTCGCTGCAGCGCAGCGCCAAGTCGATCATTGCAGTGACGGCGAAGCGTCCTTTTGTTGTCAGTCGCATGGCTCCTCCTTGTAGAGCGGTTGTTCGGACAATCCAAGTCTAGTGGACCGGTGGTGATTAGTCAACTATTTTACTCAGGTATTGGGGGTCGAACGGGTCACTGCGCAGCAGTTCGCCGTCAACCTCGACTCCGGCTGCCTCGACCCGCGTCAGCAACAGGGCAAAACGGCGGTCCACCTCGACGGCATGGTCGAGCAGGCCGTGAATCGCCCTCGCCAGCGGATCGTCCTGATCCGCCGCCAGCGCATAGGCGGAAAAGCCGAGCTTCCCAGCCATCTGCTCGCGCTTCTGCGCCTGCGCCGGGTCGATGATGCGGGCAGGGTTGCCGACGGCGGTGGCGCCCGCTGGAACGTTCTTGACGACGACCGCATTCGAACCCACCTTGGCTGATGCGCCGACCGTGATCGGTCCGAGCACCTTGGCGCCGGCGCCAATGACGACGCCGCTTTCGAGAGTCGGATGTCGTCTGCCCTTGTTCCAGGAGGTGCCGCCGAGGGTCACTCCGTGGTAGAGGGTGACGTCGTCGCCGATCACCGCCGTCTCGCCGATGACGACACCCATGCCGTGATCGATGAACAGGCGGCGGCCGATCTCTGCCCCCGGGTGAATCTCGATGCCGGTGAGAAAGCGCCCGAAATGCGAGACCAGGCGGCCGAACCAGCGCAGGTGGTGCGTCCACAGCCAGTGCGCGAGGCGATGCGAGGCCATGGCATGGACGCCCGGGTAACAGGTCAGCACCTCCCAGAAGGTCCGGGCAGCGGGATCGCGGTCGAATACCGACTGGATGTCTTCGCGCAGGTGGCTGAACATGGGGTGGAAGTCCTTGAGCGGGGCAACGGGAAAGCCTGGCGGCATTCTACAATAGCCGACCAATTCAGTCATCTATGCCTTCGGGGTGGCGATCGACGTACCGGGTGGTGCTCTGCCGTTCGACCGCATCGAGCAGGCCGCGCAGGATGTTGATCTCGTCCCGTTCGAGTGCGGCGCGCCCGAACAGGCGCCGCAGCTTGGGCAGCAGCCGGCGTGGACGTTGCGGGTCGAGGAATCCGCTGCGCACCATCACCCGTTCGAGATGTTGATAGAAGCGCTCGATGTCCTGGTGGCTCGCCGGTGGCGAGGCGAAGGCGACGGTTCTGCTGCACGCCGGTGGGTCGTTGGCGAAGGCCGCGAGGCGCAGCTCATAGGCGAGGACCTGCACCGCTGCCGCGAGGTTGAGCGAGCCATAGTCCGGGTTTGCCGGGATGAACACCGTGCGCTGGCAGCGTTGCACCTCGACATTCGACAGGCCGGCAGTCTCGTTGCCAAAAAGCAGCGCCACCTCGCCATCGCCGGTCCTCGCCAGGATCTCTGCCGCGGCGGCGCGAGCCGCCAGCGGCGGCGGCCCGAGATTTCGCTGGCGCGCCGTCACGGCGCAGGCGAAGCGGGTGTCCGCCAGGGCCTCGTCGACGCTGCTGCACACCCGTGCGGTCGCGAGCAGATCGTCGGCGCCCGCCGCGCGGACGAATGCTTCCTCGTCCGGGAAGCGCTTCGGGTTGACCAGCAGCAGGCGCGTCAGTCCCATCGTCTTCATGGCGCGGGCGGCGGCGCCGATGTTGCCGGGATGGCTGGTGTGCGAGAGGACGATGCGGACACGTTCGAGCGGCAGGTGCGAAGGATCGGCCCCGGCGGCGCGGTTCATATTAGAATCGGGGCTCCTCCACACCAACCGGGCGACAGCAGCCGCCCGTCAGGTTCGTCAGCAGACATGCATCCAGCTCTGAACATCATCATCAAGGCGGCGCGCCGCGCCAGCCAGATCATCAATCGTGCCGCGCTGGACATCGAGCACCTGCAGGTCACCAGCAAGCGCCAGAACGACTTCGTCACCGAGGTGGACAAGGCGGCCGAGGCGGCGATCATCGACATCCTGCGCGAGGCCTATCCGGAGTACGGGATTCTAGCAGAAGAGTCCGGCCAGGTCGCCGGCAGGGCTGCGGGCAGCGAGTACCAGTGGATCATCGATCCGCTCGATGGCACGACCAACTTCATCCACGGCTTCCCGCAGTATGCCATCTCGATCGCCCTGGCGCATCGCGGACAGGTGACCCAGGCGGTGGTCTACGACACGGTGCGCAACGAGATGTTCACCGCCAGCAAGGGGGGTGGTGCCTTCCTCAACGATCGCCGCATCCGGGTGAGCAAGTGTCTTCGCCTCGAGGAGGCGCTGATCGGTACGGGTTTTCCCTATCGCGCCCATGAGCACATCGACACCTACCTCGCCATCTTCAAGGATCTGACGCGCCGGTCGGCGGGAATCCGGCGACCGGGTGCCGCATCGCTCGATCTTGCCTACGTCGCCTGCGGTCGTTTCGATGGTTTCTGGGAGTTCGGCCTGTCGCCGTGGGACATCGCCGGCGGGGCGCTGTTGATCAGCGAAGCCGGCGGCCTGATCGGCGATCTGGCGGGTAACGAAAGCTACCTGCAGACGGGCAACGTCGTCGCCGGCACGCCGAAGGTCTTCGCCCAGTTGCTGCAGCTGATCGACGTCCACCGCACGCCACTGCTGCCGGCCTGAACATCGCGTAACGACGATCGCTGCGGGACGCGTCCCTCAGCCATCGTTGATACCCCAGGTTCCCGGGGCCGGCGGCGGTGATCCCGGCTGCTGCGGAGGGGTCATCGGCGGGCGCACATCGGCGGGACGACGGTAATCGTGACTGCCGCGCTGTTCCTCGCGCCGGCGCCACTCCTCCCGCGCCTCGCGCTCGCGGCGCTCTTCCTTGGCGGCACGCTTGTTTTCGCGCTCCGCCTCCTGTCGTCCGCGCTCATAGCCGCGCTCGTAGTCCTGGCCGCCGTAGCGGTTGTAGCCCTGCTGCCGCTGCGCGTCGCGGTAACCCCGGTCGTAGGCGTCACGCTGGTCGTACGCCGGCTGCCCGTAGCCCGGCTGGCGACCATAGGAGTAGCCGTCGTAAGGGCGATCGTATTGATCGTATTGGGGAGTGGAGTCGCAGGCGGTGACGGCGAAGAGGCTGCCGATCACGGCGGCCAGGGACAGGCGTCTGAGGTCAGGGTACATGCTGGAATTCCTCCGGGGTCGTTGCTGCGAATTGGGCATGTGGCAGGCGGGAAGGTTCGCAATCACCGACTTCCGCCCGCCCGGCAAGTCGAGCGAAGAACGCGCCCGTCGGCAGGACAGCTCGTCGCATGCCGGCAAGGATAAACCATCCTCGGCGCTTGGTGGGCGTGGCGGGCCAGTCACGGTCGCCCACCGCGCTCAGGCGCTGCGCAGCCGGCACAGGCGAGTCAGCCAGATGGCTGCGAAGGGCAGCAGCAGCCCGAGGGTGATGGCAGTCAGGAAAAGGCTGCCGAGTTCGCTGTAGTCGGCTGCCACCTTGATGGCCTGGCTGGCCGGGTCGCGTACCTCGCGGCTGACCGGGTAGAGCTCGTTGAGGTACCTGGTGCCAAGCTGCGAAGCCGACAGCGCCAGGTTGGTGAACGAGGCCATCACCGCGAAGTAGGTCGCCTTGAGACCGGCGGGCGCCGAATTGGCGATCCACGCCAGCATCGGGACCATCGCGATCTGCCCGAGTGGAGATTCGAGTGCCGTATCGATCAGGGCGATGAAGCGCGCGTCGACGATGCCGCCGGTTCGCGCCGCAGTCCATTCGTGCAGGCCGTGGTACATGCCGAGCGTCGGCAGGCTGAGCAGCGTTCCGGCGACGGTGAGGAAGCCGACGATGTGGGCGATCGACCGTTCGCCCATGAAGCGGCGGAAGAGAAAGAGTCCAAGCAGCGTCAGCACGCTCGAGAGCAGCGACAGCCTGGCGAGGAAGGACTGGTCGAAGCCGAGGACGTCGATCATCCACCAGGTCGAGCCGGCGCCGGGACCGGGGATGGCGCGGAAGACGAAGATGATGATCGCCGTCCCGAGCAGCGTTCGCCGCGCATCCTCGTCCAGTTCGCGCAGCAGCCGCGCCATCAGGAAGCTGATGATGGCGAAGGATCCGAAGAAGATGATCTCCTGCCCGAACTCGAACTGCGCCAGGCCGACGCCCAGGCTGAAGGCGACGAAGGCCGCACTGCCGCCGAGAATCCACCAGTTCGGTCGCACCGCTGCGAGCGGTGGCTCGAGCAGCGCCCGCAGGCGCGCCTCGTCGAAGCCGCGCGCGCGCAGCCGTCGCTCGTCGCGCCGGCGGAGCAACGCGGCGAGCACGACGCCGGCCACCGAAACCAGCGGAATCAGCAGCGCCATGCCATAGACCTGGGCGTAGACCGCGATCCTTGCCGTCTGCGGCAGCGTCTCGACGCCCTGGAACATGAGGACGTTGATGACCGACACGAGCACGCCGCCGCCGATGATCGCCACCCGGCCGAGGGTCTGCAGCGTCGTGTTCATCAGTCGCCGCGTCTCCGCAGGCAGCGGCTGCCCGTGTTCGTCGACGCGCGGCACCGCCTCGACGGTCATCGCATCGGCGACGACGTCCTGGATGACATAGCCGACCGGTGACAGCAGGGCGGAGACGACGAACCATGCTTCCAGCGACATGATGGCGCCCATGCGCAGCGGTTCGCTCACCAGCCCGTACATGATCAGCAGGCTGCTGGCGATCAGCGCCGCACCGAGCCATACCAGGGCCGCCTTGTGGTGCCAGATGAGGTCGACCAGGTGCCCGATCGGCATCTTCAGTGCCCATGGGATTCCCGCCCAGAAGCCGAGGGCGGCGAGGAATGCGGCCGACAGTCCGAGGTGCTCCTTGACGAAGAAGGTGCCGACGATGCCGGTCAGCCCGGATACGCCGGCAGCGACGTACACCATCAGTGGCGGCAGGAAGGAGAGCCGCATCTCGCGGCCGAGTTCGAGGATGTTGCGGTCGAGCCAGTGGCGGATGGTCGTGAGCAAGGCGGAACTCCGGGAAGTCTCGTGCGGCGTCGGGTGCGGCGGGTGCAGCGCGTGCGGGTCGGGCAGCGGCGGCCGCTGGCGTCGCCATTGTGCACCAAGCGGGCGCCGCGCGGGGGACGGGGGTCGCCGGCGCTGCTGCTTCACCTGCCGGGCGAATGGCCGTAGACTAGGGCGTAGGGCGCGCGCGGTCGCCCGGCTGCATCCCGATGCCGGACGGGCTGGCAGGGGAGAGCAGGCAGTCGGTGGGCGCAGAGTGCGGAGGCGCGGATGTGGTTTCTCGGTGCGGTACTCGGAGCGCTGCTCGTCGGCGAGCTTTACTCGGGGCTGTGGCTGGTCGGTGCGCTCCTTGGTGGCATCGTCGGCTGGTCGCTCGGCAGTCGCGCGCGGCAGCGGCAGGAAGAGCGCCAGCGCCTGCTCGAGGAGCGCTTGCAGCGGCTCGAAAGCGCCGTCGATCGCCTGCTGCAGTCGCCGCAGCCGTCGCCGGCAGAGCCGCAGCCGTCGGCGGTCCCGGCGCCGGCCGCGGCGGCATCGGTCGACGCGACCCCGCCGCGCCTTGCCGGCGGCGTTGAGCGGCTTGCCGGCGAACTGCCGGCCGAGGCGACGACCCCGCTGCTGCCGCCGGCGGCAGCCGCGCCGTTCGTCGTCGCGCCAGCGGCCGCCGGCGACTCGACGGCGCCGCCAGCGCTCGCCGCACAGCCGGCGAGCGGCTGGGTGGCGGCCGGCGTGGACTGGCTGCTGCGCGGCAACCTGATGGCGCGCGCCGGGGTCATCGTCCTCTTCTTCGGTGTCGCCTTCCTGCTCAAGTACAGCTACCAGCACCTGCAGGTACCGCTCGAGCTGCGACTGACCGGCGTCGCGCTGGCGGCTGTGGTCCTGCTGCTGCTCGGTTGGCGCCTGCGAACGACCCGCGAGGCCTACGCCCTGGCGTTGCAGGGCGGCGCCATCGGTCTCCTCTACCTGACGATCTTCAGTGCGCTGCGGCTGTTCGGGCTGCTCGAGGCAGCGCCGGCCTTCATCATGCTGCTCGCCGTCGCGGCGCTGGCGGCGATGCTGGCGGTGCTGCAGGATGCCCTGGTCCTGGCCGTGCTCGGCGCGGTCGGCGGCTTTCTCGCACCGATCATCGCCGCGACGGGCGCCGGCAATCATGTGAGCTTGTTCGGCTACTACGCCGTGCTCAACGCCGGCATCCTGGCGATCGCCTTCTTCAAGGCGTGGCGGTTGCTCAACCTGGTCGGCTTCGTCTTCACCTTCGCCATCGCCACGGTCTGGGGCGCGCTGCGCTACCGGCCGGAGCACTTCGCGTCCACCGAGCCTTTCCTGATCATCTTCTTCCTGATCTACGCCGCGATGCCGGTGCTGTTCGCCCGGCGCGCTGGCGGACCGCGCGCCAGCCGCCTCGACACGACGCTGGTCTTTGCCCTGCCGCTGATCACCTTCGGGTTGCAGGTCGAACTGGTGCGCGGCTTCGCCTACGGTTCGGCGTGGAGTGCCCTGACCCTCGGTGCCTTCTACCTGATGCTGGCGCGTACCCTGTGGTCGCGTCTCGGCGAGGGGCAGCGCCTGCTGGTCGAAGCCTTCCTCGCCCTCGGCATCGGCTTCACGACGCTGGCCATCCCGCTCGCCTTCGACGGGCGCTGGACCGCAGCCGCCTGGGCGATCGAGGGGGCCGCGCTGGTCTGGGTCGGCGTCCGCCAGCAGCGGCTGCCGGCACGGCTGTTCGGCATCCTGCTGCAGTTCCTCGCCGGCCTCTTCCAGCTCGCGGAACTGCCGGCACGCGCCGGCGAATGGCCGCTGCTCAACGGCGTCTTCCTCGGCGGCGTGCTGCTGACGCTCGCCGGGCTGTCCGGCGCCTGGCTGCTGCAGCGCGCGTGGCGGCAGGAACCGCGGCCCCTGCGGGCCGCCGAGCGCGTGCTGTCGCCGCTGCTTTTGGTCTGGGGCGTCGCCTGGTGGAGTGGCAGCGGCCTGCACGAGATCGACCGCTTCCTGCCGCAGGCGCTGCAGCTCAATGCGGCGATCGTCTTCTTCACCGCCTCCTGTCTGCTCTTCTCCTGGCTCGCGAGGCGCTGCGACTGGCCGGCGGCGCGGCACGCTGCGCTCGCCCTGTTGCCGCTGTTGTTCCTGCTCGCATTGCTCGGCGTCGGGCACGTGCCGCATCCCTTTGCCGACCTCGGTTACCTGGCCTGGCCGGTCGCCTTTGCCGCCCATTTCCGGCTCCTGCAGCGGCTCGAGGCCGATGGATCCCGGCATGTCGATTGGCTGCATGCTGCCGGCCTGTGGCTGCTGGCGGTGATCGGCGCCTGGGAGCTGGCGTGGAACATCGATCGCTGGGTCGGCGGTCGCGCCGCCTGGCCGCTGCTCGGCTGGGCACTGTGGCCGGGGGCTCTGCTGGCCGTGCTGGCGGTGCGTGGCGAGCGCCTGCACTGGCCGGTGGCCGCGCACCGCGCCGCCTATTTCGTCCTCGGCGGCACGCCGCTGGCGGTCTTCCTCGCCGTCTGGTTCATCGCCGGCAATGTCCTCTCCGACGGCAACCCGTGGCCCTTGCCCTACCTGCCACTGCTCAACCCGCTCGACCTGGCGCAAGCCGGCGTCCTCCTGCTGCTCGCCACCTGGTTCAGCGCGGTGCGTCGCCTGCAGCTGCCGCCGTACGCCACGGCGCCGCTGCCGGTGGCCTGGGGAATCTTCGGCGTCGCCGCTTTCCTCTGGGCCAATGCCGTTCTCCTGCGCGCCCTGCATCACTGGGCCGGGGTGCCGCTGCATCCGGCGGCGATGCTGCGCTCGGAACTCGTGCAGGCCTCGCTGTCGCTGTTCTGGACCCTGCTCGCTCTGGCGGCGATGGTCGTCGCGACGCGTCGTCGCTGGCGAGCGTTGTGGCTCGCCGGCGCGGGGCTGATGGCGGTCGTCGTCGGCAAGCTCCTGCTCGTCGATCTGTCGAATGCCGGCACCATCGAACGGATCGTCTCGTTCGTCGGCGTCGGCCTGTTGATGCTGGTGATCGGCTACCTCGCGCCGGCGCCGCCGAAGGAGGATGCGCCATGAAGCAGACCCTTGCCGGCTGGCTGTGCCTGCTGTGGTCGGTCCTGGCTCTCGCCGAAGCGCCGGGCGACTTCGCTTTCGGCATGCTGCTGCAGGCCGAAGGGTCACAGCCACTGCTGCGCGTCGAGCTGCCGGCGGCGGTCCATGCCGGTGTCCGCCGTCCGGATCTCGGCGACCTGCGGGTGTTCAACGCTGCCGGCGAGGCGGTGCCGCACGCCTGGCTGCCGCAGCCGCCGGCAGCGCGCGCCCGGCCGACGCTGCTGCCGCTGCCCCTGTTCGCGCTGCGCGGTGCCGCGACCGCCGGCGTCGAGGGCGTCGAGGTCCGCATCGAGCGGCAGGGGGGCAGGGCGGTGCTGCGCATGGACGAGCGGGCAGGGGCGAGCGCGCCGACGCTGCTGCTCGGCTACCTCGTCGACGCCAGCGCCGTCGAGCAGCCACTGCAGGCATTCGCGCTCGAACTGCCGGCGACGGGCGAGGATGTCGTCGCGCGCGTACGGGTCGAGGCGAGTGACGATCTCGCCCGCTGGACGACGCTGGTCGGCGACGCACCGGTTCTCCGCCTGGCGGCGGGCGGACAGCGGCTCGAGGTCCGGCGGATCGAGTTCGCGCCGCGGCAGGCGAAGTACTTCCGCCTGAGCTGGGCGGCCGACACCCCGGCGCTGCGACTGTCGGCCGTCGGCGGCGAGTCGGCGGCGAGCGTCGTCGAGCGGCCGCGACTGTGGCGGCAGGTGGCGGGCAGCGCCGTGCCGGACGAGACCGGCAGCCATCGCTTCGACCTTGCCGGCCAGTTCCCGGCCGACCGCCTGCGCCTGTTGCTGCCGCAAGCGAACAGCGTCGCCGCCGTCGAGCTGCTGTCGCGCGCGCGCGAAGCGGATCCGTGGCGGCGGGTGACGACGGCCACCGTCTACCGGCTCGGCACCGCCGGGCAGGAAGTCCTAAGTCCCGAGATCGCCATCGTGCCCAACGGCGACCGCCATTGGCTGCTGCGCGTCGATCAGCGCGGCGGCGGTCTCGGTGCCGGCGTTCCCGAACTGGCCGCCGGCTGGTTGTCCCAGGGGCTGGTATTCGCCGCGCGCGGACCGGCGCCGTTCCAGCTCGCCTTCGGCAGCGACCGTGCACAACCGACCGCCTACCCGATCAGCACCCTGGTACCGGGGTACCGCATCGGCGACGACGGGCAGCCGGTCGCCGCCGCCGACAGCGGCCTGGAGATCGGCCGCGCGACGCCAGCCGCGGTGCACCCGCTGGCTGGCGAGGGGGCCGGCCGCTTCCGCATCGACTGGCGGCTCTGGGGGCTCTGGGCCAGCCTCCTGCTCGGTGTCGGCGTGCTCGCCGGGATGGCCTGGCGGCTGGCGCGGCAGCTCGCGCGCCCGCCGCACGACGGGCCTGCCGCTTGAGTGCCCGCAGGCAGCGACAGTCTCCGAGCAACCGGCGGCCGCTGGCGCGCGACCGGAACGATTCGCCGCCGCCCCGGGTCCATCACAGCAGGTGCCGGCGACTCGCGATCGCCGGCGCGATCGAAACGGGCGCCTGGCGCTGACTGGAGGAGACATGAAGCGAATCACACTCATCTTGCTGGGCATCGCGACGCTGCTCGGCAGCAGCCGCGTGTTCGGCGATGTCGACGTCGACCGGGCGGTGCGGGCGCTCGGCGGCAGCGACGCGCTGGCTGCCATCCGCAGTGTCCAGATCCGCGGTACGGTGAAGCACTGGGAGCCCGAGCAGTCACGGGTGCCGGGTGGCGAGAAACGCTTCGCCGGCGAGTCGGCCTTCACCCTGACGCGCGACTTCGCCAGCGGCGCCGCCCGCATCGACTGGCAGCGTCAGCTGGCGTACCCGGGAGCGCGCGAGTATCGCTTCAGCGAAGTGATGACCGCTGAGGGCGGCCAGGTCTACGGCATCGACAGCAGCACGCGGACAGGCCAGAGCCGGGCGGCCGATCCGCCCAGTCATGCGATGTCCGGCGTGCGCTTGCAGGCGGCGCTGCGCGAGCTGGCACGCAGTTCGCCGCTGCTGGCGCTCGACATGCAGCGCGCGGCGGCGTGGACGCAGCCGCTGCCGCCGCTCAGGGTCGGCGGGCGGAGCCTGCCGGCGGTGCGCTACGCCGCTGCCGGGCGAGATTTCATCGTCCTCTTCGACCCGGAGAGCGGCCTGCCGGCGCGCGTGCGCAGCCTCGATTACGATTTCGTCCGCGGCGACCTCGACTTCGACCTGGTCCTTTCCGACTGGCGTCCGGTCGGCGGCATCCAGGTCGCGCACCGGCAGGTCTACGAACTGGCGGGAGAGGTGGTCGCCGACACCGTCCTCAGCGAAGTGACGATCGATCCGCCGCCGGTTGCCGGCCAGTTCGAGCTGCCGCCCGGTCGGCGGGCGGCAGCGCTCGCCGGCGGGCCGGGCATCCCCGCCTACCAGTGGGTGCTGCGCCGCCAGTACATCGGCGTCTTCCTCGACTCCGACATGCTCGGCTGGGACGCGGGCGCCAGCCGCGGTCTGGCGTTGCAGGAGATCGCTCCCGGCGTGCTGCTCGTCCAGGGTGGCTCGCACAACAGCATGGTCGTCGAGCTGGCGGACTCGCTCGTCGTCTTCGACGCACCGATCAATGATGCGCAGGCGCAATGGACGCTCGATGCGCTGCGGGAGAAGTTCCCGCACAAGCGCGTCCGTCATCTGGTGCTGACGCATCACCACCACGACCATATCGCCGGCGCCCGCAGCTTCATCGCCGCCGGCGCGACGCTGGTCGTCGGCGCCGGCGCGGCCGATCACTACCGGCGGATGGCGCTCGTCCCGCATCGCCGCAACCCGCTCCTGCCGGGCGCCGTCGGCGAGCCGCGCATCATCGAGGTGAACGATCGCCTGCGGATCAGCGACGGTGGACGCGAGGTCCTGGTCCTCGAGGTCGACAATCCGCACGCCAGCGCGATGCTCATCGGCTATGTTCCCGATGTCCGGCTCGGCTTCGTCACCGATCTCTGGAGCCCTGGTCGCGACCCGCTCGGCAGCCGCCTCAACGCCGGCCAGGCAGCGCTGCGGGCGGCGGTGGCCCGCTACGGCATCGACCCCGAGCGCTTTGCCGGCGGCCACGGCAGCGTCGCCCCCTACGCGCCGCTGGCGCAACTCGCGGGCAACTGATCGTCGCCGCCGGCGACGGTCGCTTCAGCAGCCCTCCGTCCGCGCCGTCGGCGGCGTGCCGCGGGTATCGCGCAGACGCAGCGCATGGCGCACTTCGCCGGCCGCCGGCGACTGTCCGGGAAGCGCGCAGCGCACACGGCGGAGTTGCAGATGGCCATCGACGTGCGCTGCCGCGAGGGCGAAATCGAAGCGGTCGGGCTGCGCACAGAGGTGGAGATCGCGCGCCGGCAGGTGGGGGTTGTCGTCGGCGAGGAAACGGCGGCCGAAATCCGATTCGCGGACCCGCGCCGCGTAATGTTCGGGATCGGGCTGCTCGCCCTGCAGCAGGGCATCGATGTAGTCGGCGCAGGCGACATCCTCGTCGCCATCGCGGTCGACCCACTCGCCGGTGATGACGAAACACACTTCCGCCGGCTGCAGCTCGAGCAGCGCGCTGGCGGTGGCACGCGCGAGCACCAGGCTGCCGGCGAACAGCGCCCGCGCGTGGCGGAAGCGCGTCAGTCCGCGCACGCCGGCAGCCGTGGTCTGGATCAGTGGCCGGCCCGCCAGGTGGACGTGCTGCAACTCGGCGGGCGAGTTGCCGAAATCGAAGCCCGGTATTGGGTCGCCGCCGCCGACCGCACCGGTCGTCACGGCATCCGGGAGCTGCCGCTGCAGGCGGAAGGCAGCGGCGATCGTCTCCACCGGGTAGATCGTTCCGGCGCCGGCCACGAAGGCGTAGGCCGCGGTGCTGAAGGAGCGCAGGACGTCGATCACCACCACCGCGTCAACCGGCTCGCGGATCGGATCGAGGCGATTCAGGAAGACGCGGCGGGTACGCATGGCGGCGTGCAACTCCTCTGGTCGTGGTGGATCGGATCCGGCCGCCGAGTATCCCCGATGTCCGGCGACCCGTCAAACGCCGATCGCCGTCGCCGCAGGGCCGTTGGCTCAGGGGCGGCGCAGCTCGTTCTCCGACCACCAGCGGAGTTGCGAAACCTTGCCGCTGCCCTGCAGGATCGACTCGATCGCGCTCGCCAGCCGCTCGACCGTCGGCGCGTTCGGCAGCTTGCGGAACCATTTGCGGACGGTTGGCGTGGCCGGCTCGATGAAGCAGAGGAAGCCGTTCTCATGCGCTTCGTAGTTGCCGCAACCAACCCACAACGGATAATCGGCGTGCTGCAGGCCGACGCGGACGCCCCACATCTCGACCGTCACCGACTCGACCGGAAAGCCGTGCGCCGGCAGTTCCTGTGCCAGGAACTCCGCCAGACGGATGCCGTAACGGCCGGGGTTGAGCTGCTGGTCCTCGCCGGGGTAGGGCGGGAAGTCGGCGGAAACGAACTCCACCTGGGCACGCATCGACAAGGGATCGACTCCTTCCGGAACTTGCAGCAAAAGTGTGGTGGCGGCCGCGCCCGGCCGCCCGGCGCCTGCCTGCCGGCGGCGCCGTGGCTTGCCGCCAGGCCTCGGCGAGGCGCCTTCACCGCCGCCGCGGGCCGCGCGATCGGCAACCAGCCGCAACCAGAGCTGCGCATCGTAAGGCAGTGTGCGGCGCATGTCAGCAGGTGCCGGTGCGCTGCCGCCGGGCGCCAGAAGCAGCACCTTCTCGACGACCACGCCGTGCACCCGGTAGGCGGTGGCGGTGAAGGGTGCATCGAGGCGCTGCAGGAAGTCCGGCGCAGCGAGCAGCCGGGCGACGAAGCGGTTGTGTTCGGCGGCGGTGGCGCGCGCCAGCCGTGGCGTCCATTCACTGCTCCGTGCGGCCGCCTCGACCAGATGGCGAGAAATCCACGGGTGCTCGACGGCGCGGCCGAGAGCGAGCGACGAAAGCGCCGGGGCGTCGCCGCCGCGGCGAGCCAGCCACTCGCCGACGACCCGCCGGTAGTCTGCCTCGCCCAGCGTGCAGTGCGGAGAGGCCGAGCGGTCGGCGCGCAGCACGGCGTGCGCCGGGTCGGCCAGCGCCTCGACATGCGGCTCGCAGGCCAGCAGCGGCAAGGCCCAGGCGAGCGGCAGCGCGAGCAGAAGGCCGCCGCCGCGCCGCCTCTGGCGGCCTTCGTGGCGACCGATGGCCGCCAGCCGGCCGCACCCTGCCCTGCTGTCGCTGCTCGTTGACCCTGCACCGCCGTCGCTGACGGCGCCTTCCTGAATCTTCATGTGCCCCCTCGACGGGAACGTCGCTGCAGCGGTTCGCGAGTCGGCGCCGCCGGTCGCGCAGCGGCCATGGCAGACGACGATTGGAACCTGCGGCACGGCTTCCCCTTACTCTCCTGCGCGGCGATTATCGGCGGCGCCCGGCAGCGTGTCAAAGCGCGCGTCAGGCAGCCCACGTGCTACCATCGCCGGCGTGATTTTTTCGCGGAGGGGTAGACGATGCAGCGAGCACGAGTTCTTCAAGTTCTTCATCGGGCGGGCAGGCGCCGCAGCCTGCGGGCCTTCGCCGTGGCCGGGTGCGCACTCCTCGCCGGTTGCGCCGGTGACGGCGGCAGCCTGCTGGGCAGCGGTACGACGACCGTCGCCACGGACAAGGCGCGACTGACGCAGAGCGGCTTTCTCTCCGACTATGCCCGGCTGCGTCCGACCTCGTGGGGGCACGGGATCGAGTGCTGGCGCGACCCGGCACTCGATGCCACGCGCTACAACGCGGTCCTGGTCTCGCGCATCGACGTCTCGCTCAGGTCGCGCGATGGCGGACCGCAGACCTTCGATCCGAAGGACATCGCGACCCTCACCGACTACTTCCATCACGCGCTCATCAAGGCGCTGCGGCCGCAGATGCAGATCGTCAACCAGCCGGGACCGGGGGTCGTCGTCCTGCGCGTGGCACTCACCGATCTCGTGCCGACCAAGGTCACCGACAGTGTGGCGGGGACGCTGATTCCCTACGGCTTCGTCGCCGAGGCGGGTTCCGGTGCGGCCACCGGCCGGCCGGCGGGATCGACTCCGTACATGGGCGAGACCGGCATGGAGATGCAGTTCCGCGACGGCGCGTCGGGCCGGATTCTCGGCGAGTGCCGCGACACCGAGATCGGCCGCAAGTACGCGGTCGATGTCAACTCCTCGGCGGTCGGTGCGGCGCAGACCTGGGCCAATGGCTACCTCAGCTCCTTCCAGGCATGGACCTATGCCAAGGATGCCTTCGACAAGTGGTCGCTGCAGGTGGCCGAGCGTCTCGCCAAACTGCGCGCCGGCCAGCCGTAGCGTTTCGCGGCGCGCTGCGCCGGGGGCTTCAGGATGCCATCCCGAAGCCCAGCGCGCGCACCCGCTCGCGGAAGCGGGCCAGCTGGTTGCTGCGCACCACCAGCGTCTTGGGCCCGGCGCGCAGACAGAGAGCGGAGGTTTCCGGCCGGCCGGCAATCTGCGCGGTGGTTTCCGCGTCGCGGCACTCGATCAGCACGGCGTTGCCGAGCATCTTCAGCGCCGTGCCATTGCGCTCGCAGAGCGCGATGAAGGACGCGAACGGCGCCGGCAGCGGCTGGCCACCGGCGCTTTCGAGAAAGCCCTTCAGTTCGCTGATGGCGTGGCCCTTCTCGATCGCCGCCAGCGACCTGTCGCGGTCGAGGCGCCAGCTTCCCGGCTGCAAGGGCACGGCCCAGTTGTCGAGCAGCAGCGCTTCCTCGCCCGCGAGGGCGCCTCTGACGATATCGAGCTGCAGTTCCGGGGAGAATGACAGGGCGACGCTGCTGGCGATGGCGGGTGGCTGGTAGGCCGGCTCGCGACCCAGGATATACGCGCCGAGCAGCGTCAGACGAAAGGCTCTGAGACCGTCGTAGCGGCTGAGGAACGACAGGTCGTCGGTGCCCCACTGGTCACGAAAGTCCGAGCGCGCCTGCGCCGGATGGACGTAGGCGACGTCGACCAGCCCGAGCGTGGCCGCGTACTCGAAGAGGAAAGCGAAGATGTAGCGTTCCTGCAGGATGTTCCAGCCGCCCCACCCGGCATGACCGAGGCTGCCATACTGGCGGTCGCAGAGGTAGAGCTTCCAGGCATCGTGGGTCACCGCGAAGACGCGGTCGGTCGCCTGCATGAAGCGCGAGAAGTCATCGACGGCGATCCACTGGCCGATCGGGCAGGCCTGCAACGTCGCCTCGATGGCCGCCCGCCGCGGCGCGACGGCTGTCATCACGCGTCCCTTGGCATTCTGCCCCTTGACCGCTTCGACGCGGCTGAACTCGTCGAACAGGGTGCTTTTCAGCCACTTCTGCCAGAGTCCGCGCAGCACCTGTGCCGGCGGCGTGGCGAGGGCCTTGACGCCGCCCGGGCTGAGTTGCAGGCGGCCTGACACCACCGCCGCGAGACCGCCTGCCTGCAACAGCATCGGCCAGGCGAAGGCCTTGATCGCGCCGATTTCCTGGCTCCAGTCGTACTGCTTCACCTCATGCGGGTAATGGTCGCCACCCGCCAGCCTGTCGCTCAGCAGGCGCAGGCTGGCGGCGCCCGGCAGCGCCGTCTTGTCGCTGACCGGCACGCGCTCCTGTTCGACGGTGCGCAGCATGATCAGCACTTCCTGCAAGGCTTCGCGTTCGGTCAGGCGGACGGTCAGGAGCGGGTCTTCGGGCAGTGCTTCCGAGCTTGCGATGCCTGGCGGTGCGGGCGGCGGAACGAAGGCCACAAGGTGCGGCCGCAGGTCGCTCGGCACGACGTAGCAGCCTTCAGCCGGCGAGTACAGGATGAACAGGCACAAGGCGGTCTTCTTGCCTGCGGCATGGCCGTACGATCTCGCCGCGGCGATGTGAAAGGCCGGTGCGCGCTGGTACTTGGCGCGGAACCGCCGGTCGGAGTACTCGCCCAGCGGGTGATGCGCCGCTTCGCGGACGGCAAGTTGCTGCGTCTCGTCCAGTAGCGCCCAGACTGCCTTCAGCTCGGGCCCGAACATGGCGGCGACGATGCGTTCGACCAGATCGTCCTTGCGCGGGCTCGAGGCGCCGCTCTGCAGGAAGCCCAGCAGCTCCTTCAAATCCGGCACGGTGAGGCATGCCAGCAAATCTCTCAGAGTCATCGACATCTCCAATGGCCCGGCAACGGGGGTGAAATCCTGCGCTGAATGATCAATCGCCGGCGCCGGCGCGCACGTCGAACTCGACCTTCCAGCGCTGCGGACCATCGTGCGGCAGCGCCTCGAGCTCGAGCGTGCCGGCTTCGGTGACGCGCGCGTGCAGGCGGACGCGGACCACCTCGCCGGCGGCGCGGCCGTCGGCCGGCAGCGTCGTCTGGATCTCGTCGAGTTCCTGCAGTTCGTCCGGCTCCCACTCTTCGAGCAGCGTACCGACCTGGTCCTGGCGGCGCACCGACGAACCGAAGAAGCGGAAGCGCACCTGCTCGCCGACGACGAGACCGAACTCCATCGCCGGCAACGCCGCCTCGCTCCCTTCCTCCATGCCGAAAGGCGCCAGGCACAGCGCCTGCACCGGCGGCTGCATGCCGGGAACGGCGGGCATCACCGACTCGACGGCGACGTAGTAGGCGCGCGCCGTGCCGCCGCGGATGCGCACCCCCTGGCCGCGCCGGACGTAGCCGTAGTAGGCGGCGCCGCGGGCGACGGCGAGGTCGAGGTCAGCGCCTTCGAGCAGGCGCGCGGCCGCTGCCCCTTCAGCGGCGAGCCACGAGTTGATGATCGTCAACGTCCGCTCGGCGAGCAGATCGGACTTGAAGACGCCGCCGTTGAAGAGGACGGCGGTCGGATGCAGGAAGCTGGCGCCGTCCGGCAGCCGGCTGCTGAAGCCCTCGAGGTCGGCGGTCGCCGCCACCTGGCGGGCGAGAAAGGCGGCGAGGTGGCGGCTGATGGCGGCGTCCTGCGCGTACGGCAGGCCGAGCTGCGTCAGGCCGGCGCGGCCGCGGCCCTGCGGCCGGTCGCCGATCGCCGCCGGCGGGAAGAAGCCGTCGACCAGCGTCGCGCCCAGTTCCTCGCGCGTCAGCTCGCTGCGCAGCGAGCCACCGATCAGCCGGGCGCCGCGGCTGGCGATCACCAGCGGCACGGACGCCAGATCGGGGTCGCCGAGCAGCGCCTCCTTGGCCGACCGGCAGGCGTGCGTCAGCGCGCGCAACTGCCAGGCGTCGAGCTTGCTGCCCTGCGCCGACAGCTTGCCGGCGACGGCGTAGGCGAGTGCCAGGTCCATGTTGTCGCCACCGAGCAGGATGTGCTCGCCGACTGCGACGCGGTGCAGTTCGAGGTTGCCGTCGCGCTCGACGACGGCGATCAGCGAGAAGTCGCTGGTGCCGCCGCCGACGTCGACGACGAGGATGATGTCGCCGGGCTGCACCTGCTTGCGCCAGCCGCCGCCGCTCTTCTCGATCCAGCTGTAGAGCGCCGCCTGCGGCTCCTCGAGCAGGATCATCCGCTCGCAGCCGGCGGCGCGCGCCGCCTCGGCAGTCAGCTCGCGCGCCGCCGGGTCGAAGGATGCCGGGATGGTGACGACGACTTCCTGCTCGACGAAGGGCGCCGCGGGTTGCGCGTGGTCCCAGGCGGCGCGCAGGTGGGCGAGGTAGCGCAGCGAGGCCTCGAGCGGCGACAGCCGGGCGACTTCCGGTGGTGCGTCACTCGGCAGGATCGCGGCCCGGCGGTCGACGCCGGCGTGGCAAAGCCAGCTCTTGGCGCTCGACACCAGGCGGATCGGCGTCGCCGCGCCGCGGCTGCGCGCCATTTCGCCGACGGCGTAGTCGTGCTCCGCCGTCCACGGCAGGCTGAGATCGCCGCTGGCGAGTTCGCTGGCATGCGGCAGGTAGATGAACGAGGGCAGCAGTCCGGGTGACTCGACCGTGCCGGGTGCGGTGAGCTGCGGGATCGGCAGCACCTGCTGGCTGACCTGCTCGCCGTCGCAGGCCGCGAGCTCCACATAGGAGAGCGCGCAGTGGGTGGTGCCGAGGTCGATGCCGATCGAGAATCTGGCTTCGCTCACAGTTCCACCTCCGCCGCGGCAACGATGCGCAGGTCGTGGCCGCTCGCCAGTTGCGGCAGGCGCGTTTCGCCCACCCGCCAGCCGCGATGCGTCAGGCTGCCGGTAAACGGCGGCTGGCCGACGACGTTGCCGGTGACGCGGATCGCCGCGGCGTCGAAGCCTGCCGGCAGCGTCAGGCGGCTGCCTTCGGGCTCGTCGCGCACCGGCTCGATGCGGAAGTTCTCGCGCAGCACCTTGCGGCAGCCTTCATGGACGACGCGCGCCGCGGCACCGATGTCGGCGTCGCCGTAGGCGGCGACATCCTCCTGGATGAAGTCGATGAAGCGCGCTTCGCGCTGCAGCAGCCCGAGGAGCTGCAGCGCGCCGTCGGGCGCCGCGGCGAGCAGCGGCGGCGGCGCCGGTCTGGCGGCGGCGGCAGGCGGGGCCGGCGGCGCCGCTGGTTCGTGGCGCTGCTCGCCACTGCGCAAGGCCTGGATGCGGGCAGCGAGGTCGCCGTCGGCAAGGACGGCGAAGAAGGTGCCGAAGGCAATCGAGATTCTGCTCAACAGGGATGGGTGGGCTGCTTTCATGGATGGTTCCTGGTGTCTGCCGCGCGGGCGGCGCGGTCGGGTGTTCGCGGGTTCGGCCGTGGCTCGGCGACGGCCGCCAGCCGGGCCCGGCGCCGGTCTGTTGCCGGTGGCGACGGGGCTCGGGCGCGCTGGCGTGCGCATGGTAGCGATGGCCGGGGTGAGACGCAACGCCGGCCGGCGGACCGCAGCCGGCTCGATGGCCGGCCGCCGGTGCTGCGACGGGCGCGTCTGTTGCGGCGCAATATAAACCATTTTGCCGAAATTCGGTAGCGCGCGGCCACGCGCCGGCCCGCTGCCACGGGCGCGACGCTGCCGGCACCGTGCACGTTGCAGCCAGGGACGTGTGAGATGAAGCCAGGGACGTGCGAGATGGAGCCAGGGACGTGCGAGATGGAGCGAGGGATGTGCGAGATGAAGCCAGGGGCGTGCGAGATGGAGCCAGGGGCGTGCGAGATGCAGCCAGGGGCGTGCGAGATGAAGCCAGGGGCGTGCGAGATGAAGCCAGGGACGTGCGAGATGGAGCGAGGGGCGTGCGAGATGTAGCCAGGGATGTGCGAGATGAAGCCAGGGACGTGCGAGATGGAGCGAGGGGCGTGCGAGCCCGATCCTGGAGCCGGTCGGCCGAGGGCTGGCAGGGGACGCCCGGGAGAAGGGCCGGGGATGACGGAGACGGTCATGAGCCGCATCAGCCATGACCGTCGCGAGCCACTCTGCGGACGGAGGCGCGCGGCTGGCTACCCCGCGGCTGTCGACGCGCCGGGTGGCGTGCCGCCGGCGGGTTTTCTCTCGCGCCGCGGCGCGCGCTCGACGTGGCTGGCGCTGTCCCAGGCGCGCAGCTTGGCGGGGTTGCGGGCGTACTTGTTGTTCATGATGGCGTCGAGCTGCACCACCTCGGCCGTACCCTCGCGGATCAGGCGGCCGACGGCGGCGGTGCTGGCGACGCCGCTCTGGTCGTCGGACTGCATGCTGGTCTCGGCGGAGCGGATCGCGGCAACCTCATCGGCGAGTTCGGCGACGAAATCGGCCGGCAACTCGTAGGCGAGAAACTTCGCCACGACGGCCGGGTCGGCGAGTTCGCGCGCGAAGGCATCGGCGGCGGTGAGCAACGCATTCTGGGTCGGATTTTCGGGGCTGCGGAAGCGGTCGGCGAAGCCGGGTTCGCCGACATCGATGGCGCGCGCCGTGCGCGCAATGCTCTGCAGGTCGAGACGCAGCGAATCGAACAGAAGCTCCTTGGCTGTCGCCGATCCGCCCCCCTGCCGCGCCTTTTCGACATCGAGATCCCAGATGATCTGCGCCAGCCGGGCAAAATGCCCGGCCGCCTTGCTGCCGGTGACGAAATCCGCGGCGTTGCAACTGCCGAAAATCTGCACGCGGCCGAACATGTCATAACGGCGAGTTTCTCGGTCATTCATGATGGGGTCACCGGTAAAGGGTCAATGGCAGGACTGCCGAAGGGAAATTAGCGCGCTGCGCCCCTTCTGGCAAGCTGTTGATGCGCTTGTCCGCGTTCCTGCGCCGCGCGCGGCGGCTCGACCGGGCCGAGTGTGCATGGCGCGGGGCTTTGCCACCCGGCGGAAGGAGCAGGCGCGGCTCGAGGCGATCATCGCCAGCAGCGGCGCCGACCTCGACAACCAGACCGAACTCGCGAGCGTCGAGTACCAGAAGCGCCACGAGACGCAGGAGATCTTCATCCCGGTCGGCGAGCGCCTCGGCGGCAAGCTGATCGAGTTGCGCAACGTCCGCAAGTCCTTCGGTGACCGCCTGCTGCTCGACCGGCTCAGTTTCAGCGTTCCGCCGGGAGCGATGGTTGGCATCGTCGGCCCGAACGGCGCCGGCAAGTCGACGCTCTCTTGCATGCTCACCGGCAGCCAGCAGCCCGATTCGGGCGAGATCGAGGTCGGCGACACCATCCGCCTCGCCTACGTGGACCAGATCCGCGACGGTCTCGACGGCAACAAGACGGTCTGCGAGGAGATCTCGGGGTTCCTCGACCACATCTGCTCGCACATCCTCGCCTGCGAGGGCGATTGGCAATGGACCTTCTTCGGCGGCAACGACCACGAGTACGAGGAAGACAAGCGACGCCGCCTCGGCGAGGAAGCATCGCGCCCGAAACGGAAGCGCTACCGGCCGATCGCGCGCTGAGGCGCTCCGGCGCGCTGCGCTTGGGATCGTTACGGGAATGGAAGCGCCCGACGACGGGGTGCGCCATTCGCGATGGCGTGCAGACCGCCGGGGCAAGCACTCGGCACCGGGCCCGCAGTACAATGACCTCTCTCTCTACGGAGGCACTCGCCATGGGAAACAAACTCGAATTGCTCGAAGCCGAAGCCCTGCAACTTACAGTCGGTGAACGCGCGGCGTTCGCCCAGGTATTGCTTGCCAGTCTCGACGAAGATGCTGAGGTTGAGGAAGCATGGGCCGCCGAAACCGAGCGCAGAATTTCCGACATCGAGAGTGGAGCGGTACAGACCATTCCAATTGCTGATGCACTTGCACAGGTTCGTGCGTCGCTGAGGTGAAGCTTGTTGTTGCTCCTCTGGCGCCCTGGTTACTGGGCGCATAGGAAGTAGCGCGCTGTTGCCACTTCGACCGGTGATGCCCAGCCCGTCGAGGTGCCGGCCTACCTGCTGCACCTGATTCGCGACCGCAAGCTGGCCTACGCCAGTGTCAACCAGGCATCGTGTGCGCTGCGCTTCCTTTATCGGCGGGTGCTCGGTCGCCCGGAAGCCGGTTTCGACATCCCGATGGCGAAGGTGCCCAAGCGCCTGCCGCAGATCCTGTCGCGCGAAGAGGTCGCACGCCTGATCGACGCGGCGCGAACCCTGCGCGGACGCACGCTGTTGATGACCACCTACGCCGCCGGCTTGCGGGTATATCTGTCGACGACCTCGCGCGACCTGCACTTGGCGCGCTCGAAGCGGATCGGCAACACCTCGCCCCTGGAGCTGCTCGCCCCGCTCGGTTGAGTTCTCGCCAGTGACCCTGGCCGAGGTCTTCCGCCGGCATGGGCCGGCGTACCTCGCCAACCAGGTCCTGTCGCCGGCCAGGGCCAAGGTCTGGCGGTCGATCGTCGCCTGTCGCACCGCTGTACTCGGCGGCCATGTCGAGACCTGCGACTGCTGCGGGGTCACGCGCCACGTGGATCACTCGTGCCGCAACCGGCACTGCCCGCAGTGCCAGACGCGAGCCAGGGAGGACTGGCTGGCGAAACGGCGCCAGGAGCTGTTGCCGGTGCCGTACTTCCATCTGGTGTTCACCCTGCCGCAGGCGCTGCACGCGCTGGTCGGACAACGTCCGCGGGTGATCTACGAGATGCTCTTCGGCGCGGCGGCGGCCACGCTCACCGAATTCGGTGCCAACCCCCCGCGCTGGCTGGGAGGAAAGCTGGCGTTCTCGCTGATCCTGCACACCTGGAAGCAGGATCTCGGGCGGCACGTGCATGTGCACGCCTTGGTCACCGGTGGGGCGTTGACGCCCGAAGGCGAATGGCGGTCGCCGACGCGCGGCTTCCTGCTTCCCGTTCGGGCGCTGTCACGGGTCTTCCGCGGCAAGTTCATCGCGGCTCTGAGCGAGGCCCGCGGCCCGCGCCAGCGCTTGACGGAATCGCTGGCCGACGAGAAGCTCTGGCAGCTTCTGCGTCAGCAGCTCTACGCGCACGACTGGGTGGTCTACGCGAAGCAGCCGCTCGGCGGGCCAGAGCAGGTCCTCGCATAGCTCGAATGCCTCGGTCGGTACACCCATCGCGTGGCAATCTCGAACGGTCGTCTCGCCGCCATGGACGAGACGACCGTCCGCTTCCGCGTGCGCGCGCCGCCTGGCAAACGCGTGCTCCGGCTGCCGGCGGCGGGATTCATCGAGCGCTTCCTGCTGCACGTGCTGCCGAGCGGCTGCAAGCGGATTCGGCACTACGGCCTGCTGGCGCCGGCGGCGAAGGCGACGAAGCTGGCGCTGGCGCGGCAGGCCTTGTCGGTGCCGGCACCTGATGCGGTGATCACGGCGACGGTGGAGGACTTCCTGCAGCGCGTCGGCCGAGCGGAGTGGGCGCGCTGTTCCCACTGCCACGACGGACGCTTCGTGCCGACGGCGGCGATTCCGGCCCTGCGTCAGGCCATGCCGCAGAGCGCCTCCGTTCGCGGGCCGCCATGAACACGGCTGCTGCTGGGCAAGGCGCTCCCCATGGGCGATGGCGGTTCGGGCTGCCAGGCGGTGCCTCGTCGTCTGCTTGCCGAGCGCTCCATTCTGCCGCAGCTTTCCGCGTGCCAGTTCGCCCGTTTCGTTCCGTTCACCGGCTCGCGAACGGCACGGAGCCGTTCGTCTGCCTCTGGTCACGCCATCTGGGGCTTACCCGTGGCTTGACCCGCGGCGCGGGGGGCTTACAATCCCCATAAGTACCGCCGTCGAGGCGCTTCAGTCCAACGAGGTTTATCTGCCGCGGATGCACCAGCGGCAAGGCCGGACGCTTTCGGCGCGGCAGATAAACGCTATTCGTTAGGCGCCAGAAATTGCTAGGTCCGGTCGTCGCCGCTACGATGCTTTCATCCTGAGGAGCCGAAATGCGGAATGCCAACATTGCAGTCACCCTTGTAGTGCTCTTCGCTTCTGGGGGAGCACACGCTGCGGGCCTGTGCGAATACACCCCTTCCAGCTTGCTCGGCAAGACTACGGCAACGAGCGCTGGCGTCGGAGCAGCCGCAACTGCCGCGACTGGCATGGGCATGAAGGCAGCCGGTCTTTATGCCATTCAGAACGCTGTCTCTGGTGCTTGGATGCTCGGCTCTACAGCAGCAGGAGCGTCGGCGGCTGGCACAACTGGCATCCTTGCAGGCACCGCCGGTGCAATTGGCACGGCGGGTGCCGTCGTCATGTCCACGCCTGTGATTGCTGCCGGCGCCGTTATCGCCGCCGGGATTGGGGCCTATGAAGGCGGCTGCTACTTGGTCGGCACCTCATCAAAGAAGTAGTTGCGTTGCAAAGCACTCCTCGCGGCAGTGCTGGCGCCTAACGAATAGCGTTTATCTGCCGCGGATGCTCCAGCGGCAAGGCCGGACGCTTTCGGCGCGGCAGATAAACGCTATTCGTTAGGGGTTAAAGATCGCTCTTGACTCGCAGTCCTCGGAGTACTATAGTGCTCGCAATGCGACGAGACATTGGGTCACGCGCAATTTTTCAGGAGCGAACCATGCATACCGTTGAAGTCGACTTCGACGTTTTCAAACAGCTCACCGTCCGCAGGGCAACGGAAGATGTCAGCTACAACGACGTCATTCGCGAGCTTCTTGGCCTCGGCCAAGGCAAGGCGAGTACTGCGAAGGAAACATCCGGCCCATCCCCAGACGATTGGGTTGCTAAAGGGGTTCGGTTTCCCGCAGGCACCGAGTTTCGAGCTACCTACAAAGGCCAAGTTCGCACTGGCCGCGTTGAAGGTGGCGCGCTTGTAGTCAACGGGCAGCACTATGACTCTCCGTCAGCCGCCGCAGTAGCTGTAACAGGTAGCCCTGTGAATGGTTGGCGCTTCTGGGAGTGTCGCCTTCCTGGCAAGTCCTCGTGGCAACTCATCGAGAGCCTTCGCCGGTGAGCTAACCCCTAACACTGCGCTCCAAAGGACGGTGCGCGATAAAGCCGCGCAGCGCCCCTGAGCTTAGACGTTAGGCCACATAACCCCATGATCCCCGGCTCACCCGAATTCAGTGCAACCGTAGCGCTTTTCGCCGCCGTCGTCTCTGCAGTCGGCGCGCTTATCGCCTTCTTCGACCAAACGGGACTACCGAGCCTTGCGCCGCGGCAGGAATTTGCTTCATCGAACCGCCGGATACGTGACCGGTTCGTCCGGTGGTGTGGGAGGGGGAGGCAGCGAGGCTTTCTCCTCTCCCGATTGGGCGTCTGAAACCGTGACTACGCAGTTCATCGCCGCATTCCGGAACGCAACATCGCCCGAAGCCCGAGGGAAGTTTCTCTCCAGGGTCTTCGGCATCTTCTCAGAGGAAATCGTGCGCATCTGGGCTGCCGATCCGCGGTCACCATACGAGGACTTGGGTCGCCCCACACTTCGGAAGGAAGGTGAAGTGTCCGGTTCCACGCTCGACTTCACTTTTCGGAGCAGACAAACTGGGAGCATCTACCCCGCCGAGTTGAAGTGCGAAATCGAGTATCAGGACTACAAGTACTTCGTTCTGGCAGAGACCCGCCAGCTCGACCATCACACCAAACCAGCATTCGCTGCACTACTTGCGGCTGCGCTCAAGCAGCCTGGGCTACACGCTTACGTTCGCCGGCGCGAGGTTCCGATTGACGGAGCAATTCTTGTTTGGGGTGCGGCTACAGACGAAGGTCGAGCCGCAGTTGTCCGTGAACGGGGTTTCTTTGCCGTTCTAACCATCGGCGAAATCATTGCCGACCTTCAGTCTTGGGGAAGTGAGCCCTATCGGGCGTTTCTGGCAGCCCGCCGGGCGTGGTCCAACGAGTTGTATGACGCTCTTCTTCCGAATCACGCAGACGCCGAACCTCATGACGCGCGAGATTTCCGAGTCTGACTGGCAGCTGTTTCGCAAGCTGCATGCCGTTGCCCTTGAACGCTTCTGCGCCCGGCTGCTGAACGAAATCGACGCCGCCAGGACTGCCGCGGAGACCGGTTCGCATCAACGCTACCTTGACATCTGCAGGATCATCGAACGGGGAAGCCAGGAGTAGCCGGATACGTGACCCGTTCGTCCGGTGGTGTGGGAGCGGGAGGCCGCGAGGCCTTCTCCCATCCCGATTGGACGCCACCAACACGAATTCTCGGCGTGCTTGCCAGGGTGTAGCCTTTGAGCTACATTGCACCAATGCGAGTCGAGAAGACCGATGATTACCGCGCCTGGATCGACGGCCTGAAGGATCTGGCCGCAAGGGCTCGCGTGCTGATGCGCGTTGATCGTCTGATTCACGGAAATCCCGGTACACATCGAGATCTCACTGAGGGTGTTTCGGAGCTCAAGGTCGATGTTGGTCCTGGATACAGGGTTTACTACTCTCTTCGCGGCGACAGGCTCCTTCTGTTGCTGGCGGGCGGCGACAAGTCAACCCAGGCAAAGGACATTGCCAAAGCACTATTGCTCAATCGGAAATATTTGGAGTAGTGGTCATGGTCAAGGCAAGTACGAAGAAATCTGGCAATACAAAGACGACACCTTATGATGTGTCGGAACACCTGCGCACGCCGGAAGAGATGGCCGCATATCTGGACGCATGGTTTGAAGAAGCGCCTGAAGACGCAGCAGGAATTGCCCGTGCTCTCGGCGACATCGCTCGTGCCAAAGGTATGTCACAAGTAGCCAAGGATGCTGGCCTCAGTCGCGAGAGCCTGTACCGAGCACTGAGCGCGGAAGGAAATCCTAGCTTCGCAACCGTTCTCAAGGTAGCCAAGGCACTTGGAGTGAGGCTTCATGCTCAGGCATTACCGAGTGGCGTCTAACGAGTAAGTCAACCTACCACGCCGCAGCGGTGCCGCATGACGCCCGACCCTGCAGTCAACCGGGCCTTGCACAAGCATCGCATTGCAGCGTACTCGCTTCGCTCACCGCTGAACCTGCAATTCGGCCTCCAGAGGCAAGAACCCGCGCGCACCTTGAGCGCTGACTCTGGTGTGGCTGGATTGAAGAATGCGCATCGAGTTCGACCCAGACGAGGACATTGCGAATCACTCGAAGCACAACGGGAATCTTGGAAGACAGTCCAGGGTTTCCAGAACAAGCGGAATTCATGAAGCGCAGAGTCCAGGTCGGAACCGGCCGCCGCGCGGCTTTTCCCCATCCCGATCATGCACGAAGGACAACGAGATGGCTGTCGCAGTGAATGATTGCTTGGTCGAGGTGGCTGGCGGGCAGGTATTCGTTCGCCACTGGCAGCCCGATGGCGCCACGCATGCGCCGATCGTCCTGCTGCACGACTCGCTGGGTTCGGTCGAACAGTGGCGCAGTTTCCCGGCGACCTTGGCCGCGAGGACAGGCCGCCCGGTCCTGGCGTATGACCGCCTTGGATTTGGCCAGTCGAGCAGCCGGACGACGCCTGCGGACCGCGGCTTCATCGACGACGAGGCACGGCTTCATTGGCCGGCCATTGCCGATGCTCTTGGGCTCTGCGAGTACGTGCTTTTCGGCCATAGCGTCGGTGGCGGCATGGCGTTGGTCGCGGCCTCTGTTGCGGAAAATCGCTGCGTGGCGGTCATCACCGAGTCCGCGCAGGCATTCGTCGAGGAGCGAACGCTGTGCGGCATCCGGCAGGCCATGCAGTCCTTTGCCGACCACCGCCAGTTCTCCCGGATCGTCAGGTGGCACGGGCAGAGCGCGCGCTGGGTACTGGATGCCTGGACCGAGGTCTGGCTGTCTCCAGAGTTTCGTGCGTGGTCGCTGGATCCCTACCTGGCGCAGGTGCATTGCCCGGTGCTCGCGATTCACGGCGATTCGGATGAGTTCGGATCCGCTGCGTTCCCGCGCCGCATTGCGGAAGGTGTCAGCGGGCCGGCAAGAATGGAGATGCTTGATGCGTGTGGCCACACTCCGCACCGCGAGAGGGAAGACGAGGTGCTGTCCCTCGTCTCCTCGTTCCTGGCTGAAAATGCGGTTCCGTAGGTGGATTCTGCGCCAGAATGCTGAGGGCGCATCGGGCACTGCAGCCGCTGCAGCCGTGCGACGGATGCAGTGCCCATCTCGCCACCGTTGGAGCAAACATCGAAGGCACCGCGCCGGCCGTCGCGTCGGCGCTGCCGTCAAGGGAGGATGAGCATGCGCTTGAATCGTTGCATCCCGTCGCGGGTGCTGCTGTGCGCGGCCATCGCGGTCGCCGGTCTGCCGCCGCTGCAGGCGCAGGAATATCGCCGTGATGGCTCGGTGCGCCCGGAGCGGGTGCTGTCGCCCGATGAAAGCGTCGGCGAGCCGGCGCTCTCGCCCGGGGCAGTCCGTCCGGACAGGGCCCTGGCACCCGATCAGACCGATTCCGGACCGGTGTGGTCGCCGGGCGCGGTGCGGCCCGACCGGGCGCTCCCGCCCGACGAGACCGGCGCATCACCGGTGCTTTCACCCGACGCAGTGCCACCGGATCCGGCGTTGCCGCCAGACTAGCCGGCCGCCGGCGTCACGGTGGCAGGTGCCGGGTTGGCGGCGGGCAGGCGGTCGATGAACCAGCGCGCGGTGGCGCGCGCGACCCGCTCGAAGGCCGCTGCCGAAGTGGGCGAGTCGGCCGCGGCAGCCAGGGTCTGCAGTTCGTGCGGGCAGGCCAGTTGGCGCAGCGCGCGGCGGTTGCTCGTCGTGCTGCGCTCGTCGTTCTCATCGACGAGGACCAGCAGCGGCGCGGCCAGCGAGCGCAGGTAGAGGGCGCCGGCGAGATCGATCAGCCCGCCGCGGCAGACGAGCGCGTAGATGTCGTGATCGCGCAGCGCGGCGACGCGCAGCACGACGGGCGAGCAGTCACCGGCGGCACTGAGGCCGATCGGCAGCGGCGGCAGTTCACCGAGCAGCATCCGCTGCTTGAGCAGCGCCAGGCCGTCGAGCAGACGGCGGGCGAGCAGGGAGACGTTGTGCTGCAGATCGGCGAAACGCTCTTCCGCCGGCGTCAGCAGATCGAGCGTCAGGGTGCCGATGCCGGCATGCTGCAGGATGACGGCGAGGGCATCGTCACGTGCTGCCGGTGCCGGCCCGGCGTGCGTCAGCACGACCAGTGCGCAGAGCCGCGCCGGCAGCGTCAGCAATCCCTGCAGCGAGCCCTGGCCGGCGGCGATGGCGATCGGCGTCTGGCCCGGGAAGGCGAACGCGCCGGTCAAGGACGCAACAGCCTGACCGGCACCCGGCGTGGCCCGAAAGGCTTGCCGAAGCGCGCAAAGTGGCCAGCGATCCGGGTGCCGCAGTGCGGGCAGTGGCCGTCGGCGGGCAGGTCGTGGTGACGGATGTGGTACCAGTCGCGCTCGATCAGCGCCGCTTGGCAGCCCGGGCAGAAGGTGGTGCCGCCCTCGCTGTCATGGACGTTGCCGGTATAGACGTAATGCAGGCCGGCGTCGATGGCGATTCGCCGCGCCTGCGTCAGGGTCGACGCCGGGGTCGCCGGCAGATCGTCCATCTTCCAGTCGGGGTGGAAGGCGGTGAAGTGCAGCGGCACCTGCGGCCCGAGTTCGCGCGCCACCCAGTCGGCGAGGGCCTTGATCTCGGCCGGCGAGTCGTTCTTGCCGGGGATCAGCAGCGTCGTGATCTCGAGCCAGCAGTCGGTCTCGTGGTGGATGTAGGCGAGGATGTCGAGCACCGGCTGCAGGTGACCGCCGCAGAGGCGAAAGTAGAAATCGTCGGTGAAGGCCTTCAGGTCGACGTTGGCGCCGTCGATGACGGCGAAGAACTCGCGCGCCGGCGCGGGGTGGATATAGCCGGCGGTGACGGCGACGGTGCGGATGCCGCGCTCGTGGCAGGCGAGGGCGGTGTCGATCGCGTACTCGGCAAAGATCACCGGGTCGTTGTAGGTGAAGGCGACCGACTGCGCGCCGTAGGCGACGGCTGCGCGGGCAATGTCGTCGGGCCCGGCGGCGTCGAGCAGCCGGTCCATGTCCTTCGATTTCGAGATGTCCCAGTTCTGGCAGAACTTGCACGCCAGGTTGCAACCGGCGGTGCCGAAGGAGAGGATCGCCGACCCGGGATGGAAGTGGTTGAGCGGCTTCTTCTCGATCGGGTCGATGCAGAAGCCCGATGAACGGCCGTAGGTGGTGAGGACCATCTGGCCGTCGAGGTTCTGGCGGACGAAGCAGGCGCCGCGCTGCCCGGCGTGCAGCTTGCAGTCGCGCGGGCAGAGGTCGCACTGGATGCGCTCGTTGTCGATCGCGTGCCACCAGCGGCCGGGGTGCGCCGATTCGGGTACTTTCGGCGCGTGCGTCACTTCTCTTTCCATTTGCGTACTCCGTAACGGGCGAGAGTGACTTCTGGATGCCAGAAGTCGGCCGGCAGCCCGGCCTTGAGCTTCAGTTGCGCGAGGAACTGGCGTGCATCGGGGAGTGACTCCCAGACCTGCGGCAGGAAGGTGGCGCGTCGCTGCCGATAGCCGAGGACCAGGCCATCGACGCCCGGCCGCAGGCGGGCGATGGCGTCGGCCTCATCGGCGACCGGGAAGGGTTCGGGTGGCGTCAGCAGCGAGACCTCGACGCGCGTCGTGGCGAACTCGTCGGCGGTCAGCGGCGCAAAGCGGTGGTCGCGGAAGGCGGCGGCGAGGGCGTTCTCGCCGACATCGAGCAGCAGTGGCCGGTGCGCCTCGAGGCTGCCGATGCAGCCGCGCAACTGGCCGTTGCGGGTCAGGGTGACGAAGGTGGCGGCCGGCTCGGCCAGTTCGGGCAGTTCGCCGGGTGGCCGCGTCGGCAGGCGGAAGTGGTGCGCGATCGCGTTGCGGGCGATGGTCAGCAGGGCTGCGCCGAGGCGGTCGACGGGATCACTGGGCACTGCTGGCCTCCTCGCTGAACGTGAAGGCGCCGTAGCCGACGACGCGCAAGCGATCGCCGGCGGTGTCGCCCGAGTTGCGCAGGTCGATCAGTTGCGCCTGGAGCCCGTGCCGCCGCGCCGCCAGCAGCAGGCCATTGACCGGCGTCGCACCGCAGGCCTGCTGATGGTCGAGATGGGCGTCGAGGGCGACGATGTGGCGGGCGGTCTCGCTGTCGGTCGCGCGCGCTGTCTGGTAGGGCAGGTAGTGCGACAGGTCCGAGCTGATCACGACAAGCGTCTCGTCGCCGCCCCAGAGGCAATCGAGCACCTCCGCCACCTCTGCCGGCGAAGCGCGGCCGACGGCGAGCGGCAGCAGGCCGAAGTCGCCGAGAACGGTCTGCAGAAATGGCAAGTGCACTTCCAGCGAGTGTTCGACGGCGTGTGCGGCGTCGCTGACGACGACCTGCGGCAGGTGCGCGATCGCCGCCACCGCCTGCTGGTCCACCGCGACGACGCCGAGCGGGGTGGCAAAGGCCGTGGCCGCCGGCAGCGCGAGGCCGTTCACCGCCACGCGGTGGGTCGGCCCGAGGAGGACGACCCGCCGGATGTCTGCGGCCCGTTCCGCCAGCGGCGCGTAGACGCTGGCGGCGATCGGCCCGGAATAGACGTAGCCGGCGTGCGGGGCGATGATCGCCTTGACGCGCCGGCCGGGCGTCGCCGCCGGCGCCGCGCCGTCAGCGAGCATCCGCCGCAGGTCGCGGGCGAGTGCGTTCGCCGATTCCGGATAGAACATGCCGGCAACGGCTGCCGGGCGGGTATGCGGTGTCGGGTCCATCACTTTGATCCTCCTGCGCAGGTGTCTGGCTGCGCCTGCTCGGCGCGATAGCTTAAAATTAGTCCATGTCAGCCCACTACGCAATCGTTCCCGCTGCCGGCAGCGGTTCCCGCCTCGGCGGCGAGGCGCCGAAGCAGTATCAGCTGCTGGCCGGGCGGCCGCTGCTGCACCACAGTCTCGCGACGCTCTGCCGCTGTCGCGCGATCGAACGCGTCTGGGTCGTCCTCGCGCCCGATGACGGATGGTGGCGCCAGTTTGACTGGAGGAGTCTCGGCCACAAGCTGGAGACCGTGTTCTGCGGCGGTGCGACGCGTGCCGAGAGCGTCGCCAATGGCCTGCGCGCCGCCGCCACCGCCGCTCTCGACGACGACTGGGTGCTGGTGCATGACGCGGCGCGCCCGTGCCTGTCGCCGGCGATGCTCGCCACGCTGTGCGACGAACTGGCAGACGACGCCGTCGGCGGCCTGCTGGCGGTGCCGGTGGCGGACACGCTGAAGCGCGCTGACAGCGGCCAGCGCGTCGCCCGCAGCGAGTCGCGCGACGGCCTCTGGCAGGCGCAGACGCCGCAGATGTTCCGCTACGGTCTGCTGACGCGGGTCCTCGCCGAGCATCCGGGCGGCACCGACGAAGCGTCGGCGGTCGAGGCCGCCGGCCTGCGGCCGCGCCTGGTGCGCGGCGACGTCAGCAACCTGAAAGTGACCTTTCCGGGTGACCTGCGGCTGGCGGAGATGATCCTGCAGGCGCAGGGGAGGGGGGGCGAATGATCCGTGTCGGCCAGGGCTGCGACATTCACGCGCTGGTTCCCGGCCGCCGCTTGCTGCTCGGCGGTGTCGAGATCGCGCATCATTGCGGGCTGCTCGGCCACTCCGACGCCGACGTGCTGCTGCACGCGATCACCGATGCGCTGCTCGGCGCCGCGGCGCTTGGCGACATCGGCCGCCACTTCCCGGACAGCGACGAGCGTCATCGCGGCGCCGACAGCCGGCAGCTGCTGCGCGCCACGGCGGCGCTGCTGGCGCAGGCCGGCTGGCGCGTCGGCAACGTGGACGCGACGATCAGCGCGCAGCAGCCGCGCCTGGCGCCCTACCTGCCGCAGATGGTCGAGCACATCGCTGCCGATCTGCAATTGCCGACCGACTGCGTCAATGTCAAGGCGAAGACGGCCGAGCGACTCGGCTTCGTCGGCCGCGGTGAGGGGATCGCCGCCGAAGCGGTGGTGCTCATCAGCCGCGACGACTGAGGCGGTACCGCCGCGGCAAGGCAGCGCCTCAGATCACGCGCACGCGGATGACCTGCTCCACCCCGCGGATGGCGTCGATCACCGCTGCATCGGGCTCGCTTTCGACGTCCATCAGGTTGAACGCGAGCTCGCCGCGGCTCTTGTTCACCATGTCGACGACGTTGACCTTGTGCTCCGCCAGGATCGACAGGACATGTCCGAGGACACCGGAGACGTTCACGTTGGCGAAGGTGATGCGCGCGGTTCCCGGGCTGCGCTCCATGGCGATGCGCGGGTAATTCACCGAGTTCGTGATGTTGCCGTTCTCGAGATAGTCGACCAGCTGGTTGGCGGCCATCACCGCGCAGTTTTCCTCGGATTCCTCGGTGCTGGCGCCGATGTGCGGCATGGCGATGATTTTCGGGTGGCCGAGCAGGGCCGGCTCCGGGAAGTCGCAGACATAACGGCCGAGCCGGCCGGCTTCGAGGCTGCGCAGCACGGCTGCGGCATCGACGATCGCGTCACGGGCGAAGTTGAGCAGCACGGCCCCCGACTTGATCACCGCCAGGGTATCGTCGTTGATCATGTGTCGCGTCGTGTCCACCGCCGGGACATGCAGCGAGACGTAGTCGGAACGGGCGAGGAGCGATTGCAGGTTCTCCATCCGGCTGACCTCGTTCGACAGCCGCCAGGCGGCGTCGATCGACAGCACGGGGTCGAAGCCGACGACCGTCATGCCCATCGCCAGAGCCATGTCGGCCACCATCGAGCCGATGGCGCCGAGGCCGACGATGCCGAGTGTCTTGCCGCGCAACTCGGTGCCGGCAAAACGCGACTTCGCCTTTTCCACCAGCGGCGACATCTCGGCTGCATCCTTGATCGCCGACAGCGACTGGACGTAGTTCATGCCGTCGATGATGCCGCGCGCGCTGAGCAGCATGCCGGCCATCACCAGCTCCTTGACGGCGTTGGCGTTGGCGCCGGGGGTGTTGAAGACGACGATGCCCTGTTTGCCATACTCGGCGACGGGTACGTTGTTCACGCCGGCGCCGGCGCGGGCGACTGCCAGCAGGGTTGCGGGAACCTCGATGCCCTGCAGCTTCTGGCTGCGCAGGAGAAAGGCGTCGGGATGCGCGATGTCGCTTCCGACTTCATATGTCTTCCGCGGAAAGCGCTCCAACCCTTTGATTGAAATCTGGTTGTAGGTTCTGACCTTGAACATGGCTAGACGATCCATAAGTGGTTTTCGGGGCGATTGCTGGTGGCGGCAGGCGGCATCACGCAGCGGCTTGCGCATGGGCCCAAGCCAGCCAGGGCATCAGCGCCTGCAGGTCGGCGGTGTCGATCGTCGCGCCACACCAGATGCGGATTCCTGCCGGTGCGTCCTTGTAGGAACCGATGTCGTAGGCAACACCTTCGCTCTCGAGCAGCTTGACCATCTTCTTCACCTGCTCTGCGGCCAGCGTGACGCTCAGGCAGACGCTGGTGTTGGAACGTGTCGCCGGGTCGCGGGCGAGGAAGGAGATCCAGTCGTTGTCGGCGACGAAGCCGGCGATGACGCCGAGGTTGGCCTCGCTGCGTGCGATCGCGGCCGCGACCCCGCCGATGCTCTCGATCCACTGCAGCGCGTCGAGATAGTCCGCAACGCAGAGCATCGAGGGCGTGTTGATCGTCTCGCCGCGGAAGATGCCCTCGCTCAGCTTGCCGCCGGAGGTCAGCCGGAAGACCTTGGGCAGTGGCCATGGTGGCGTATGGCTCTCGAGCCGGGCGACTGCGCGCGGCCCCAGGATGAGCATGCCATGCGCCCCTTCGCCACCGAGTACCTTCTGCCAGGAGAAAGTGACGACGTCGAGTTTCTCCCACGGCAGATCCATCGCGAAGACGGCCGAGGTCGCGTCGCAGATCGTCAGCCCGCCCCGGTCGGCGGCGATCCAGTCGCCGTTCGGTACCTTGACGCCCGAAGTGGTGCCGTTCCAGGTGAAGACGACGTCGTTGTCGAAGTCGACCTGCGACAGGTCGACGATGTCACCGTACTCGGCCTTGAGGACGCGCGCGCCGGGAAGCTTGAGCTGCTTGACGACATCGGTCGCCCAGCCCGATCCGAAGGACTCCCAGGCGAGGACGTCGACGCCACGCGCACCGAGCAGCGACCACAATGCCATTTCGACCGCACCCGTATCCGAACCCGGCACGACGCCCACTCGGTAGCCCTCCGGCAGCCCCAGGATACGGGCCGTCTCGCTGCAGGCGAGCGCCAGCGCCTTTTTGCCCAGGGCCGAGCGATGCGAGCGGCCCAGCGTGTCGAGCTGCAGCGCGCGGACATCATAGCCGGGGCGTTTGCTGCACGGTCCCGAGGAGAAATTGGGATTGCGGGGTTTGACTGTGGGTTGCATGGTAGCCTCTGTCTCGGAAAAGGGAAAGCCGGGTTGATGCTTCCGCGACGCTCCGCCGGCCGCCGGGAAACAAGCATGGGATTGTAGCAGAGAGTGTTTTTTGCGGCAGCAGGCGACCCGTCGCAACGGGCATTGGTGGCCGGTGGCCGCTGTCCTGCCGCCCTGGTGGCGCCCGGTTTCCCTGGCGCCGGCGGGTCGGTTGTGGCATCCTTCGCCGCTTCGCGGGGGCAGTGGTCGCTCAGGATGGAGAGGAAGATGGTGGTCGGTACGACCGCGGCCGATGGCGGCCGCGAGGACGGTCGCTGCTCTCGCCTGGACGGCGGGTTTGCCGCCGTCGGCGCTTAGGATGCTCAGCCGTGCCAAGTGAGCGGGCGCTGCTGCCGATCCTGTTCCGTGACGAACACCTGGTGGCGATCGACAAGCCGGCCGGACTGCTGGTGCATCGCACCGCTCTCGACCGGCACGAACGCCGCTTTGCCCTGCAGATGCTGCGCGACCAGATTGGCTGCCACGTCTACGCCAGCCACCGCCTCGACCGCGGGACCTCGGGCGTTCTCCTGTTCGCCCGCAGCAGCGAGGTGGCGCAGTCGCTCGGCACCATGTTCGCCGAGCGCCGCATCGTCAAGCGCTACCTCGCGGTCGTCCGCGGCCATCCGCCGCCGCAGGGCGAGATCGACCATCCGCTGCGCCGCTGCTTCGGCGACGACGAGAACAGCGGCGAAACCGCCGTGCCGACCATCCAGCAGGCGGTCACCCACTACCGCCGGCTCGCATCGATCGAGCTTCCGCACGCCGTCGACCCCTACCCGCAGAGCCGCTATGCGCTGCTCGAACTGACGCCATTGAGTGGCCGCCGTCACCAGTTGCGTCGCCATCTGAAGCACATCGCGCATCCGATCATCGGCGACACGACCTATGGCAAGGCGGCGCACAACCACCTGTTTCGCGCGCTGCTGGGCTGCCAGCGAATGTTGCTCACGTGTACCGAGCTGCGCTTCGCTCATCCAGTCAGCGGCGTTCCGCTGCGGGTGATCGCGCCGCTGGCCGGCGAGTTCCTGCGCCTCGTCGAGCGCTTCCAGTGGGCAGCGGCGCTGCCGCCGGAATGGCTGCCGGCAGGAGTGGTGACCGCCGATGGCTGAGGTCGAGGAATCGCTGCTGGCAGGGGTGCCGCTGCTGATCGTGCGGCACGCCGACGGCGCACGCGCATTGCCGACCGTGCTGTGGGTGCACGGTTACGGCGCCAGCAAGGAGACGCACCTGGCCGAGCTCCATCGTCTTGCCGACCGCGGGCTGCAGGCCATCGCCATCGATGCGGTCGCCCACGGCGCGCGTCGCCCCGACAGTCTGCCATGCCGGGTCGGTGGATCGCCGCGCGAGAATGCAGCGATCTTCCGCCAGATCGTCGGCGAGACCGTTGCCGGCCTGCCGCGGCTCGTCGATCAACTGTTCGAACTCGGCCGCTGCGTGCCCGGCCGGCTCGCGATCGCCGGGGTCTCGATGGGCGGTTGCATCGTGTACGGCGCGATCGCCACCGACAAGCGCTACGCCGCCGCCGTGGCGCTGCTCGGCTCGCCGGAATGGGTGCGGAGCGATGACGATGCAGCCTGGCTCGACGCCTTCCATCCGACGGCGCTGCTGTCGATCACCGCTGCTTGCGACAGCGTCGTACCGCCCGCCGCGGCGCGGCAGTTGCACGCGCTGCTCGCCGACCGCTACAGCGAGCAGCCTGAGCGGCTGCAGTACGTCGAACTGGCGGGCGCGCCACACCTGATGCCGGCCGCGGACTGGGCGACGGCCACCGGTCACGCTGCGGAATGGCTGACCCGCTTCCTGGGTTGATCGTCTGCCACACCCCTGCGCCTCACTGCGGATTGCCCTCGACCCGGCTCACCGATGCCACGGCGGATGCCGGACGCGCGTCCTCTGCCTCGAGGCCGGCGATCACTTCGCCGGCGATGCGATAGGACTTGCCGCGGAAGAGGGCGATGATCTTGCCGTTGTGGTTGCGGATCGTCGTGTCGTAGACGCCGGTACGGCCCGCCCGCGAACGCTCCTCGCACTCGGCCTCGAGAACCTCGCCTTCGGCTGCCGGCGCCAGAAAATCGATATGGCACGCCGAGGCGACGGTGTTGCGGTTGTAGGCGTTGCAGGCATAGGCGAAAGCCGAGTCGGCAAGAGTGAACAGGTAGCCGCCATGGCAGATGTGGTGGCCATTGACCATGTCCGGTCGAACGACCATCGACATTCGCGAGTGGCCCGGGCGAACGCTGATGATCTGCAGGCCGATCAGCCGGCTGGCGGCGTCGCGGCTGTACATCGCTTCGGCGGTGAGTTCGGCAAGGCGGGCGGCAGCCTCTGACTCATGGGCGCTGGCATTCTTGGGCATGTGCGGTCCTTTACGCAGGTTCCCGGTCGGCCGAGATCTGCCGCCGAACCAGGGGACTCACCGCAGCGACCTGGGCGCTGCCTGCGCACACGGGTGCAATCGGAAGTGCGACTGTGGATCAGGCGGCCTGTTGACGTCTGGACTGCCAATAGCGGTCCCACTCCTGGTTGGCACGGCAGACACGCAGCGCCAGCATGTGCTTGGCGTTTTTCAGTTTCCACCAAGCGCCGGCCCGCTTGAGACGGTCCTGGATGACGTAACGGTGTGCGCTTTCGATTTCGCCGGACCCTATTGGCAGCCCGGCCACGAGCGCGTCTTGATAGTTGAACTGCCCCGGGCGATTGGTGAGATAGCGATGCGCCGCGCGCACCGGGGCGTTGGCATCGGGAACGGTGTCGTCCTCGACGAATCGCTGCAGTTCCTCGACGACGTCCTGGAGGCGGTTCTGTTTCAGCCGATCCTTCTGCGTTTCCAGCCAAGCCCTCGCCGCCGTGCCGGCGATCGTGTCCCCTGCGGCCGTCAGGTAGTCACAGACATGGTAGAAATCGACGAGAAAGTGGCCTTGCAGTCCGAATTGCTCACTCACCTGATCCGCAATCCATGCGGCGCCGTCGCTGACCGCATGGACCTTGGTCTTACGCCCCAGTCCGGCCTGAACCGCCGTGCGCAACAGCGTCTCTCCGACCTGGTCGGGCGGGCCCACGGTGGCGCCGAACACCGGGGTGACGGAGCCCGGCGCATGGACCAGACTCAAACGCGCTTCCCTCCAGCCCACCCGGCGGGTCTTGCGGCGGTCCACTTTCGCGCTCTGGTCGTCCGATTCGGCCGTCTCCACGACGGGAATCATGCTCCCATCGATCTCGCCGATCAACTGCTCTACGCCGTCTCGTGCCGGGATTTTTGCCGCCGCTTTCGGGCGCTCGTCGATCGTCGCGGCATGCCGCAAGACGATCGGCCAGCACGTACTGGCGGACACCTCGATACCGTAGTGCTCTTTCAGCTTCTGCGGAATGCGCGCCGCGGGCGCGTCCGCCCCGAAATCAACGATCGCTCGCTGCAGCGGCTCCGAGCAGCCCCGGCAGACCACCTCCGCCGAACGCGTGAATGGCCGGATCTCCGGCCCGCGCGTCCCTTGCCGGAAGACCTGCTCCGCTACTTCGATCTGTCCGTACCGGGTCTGCCAATAGACGTTTTTTTTCCTTCCGCTGCACGCCCGGTTGTTGCGCCACCTCTTCTTCCTTCCGCTGCGCTTGCCGTCGCGCCCAGCCGTGCAACGCTTCGTTGCCCAACTGCCGCAATTCCTCCGTCACCCGCCGCTCCGCCTCCGCCGCCTTCTCAACATCGCCGGCCGCATTCTCGACCACCGCCAGCAAAGACTCGATCTTGGCTTGGAGCTCGGGATGATCTCTAAACCGCTCTTCCAAACCCCGACTCGGCTTGAGTCGCCCCTCCATTTCCGACCACCTTTCTGTCATGGGTCTCGCTCCAAGGTGAAGTAACCCACCACTATTTACCCCACCTCCGCCCAATTGTCTAGTGCCGAATGCCACCGCCAACCACCTCGCCCCGGCGTCAGTCGCACTTCCGATTGCACCCTGCGCACACGTCCGGTTTGGTGTTCCCCCGGCCTTCTGCTAGAATCCCCAGCCTTCCGGAGAGATGGATGAGTGGTTTAAGTCGCACGCCTGGAAAGCGTGTTTAGGATAATCTCCTAACGCGGGTTCGAATCCCGCTCTCTCCGCCAGAAAAAGTCTGAAAGAGCTGTTAAATCATCGCTGAGTTTTTTGCGCAAATCTCGCACCAACCATGTGCCCCATCAATTTGGTTGCGCTTGCATGGCATGTCCTGAGACAACGAATCGCTACGCGTCGATGCGCCGGCGCCGAAAGGCCCTCGGTGATCTCGTCGTCGATATGACAGCCAACGGCTTGGTGCGTCATCGGCAGCTCACGTCAGACGAGCATGCTCGTTGGGGCGCGTGACTTCACTGGCTGCAGTCGCGCGTTCAGGGTTTCGCAGGCGCTGCGCCGATTCGATCGCCATAACGTCGCACAAGCGAGAGGAGGTCGGAGAACCGTCGTCGCGGACAAGTGCTACTCCTTCTCGAACCCCTGGCTAGCGAACTTCAGCGTCCGCCCATTCTCGGTAACGGTGCGCACGACGTTGTCCGGCGCGCCACCCGGTATCTCCGCCTCCACCTCGATGGTCACCGTCACCCGCGCGCCCACGAGTCCGACCAGATGCGAAATCACCTCATCCGCGATGCGGCTGGCGTCACGGCCGACACGGGTGGCATCGAGCACCGCCGTGCCGTGGAAACGCTTCGGCTTGGCGGCAACGGGCTGAACGGCCGCTCCTGTTCCTCGCTCAGCGGTCGGCTTGGCGGCGATCGTTCCCGGGCCACCCGGAGTCGGCGGGTCTGATGTCGTTCCCGAGCTTGGCGCTGCGCGCTCGCCATCGACTTGCCGGAGAGCCACCTCCGGCCTGACCACCAGACCCGGCGCATGGGCATCGGTCAGCTTGAGCATCTGCCCCACGCGCAGGCCCTGGTAGCGACCGGCCGCGTCGTCGAAGCGATCCGCGAAGGCAAAGCCGTCCTGGACCCAGGTCAGCAGACTGACGCCGTCACTGATCGCGTGCAGCAGGACGCTCGAATCCCTGAGCCGGGGCAGGTAGATGTAGCGCGCGAAATCCTCGATCAGTTGCTTCACCGCCACGTGATCACCGCGCCAGAGCGGGATGCGCTCGAGTTCCATGCGCAGGCGTGTGGAGGCGAAGGTGGTCAGATACAGCTCGTCGCTGCGCAGCTTCCTGCTGACGCGCACGGCCAGCGCATCGGTCCCGGATAGCCGCAGCGCCTCCCAGGTGATCGGCGCTTGCGGGGTTTCCTGCCCCGGCACCAGCAGCCATTGGTAGGTCTCCGGCAGCCTGGCGGTGACCGTGCCGTCGGCGGCTGTCTTCTGGGTCTCGGCCTGGGTGACCTGATAGGGAGTCAGGTTGAGCTGCACCTTCTCGCTGAGGATCGACTCCCACGCCAGGTACTTGCGTGCCGCTTCGTCGAGGTCCTGCAGGCGGGTCCTGTCGGCCGCCAGGAAGACCAGCGTGTTCCGGTAGAGGCGGGGCGCATTGCCGCGCGATTCAAGGATGGCCCTGGCAGCCAGCTCGCCGGCGCTGTTGCTTTCCTTGCTGTACGGATGATTGACGCCGAGCACGACCAGCCGCGCGTCCAGGTCGTCCGGCACGTCGGCACCGGTCGCCGGCATCGGGTGGATGCGCGCGAAGTCGCCCTTGCGCTCCAGATCCTTGCGCAGGCGTTTTTCGATCTCCTGCGCCACCCTGTCCGGATTGCGCTTGAACTGCTCGGCGCGGTCTTCGGCCAGTTTGGTCACCGTCGGCTGTGTCGAATACCAGTAGTGCGGCCCGTCCTGGTAGAGATAGGTCGCCGCGCCGGCCATCCGGCGCAGGGCGTCACCAAACACCGCCGGCGATTCGCCCGGCATCGCGCAGCCCAGCTTGACGCGCCGATCCTCGATCCCCTTGTGCGCGGCGGCGGTGGTCGGCGCCGAGCCCATGTAGATCGCACGCGCCACCCGCCGGCACGCCGAGACCCGGCCCAGGTTGGGCAAGTCCCGGTCGAGCTTCAGCGGCAGCGAGTTCGGCCCGTCGACATCCTTCTCGATCACCGGCACCCAGTTGTCGGAGAGGTAGCGCGTCAGTTCCGACTGCACGCGCGCGTTGTCGATCGCCACGTTACCCGGCAGGATCAGTGGATTGCGGTCGCCCTTCTCCCACAGGCTGTGGATCACCGCCGCCATCAGCCGCAGCACGCCGCGCGTGCGCTGGAATTTGACCAGCGTCGACCAGTCGGTGTACAGCCGGTCGAAGACTTCCGGGTGGATCGGGTACGCCGCCCGGATGCGTTTCTCGTAGTCGGATTCGCGGCACTCGGGCGGAAACTCCGCCTGCTGCGAGCGGTAGAACTCGGCGAAGGCGCGCGCCACGACGTCCCGGTCCCTGAACTGCGCCGGGTCGGCCAGCGGCTGGAAAAGGCGCCGGCGAACGATCTCGAAGCCCTCTTCGGCACTCGCCGGGCGCCACGACGATTCGACCCGCCCGACGACGTTGCGCAGCCGGTCGAGCGCCTCGCGGCCGCGCGTGCCGCCGACTTCCACGTCGTTCGCCTGCGAGTGTGGCAGATTCTGTGGCGAGCCGGAGGTATCCGACGCCGGCAGGCTGATCACCAGCAGGCAGTTCCTCGCCAGCTTGGCCGATTCGGTCAGTACCTGCGCGAAGCTGAACTGCGTCTCGAAGCCGCCGGCCGGCAGGTCGCTCTGGTCGTGGAGCTGGCGTGCATAGGCCACCCACTCGTCGACCAGGATCACGCACGGGCCGTAGTCGTTGAACAGCGCGCGCAGAACGTCGCCGGGGCTGGTCGCCTGTTCATCGTCGGCCGCCAGTCGCGCGAACGCTGTCCCTCCGCCAAGCTGCCAGGCCAGCTCGCCCCACAGCGTGCGCACGACCGTACCGTCGGGCTTGGTCGCCGGGTTCCCCGGAGAAATCTTGTTGCCTACCAGCACCACGCGGCGGGCCGTCGGAATCCTGCTCGCCCCGGCGGCAGCCATCACTTCGTCGATGCCGGCCAGCTCGGTCGGCGCGATTCCCGAAAACAGGTGGTAGAGCGCCAGCATCGAGTGCGTCTTGCCGCCGCCGAAGTTGGTCTGCAACTGCACCACCCGGTCGCCACCGCCCGTGGTCAGGCGCTGCACCGCGCCGACGAGCATCCCCTTCAGGCTTTCGGTCAGGTAGGTGCGGCGGAAGAACTCCACCGGGTCCCGGTACTCGTCGCTCCCCTCGCCGAGATGCACCTGCCACAGATCGGCGGCGAACTCGGCCTGCTGGTAGCGACCGCTCGCCACGTCGGCATGCGGCATCACCACTTCGCGCCAGGGCTTGAGGTTGCCGGCGACACCGCTTTCGATCGCCGTGCTGGCCGATTTCCGCTTTTCGCTGCGCGCCTGCTCGTCGAAGCGAACGCGCAGCAGTTCCATCTTCATCTTCTCCACGTCGTCCGCCTGCGCGGCCGAAACGGCGGAGAGCAAACGCCCGGCCGAATCAAGCGCGCGGTAGGCGTCGTCGCTGGAGAAGGGTTCCTGATGCGCCCAGGCGTTGCGCACGGTCACCAGCTCATTGACCAGGCTGCGCTCGCTCTTGCCGAGGATCTGGCGAAAGACCTCGCCCCATTTGCGGTCCATGACGACCAGCGAGGCGGCAACGTCCTGCAGCGATTCGCCCTTGCCGGCGCCGAGGCGGGTGTCGGACAGGACGTCCTTCACCTCGAAAGCCCAGCCGTTGCCGTACTTCGCTTTCAGTTCCCGCTCGATGAACGGCAGCAGGCCGGTTTTCAGAAGCTCCAGCGCCTTGCCGACGCGCTCGTGGTTGGTGATGGCCATTGCGATCCCTATCCGCCGTGTTCGCTTGCCGCAAGCGTTTTCAGTTGACGAAGCAAGGCGGGTATCTCCTCGGTGACCGCCACCCAGACGATGCTGGCATCGATATCGAAGTAGGCATGGACCAAACGGTTGCGCATGCCGATGATGGCCTTCCAGGGAATCGCCGGATGCGAAATTCGTTTTTCCTCGGAGATCTTGCTCGCCGCCTCGCCGATGATTTCAACCGCACGATGGCGAAAACAAGCATCTGATCCCTGTCAAGATCGGCACGCTCGCGACCGGCTATGAATTTCTGCGTGCTTTCGGCGGCCTCGATCATGTGCTGGAGGCGCCAGCGGTCATGCGGCGACATACTGCACCTCTGCCGTGCGCACCACTTCGTCCCGAAAGTAACGGGAGAGATCCTGCGCGGTACGCAAGTCGACCCTGCGGCCCCCCAACATCTCCGACAGCGTCAGCTCCATCGCGGCGATGCCCAGGAGACCGGGAACATGATCCGGATCGAACTCCACCAGCAGGTCCACGTCGCTGTCCGGGCGGGCCGTTCCCTTGAGTTGCGAGCTGTCAATGGTGGTCAAGAAGCGCCGATAACTGGCTGCGAGCGGTCGAGGATGTGACCGGGGAGGGATGGTCCATGGTCGAGACGGATTGGGGTTTCGGGGCGGCTGGGCGACCGATGGTGCGGCAGGAGGGCGCGTCGGAAGGAGCCCGAAGGGCGACTGGAGACGCGCCCTCCTGCCGCGCGGCGGCCATCGGGGAAACCTGCCGCGGATGCGGCCAAGGGTTGCAGGCGGGGATGATAAGCCCGCTCGCGATGCGGTAAAAAGGACCCGCCAAGGAGAACGGGCACGACACCGGCCAAACCCGCAAAGTCCACGCCGATGTCGTGCCCCACACCGTGCTGGGCACGGGTGCAGGGAGAGTATTTCACGAGCGGCGTCTTCCTGTCGATAGCTCATTGGCGTGACGGGAACCGCCAATGGAAGCCACCGGCCGACTCTTCCTGTGCCATTGCTGCCGCACCCAGGTCGTCGTCTGCAGCCGCTGCGACCGGGGCCAGATCTACTGTGCTGCTGGCTGCGCCGAGGCGGCCCGCCGCGCTTCCCTCCAGGCAGCCGGCCGCCGTTACCAGAAGAGCCGGAATGGCCGCCTCAAGCATGCCGAAAGAAACCGCCGTTACCGGCTGCGTCAGCAGAATGTGACGCATCAGGGTTCTATGCCACCGGCACCAGATGATTTACTGCCGGCGAACTCGGCAGTGGGCCCGGAACCGGCGGCAGTCGGTTCGACCGCCCCTTCCCGGACGGTGCGCTGCCATTTCTGCGGGATGCGCTGTTCGGGCTGGCTCAGGCAGGGCTTCCTGGGCAGCTGCCGGGTTCCATCCGCTATCTCACCTGATCGAAGAGGAACCCGAGTTGAGCATTTCCACTGATACGCAAGCGCAGATTCTGCGCTACTACCATGCCGAGCGCTGGCGCATCGGCACCATCGCCAGCCAGCTGGGCGTCCATCATGGCACCGTCCGGCGTGTCCTGACGCAGGCGGGTCTGCCACGCACCGGCATCGCGCCGCGGCCTTCCCGCATCGACCCCTACCTGCCCTTGATCCACGCGACCCTGGCGCAGTTTCCGACCCTGACGGCCAGGCGGCTGTACGTCATGGTCAAGGAACGCGGCTACTCCGGCGGTCCCGATCACTTTCGTCATCTGGTCGCCTTGCATCGTCCGCGACCGAAGGCGGAAGCCTACCTGCGGCTCTCGACGCTGCCCGGCGAACAGGCACAGGTCGATTGGGGGCACTTCGGCCACCTGGAAATCGGCCGCGCTCGCCGGGCACTGCTGGCTTTCGTGATGGTGCTGGCGTGGTCGCGCATGATCTATCTGCGCTTCTTTCTCGATGCGCGCATGGAGAACTTCCTGCGCGGCCATGTCGGAGCGTTTGACGCCTGGAGGGGTCTGCCGAGAGTGCTGCTGTACGACAACCTCAAGAGCGCCGTCCTCGAGCGACAAGGGCAGGCGATCCGTTTCAATCCCACCCTACTGCAGTTCGCCGGTCATTATCGCTACGAGCCTCGCCCGGTGGCGATCGCGCGGGGCAATGAGAAGGGGCGCGTGGAAAGGGCCATTCGCTATGTTCGCGAAGCCTTCTTCGCCGGTCGCAGCTTCCTGGATCTGGCGGACCTCAATGCACGGGCGGAAGCTTGGTGTTCGGGAGAGGCGGCGGACCGGCGTTGCCCCGAGGACCCTTCGCTGAGCGTGCGCGAAGCCTTCGCGCTGGAAGCCGCCCATCTGCTGGCGCTGCCGGAGCATGCGTATCCGACCGATGAGCAGGTGGCGGTGAAGGTCGGCAAGACGCCCTATGTGCGCTTCGACCTGAATGACTATTCGGTGCCGCCGGAGCAGGTGCAGCAGACGCTGACGGTGGTCGCCGACCCGCTGCGAGTGCGCATCGTCGATGGGCCGACGCTACTGGCGACGCACCGGCGCAGTTATGACCGGGGGCAGTGCATCGAGGATCCCGCCCATATCGCGACGCTGGTCGAACAGAAGCACCAAGCGAGTCTGCACCGGGGGACCGACCGGCTGACGCGGGCGGTACCGGAAAGCCGGGAGTTGCTCGTCCAGGCGGCCGGCCGGGGGGCGAATCTGGGAACGATCACGGCGGCGCTGTTGCGTCTGCTCGATCGCTACGGTGCAAGCGAGTTGCGGGCGGGCATCGAGGAGGCCTTGGCCCGTCAGGTGCCGCACCTGAATGCGGTGCGCCTGGCGCTGGAGCGCCGGCGCGAAGCGACCGACCGGCCGCCACCGGTCGAGATCCCCTTGCCCGAGCACCTGCAGCGCCGCGATACGCCGGTCCGGCCGCATCGGCTGGAACCCTACGACCGGCTGACGGGGGCGACCGATGATCCCGAGTGAGGCCTTGCGCAAACGGGCGGAAGCCTTGCATCTGCACGGCTTGCTGGCGCATTGGTCGGAGCTGGCCGAGTGCGCTTGGGTCGAGCCCTTGCTGACTTGGGAGGAGACCGAACGGGCCCGGCGCAGTCTGGAGCGCCGTCTCGCCGAGGCGCACATCGGTCGCTTCAAGCCGCTCGCGGATTTCGATTGGGACTGGCCGGAGCAGTGCGATCGGACAGCGATCAGCGAGTTGATGAGCCTGGAGTTCCTGAAGAGCGCGAGCAATGCCATTCTGGTCGGGGCGAGTGGGCTGGGCAAGTCGACGATCGCCCGTAACATCGCACACCGGGCCGTCCTGTCCGGGCATACGGTGCTGTTCACCACCGCCGGTCAGCTCCTCGGCGACCTGGCAGCGATCGACAGCGATTCGGCTCTGCGCCGGCGACTGCGTCATTATGCGGCGCCGGCGCTGCTGGTGATCGACGAGGTCGGCTATCTGTCGTATTCGAACCGCCACGCCGATCTGCTCTTCGAGCTGGTCAACCGGCGCCACGAGTGCCGCAGCACGCTGATCACGACCAACCGTTCGTTCTCCGAGTGGTCGGAGGTCTTCCCCAATGCGGCCTGTACCGTCGCCCTGATCGATCGTCTCGTTCATCACGCCGAGATCGTCGCCATCAAGGGGGAATCCTATCGGCGCAAGGAGGCGCAGGAACGGACGGAGCAGCGCACCCAGAAACGTCGATCCACCGTCGGGGCTGCCGCATGAAGCCTTATCACCTGCCTTCCGGACTGGGCGCTGGGCTCGATTTCCTGATCTGTGCCGACTGGACCCCGGAGCAGGCGCTGGCCGTCGTCGAACTGCTCGAAGATCTGCGTGACCGCATCTGGGCCCACTACGACCTCGCGCTCCTCGATCTGCTGCGAGATGAACGCACCGGTCCGGGCGAAACACTTCCCGGTAACCACAGCACAGCCGACGACTGGCCTGACGAACCCCCATTCTGAACATCGCCGGTCGCTCAGACTTCAAGGGGCCTCAGCGGCCCCTTTTTATGTCGACCTCAACAGTCAACCATTCTTCGCCATCTTTGCGCGCCAGATATCCGCGGTTCTTCGCAGCCACTAACACAAGCTGGCGTAGCTGACGAGCTAAGGAAGCGCACGGGGTGCAATCGGAAGTGCGACTGTGGATCAGGCGGCCTGTTGACGTGTGGACTGCCAATAGCGGTCCCACTCCTGGTTGGCGCGGCAGACACGCAGCGCCAGCATGTGCTTGGCGTTTTTCAGTTTCCACCAAGCGCCGGCCCGCTTGAGACGGTCCTGGATGACGTAACGGTGTGCGCTTTCGATTTCGCCGGACCCTATTGGCAGCCCGGCCACGAGCGCGTCTTGATAGTTGAACTGCCCCGGGCGATTGGTGAGATAGCGATGCGCCGCGCGCACCGGGGCGTTGGCATCGGGAACGGTGTCGTCCTCGACGAATCGCTGCAGTTCCTCGACGACGTCCTGGAGGCGGTTCTGTTTCAGCCGATCCTTCTGCGTTTCCAGCCAAGCCCTCGCCGCCGTGCCGGCGATCGTGTCCCCTGCGGCCGTCAGGTAGTCACAGACATGGTAGAAATCGACGAGAAAGTGGCCTTGCAGTCCGAATTGCTCACTCACCTGATCCGCAATCCATGCGGCGCCGTCGCTGACCGCATGGACCTTGGTCTTACGCCCCAGTCCGGCCTGAACCGCCGTGCGCAACAGCGTCTCTCCGACCTGGTCGGGCGGGCCCACGGTGGCGCCGAACACCGGGGTGACGGAGCCCGGCGCATGGACCAGACTCAAACGCGCTTCCCTCCAGCCCACCCGGCGGGTCTTGCGGCGGTCCACTTTCGCGCTCTGGTCGTCCGATTCGGCCGTCTCCACGACGGGAATCATGCTCCCATCGATCTCGCCGATCAACTGCTCTACGCCGTCTCGTGCCGGGATTTTTGCCGCCGCTTTCGGGCGCTCGTCGATCGTCGCGGCATGCCGCAAGACGATCGGCCAGCACGTACTGGCGGACACCTCGATACCGTAGTGCTCTTTCAGCTTCTGCGGAATGCGCGCCGCGGGCGCGTCCGCCCCGAAATCAACGATCGCTCGCTGCAGCGGCTCCGAGCAGCCCCGGCAGACCACCTCCGCCGAACGCGTGAATGGCCGGATCTCCGGCCCGCGCGTCCCTTGCCGGAAGACCTGCTCCGCTACTTCGATCTGTCCGTACCGGGTCTGCCAATAGACGTTTTTTTTCCTTCCGCTGCACGCCCGGTTGTTGCGCCACCTCTTCTTCCTTCCGCTGCGCTTGCCGTCGCGCCCAGCCGTGCAACGCTTCGTTGCCCAACTGCCGCAATTCCTCCGTCACCCGCCGCTCCGCCTCCGCCGCCTTCTCAACATCGCCGGCCGCATTCTCGACCACCGCCAGCAACGACTCGATCTTGGCTTGGAGCTCGGGATGATCTCTAAACCGCTCTTCCAAACCCCGACTCGGCTTGAGTCGCCCCTCCATTTCCGACCACCTTTCTGTCATGGGTCTCGCTCCAAGCTGAAGTAACCCATCACTATTTACCCCACCTCCGCCCAATTGTCTAGTGCCGAATGCAACCGCCAACCACCTCGCCCCGGCGTCAGTCGCACTTCCGATTGCACCCAAGCGCACGCCACCTTCCAGTGAGACTCGGAAGTCGCCAGCCGCTCCTGCCAGTGGATTCACCTCGGCATAATCCCAGATCATCGGAAGAGCTTGTCTTGCAAACGTACTTTTCGCTTGATCGCGTGTTGGGCTCCACGCAACAAGCGTGGAGTTGTAGTCCGTCGCTTTATCGACCCCCAATGCCAAATACACCCCCACCGCATCCGCATACGCCGTTGCGCCAGCGCCCACTTCCGCCAAGGCTTTCCCGTCGTTGGGCAGGCCGGCGGCGATGGCATCACTCTTCACCCGCTCGCGTGCTTCCTGCACCAGGTCGGAAAAGGTCGTCAGCGCGACGAGTTGCCGGGGGGTGAAGAGGTCGCCCCAGGTAGTCAGTCCGTACGGCGTGCAGTTGCCGCCGGTCATTCGCGTCGGAATGTCGCCCTCGGGTTTTCACGTCGGCTGCGCGCTCAGAGCAATGGCTTCCATTTCCGGCGTCGGAGCCAGATAGGTCCGTCCGCGATCACCCTCAGCAACGATGGCCATCAACCGCGCGCCCATGCGTCGAGCCTTACCTTCGGCCTTGATGTAGTCGCCGGAAATCGGTGCGCCAGACATCAGGCATCCGAAATTCGCCCGTGCGAGCTTGGTGCCGTTCTTCGCTCGTTCCACATCCCTCGGCTTGCCCACCTTCACCGTGAAGCGATAGCCACTGCCTTCGATCACCGGTTCGACATAGGCTTCCTTGCCGGCCTTGGTCGAGAGCATGAAGGTCGAGGCAAGTGGCACATCGATGTGGGCGAAGGCCGGGTTCGGGCTCTTGACCGTGCGCGCCCACAGCCAGGCGATGACCGTCAGCTTCCGGCCCGCGTATTGTTTCAGGTCCGGCCGTTCCTGCACCATCGCTGCCGTGACCTCGATCTTGGGGTAGAGATGACCGATGCGCTTCTCGGCCTCGTCACGCATCCACTGGCCGTAGTACCGCACGTCCTCGGCCAGTCCCTGCGCGCCTCGCCAGCTCTTGTCCATCTGCGCTTTCTGGCGCTGCGCAACGGGGTTCACCGGCGGTTTGCCGGCGAACTTCGGCGGGATCTCGATCATCGCCTTGTTGATCAGCACCGCCACCGGATTCAGATCGCTGGCGTAGCTCTCCAGCCCCAGCCGCTGCGCTTCGAGCGGCAGCGCACCGCCGCCGGCGAACGGGTCATGAAAAGCCGGCAGCCTGTAGCGGTCGAAGAGCTCCTTGGCGCGCGGATGGTCGGCATTCTCGGCACAGGTATAGCGCCAGCTCTGCCAGATTTCGTCGCGCGCCTGCTGCAGCACGGTCTCGTTGGTCGTGTTCTCCCACTTGACCAGATCCTCGATGATGCGGAACAGCCGTTGCCGCTCCTTCTCCTGCTTTTTCTCCGTCGGGAAGATGTCGGGATGCGCCGACGGGTCGTCGACCATCTGCGCAAAGATCACCGCCCGCGCCGCCGCCAGCGGCCGCCGCGCCCACCACAGATGCAGGGTGCTCGGGTGGCCGTGACGGATGGACTTTTCGCGCGCACTGGCGATGTTGATCGCCTCCAGCGGCAGCGCGACTTCGATGAGTTTTTTCTTTGGCGTCATGGACAAGCGTTCAAGAGTTTCTTGTTCGTGGTCAGAAGATCAATCCCGCCCAGCGTCATATCACCGTCGTGGGTGAGAAGCTTCCAACCATTCAACCGACAGTTCTGGATCAGCAAACCGTCGTTGAAATGTAAGCGTTCAGCGCACCCACCCCTGGGCGCGCAGGATCACACTGGCTTTTTGAGCGGCAGCAACTCGTCGATGCGGCTGTTCGGCCAGGAGGGGAGTTTGTCCAGGGTGTCGGTCAGCCAGGCCATCGGCTCGATGCCGTTCAGGCGGGCGGTTTCGAGCAGCGATTGAATCGCCGCGGCGCGTTGGCCTGCCGCCTCGGAACCGGCGAACAGCCAATTCTTCTTCCCGATGGCGATCGGGCGAATGGCATTCTCGACCGGGTTGTTGTCGATCGGGTAGAAACCGTTCGTGGCGTACCGGGCCAATGCCGGCCAGCGCCGCAGACTGTAGTCGATCGCCTTGGCCAGGGCACCGCCGTCGGCCACCGATCGGCGAGTGTTCTGGAGCCACAGGTGCAGGGCTTCGAGCAGCGGCTGACTGGTTTCCTTTCGTCGTCGGGCGCGTTCCTCGACCGCCTTCCCTTTCGCCGCGTCCTCGATGGCATACAGCTCGCCGATGCGGCGCAGGGCCTCCGCGGCAAGGGGACTGCGATTCGCCTGATGGAGGTCGAAGAACTTCCGCCGGGCATGGGCCAGACAGGCGAGTTCGATCACCTCGCCACGAAACAGCGCCTGGTAGCCGGCGAACTCATCGACCATCAGCGCACCTTGCCAGTCCGCGAGGAACTCCGCCACATACTTCCCACCCCGGCCGGGCTGGTAGTCGAAGACGACGATCGGCGGATCGCTGGCCAAGGCATTGCTGCGATAAGCCCAGAGATAGGCCCGCTTGGTCTTGCCATTGCCCGGATCGAGTTGCTGCACCGGGGTTTCATCGGCATGCAGCACCGTCCCCTGGCGCAGCAGTTCGGCGAGACGCAGCCAGAGCGGTTCCAGGGCGACGCCGATGCGGCCGACCCAGTCGGCCAGCGTCGAACGCGACAGGGTCACCCCCGAGCGGGCGGCCTGCCGTTCAAGACGGTAGAGGGGCAGATGATCGGCGTACTTGCTGACCATCACCCAGGCCAGCAAGGCCGGTGTCGCCAGACCGCCGTCGATGACCGAAGCCACAGCCGGTGCGGCGGTGAGGGTTTCGCAGGGCCGGCAGGCGTACTTGGGATAGATGTGGCGCTCGACGAAGAACTCGGCAGGGACGATGCTGAGCTTCTCGGTCACGTCCTCGCCGATCCGCACCAGGGCCTGACCACATTGCCCACAGGTGCAGGTTTCCGGCTCGTGCAGGTGCTCGACACGCGGCAGTTCCTCGGGCAGGGGCTGACGGCCGGCGCGGTCGCGTTTCGGTTTCTCGGCGGGCAGCTGATGCGGCCCCATTTCGGCCGCCTGGCGCCGTTCGGCCAGGCGGGCTTCGCAGGCGGCCAGGTCGGCAGCGAGCGTTTCGTCGAAGAGGTCCCGTTCGCCGGCGGCCAGGGACTCGCTCTTGACGCCGAACTTCATCCGCCGCAAATAGGCCAGTTCGAGGGTCAGCTTCTCGATCTTGGCATCGCGCCAGCGAATCTCCGTGGCGTTGGTCTTGACCTGTTCGAGCAGTCCACCGAGCCGATTCTCGGCCCAGAAAACCAGTTCTGGCGAGGGTGAGAAGGAGGCAAGTTCGCTCGCTAAATCCATGGTGAATTATACCATCAAGATGCTCAGAAGGACGTCTAAGACACGGATTTTGCGTGCTTTGTGCAAAATACAGTGCGCCCTTACACGTGCCAGCTGGCGGGTGCGGGCGCGTCCCGGCGTTGCCAGTCTACGCCGGCGATCAGCCAACGCCATTGCGCCGCAGTGAGGGCGAAGACCGGGTCGCTGGCGCTCGGCCAAGTGAAGGAGCCACGGTGCAACCGGCGTTGCGACAGCCAGACGCCGGTGCCGTCCCAGACCAGCAGTTTGAGCCGGCTGCGGCGCCGGTTGGTAAAGGCGTAGGCGGTGCCGTCACAGGGGCTGCGCCCAAGACTAGCCTGGATGCGGGCTGACAGGCCATCAATGCCCAGGCGCATGTCCACCGCTTCGACGGCCAGCCAGATGCGCTCGGGCACCGCCCCGAGCGGCGCGTTCATGCGCGCTCTCCCCACAGGGCCGTCAACCACCCAGCCGGTGGCAACGCGGCAAAGTCGAGTCGCCAGCTCTGGGGGCTGTGGAGCGACAGGCTCGGCGTTGAGGCCACGGCATTGGCAACCCTCACTGCAGGAACCAGGGTCAGTGGGCTTCTCGCTCCGCTCGATCCTGGACCCTTCGCCAAGCGCAGGTGCCAGTAACTGAGCGAATGGCTTCTCAGTCCGTGCTGCTCACAGTACGCCTTCTGGCTGCCGCCGCTCGCCCGCCAGGCGTCCACATGCCCCCGCCACCGCGCTTCCCGTTCCCCTGCCTTGTCCATCTCTTCCTCCTGAAAAAAAACCTGGAGGTTGCTCCACTTCTCGCGGGTTTTACAGGTGGTCGGGATGGACGCTTACGTTGAAATCAACGGTGCCGCTCTGCACAGCGCCGAGTACCGCAGGCATGTCGATATTTTCCAGATGGGTGTCACGCGATGAACTGTTCTTCAGGATTTGCTTGACCTCGGCCACGGCTGACTGAAGGACATTGGCGCCGTCATTGGATTGCCGAAAGTCCTTGAACCTCGGATAAGCTTTTTTCCATGTCGCGTCGTATTCAATGCGCACGTAGCGGTTGAGGTATTCACTCAAGACCAGAGCATCGACTACCGGCTGCGCCTTTGCCTGCAAGAGACGAGCAAACGTACCGGAATAGGCGGCCGCCCATGATGGTGTGGGTTGCGACGCGGGCGGCAGTAGGTAGAGCCAAACATTGGCATCAATGAGTATTTGCTCGCCCACCTGGTAAGGGTAGGCCGCCGCGTCGTGCGCACTATTCTTCGTCTTCATCGATGACCTCTTGCCAGGTTTGGTCATAGGCTTGCTGGTTGGCGAAGTAGCGCTTGGCGTTTTCGATGGCGCGTCCGAGCATTGCGCGGTCGTCGTCAGAGATGTCGGCAAAGGCGAGATGTTGCTGCAGGAAGGCTTCGTCATATTGGCCACCGTAGAGTTGGCCGATCGCGGCATTGAGAAACGCCGTGATCAGGTTCTCCCGGTTGGCGAACGAAAGCTCGACAGCACGATTGGCCTTGAACGCGGCCACGATTTTGTCGAAGACCTTTTGACCATCGTCGGTGGATACCCATACCGGGCCGCCGACAATGTCAAATATTTTCAGTGTGACGCGATCAGCCATGGTTGCAATCCCCCCTGTTCAGTTTTTCGGTTCGGCGCGCAAACGATAGCTGCTGGTGTCCGCCGTGTTGATTTCTATGTTGATTACGGTTCCCGGGAATGAAGTGTCCATGCGTGTCAAGGTTTCGCCCCGTGGACTGAATTCCCAGTAGCCTCTGTCTGATACGATCTGGATGCGGCCCTTGTTCATGGCAATGAATTCCCGGATCAGCTTAAGGCCGAGTCCTCCGGGGACGCTTCCCTTTCGAGTTGTATTGCCCTCCTGCAACGCCCAATTGATGGCCTTGTCGGAGTTCATTTTTAGCCCAAGCTCCTTGTAAATCTTGCGGCGAACTCCGAGACCTGCGTCGGCAACGCAGAAATCGAGGCGATTCTGTTGTGGGAAATACTGGCCGCAGGCAAAGATGCCCAGTTTGCTGTCAGAGTGCATCGCCGCATTGACAAAAATCTCCAGGATGCTGTTCTTGAAGCGCTGCGACAAGGCTTCCGACATGATCGGCAGATCCTTGCCGCGCAAATGTCTGTTCAGGTAGGCAGCAAAGTAGCGGTCGTCGGTGGCCGAAAAGCGGTGGTACGGAATCGTTGTGCCATGCGTATCGGCTTTTTCTGGAAACCCGAATCCGGTAAGGAAGTGGTTCTTGGCAAGAATGGTTTCGACACCCTGTCGAAGCCCACAAGGCTTGAGCGTGTTCAGGTTATCCAGGGCATGAGCAAAGACGACGCCGAGTGGCGCGCTCATGTTGGCGTCGAACCAGGTGCAGGCCGAGAAATCCACGTCGACGATATCTAGCAGATAGCTATCCAGGGCAGCCGCAAGCACTGCCAATCGTGAGAATCCCAGTTCGTTGCTGCGGATCTCGCCCAGAGCCACCTTGGCTGGATTGCCGGTCATAGGAAATCGGCCCGGAAAGCACGGCCGCGGGCGGTGGGCACGGGATCTCCTTGCAAAAGTCTCAACACTGTTGAGATTATTTCTGGCACGTATCGATTCATACTTCCCCTTCCAGCAAACGGGCCAGTCCGACGCGAACGGCCATGGCATCGCTGGCCGCGAGTTTCCCGAGTTCGCCCCGCACCAGGCGATGGTCGAGCGTGAAGAGCTTGAAACGCACCATCGACGGCGCTGGCAAGCCAGCGGCGGCGAGATCGGCGAGCGGGCAGTCGAGCGGCCAGGGGGCATTGGCCTGCGAGGTGATCATCGCCATCACCGAATGGCCGGCCGGAATGTTGAAAGCCGCGGCGTCCGAGAGCACCAGCGCCGGGCGGTTCTTCGTCGCGTTGCGGTCGGTGAAGGGAAACGGCACGCGGACGACCGCGAAGCGTTCAAAGCTCACGATAGGCTTCCTCGTCGGCGCTGCCCGACCACTCGGAGAGCGTGCCTTCGACAGCGCGCAGGTATTCGAGGTCCAGCGGTTGCACGCGGCGGACGGTCGCCGTGCCGTCAGCGCCGACTTCCCAGGCGATCAGGTCGCCGGGGGCGACATGCAGTGCGGCGCGCACGTCCTGCGGGATCGTGGTCTGGCCCTTGGCAGTGATTTTGGCAACGGCGAGCATCTCGTTCTCCAGTAAGGATTGCATTACATCCTTACTCTACAGCGGGCAGTCGCCTGAATCAAGGAGGCAGGTCGGCGGGCTCTGGCGAGGTGAAACGTCGGGATCAGGGGAGCGCAACGCCAGAACGATCGGCAATTCGTCGAGCGAGAGCGAGAAAGTCGGCGTAGGCATTGCGCACGGCTTCTCCATGCGCGCCGATGGCGCCATCTGCCGGTTTCAGGGAGAACACCGGCTTACGTGCTTCCATGGCCATCGGCATCAGACTGCGGTAATGCTTGAGCATCGCGAGGCAATACGGGTCTGCGCTGGCGCTTATCGTGCCACCCGGTCGCTCGTTCAGCACCGATTCACGGTATTCGTCGGGAAATCGGTTGATCCAGCGCTGATATGCTTTGGGCGGTCGGTTCTCGCGCATGCCATGTTGCATCACCACGTAACCCAATGGCTCGATCTGCCCCGAGGGCAACTCGATCAACGGATCGGGGTTCTTGGCCGACAGTTCCTGCCAACTTGCGCGCCAGGCGCGAAGCGACGGCCCGAGATTGCGCAGACCCTGCAGGGAGAACAGGTCCGGGCCAAGCGGAATCACGACGTGCTGACTGGCGATGAGCGCTGCACGGTTGATTGCGCCCAGATTCGGTCCGACATCGATCAAGACCCACTGCGCGCCGGATTGTGTCGCTGCCTGGCGCGCACCCCGGTAGAAGGCAGTCATGGTGCGAAACGCCGATTCGTCCCGATTGTGGCAACGCGGCCATGCGTCGGAGAGCTTGTCCTCAAACGTCGATAGCGCCAGGTCCCCGACCACCAGTCCAAGATGTGGATTGATCTGCTCCATGTGCGGTGCCTGCACATCACCGAGTCCGCGGATGATGGGGCGCAACGCGCCGAATATCGTTCCGGGATGTTCGCCATTCGGCCAGAGAAGCTCAAGCTGGTCTTCGCTCAGGAACATGCTGGTGAGGTTGGCTTGCGGATCAAGGTCCACCGCCAGCACAGTCTCGCCCCGCTCGGCGATCATGCACGCCAGGTGATAGACCAGCGTGGTCTTGCCCACACCACCCTTGTTGTTGAAGAATGCGATGGTCTTCATGGCCGCCTGCGAAGGGTTGCGAGCACGTAGCCGGCATCGAACTGAAATTCTGCCCGGGGGCTGCCGTTCCTCTCCAGGGCATCCTGCGCGCGCAGCACGCCTCGCCCGTAACGATTGACATAGCCCAGGGCCTTCAGCGCTTCGGCGACCACCGGGTTCCGGTAGCTGGTTTGCCGCGGAAAATTCGCCAGCGACGCTTCGCCATACAGCCCGCCGGGACTCTGTATCTCGAGTCGATCCTCGAGCCATGTGATCCTCAGGGGGGCTGTCGACGCATAGTCCCGATGCATGATGGCGTTCATCAGTAGCTCGCGGACGGCAATGCGTGGGTAGGACTCGACGTTACGCTCCCGCAGGGCGCCATCGGCGGCGGGAAACTGGATCAATTGCGCGTCGACGAGGGCGTCGAGTTCACGAAGCACCGTCAGCAGGTCGCCGCTCAGTTCCCGCTCATTGAGTACCGGAGCGGCGAGCGAATTGCCGCCCACCCGAAGGAACTGAACATAGGCCCCGGGCAGCCAGTTGCGAACGTCGAAGCCGAACAGGATGATCCCGGCGTGCGTCGGGCACTTCCTGCCAAGATCGAAGAACCGCAGCGAGGCCAATTGTTGCTCGACCGACCGCCTGTTTTCTGCGATGACGTCCGCGGCCACCGCCTGTTGAAGATAATCGATGACGAAAAGAGAAGTCGCCAGATCTTCCACTGTACTGTCAAGGCACGGTTGCGCGTCGAAGGTCCTGGCTTGCGATACCCGCCGCTCGATAAGGATTCGTTCCTCGTGCTCGGTTGCATACCAGGGCCTCCGCACTCGGTTGTCATAGCGGCGTGAGACCGAGAATCCGGAGCCGAACGTCGTCGTCCCAAGCGGCACGTTTGCGTGTCCGGCGCAGGCTGGTCTTGGTGTTGTCGGCCGCATCCAGGCGAATCAGGTTGAGGACGATCTTCTTCAGGAGTGAGAGATTCTGCGGAGCGTTGTCCTTGCGCACGGTGCTGGCATCTTCGCCAAAGCTGACGTCGAGCACCCAGTGAAGTCGATTCTCCACGCCCCAGTGGCTTCGCACGGACACAGCAAGTTGCTCGGCGGTCAGGTCGCGAGAGCTGATGTAGTAGCGCCGCTCGAAGCTGGATTCGTTGTTGCCGACCTGGCGCAGGGAGTCGACCAGACCGATCGTCCGGCACTTGGGCCAATCAGCCAGATCAACGATGCCGTGCGCAGGCAGGACCGAGGCAATTTGTCCGACGATTCGACCACGGGACTTGTGGGCGAGCCCGTGACGTTTCACCGTGTCGCAACCAGATTGGTCAATGAACTCGGTCTCGAGGGCTTCAAGCAGCGTCGGCTGGTTGCCTTTGACCGCCAGCAGGTAGTCACCCCCTTGGTCCGTGATCTGGCGGGCAATGCTCTTCTGGCACCCCATGGCATCGATGGAGACCAGCAACCCCTTGATATACAGCGCTTTGAGCAGTTCCGGGATCGCCGTGATCTCATTGCTCTTGCTGGCAACCTTTTCCTGTCCCAGCACGATGCCCAACTCGGTCGCCAAGGCGCTGACCATGTGAATCGCTGTCTCGCCGCCACTGCCCGAACCGCGCACCGTCTTGCCATCGACCGCAACACCCCCTCTCAGCGCGCCGACGACCCCGACCACCCAGCGGCGGAATGCGGCCTCGAATTGCTTCGGGTCCAGCGCTCGAAACACCCGCAGAAACGTCTCCTCGGACGGGATACCGTTCTTCAGCACCAAGAACTTGCGCAACCAAGGCTCTTTCGTCCGTCCCCAGTCCACGATGTCTTCAATGGTGTCACAATCGGACAGCGCCGCTGCCATCGCAATCACGAGCATCTCCACGAAGTCATGCAGCGTCCCGTTGCTCGGTTTGTGCGGATCGTCCACTTCCCTCAAGCAGCACATCAGGCTTGCCCCCTTCGTCACAATCATTTCGGTCGCCCAAAAGACGAGAGTAGACCTGATTCGGGAAGGGTTTACAAGCTATTTGCATAAGCTCATGAATGTAAACGGGTTTGCCATATCTGATATGACTATGGAGAATATGCTGTCCGAGTGCGGAGGCCCTGGGTTGCATACCCCCGTCTCGGACCGTTGCGTATGCAGATGCGGCCCCTGTAACGCACGGGCGGCAGCATGGCGGGCTGTACAGTCACGACAGCAACCTCGCCTTGTGCCGTGGAAAGTTTCTCCACGAAAATCGCGGGCAGCGGTTGTATGGCACCGTCGTCGCGCAAGCCACCAAGGTTGCGCAACAACTCGTCGGAAACCGAAATTCCGGCGAACTGGCCCGCGTTGTCCACACCGACGATCAAATGACCGGGGCGACCGTGATTGGGCAGATCGTTGGCGAAAGCGCATACCGCCTCCGAGAATTTGTCCGTGTCCTTGGTAGAAATCGTAAACTCGACACGATCGGCCTCATGGTGCGCGATCAGCTCGCGCAATTCCTGTTCAGTCATGATGTGCCTACCTTGGTTTCTCAGAGCGCTGCAGTAACTCGGCCAAGTTGTAGTTTATGCTCGTCACCGCGAAATCCGGTTCACGATTGAACGGCTGGCGCAGGTAATGCACCTTGTGATTGGTCTCGTCGATGAACTCGACGATGGCAAGAATGAAGTCCTCGGGCTTGTTGAGCGAGAAGAGAATCTCGTTGCGCGTGACGGTGATCGTCGGCGCGCCGGCAACGCGGCCCTTCACTTCGATGAAGCGCAGCTTGCCGGTGCCGGGAACGCGGCTTTCAACATCGTAACCCAGCTTCTCGAATTCGCGATCGGTGGGATCGAAGCCGAGCTGGCGCTCGATGTCCATGATGATGGCCCGGGCGCGGGCGGCGCTGATCTGTGTGTCTGCGGGCAAAGTGGGTGTGCTTGATGTTTGGCCGGTCATGGCCCTGATCAGGCCGATCGGCACCACCAGCATGCCGCCCAGTACCACTGGCGGCAGCGGCGAGATTTGCGCTTCCAGTTTCAGGTCGTCCAGACGTTTTTCGAGCCGCCCCTGCAGGAGGTCGGCGCGCTTGCGTGCCTCGCCGGAGTTGAGTTTGGCATTGGGTTTCCCGGCCTGCTCCTGCAGTTTGAGTTCTTCGGCACGGTGATCCCACCAGGTGATTTCCTTGGTGAGGCGATCCTTGACCGCGGCCTCAGTTCGGGTGATCAGTTCGAGTTTGCGCCCACGGACCTCGGCAAGGTGTTCCGGCACGACCTGGGTGATGGCATGGGCCTGGACCTGTTTCTCCAGTTCGCGCGTGATCCACTGGCCTTCTGGCCGGTCGAGGATCGATTCGATGCCGGGTTCGCCCGCAACGATTGGCCGATAGTCGAGATAGGGGGCGTAGTGCACATGGCGTGTGCTCGTGCTGGCGTCCATTTCGACATAGAGCATGCGTTTCGACACGACCCGACGCTCACCGGCGCGGGTGAGGCCGGCGTCCTGGATGGCGTGCTCCAAGTAGAACAGCACACGCGGCTGCATTCCGGGATCGAGCTCATCAACCAGCACGCTGCCGCGTTTCAGCAGATCGCGATGACGCTCCAGCGTCAGGTCGATCACGGCATCGAGCAATGGATGGCCGGGGCAGACAAATGCGGCCAGCGGTTGCCCCGAAGGTGCAACGAGCGATTTCTCGAAGGCGATCCGCTCATAGCGCGGCAGCACGGGTTTGCCGATGCCGATCAGGCGGTCGCGGTTGCGCACCGCGGCGGGTACGTGGGTGATTTCGTAACGACGGGGCTCGCGCTGTTTGGCGGTGCCGCCGAGCCGCTTGAAGGCTTCGTGGAAGAACGACTCGATGTAATGCGGTTGCAGCCTGCGGGCGTCGGCACGCTCCATGTCTTCGCGGATGCGCTGCACCCGGCTCGCGTCCATGGCGTCGTGGGCGAGCGCGCGTTCTTCAAGCAGGCTCTGCAGGTGCTCCCGATCCGTCGCGACATCGAGCACCGTCGTGAGGAAGGCCTTGACCTCGGGCTTCTCGCCGTAGCGGATGGCCTTGATCAGCAACTCGCGCAGCGACATGAGCTTGCCGTCGGACTCGAAGGCTAGTTTGCCGAGCACGTCGAAGACCTGCCCGCCAAGGGCCTGGCGCGCCAGTTCGAGCTTTTCCAGCAGCCGGCGGTAGACGTCGCCTTCGCGCGTATCGTCCGCCACCAGCTTCCACAGGTGGCAAACCTCGGTCTGGCCAATCCGGTGGATACGGCCGAAGCGTTGTTCGATCCGGTTGGGGTTCCAGGGCAGGTCGTAATTGACCATCAGATGCGCGCGCTGCAGGTTGATGCCCTCACCGGCGGCGTCGGTCGCCAGCAATACCTGCACTTCGGGGTCGTGCTTGAACGACTCCTGCACCTTGAGGCGTTCTTCGCGACCGATGCCACCGTGGATGATGACGACCGCCTCCTGGCGGCCGAGCAGCGTGCTGATGCGCTGTTCGAGATAGTTGAGTGTGTCGCGGTGCTCGGTGAAGATCACCAGCTTCTGGTGCGGCGAAGGGGTGGGTGGCGGGATCGCGCCGGCACCATAGGGAGCGGGCGGTTCGGCGACGCGGTGGCCGATGCCGGCCGGCGTGAAGATTTCGGTGAGCAGACTGGCCAGTTGGCACCACTTGGTATCGGTACCGCTGCGGCAGACTGCCAGAGCCTGACGTTCAAGCCCTTTCAGGGTTTCGATCTCGATCCGCAGTTCGGCGATCGAGCGCGCGGCGGTGGCCTGGTCGAGAATTTCTTCTTCGGCGGCAGCAACTTCGTTGTCGGGTGCTTCGTCCAAGTCATCGATGTCTTCGCCGTCGAGGGCAGGCAGTGACGCAGGGAGGATGGTCGCGGCCTGGCCGCCACGCTGCAGGATCTCCAGTTCCCGCAGTCGGCTTTCCAGCCGCTCGCGCCGGCGGCGCAGGGATTGGTAGATGGCCTCGGGAGATGAAGCCAGGCGTCGCTGCAGGATGGTCAGGGCAAAGCCGACGGTGCCGGCGCGCTTGTCGTTTTCCAGCGCGTCGGCACGGTTGAATTCCTCGCGCACGTAGTCGGTGACCGCCCGGTAGAGCGCGGCTTCGCCGTCCGAGAGTCTGTAGGGCACGGTGTAGGCGATTCGCTCGGGGAAGAGCGGCGTGCCGTCGAACTTGCGCAGGCTCTCCTTGACCATTCGGCGCATCAGGTCCGACACGTCGGCACTGTGCACGCCATCCCGGTAGCGACCTTCGAAACGGTCGCCGTCGAGCAGCGCCATGAACAGTTGGAAGTCGGCTTCCTTGCCGTTGTGCGGGGTTGCCGACATCAGCAGGAAGTGCCGCGTGAGCGTCGACAGCAGTTGGCCGAGGCGATAGCGCTTGGTGTACTTGGTCTCGCTCCCGAACACCGTTGCCGACATCTTGTGCGCTTCGTCGCAGACCACCAGGTCCCAGCGGCAATCGGGCACCTGCAGCTTCTGCTGCACATCCTCATTGCGCGAGAGCTTGTCGAGGCGGGCAATGCACAGGTTGGTTTCGAGAAACCAGTTGCCGGTGCGTGCGGCTTCGAGCTTGTCGTTGGTGAGGATCTCGAACGGCAGGTGGAAGCGACGGTAGAGTTCGTCCTGCCACTGTTCGGCGAGGCTGCCAGGGCAGACGATCAGGCAGCGTTGCAGGTCGCCACGCGCGGCCAGTTCCTTGATCAGCAGGCCCGCCATGATCGTCTTGCCGGCGCCAGGGTCGTCGGCCAACAGGAAGCGCAGCGGCTGGCGCGGCAGCATGCTTTCGTAGACGGCAGTGATCTGGTGCGGCAGCGGGTCGACGACGGAGGTATGCACGGCCAGCACCGGGTCGAACAGATGCGCGAGCCGGATGCGCTGGGCCTCGGAAACCAGCCGGAAGAGTGCGCCGTCGCCGTCGAAGCTCCACGGCCTGCCCTGCTCGACGACTTCCAGTCGTGCCTCGTCGTGGCGGTAAAGGAGCTCGTTGGCGACGCGGCCGGCGGCCGTTTTGTAGGTCAGCTCCAGGGCTTCGGAGCCGAACCACTGGACGCTGACCACGGTCACCAGTGCATCGGGAACGATGCCGCGGATCGCCGCATTGGACTGCAGTTGTTCAAGTTTCATCGCCGATCGGATTGGGTCGTTGTTGTTCGCTTCCCGAAGAGGGCCATTTTCCATCAGCGCAGCGTGTCTGACACGGGATTTCTTGATTGGCGCGGGAACCGTGCAGGTCTACCCCTCCGGGAGGTGACGAATGGCCAGTTCTGCGGACGATCTAGCCGGGCAGCGCTACAGCACACAACGCTGGCGTCGGCGTCATGCGCGCTGCAGCGCATGGAACGTTCCCACTTGGTCCTCAGGACGACAAAGTCCCGCCTTGGCAGGCCAGGGGGCGGTAGAGGTGGCGCAGGGTTCCTGAAAGAATCGTATACCAGCCACCGTCCCGCAGCGAACCCGGCTCGTCGGAGGTGCTGTTCACGCCGACGAACTTCCAGCCATCGTTCAGCTCCCACGGGCTGGCCCTGTCTCCCGAATGGGACTGTAGCTCCCGAAGGACCCGGACGGCCTGTGTAGTCAGCGGGACCGGATCGTCTTCCTTCATCATGCCAAGCCGCCGACGGCTACGGTCGCGTTCGCCACGGCCAGACCACGTGGCCGTGTCAAGCTCAACCTCCTCCCAGCGCGCGCATCGAGCCTCCCCCAGGCCGCAGGAAAGTCAGCAGCGCGAGGCGAACTGCAGGCTTTTCCGGTTTCTAGCTACCCTATGGTGGCATCGTACCCCAACAGGTGTTCGCGTACCCCAAGTCATACCCCTGTCAGGCACGGACATGGGTGGACTTTCCGCGGTCGAGATGGGCCAGAGATGTTTGCTGGTCACCTGAATCCATTGATGTTCTTGACTTCTGCGGACTTCGGCGGACGCCCGGAAAGTCCCCTCGACAGGAATCGAACCTGTATCCCACGCTTAGGAGGCGTGTGCACTGTCCATTGTGCTACGAGGAGGAGGGCGCGTATTGTAGCCGCTGGCCCGGATTTCCGCCAAGCCGCCCCTCACCGCGGGGTGCAATCGGAAGTGCGACTGTGGATCAGGCGGCCTGTTGACGTGTGGACTGCCAATAGCGGTCCCACTCCTGGTTGGCGCGGCAGACACGCAGCGCCAGCATGTGCTTGGCGTTTTTCAGTTTCCACCAAGCGCCGGCCCGCTTGAGACGGTCCTGGATGACGTAACGGTGTGCGCTTTCGATTTCGCCGGACCCTATTGGCAGCCCGGCCACGAGCGCGTCTTGATAGTTGAACTGTCCCGGGCGATTGGTGAGATAGCGATGCGCCGCGCGCACCGGGGCGTTGGCATCGGGAACGGTGTCGTCCTCGACGAATCGCTGCAGTTCCTCGACGACGTCCTGGAGGCGGTTCTGTTTCAGCCGATCCTTCTGCGTTTCCAGCCAAGCCCTCGCCGCCGTGCCGGCGATCGTGTCCCCTGCGGCCGTCAGGTAGTCACAGACATGGTAGAAATCGACGAGAAAGTGGCCTTGCAGTCCGAATTGCTCACTCACCTGATCCGCAATCCATGCGGCGCCGTCGCTGACCGCATGGACCTTGGTCTTACGCCCCAGTCCGGCCTGAACCGCCGTGCGCAACAGCGTCTCTCCGACCTGGTCGGGCGGGCCCACGGTGGCGCCGAACACCGGGGTGACGGAGCCGGGCGCATGGACCAGACTCAAACGCGCTTCCCTCCAGCCCACCCGGCGGGTCTTGCGGCGGTCCACTTTCGCGCTCTGGTCGTCCGATTCGGCCGTCTCCACGACGGGAATCATGCTCCCATCGATCTCGCCGATCAACTGCTCTACGCCGTCTCGTGCCGGGATTTTTGCCGCCGCTTTCGGGCGCTCGTCGATCGTCGCGGCATGCCGCAAGACGATCGGCCAGCACGTACTGGCGGACACCTCGATACCGTAGTGCTCTTTCAGCTTCTGCGGAATGCGCGCCGCGGGCGCGTCCGCCCCGAAATCAACGATCGCTCGCTGCAGCGGCTCCGAGCAGCCCCGGCAGACCACCTCCGCCGAACGCGTGAATGGCCGGATCTCCGGCCCGCGCGTCCCTTGCCGGAAGACCTGCTCCGCTACTTCGATCTGTCCGTACCGGGTCTGCCAATAGACGTTTTTTTTCCTTCCGCTGCACGCCCGGTTGTTGCGCCACCTCTTCTTCCTTCCGCTGCGCTTGCCGTCGCGCCCAGCCGTGCAACGCTTCGTTGCCCAACTGCCGCAATTCCTCCGTCACCCGCCGCTCCGCCTCCGCCGCCTTCTCAACATCGCCGGCCGCATTCTCGACCACCGCCAGCAAAGACTCGATCTTGGCTTGGAGCTCGGGATGATCTCTAAACCGCTCTTCCAAACCCCGACTCGGCTTGAGTCGCCCCTCCATTTCCGACCACCTTTCTGTCATGGGTCTCGCTCCAAGGTGAAGTAACCCATCACTATTTACCCCACCTCCGCCCAATTGTCTAGTGCCGAATGCCACCGCCAACCACCTCGCCCCGGCGTCAGTCGCACTTCCGATTGCACCCCTCACCGCGAGCGGCATGGCCCAAGGGCAGGGCGCATGGCGATGGCCCGTCGTTCCGGGGCCACTGGATGCGCGAATGAGTGCCCGTAAGGCCTCTGGCTGCCCGCTCGCGGTAGAATGCCGGGCTGTCGGCGACAGACGGGCGCGACCGTCGTCCCCGCATCGCTCTCCCGCTTCCTTCTCCGGCGCAACGATTCCAGCCCATGCCGTACATCATTCTCACCGACGCTTCGCTCGCCTTTGGCCACGTGCCGCTGCTCGACCATGCCGACTTCCAGCTCGACGCGGGCGAAAGGGTGGCGTTGATCGGCCGCAACGGCACCGGCAAGTCGTCGCTGCTCGCGGCCCTCGCCGGTTGCGGTGGGCTCGACGAAGGGAAGCTTTGGCTGCAGCCGGGGCTGCGCATCGGCTACGTGCCACAGGAACCGCCGTTTGCCGCCGGGCAGACCGTCTTCGAGGCGGTGGTCGCGGGCATGGGCGAGGTTTCGCGCCTGCTCGGTGAGTACCACTCGGTGTCGCATGCGCTCGCCGAGGCAGGCGCCGACGCGGACGAACTGCTGGAGCGGATGCACACGCTGCAGACGGAACTGGAGGCGCGCCAGGCATGGTCCTTCGAGGCACAGGCCGAGCGGGTCATCCAGCGCTTCTCGCTCGACGCCGAGCGCCTCGTCGGTACGCTCTCCGGCGGCCAGAAGAAGCGCCTGGCGCTGGCGCAGGCACTCGCCGTGTCGCCCGACCTGCTGTTGCTCGACGAGCCGACGAATCACCTCGACGTGGCGGCGATCGAATGGCTGGAGGAGATGCTGCTGCACTCGACGATGACGCTGGTGTTGATCACCCATGACCGCCGTTTCCTCGAGCGGGTCGCGACACGCATCGTCGAACTCGATCGTGGCAGCCTGCTCTCCTGCCCCGGCAGCTTCGCCGAGTACCAGGTGCGCAAGGAGGCGATGCTGCACGACGAGGCGCTGGCGAATGCGCGTTTCGACAAGTTCCTGGCGCAGGAGGAAGTGTGGATCCGGCAGGGAATCAAGGCGCGGCGGACCCGCAACGAAGGGCGGGTCCTGCGCCTCGAGCGCCTGCGACGCGAGCGGCAGGCGCGCCGCGAGCGGCAGGGGAAGGTCGAGCTGACGCTCGATGCCGGGGACCGCAGCGGCAAACTGGTGGCAGCGCTCGAAGGGGTCGGCAAGCGCTTTGGCGAGAAGTGCGTCGTGCGGGACTTCTCGTGTCGTGTGCAGCGCGGCGACAAGATCGGCATCATCGGCCCGAATGGCGTCGGCAAGACGACCCTGCTGCGGCTGATCCTCGGCGAGCTGGCGCCCGACGCGGGCCGGGTGATCCTGGGCACGAAGGTACAGGTGGCGTACTTCGACCAGTTCCGCAGCCAACTCGACGAACAGGCGACATTGATCGACATCATCTCGCCCGGGTCGGACTTCGTCGAGATCGGCAACCAGAAGAAGCACGTCATCAGCTACCTCGGCGATTTTCTGTTTGCGCCGCAGCGGGCGCGTTCGCTGGTCAGCTCGCTGTCCGGTGGCGAGCGCAACCGCCTGCTGTTGGCGCGCCTCTTCGCGCGACCGGCGAACGTCCTCGTCCTCGACGAGCCGACCAACGACCTCGACATCGAGACACTCGAGCTGCTCGAGGAGTTGTTGCTGGATTACCCCGGCACGCTGTTCCTCGTCAGCCACGATCGAGCGTTCCTCGACAATGTCGTGACGCAGACGATTGCCGCCGAAGGCGACGGAATCTGGCGCGAGTACGCTGGCGGATACCAGGATTGGGCCGATCATCAGGCGGCTCGGCAGCGCGATGATGTACCGGCGACGGCCGGACTGCGGTCGCGCGACACCCTGGCGCCGGCGAGCCGCACCGGCGACGGCTCGAGGAAGGCGGTGACGAGGAGCGCGGCGAGTGGCCGGCTGACCTGGAAGGAGGCGCAGGAGCTCGCCGCCTTGCCCGACCGCATCGCCGGTCTCGAGGCGGAACAGAAGCGGATCGGCGAGCGTCTCGCCGACCCCGCGCTGTACCAGTCGCCGCCCCAGGAGGCGCAGAGCCTGGCGGCGCGGCTGCATGCGATCGACGAGGAGTTGCTGGCTCTGCTTGAGCGCTGGGAGACTCTCGAGGGCTGACGGCGCGAGCGGCTGCTGCTCTGGTCCCGCTGGCGACGGCTCGCTTGGCGCTGCCGGGACGCGGCTCAGTCGGTCGTCTTGCCCGGCGCGCCGGCCGGCCGCGCAGCGCCGCCAGTGACGGTGGACTTGCCCGTCCACGGGCGCAGGCGGCGCAGTTGTGCTGGCGTGACGCGCAGCACGAAGAGCGCTGCCAGCCCGGCGAGGAGTCCCCAGAAGGCGGAGCCGATGCTGGCCAGCGAGACCCCGGAGGCGGTGACGAGAAAGGTCAGCAGCGCCGGCTCGCGCTCGCTTTCCTGGACGAGCGCGCTGGCCAGCCCGCTGCCGATCGTGCCGAGCAGCGCGAAGCCGGCGATGGCGAGGACGAGTTCCCGTGGCAAGGCGAGAAAGAGCGCACCGACGGTGGCGCCGAAGAGTCCGATGAGGACGTAGAAGGCGCCGGCGGCGATCGCGGCGACGTAGCGCCGCCCGGGATCCTCGTGCGCCTCGCGGCCCATGCAGATGGCGGCCGTGATCGCGGCGAGATTGAGCGCGAAGCCGCCGAAGGGGGCGAGCAGCAGGTTGGCGGCGCCGGTCCAGCCGATCAGCGGCGAGATCGGCACGCGATAGCCCGAGGCGCGGATCACCGCGACGCCAGGAACGTTCTGCGACGCCATGGTGACGACGAACAGCGGCAGGGCGACGCCGACCAGTGCCGTCCACGAAAGGCGCGGCGCGATGAACACCGGTGCCGCCAGTTCGAGCTGCAGACCGTCGAGGCGCAACTGGTCCTGCACGCCGGCAATGCCGATGCCGAGCAGCAGGGTGACGACGATCGCGTAGCGCGGCAGCAAGCGGCGGCCCAAGAGATAGGTGCAGAACATCGGGAAGACCAGCGCGAACTGGTTCGCCATCGCGCCGAAGGCGTCGAGTCCGAAACGCAGCAGGACGCCGGCGAGCATGCCGGAAGCGATCGAGAGCGGCATGCGGGCGATCATTCTTTCGAACCAGCCGGAGAAGCCGCAGGCGGTGATCAGCGCCGCGGAGACGAGAAAGGCGCCGGTCGCCTCGGGCAGCGAAACGCCGGCCGCGCCGGTGATCAGCATCGCCGCACCGGGAGTGGACCAGGCGGTCAGCACCGGCACGCGGAAGCGCAGCGAGAGGCCGATGCTGGTCAGCCCCATTCCCAGACCCAGCGCCAGCATCCATGAGGCGATTTCCGCCGGGCTCGCCTGCAGCGTCCGTGCCGCCTGGAAGACGATCACCGCCGAACTGGTGAAGCCGACCAGGACCGCGACGAAGCCGGCGGTCAGGGCCGCCAGGGAACAGTCCTTCAGCAGGCGCACGGGCCTGGCGTCCGCTGTCCGGAGGTGCTGCAGTCGCTGCGGCTCACTGCCGGAGGGTCGAGAACCTTGATCACGCCGACATGTGCGAGACCGCGGGCTGCGCCGCCAAGGGCCAGGGCGAGCTTTGCCGGTCGCGTCGGTGTCGCTGCCGCTGGCGCCGTTGCCGGTGGCGATGCGGTACCGGCGCAGCCGAGCAGCGCCAGCGCAGTGAAGCAGGCAAGCAGCAGCGGGTGGGGCATGGTCTCTTCGTCCTGAAGTTGCTTGGGTGGAGCGGCGCCGCGATCGCGCCGAAGGGCGAGGCCCGAAGGCCGGACCCCGCCGTCGGTCATCCGACGCATTGCTGGCCAACCGGTCATTACCAGCCTGGCTGGCGAAAACCCATCCCCCGATGGGCACCCTCTGGCTCCCGGCGGGGCGACGCAACAAACGGGCGCACGTGCGCAGCCTCGAACAATACTATAGACTCACCCCTGGCGTGAAGCCCTGAGGGGTGTTTCACGATTTCTCTCACATGGCTGAAGAACAGTGTTGCGGGGGTTTTCACATGAACGACAAGACCAAGGCCGGAGGCGGGTGTTCTGACGAGCTGAATCCCGGGTTTCTGACAGGACGCGAGGACCGGCGTACCGGGCTCGGCGTCGACGCGCTGAAGCGCGCGCTGCTGGACAAGCTGGTGTACGTACAGGCGCGCTTTCCACAGGTCGCGACGCGCCACGACTGTTTCGTCGCGCTGGCCCAGGCGGTGCGCGACCGCCTGCTGCAACGCTGGGTGCAGACGGCGCGTACCTATCGCGATCGTGGCAGTCGTACCGTCTGCTACATGTCCGCCGAGTTCCTGATCGGCCCGCAACTCGGCAACAACCTGATCAATCTGGGAATCTACGACACCGCACGGCAGGCGATGAAGGAACTCGGGCTCGACTTGGAACTCCTCCTGGATCAGGAGCAGGAACCAGGTCTGGGCAATGGCGGCCTCGGACGCCTGGCGGCGTGCTACCTCGATTCGCTGGCGACGCTCGAGATCCCGGCAATCGGCTATGGCATCCGTTACGAGTTCGGCATCTTCACGCAGGCGATCCGCGATGGCTGGCAGGTCGAGCTGACCGACAAGTGGCTGCGTGCGGGCAGCCCGTGGCTGATCCACCGCCCGAACATCGCGTTCGAGATCAAGCTCGGTGGGCACACCGAGCACCAGTACGAGGCGATCGGCAATCGTCGCCTGCGGGTGCAGTGGGTGCCCGGAAAGCTCGTCCGCGGCACGGCCTGGGACATGCCGGTTCTCGGCTACGGGGTGAATACGCCCAACCGTCTCCGGCTGTGGAGCGCCGAGGCGCCGGAATCCTTCGATTTCGCCGCCTTCAATGCCGGCAACTACTTTCAGGCGGTCGACGCACAGATCTGCTCGGAGACGATCACCAAGGTGCTCTATCCGAATGACGAGACCGAGGCCGGTCAGCAACTCCGCCTCGAGCAGCAATACTTCTTCGTCTCGTGTTCGCTGCAGGACATGATCCGCCTGCAACTGCAGCGGGAACAGAACCTCGACCACTTCGACGAGAAGTTCGTCGTCCAGTTGAACGATACCCACCCGTCGATCGCCGTTGCCGAACTGATGCGGCTGCTGGTGGACGAGTACGGCATGGAGTGGGACCAGGCGTGGTCGATCACCCGCCGGACCTTTGCCTACACCAATCACACGCTGTTGCCCGAGGCGCTCGAGAAGTGGCGGCTCGATCTCTTCAGGCGCGTTCTGCCGCGACACTACGAGATCATCTGCGAGATCAACGAGCGTTTCCTCGACGAGGTGCGCATCCATTTCCCGTTCGACCACGACCGCCTGCGCCGGATGTCGCTGATCGACGAGGACGGTGCACGCTACGTGCGCATGGCGCACCTGGCGGTGGTCGGCAGCTTCGCCGTGAATGGCGTCGCCGCTCTGCATTCGGAGTTGCTCAAGTCCGACGTGCTGCGCGATTTCCACGAGATGTGGCCCGAGAAGTTCAGCAACAAGACCAACGGCGTCACACCGCGCCGCTTTGTCGTGCTCGCCAATCCGGCGATGTCCGGGTTGATCGACGAGGCGATCGGCAAGGGCTGGGTGACCGACATGACGCGCCTGCGCGAGCTGGAGCGGCACGCCGGGGACGCCGCGTTCCGCGCCGAGTGGCGGCGCATCAAGGCGTCGAACAAGCTGCGTCTGATGCGCGAGATCGGGCGCAGCACGGTCGCCGACATCGATCCCGAGACGATGTTCGACGTGCAGGTGAAGCGAATCCACGAGTACAAGCGGCAACATCTCAACCTGCTGCACGTCGTCTCGCTGTACAAGCGGCTGAAGGACGATCCGAACCTCGCGGTGGCGCCGCGAACCGTCATTTTCGGCGGCAAGGCGGCGCCTGGTTATGCCATGGCCAAGCTGATGATCCGGTTGATCACCGCGGTCGCCGATCTGATCGGGCGCGATCCGGCGATGCGCGGCAAGCTGCAGGTCGTCTTCTACCCCAACTACAACGTCAAGAACGCGCATGCGATCTTTCCCGCTACCGACCTGTCGGAACAGATCTCGCTCGCCGGCAAGGAGGCTTCCGGCACCGGCAACATGAAGTTCCAGATGAACGGCGCGCTGACCATCGGCACACTCGACGGAGCCAACGTCGAGATCCGGGAACAGGTCGGCGAGGAGAACTTCTTCCTCTTCGGCATGGATGTTCCCCAGGTCAAGGAACTGCGCCGGACCGGCTATCGGCCGCGCGCTTGGTATGAGGCGAATCCGCATCTGCGGGAAGTGATCGACCTGATTGCCGGAGGCTTCTTCACGCGTGGCGACCGCGACATCTTCAGGCCGCTGGTCGAAAACCTGCTGAACCACGACGAGTACATGCTGCTGGCCGATTTCCAGTCGTACATCGACTGTCAGGAGCGGGTGTCGGCGAGCTACCTCGACTCCGAGCGATGGACGCGGATGTCGATCCTCAACGTTGCCCGATCGGGTTTCTTCTCCTCCGATCGCGCGATCCAGGAGTACTGCGAGCAGATCTGGAAGGTGCAGCCGGTACGCATCGAACTGCGCGATCTGACCGGGGAGGACCTCGTGTTCAGGCGCGCGATCGCACAGGCCGACTGACGCCGATCCGGTGCGAGCGGGCGCGGCGAGCGGCAACCGACCGCCTGCTGCCCACCGTACGACAGCACCAGGCTGCCGGCAGCCGGATGGCTGCCGGCAGCGGCCGGTCTACCAGCGGCGGATCTTGATCACGTGCGCCATCTTGGTATCCGGCGCCAGCTCGACATAGGCGGTCGGGCCGCTCCACCGATAACGCTCGTCGGACAGCAGGTCATGCGCCTGGTACTGCTCGCCGGCCTCGATGCCGAATGTGGCGAGCGGAATGTGCAGCACCGAGCCGTGCTTGTGGAAGGGGTCGAGGTTGACGACGCAGATGATGATGTCCGAGCGATCGTCGGTCATCTTGGCGTAAGCGAGGATCTGCGGGTTGTCGGCACCCAGGAAGAGAACGTTGTTGTAGCTCTGCAGCGCCGGTGAGTCGCGGCGGATCCGGTTGAGGCGCGTGATGATGTCGATGATGTTGCCCGGCGCCTTCCAGTCACGCACGCGGATCTCGTATTTCTCCGAGTCGAGGTACTCCTCCTTGCCCGGAATGGCTTCGTTCTCGCACAGCTCGTAGCCGCTGTAGATGCCATAGACGCTCGACAGCGTTGCTGCCAGCACGACGCGCATGATGAACGCCGGGCGACCGCCGAATTGCAGGATCGGCGGCAGGATGTCCGGCGTGTTGGCGAAGAAGTTGCCGGTGAAGTACTCCTTCATCTCACCGCAGGTCAGCTCGCTGACGTACTCGGTCAGGTCATGCTTGTGGTTGCGCCAGGTGAAGTAGGTGTAGGACTGGGCGAAACCCACTTTCGCCAGCAGGCGCATCATCTTCGGCTTGGTGAAGGCTTCAGCGAGGAAGATGACCTCCGGATGTTTGCGGTGCACCTCGGCGATCACCCACTCCCAGAACGGCACGGGCTTGGTGTGCGGGTTGTCGACGCGGAATGTGGTGACGCCCTTGTCGACCCAGAAGAGGAAGATCTTCAGCATTTCCTGCCACAGTCCGGCACGGTCCGTGGTGCTGAAGTTGAGCGGGTAGACGTCCTGGTACTTCTTCGGCGGGTTCTCGGCATACTTGATCGAGCCGTCGGGCCGATGGAAAAACCAATCCGGGTGCTCGGCGACGTACGGATGGTCGGGTGAGCAGTTCATGACGTAGTCGAGGGCGATCTCGATTCCGAGTTCGCGGCAGGTGGCGACGAACTGGTCCCAATCAGCCCAGGTACCGAGCTGCGGCTCGAGCGCCATGTGGCCGCCGTTTTCGTTGCCGATCGCCCACGGGCTGCCGACGTCTCCCGGAACCGCGACCAGGCTGTTGTTCTTGCCCTTGCGGAAGCTGTGTCCGATCGGGTGGATCGGTGGCAGATAGACGACATCGAAGCCCATCGCCTTGATCTCGCGCAGGCGACGAATGCTGTCCTGCAGCGTGCCATGACGGTAGGGCATGCTGCCCTGCGAGCGGGGGAAGAACTCGTACCAGGCGGCGAAGCGGGTAACCGGGCGATTGACCATGATCTTCAGCGGCGGATCGAGCTCGTAGCCCTCGCTGCGGTCGGGGCAGCTCGCCATCAGGCTGCGCATGACGGCACCGATGCCGAGGTCGATCGCGCCCTGCTGCTCGCCGACGGCGAGCGCACTCTCCATCGCCGTCAGCAGGCCATTGATGCGGGTCCGTGTGGCGGCCGGCGCAAGCGTGGCTGAGGTTCTGATGATCTGCAGTCCTTCGAGGAGCTCGCTGTTCAGGTTGGCGCCAGGGACGTTCTTCTTGCCGATCTCGTCGACCCAGGACAGGTAGCGCTCGGCGTAGGCCTCGATGGTGTACTCCCAACAGCCGATCGCGCCGACGGTGAAATCGCCATACCAGCGGTCGTTGTCGCCCTGGGCCATCGGGCTCTCATGCCAGCGCTTCTCACCGACCCGGCGTACCTTGAGCATCGCCGCCAGCTTGTCGTGGCCCTCCTTGTAGATGTCCGCGCTGACGGCGACCTTCTCGCCGATGACGCGCTTGATGGGGAAGCGGCCGCCCTGGACTTGCGGCTCGACCGCCTCGATGATCACGCGGGGGTAGTTCTCGGGAACCATCATGCTGCTCCTGAATCCTGTACCGTTCTTGCCGGCAGGAAAAGACTCAAAACAGGACGGGCTCTGCAGGCTCGTCCATCCATGCCGGCGCGCGGGCGTACCGGGCGCCGGATGCGGAGCGGCGCAACCGGACGAGCGGATCACGGTCCGTCCCGGCGATGCGGCCGCCCGCAGCGAAAATCATTTCAGCAGCGAATCGTAGAGCCGCTTCGTCTGCTGCGCGATGCTCGTCCAGCTGAAGACCTCACGCGCGCGCCTCTGGCCCGCCGCAGCCATCGACTCGGCGAGTTCCGGGTCGTCGAGGACCTTGTTGATCGCGGCCGCGAGGTCGCGGGAAAAGAGGTCCGGATTGACCGGCTCGAACGGTGCCACGTGCAGCTGCTCGAGTGGCACGAGGAAACCGGTGACCCCGTCGATGACGACTTCCTTGATGCCGCCGACGGCGCTTGCGACAACCGCCGTGCGGCAGGCCATCGCCTCGAGGTTGATGATCCCGAACGGCTCGTAGATCGACGGGCAGCAGAAGACGGTGGCGTGCGAGTAAAGCTGGATCGCCTCTTCCTTGCTGACCATTTCCTGAATCCAGACGACGTTGGTGAAACCCTCCTGGCGAACACGCTTGATCGCCATCTCCATCTCGTGCAGCACCTCCTTGGTGTCGGCGGCACCGGCACAGAGGACGATCTGCGCATCGCGGTTGATGTGGTGGATCGCATTGACCAGATGGACGATCCCCTTCTGGCGGGTGATGCGGCCGACGAAGAGGACGATCGGCTTGCCGGGGTCGACACCATACTTCTCGAGCGCCGTCGTCTCGTCGGTCGGGTGGTACTGGTCGACGTTGATGCCGTTGTAGATTACCGAGATCTTTGCCGGATCGATGTCGAAATGCTCGAGGATGTCCTGCCTCGTTCCCTCGGAGACGGCGATCACGGCGTCCGCCATCTCGAGGGAGGTCTTCTCGATCCATGACGACATGTCGTAACCGCAGCCGAGCTGTTCCCGTTTCCACGGCCGCAGCGGCTCAAGCGAATGCACCGTGTGCACCAGCGGGATGCCATAGAGGGTCTTGGCGAGAATTCCGCCGAGGTGTGCGTACCACGTGTGCACGTGCACAATGTCGGCATCGACCTGCTCGCTGAGGGTCTCGAGATTCGCCTCGAAAGTGTCGAGCGCACCGCTGAGCTTCTTGTCGACGTGGGCAAAGCTGCCCTTGCCGAAAGGAAAGCCCTTGACGCGCACGCCGTCGACCACAGTGTCCTGGTCGCCAAAGGAGCGGACTTCGACATGCATCAGTCTGGCCAGTTCGCCAGACAGATACTCGACGTGAACACCGGCTCCGCCGTAAACGTACGGAGGGTACTCTCGCGTCAATAGCAGTACTTTCATCGCGGTACTTTCCATGATGGATTTGGGGGTCTGGCGCGCCGCCGGCGCGTCGTTGGAAGGCCCTGACATTGTATCGGGAAAGCCCGCTGCCGGCCAGAATCGGCGCGCTTTCTGTTGCGACGCAACAGCGGTCGCCGCGCCGGATCGGCCGCGCGAATGGAACATCCATCCGCCGCAGGCGACGTCGGCAGCGAGGACGGGTAGAATACGTGCGATGAATCTGCTGGCCATCGAGACGTCCACCGAGTCGGGCTCCGTCGCCCTCTGGTCCAACGGCACTCTGCTGCGACGCAGTTGCCCGGCTGGTCCGGCGCATTCGCAGACTCTGCTGCCATTGCTCGGCAGCGCCTTGCAGGAAGCCGGGCTCGCTTGCAGCGACCTGCACGGGATCGCCTTCGCCGCGGGTCCGGGTTCGTTCACTGGCCTGCGCGTCGCCTGTGGTGTCGCGCAGGGACTGGCTGTGGCGCACGCCCTGCCGGTGATTGCCGTCGGAACGCTCGAGGCGATGGCATTGGCGAGCGGTGGCGAGCGCGTGATCGTTCTCCTCGACGCGCGCATGGGCGAGGTATACCATGGCCGTTTCGTCGCCGGCGACGAAACCCTGACGACCGCTGTCTGCCACCCCGGCGAGTTGCCGCTTCCCGATACGGGTGGCTGGCTCGCCTGCGGCAACGGCCTCGTCGCCCATCCGGTGTTGCGACAGCGGCTGTCGGCGCGCGTGTGCGACTGGTTGCCCGAACTGCTTCCGGATGCCGGAGCGGTCGCCCGCCTGGCGGCGCCGCGACTGGCGCGGGGCGAGGGGGTGGATGCGGCAGCGGTCGCGCCTCGCTATGTGCGCAACAAGGTCGCGCTGACGGTCGCTGAACGTCTGGCAAGCGGGGGCAGGGCTTGAGCGCCGTGCTCGTGCCGCGCGTCGAGATGTTCCCTCTCGGTCATCACGATGTCGACGAGATGCTCGCGATCGAGGAGGGCGTCTTTCCCTATCCTTGGACGCGTGGCAACTTCGTCGATTCGATCGACAGTGGCTACAGCGCCTGGGGCTGCCGTGTAGCTGGCGAGCTGGTCGGCTACTTCGTGTTGATGATCGCCGTGGACGAGGCGCACCTGCTCAACATCGGCGTGCTCGCGAAGCGACAGCGGATGGGTTTTGGCACGCGGCTGCTGCAGTGCGCGATGAGTGCCGCGCGGCAGGCCGGCGCGAGCGGCCTGCTGCTCGAGGTGCGGCCGTCGAATGAAAGTGCGCTGGCGCTGTACCGGCAGTTCGGCTTTCGGCAGATCGGCTTGCGACGCGACTACTACCCGCTGGCCGATGGACGCGAGGATGCGTTGGTGTTGCGGTGCGGGCTGGACCGGATTCGCGCGTGATGGGTGGCGATCCGCGCCGCCCATTCCTGACGCGCCTGCAACTGCTGCGTGAGATGGGGCTGTCGCCGCTCTGGCGACTGCGATCGCCGAATGCGGACGTGGCGCAGCCGCGGGTGGGCGGTACGGCGGCGGGGTCGGAGGCGGAACCCCGGTCGTCCGGTGAGGCCGCTGTGGCAGCGGCACCAGTGGCCGTGCCGGCAGCAGCGGGCGAGCGGAGCGCGGAGATCGCCAGCATGGGGTGGGAGGAGTTGCGGCAGAGCGCTGCCGCCTGTCGCGCCTGCAATCTCTGCCAGGGGCGCCGGCAGGCCGTGCTGGGTGTCGGTGACCTCGAGGCCGACTGGCTGTTCATCGGCGAAGGCCCGGGGGCGGAGGAAGATGCGCGCGGTGAGCCCTTCGTCGGACCGGCTGGCAAGCTGCTCGATGCGATGCTGGCAGCGATCGACCTGCAGCGCGGCCGGGACGTGTACATCGCCAATGCGGTCAAATGCCGACCGCCCGGCAACCGCACGCCCGAGCCCTCGGAGATCGCCGCCTGCGCACCCTACCTGAGACGACAGATCGTCCTCCTGCAGCCGCGCCTGATCGTGCTGCTGGGCCGCGCGGCGGCGCACGCCGTGCTCGGTGAGGTTGGCTCGCTGGCCAACATGCGCGGACGATCATTCGCTTACAGTTCGCCGACCGGCGGTGAGAACATTCCGGTGGTCGTCAGCTATCATCCGGCCTATCTGTTGCGAACGCTGCACGACAAGGCGCGCGCCTGGGAGGATCTGTGCCGCGCCCGCGCGCTGATGCGGGCCGCCAAGGGGACGGCTGCCGGGCTCGATCGCGCAGCGGGTCCGGATGCCGCGCCGACGCCCTAGCGGCCTGTCGGACTCGACCAAGTCGGCTTCCAACAGGCTGCTAGCCTTCGGCGTAGCGCACCCGCTGCCGCGGCTTGCTCGGGTGCGTCAGGTGGTCGAGCGGCAAGGCGTGCGTCTGCTTGACGGTCTGCAGCGCGATGCTCGTCCGCAGGCGACCGACTCCCGGCAGGCCCAGCAGGCGTTTCATCGTCAGTTCGGCGAAGGCGGCCAGATCGGGAACGACGATGCGCAGCATGTAGTCGGCGTCACCGCTGACGGAATGGCATTCGAGCACTTCGGGAATCGCTGCAACCGCATCCTCAAAGGCTTCGCAGGCCGATTCGCCAGTCGGCTCGAGCATCACCTGCGCGAAGGCCGTGATCGACAGGCCGAGCGCGCCAGGGGCCAGGAGGGCGACGTAACCGGCAATGACCCCGTCCTCCTCGAGGCGCTGGATGCGGCGGCTGATCTGCGAGGGCGAGAGCTTGATCTGTTCGCCGAGGGTCGCGTTGGTGGCGTTCCCTTTTCGCTGCAATGCATCAAGCAGTGCGAGGTCGTAACGATCTATGGTGATTTTTGACATGAAATCGGCCTTGTGTGCACGAAACATGCGCAGTATAGGGCAAACATGCTTTACTGCAAGCACCGGGTCCGCCTGCCGATGCCTTCCTCGAACGTTGCGCAGCGGCAGCCGGTCCCTCGCGGAACGTCCGCTCAGAGGTTGTGAATAAATCTACTGCGCGACCGATCTGCGGCGTTGCTCACTCGCTCACTCCTCGCCTATCCATCTGATATGTCTCGTCGTTCGCTCGCTCGCGCCTGGCATCTCGGCCTGCTCGCGACGATTTCTTCACAACCTCTCAGTGCTTGCCGTCGTCGAGATGGATGACGTCGTCGCGCAGGCGCTGGTTCGCCTCATGCCGCCGCTTGACGAGCCACATCGCAGCGCTGACGAAGAGGCCGAAAAGCGTGATCACGAGATAGATCGACCACTGCGCGCGGATCATCAGGAAGTAGAGGCCGGTCATTGCCAGGATCGACAGGTTTTCGTTGAAATTCTGCACGGCGATCGAGTGTCCCGCACCCATCAGGATGTGGCCGCGGTGCTGCAGCAGTGCATTCATCGGCACGACGAAAAAGCCGGAGAGCGCACCGATCAGGACCAGGAGGGGAACGGCCAGCCAGGTATGCTGGACGAAGTTCATGATCAGGACGATGCCGCCCATGGCGATGCCGAGCGGGATGACGCGCACCGATTTGCGCAGCGTGATCATCCGCGCCGCACCGATTGCGCCGAGCGCCACGCCGATGGCGACGACGCCCTGCAGCATGCTGGATTTCGACAGGTCGAGTTGCAGCGCCGTCTCGGCCCAGCTGATGACGATGAACTGGAGCGTGGCGCCGGCACCCCAGAACAGGGTCGTCACGGCCAGTGAAACCTGTCCCAGGCGGTCGCGCCAGAGAAGGATCAGGCAGTGGTTGAACTCGCGCAGCAGGTACCATGGGTTCTTGTGCAGTGTCCGGTGGTCGACACCGGTATCGGGGACACGCAGATTGAACAGGGCGGCGAGCAGGTAGAAGCCGGCGACGAAGCAGAGCGCCATCTCGCTGACGGTATCGACGCCGGTATCGATCAACGGCAGTTCCCAGCCGAGCAAGCGGTGCGCGACGTCGGGCTGGATCAGCATGCCGCCGACGACGACACCGAGAATGATCGCCCCGACCGTCAGCCCCTCGATCCAACCGTTGGCAACCACCAGCAGGCGGTGCGGCAGGTACTCGGTGAGGATACCGTACTTGGCGGGCGAGTAGGCGGCGGCGCCAAGGCCGACGACCGCGTAGGCGACGAGGGGATGCACGTCCCAGTACATCATCGCGCAGCCCAGGATCTTGATGCCGTTGCTGATGAACATCACGCGCCATTTGGCCATCGAGTCGGCAAATGCGCCGACGAACGCGGCCAGGGCGACGTAGGAAACGGTGAAGAAGGTTTTCAGCAGGGGTTCGTAGGCAGCCGGCGCGTGCATCTCGCGCAGCGCGGCAATGGCAACGATCAGCAGCGCGTTGTCGGCGAGAGCCGAGAAGAACTGCGCTGCCATGATGATGTAAAAACCGAGAGGCATCAGATATTATTAATGCAGCTGTTCCGCGTGTGGGGGCCTTATACCACGAACGGCGGCATTTTGTCGTTTTGTGCGCGGCGACGCTGCAACTTGCGGCGTCGCTTGCCGGACGGACGGCCTGCGCGCTGGCTGGCAGGGCGGTTTTGTGGTTGAATTCGGGCTGCAGCAGAAAGGGGGATAAGGGTGGCTGATCGTCGATTGCAGGTGTTCCACGCGGTGGCGAAGCATCTTTCCTTTACCAAGGCGGGCGAGGCCTTGCACATGACGCAGCCGGCCGTCACCTTCCAGATCAAGCAACTGGAAGAACGCTTCAATACCCGCCTCTTCGAACGGGGCGGAGCCCGCGTCTCGCTGACAGCGGCAGGTGAGGTCGTCCTCGATTACGCCGAACGGATTCTCGGCCTGTCGAACGAGCTCGACATCCGCATCGCCGAAATGACCGGGCAGATGAGCGGCAGCCTGTTGGTCGGTGCGAGCACGACGATCGCCGAGTTCATGCTGCCGCCAATCCTCGGCGAGTTCAACGTCCGCTATCCGCAGGTCCGCGCGCGCCTGACGGTGGCCAACTCGGACGCGATCAACAATGCGGTGGCCGCGCATACACTCGACATCGGGCTGATCGAGTCGAAGACCTCGCATCCCGCCCTGCAATGCGAGGTCTGTGGCGACGATGAACTGCAGGTGGTCTGCACACCGGCGCACCCACTGGCCAGTCGAACCGAGGTCGATGCGCGCACTCTGCTGGCGCATGACTTCATCGCCCGCGAACCGGGTTCGGGAACGCGCGAGGTCACCGACGACTACCTGCGCGCCTGCGGCATCGACCCCGGCAAGCTGAAGACGCTGATGGAGCTGACCAGCCCGGAAGCACTCAAAGGTGTCGTCGCCACCGGCCTCGGTTGCTCGATCCTCTCGCGCGCCAGCTTCGAAAAGGAACGGCAACTCGGCAGTCTCGTCGCCATACCGTTGCGGCCGCCGTTACGGCGGACCCTGTCGCTGGTCTACCCGAAAGAGCGCTTCCGTTCCCGGGTCGTGCTGACCTTCGTCGACTTTGCCAAGGCGAAGCTGCACGAGCTGACGGCCTGATGCCGCGCCCGATCCAGGCCGACGTCGATCTGGCGGCGCTGCGGCACAACTATCTGCTCGCCCGCCGCCGCGCTGCCCGGGGTGGCACCGCTGCGCGGGCCTGGGCGGTGGTCAAGGCGAACGCCTACGGCCATGGGTTGCTGCGTGCCGCGACGGCGCTCGGCGATGTTGCGGACGGCTTTGCCCTGCTCGACATCGACGAGGCGGTGCGCCTGCGTCAGGTGGGGATTCGCCAGCCGATCCTCCTGCTCGAAGGCTTCTTCACTGCCGCCGACCTGGCGGTCTGCAGCGAGCACGGGTTGAGCGTCGTCATTCACTGCCTCGACCAGTTGCAGATGCTGCGGCAGGCACGATTGCCGCGCTGCCCGCCGATCCATCTCAAGCTGAACAGCGGCATGAACCGGCTCGGGCTGGTGGCGCGCCAGCTGCCGGCGGCGCGGGAGCACCTGGCCGCGTTGGCGTGCGCTGGCGGCGCCGGTGAGCTGACCCTGATGACGCATTTCGCCGAGGCCGACGCCGACGGCGGGGAGGCGTGCATCCGCTGGCAGCTCGAGCGTTTTGCCCGCATGCTCGACGACTGGCCGCAGGCCGCCGCCTTGCCGGTCTCGCTCGCCAACTCGGCAGCCATCCTGCGCTACCCGGCCACCGCTCGCGACTGGGTCCGCCCCGGAATCATGCTCTATGGCGGCAGCCCCTTCGCTACCGAGGATGCGGCAAGCCTCGGTCTGCGGCCGGTGATGACGCTGCGCAGCACGATTCTGGCGCTGCAGGAGATCGCTGCCGGCGAGCGCGTCGGCTATGGCGGCACCTTTGTCGCCACGCGACCGACCCGCGTCGGCATCGTTGCCTGCGGTTATGCCGACGGTTATCCGCGGCATGCGCCGGGGGGGACGCCGATCGTCGTCGGCGGACAGCGGACGCAGACGCTTGGGCGGGTGTCGATGGACATGCTGGCCTGCGATTTGACCGATCTGCCGGCTGCCGGGGTCGGCAGCCCGGTGGTGCTGTGGGGTGAGGGCATGCCGGCCGACGAGGTCGCGACGGCAGCCGGCACGATCAGTTACGAGCTGTTCTGCGCACTGGCCCGGCGTGTGCCGGTGCGCAGCGTTGGTGAGGTGGCGCAGGAGTCATCGCGAGCGGGCCGAGCGGAAGGGCGCGAGTGAGCGAACGACGAAACCTGTCGCATCGATGGCCGAGAAGTCAGCGCCTGGGCAAGGCGGCAGACCGGTCACGCAGTGGACCGGGGCGCGATCTCCGTCCATGACACGCGCCGGCGGCACGCAGCAGAAGAGCCAGTTTTGCTGCAACGAGTGCGGCAGCAGCGTTGCCAAGTGGCAGGGCCAGTGCCCGGGTTGCGGGCGGTGGAACACGCTCGTCGAGACCATCGCCAGCGCTGCCCCGCTTGCCGGACAGCGGCGATTCGTCGGGCTGGCGGGCCGCGGCGAGGTGCAGACGCTGGCCGACATCGAGGCACACGAAGAGGAACGGCTGCCCACCGGCATCGGTGAGTTCGACCGCGTCCTCGGTGGCGGGCTGGTCCGCGGTGGGGTCATCCTGATCGGTGGCGATCCGGGAATCGGCAAGAGCACCCTGCTGCTGCAGGCACTCGCCGGTCTGGCGGCGACGGAGGACGTTCTCTACGTCAGTGGCGAGGAGTCGGGACAGCAGATCGCCCTGCGCGCGCGGCGGCTGTCACTGGCTACCGGCACGCTGCGGCTGCTGGCCGAGATCAACCTCGAACGGATCCTGGCGACCCTGCAGTCGGCGCCGCCGCGCGTGGCGGTGATCGACTCGATCCAGACGCTTTGGTCGGAGCAGCTGACTTCCGCACCGGGTTCGGTTGCACAGGTACGCGAATGCGCCGCGCAACTGACCCGGCTGGCCAAACAGACCGGGATCACGGTGATCCTCGTCGGGCATGTGACCAAGGAAGGCGCCATTGCCGGGCCACGCGTGCTCGAGCACATCGTCGACAGCGTGCTCTACTTCGAGGGCGACACCCATTCGAGCTTCCGCCTGATCCGTGCGGTCAAGAATCGCTACGGCGCGGTCAACGAGATCGGTGTCTTCGCGATGACCGATCGCGGCCTGAAGGCGGTGAGCAACCCGTCGGCGATCTTTCTCTCGCAGCACGGATCCGAGGTCGCCGGATCCTGCGTGCTGGTCACCCAGGAAGGCACGCGGCCGCTTCTGGTCGAGGTGCAGGCGCTGGTCGACCAGGCGCACGGCAACCCGCGGCGGCTGACGGTCGGACTCGATGCGCAGCGGCTGTCGATGCTGCTGGCCGTTCTCCATCGCCATGCCGGCATCGTCTGCTTTGATCAGGACGTTTTCGTCAACGCCGTCGGCGGCGTCCGCATCAGCGAACCGGCGGCCGATCTCGCCGTTCTTCTGGCAATCATTTCCTCATTGAAGAACAGGGCGTTGCCGGAGAAACTCGTGGTCTTCGGCGAGGTGGGCCTGGCGGGCGAGATCCGGCCGGCGCCGCGCGGTCAGGAACGGCTGCGTGAGGCGGCGAAACTCGGCTTCACGCGTGCCCTGGTCCCCGAGGCGAACCGGCCACGCCAGGCAATCGCCGGCCTCGAGGTGATGCCCGTGCGGCGGGTCGAGGAAGCGGCGCGGCGACTGCGTGAACTCGATTGAGTCGTCGCCGGAGACGAGTGCCGCCGTCCGCTGCGGCCAACGCGCGTTTGCCGCAGGATCAGCGGCGGCGGTAGAACAGGCCGGCGCCGACGAGGCCGAGCGCGACCAGCGCGAGCCCGTTCGGTTCCGGAATCGAGATCGCGAACGGATTGTTCGCAGACAGCATGATGTTGCCGGGGGCACAGCAGGGATTGCCCGCCTGGCTCACGACCATGCGCAGCGTCCAGTCACCGCCAGCGTCGAACAGCGGCGCGAAGTCGAAGTCGAGGTCGCGCGCTTGCCACTGCCCTGGCATGTTCTTGGCAAGATAGCGGGTACTGCCGACGGTCGTTCCGTTGAGCTCGAAGCTGAACTCGAGCGGCTCGTTGAGGTTGTTCGAGAACCAGGGGGAGGGGGGCATCAGGTTGAGCGTGAGCTGCAGCGAACTGACCTCCGTCAGCCACGGAACCGAGAAGGACTGGCTGGCAGCCTGGCCGACCAGGTAATAACTGCCATTGTCGCCGCCCGAGCCCGGCGCCGTGAACAACCCGCTGTAGCTCAGCCCCGCCGATGCCGGCGCCGCCGACAACAGGGCGGAAGCGAGAAGCGATATGCTGCATGTGCTGTGCCACCACTTGCTGACCATGACCCATCCTCCCGCCCATGTCCGCCAGACCAACGCATCCCGCGGACGGTCCGTGTCGCTTGTCCCGACCGGCGCACTGCCGGCAGCGATCTCGGCGACGTTTCGTCCACTCCCGCCCGGCTCCGGAGCCCGCGGCAGGAACCCCCTCCTGCGCGACCCCATTTGCCAGAATCCCGGAATCATTGTAGCAGGCAGAAGGGTCGCCCGTGACGCAATCGCGCGACTGAACTCGAGTATCCTCGAACGGTCTGAGCGGGTTCTTCCGTTTGGCGCGGTGGCCCGGAGGCCCGGCCTTGCCAAGGCCGTCGCTGTTGCCGGGAGCAGGCGGAGAGCGGCGCGTGCGCAAGGAACCCGTCGCCCACTCGCCAGCCGCTCGCCGCAGCCTCAGGGTTGCCCGAAACGAATCGTGTCATGCAAGTGATCTCCTTTTCCTGGCGCATGCTGCGCCGCGACGCGCGCGGTGGTGAGTTGCGTCTGTTGGCAACGGCGCTGGCGGTAGCCGTCGCCGCGCTGACCGCGGTCGGCTTCTTCGCCGACCGGGTCCGACAGGCGCTCGATCGCGAGTCGCATCAGCTGCTCGGAGCCGATCTCCTGTTGACTGCCGATCAGCCGTGGCCGGCGAACATCGTCGCGCGCGCCCGCGCGCTCGGCCTGCAGGAGGTTGCGACCGTGACCTTCCCGAGCATGGTGACGCATGGCGAGGGCGACGCCCTGCGCGCGCAACTCAGCGAGATCAAGGCCGTCGCTGCCGGCTATCCACTGCGCGGTTCGCTGCGCGTCGCGCCGGCGCTGAATGCAGTCGATGCGCCGGCAGTGGGAATCCCGCCGCCCGGCACGACCTGGATCGACGAACGGCTGGCGTCGGCGCTCGGCGCCGAGGTCGGTGACCGGATCGCTGTCGGACAGACGACGCTGCGGGTGGGCGCAGTGCTGACGCTCGAGCCCGACCGCGGCATCAACTTCTTCAGCGTCGCACCACGCCTGCTGATGAATCTCGACGATCTGCCGGCGACGGCGCTGCTGCAGGTCGGCAGTCGGGTGGCGTACCGCCTGCTGCTGGCTGGTGATCTGCCGCTGGTCAAGCGCTTCCAGCGCGAGATCGAAGGACAGCTGGCACGCGGGCAGCGGGTCGAGGATCCGCAGAACGGGCGTCCCGAAATTCGCAGCGCGCTCGATCGGGCGCAAAAGTTCCTTGGCCTGGCGGCACTGCTGACCGTGGTATTGGCGGCGGTGGCGGTGGCGCTGGCCGCTCGCCGTTACGTGCAGCGCCACCTCGATCCCTGCGCCGTGATGCGCTGCCTCGGCGCGACGCAGGCGCTGTTGTTGCGCCTGCATCTCGGCCAGTTCGCCGTCCTTGGCCTGCTCGCTGCCCTCGGCGGATGTGTCCTCGGCTACGTCGCGCATTTCGCCCTGCATGCGTGGCTGGCACAACTGCTGGCGACACCGCTGCCGTCGCCGGGGCCAATGCCGGCGCTGCAGGGTATCGCCGTCGGTCTGCTGCTGCTCTTCGGCTTCGCCGTACCGCCCTTGCTGCAGCTCAACCGGGTGCCGACCTTGCGCGTCCTGCGCCGTGAACTCGGCAGTCCGCAGGGCGGTACCGTCGTCGGCTACCTGCTGGGTTTCCTGGCTCTGGCCGGACTGATGTTCTGGGTTGCCGGCGAGGTCGAACTGGGTGCCTGGGTGCTCGCCGGCTTCAGCATGGCGATGCTGCTGTTTGCCATCGCGGCACGCATTGCCATCCGGCTGGCAGCAGCGCTGCGCGGCGGTGGCCGTGCGTTCGGCGGGGCAGGGATCGGCTGGCGTTACGGGCTGGCGAGCCTCGAGCGACGGGCGCACGCCAGCGTCGTGCAGATCGTCGCCCTGGCGCTCGGCTTCATGGCCTTGCTCTTGCTGACGGCGGTGCGTGGTGACCTGCTCGATGCCTGGCGGCAGGCGGTGCCGGCGGATGCGCCCAACCGCTTCGTCGTCAACATCCAGCCCGAACAGGTCGAGGCGGTGCGCTCGGCGCTCTTGGCGCAAGGGGTGTCGGCCGAGCTGGCGCCGATGGTGCGCGGCCGGCTGCTGCGCATCAACGGCGCCGAGGTCCGTGCTGCCAACTACACGGACGATCGCGCGCAGCGACTGGTCGAGCGTGAATTCAACCTGTCGATGCGGCCGGACCTGCCCGCCGGCAACAGCCTCGCCGGCGGTCGCTGGTTCCTGCCGGGAGAACTCGCCGGTCGGGCGCAGGAGGCGCCGGCATCGGTCGAGGAGGGGTTGGCGCGGACCCTCGGGTTGGTCGTCGGCGATCGCATCGACTTCGGCGTCGCCGGGGAGATGATCGGCCTGAAGATCGTTGGTTTGCGCAAGGTCAACTGGGACACCATGCGCGTCAACTTCTTCGTCCTGACGCCGCCAGTGGTTCTCGAAGGCCATCCGGCAAGCTGGATCACGAGTTTTCACCTGCCAGCGGAGAGAGCGGACGTGGTCAATCGGCTGGTACGAGATTTCCCGAACCTGACCGTCATCGATGTCGCCGCGATCCTGCGCCAACTGCAGTCGATCATGGAACAGGTGGCGAAGGCGGTGCAGTTCGTCTTCCTGTTCACGCTCGCGGCAGGCGGCATCGTCCTCTATGCCGCGCTCGCTTCAGCAACCGAGGAGCGGCGCTACGAGCTGGCGGTCATGCGCGCGCTGGGTGCCCGGCGCGAACAGTTGCGGCGCGCGCTGCTGGCCGAGTTCGCCGCCATCGGCGCCTTTGCCGGGTTGATCGCCGCCCTCGCAGCGATCGCCGTCGGCCAGTTCCTGGCGCAGCAGGTGTTCCGTTTCGAGGTGGCGGTCGACCTTTGGCTGCTGCCGCTGGCGATCGGTTGTGGTGCCCTGCTGGTGACTGCTGTCGGCTGGTTCGCTGCCGCCCGCCTGCTGCAGAGTGCTCCGCTCGATGCGCTGCGCGCCGGCAGCAGCTAGCTGCCGTGTGCGGCGCGCGGCCGGCCGCCGGGCTGCCGCTGGCGAACGGGCTTCCGGTATCATGTGGCTTGTGACGGGTCGCGCTGGCGGACGGTTGCTGCCGCGTGCCGTCGCTTCTGTCAAACCATTTTCGGGGAGGGTATTTGCGTCATGACCGAGAAGACACTGCTGGTACTGCGGCACGGAAAGTCCGACTGGAGTACCGGCCACGAGGACTTTCACCGGCCGCTGGTCGATCGCGGCCGATTGGGCAGCCAGAAGATGGGTGCTTGGCTCAAGCATCACAAGCTGGTTCCGGATCTCGTCGTCAGCTCGATGGCGGAGCGCGCCCGCGCGACGACGGTGGCCGCCTGCAAGGCGATGGGTTTGCCCCTGAAGACCGTCCGCTGGGACGAGCGGCTCTATGCCGCGCCGGTCGAGGACCTGCTGGCGGCGCTTGCCGACTGTCCGAAGAGCGCACGACGGGTGATGGTCGTCGGTCACAATCCGGGGCTCGAGGATCTGGTCGCTTACCTGAGTCGCGAGCAGCTCGCGGTTCCGGACGATGGCAAACTGCTGCCGACCTCGGCGCTGGCGCGGCTGGAGATGGTCGAGGGCTGGTCGGAGCTGACGCGCGGCTGCGGCCGCCTGATCTCGCTGACGCGGCCGGGTCAGGTACCCGAACCGCCGGTGACCGATGTCGCCGATGAGCCAAACCTGGGTCCGGTGCCGGATTACTTCTTCACCCAGTCGGCGGTGCTGCCGTACCGGCTGGTCGATGGCCAACTCGAGATCATGCTGATCGCGTCGCGCAAGGGCACCCGCTGGGTGGTGCCGAAGGGCGTCAAGGAGCAGGATCTCTCGTTGCGCGATTCAGCTGCCAAGGAGGCGCTGGAGGAAGCCGGTGTGCGCGGCAGCGTCGCCGAGGAGCCGATCGGCAACTACAAGTACAAGAAGTGGGGCGGCGTCTGCGCGGTCACCGTATTCCCGATGGAAGTGACCGAGAGCATCCCGGAAACCGAATGGGAGGAGAGCCACCGCGAACGGCGCTGGGTCGAGCCGAAGGAAGCGAAGCGGCTGCTCGACGAACGCGAGTTGCAGAAGATGGTCGGCAAGCTGGAAAAGGGCGTCGGCAAGGGCTGATGCGGCGCCCATCCGCTGGCTAGCGGTCGAGTCCTTCCTCGGCCAGCCAGGCCTCGATTTCGTGATAGTCCTTGCCGTTCTGGCGGATGATCAGGAAGAAGACCAGCACCAGCGCCAGCAGGAAGAGCAGCAGGGGAATCTCCTCCCAGCCGGGAGCCACAAAGAACAGTTGCTCGGTCATCTCTTCCTCCTTCATTGCTTGCCCGCCTGACGCTGCCGACGGCGGGCGAGCGGCACGTCTGGGACCGGTGAGCGCTGCCGGCGGTTCCCCCAGGGCGGGGGAGGCACGGGGTCGCGAGCCGGCGTCGGTGTGCCGCTTGCGGCGGTTTGCCGGCGGCAACTCCCGGGGTAGTTGGCGGCCTGCCGGCTGTCCAGGCAGGCGCTGCAACTCGTACCGCCGGTTGCAGGCCCGCAGCGGTCGCCGGTTGAGCTGGCCCAAGTCGCGCGCCAGCGCCGTTGACTTCTCGCGACCGTCCGTCGTGCGCTGGCCGATGAACAGCCGTGCGATTGGCGCGCCACATCGGCCACGTTCCGCAGCCGCCGGTCGCGGCGGCGTCAGGCGTCCTTCGCCGGGCGGTGCTTCTTCGCCCGCCGAGCCTTCTTCTCCGCCGGCTCCCGGGCCGCGGACCGCGCCGATCGGCCGCTCGCCGCTTCGCCTGCGGCCGCCTCCGGCGGGCTGGCGTGTGCCGCCCGCGGGGCGGCGACGGCGGCGATGAAGGAGTTGCTCACCCAGCCCTCGACCTCGGCGTTGCTGACCACCTCGACCAGGCTCCAGCGGTCACGCGCCTCGAGCAGGAAGACTTCGGTGCCCTTGCGCAGCGCCGCCGCCACCGGCTCGAAGCTGGCGTCCGGGCCCTTGCGGATGTTGAGGCTGCTGGCGGTGACGACGTAGCGCGGCGGTGCATCGTCCTCGCGGCCGAGGACGCGGCTCTTGAGTGCGGCGAGCGGGAAGGCGGGACCGGGGTCGGTCTTGCGACCTGGAGCGATGTCCTCGTGCCCGAGGACGTCCTTCAACCCGTAGTGCTCGACCAGCAGGTCGGCCAATTCGATCGCGCGCTCGATCTGCACCTCGCTGTAGGCGTGCCACGGAGAGACCGGGCCGCCGTTGCGGTGCGCCGCCATGAGGACCTCATCCTCCGGGTAGGCCTTGCCGAACCAGGCCTGATACTGGCTGCCAACCCGCTTCAGCAGGCCGGCATTGTCCATCTCGATGCCGATCGAATGGCTGTTGAGGCCGACCAGGCCCGCCCACTGGCTGACGCCGGCATGCCAGGTGACGATGTTGAAGGGAGCGAGCTGGACGATTCGCCCGTCGCGTCCGAGGACGAGGTGCGCCGAAGCGTTGCCCTGCGGTTTCCGCGTGCACAGCGATTCGACCGAGCTTTCGAGCGAGCGGCCGGCGGTGTAGTGCAGCACCAGATAGCTCGGGGTCATGGCGCCACCGCGGTTCGGGGTGTCGCGATGGCTGACCTGGTCGCCGACCAGTTTGTGGTTTTCGATTCTCAGGGTCATGGGTGTCTCCTCGCCAGTTTGTGTGGTCCGCGATGCCGGGCATCACGGAAATGCCCGCGGGACGCCAGGCGGGCAGGGGTCAATGCTAGCACCAATGCCGCCCAGGGCCAGCATTCGCGGGCTGTTGCCGCAGCGCCGCCGGGGTCTTGCGGCCGCGCACGAGCGGCGGCGAATCGGCTCCACTGATTGGCGTCAGAACGCGGGGGCAGCGAACGAACGAGAACGCTGTTCGGCGCTGCAGCCAAGTCAGTGGCTCGAGCCCTTTTCGGCATGCGGCAACGCGTCGAGCATGGCGTTGAACTGCCGGGCCTGTTCCGCGTCCAGTCCTGGAAACGCGTTCAGTGGTGGCTGGTCTGACGCACTGTTGGCCCAGGCCAGAAACCGGGCAGTTTCCGACTCCAGCCGGTGGGCAGGCGGCGTCTCGAAATGCACCCGTTGCCGCCCTCGCCGCCAAGAAACCACCTGCATCGGACCGCTGACATCGTCGCGCCAGCCGCCGACGTTGATCCGGACCGGGCCCGAATGGCCCGTGGCGAACAAGGCAGCGTGCCATCCGAACAAGCGCTCTCGGGTGACCACAGCGCTGCGGTTGGCGATGGCGTCGAGCGCCATCTCGACGACGCCTTCGACGTGGCGATCGGCCGGGGCCAGGGCGCCGATGTTTTGTTTGACCATGTACGTTGTTGTGCCGTACATTACAAGGAGGAGGTTTGCCCATGTCTGCTGAAGTTCCTCGCACGTCCCGCCTGGAAACGCGCATCGCGCCCGAGGTCTTGGCGGTCGTTCGCCGCGCCGCTGAAATGCAAGGGCGCAGTGTCAGCGATTTCGTCGTTTCAGCGGCTCAGGAAGCGGCGTACCGAGCGATCTCCGATGCCCAGCTCATTCGCTTGTCTCTTGCCGATCAAGAGCGTTTTGCGGCCGCCTTGCTCGATCCGCCGGCCTTGCCGGCCGGTCTGGTGCGGGCCGCGCTGGCGCACGCTCGATTGGTGAGCAAGGAGTCGTGACCCGTTTTTCCATCATTTCGCTATCCGACGAGCACGACCGAAGCTCCTTTGAAAGCACCTCTCCGATCCTCGATCGGTATTTTCGTGAGCAGGCAACTCAGGACGTGCGCCGATTGGTGACCGCCTGCTACGTGGCGATGCCTTTGGATACGGTCCTTGTCGCGGGCTTCTACACTCTGGCGGCCGGCAGTGTCGTGGTCTCGGATTTGCCCGAGGCCATGGCGAAGAAGCTACCACGATACCCCGCCGTGCCCGTCGCTCGCTTGGGCCGATTGGCCGTCGATCGGCGCTTCACCGGCCAACAACTTGGCCCGGCTCTTCTCTGGGATGCCGCGCAGCGTGCCCTTGCTTCCTCCCTGGCCGCCTTTGCCCTGGTGGTTGATGCCAAGAAGGACGATGGTGCCGCCGCCTTTTACCGTCATCACGGATTCATCCCTTGCGCTGACCAGGCGCTGCAGCTCTTCTTGCCCCTGGCCAGCTTCCGTTCTCGTATCTGAGGTTTTCCCGTGCTTCGCCCGCGATGATCCTCGATCCGTGCGCCTGCATCCGCCATGAACGGAGCGGGGGAGAAAACGTTCTGGCGGCAAGGCGTATGAACTGCCAAGCTGATAAGGTGATGGATGTGCATACGGAGAGGGCAAGAGTTGCCAAACGAAGAGGCCACCCGTCTGACGGTTACGCTTTCGCGAGAGACTGGTCGTGCCTTGCGGACCTTTGCGCCGTCTTCGGCGATAATCCGCGCGCTGCCGGCGTCGCGGGCGCGGCTGCAATCGCCGGGCGTCGGCGGTGCGTCGTGACCGGTCCCGTGCGGCAGCCGATTCCTCTGCCCCTGGAGCTGCAATGGACCCACTGACGCACGCGCTGCTCGGCGCGACAGCCGCGCAGGCGGCTCTCGGCCACCGGCTCGGCCGCCAAGCCTGGCTGCCCGGCGCCCTGGGCGGTCTGCTGCCCGACGCCGACATCCTCATCCGCAGCACCGCCGACCCGTTGCTGGCGATCGAGTATCACCGCCACTTCACGCACGCCTTCGCCTTCATCCCGGTCGGCGGTGTCGTCGCCGCTTCACCATGGCTCGTGCAGCGGCGCTACCGTGCCGACTGGCGGCCGCTGCTTGCCGCGGCGACCATCGGTTGCGCGACGCATGGGCTGCTCGACGCCTGCACGAACTACGGGACGCACCTGCTCTGGCCGTTCTCGACGCTGCGCGTCGCCTGGCACTGGCTGACGACGATCGGGCCCCTGCTGACGCTGGCGCTGCTCGCCGGGTTGCTGGTCGCCGTCCGCCGGCGGTCGCGCCTGCCGGCGGTGCTGTCCTTGTTGTTCGCTCTCGGCTATGTCGGCGTTGCGGCCTGGCAGCGCGAGCGCGCGCTCGATCTGCAGGAGCTGATCGCCGCAGCGCGCGGCCACCCGGTGGTGCGCGCCGAGATGTTTCCGAGCGTTGGCAATCCGGTCGTCTGGCGATCGGTGTATCAGTCGGGGACGACGCTGTACAGCGACCGCCTGCGCGTTCTCGACAGTGCGGGCAGCCTGTGGAAGCCGGGCAGCACACTGGAATTGCTGCTCGCAGCGGATCTGCCGCCGGCGGCAGCGGCCGATGCGCGCGTGCGGCGGGACTTCGCCCGCTTCAGCTATTTTTCCAGCGGCTGGACCGCGCTGTCCGACAGCGATGCGAGCGTGATCGGTGACGCGCGCTACTCGCTCTCGCGCGATTCCTTCGAGCCGATCTGGGGAATCCGTTTCCACCCCGGCAGCGCGACGCCGACCGAGTGGGTCGACCAGACGGGGCGCAATCGCGTGCCGGTGGGCGAGCTCTGGCGCGAGATTCGCGGCACCGCCGACGGTTACCGCGGCCTGCCGGCGCCGGGCAGGGTCGATGCCGTGGCGGTCGCGCGGGACAGCAGTGGCTGACGCCCGCGTTGCCGGTCGATCCCCTCGGCGCGGTTGCTTGCCGGCCGCCGCGGGCCCGGCCTGGCTGACCGTCTTCCCGTGAACAGGAGAATCGTCGTTCGTGCCGGCAGAAGCAACGAGACGCCGACGGAGTCAAGAAGCGTAGTAACGATAATTGTTGGCTTCCGGATGTGTCGTTACAACCATATTGCCAATGAGCACGCACTTGCTTTGGGACGACGCCAAGCGGGAAGCCAATCTTGACAAGCACGGGCTTGATTTCGCAGATCAGCCGATGGTACTGGAAAGCCCATATCGCCTTGACGCGAGAAGCGTACGTGGTGGCGAACCACGGATGCAGTCGTTCGCGTATGTTTGCGATGTGCTGACGGTACTGACGGTACTGACGGTGGTGCATACCACTCGCGGGAATGCCTGGCGAATTGTCAGTTTCCGACCGGCGAGCGAAGAGGAAAGGAGCGCCTACCATGACTGGCTCGAAGAGGACTTCAATGGCGAGCAATGAAGTACAAGCCACCGGCAAGCGCGGTGAGAGGCCAGCGTAAGCGGTATCTCCTGCGGTGGGGGGAGGCGGGTTATGGACCGCCTCTTGTTTTGGCCCCTTGTTTCTCGGACCCAATCCGAGGTTGACGCGGCTTGACGAGTGCTCGTGTCCATCGGCCGGTCGCCGGAAAACCGGGCCCGAGGTGGTGGGCGAGGAGGCGGCGCTCCTCGTCCATCGCCTCCGCCTCGACGGCGCGCACGCAGTCCATGTACGCCAGCGTCGCCGGCGACGGCGTGCGGCCGCTGCGGGTCAGGAACCCGTAGGCAGTTCGCTGCCACGGCAGGTGCAGGTCGAGGATCGCCAGTTCGCCCCGTTGCAGCCCCTGCGCGGCGATGCCGACGGTGGTCAGCATGATCGCGTCCGACGCAGCGGCGATCAGCGGCCCGAAGCTCACCGTGTCGAGCGTCACCGCCGGGTAGAAGACCCCTTGCTCCGGATCGGCCTGCCCCGCTGCCGGACAGTCGCCGAAATGCTCGGCGAGTTGGCTCGGCAGCACGGCGCAGATCAGGCGGTAGGCGAGCACATCGGCGAGCGCGAGATCGCGTCGTCCGGCCAGCGGGTGGTCGGCGCGTGCCACCCAGATGCCGACGTGGGGCGGCAACGGCTCGGTCTGCAGGCGCGGATCGTCGCCCCATTCGCGCAGGTCGGCGATGCCGAGGTCGACCGAGCCGTCGAGTACCGGCGCGACCGCACCGCGCGGGCTCTGTTGCGCCAGCCGGACACGCAGCCCGCCGTGCGCGGCGAGCAAACGCGATACGGCGATGCCGGCCGAGATGGCGTGCGGGAACGGGCCGGCAACGATCGACACCGCGCCGCTCTCGAGGCCCTGCAGCAGATCCAGTTCGCGCTGCAGCTCCTGCCCGCGGCGCAGGATGTCCTGCCCGCGCTCGATGACGACGCGACCGTAGGCGGTCGGGATCGCCCCCTCGGGCGTACGGTCGAACAGCGCGACACCGAGCGTCTCTTCGAGGCGGGCGATGCTGCGCGACAGGGCCGGTTGTGACAGGTGCAACTGCTCGGCGGCGCGCGCGAAATTGCGCTGGCGGGCGAGCGCCAGCACGTGCCGGATCAGGCGGATGTCGATATCCATGCGCCGATGTTATCGCCATCATGAGATATTGTCACTGGACGCATGGCAAATCCCGTGCTCCACTACGCCGACCGACCGCACTGACGATCGAGCTCAAGCGCCGGACTGCGGGATTGCAGCGCAACGACCACCGATCACCCGAGGACCCACGATGACCCGAACGCGCCTCATCCCCACTGCTGTTGCCGCCCTTTGCGTCACCACTCAGGCCATCGCCGCGACGCCATCCAAGCCGGCGACGCCGTTCACCCGGCAGGCCAACCAGCAGGTCCTGCAGGAACTGCCGTTCGCCGACAGGCAGGACTTCGAGGATGCGCAGCGCGGCCTGATCGCCAGCGAGGACGTGGTGACGATCAAGGACGCCAGGGGCAACGTCGTCTGGGATCTCGAGCAGTACAAGAAATACATCAGTCTCGACAAGGCGGCGCCGGACACGGTGAATCCCAGTCTCTGGCGCAATGCGCAGTTGGGCATGCTCAACGGCCTGTTCAAGGTCACCGACCGCATCTACCAGGTGCGCGGCTACGACCTGTCAAACATCAGCTTCGTGCAGGGCGACACCGGCTGGATCGTATTCGATCCGCTGATCTCCCCCGAGACCGCACGTGCCGGCCTCGATCTGATCAACAGGCAACTCGGCAAGCGGCCGGTGGTCGCCGTCGTCTACAGCCACTCGCACGTCGACCATTACGGCGGCGTGCGTGGCATCGTCGATGCCGTCGAGGTCGCAGCCGGCAAGGTGCAGATCCTGGCGCCCGAGCACTTCACCGAGCATGCGGTTTCCGAGAACGTGATCGCCGGCAACGCGATGGCGCGCCGGGCGGTGTACATGTACGGCGCGCTCCTGCCGCGCAACGCCCGGGGTGGCGTCAATGGCGGCCTCGGCATGACCACCTCGACCGGCCTCGCCGGCCTCATCCTGCCCACGCGCGAGATCAGGAAGACCGGCGAGGAAGTGGCCATCGACGGCGTCAGGATGGTGTTCCAGATGACCCCGGGCACCGAGGCGCCGGCCGAGATGAACACCTGGTTCCCGCAGTTCAAGGCGCTGTGGATGGCCGAGAACGCGACCAACACGATGCACAACATCCTGACCCTGCGCGGCGCCCAGGTGCGCGACGCACTGAAGTGGGCCGGCTACCTGAACGAAACGATCGAGACTTGGGGCGGCGACGTCGAGGTGAAGTTCCAGTCGCACCACTGGCCGCGCTGGGGCAACGCCAACGTCGTTGACTACTTCAAGAAGCAGCGCGATCTCTACAAGTACACGCACGACCAGTCGGTGCGCCTGATGAACCAGGGCTACACCGGCGAGGAAATCTCGGAAATGATCAGGCTGCCGGCCGAGCTCAGCAATTTCTGGCCGAACCGCGGCTACTACGGCACGCTGCGCCACAACAGCCGCGCCGTCTACCAGCGCTACATGGGCTGGTACAACGGCAACCCGTCCAACCTGAACAACCTGCCGCCGGAAATGGTCGGCCCGAAGTACGTCGAGTTCATGGGCGGCGAGGCCGTATTGCTCAAGAAGGCGCGCGCTTCGTTCGACAAGGGCGAATACCGCTGGGTCGCGGAAGTCCTGAAGCATGCCGTCTTCGCCAACCCGAAGAATGCCGAAGCCAGGGAACTGCTCGCCGACACCCTCGAGCAACTTGGCTACCAGGCCGAATCCGGCCCGTGCCGCTCGGTCTACCTGCAGGGCGCCTACGAGTTGCGCAATGGCGTGCCTTCGGCCGGCGGCACGCAGACGGCGACACCCGACACCATCCGCGCGATGTCGCCGGCAATGCTCTTCGACTATCTGGCGGTGCGCCTGAACGCCGGCAGGGCGGCCGGCAAGAAGTACGCGATCAACATCGACTTCCCCGATCTGCAGCAGGCCTACACGCTGTCGGTGGAGAACGCCGTGCTCAATCACACGCGCAAGCAGTGGCCGCAGGCCGATGTCTCGCTGAGCATGGACAAGGCGACGCTGAACGCCATCCAGCTGAAGGAAACGTCGCTCGAGAAGGCGGTCGCCGACGGCAAGCTGAAGATCACCGGCAACGCCGCCGTCTTCGAGGACTTCATGGCCTCGCTCGACAGCTTCGACTTCTGGTTCAACATCGTCACGCCTTGAGCGGCGGGACGACGGGAGAGTCCGCATGCGCAAGTCAGTCCTCGCCGCCGCACTCGTCGCCGTCCTCGCCGTCGCCCCGGCCGGTGCCTGTGGGCTGCACGGCACCATCGACAACCCGTTCACGATCAGCTATCCGGGCAGCCTCGGCGTCGCCCTCGGCACCCGACAGGCGGTCGTCGACGGGCAACTGGCCGCCCTGCCCGAGGTCGACGCCGAGACCGCCAGCAGGCGACTCGATGAACGGCTGCAGCAGCTGCGTGCCCGCCTCGAGAAGGCCGGTCTCCGCGGTGGATTCGCGCTGCTCGTGGTAGAGTTCGGCCACTGGACGCGCTTCGCGGCAAGCGCGAACAGGGTTCGGATGGTCACGCATGCGACGCCGATGATCGACGATCCGGTCCTGCTGACCAGCGAACCCGCGCTCGCCGCGCTGCTCGACGGCCACCTCGCGGCCGCTGCGGCCGAGCGGTCTGGCGTCGTTCGCTGGGCCGGCAACGCGCCGCCGGCGGCGCTCGGCGAAAGCCTGCTGACGGCTCTGGCCGCCGGCGTCTGAAGCCCAACCTGTCCATTTCTGGAGATCCCGCGTGAAACAAGGATTGCTCGCATCGCTCTTGCTGGCCATTGCCCTGGCGCCACCACTCGCTCGCGCGCAGGCCGCCGCGCCGCCACCCTCGATGGGTTCCACTGCAGTCGATCCGGCGGCGATCCAGGCGCTCAAGGACATGGGCGCCTACCTGCAGGGGCTGAACCGCTTCCGCGTCAGCACCCAACTCACCGGCGAACGTGTCCTCGCCGACGGCCAGAAGCTGCAGCACACGGCATCGGCGGTCATCGACGTCGCCCGCCCCAACAGGCTGCACGCCCGCATGTCGAGTGCGCGCAGTGTGCGCGAGCTGTTCTACGATGGCCGGCAAGCGACCCTCTATTCCCCAGCGCAAAAGTTCTACTCGACGGTCGAATTCAGCGGTTCGCTGGCCGAGCTGATCGACCGGCTCGAGCAGCGTTATGGCGTCGAGATACCGCTTGCCGACCTTTTCCTGTGGGGCACCGCAGCCGCGCCGGCCGATGGCATCGAGTCGGCGATGAACGCCGGACAGGACTTCATCGGCGGCGAGCTTTGCGACCACTTCGCCTTCCGTCAGGGCAAGCTGGACTGGCAGATCTGGATTGCGGCCGGCGGCAAACCGCTGCCGCGCAAGCTCGTCATCACGAACCGCGCCGACGAGGCCCGTCCGCAGTCGGTTTCGCTGATCGAATGGCAACTCAAACCCGGCTTCCCGGACTCGATTTTCACTTTCGTTCCGCCCAAGGGCAGCAAATCGGTCGAGCTGCGCGCGCTCGACGGGAAATAAGGGAGAACCCGCATGAACAGGACATTTGCCAGCCGTGTCGCGATCCCGCTCGCGGTGCTCTCTCTTGCCAGCCTCGCCCTGGCGCCAATTGCCGAAGCGCGTGAGCGCGGGCCGGCGGGCGGCGGCCAGCGGGCCGCGGCGCAAGCCGGCGGCGTTGGCGGTGGCGCTCGCCAGATCGACAACAGCCGGCGCGACGTGCGCAGCAACGACGTGCGCAACACCAGCGTCAACAACGTCAGCAGCCGCAACACCAACGTCAATGTGAACCGGAACGTCAATGTCGACGTCGACCGCCGCGGTTGCTGCGGGGGCTGGGACAACGACTACCATCCGGTCGCCACCGCCGCCGCGGTCACCGCGACGGTAGCCGTCACCTCGGCCGTGGTCGGCTCGATCGTACGTTCCGTGCCCGCCAACTGCGTGCCGGTGAATTACGGCGGGATCATCTACCAGCAGTGCGGCAACACCTGGTACCAGCCGCAGGGTGGCCAGTACGTGGTGATCAACCCGCCCTACTGAGACGCCGGGCGGTCACCTGCAAGGCAAGCAGCCGCCGTCGGCTGTCCTTCATCGGCCGCCGGCGACGGCCGCGCGAGCACAGTCAGGCTTCACCGTCGTCGCGTTCGAACAGCGGCAACCGCTCGCGGTCGATCGTCTCCGCCTGCTCGCGCAGCGCGGCGCGGGCGAGGACGTGCGAGGCGACCGGCAGGGTCAGCCAGACGATGGCGACGATGGCGAGCGCGCGGCCAATCCAGGCGCCGTCACCACCGACAAGTCCGGCGCCGAGGACGATGCAGGCGACGGCCAGCGATCCCGCCTTGGTCGCCGCATGCTGGCGCGACAGGGCATCGCGCAGGCTGAACAGGCCGATGCTGGCGAGCAGCAGCAAGAGGGCGCCGAGGGCGATCAACAGGTTGCCGGCGAGGGTCATGGCTCGCCGTCGGCGGAGGAATCCGCGGCACGTCGGCGGGAGATCAGTCGCGCCCAGGCCAGTGTCGCGACGAAGCCGATCAGGGCGACGCCGATCGCGACGTCGAGAAACAGCACCTGGCCGGAAGACAGCGCCGCTGCGCTGCACAGCGCGATGGCGGCAGCGAAGAGGATGTCGAGTGCGATCAGGCGATCGGCGTCGCGCGGGCCGCGCACGAAACGCAGCACCGCGAGGGCGACGGCGACGAGCACGACGGCGACCAGCAGGTCGATCGATGAGCTGCTCATCGCTGCACTCCGGCCGGAAAGAGCCGTGCCACGTCGGGCTCGAAGTCGCGCCGGATGCCGGCGACGGTGCCGTCGGCACCATCGAGGTCGAGCAGATGCAGGAGCATCTCACGGCGCTCGGGATCGATGTCGATGACGCTGCTGCCGGGCGCCAGCGTCACCATCGCGGCGAGGACCGCGGCACCCGTTTCGCTCATCGGCGCGATGCGCAGGCGCACCAGCCCGGCGCGCGCCGGCCGGCGGCGCAGGATGATGCGTGCGGTCGCGATTCCCGACAGCACGCAGTGGGCGATGAAGTGCAGCGACAGGCGGACGATGGCGGCAGGGCGGCGCATCAGCTTCCCCCACGCAGGCTGTCGGCGGCTGCCATGACGTAGGCGATCAGCGCTTCCGGCAGCAGCCCGAACGAAACGATCAGGACCACCAGTCCGCCGAGCGCGGCGTGCGCCGGCAGCAGGTGGTGGCGCGCCGGGGCCTGCCACGACTCGTCCGGGTGCGGTTTCCAGAACGCTTCAAGCCAGATCTTGAGCATCGAATAGAGGGTCACCGCACCGACGCCGAGAGCCACCGCCGCCCACAGATACTCGCCCTGGACAAGGCTCTGGCGAACGACCAGGAACTTGCTCCAGAAGCCGCTCGACGGCGGAATTCCGACCAGCGACAGTGCCAGCAGCAGGAACACCAGGCTCAGCCAGGGTCTGCCGGCGTAAAGGCCGCCGATGCGCCGCAGGTCGTAGTGGCCGCAGGCGTGGAAGATCAGGGCCGCGGTCAGGATCAGCGCCGCCTTGACCAGGCTGTGGTGCAGCATGAACAGGATCGCCGCGGCGTCGCCGGCGGGCGAAGCGAGCGCGATGGCGAGCAGGATGTAGCCGATCTGGCTGATGCTGTGGAAGGCCAGGATGCGCCGCAGGTCCCAGTGGTAGGCGGCGCCGAGGGCGCCGCTGATCATCGACACGACGGCAATCCAGCCGAGCACGGCGAAGAGCAGCTCCGGCGCCGCCTGGAAGACGGCGCCGAGGCTGCGGATCAGGGCGTAGATGCCGATTTTCGCCAGCAGCGCCGAAAAGAGCGCCAGCAGTGGCGCCGGCAGGGTGTGGTAGGAAGCCGGCAGCCAGGCGAAGAAGGGAAAAGCTGCTGCCTTGATCAGGAAGGCAAGCGAGAGCAGGGTCAGCAGCGGCAGTGCGATGGACGCCGGCAGATGTGCTGCTGCCGCGCCCAAGGCGCGGAAATTGAGCTGGCCGGTGGCGGCGTAGAGCAGCGCGATCGCCGTGAGCAGGAGCAGGGTTCCGAAGACGTTGAGGACGAAATACTTGAGTGTCGCGTCGAGCTGGCGCAGGCCGCCGCCGAGGGCGAGCAGGCCGAGTGCGCAGATCAGCGTCAGCTCGAACCAGACGTAGAGGTTGAACAGGTCGGCGGTGACGAATGCGGCGCCGGCACCGGCCACCAGGCCGTGCAGCAGCGGGTGCAGGGTCGGTGCGGCGGGCGCCGCATCGGCGCTGCCGCCGGCCTGCCAGAGCAGGACGACGTTCACCATCAGCGCGGCGACCAGGACCAGCGCCGCGCTCAGCCGGTCGGCGGCGAACTCGATGCCGAAGGGCAGCGGCCAGCCCCCGGCGACGACCGCCTGCGTGCCGATGCCGACGACCTGGCCGGCGAGGGTGAGGGCGCAGACGAGCAGCAACAGCGCGCCCGCCAGGCTGACGCGCTGTTGCCAGCCCGGCGGCACCAGCAGGCAGAGCAGCGCGGTGGCGAGCGGCACCAGGAGCGGTGTCAGCACGAGCATCAGCTCATCTCCTCGAGCGCCGGCTTGACGGCATCGACGGCGACCGGCTCGGCTGCCCTCAGCTGTGCGGTATCGGCGTTGCCGGCAGTCTGCAGCAGGCGGATCGCGAGCACCAGCGAGAAGCACAGGAGGATGAAGCCGATGACGATCGCCGTCAGCACCAGCGCCTGCGGCAACGGATTCGCCGCGCCCAGCAGCGGCTGCGCGCCGCCGGCAACGAAGGGCGGCATCTGGCTGAGCAGTCGGCCGCTGCAGAAGACCAGCAGGTTGATCCCGTTGCCGACCATCGCGAGACCGATCAGGCAGCGCAGCAGGTCGCGGGACAAGGCGAGGTAGGTGCCGGCGGCGACCACCGCAGTGACGGCCAGGGCGACGGCCCAGATCATCGCGGCTCCTCGACGGCGGCCAGCAGCGACAGGCAGAAGCCGCCGACGGCGCCCCAGACGGCAAGGTAAACGCCGAGGTCGAAGACGATCACGGTCGACAGCGGCAGTTCGGTCACCGCCAGCGGCACGCTGAACCACAGGTGGGTCAGGAACGGCTGCCCGGCGATCACGCCTGGCAGGCCGCTGAGCAGCGCGGCGAGGACGCCGAGCGCAGTCAGCCGCTCCGGCGGCAGCGGCAGTCGGCGGCGCGCTTCGGCGGCGCTGACGGCGAGCGCGACGGCGGCGCTCGCCGCCACCGCCAGCAGACCGCCGATGAAGCCGCCGCCCGGCGCATTGTGGCCGCGCAGCAGGATCCACAGCGAGGCCAGCAGCAGCGCCGGATGGAGGACGCGCAGGAAGACCTCGGCGAGCAGTGCGCGCGGGCCCATCAGTTCCTCCCCCGCGCGAGCTGCAGCAGCGGCAGCGCGGCGACGAACGCCAGGGTGACGACGGCGATCTCGCCCAGTGTGTCGAGCGCCCGGAAGTCGACGATGATCACATTGACGACATTGCGGCCATGCGCTGCCGGCAGACTTTCGGCGGCGAAGAAGTCCGACAGCTGCGCGTCGAACGGCAGGCTCGTCACCAGCAACAGCAAGGCGCTCAGGGTGAGGCTGAAGCCGAGTGCGACGGGCAGCGCCAGCGGCCGCCAGCGCGCTTCGCCGACCGCCACCTGCAGCGGCGCCGGCATCTGGCGCAGCCGGCGGAGGACCGTGGCGGCGACGACGACGAAGACCGTCTCGACCGCGAACTGGGTGAATGCCAGGTCTGGCGCGCCGGTGAACAGGAAGAGCAGCGCGCTGCCGTAGCCGACCAGACCGCTGACCAGCAGCAGGATCAGGTGATCGCGCACCAGCAGCGCGGCCAGCGCGCCGCCGGCGATGAGCAGCGCACAGCCGACGACCGGCAGCGGCAGCGGTGCGAGCGACGGCAACTCGAGACCCGGTCGAGTGGCGAGCTGCGCCGCCAGCAGGGCGACTGCGACGGTGCCGGCCAGGGTCAGCAGGTAGCCCGGCAAGACTCCGTGCTGCAGACGCCGCGTCACCCAGGATGCCAACCTGGGTACGAACTTCAGCTTGCGCCAGTACCAGCTTTCCGGCCCGAGTTCATCGAGATCCCTCGCCCGCTCGAGCAGCGCGTGCAGGCGATCCCAGCCGAAGTAGATGAGGAGCCCGAAAAAGAGGGTGGCGATGCTCGCCTCGGCGACCGGCCAGGCGTCGTAGGACGAGTCGACCTGCAACGGGTCGAAGCCAGGCGCGATCGCCTGCGCCGCGGCGCCGAGAAGAGGGTCGACGAGGGTCGGGCGCAACCCGAACAGCAGCCCCAACGCGACGAGCAGCAGCGGCGGCAGGAGCATCGGCAGCGGCGCTTCGTGCGGGTGGGTGGCGCTATGGACGGTGTCACGGCCCCAGAAGATGTGGATCGCCGCGACCGCCGCCACCGCCACCGAGACGCTGCCGACGAACAGCGTCGCATGGCTGACCAGGGCGAAAACGCCCGCCTCGACCTTGGCGAGCGTCATCGCGTCCTTGGCGACGAAACCGAAGGAGAGCGGCAGACCGGCCATCGACAGCGCGGCGAGCAGGGCGGCCCCGGCGGTCCACGGCAGGTGGCGGCGCATGCCGGTCAGGCGGTTGATGTCGCGCGTGCCGGCGCCGTGGTCGAGATTGCCGGCGACGAAGAACAGTGGCGCCTTGTACAGGGCATGGGCAAAGAACAGCGCTGCGACGGCGAGTGCGGCGCCGTGGCCCGGCAGGCCGACGAGCATCGTCAGCGTGCCCAGGGTGGCCACCGTCGACCACGCCAGGATGCGCTTCAGGTCGCGCTCGCGCACCGTCTGCACGGCGGCGAGGACGGCGGTGAGCGTGCCGACGCCGACCAGCGAGTACTCCCAGAACAGCAGGTCGCTGAACGCGGCGTCGAGCCGGGCCAGCAGGTAGATGCCCAGCTTGACGAGGGTCGCCGAATGCAGGTAGGCGCTGACCGGGGTCGGCGCCGCCATGGCGTTGGGCAGCCAGAAGTGGAAGGGGAACTGCGCCGACTTGCTGAACGCACCGACGAAGAGCAGCGTCAGCGCCGCAGGCAGGCGCACATCGTCGGCGAATGCCGGTGCGCTGGCGATCAGTTGTCGCAGTGAGTAACCGCCGCCAATCTCGGCCAGCAGGATGATTCCAGCGAGGAGGAACAGCCCGCCCGTGCCCGTGATCAGCAGCGCCTGTTGCGCCGACTTGCGGCTGCTCTCGCGCGCGTGGTCGAAACCGACGAGGAGGAACGAGAGGACGCTGGTCAGCTCCCAGAAGACGAAGAGGAGGAGCAGGTGGTCGCTGCAGACGGCGCCGATCATCGCCAGCATGAACAGCAGCAGCAGGGTGAAGACGCGCCAGCGTCGTCCATCGCCGGCCAGATAGCCGGCGCCGTATACGGCGACCAGCGTACCGATGCCGGTGATGAGCAAGAGGAACTGCGCCGCGAGCCCGTCGACGTACAGGGCGAACTGCAGGTCGAGCGCCGGGATCCAGCGCCAGGAAACACTCCACGGCAGCGGCACGCTGATCAGTCCGCCGACCAGCAAGGCGAACAGGCTCGCCGGCAGCAGTGCGCAGGGCAGCGCCGACGCGCCCGTTGCCTGCGCCAGCGGCGAGTCGCTGCGGGCAGCGCTCATGTGCTCATGGCGCGCCGTGGCGCGCCCGCCACTCGCGCCAGGCAACGACACCCAGCGTCACCGCCGTCAGCGGCAGGACGAAGCTGATCATCACCTTGCCGTAGGCTGCCGTTGCCGCGTGCTGCTGTGCCGCAAGCAGTAGCCAGGCGGTGTAGGCGACGTAATAGGCGAGGAAGAGCGCGCCTTCCCAGCGCGCGATCAGGTGCCCGCTGAAGAAGATCGGCAGGCAGGCGAGGGCGACGGCGATCATCACCGGCAGGTCGAAGGCGATCATTGCCGCGCCCACCGGCAGCCCGGCCGGCGCCAGCGCGGCCGAGAGACCGAGGACGCCGAGCAGGTTGAAGGTATTACTGCCGATGACGTTGCCGACCGCGATGTCGCGCTCGCCGCGCCAGGTCGCGACCAGCGAGGTCGCGACCTCTGGCAGCGAAGTGCCGGCGGCGACGATCGTCAGCCCGATGACGGCTTCGCTCAAACCGAGGATGCGGGCAAAGCTGACCGCGGCATCGACCAGCCAGCCGGCACCGACGACGAGCAGCGCCAATCCGCCGGCGATCAGCAGCAGCTGGACGCCCCAGTGCCGGTCCCAGCCTGCGCTGTCGCTGACCACGGCCTGCTCGCCGTATTCCTCCTGCGTCTCGCGGCTCTCGCGGCGGCTCTGGCGGACCAGGAACACCGTGTACGCCAGCAGGAGGCCGAAGAGCAACCCGCCATCGAAGCGTCCGACCTGGCCGTCGAACGCCAGCGCCAGGACGAGGAGCGAGGCCCCGATCATGATCGGCACCTCCTGCCGGATCAGTTGCGGCGCGACCACCAGCGGCGTGATCAGCGCCGATACGCCGAGGATGAAGAGAACGTTGAAGATGTTGCTGCCGACGACGTTGCCGAGCGCGATGTCCACCTGGCCGGCAAAGGACGAACGCAGCGAGACGGCGAACTCGGGTGCGCTGGTGCCGAAGGCGACGACCGTGAGGCCGACGACGAGCGGCGAAATGCCGAAGGACAGCGCCAGTTTCGAGGCGCCGCGGACCAGAACCTGGGCGCCGGCGATCAGTGCCGCGAGACCGAGACCGAAGAGCAGAAGCATCATGTGTCCATTTCCTTGTCGTTGCCGTTCGTCCGGCGACCACGCGGCCGCGCGATCGGCAGCTCTTGCGGTCGTTGCTGCGGTGCCTCGAATCGGGTCGGACCGCTGCGACCTGCAGCGTTCGCACACTGACGGTCGCCGGGAACAAAGGTTCCCGTTCTGCCGCTCGCTCGACGGCCGCCCGATGCATCACCATCGCAGGTGATGCATCGCCGACCCCGCGCGCCATCGCCTTGCGGTCGCCGGGGAGGGCCACTCGTCGATTGGGCCATTTCCGCAATATATCAGTGCATGCATTGTAGACTGTGCGCGGGATGGGGTGTCCGGCGCTGCAAAGGGGCAGCTGCGGCTGTCTGCCGCGACATGACGGTCGATGAATCGATATCGAGCTGTGACTTAGCGCACGGCCGTGCAAAGGGGAACAATGGAAGATATGTGGCATTGGATCGACAGGCAGCACCTTTTCGCGAAGGCTTGCCGGGACCTGCTTCCCGGCAGCGTGGAGAGCGCGGTAAATGCTCCGCGCCGGTTTGGCAGACGTGCGCCCGGCCGCAGTCCCGAGAGCTTCTCGCGCCACTGGTGGCATGCATTGATGACGACTTCTTGTGGAAAGCTTCTGACCATGGTTTCTTGTTGCGCCCTGATCCATCCGTCCCTGCTGTGGGCGGAGCAGGGCGACGTGATCAACCTGAATGCGAGTGTCTCCGTTCTGTCGGATGACAACCTGTTCCGGCTGCCTTCGTCGGCCGACCCGAAGTCGGATACGATCACGACGACGACGCTTGGTCTCAACCTGGACAAGGCAATCGGTCTGCAGCGTGTCATCGCCAACGTGAACGTGATCGATTACCGCTACCGGCGCAACGATTACCTCGACTTCACCGCACTCAACTACGACGCCAAATGGTTGTGGGCCGCGGGCACACGCTGGACGGGCGAGCTGGCATTCCAGCGCAGCCAGTTGCCCAACGATTATGCCAATGACCGCACTCTCGGCCGACGGAACGTACAGACCTACGAGCTCAACCGCTTCGAGGCCAATTACTGGTTCCATTCGAGCTGGGCAGCGATCGCCGGGGTGCTGTCGACGAGCCTGGACAATCAGGTCCAGACCAGTGTCGACGGCGATTATGATGCGGATGGCTACAACCTCGGCCTGCGTTATCTCGGCGCCGCCGGAAATTCGCTGACCGCACGCGCCGTCCACCTCGAGGGCAATTACTCGAAGCGGCCCTTCAACAGCGTTTTCCAGTTCGACAACGGTTTCACGCAGGACAATTACCAACTCGACTTCTCTTGGCGCCTGAGCGGGCTCAGTCAGTTGCGCGGGCGAATCGAGTATCTCGACCGCGAATATCAGCATTTCTCGCAGCGGGATTATTCAGGTGTGGCGGCAAACCTGCAGTACGCCTATGCGATCAGCGGCAAGAGCACCCTGACACTGGCTTATATCCGGGCCCTCGAGGCTTATCAGCAGCTCACCACCAGTTATTACGTCCTCGACGATGTCGCGTTGTCGGCGCAGTGGCTGGCGACCAGCAAGATCACCGTCAATGGCCTGCTGGGTTACGGCCGTCAGGATTATCGTGGCGCCATCGTCCCGCTGCCGGCCGGTGTCCCGCAGCGTGAGGACAAGACCGCACGAATTGCTGTCGATGTCGCGTACCAGGCGGCGCGCTGGCTGCAGTTCAAGGCTGGCGTCACCCTGCAGAAGCGCGACTCGAATTACGAACTCTATGAGTACCGGGACCGCACCGCTTTCGTGTCGGCCACGCTTCTGTATTAGAAGCCCAGCCGACACCTTCCACCATCAGTTCAGAAAGGATGCACGTGAACGCCCCGAAAACGATCCTCACCCTGCTTGTCTCGGCGCTCGCCGTCACGGCCTGCGGCAACGGTTCATCGGAGAAGAAGCCCGCCACACAGGTGGCGGCGAAGGTCAATGGCGGCGAGGTCTCCGTGCACCAGATCAATTTCATCCTGCAGCGCACGCCTTCGATCCCGGCGGACCAGGTTGATGGCGCCAGGCGGCAGGTCCTTGAAGGGTTGATCGACCAGGAACTGGCGGTGCAACAGGCCGTCGAGATGAAACTCGATCGCACGCCGAACGTCATGCAGATGCTCGAGGCTTCGCGCCGCGAGGTTTTGGCGCGCGCCTATCTCGAGCAGGTCGGTGGCGGCGGCGCCAAGCCTTCGGCGACCGAAGTCCGGGCCTACTACAACGACCATCCGGATCTCTTCGCCAAGCGCAAGGTCTATCGCCTGGAGGAGATCAACTTTGCCGGCACACCCGAACTCGTCGGCAGGGTGAAGGAACAACTCGCCAGAGGCAAGACCTCGGCCGACGTGCTGGCGGCCCTGCGCGCCGACGGTGTCGTCGTCAGCGGTGGTGTCGCGGTGAAGGCTGCCGAGCAGATCTCCCTCGACGCACTGCCGCGCCTCGCGGCGGCGAAGGAGGGACAGCCGCAGCTGTTTGAGGACGCCGGCAAGGCGGCGATCGTCACCGTGCTGGCGACGAAGTCGGAGCCGATGGAGGAGAGCAGGGCGCTGTCCTACATCGAAAGCTACCTCAGCAACAAGCAGAAGTCCGAACGCGCAACCGAGGCCATGAAGCAGTTGCGGGCCAAGGCGAAGGTCGAATACGCCGGAGACTTTGCCGGCAGCAAGCCGGTCATGGCGGTGGCAGAGAAGGCCGCACCGACTGCCAGCGAAGCGGCCATCAACAAGGGCGTTGCCGGCCTCAAGTGAGAAGCGAGAGAACCATGAACCACTGCCAGAAACTGCTGCTGGGCATCCTCTTCACGCTGGGCCTGATCGTCGCGGTGCAGGCACAGGAGAGACAGGCGGACTATCGCCTCGGAGCGGGCGATGCGATCAAGATCAGCGTCTTCCAGAACCCGGACCTGACCGTCGAGACACGGGTTGCCGACAGCGGCATCATCACCTATCCGCTGATCGGCGCCGTGCAACTCGGCGGCAACACCATTCCGGAAGCGGAGAGGGCGATCGCGGACAAACTGCGCGAGGGCGGTTTCGTGCAGAAGCCGCAGGTGAATATCCTGCTGATCCAGGTTCGTGGCAACCAGGTGTCGGTGCTCGGGCTGGTCAGCCGCCCCGGGCGCTACCCGATCGAGACCGGCAACACGCGACTGTCCGACATGCTGGCGACCGCGGGTGGGGCGTCACCGGGCGGTTCCGACGTCGTCATCCTGTCGGGTATCCGCGAAGGCAAGCCGTTTCGCCGCGAGATCGACGTGCCCGCGCTGTTCGGCCCCGAGCGCAACACCGAGGATGTCCTCGTCGCCGGTGGCGACGTCATCTACGTCCATCGCGCGCCGGTCTTCTACATCTACGGCGAGGTGCAGCGTCCCGGTCCCTACCGCATCGAGCGCGACATGACGGTGCTGCAGGCGCTGGTCCAGGGCGGCGGCCTGACGGTTCGTGGCACCGAGCGCAGCATGCGCATCCATCGCCGCGGAGCGGATGGCAGGGTGAGCGAGATCGCTCCCGAGAAGTCCGATCTGGTGCGTGCCGACGACGTCATCCAGGTGCAGGAAAGCCTCTTCTGATCACCTTCGGCGACTGAAAGATATCCATGACACTGCATCAACTCCTCCTGATTCTCTGGGCGCGACGCAAGCCGGCGCTGGCCGTTCTGGCCCTGACGGTCCTGGCGACGCTGGTCGTCAGCCTGATGCTGCCGAAGCAGTACAAGGCATCGACGGCGGTGGTCGTCGATGTCAAGTCGCCCGACCCGATCGCCGGCATGGTGCTGCCGGGGATGATGGCGCCGGGCTACATGGCGACGCAGGTCGACATCGTCACCAGTGACCGGACGGCACAGCGGGTGGTGAAGCTCCTGCGCATGGACGAAAGCACGCAGATCAGGGAGCAGTGGCTCGAGGCGACGCAGGGCAAGGGCGAGATCACACACTGGCTCGCGGAGCTGCTGCAGAAGAAGCTCAGCGTCCAGCCGTCACGCGAAAGCAACGTCATCAACATCGCCTTCACCGGTCAGGAGCCGGCCTTCACGGCGGCGGTTGCCAATGCCTTCGCGCAGGCGTACATCGACACGACGATCGAGCTGCGTGTCGAACCGGCCAGGCAGTACGCCACCTGGTTCGACAGCCAGGTGAAGGCCCAGCGCGAGCGCCTGGAGGCGGCACAGAAGGCGCTGTCCGACTTCCAGCAGGAGAGCGGCATCATCGCCACCGACGAGCGACTCGATTACGAAATGCAGAAGTACAACGAGCTCTCGTCACAGCTCACGCAAGCCGAGGCGCAAGGCGCCGATTCGACCAGCAAGCAGAAGCTGGGCAGTTCGGACACGTTGCCGGAGGTCATGACGAACCCGTTGATCAACCAGCTGAAGGCCGATGTCGCGCGCCTGGAGTCACGGCTCAAGGAGCTGTCGGGCAACCTCGGCGAGAACCATCCGCAACACCAGCGCACGCTGGCGGAAGTCAATGAGCTCAAGGCGCGCCTGAAGAGCGAGACGCTGAAGGTCACCAGCTCCATCGGCACCGCCGGTCGGGTCAGCCAGGCCAAGGAAGTCGAGCTGCAGGCGGCCATCGAGGCGCAGCGCAGGAAGGTGCTCGATCTCAAGAGGCAGCGTGACGAGATCAGCGTTCTGGTGCGCGAGGTGGAAACGGCGCAACGTGGTTTCGACGCGATCGGCCAGCGCATGACGCAGAGCACGCTCGAGGCGCAGTCGCTGCAGACCAACGTCTCGGTGCTGACGCCGGCTTTCGAACCGCTCGGCCCGTCCGCTCCGAAGGTCTTCCTCAACGTGCTCGTCTCCTTCGCTGCCGGGCTGGTGCTGGCCGTCGCGGTGGCACTTGCCGTCGAGTTGGCGCAACCCCGCGTTCGTTCCGCGGCCGACTTGGCGCTGGCGATGTCCGTCCCAGTTCTCGCCGTCCTCGACCCGGCTACCAGGCCGCCGACCGATGGCAAGTGGCGCTTCTGGCGCCGCCTGCGGGCTTGGCGAGACGGACGGGGTGTGCAAATGAAGGTTTCCGAGGCTTGACGCGCAATGAACGCCATGACCGAACAACTCCAGAGCGGTGCCGGTCCGTCGATCGGTGCCATCCTGATCGACAGCGGCCGGCTGACGATCGACGCCGCCGAAAGAATCCTGCGCCTGCAGCAGAAAGAGGGCATGCGCTTCGGTGACGCGGCGCTGCAACTCGGCCTGCTCGGCGAGGACGACATCCAGCAGGTGCTCTCCCGCCAGTATGATTACACCTACCTCGCAGCCGACGACGACAGCATGAGCAGCGAGGTGGTGGCGGCCTTCAAGCCGTTCAGCCCGGTCGTCGAGCAACTGCGCCTGCTGCGCAGCCAGTTGCTGCTGCGCTGGTTCGACGTCGACTCCGGCGGCCGCGCACTCGCGGTACTCAGTCCGGATGCGGGCGAGGGCCGCAGCTTCGTCGCGGCCAACCTGGCGGTCGTCTTTGCCCAGCTCGGTCAGCGCACGCTCCTCGTCGATGCCGATCTGCGGCGCCCCTGCCAGCATCGGCTGTTCCGGATCCCCGACAAGCACGGACTGTCGAGCATCCTCGCCGGCCGCGCCGAGCTGGCGGAGTGCATCGGCAGCGTCACGCGCCTGAAGAATCTCTCGCTCCTGCCCGCCGGCGCGGTGCCGCCCAATCCTCAGGAGCTGTTGAGCCGGCCGCAGTTCGCTGCCATGCTCAGCGCACTCTGCGGCAGTTACGACGTGGTCATCGTCGATACCCCGCCGGCCGCGAGAACGGCCGATCACCAGCCCATTGCCAGTCGTGCGCGCGGGGCCATCGTCGTCGCCCGCAAGCATCTCAGCTCGGCCCAGCGCCTGCAGGCCCTCGTCCGTTCGTTGCAGGAGAGCGGCACGGTGGTCGTCGGCTCGGTCCTCAACCAAGGCTGAAGCGAATGTCTCCCGGCGCATTCCAGCTCGACAAGGGCAACTCGCTGGTCCCATTGCCAGCCTGGCTGTACGGCGGCAGGCAACGGCCGCCGGCGTACGGGGACTAGGATCGGCATGGCCATGGGCATGGGCACGCGGGCGATCGCGCCGACGACAGCACCGGCGACCGGGCAGTGGCTGAGCTGGCTGCCGATCGTCGTCGGCCTGCTGGCGCTCTATCTGCCCAGCCTGCTCGACCTGTCGCGGACCACTTGGGCGAGCGACGAGCAGAAACATGGCCCGATCGTCCTGTCGATCGCCTGCTGGCTTGCCTGGCGGAAGTGGCCGGGCATGTGGCAGGCAAGCGAAGCCGGCAGCCCCAGCGCGTGGGGTTGGCCCACCCTGGGCATCGGCCTGCTGCTCTACGTCGTCGGTCGCTCGCAGGAGATCGTGCTCCTGGAGATCGCCTCGATGATCTGGCTGCTGGCTGCGATTCTGCTGCTCACCCGCGGCGTGGCGGCGCTCAAGGCCCAGTGGTTCCCGCTGTTCTTCATGTTGTTCATGATCCCGCTGCCCGGTTCGATCGTCGAGACGCTGACCATGCCGATGAAGGCGGCCGTCTCCTACGTCGCCGAGCACATTCTGTTCTGGGCCGGCTATCCCATCTCGCGCATGGGCGTGATCCTGCAGATCGGCCAGTACAAGCTGCTCGTGGCCGATGCATGTGCCGGCCTGCACACCCTGTTCACCCTCGAGGCGCTCGGCCTGCTCTACCTCAACATCGTCCGTCGCGACTCGCTGTTGCGCAATGTGACACTGGCTGTGCTGATCGTGCCGATTTCCTTTTCTGCCAACGTCATCCGCGTGATGGTGCTGACGCTGATCACCTACCACTTCGGCGACGAGGCGGGGCAGGGCTTCCTGCACGGCTTCGCCGGCATGGTGTTGTTCCTTTCGGCGCTGTTGCTGATCATTGCCGTCGATTCGCTGATTCACTGGGGTGAGCGCCGAATCGACGGTGCGGCGATGCGCAGGCGGGCGATGACGCCATGAAGCCTTGCCTGCGCCATGTCATTCTGCTGTTGCTGATGCTGGCCGCGTCGGGGCTGGCCATCGCCCTCAAGCCGACGCAGCGAATCGCCGAGCACGGACCGCGGATCGATCTCGCGGCATCGATTCCGCAACGCTTTGGTGACTGGACGATCGACCCCATGCTGATTCCGGTAACGGTGAGCCCGGACGTCCAGGAAAGGCTTGACGCCATCTACGACCAGACCCTGGCGCGAACCTACATCAACAGCCAGGGGCAGCGGGTCATGCTCTCGATTGCTTACGGCGGGGATCAGGGCAGCGACAAGACGCAGGTGCACCGCCCGGAATTCTGCTACGCGGCACAGGGCTTCCAGCTCTCGAAGAGCGTCGAGAATGAAGTGGCGATGACTGTCGGCATGCTTCCCGTTCGCCGACTCGTTGCCGCACAGGGGAAGAGGAACGAGCCGATCACTTACTGGATCACCGTGGGTGACCAGGTCACGCTGCCGGGAATCAGCCGCAAGCTGCTGCAGATCCGTTATGGCATCACGGGCAAGGTGCCGGACGGGATGCTCGTCCGCGTGTCGTCGATCAGTGACCAGCAGGCCAGCGCCTACGCGCTGCACGATGAGTTCATCAGGGACCTCCTCGCCGCGACCACGGCGGAGGACCGGATTCGGCTGGCAGGCCGTGCGACCCGCTAGCGTCATCGCCAGGCCATGAAGAGAAAGGCCGTCAGCACGCCAATGGCCCAGCGGTATGCCGTGCCGAGCGACCGTCACGGGCAGCCACGCCGGGGCGGCACTGGCGCTCAGGGCGTGGACGCAGGCGCCCCACCACCACCAGCAGCAAGCAGCGAAACCATAGTCGAGAGTGAGCCATGCCACTGCAGTTCATAACCTATCACCGCACGGAAATGTCGGCCTCCGGCAGGGACGTCTATGTGCTGACGCACGACGAATTCAGCCATCAGGTCGACCTCATCGCCCAGTCCGGGCTATCGGTCCTGCGTTCGCACACTCTGGATTTCACCGACGACAGGTACCGCATCGGCATCACCTTCGACGATGGCTACAAGAGTGACCTCATCAACGCGGAGTGTCTCGCGAGAAAAGGCCTTACGGGTTGGTTCTTCGTCTCGACGGCGAACATCGGCAGAGCGGGTTACCTCGATCAGCATGAGATTCGCGAACTCGAGCGCCTCGGGATGAAGGTGGGCTCGCATTCGCACGATCACGTCAAGCTGGATATCCTGAGCGTCGATGAGTCCCGTCGGCAGATCTTCGTCAGCAAGGAGATTCTCGAGAACGTCCTCGGGCATCGGGTGGATGCGCTCGCCTTTCCCGGTGGTGGCTATAGCGAGGCCGTGGTGCGGGCGGCGCGCGATGCCGGCTTTGACTACCTGCTGACGACCGACTGGGGGGTCAACCGTCCGCCCTTCCAGGCATCAAGAATGCTCCGACGCAACAACATCCTTTGTGGCACGTCGGACAAGGATTTTCTCCGGCTGATTCGATCCGACTCCCTGTACGCCCGTCAGGCCGTCTTCACCACGAAGCAGGTGGTCAGAGCGCTGCTTCCGGAAGGAGCCTACCGCGGCTTGCGGCAATGGCTTCGCTGATGGCTGCGAGGCTACACGTCATGCAGGGTGGGCGAGAAGGCACTGGAGTTGAGTTGGGAGTGAGGATGGCAAGCACGACGAAACGCGATCAGACGGAACATGCCCCGACGACACCCGGGCGCCTCGCGGCCGTGCGCAAGCAGATGTTCATCGACTTCTGCGCTGCGCTGGAAGCGCACGCGATCCCGTACGTGATCCTCGCCGGACATCGGGACTATCCGGAAAGGATCGCTTCCGATGTCGATTTCATGGTCTGCGAGCGTGATTTCGCCAGGCTCCCGGCGATTCTCAACACGCCGGAGTGCGTCAGCGGTGCGCAGATCGTCCAGGTTCTCGAGCATGAAATATCGGCGCGGTATTTCGTCCTCGCGCGCCAGGAGGGTGAGCGGATCGCCTACCTGCACCCCGATTCGGCAGCCAGCTATCGCCTCGACGCCCGTCTGTGGTTGCGCAGCGAGTCCGTTCTCGCGACGCGGCGGCGCTCGCCGGCCGGCTTCTGGATTCCATCGGCGGCAGTCGAGTTTGAGTACTATCTGTTCAAGCGGGTGGAAAAGGAGTGCGTCGAAGAGCGTCATTTGGAGCAGCTCCGCGCCCTGTTCGATGAGGATGCCAGCGGCTGCCGCGAGTCGCTGCAGCGCATGTTTCCTGCCGAACTCGTGCAGGAAATGAGCTGCGCGATCGCGCGCATGGATGTCGCCTGGTTCCGCACGCGGCGCCAGTCGCTGGCGGGATGCTTGCGCGGGAACCTTCCCAGGGAGTCGTTGCCGGGCCGGATGCGCAGCAGGCTTCAGGAGTCGCGGCGAATCTTCCGCCGCGTGACCAATCCCAGCGGCTTCATCGTCGCCATCCTGGGGCCCGACGGAAGCGGCAAGACGACGGTGATCGAACACCTCGAGACGGAATTCGCGAGCGCCTTCCGTGGCGTCCGGCGCTTCCACCTGCGTCCCCACTTCGGCCGCACGTCAGGTGGAACGACGGTCAGGGATCCGCACGCACAGGAGCCTCGCGGCCGACTCGCCAGTTGCCTGAAAATCGGCATGTTCGTCGCCGACTACTGGTCGAGTTGGCTGCGCCACGTCATGCCGTCGAAAATCCGCTCGACGCTGATCGTCTTCGACCGCTACTACCACGACCTGCTCGTTGATCAGCGGCGGTACCGCTTGCCCGCGCGCTTTGCCCTGGCGCGGTGGCTATCGCCTCTGATACCGCAACCGGACCTGTGGCTGGTTCTGGACGCTCCGGCGGAGAATCTCGTCGCGCGCAAGGGCGAGATATCGCTCGAATCGGCCCGCTGCCTGGGCGCCGACTACGCCACACTGGCCCGGCGCTTGCCGAACGCCGTGATCATCGACTCGGGCGTGTCGCTCGACGAGACTCTGCAGGCTGCCGTCCGTGCAGTGCGCGAGCACCTTGGCGTTCGTGCGCAAAGCACCCTGCGGCGGTTGCTGTGATGCGGCATGCCAGCGACGCACGGCTGCGGCTAAGCCATGTGCACTGGGTTCTTGCTGACCAGGTCCTGGTCAGCGGCTGCAATTTCGTTCTCGCCATCATCTATGCGCGCGCCCTCGGCCCGACCACTTTTGGCATCTACGCGCTGCTTACCGTCGCGCAGCAGTACTTCGTCAGCGTCGGCGTATCGCTGGTCGCCAACCCACTGGTGACCCGGGCGCCGCATGTCGAGGACAGGCAAGAAAGGGTCCGACTGATCGCGGGCAGCCTCTCGGCCCAGCTCGTGGTCAGCGCTGCCCTGGCGCTGCTTGTGGTCGGGGGTCTGTCGCTCTATCTGGCAAGCGGCACTGCCGGCATCTCGGGAGTGACCGTGCTTGGTCTGGCAGCCTCGTCGTTCGCGCTTCCACTGCTCGAGTGGTGCCGCAAGCTCTGCTTTCTCGACCGGGATGGTGTGGCGCTGCTCTCGGTCGACGCGCTGACGTATCTGCCGATCCTGATTGCGGCCTTTCTGCTGGCACAGTCCGGTTCGCTGACGCTTGACCTCGGTGTGCTGCTCTGGGGGGCAACCAGCATTCTGGTCGCGATTGCTGCAGCAATGCGGCTGCGGCTCCCTTGCGACATCGCCGCTGCCCGCTCGTTCATGATGCAGAACTGGCGCCTCGCGAGGGATTTCATCGTGCCGTTCCAGGCGCAGTGGCTCGGTTCGCAGGGCATGGTGTATCTTGCCGTGCCGGTGGTCGGACCTGCCGGGATCGGCGCCTATCGCTCGATCGCCGGACTGCTCGGATTCACCAACGCCATTGGCGCCACCCTCGACAACATGATGCCGATCCGTTTTGCCGAGGTCTATCGGACTCGGGGCAGCACCGCGTTGCGCGGATACACCGCGCGCTTCTCTGTCGCGGTGCTCGGCCTGCCGGCTCTGCTGCTTCTGCCGCTGGTCTTCTTCGCCGAGCCGATCGTTCGCCTCTTGCTGGGAGACGCCTACAGCGGCTACTCGGAAATCCTCTGGGCACAGGCGCTCTACGTGTTCGTCCTCTACGCCAGCAGAGTCGCCAACTACCATGAGCGTGCGCGTTTGCAGACGAAGCGCATTGCCGTTTCGGCACTGGTCGGAACCGCCGTGTCAACGCTTCTGGTGATCGTGATGGCGCGCGAATTCGGCGCCATCGGGCTGGTCTGGAGTACCGTCCTCGGGGCGCTCTGCGCGTTGCTCTACCTGGTCTTTGGTATGGTCGACGAAATTCGGCGAGGCTGAAATGAAGAACCTTTCGCGACTGGTCTACTACCTGTTTGCGTGGCACTGGCCAACGCAGCCGATGCCCGGCTGGCGCTTCGGCTATTGGTTGCGGCGACAACTCGTGCGACGCATCTTCAGCCACTGTGGCGACGACGTGATCATCAAGCGCCGCGCCTACTTCGGCAGCGGAACGCACATCAAGCTTGGTCACCGCTCGCAACTCGGACACGCTTGCCGCATCGATCATGATGTCGAGATTGGTGACGACGTGATGATGGGGCCAGACGTGGTCGTCATGTCGAACTCGCACGAGATCAGTCGCCTCGATATCCCGATGATCGCCCAAGGCGCTGCAGCGCGCCGCCCGGTGCGCATTGGCAACGACGTCTGGATCGGCACGCGTGCCATCATACTGCCGGGTGTTCACATCGACGACGGGGCGATCATCGCTGCCGGCAGTGTCGTCACTCGCAGCGTGCCGCCATACGCGGTGGTCGCCGGAGTGCCGGCGCGGGTCCTCAAGTTTCGCACTCGCCCGCAGGAAAATGAACACCGGTCGTGACGCATTTGCCAATGAACTGGTGCACGGAGGCCTGATGACCCGCATGTCCTTCCTGGCGACACAACCCGTCGTTGCGGCCTCGAACAAGCCGGCGCTCGACTTCACCGATGGGATGGTTGTCGTCGCCATCGCGCTGCAGTTGCTGTGGGCCGTCGATCCCTTCGCCGCCGAGCTCTGGAGACGCTCCTTCACACGCCACTTGCCGACCGTCCTGGCCATCGCCGCGACACTGCTTTGTGTGGCGGGTCGCGTGCTGTTCCGGCCCGAACTGCGACCAGAACTGGGCTCAGTCGTCCGCACCTACCGCTGGTTGCTCCTTTTCGGCGCCTTCGTGATTGGCGGCAGCCTGTACGCCAGGTTCGCCCTCGCCATCGACAGCTCGTTCCTCCTCATGGGGATGTCAGTGATTCTCGGCGGCCCGGTCAACCTGTGGTTGATCAGGACGTCGCGCACACCGGCAACGCTCGTTCGCAGCGTCACCGTTGCCGTGATCGGTGTTTCCTTGCTCGGCGTGCTCATGAACACCATCCATTTTGGCCGCATGCTCTACCACGCATTGGAGCATGTGGTTCTGGTTGCGGTAGCGATGCCGCTCATCGCCGGCCGCAAGCCGCTCGTCCGGCTGAGCGGTGCCTTCCTGTGCATACTCGCAGCCGTGGCGCCAAACAAGATCACCGGATACATCGTCCTGCTGATGGTCTTTGCCTGGGTGTTCGTAGACGACTTGATGATCCGGACTGCCGGGGACCCGGATCGCATCCGCGGCGGCTTGCAGCGGATCCTGGGTGCTTTCCTCGGCATGCTCGGCATCCTCGGAGTGGTGTTCCTCTATCAGGCGACCAAATCCCACCTGCCGGACGGCAACACGGTCTACCGCCTGCACACCTACCAGATGGCGATCGACCGCTTTCTCGATTCGTGGTTATGGGGGCGTGCATTCGCCGCATCGGCGGTCGACCATTTCGACCTGTTCGTGGTCAATACGAGTACGCAATCATTGCCGACGCACTCCGATCCTCTGGACATCCTGGCCAACGGCGGCCTGCTCGGAGCCATTCCTTTCGTTCTCGGGCTGCTGTCGATCCTGCATGCGGCCTGGAAGATGCTGACAAGGAACTGGGTTTCGGGCGAGCGGGATCAGGGCTTCGCCAGAGCCCAGCTGGCCATGTATTTCCTGATCATGAGCAGCGGCCTGACGGTCATGGCATTCAATCCCGTACTGAACAGCGCGAGCAGCAGTTACGTCTACTGGATGTGTTCGGCGATGATGTGCGCGCTGCTGTCCCCGGATGGGCAGCCAGCCGCGTCGTCGGTGGCCACGGGCTCGCCGCTGGCAGACGAAGCGATGCAGCGACCGACATCCGTACCGCGTAGTCGGGCTGCGGTTCGGGACACGGTACGGTCTGGATGAGGACATGGCATGAGAACGGAGAAGATCTACATCGACTCGCCACCGGAATTCATGTCTCAGCCGTCTGCAGCGACCTGGCTGCCCGTAGAGCGCCATCTCGTCAGCTTTCACTCCGGCCCCCCGTTTTCGCTGGCCGCCGACCGTCTCGGTCGCCAGGCACGAGCGACGGGCTGGTTCGATTCCGTCACCATCCTGCACCCAACCGCTGACCATCCCGCAATGCACGCGTTCGCGAGCCAGCTGGCGGAATTTGCCGGCAGGCATCCACGCGGTTATGGCTACTGGCGATGGAAGCCTCTCCTGGTACAGGCCGTGCTGTCTTCGCTTCCCGAGGGCGCGCATCTCTACTATCTGGATGCCGGCTGTGAACTATCGAGCATCGGTGGCGAGCGATTCATGGCGCTTGATCGCGAACTGGGCGCGCGTGGTGTTCTATGCTTCGAGATCGATTTTCCCGAGCACGGCTGGTGCAAACGTGAGGCCGCCGAGGCGATACTGGGGCGCTGGCACGAGTCGGTGATGAGCTCCCGTCAGATCCAGGCCACCTGGTTCGGTCTGCGCAACTCGGCCGCCGTACGGGAGCACATCGCCGAATGGGCGTCCTGGGCAATCGAAGGCGAGTTGATCACCGACGCGCACGCGCCGGAACGGCAGCATCCGTTGTTCTGCGGGCACCGCCACGACCAGGCTTTGTGGAGTCTGACCCTGAAAAAGCGGGGAGTCGTACCCATGCCGCAGGAAGACTGCTTCGAACGCTGGCTGTACGTTCCCGACTCATGGGTCCTCCTGGCACCCGTGCACGGTCTGCGATCGCGCGGCAGCCGCTCGCGGATCGATGTCATTGGCGCGGATTCGAGCAGGGAGTGCTGCCTCGCCAACCTCGCATCGCCCTCGCTGAAGTTCAGGAGCAGACTGGCCGCGTCGCGTCTGCGGGCGCGGGCCGTCGGCTGGTTGAGCCGCATCCGTTCCCGGATTCATGCCGCATGGCGTTGAACCGGCGTTCTGCCACTTCGCCAGCGCTGCGACCCGCCGATCGGATGCTCGTGTCTGCCTCCGGTGCCGGAAAAGGGCCCAAGCGTCGGCTCCTACGCCCAGTGCTGCGGCCTTTTCTGCGGCTACGGATGCTCGGATTGGTTGCTCCAGGCATCTTCTGCAGTTCGCTCCTGGGAGCGACCCTGGTGGTCAACCCAGGGCACCCTGCTGCCTCCGATTCGGGCGCCGGCACCAGTTCGCAGCCGCTGATGACGATTGCCGCAGCGATGAACCGCCTGCAGCCCGGTGACCATGTCCTCATCGCAGCTGGCGTCTATCGGGAGCCGATACTGTTGCCGGCCCGATCCTGGTCCGGGAGTGCGCGCACGCTGATCGAGGGGGACGCGCAGGGACGAACACTGATCAAGGGATCGACCGTCGTGCGCCTGTGGCAGGCAGCCGGTCCGGGTCGCTTCGTCGCCCCGATGGGTCACGAACCCGAACAGGTGCATGTCGACGACCAGCCGCTGCAGCAGATCGGCGGCAGCGTATTTGACGGCTATCCGGGGCGCCCCGACCACCCCCTGGCGGCCCTGCACGCGGGTAACGGTGGCATCTGGCCCGGGCGCGTCGACGGTGATCGCGAGAGCATGCCGGTCAACAGCTTCCACTACGACCGGGTTCTGGGCAACGTGATGATCCGCGTGCCTGCCGACAGCCTCGCGGGTCACACCGTGGAGGTGGCCGCCCTGCAACGCCTCGCCTCGGCAACCGGTGTCGAGCGATTGTCACTGAAAAACCTCAGCTTCGAGCACTCGAATACCACCGCCACCACCCGTGGCGGCGCCGTACAGCTGGACGGCAGGAGCATCCGCATCGAGAACGTCCAGATTCGTCGCGCCGACGGCACCTGCCTGGGGCTGAACGGAGCCGATCACGAGATCATCAGCAGCAACTTCAGCGAATGTGGCCAGACCGGCCTCGGCGGCCGAGGTTCGGGCTGGAAGATCGTCGACGTCACCGTCAGCCGGAACAACACCCGCGGCTTCAACAAGTGGTGGGAGGCAGGTGGTGCCAAGTTTGTCGGCGACGGTGGCCTGAACAACTCGACGATCACGCGCTTCAAGGCAACGAACAACCACGGCGATGGCCTCTGGTTCGACTGGAAGAACCGCAACAACCGCGTCACCGACTCGTTGCTCGCCTTCAACTCCGGATTCGGCCTGCATCTGGAGATGTGTCAGGGTTTCCTGGTGGACAACAACATCGTCGTCGGCAATCGCCAGCGCGGAATCTACCTGCGCCAGACCTCGTTCAGTACCCTGGTGTTCAACCTGGTCGCCCACAACGGGCTCGACGGCATAGCCATCGTCGATGAGGGTCAGCGCGATCCGCGCGGCGAAATGGATTTCTCGGTGCGGAACAACTGGGTGATGGGGAACGTGATCGCAGGCAACGAGATCGCGTTGACCATGCCGTCGCCGCTGGCAGACAACCGCAGCGACGGCAACCTGTTCGCAGCCGATGACAAGGCAAGCGCCTTGCGGATCGGCTGGACCCGGAATCTCGGCAAGGCCGAATGGATCGAGTCCGGTCTCGATGCCAACAGTGAATGGCTCATGTTGCCAGTGGGGCGACGCCGCGAGGCTGATGTCCGGCAGCCGCTCGCTGGACAGCTGGCATGGTACGGCGCGTCACGCACGCGGATGGGTGCGGTCGCCGCCGGGCCGCTGGCTGCACTCGCGCAGAGGGCACCGGCGCTGAAGGTGGGTGCCGGTGCGCGCCCCGGGCCCGCCGTGAGCACCTGGCTGCCACGGTGAGCCACGGCGGGTCGCCACGTTGCTCTGCCGCCATGGACGGGGCGCGACCGTAGCCGTCGGATCGATCACTGGCGACCTGTGACTTAGCACACGCGCCGGAAGCGGGCTAGGACGCAGGATCCGGTCGATTGAAACGACCGCCAGCGTCGGCCAGAGATGTTTCGCCGCTGACCCTTCCTTGCAGGTGCACGCTTGAACCCGAAATCGATTGGTGCGCTCCCTGTCCCGCGGCTCCGGGCGCAACCGGACTTCGTCGTCGACGGCTGGACGGGTTGCAGTGGTGGACGGACTCGGCAACTGGCCGACCATGGCTCGCTCCCGCAACGGCTCGGTCAGGCGCACTCCCAGCCGCGATGAGTCGCAGGTGATCAGGACACGGACCCCCACCGGCAACCGTACGACAGACCCGGTTGAAAGGCCGTGGTGTGCCGCGGGCACCCGGCTGGCGTCGGACTTGCCATGAGCGCGACAAGCGTCGCCATCCGGCCCGGGCTCTTGGCGCTGGCGGACCAGGTCGTCGTCTCTGGCTGCAATTTCCTGACCGCCTTGTTCCTCGCACGCACGCTGGACAGCGATTCGTTCGGCCATTACAGCCTCGCGTTCCTGGTGTGCCTCTTCCTTTCCGGCTTGCATCGGGCCGTGTTCACGCAGCCGATGGCGGTGCTGCAGGATCGCGACAGGCCTTGGCTGCAGCTGGCACGCGCCCGCGCGCTTCTTGCGGCGCACTGGGTTGCGATTCCGGTTGCCGGTTTGCTGGTGGTCATCGCCGGCGTCTTTCTCCACGCCGATTTCTTCCTCGTTGCCTCGGCCGTCGTCTTCCTGGCCTGCCTGTTCCTGCAGGAGACGGCGCGCCGCTTCTTCTACGCTTCCGGAGCCCACGAACGGGCACTGTTGAATGACATCATCAGCTATGTCGGACAACTCGTCGTGCTGCTGCCGCTCGCGGTACTCGGCCTCCTGAGCGGGGCGAGCGCTTTCCTGGCCATGGCTGCTTCGTCGCTGCTGGCCTTCGTTCTGGCATTGCGATGGATCGAGCGGACACACCCGGAGCCGGCGGTAGAGCTCTCGGTGACGGAAGTGATCGAGGAGCAGTGGCCGCTGTCGAAATGGCTGCTGGCGACCGTTCTCGCCATCTGGGGCGCCGGCCAGTTGTACCCGTTCCTGCTCGTCCCTCTCGGTCCCGTTGCCGTCGCCACCTTCTCCGTCTGCCTCAATCTGCTGAATCTGCTCGGGTTGATCACACAGAGCGTGGCCAATTGTGTTCCCGCCAATGCGGCGACGATCCTGCAACGTCATGGCCGGGCAGCCTTTCGTCGTGACCTCCTGCGGACGAGCCTGTTTGCCGGATGCGCCGGCGGTCTTTTCGTCGTCGCGGTTGGCTGGTTCGCCGAGCCGGTCCTGCATTTCCTCTACGGCGGCCGCTACGACACGGCTGCCGACATCCTCCGAACGCTCTCGATCGGCGCCGCCTGTTCGTTGATGGGAACCGTGTTTGGGGCTTATGCGCTGGCGCTCCACGACTCGCGATCAGGTCTGTTCAGCAATCTGGGAGCGACCGTGATGACGTTCACGGTCGGTCTCTGGCTGATCGGCAATCATGCGATGCAGGGCGCGGCGCTCGGGACATCGCTGAGCCTGGCGACGGCGATGTCGCTGCAGGCCATGTTCGTGCTGCATCGACTGCGCAGGACGAGCGCATGATCGATGTCTGCGCTTGCCTGCCGGCTGGCAGCATGAGCCAAGCCGCACCCGGGGCTTCGAGCATCCGGTTTCCGGGGCCCGATGGCCGTCACGGCCGAGATCGGGGATCCTTCACGGCGCCGGATGTCCGGATCAGGCCGATCATTTTTCGGGTCGCAAGTACATGACCATCTCCATCTCAATCGTCACCTGTTCCTATCAGCAGGGCGCCTACCTCGATGCGACCATGCGTTCGGTGCTCGACCAGAGCTACCCAGGACTCGAGTACATCGTCGTTGACGGCGGCTCGACCGATGACAGCCTGTCCGTGATCGAGCGGCATCAGGGCTCGCTGGCCCATTGGGTCAGCGAACGCGACCAAGGGCAAACGGACGCGCTGATCAAGGGCTTCGCGCGCGCCAGCGGCGAAGTTCAGGGCTGGCTGTGTTCGGACGATCTGCTGTTGCCCGGTGCGCTGCACCGGATCGGCGCATTCTTCGCCGCCCATCCGGGCGTCCAGGCGGTGTATGGTGATTCGCTGTGGATCGATGCGCACGGTCGCTTCCTGCGGCCGAAGAAGGAGGGCCCCTTTTTCCGCCATGCTTTCCTCTTCGATCACAACTTCATCCCGCAACCGTCGATGTTCTGGCGGCGCAGCCTGTACGAGAAAGTCGGCGGCCTTGATCCGCGTTTCAACCTGGCGATGGACAGCGATCTCTGGGAGCGTTTCTCCCGTCATGCGCGCATCGCGCACATCCCGCACTACCTGTCCTGCATGCGCTTCTACCCGCAGCAGAAGACCCGCTCGCTGCGGCCGCAGGGTCGTCTCGAGGACGCGGAGATTCGCAGTCGCAGCCGCTTGTCCGGATGGCCGGGACTGCCGCTGTACCGGCTGACCGGTACGGCACTGCGCGTCGGCGCGAAGCTCCTCGCCGGTGGCTATGGCGCGGTCGTCGATGAGTCGGTCGTTGCCGCTCTGGAACCCTATCACCTGGTGTCGGCAACAGAATGAACGCGGCCCGTGAGTGGCGCGAGTGGCTCGCGCTGTCGCTTCAGGAGCAGACGGCAGAGCCGCAGGGTGGGCTCGGCTGGCACTCGCTGCTGCCGGTCAAGGCACGCCAGCTCTATTGCCGGCGTGACCTCGAGCGTCTGCCGGAACTGGCCTATCTGGTGCGCTCGCCGGCGCGACGATGGCTGGCGCGCACGGCCTGGCACGCTGGTCGCGTCGGTCTGACCTGGCCGCGTAGCGAGGTGTGCATGGCGCGCGAGCAGGCCGATCTGCTGCAGCAGATCCTGCCGGCAGACAGCGGAGCATCGCCGGTGTTGATCCAGTTCGGTTCGCCCGGGCCCTTCCAGAAGGTCGTCGTGCTGAGCCTCTCAACATCCGGTCGGGCCTGGGTGAGCAAGATCGCGTTCCGCCCCGGGGCGGATGAGTTGCTGGCCGGCGAAGCATCCTGGTTGGCTCGCCTTGGGCAGGTCGCCGAGTTGAAGGCTTCCGTGCCGGAGCTTGCTCGCGCCGGGTGTCTGAGCAGCGGACGGCGTTTTCTGACCATGCCGGCGGCGACCGTGCTGCCATCACCGGCCCGGCTGGGGCCCTTGCACCGTGCCTTTCTCGCGCACTTGTGCCGCACCAGCCGCCGCGACTGGGTGTGGGAGGAGGCGCCACTGCGAGGGCGGTTGCATGATCGCTTTCTTCGCCTTTCGCGCGACCTTGCTTCGCCGCTGCTGGCGGGAACGCCGGAAGCGTGGCGGTGGATCGACTCCGAACTGCGCGGGCAGGTCATCACGACCTGCATCGGACATGGCGACTTCGCGCCGTGGAACATCAACCAGGACGCGCGGGGGATCACCGTCTTCGACTGGGAGTACGCGCAGGACAGCGCGACGCCACTGCACGACTTCTTCCACTTCCATTCCATCCAGCGCATCCTGGTACGGCGATCCAGGCTGCGGCCGCAGGCGCTCATGGCCCTGCTGCAGGACGGGCGCACTCACCTGCAGGCCGTCCTCGCCACTGCCGATGCGTCCATTGACCAGGTCGCCAGGATGTTCGGCCTGTATCTGTTGGACACCCTGAGCATGTACGTCGAGTCCAGCGGCGGGGTCGATGCACGCGACCGAGTCGTGGCCGACTGCGTTCACAGCCTCGGCACGCTTCGTCTGCTGCGTCGGCCCCTGTCGGAGCGAGCGACCGGAGTCGGCGCGGCCAGCGCCCGTTGGCCACTGCCCAATGGCGCGAACGGCGACGCGACGGTATCGACCGGGACGCGCTGAGATGTCTTCTCCTGCACCCGACCGACAGGGCTCCCAGATGCGCATCCTGATGGTCCACAACGCCTACCAGCAGAGAGGGGGCGAAGACAGTGTGGTCGAGGCGGAGACCGAGTTGCTGCGGGCCCACGGGCACACTGTCGAGCTCTATCAGAAGGACAATCGCGACATCGCCGACCTCTCCCGCCTGGGCCTGCTGACCAGGACCATCTGGTCGAGGCAGACGACTGCCGACCTGCAGGGGATCCTCGCCCAAAACCGTCCGGATGTCATTCATGTCCACAACACCTTCCCGCTGATCTCCCCCTCGCTGTATTGGGCCGCGGAGCGGGCTGCGATCCCGGTGGTACAGACATTGCACAATTTTCGCCTGTTCTGCCCGCAGGCCATGTTCCTCCGCCAGGAGACGGTTTGCGAGGACTGTCTCGGGCGTGCACCCTGGCGCGGGATCACCCGGGCCTGCTATCGCGGGTCAGTGGCGCAGAGTGCGGTCCTGGCGGGTATGGTGATGACGCATCGGGCGCTCGGCACGTGGCGCGACAAGGTGACTCGATACATCGCGTTGAACGAGTTCTGCCGCCGGAAGTTTGTTGAAGGCGGTCTGCCTGCGGAGCGGGTGGTCGTCAAACCGAATTTCGTCGACTTTGCACCCCCGCCAGCCGGTGCGCGCAGCGACTTCCTCTTCGTCGGTCGTCTCTCGGCGGAGAAGGGCATCCGGACCCTGGTCGATGCCGCGTCGAAAGTCCCCGAGGTACCCGTGGTCGTCGCCGGGTCGGGACCGGAGGCGAGGCTTCTGGCTGGCGCAGCGAACATTCGCGGGCTTGGTGCCCTGCCACCGGCGGCGGTGCGGGAGAGGATGGTGGCGGCCAAAGCACTCGTTCTGCCGAGCATCTGGTACGAGAACTTCCCGCGCACGCTGGTCGAAGCCTTTGGCTGTGGCTTGCCGGTGATCGCCAGCCGGATCGGCGCACTGGCCGAACTCATCGAGGATGGGGTGACCGGCTTCCTGTTCGAACCGGGCGACGCGGATGACCTGGCCAGGAGGCTGCGCTGGGCGCATGCCCATCCGGCAGAGATGGCGCGCATGGGCGGCGCCGCGCGTGCGCATTATGAAGCCCACTTTACTGCCGACGGCAATTATCAGGAACTGATGGCCATCTACAGCGAAGCTATTGCTCAGGCGAAGGGAGGCATGGCATGACAGCAGCAGTTGCGCGCCGGACGGAGCGAGTCCTTTCGGCGGCGGTCGACGCCGTCGACTGGGACGAAGCGGTTGATCGCATCCAGCGTTGGGCGGATCGCAGGGAGAGCCGCTATGTGTGCATCACCAATGTGCACTCGGTGGTGATGACGACCCAGTCGGCGGAGTTCGAACGGGTCATCAGTGGTGCCGACATGGCGACACCCGACGGCGCGCCGGTAGCCTGGATGCTGCGCCAGGCGGGCCATCGCGACCAGGCACGCATCAACGGGCCAGACCTGATGTGGCGATATTGCCGGCAGGCAGCGCAACGGAACGAAGCCGTCTTCCTCTACGGTGGTAGCAGCCAGACCCTCGACGCACTCGAGGCGCGCCTGCTCGCCGCCTTTCCCGGGCTGCAGATCGCGGGTGCCTACTCGCCGCCCTTCGGAACGCTTTCCGCCACCGAGGATGCGGCAATCGTCGACATGATCAATGGCAGCGGCGCCGGCACGGTATGGGTCAGCCTTGGGTGCCCCAAGCAGGAGCGGTGGATGGCTGCGCATCGCGGCCGGATCGAGGCGGTGATGATCGGTGTCGGCGCCGCCTTTGATTACCATGCCGGAACGATCAAGCGGGCGCCGATCTGGATGCAGCAAGCGGGCCTCGAGTGGCTGCATCGACTGCTCTCGGAGCCGCGCCGCCTGTGGCGGCGTTATCTGGTGACCAATTCGATCTTTCTGGTGCGCGCATGCTGGCAACTGGCGAGCAATCGATGACCTCCGGTTGCAGCCTGAGCATTTGCTCACGGTCGGCTCGCGGCGAGCGCACTAGGATTCGCCCATGACTGGCGCAGAACGTGTGGAGGAAATCGTGGTGAAGCGGCGCACATCGACCCAGCCGAGACTCCTGCGAATGAGGAGCGCAGCGTGAAGATCCTCCTGTCTGCCTATGCCTGTGAACCGGACAAGGGTTCGGAGCCGGGAGTCGGCTGGAACTGGGCGCTTGCTCTCGCCCGGCGCGGGCATGAGGTATGGGTTCTGACGCGGAGCAACAACTGCGCCGCGATCAGCGCAGCGCTTGGCCAGCTTGGCGAACCTTACCGCTCACGGCTCCACTTTCTCTACTACGATCTGCCGCGCTGGGCCGCGTGGTGGAAGCGCGGCGGGCGCGGCGTCCATCTTTATTATGCGCTTTGGCAACGCGGCATCCTTGACGTCGCTCGCGCCGCTCACCGGCAGCAGCACTTCGACGTCGCCCACCATCTCACTTTCGGCGTCTGGAGGCAGCCGACACGGCTCCATCGCCTCGGCATCCCGTGCATCTTCGGTCCGGTCGGCGGTGGTGAAATGGCCCCTTGGCCGCTGGTTCGCGGGATGCCGCAGCGCTGGTCGCGCGTTGGCGAGTTCCTGCGCTATGCGGTCAATCTCGCGTCACGCTGGAATCCCGCACTGCGCCGCTGTCTCAGGGAGTCGCATCGGGTCATCGCCAAGACGCGCGAGACTGCCGACTGGATCGCCAGTGCTGGCGGCAGCGCGGTGGTTTCGCTGGAGATCGGCATCAGCCGCGAACGCATCGTGCAGGGCTCGCGATTGCCTGCGCCCGGCCGGCTGAGCTGTCTTTACGCTGGCCGGCTGATCGATCTGAAAGGGATCCATCTGGCTCTCGCAGCGGTGGCCCAGGCCGCTGCTGCCGGCATTGACATCAGCTTTGCCGTCGTCGGCAGCGGACCGCTGGATGGCGTTCTGCAGGCGATGGCGACGGCGCTCGGTATCCAGTCGAGGGTCACTTTCTGCGGCCAGCTGAGCCAGACGGAGTTGCTTGCCAAGTACCGTGAGCACGACCTGCTCGTGTTTCCCAGTCTGCACGACTCGAGCGGCAATGTCGTCCTCGAGGCCTTTGCCAGCAGCCTGCCCGTCCTCTGCCTGGATCTCGGTGGTCCAGCCGAGATGGTGGACGAGAACTGCGGTCGGGCGGTCCCGGCGCGAGGTGTCAGCCAGGAGGCCATCGTGAGCAGCCTGGCTGCGTCCCTGGTCGAGTTTGCCCGTTCTCCGGGCTTGCTGCTTCGCTTGCGCAAAGGGGCATGCAGGAAGGCGCTCGCCGCCTCCTGGGACGACCGGGTGAATGCCGTGTATGCGCCGGTCGAGGCGCAGGCCTCGCGGCTGGCGACGATGGGCCGGGTCGTGTCCCAGGATCAGGTTCTTTCGTTTCGTGACTTGTCCAGCATGGCGCACCGCGAGCTCCGCCAAGCGGGTTCCTGCGGACGAACAGGCAGAGGAAGTGAATGATGGAAGTCGAGAATCCGGCAGCGGCAAAGCTGCTCATCTGGGCCACCCGGGGAAAGAAGAGTCGCCCGCGGCTGCACCGCTTGGTGTGCGTCCTCCTCAACAGCGACGTCTACTGCGATCTTCCCGCAGGCATCCAGTTTCCCCATCCCTATGGTGTGATGATCCACAGCGAGGCGGTCATCGGCGAAAACACGACCGTGATGCAGCAGGTCACCATCGGCGGCAAGAGCCTGAGCGAGCCGGATGGGGCGCCTACGATCGGGCGGGGCTGCTATGTCGGTGCCGGTGCCCGGATTCTCGGTCCGGTAAGGATTGGCGACCACGTCACGATCGGCGCCAACGCGGTCGTCACGCGAGATGCGCCCGACGGTTGTGTGGTCGTTGGCGCGAACAAGATCCTGATCCGCTGACGACCGCTGCCATGCCCTGCCGCGGGCCTTGATACCTGCGTCAGGGCACTGAAACCACCTGGACTCGGCGGGGTGCAGTAGTTGCAGCGCCCCGCCGACGCGTCGACGCCAGACGGAGGTCGCGGCTGCGACGCGGCGCATCGTGGCGCCGGCTGCGTCCAGGGCCTTCCTTGCAGGCCGCCTCGTCGTCAGTCGCTCTCATCGCCGACGACCGCTGAGCTTCCCGCCGAGGCGCAGCGCCGGTATCTCGACGAGCCGATGGAGGAGCGAGGCGAGGAGCAGCGCGGCTCCCCAGACGACGACGAGCAGCAAGGGCTGGCGCACGAGCCAGTCGCGCGCCCAGCCGACGCCGAGCAGCGTGTTGATGACGAAGCCGTGCGTCAGGTAGAGCGAATAGGAAACGTCGCCACTCCACACCAGCCCCCTCTGCCAGGGCAGCCACAGGCGACCATGGCGCTCGAGCCCGAGCAGCCCGACGATCGCCACCGCGGCGGGGAGACCGAAGCTGAACACCGCGTGTTCCAGGACCGCGTTTCCCTGCAGCTCGGCCACGTCGTGGGCGCTGAGTCCGGCCTGGCCGATGAGCGACTGGCTGATGCAGGTTCCCAGGACGGCGGCGACACCGAAGGCGCCGATGCCGGCGGCGGCCAGCAGGGCGCTCACCGCTGGCGAGGGTGGCCCACAGCGGCGCAGCAGGCCATAAGCGACGACGCCGAAGGCGAACTCCAGCCAGTGCGCGCTGGACAGGAAGCGGGCAGCCTGTTGCAGCGCCGGACTGTCGGCTGGCCCCGTGAGTGGCAGCAGCGGCAGCACGACCAGGGCGAGAAGCGGGAGTGCGGCGTAGCGGCCCCATGGCAACAGGATGCAGACGAGGAAGAGCGTGTAGAAGAGGATCTCGTACGACAGGGTCCATGCGACCGTGATGTACGGCTTCGGCACTGGCAGCAGCAGGATCGCGCCGACGAGCGTCGCCAGCGGCACGCTGGCGCCATCCTTGAGCACCTTCATCGCCACCACCAGCCAGTACACCGGCAGCAGGCGGAAGGCGCGTCGGATGGCGAAGCGCAGCGCACGCTCGGGTCTGCCGATATCGCCTGCATGGGCACTGCAGATCACGACGCCGCTGAGCACGAAGAAGACGTCGACGCCGGCAAAGCCCGCCCTGAAGACGTTCTGCCACAGGACCTCGCCCGTATGGACCGCGTACAGAGTCCCGGTGTGGTAGAGCATCACGAGCAGTGCGGCGACGCCGCGCAACGCCTGCAGGCTGTGCAGCCGCGCCTGCTCCGGAGGTCGTTCGGCAACGGGAAACGGAATCAGGAAAGAAGCCCAACTCATTGCTAAATATGATTGTTCAAAAATATGGATCGAGACGTCCCGGCAGTATGGCGGACTCGCCTTCAGAAGTCGCAGACTTAATTGGCACTTCGTTGATCCATCAGGACTAGTCCGATCGGGTCATTGCCCGCCGGGAGGGGCGACGGTAAATTGGGAACCGTGGAATAGGGACTGAAGAACCAGTTTCCTGATCACAGACCATGATTTTATGAATAATTAAGGAAAGGAAACCAACCATGGAACTGAAAAACATCGCCAGGGGTATTGCCGCCCTGGGCCTCGCGGCCGCTATTGCTGCTCCTGCGTCTGCCGCTACGGTCAACATCAGTGGCTACACCAATGGCGGTCCGTCGAGTGTCAGCGTCGCCGCCCCGGCTTATAGCGGGGGAGCCGGCCAGTTCTCGGGCACTCTCGACGGCAACGCGTTCACTACTTTCTGCGCCGAGCTGACGCAGAGCTTCAACTTCAATACCAACTACACGTACTCGATCGTTTCCGGCACGACGGCGTGGACCAACCCCGTCTATCTGGGGCTGAGCCGCCTGGTGACGTGGCTTGCGGCCAATCCGACGTTCAACAACAGCGCCGACAAGTCGGCCGCCATGCAGTCGGCGGTGTGGGAGGTGATCTACGAAACGAGCGGCACCTACAATCTGGCCGGCGGCACGTTTACGGCGACCAGCGGAACCGGCAGCACGCAAACTGCGATCAACAACCTGAACGCGCAGTGGGGCAATATCAACACGACCCTGCCGACGCTTTTCGCAGACAAGCTGGTCAACCCCGAGCGTCAGGATTTCCTGTTGACGACCCCGGTTCCGGAGCCGGAGGCTTTCGCGATGATGCTGGCTGGACTCGGACTGGTTGGAGCGATTGCCCGCCGTCGCAGCCGCTCGGGCGTCTGATCGACTGCGTGAGTGCATTATCCGCGCCATTATGGGAAGCGAATCGCGAACATGATGGCGCGGATGCGCCAGATTCTTGGATAATGCCAGCGGCCGGGGTCATCTCATGGCGCCGAGGCGACTCACTGGATCGATTTATGGCAGTCGGGGGCTGATGGCAGAAGGCCGCCTTCGGCGGTAGCGCACGAATCAATCAATTCCCCGACCCCTTCGGTTGGCGTGCGGCGAATGCGTCGGACGCGGACCAGACGAGGACCACGGTCAGCTGTCGGCCTGCCCTTTTCGACAGGGTCCTGCGAACCGGATCACGGTTGCGGGACGCCCGCGCTCAAGCCTGTCTGATCCGCCATCGACTTTGGCTCGTCGGCACGAAGCGGCGACATCCTCGCGGCGCTGGGTGAACCATCGACGGGTGAAGTGCGGCAGCGGCTGATCAACCAGCGGGGTTCAGCCCGCGGCGAGGGCGCGACTGCCGGAAGTGCTCATTGTGTCGAGCTTGCCAACCGCCTGCGCCCGGTTGCTGACGTTGATCTTCTGGAAAATGCTCTTCAGGTGGTTCTTGACCGTGAAACCACTGATGCCGAGGATCATGCCGATCTCGATGTTGGTCTTGCCGCAGCGAACCCATTCCAGGATCTCGCGCTCACGGTTGCTGAGGCTGTTGACGCCAAGCGAATCGAACGTTGCCGGCTGGCCGGCGCGCGCCCTTGCCTGAGTGGGCAGGGCTTCGATCTTGCTCACCGCGGCGTCGACATGCGGCAGGAGCAGCTCGAACAGCCGTCGCTCCTCGTTGCTGAAGGGCTGTCGCTGCCGCAGCAGGATGTACAGGTGATCGACGCGGACGCGCGTATCCGAGATGGCGTGGCAGAGGGCGTGCTTCATCGTCGCCAGGGCGGCGTGCGGCTCGCTCCCGGCAAGGTAACGCGCGAAATCGCGGCAAAGCGCGGCCGGTCCGGCGCTGTCGGCTGCTGCAACCCAATCTTCGTGCATCCGCTCGCCAATCATTTGCAGCGTCTGCGGCGGCAGCAGCGAGGTGCGCATTCCCGGAATCGCGGAAACGACATCGTATTGATAGGCCTCATTCCCGAGCGAGCCATTGCAGGAGAACAGCACGTCGTGCGGGATCATGCGGCGGACATCCCCCTGCAACCACAACAGGAGGCTCAAGTGGCTTTCCACCGCCAGTGAAGCGCGCATCGTCCTCACCAGCAGGGTGCTGTCGAAGTCGTTTGCCGATGCAGTCAGGATCATCTGGTCTCTCTGTTTCTGGAACACGCTTGCCTGGCGGCAACCGGGCTCGTCGATAATCATCTTCGGGCCACAGGCCAGCGCGACAGCGTGCCTTCTCTTGTCGCTCGGCACTCTCCCTCATGCACTTGCCAGCGGCTCGCGCAGTCAGTGGGCGCCGTCGTCCGTGGAGCAACCGACGGCGGTCGACAACCGCATGTCGTCAGCCGCTGACGGGTCGGCTTTCACGTTTCCGACGGAGCGAAGCTTGCCATGCGCGAGATTTCCATCGTGAGAACTACGTCACGGTGACAGCGCCTTCGGCCGATAGAATGGCGGCGTGATGACAGACTCATCGGCCCGGCCGTTTGGCGCGGGACGATACGCGTCGGGTGGTGTGACGAGACGCGCTTTTTCTTGCGGGAAGCGATGGCGATGGCCAGAAACAGACCATTTTTCGGTGTCAATAGGGTAGGCGGCTCCCTGTTCCAGTTCGTCGAGTCGATGGTCGACCCGACGGCTCAGATCGGTGCGCTGCTCCTGCTGATGTCCTGGTCCGGCGATGATGCCTACAATCATTATCTGGTCCTTGGCGTGCTCCTCTTTGCGCTCAGCTTTCCGGGAAGAAGCCTGATTCAGTTGCGGCTGCGGCATGTGATCCGTGAAGTATTTCTCAACTGGCTGGCGAGCGCCTCGTTGCTGATTTTCTTCGGCTGGGCGACGAGTCTCTACAAGATTTTTCCGCGGGAGGTCCTGCTCGGTCTGCTGTGGTTGACTCCCCTCTTGCAACTCGTTGGTCATTTGCTCCTCCGGCAGCTGATGCCACTGCTGCTGCGCGCGGGCGGCCCGGCACGGCGGGGAGTCATCGTCGGTTGCAACAGCCTCGGAAAACACCTGGCGGCCCAGATCGCGGCGCATCCCATGCTGGGAATCAGGCTGGACGGCTATTTCGATGACCGTGAAGTCGAGCGTCTCGGCATTGCTGCCGACCAGCTGAAGGGAAGGCTGGCCGATGTCGCCGAATACGCGAAGAAGGAGGCTGTCGATGTGATCTACCTGGCGTTGCCGATGGCGACGCAACCGCGAATCCTCGCACTGCTCGATGCGCTGCGCGATACGACGGCTTCGCTCTATTTCGTCCCCGACGTTTTCGTCACGGACCTCATCCAGGCGCGCATGGATGCGGTCGGGCGGGTGCCGGTGATGGTCGTGCGCGACACGCCCTTTGCCGGGCTGAACGGGATCGTCAAGCGCTGCAGCGACATCATCATCTCGTTGCTGATTCTCGTCCTTATTTCGCCGATCCTGCTTCTGGTGGCATTGCTGGTGAAGCTGGACTCGGCCGGGCCGATCATCTTCAAACAGCGCCGCTACGGACTCGACGGCAAGGAGATCATCGTCTACAAGTTCCGCTCGATGTCGGTCTGCGAGGACGGGCCGCTGGTCGCGCAGGCCTGCCGCGGCGACACCCGCGTGACGCGCGCCGGCGCGATCCTGCGCAGGACCTCGCTCGACGAGCTGCCGCAGTTCTTCAACGTCCTGCAGGGCAGGATGAGCATCGTCGGCCCACGGCCGCATGCGGTCGCGCACAACGAGACCTACCGCAAGCTGATCAAGGGTTACATGGTGCGCCACAAGGTGAAGCCGGGAATCACCGGCTGGGCGCAGGTCAATGGCTATCGCGGCGAGACGCAGACACTAGACAAAATGGAGGGCCGCGTAGCGTACGACCTCGAGTACCTGCGCAACTGGTCGCTGAAGCTCGACCTGTACATCATCTTCCGCACCATCGCCCTCGTCTTCAAGGATGCCGGTGCGTACTGAGGGCTGGTCTTGCCGGCTACGGCCGCTCTGGACGGCGATGCTGCTCGGGCTGACGCCCGCCGTCGCAGGCGTAGCGGCGGCTGCCGAGGCGCGGGCGCAGGAGGCGCCACCCCGGCTGTCAAAGCGGCCGGATCCGTTTCGTCTGAGCATCGAGCGCTCGCAGTATGTCCTGCAGGGCAACCACGCTGGCCTTTCCGGCAGTGCCGGGACGAGCCGGCAGCGGCGGGTGGCGACCCCGGGCCCCTTCGCGCCGCTGATCGAACGTCAGGCGCGTGCGAAAGGGGTCGATCCGGAGCTGGTGCACGCGGTGATCCGTGCCGAATCGGCGTACCGGGCGGACGCCATCTCGCCGAAGGGTGCCGTCGGACTGATGCAGCTGATGCCGGCCACCGCAAGGCGCTTCGGTGTCGTCGATCGCGAGCATCCCGAGAGCAACGTCAGTGCCGGGACGGCGTACCTGCGGCTGCTTCTCGACCGCTTCAACAGCGTGCCCCTGGCGCTGGCCGCCTACAACGCCGGCGAGGGGGCCGTCATGCGCCATGGCAACCAGATCCCCCCCTATGCCGAAACCAGGGGTTATGTGGCGCGCATCCTCCGTGACTACGGTGACACGCCGATCGCGCCGGTTCCGTTGCCGCATCCCTATGCCACAGGGCTGCGGCTGGCCGACGCCGAGCTGGCGCCGTATCGCCTGATCCGGACTCGCTCGCGCTGACCCGCCGGGCGCACCGCGCGCCCCGGCCATCCCGAAAAGCCTGCCTCTCACCTCGTCGCTGGACCATGCGGGCTGCAACGCGCGCCGCAGCAGCGACCTGCGGCCAGCGGGCCGCAAGATGCCGTTTGCCGGACGAACTGCCCGCGCGCGACGCCAGAAAAAAAATGGCCCGCCAAGCGGGGACTGGGCGGGCCGGGTGAAGCAGTCGCCGAGCCACTTTGGGGGGAGGAAGAGAGGGAGGTGAGTGCTCCGGCGACAGAACGAATGCTACCGACTCGAGGCGGCGGGATCTGTGACGTAATGCGCAGGGGAGATGCCGGCGCGCGACGCCGGAAAAAGAAACGGCCCGCCAGGGGGGGACTGAGCGGGCCGGGTGAAGCAGTCGCCGGACCACTTGGGGGGAGGGGGGAGGGGGAGGGAAGTGCCCCGGCGACAGAACGAATGCTACAGACTTGAAGTCCCGGGATCTGTGAAGTAGTTGGCCTTTTGTGTCACAACGTGTAGCGAATGCTCAGGCGAAGGGATCGGCGGCAGCGGCGAACAGCTGCGCGAGCAGCGCACGCTCCTTGCCGTCGATCGAGTCGAGGAACTCGCCGGCCGGGCCCATGCAACGAAAAGCGTTGAGGCCGCGGTCGAGGAACTCGTGCAGCTCGGCGAGACCGGCGAGCTGCGCCGGAGCGCGCATCAGCCGCAGCATGGTGCCGAGCAGCGGCTTGCCGGCGACGCGGTCGAGGGCTTCGCCGGTCTGCCGGATCAGCATCACCTGGCGCTCCCGCTCCGGCCGGCAGCCGACGGCGCGGTAGGCGGCGGCATAGGCCTCCTCGTCGATACGCTCGATCATCCCGGCGCGCTCGAGTTCGGCCACCATCGCCGAGTCGAGTTCCTCGGACAGCGCGTCGACCTCGACCGCCAGGGCAACGCTTTGCAGGGCCGAAGTCGGCAACATGCGGATCAACAGGGGCAGGATGCGCTCGACCTCCTCGTCACGGCTGCTGAAATCCTTCGGGCCGTAGAGATCGGAGAGGAAGAAGCGGGCGGCAGCGCCGAAACGGGGGCTGGCCAGCAGATCGGCATGGGTGCGCGCCAGGCGCCCCGCCTGCCACTCGCGCAGGCGCAGGCGCTTCGCCGCTGCCGCCGGCTCGCTGTTCGCCTGCAGGCGCAGGCGCTTGGCCGTCTGCAGGTGCTGCCGCAACGCTGCTGTGCACTGCCGTTTCTCGATCGAGACGCTTGCATCGTCCATGGCGGCGGATTATGCCTTGCCTGATCGGCGCTGTTTAGAGGCCATCGCCTAACCGGCGGCAGCGGCAGCGACTACACTGGCCGCTGACCGAACCTCTGCCAGGAGCAAGCCATGCCCCATCCCGAGTCGTTGGCCAACCGCTTTGCCCGCCTGCAGGCAGCGGCGCGCAGCGACCCGAATCCGCCGCGCGCACTGCGCGAACGTCGGTTGCGAACGCTCGGCCGCCTGCTGCTCGACCACGAGCGGGCGATCGCCGATGCCGTGCGCCAGGACTTCGGCCACCGTTCGCCGGCCGAGACGAGGCTGCTCGAGATCTTCCCGAGCCACGAGGCGGTCCGGCACGCCCGGCGCCACCTGCGACGCTGGATGCAGCCGCAGGCGCGGCCGGTGTCGCTGTGGTTCCAGCCCGGCAGGGCGGAAGTGCGCCATCAGCCGCTCGGCGCCGTCGGCATCATCGTCCCCTGGAACTACCCGGTCTTCCTCGCCGCGGCACCGCTGGCGGCGGCGCTGGCGGCGGGCAACCGGGCGCTGGTCAAGATGTCGGAGAGTACCCCGGCCACCGCCGCTTTGTTCGCCGAACTCGTCGGCCGTCACTTCGCCGACGACGAGCTGTCGGTGGTCGAGGGCGACGTGACCGTGGCGCGCGAGTTCGCCGCGCTGCCCTTCGACCACCTGCTGTTCACCGGCTCGACGCCGGTCGGCCGGCAGGTCATGCAGGCGGCCGCCGCCAACCTGACGCCGGTCACCCTCGAACTCGGCGGCAAGTCGCCGGCGATCATCGGTCCGACGCTGGTCGGCAGCCCGGCTTTCGCGCATGCCGTCGAGAGGATCATCATCGGCAAGTGCCTGAACGCCGGCCAGACCTGCATCGCGCCCGACCATGTCCTGCTGCCGGCAGGTCTGGAGGATTCCTTCGTGCAGCACGCGCGCGCGGTGCTTGCCCGCTGCTACCCTCACATCGACGACAACGCCGACTACTCGGCGATCGTCGATCAGCGGCAGTATGCCCGCCTCGCGGGCTACGTCGACGAGGCGCGCGCCGCCGGCGCGACGATCGTCGACCTGCTGCCGGGCGCGACAGCCGATCCGGCACGGCGCCACCTGCCGCCGCTGGCGCTGCTCGGTGCCAACGACGGGCTGCGCGTCATGCAGGAGGAAATCTTCGGGCCGCTGCTGCCGATCATCCCCTACCGTGACCTCGGCCAGGCGATCCACCACGTCAACGAGCGACCGCGGCCGCTGGCGCTCTACTACTTCGACAACGACCGCGGCAACATCGAGCGCGTCCTCGACGAAACGGTGTCCGGCGGGGTGACGATCAACGACACGATCCTGCACATTGCGCAGGAGGAACTGCCCTTCGGTGGTGTCGGTCCGAGCGGCATGGGCTGCTATCACGGTTTCGCCGGCTTCGAGACCTTCTCGGTGCGCAAGGCGGTCTTCCGGCAGTCGCGGCTGTCGGCGATCGGCCTTTTCAAGCCGCCCTACGGTGTGCTGTTCGACCGCCTGACGCGTATCCTGTTGCGATGATCGTCAGCCGTCGCCAGTTCATCCGCACCGGCGTCGCCGGCAGCCTGCTGCTCGCCTTCTCCGGCTGGCTCAACGCTGCCGGCGAGCGGCGACTGAGCAGTGACGAGCGCGCGATGCTGGCGGCGATCGCCGGCGCGCTGCTCGACGGCGCGCTGCCGCCGGCTGGCGACGAGCGATCGCGGCTGGTCGCCCTCACCGTCGATGGCATCGCGCGTACGATCGCCGGCCTGTCGGTCGCCAGCCAGCGCGAAGTCGGCGAACTGTTCGGGCTGCTGGTGCTGGCGCCCGGGCGAATGGTCCTCGCCGGGGTCGGCAAGCCATGGCGCGAGGCCAGCGTCGACGACGTCAGCGCGTTCCTCGAGTCCTGGCGGACGAGCCGTCTGGCCCTGCTGCAGGGGGCCTACGCGGCGCTGCACGACCTGACTTTCGGCGCCTGGTACGCGCGTCCCGACACCTGGGAGGCGATTGCCTACCCTGGTCCACCGCGAGGCTACTTCTGATGCAGGACCCGATCCGCGCCGGCCTGGCTGCCGGCTGGAAGCACATCGACGCCGCCACCCTCGGCAAGGGGCAGACGGTCGAGGCCGACGTCGTCATCGTCGGCAGCGGCGCCGGTGGTGGCGTGACGGCGGACATCCTCAGCGCCAGCGGCCTGCGCGTCATCCTCGTCGAGGAGGGGCCGCTGCGCTCGTCGAGCGACTTCCGGATGCTCGAGTCCGAGGCCTATCCGGAGCTCTACCAGGATTCGGCGGCGCGCAAGACCATGGACAAGGCGATCAACATCCTGCAGGGGCGCTGCGTCGGTGGCTCGACGACGGTCAACTGGACGAGCAGCTTCCGGACGCCACCGGAAGTCTTCGCCTTCTGGCAGCGCCACTACGGCCTGCGTCAGTTGAGTGCCGAAGCGATGAGTTCGTGGTTCGCGGTGATGGAGCACAAGCTCTGGGTGCGCGCCTGGGAGACGCCACCGAACCCGAACAACAAGGTGCTCGCCGCCGGAGCGGAGAAACTCGGCATCCCGATCGGCGCCATCAAACGTAACGTCAAGGGCTGCTGGAACCTCGGCTACTGCGGTATGGGCTGCCCGACGAATGCCAAGCAGTCGATGTTGCTGACGACCATCCCGGCGGCGCTGAACCGCGGCGCGACGCTGTACACCCGGCTGCGCGCCGAGCGCCTGCGCTTCAGCGGTGGCCGCATCAGCGCCCTCGACTGCCTGGCGCTGCGGCCCGATGGCATCCATCCCTCCGGCAAGCGGCTGCAACTGCGCGCGCGGCACTTCGTCGCCGCCGCCGGTGCCATCGGCAGCCCGGCGCTGCTGCTGCGCAGCGGCGTTCCCGATCCGCATCGGCTGCTCGGCAAGCGCACCTTCCTGCACCCTGTGATCATCTCGTCGGCGGTGATGCCGGAGCGGGTCGACGCCTACGCCGGTGCGCCGCAGACCCTGTACTCGGACTTCTTCCTGCACCAGACGGCGATCGACGGTCCACTCGGCTTCAAGCTGGAAACGCCGCCGCTGCATCCGGTACTGTACGCGACGACGCTGCAGGGCTTCGGCGCCGCGCACGCCGCACTGATGCGCGAGTTCACCCGGGTCAATGTCGTCCTCGCGCTGCTGCGCGACGGCTTCCATCCCGAGAGCCAGGGCGGCCAGGTGCGGCTGGGCCGCGACGGCTTGCCGGTCCTCGACTACCCGCTCGGCGAAGTGATCTGGGAAGCGGCCCGGCGCGCTCTGCTGGCGATGGCCGAGATTCAGTTCGCCGCCGGCGCGCGCGCGGTGACGCCGGTGCACGAGACCGCGCCCCTCTACTCGAGCTGGGCGCAGGCGAAGAAGGGGATCGCCGAGCTGCCGCTGAAGCCCCTCCTGTGCCGCGTCGTCAGCGCGCACGTCATGGGCGGCTGCGGCATGGCCGACGTGCCGCAGCGCGGCGTCGCCGACCACCGTGGCCGGCACTTCTGGCTCGGCAACCTGTCGATTCACGACGGATCGCTGTTTCCGACCAGTCTCGGCGCCAATCCGCAACTTTCGATCTATGGCCTCGTGGCACGCAACGCCAGCCTGCTCGCCGCCGAGCTGTCGGGGCGGCCGCCGCCGCTGATTCCCTGACCCGGAGCCGTATCATGCTCGCCCGTGCCCTCTGCCTGTCGCTGCTGCTCGAGGTGGCGCTCTACGTGGCCATCGCGACGCAGCTCGGCGATGCCTCGCCGGCAACCGCGGCGGTCGCCGCCGTTGCCGGGGTTCTCGCCTTGCGGGCGCTGCTCGTCGCGACGAGCTACGCCTTTGCCCTCGCCTGGCACTCGCCGGCACCGCGGCTGGGCATGGTGCGGGCGTTGCGCATGGTGCTCGCCGAATACGCCGCCTTCGTCCTCAGCTTCGTCCTCATCTTTCCCGTCGAACGCTGGTGGATGGGTGCTGACCGCCTGCCTGCCGGCACCGCCGCGGCTGGCCGGCGGCGAGACCCGGTCCTGCTGGTGCACGGCTACGGTTGTTCGCGCGCCGCCTGGTGGTGGCTGCGGCGGCGGCTCGAGGCGGCCGGTTGGAGCGTGGCGACGATCAGCCTCGAACCGGTCTACGCGAGCATCGAGCATTACGTCGTTCCGCTGGCGCGGCGGATCGACGCCGTGCTGGCGCAGACCGGCGCCGAGCGCCTGCTGCTCGTCGGCCACAGCATGGGTGGGCTGGTGGCGCGCCGCTACCTGCAGCGCTGCGGCAGCGCGCGGGTGGCGAAGCTGGTGACGCTCGGCACGCCCCACCAGGGCAGCCAGCTCGCCTACATCGGCGCCGGCGACAACGCGCGCCAGATGCGTCCGCACGGCGACTGGCTGCGGGCCCTTGCCAACCCGGCGTCGCTGCTCGATACTGTGGTCATCTACAGTCCGCATGACAACTTCGTGATGCCGCAAGCCAATCTCGAGCTGCCCGGCGCGACCCATCGCGCGATCGACGGTCTCGGACACCTGGCGATGCTCTACTCGCCACGCGTCGCCAGCACGCTGCTCGCTGCACTCGCCGTGGACCCTGCGGCTGCCGGCAGCCAGCGATGAACGCCCGCCTGCTGCTCGCTGGCTGCTGTCTGCCGTTTGCGCTGCCGGCGGCGCTGGTCGCCGACGAGGTGTTCGTGACCCGCGGCGCCAACGGGCCGGTATTTTCCGACAGACCACAGCCTGGCGCCCGGCCGGTGACCCTGCCACCGCCCAACGTGGTCGAACCCGTGCCGGTCAGCCGAGCGCCGGCGCCGGCCAGCGCCACGCCCGGCGAAGCAGCCGGCAAGCGCGAAGCGGCGGCCGCGAGCTACCGCCGCCTGGCGATCACCTTTCCCGAGGATGGCGGCGCCGTCGTCGCCAATACTGTGCTGTTCGAGGTCCGCCTGGCGGTCGAACCGCGCCTGCAGCTTGGCGAAGGGCACGCCTTCGTCGTCGCGATCAACGGGCGGCAGGTCGAACAGCGCTTCACCGCCAGCGAGTTCATGATTCCGCCTGAGTTCTGGGGTGACACGCTGCCACCACCCAACCAGTTCCATCAGCTCGACGCGGCGATCGTCGACCCCTCCGGGCGGGTTCTGCTGCGCGCGCGGCCGGTGAGCTTCCAGCTGCGGCATGCGTCCATCGCGCCGCGGCGGCCATGGCAGCGGCCGCAGCCGCCAGTCGAAGTGAAGCCGCGGCCACCGGCGGGGCTGCAGCCGTCGCCGCCGCTGCCATCGCCGCTGGTGCATCCCGGCCTGCCGCCGCCGATGCCCTCGGCGCCACCACTCGCGACCAGGCCGGCGCCGCCGCCATCGGCGGTGGTGGATCCCGGCCTGCCGCCGCCGATGCCGCAAACCGGCTGGCCGTCACGATGACGTCCGGCGACGACGCGGCGCGCCGCAACTGCACGCGCGCCATCCGGGCGGCCCTCACCGGCGACTGGGAGCAGGCGCACGTCATCGTCCAGGATCTGGACGACCCGCTGGCGTGCTGGATCCATGCGATCCTGCACAAGATCGAGGGCGATGCCTGGAACAGCCGCTATTGGTACGAGCGCAGCCGCGGCCACCAATACCAGGACCACGCCGACGCCCGCAGCGAACTCCTCGCCGCGCTGGCCGAGGCCGACAGGGAATAGTCAACCGATGGGACCACAAACACGCTTCATCACCTCCGAGATCTGCCAGGTCGGCGGTCCCGGGCAGACCGACCAGAGCGACGCGGCGATCTATCTCGTCCACTTCGCCGACACCGCCGTACTGATCGACGCCGGCAGCGGGCGCGCCGGCGAGCGCGTGCTGATGAACATCGAGGCCGCCGGCGTACAGCCGGAGCAGGTCGAGGCGCTGCTGCTGACGCACTGCCACTATGACCACAGCGGCGGCGCGTCCGAGTTCCGCCGGCGGTTCGGCTGGCAGGTGGCGATTCATGAGCTCGAGGCCGCCTGGCTCGAAGCCGGCGACAGCCAGGTCAGCGCCGCCTGCTGGTATGGCGACCACCTGACTCCGTGCCCGGTCGACCGCCGCCTCGCCGGCGGCGACCGCATCCTCCTCGCCGGCCGCCCGCTCGAGGTGGTCCATATCCCCGGCCACTCGCCCGGATCGGTCGCTTTCGTCGTCGACTCGGACGATCGCCGCGTCGTCTTCGCGCAGGACGTGCACGGGCCGATCCACGCCGCGCTGCGCTCCAGCGTCAGGGACTACCGGGCATCGCTGCGCAAGCTGCTGGCGCTCGAAGCCGACATCCTCTGCGAGGGCCACTATGGCATCTTCGTCGGCAAGGCGAAAGTCGCCAGCTTCATCGAGCGCTTCATCGATGGCTGAGCGAGCGTGACGCGCAACCGGCAGGTCCTCCTCGTTGCGCGCCCGCGCGGTGCAGCCGCAGCGGACAACTTCCGGCTCGTCGAGACCGAGATACCCGCGCTCGCCGACAGACAGGTGCTGGTGCGCCACCATTACCTCAGCCTCGACCCCTACATGCGCGGCCGCATGAACGGCGGCGAGAGCTACGCCGAGCCGCAGGCGCTCGGCGAGGTGATGATCGGCGGCACCGTCGGCGAGATCGTCGCCTCGCGCAGCAACCGCTACCGCGTCGGCGACCAGGTCGTCGGCATGGGCGGCTGGCAGGAATACCAGATCGTCGATGGCGAGTGCGCCGGCGCGCTGCGCCGGGTCGACGGTACGGCAATCCCGCTCTCGGCCCACCTCGGCGCCGTCGGCATGCCGGGCGTCACCGCCTGGTACGGGCTGTTGCAACTGATCGCGCCGCAGAGCGGCGAGACGATCGTCGTCTCGGCCGCCAGCGGTGCCGTCGGCAGCGTCGTCGGCCAACTCGCCAGGCTGCGCGGCTGCCGCGTCGTCGGCATCGCCGGCGGGCCGGAGAAATGCCGCGCCGTGGTCGAGGAGTTCGGCTTCGACGCCTGCATCGACCACCGCCTGCATGGCGACACCCGCTCGCTCGCCGATGCCCTCGCCGCCGCCTGCCCGGACGGCGTCGACGGCCACTTCGAGAACGTCGGCGGCAGAATCCTCGACGCCGTCCTGCGGCGCTGCAACCCCTTCGCCCGCATCGCCATCTGCGGCCTGATCGCCGGCTACGATGGCCAGGCGATACCGCTTCGCGAACCGCAACTGATCCTGCTGCGGCGGCTGAAACTGCAGGGTTTCATCGTCAGCGAGCACCTCGACTTCTGGCCACCGGCGCTGCGCGAACTCGGCGAACTCGTCGCCAGCGGACGGTTGCGCCATCGTGAGAGCATCGTGCACGGAATCGAGAACGCGCCGGCGGCATTCATCGGCCTGCTGCACGGGCAGAACTTCGGCAAGCAGCTGGTGCGGCTGAGCTGATTCCGGGGCCACAATTGACCTCTTCGTCGTCGTTCCACACCGCAGCCGAGCTTTGCTGAGTGGCGGTCCCGCCGCTGGACCTGGTGTGCCTGTTTTCGTACGCTTTGCGGAGATGAGGAGCCACACATGACCATCCTGACCGCCCGCGAAGCGCGTGCGAATCTGTATCGCCTGATCGATCAAACCTCGGAGTCACATCAGCCGATCTTCATTTCGGGCAGGAGAACCAGCGCCGTGCTGGTTTCTGCAGAGGATTGGCAGGCGATTCATGAAACACTGTTCCTGCTTTCCGTTCCCGGACTCCGCGACTCGATGTGGACGCACTACGAATAGCGCCGGCCAGCGAAGCAGGGGGCATCGTTCGCCGGCACGATCGGCGAACCGCGCATGGCAGGAAGAGGGCGGCGATCGGCCTCGGCTCTTCGCGCCTGCTTCGGACACCCGGTCACGTTGCGAAGCATAGGAGATGTAGTTCGCGCCGGCATCGCGGATGCGCGGAAACTGCTGCCGGAAGAGATCGACGTAGACATGGGCGGCGACGAACAGCTGAAGAGCACGATGCGGCCGCGAAAGTGGAGATCGAAAGCCAATTGTGCCGCACGCAGCGCGGTGACCGGCGCCGTGGATGATCACGAGTGCGGCAAGCCGCGAATCCACGGCCAGGCGCGCGACATCCTGCCGCTTGTACCGCGCCAGCCGTGTCCGCGGGATCGACCTTCCCGCGGGCTCGAGTCTGTCGAAGAAATTTACAGGCTGGTGCCGAACGGTGGCTCGGTCGTGCCACGAAAGCGATCGCACAATTCAATTGCAACAAGCACTTGAATTCGTTTTTCAGCTGCTGGCACGGAACATGCTAGGGTTGTTGTGCCGCAATCCAGACGCGATTGCCCAACCAACTACCATGGAGAAGAAAATGATGTCCTTCCGCAAAACCATCCTGGCCGCCGCGCTGCTTACCGTCGCCGGAGCGGCGACCGCGGCGAGTGTAACCGTCCAGTTCCCGACGAGTTCGGCAACGGTCGTGGCCTCGGTTGGCTCCCTGTCCCCGACCGAGGTCGGCTGGTTCTGGTCTGCTGCACGCGGCGACCTCGTCTCGGAGAACTACCCCGGCACGGGCCTGTTCAACCCGAGCTCGCTGTCGATGGATCTCAACGTGACGCGGAATGTACTGTCGTCCGGGCAGTCGGTAGTCTGGGACGTGCTGGTCAACAGTGTCGACGTCGGCGACTGGATCTGGTCTTCTGCCGATGGCACGGGCCTGACCAACATCGCGCTGGCATTCGCTCCGATCGCGGGCGAATTCAACTCGCTCGCGCTGGTCGTCAAGAACGAGGTTCCCGGCGGCGCGGGATCAATCGCACTCGGCCTGGACACGAGGACGACCGTATCGAACGAGGTCCCGGAGCCCGGCACCATGCTCCTGCTGGGCCTGACGATGGCCGGTCTTGCCGCCAGCCGTCGCCGCCAGTAAGCGTGCTTCTGCGTCGCGATTGAGCAGGCCGGGTCGGCTTCCGACCCGGCCGCTTTCGTTTGCGGCGTCCGTCCACCGCGAATGGCCTTCGCCGATGCGGCATGGACAGAGCCCGGAATGAGGAATGGGCAGGAGGCTGCCCGACTGGCAGCTGAGCCTGCAGGCGGCGACCGCCGTCGACGCGCAGGAGGCTGCGGCGGACGACCTGATGACGCCGGCTTCAGCGCGGAAAGTACCAGTAGCGCGGCCGGTCGGACTGCGCGAGACCGCGCTGCGACGCCGGCAGCCCTGCGCCGACGAGGACGCCGATGTCCGTCAGCAGGCTGCGCCGGTCAGAGAAGTAGCTGTGCCCCAGCCCCAGCCCGAGCACGCTCGTACCCACCGCCGTCGCGTCGATCGTCTCGAGGCCGTCGGTGATGAACGGTGTGCCGTCGATCGCACCGACGCGCTCGCCCCGGTGCAGCAGCGAAGAGAAGAACAGCGCCCGGTCGCGTTGCGAAGCGTAGGAGGTGTAGTTCGCGCCGGCGTCGCGGATGCGCGGAAACTGCTGCCGGAAGAGATCCACATAGACATCGGCGGCGACGAACAGCACCTGTGCGAGCTTGCCGTTCGGCCAGGCGTCGCCGGCCAGCCCGTGCAGCAGCACGCGGTTGCCCATGCTGTGTGCCAGCAGGTGGACCTGGCTCCACGGGCCGTCGGCGAGCGATTCGAGGAAGCCGCGGAAGGTGTGCGCCGAGAGCAGCGCGCGCTCCTCGTCGGCGCCATAGCCGAGCAGCGAGCCGCAGGACGGCCAGCTGAAGAGCACGACGCGGCCGCGAAAGCGGAGATCGAAAGCCAGTTGCGCCGCCCGCCGCGCGGCTTCCTCGAAACTGACGTTGTAACCGTGGGTGAACACCAACAGGCCGTTGGCGGCCTCGGGCTCGGCCGCGAGCCGGCTGAGGAACGCGTCGCCCGACAATGCCTCGACTTCGCCGAGTACGACGTACCGCCGCTTGTCCTTCGCGTCGCCGAGCCGGTTCCACCACGCGCGCTGCTCGACATGACCGAGACGGTGGCGATCGATCGGGATGGTGACGCGTGCCAGTCCGTACGCCAGCTGCCCGGCAGGGTCGGCCGTGAAGCGCTCCTCACCGGCCCTCGCGAGCTGCCGGTTGGTGGCGAAATGGATGTCGATCGTGCACGGCTCGGCCTCGGCGCTGATGGCGGTGGCCAGCCGCGCGCTGCCGTCGCCGGCCAGGGCAGCGGCCTCGGCGCTGGCCAGCGGCGCGCAGACGGCACCGGCGCTGCCGAGTGCGCGGGTCTTGCCGAGAGCCAGCTGACTGCGGACGATCAGCTCGCGGACGAAGGCGTAGGCCGGCGTCCCCTCGAGCAGGTCGAGCAGGTCGTCCAGGATCAGCGCCACGGCGTCGGCGTTCGCAGCGGTCGCCAGGCGCCCGGCCAGCGCCGCCAGCGACGCCTGCAGCGCCGGAGTGGGATCGCCCAGGCGGATGTGGATACTGTCCCAGTTGCCGAGCAGTGCGTCGAGCAAGGCGAGCTGTTGCAGGTCCTCATTCATTTCTCATTCCCTTCCACAAATGATGAATGCCGCCCAGAACCACGGCGCCGCGTACGGACGGTGGTCCGCGGCGTGACTGCGCAAGGCACTGCGCGTGGCCGCCGCGAGCGGACCAGCCGGCGGCGGCAGCTCCTTCGCCGCGCGCAGGAGCGCCATCAGTTCGGCGACGCTCACCGTCCGCAGCCAGCGCTGCGCATCGCGCAACGCGCATGCCGGCGGCTTCGCGCCGCCGGCCAGTTCGCGGTAGAAGCGGCCGACGAGGAAGGCCGACGCGACGTCATCCACCGGCCAGAGCGAGGCGAGCACGCTGCGCGTACCGGCGTGCAGGAAGGCGGCGGGAAAGCCGAGCGACTCGTCGGGGGTCGAGGCGACGCGCGCCATCGCCGTCTCGCAGGCCGACAGGGCGAGCAGCGCCGGCGGCCGGCCGGCGAGCGCGGGCAGCAGCGATTCGATCGTCAGCCGCTCGCCGCCGGCGAGGAAGACGCACGATTGCAGCGGGCGCTCGAGGTCGAAGCGCGCGTGCGTCGCGAGATGCAGGATGTCGACGCGGCCGAGCGCCGCGACCACTGCCGCCGGTGTCGCCTCGTCGTTGCCGAGCAGCGTGGCTGGCGTGGCGAGCGCCTGCTGCACCCAGGCGCACTCGACGGCGGCAAAGGGCAGGTCGCGCAGCGGATCTGCGACCAGCAGCGCCGACGCGCGACCGTCGTTCGCCGGGCGTGCCGCGAGGAGGGCGCGAATCGACGGCGCGTAGCGGATCACATGCTCGTCGAGCAGCCAGTGTCGCTCGCCTCGATCGTCCGCGTACCACGCCGCGTGCAGCGGAAAGACGCTGCTGCCGCCCTGGTGCAACCACAGCAGTTCACCGTCCGCGGCGACGCCGAGCGCCGGCAGCCGCTGCAGAAGCGGCTGCCAGAGCTCTTCGAAGAGGACGCGGCCGGTCTCGTCGATCGTCTGCCGCCACGCCGCCGCCTGCGCATGCTGCCGATGGTAGGCGAGCAGCCAGCCGCCGAGCGCCGTCGCATGCGCATCACCGCGTTGCAGTTGCAGCAGGCGCTGGCGCCCGAACTGGGGCAGCCACACCGTCTCGCTGCCACCCGCGGCGACGATGGTGACGGCGCCGGGCTCGGCCGCGAAGTTGGCGCAGAGCAGTGCACCGCCGGCCGGCACCAGGCCGGCGAGATCGGCGCTCGTCCAGTCGCGGTTATCCGTCCGCCAGAAGAGGGCCTTGCCGCGGTCGAGTTCGAGCAGCGCTTCGTCGCTACGCCCGAGGCGCAGCAGGCAGTGGGCGAGCAGGGCGGCGGAATCGCGGAACTCCCAAATCCGCTCCATGCGTCCGGCGATGCTGCTCGCCTCGGCGAGGGCAGTCGTCGCCTCGGCCAGCGCGTCGCGCAGCGTCGCTGCGGCCTGCTCGAATCGCCCCGCCAGCAACAGGCCGTCGGCGATCACCTGGCGCACGACGCGGCGGTCGCGCAACGCTTCCGGCGCCGACAACAGCGCCAGCGCGGCCTGGCCGTGCGCCAGCAGCGGCTCGACCTGCGCCAGGTCGCCGGCGGCGATGCCCTCGAGGCAGATGTCGGTGTGGAAGCTCTCGACCGTCGCCCGCAGTGCCGGACTGAGCGCCGGGTCGATGAGCGGTGCCGCCTCGTCGCAGAGCGCGCGCGCCTCGGCCAGGGCTGCGGCGTCGCTGCGACCGGGCCGCAGGAGCACGCGCGCCAGCGCGAGCAGCGCCTCGGCGCGCAGGCGCCAGCCGGCGGCCGGCGGGCAGGCAGCCAGCGCATCGCGGGCGTAGCTCTCGGCCGTGGCGAGGTTGGCCGCGGCGTCGCCCAGGCAGCGGAAGCGGAAGCACTCGCTGAGCGCGAGCCAGGTCTCGACGCGCGCACCCGTTGCCGCGGCAGGCAACGCGGCGAGCACCTGTGCGTGCCGTGCGAGCCGTCGTTCGAGCGCGGCGCCGAAGTCGGCGTCGGGCTCCTCCTGGCAGGCGACCGCGAGCGCATTCATCGCCGCCGCCCAGCGCTCGGGCTCGCTGTCGCGATCGATGAGCGCCGCTCCCTGCTCGAGGTAGGCGACCCGCTTGTGCCAGTTGGCCCAGGGGTCACCCAGCGTGTGGAACTGATACAGCGGCGCCAGGATCGCCGCGAGGTACGGACGCTCGCCGACCGCACACTCGAGGTGCTCGATCGCCTCCTGCTGCTGCGCCGGCGTCAGTGGCGCCTGTCGCGCCAGCAGCCAGCCGATGCCTTCGTGGCACGCCAGCCAGCTGTCGCGTTCGCTGGCCGGATCCCAGACCTCGAGCGCGTCGCGGTAGGCCGCGGCGGCGGCCGGCGGGTCGATCTCCTCCGACAGCGCAGCGTAGCGGCTGCGCAACGCCGCCCAGCGGCGCGGATCCGCCATCCGGTCGACGCTCTGCGCGGCTTCCGCCAGCAACTCGCGCCCGCGCTCCGCGTCGCGCTCCAGGTCGAGCGCCGCCAGTTCGGCAAGCAGCGATTGCAGTCGCCGCCGCCGATCCTCCGGGTCGCTCGTCACGCCAACCGCTGCCGTGCCATCACCCATGTCCTGCCCACCCCGACTCACCACCTCTCGACCCGGCTGGAAAGGCCGGGTCACCCTGCCTTCAGGATAGGCAATGCGGTCGGCGCAGCGCAAGTACTCTGCCGACGCGTTCGCCAATGCGCCCATCGACTGGTGTCGCACGCCGCGTCGAGCCGCCGGGCGGGCGGGACCGCCCGGCATCGATCATCTGCTTGCCGCTGCTGTCCCGGCATGGTTACACTGATGCCGTGCACCGCGACCGGAACGACGACGAGCGAAGATTTCCCAACGCACTCACCCTTGCGAGTTGAGCAGCCATGGACCCCAGCGACGACCCCCACATCGACTTGCTGCAAGACATCGAGAACGGCCTGAAGGCCGAGTATGAGCGGCACCCCAACTTGACCGATACCCTGTGCATCTTCGCCCTGGAGAACGCCAAGGTGGCGGTCAAGCAGGCATTCGGCTACGGCAGGAACGAGCAGGTCGCTCGCAACCCGCTGACCGCTGGCATCGTCGACGGCTGCGTAGAGGTTGCCCGCGCGCGCGTCGACAGGGTCGATGCGCTGACGCTCAGGGAGTTCAATGCCCGCGTCGACAGGATCATCCGCTCCGTCCGGCGACACTCGAAGGACGGTCCGCGCGCCTACTACGAGTTCATCAGACACTATGTTTGACGATGAGGACAACGGCAGCGACAAGAGCGGTTCGCCAGTCGCTGCCGCGACTTGCACATCGACGGTTGGCGGACCGCGTACCGCGGCGCGCTCAACGGTAACCGGAGACCGGAGGAAGACATGCAGATCAAGGGAGCCCTCGTTGACGCAGTGAGGAATCGGCAAGCCGTGCTCTTTGCTGGCGCCGGAATTTCGTGGAAAGCCATCGGCTTTGGTGGGGCGTACATCCGGGATCAGCTCGGCATGCAGATCAAGCGCGACTACCCGGACTACGACTACGGCGCCCGCTCGCTGGAAGACGTCTGTGACGAGTATGTCGCGCTCAATGACCAGATCACTCTGGTAGACCGTCTGGCGGCGCTGGTTCCCCAGGACAGGGAGCCGCAGGAGAGCCATCTGGCGGCCGTGAAGGCGTTCCGCTTCATCGTCACGACCAATTGGGATCTCCTGTTTGAAGCCGCCTACCGGAAGATCAACCAGCATTACCAGGTGCTTTCGCAGGATGCGGACGCGCCGATGTTCAATTACGACCAGCACAATCTGCTGAAGATCCACGGCTCCGGCGATAGACCGCTGTCGCTGGTGGCGACGACGGATGACTACGAGAACTACGCCGAGACGCATGCCAGGCTGCTCGACAGGGTCGCCGAGCTGCTGCAGAACAACACCGTCCTGTTCGTCGGCTACGGGCTGCGCGACGAGCATGTGCGGCGCCTGCTGTCGCGGATTCGTGGCAAGCGACAACAGTGGACGCGCAAGGCGTACGCCGTCGGCTTTTTCGACGAGGTGCGGACGAAGCTCCTGGCGAGCCGGCAGATCGAGGCCATCCGCGCCGATGCTGACGAGTTCCTGAGCGAGCTTGCCGTCCAGGCTGGCGTCACCTGAGCCGGCGGCCGCCCCAGCGCGGGCGATTCGGGCTGAAAAACGGTGACGGGCTGAAAAACGGTGACAGTGTAAGGTCCGAGGAAGCCGAACTGTAACCGGTAACTGGGCGGCGTTCGCCCCGCCTACGGAGCCTGCCGGTGCAGGGGAGAACGCCGCAGAGTTGCCGGTTACTCCGCAGCCGTTCAATGGGGCAAGGCTACCACTTATCCTGCTGTCCGAATTTCCGGCGCCACCTCTCAAGGCGGCGGGGTCACAAGGCGGCGGGGTCTCGACTCTTGCCTCACAAGAGGAGCGACTGACGGGGGCAAGTCCTGCCTCTTGCCCCGATCGCCTCGATACCGCCACTTTGGTGGCCATGATCCGGGGCGTTGACATCTGATGCGACGAGGAATAGCATCGCGCATCATGCGCACCACGATCGACATCGACGACCCGGTACTCAAGGACCTGAAGCGCCTGCAGCAGCGCGAGGGCAAGTCGCTCGGGCGCTTGGTGTCGGACCTGCTGGCGCAGTCGCTGGCGACTGCCGCCTCGAAGCGTGACGCGACGGCACCGGTCTTCGCCTGGTGCAGCAAGGACATGCAGGCGAAGGTCGAATTGTCCGACAAGAACGCTCTGCTCGACGCCATGGATTAGCGGCGGCCGTGAGCTTCGGAATCGACGTCAACATCCTGCTCTACGCGTCCGACCGAAGCAGTCCGTGGCACGAGAAGGCGTCGGCCTTCCTGCAACGGTGCGCGGCGGGAAGCGAGGTGTTCTGCATCGCCTGGGTGACCGCCCTGAGCTATCTGCGCATGGCCACGCACGGATCGATCTTCGCCCAGCCCTTGTCAGCCGACGAGGCAGCCGGCAATGTGGAAGCTCTGTTGGCGCTTCCACACTGTCGCGCGCTGGGGGAGGACGAGGGGTTTTGGGAGGTCTATCGTCAGGTGACGCGCGCCTTTTCCGTCCGTGGCAATCTCGTCCCGGACGCACACTTGGCCGCTGTCCTGCGTCAACACGGCGTGGTCACGCTCTACACGCACGACCGCGACTTCCGGAAGTTCGACTTCTTGCGGGCCATCGATCCGCTGGTGTAGTTCCGGGGTCGTCGAAAAACGGTGACAGTATAAGAATTGGGTTTGTCGGTTGCGACGCTGGCGTGCCGGGAACTCCGATGCGACCAGACATGCGGTGCCCACATCGACGCAAGGTCGACCATTGGAGCTTTCACTTGGGAAGTCCTGGGCCGCCGGTCTCGACGGCCCCGGGAACGGGGTGTCTGCGGGAATTTCCGGAAGAAGCCGATCTGCTGGTCAGTCGCCGCCAGCAGCGAGCCCGGGTCGGCTATGAGCCGGTGCGACGCGCGCTTCCCTGATTCTCGTGCGGACAGCAGAGCAATGCCAGAGCGAGCCCGAGCAGCGGCAGCGAAGCCGGTTCGGGGATGTTGCCGCCCGGCTGCACTTCGACGCGGGCGGCCCCTGGCGTCCCACTCGGTGGCTGCTGGTCGCCCTGGGTGTCGGCGAGAACGATGTCGGACAGGGTCAGGGTACTGAATCCCGGTGCCTGGAGCACGAAAGTCAGGCTGGCGATGCTGCCTGCGAGTGGCCCCGCCGTGCTGTCCAGGCCGGTGAAGGTCGGGTCGAGGAAGGTCGCGCTGATCCGGCCTGCGGGGCTTTCGAAGGGCGGCACCGAGGCCCAGCCTGGGGTCAGCGAACCCTCGGCGGTGGCAAGGTATTGCAGCACGGCCGGGTCATAGTTCAACACGAAGTCCATTCCCAGCAGGGTATCGCCGCCGTCGAGCGTGAGATTGACATCGACGACCACTTGCCCACCCACCGTCCCGCTGGATGGCGTGGCGTGCAGCGAGAGGGCATAGGCAGCCGCAGCGGGTGCCGAAAGGCCAACGGCTGTGGCAGCCGCCAGCGAGGCAAGGATGATGCGAGGGCTCATGGGGCGGGGTTCCCGGATGGTCGATGGAAGCCTGCCGTGTGGGCGACGCGAGCGGGGGGCAAGGTCGTTCTCACAGCAGCGTGATGCGCAGTGATGCGTTCGGAGATGCGTCGGCGGGCCTGGCGAGGTTGGTCACGAAGGCTCTGACCCAGTTCGCGGAACGGCCCGGCGCCTGTGGCGCGGCTTTCTGCGGCGCAATGCCGAGGCCGTCCCAGTACGGCCGGCTGGCCGCCAGTGAGGCGGTCTGGGCCACCACCGGCGCGGCTGCGGCTGCCGGCAGCGTGACGCTGATGCCCTGCGCGGCCGGAGCGCTCAGGAAACCGCGCAACCAGTCGCTGCTGGCGGGTGCCGCCGGTGCGGCCGCGGCGACCGGCGGGGCAGCGGCGATCGCCACCCCCGCGGCGCGGGCGTCGTCCTCCGCCACCGCTTCGGGCGTGGCTGCGGCATCGCCGTCAGCCGGCGGAGGAGGCTGCTGGGTCGGCAGCGAAGGAACCGCGGCCGGTGCGCTGAAGTCGGCCTGCGGCGACTGCAGCACCTGCGCGTTGCCCGGGTTGAGCGAGGGGGCTGGCTCGTCGACGAGCAGCGCTGCGAAGGGGGCGGAAATCGCCGGGATCGCCGGGATCGCAGGGATCTCCGGCCGATCGAGAGTGGCTGCGCCCCCCTGGATCCATTTCGCCTCGGACAGGATGCGTGCCGTGTCGAGGACGTTGATCAGACCGTCGCCGGTGATGTCGCCGACCAGCCGCGGGTCCACATTGCAGTAGGCAGCCAGCCCGCTGTCGCGACCGACCACCACATTGCCGAGCGTGCTCACATCGGCGTTGCTGATCGTGCCGTCGCCGTCGGTGTCGCCGAAACAGGCGACGACCGCGAGCGCGTCGTCGGCGCGAGCCGCCAGCGCACCGCCGTTCAGCCTCAGGTTGCGGAGGTCGATGACGTGGCTGGCGGCATGCGGGGCCGTCGCCGGAACGCGGGCGGTGAGCGCGAGCAACTGTACCGGACCGGCGGCCAGATCGGCCCCGGTGATGTGCACGTGCAGACGCCCGGCCGCGTTCGTGACGTCGAGCACCGCGGCACCGTTCAGGCCGGTACCGCGCCGCACGCTGTCGATCACGAGCAGTGTCGGGTCGTAGTCGATGTCGAATTCCACCGTGTCGACGCCGCTGCCTTCGGAAAGCGTGATCGGCAGGCCACCCTGCGTTGCCGGCACGTCTACCGGCTGCGCCGGTCCACGGGCGAAGTCGGGCATCCGCAGCGTCCGGTCAGCCGGCGCAGCGATGCTGAATTGCCGCGAGGCGTCGTCACCAGGCGTACCGTCGCCGTTGCCGTCGAGCGGCACGCCCTGCACATCCTTGAAGGCGTCGGCGCCGCTGCGCAGCGTCACGCTGTAGGTGTCGGCGGCCAGCGGTCCGCCGGTGGCGACGAAGCGAAGAACGCCGCTGGCCGCGTCGACGGCGATCGACCCCCTGACGACGCCACTCGCGGCACCCCGCAGTACCACGTCGGCCGGGCCGTAACCCGCTGTTGCGGCGTCGTACAGGTTGAGCGCCGACGCGTCGAGCGCGCGGTTGAACGACAGGTCGAAGCCGCTGTCCGTCGGTGTCAGCGAAAGCACCTGCAAGCTCGCCGGTACGACATCGGCCACCGTGATCGTGAACGTCTCGGCGTCTTCGAGTGGCGGCTGGCCATTGTCCGTCACCCGCACCGTCAGCGTGAAGCTGCCGGGGCCGTCGGCTGCCGACGGTGTCCAGGTGAATACCCCCGTCACCGGGTCGATGCCGGCGCCCGCCGGGGCACCCGCGTCGAGGCTGTAACGCAGTTGCCTCGCATCGCCATCTACGTCGCTGGCGGTGGCGACGACGCGCAGCAGTTCTCCTTCGTCCACCGCCTGCGAAGCGATCGCGTCGAGCTCTGGCGCATCGTTGACCGGCGTCACCATCAGGTAGACCGTCGCCCGGTTGCTCGTGCCGCTGGTATTGTAGAGGCCATAGCTGAAGCTGTCGCTGCCGAACCAGTCGGCGAACGGCCTGTAGGTGACGCGCCGGTCCGCTTCGATCGTCACGTTGCCGTGCGCCGGCACCGCGAGCAACTCGAGGTCGAACGGACCGCCGCCGGGATTCGCATCATTGTCGAGCAGGTCGATCGCCACCTGGCCGTCTTCGGCCACGCTGGCGCTGTCGTCGGCCGCCAGCAGGGGTTCGATCGCTGGCAGCACCCGCACGCCCGAGAAGAACTCTGAGGCCCCACCATCCTTGTCGGTGAGGACGCCGCGCACGGTCAGGATGCCTGCCGTGTCGAGCAGTGCCGGCGGCACTTCGACCGTCGCCGCGGGCGAGCCGCTGATCTCGAAATCGCCGTCGTTGTCGAAATCGTAGGCGTACGTGAAGCCGGCGGCTGCGTCCGCCGCTGACGGGTCGCTGGGCGCCGTGAAGCTCACCGTCGCCGTGCCGCCCGGCGCGACCGGGCCGCTGGCGCCCTCGGTCGAATTGCCGAGTTGCGCCAGCGGTGCCACGTTGCGCACGTCGACGTCGAGGGTCGCTTGATTGACGAAGCTGCCATCCTCATCGGTGAGCATCACGCTGATGCGGCGCAGGGCAGCACCGTCGTCGTAGGCGTGCGTGACGCTGAGCGTGGGCACGAGGCCGCTGGCGGACGCCGGCGGGGCGCTCACGATCTGCACGGCCGAGCCGTCACCCCAGTCGATGCCGTAGGCGGTGACGGTGTCGTCGCCCGGGTCGTCCGGCGGGGCGATGCGCAGCACGAAGTTGGCGCCCTCGTTGACTGCCAGGACGGTCGCGGCCGGCGGCGGACCGGCGAGCAGATCGGCCGCGGTACCGACGCCGCCGAGCGTGGTTCTCGGCGCGACGTTGCGCACGGTCACGGCATGCGTCACGGCATGGGCGCCGTCCTCGTCGGTCGCCGTGGCGACGATCTGCAGCGCCGTGCCGCCGCTGTCGTCGGCGTAGCGGTGCGCAGCGCTCCTGGCATTGCCGCGCAGGGTCTCGCTGCTGCCATCGCCCCAGTCGATCTGCCAGCCGGTCAGCGTGTCGGCGCCGGGGTCGCTGGCGGCGAGCGTCAGCGTGAACGGGGCACCCTCGTCAACCGTCACTGGTCCCGACACGATCAGTTCGGGTGCCGCGTTGGCGACGGCGAGCGGCTTGCTCGCCTGGTACAGGCCATCCTCGTCCTGCGCGGTGACACTGATCGTCAGCGCGCCGTCGTCGGCAAAGACGTGGGTCAGATCGGCGGTCGGCGCGTCGACGACTTCCTGCGTGCCGTCGCCCCAGTCGATGTTCCAGCGGCGGATGGTGTCGCTGCCCGGGTCGCTGGCGGCCAGCGTGAAACGGTAGGGCTGGCCTTCGCTGGCGACGGCGGCGCCGTCCAGCGTCAGCGTCGGTGCGACCTCGCGCACAAGCACTCCGGTCCAGGCTTCGCACGAGGCACCGTCCTTGTCGTAGAGGACGCCGCGTACCGTGCGCACACCGGCTTCGCGCAGGTAGCTGGCCGGCACCTCGATTCCGACCGGCGTGAGTGGCGCGATGGCCGTATCGAGTTGGCCGTCGTTGTCGAAGTCGAAGGCGACGCTGTAGCCGGCGGCGCGGTCAGCAGCCGACGGGTCGTCGGCGTCGATGAAGCGGACGCTGGCCGTGCCGCCTTCGTCGATGGCCGTGCCGGGTGCCGGTGTCGTATGGATCAGGCGGCCGGTCGGCGCCGCGTTGAGCAGCGTCAGCAGCGCACTGCCGGTCATCGTGTCGATGCCCGGGCCGCCGCTGCCGTCGCCGTAGACGACCTGCACGGCGATCGGACGGCTGCTGCTGCCGTCGTCGAAGCCGAGGGCTTCCAGGTCGGCCGCGGTGAGCGTCAGGTCGCCGTCCGCGCCTTGCCCATGCCGGCTTTCATCGCCAAAGACGCCATCGCCATCGAGGTCCCAGCGCAGTGTCGTCGGGCTGCCGGCAACGGCAGCGTGCAGCCGCACGCCCAGTCCCTCGACGGTCTGCAGCGCAACCGCGGTGCCCACGCTGGTGATGCTCGGTACGCTCGGGGATACCGTCACTTCGGGGCCGCGAGCGGCGTAGCCCGGTGTCGACGGCACGTCTGCGAACGCACGGCTGCCATCGTCGTCGCTGGCGACGACGATCGGCGTGTAGCGGCCCGGGACGAGATAGACATGACTGGCCTGCGCGGCGTCGCTCGGCAGCGGCCCGGTCGTCGTGCCGTCGCCCCAGTCGATCGACCAGCCGGCGATCAGGTCGTCACCCGGGTCGCTGGCGGCGAATCCAAGCTCGAACGGCTGTCCGAGCTCGGCCGTGGCGCTCGCCTCGCCGCTTGCCACCGCCAGCGTCGGCGGCGTGTTGATGATTTGCAGCCAAGCGGTGTCGGTGACCGCATGGCCGGCCGTGTCGCTGACTTCGAAGCTGATTTCGTAATTGCCGTCATCGTCCAGACCGAGCGCCCGCAGCGCCTCCCAGCTCAGTGTCGGCGAGCGGCCCAGCGCGTCGTCGAAGACGCCGTCACCGTTCACATCCCAGCGCTCGCTGACGATGTTCGTACCGGTGGCGGCGGTGCTGCTGCCGGCCAGTGTCAGCGCCGCGCCCTCGACGATCGCGTAGGGACCGCCGGTGTCTGCTGTCGATGGCTGAAAGCCCGGAATCGACTCGATCGCCACATAGGCGAGTGTCCCGAAGTCCACGCCGTCGACGCGGATCGATCCGTCGGGGGTCAGTGGCACCGATGGATCGATGGCGCCGCCGGCGGCGCCGAAGCGCAGCGTGTCTGCGCCGGTTCCGCCGTCAAGCGCGATCATCGCCGTTGCCGGGAACTTCTCGCCGGCGACCTGCGCGGCGTCGTCGCCCGCACCGAGCCGCAGCGTGAAAACGTTGTCGTCCGCCAACTCGCGGACGACGAGTTGGTCGTCGCCCGCGCCGCAGTCTACGGCCAGAGTCAGCGCCCCGGCGGTATCAGAGCGGACGCTGATGCGGTCGTCGCCGCTCCCGCCGTCGACCGTCGTCGCCACGCCAAGGTTCAGCAGGTCGACGCGGTCGAAGCCGTCGCCGGTGTCGATCGCCAGCGTGGTCACCAGCGGCGGATCGATCTGGTGGATCGCATCGTCGTACACCCCGCTGGTGAGCGCCAAGCCCTCGACGCCAGCGAAGCGTACGCTGAAGCGCTCCGCCTGCGGGGTGGCGCTGTTGACCGGGACGAAGGCGGCGAGTCCGCCGGGTATCGTGCCGAAGCCGTGCTCGGCGGCGACGTAAACGGTTCCGGCGGCGTCCTGCGCGATCGCCGCCGGCGCCGCCAGTCCCGGCCCGCCGCGCAGGACTTGCGCGAAGCGCAGCGTGCCGGTCGCCGGGTCGCGGAAGAAGGTCGTCAGCGTGTTGCTGGCGCGGCCGCTGGTCAGCACGTAAAGTCGCGTGCCGTCGGCGCTGATCAGCAGGTCGGCAGCGCCTGCCAGGCCGCGGACGCCGTCCGCATTCTCCTGCAGAGTCTGCAGCAGCGTCAGCGTGGTGCTGCCGAAGGTCCGTTGGAACACCTGCAGGCGGCCGCCTGCGCCGGCGACATAGACCTGCTCGTGCTGCCCGTCGCTGCTCGCCGCGACACCGAGGACGCGGGCGCCAGTGATGCCGCTCTGCCCGCTCGCCGGCGACAGGTCACTCGCGGAGCGCAGTTGCAGTTCGTCGGCGCACGCGACGTAGAGCAGCAGGCCGTCACTGCTGTACGCGAGGTCGCTCGTGCCGCTGAGCGGCTCGGTCTTGCCCGCGACCAGCCGGCCAATTCCGGCGCCGTCGGTCTGGCGCAGGAATTGCACGATGGCGTCCGGGCCGGCGACGACGAGCTGGCCGCCGTCGCCCGGCTGCAGCGCGATGCGGTCGAAGACGTCGAGGCCGGCGCCTGGATCGATCGCGTGTACGAAGCTCAGGTTGCCACTCGCGTCGCGCGCGAAGACCGAAACCGTCGCATCGTCGCGGCTGGCGACGTAGACGTTGGCGCCATCTGCACTGGCGGCGACTGCGCTCGCGCCAGCCAGCGTCGTGACGGCGTCGGTGCCGTCGCTGAAGTGCTGGCGGACGCTGAAGTCGGCCGAGTTCACGACGAGCAGCGCGTCCTGCGTCGGGCTGAGCGCGTAGATTTGGCCGCCGGCGACAGCCAGCGCGTTCAGTCCGACCATCGTCGGCTCGGCGGGTCTGGCCTCGATGTACGCCACCTCGCCATCGGCGAGACTGCGTCTCTGCAGGCCCTGCACGCTGCCGATCGGTCCCCCGACCGTCGCGTCGAGCTCGATCGCGACATCCGGGATCAGCGTGGCCCAGACCTCGTGCCCGTTGAGCACGCCGAGCCGGACGTCGGGGCCGAGACCGCCGATGCGCAGATCCTGGACGGACGATGCGGCTGAACCGGCTGCTGCGACGCCCAGCATCGGTGTGCGCAGCTCCTCGTTGCCGAGGTTGATGAACAGCAGCATGTCAAAGTGGTCGTAGTCGGCGCCGTAGGCGGCCGGTCCGCGGTCGAGCCGGACGACGGCGGCGACGGCGGCGGCCGGCGCAGCGGCAGTGAGCGCGGTGAAATCGGCTGCGGTGACGCCCTCGAGCAGGCCATAGGCCTCGGCGCCGCCGCGCAGCCCGGCGATCAGTGGTGTGGCCGGCGTGCCCGCGACGAACGGGTTGGGCCGCAGTTGCCGCAGCGGGTCGTACGCTTCGAGCACCGTCCCGACGAGTGCGGCATTGAGGGTGCTGGCGTTGGCCTCGAGCAGATGGCGGCCCGCTTCGCCGCTCGCCGCGGCACCGGCGCCGCCCGAAGTGTCCACGGTGACCGCACCGCTCGCCGTGATGACCGATCCGGAGAGCTTGATCGTGCCGCCGGCGCCTGCCGCGCCTGCCGCGCCGGAGCCACCGCTGCCACCGACGCCGCCCGGTCCGCCGCTGCCACCGGCGCCGCCACTGCCTCCGACCCCACCATACCAGGTGCCGAAGAACCAGCTCGACTCGCGGCCGCTGTGGATGTAGTCGTTGAGCCCCGCGTTCTGGCCACTATTGAGCAAGGCATCGCGCCCTTCGTTCACCCCGGCGTTGTAGCCCTGGTTGGTCGCTGCCGCACCGGCAGCCCCTTGGGCCTGCAGGCGCGACGCGGCGCCGACGACGATGCGGCCAAGGGCAACCATTTCGACGGCGCCGCCACCACCACCGCCCGCTCCGCCGGCACCGCCATCGCCGCCGTCGCCGCCGTCACCGCCGCGACCGCCGTCGCCACCATCGCCACCGCGACCGCCATGCACCTCGTCACCGAGAAAAGCGTTGTAGCCTTCGCCGCCGCCGCCACCACCGCCGCCACTGGAGCCGCCGCCACCACCACTGCCGCCGGAGCCTGCTCCGCCGCCGCCGCCACCGCCACCGCCACCGCCACCCGAGATCAGCGCGCCCGCTCCCGTGTTGCTGCCGGCCAGGCCGCCGCTGCCAGCGCTGCCGGGATTTCCGGGCACGCTCTCGCCGGCCCGCCCGCTGCCGCCGTCGCCGCCTGCGCCACCATCGCCACCACTGCCGCTGCTCGGCGCGCCGCCACCGCCATAGTGGGCGTCATCGTCGCTGCCCAGTCCCGGCCCGCTCGGGCTGCCGCCGGCACCGCCGCTGCCGCCGAGTCCCGAACTGCCAGCCGCATTGACTCCAGCCGAGCCGGCCAACCCCGGGTTCCCATAGCTGCCACCGCTGCCGCCACTGCCGTTGCCGCCGTGCGCGCCCCAATCTCCGGCCTCACCCCACTCGATCGTCCCGGAGTAGTAGCTGCCGCCACCGATGCCACCGGACCCCCCGGCGCCGCCGCCGCCGCCGTCGCCGCCGGTGCCACCGCTGCCACCAGTGCCCGCGCCGCCGCCAGCGCCGCCGCCAGGCCCCGCAACGGGGCCGACGAGCATCGAAGAGGTCGCCACCTGTGTGATCGACAGCGCGCCCTCGTCGTCGAGCACCGTATCGTTGAAGAACCGGTTGCCCGGTCGATCGATGTCGGTAAACAGTTCGACCGTCCTGCCGCCATGGATCAGATAGACGTCGAGGTCGCGGGTCAGCGGGTGGCTGATATCGACGGTGACGTTGACGTCCTTGACCGCGCCGAGGTCGCTGACGCTGATCGACGAGTTCAGCGAGCCAGAGGAACCAATCAGCGGCCGGTCGGGAATCGTGCCGCCGCCTCCGCGCTGCGTGAACACTTCACCGGTGCTGAGCGTGATCGTCAACGCCCAGTCGTTCAACCAGCCGGCATCACCGTAGGCGTCGTCCTGGACCAGCAGGGTCCAGGCTCCGGCGGTGCCCTGGTTGTCGAAGGCCGTGAGCGAACCCTCTGGCCGGAACCCCCCGCCGGCCGAGGCATCGACGACGACCCGCTCGCCGACGATGATGTCGTTCGTCGCCGCCAGCGACAATCCGAACTGGCCGCTGACGTCGATCGTCGTGTCTGCCGGCAGCAGCAGGTCGCCCGCGAAAAGGAATTGGCGCACGCCGTCGACCAGTGATGTCGTGAACAGCGGATTCCTTTGGCCGGTGGCGTCGAGCCTCGCGCCGGAAAGCCGGCCGTTGATCGTCGCGTTCGTCGTGTCGATCGTGACCACGCCGCCCCCGTTGGCGAGCAGGGTGGATTGCGGGATCGACAGCAGCGGTTCGCTGCGTGCGACGAGTTCGGCGCCGAGCCCGACGTTGTCCATCAGCACGGCGCCGTCGGCCAGCCAGTCGAGCCGCGCCAGGCTGCCGAAGAGGGTCGCGTCGAAGGTGACGCTGCGGCGCGCGCTGCCAGCCGCGGGGTCGAGCGCGACGTCGAACGGTCCGGCGACCGGCTGGTCGTTCTCGTCGTAAGCGATGAAGCGGACCGTCCGCACGTCGCTGGTCAGCGCCGACAGGTCGATGCCCTGAACACTGAACTTCCCGCCGGCGACCGCGCTGCGCAGGCTGCCGCTGCCAATCAGCAATGCCGGGCTCGGGCTGCCCGCCGGCTCGCGGGCCAGCGTGCCGGCGCTGGCGCTGCAAACGAAGCCATCTTCGCGGTAGCTCGCAGCACCGGCGATCAGATCGTCGAAATCGACGACGCTTCGCAGCCCGCGCAGCTCGGTGGCGACGTCGTCGCGCAACAAGACCACCGGTTCGGCGAGGACGTCGATGCGGTTGCCATTGATCGTCGCTTCGACCGGGTTGCTGCTCGTCTGCACCGTCAGCAGGTCGCCCGCGGCGCTGCCGGCACGCAACAGCAGTTGGCCGGCCGCATCGGCGTAGGCGATCGGCGCGCCGTTGCCGAGCAGCCGGCCGTCGATGAGCTGCCAGTCGACGGCGCCGTCGTGCGCGTGGTTGTCGACCTCGAGGGTCTCGACTCCGGAGAGGCCGAGATCGTCGATCAGGCCGGCATGCAGCGGAGATTCGGGGGCGGCGGGGATGTCGAGGCGCACTTGGTCCTGACCACTGCCGCCGACGATCTCGGTCGCCGATCCGATCCGGCTGATCGTCACCTGGTCGTCGCCACTGCCCATGTCCGCGGTCAGGGCGACGGCGTCGAGCGCGTCGTCGATGAGCAGTCCGTCGCTGCCGCTGCCGAAGCGCAGCCGGGCGGCGTCGAAGCCGACGAAGGTCGCATCGATCACCGGGCCGATGCCGCTGACCTGGCCGCTGCCGCCGCTGCCGCCGAGCACGGCCCCCGTGACGGCCGCCGTGCTGCCGCTGACGTCGAAACTGACGGTATCGACACCCGCGCCGGCGGCGAGTGTCAGGGCCGTACCGGCGAGGACCGTGACCTCGTCGTCGCCGGCGCCGAGGTCGATCGTTGCACCCGCCGCCGCATTGCGCACCAGGACCCGGTCCGCGCGTCCGGCTGCCGTAGCGTCGGTGCGCAGCGTCGTCGTGATCGCGGTGTCGACCAGCGTCAGTTCGTCGGCGCCGTCGCCCAGCGTGAGGTCGAGCGATTCGAAGCCGCTGAAATCGAGCCCGGCTGCAGCGCCCATGCCCAGGCCACGGATACGGCCGACGTCGACGACCCCGGGCGCAGCCATCGCCAGGTGGGCGGCGTCGTCGATCAGCAGTGCGTCGTCGCCGCTGCTGCCCTGCAGTTGCAGCGTCGCCGTGATGTCGGTCAGGTCGCGCCGCGCATCGGCGTCGGCTGGTCGCGAGTCGCCGATCGTCACGCGGTCGGCGCCGCCGCGCAGGTCGACCGTGGTCGCTGTCCGCAGGGCGCCCACGCGCAGCGTGTCGGCGCCATCGCCGAGTGCCAGATCCACCTGGCTGGCGGCGATCGTCTGCAGGACGAGCGTCCCATTGGCGCCCGGCGCGCCCGCGTGCAGCGCATCGTCGGCGAGTCGCCAGTCGGTGGCGACGGTGTTGGCCGAACTTGCGAAGACGACCCGTTCGGCTGCCGTCGTCACCAGGCTCGCTCCTGCGGCCGCAGTGGCCGCGTTGCCGTCGAGGCTGGCGACGACGAGGTCACTGCCGGCGCCGGTGTCGACAACGAGGTGCTGCGCCAGCGCCGGTGCCTCGAGGCGGTCATTGCCGCGGCCGAGCCGCAGCCCGACGCTGTCGACAGCAGCGTCGCAGCGGATGGCTCCGCCGCCGCCCAGCCCGGTGATCATCCCTCCGGCGACGGTCACGACCACATCGGCGACTTCGGCGCCGGCGTCGACGAGCAAGCGTTGGTCGCCGCCGTCGCTGCCGAGAACCTCGATCCCCGCAGTGATGCCGGCCAGCGTGCCATCCTTGCCGATGGTGACACTGTCGTCGTCACCGGCGAGGCGGACCGTCGTCGGTCCTGCCAGCCCCTGCAGCGCAATCGTGTCGGGACGCGTGCCGGCGACGATGTCGACCGGTCCGCTGATCGTGCCGGCGACGTGCAAGGAATTGCCGCCGAAGTCGGATCCGAGCTCGAGCCGCAGCGCTTCGACCTCAGCCAGGCGCAGGCGGTCGTCGATCGTGCCGCCAGTTGCTGCGGTGCGCTCGACCAGCAGGTCGCCAGCGAAGAGTTGCAGCGTCGTCACGCCATCGACCAGCCTGCCATCGCCCGTGATGCGCACGCTGTCGACGCCGTCGCCGCCAGCGAGCAGGACGTCGTCGTAGACCGCTGCGAGCGTATCGTCGCCGGCGCCGCCCGCGAGCGTCACGCCGATCAGATCGGCGACGTCGATGCCGGCGCTGCCGGCGGCGAGGGTCAGCAGGTCATTGCCGCCGAGACCCTGGACGAGCAGGGTGTCGCGCGCCGGCCGGCTGTTCATGATGAAGAAGCGGTTGTCGCGGCCGGCCGACTGGTCGCGGAGTTGCAGGATCGGCTTGGCGATCTCGACGCTGCCGCCGCCGGTCGGGTCGGCGCCGAGGTCGGTGCGATTGAAGGTGGCGTACACGCCTTCGATGCTCAGCCTGTCGTCAGCGGCCGTGCCGGCGAAGACGACGCGGTCGCTGTCGAGGCTGGTGATTGGCTCGTCGGCCGCTTTGAGGTCGATTGCCAGCAGCGCCAGGCCGGTGCCATCGATGTCACCGACGGTCACCAAGTCTGAGCCGCGGCCGGCGTTGACCGCCAGGCGCTCGATGTCGCCGAGCCGCAGGGTGTCGACCGGCGCCTGACCGTCGCCAACCTGCAGGCGCAGCGTCCACTTGCCGCCGTCGTCGATCCTGTCGATGGCCAGCACGTCACTGCGCGTCGTACCCGTGACGGTGAACGCGTCGCTGGCACCCGCGTCGGGCGTCTCGGAGATGAGGTCGCTGCCCTGGCCAGGGGTCCAGTCGTAGGTGTCACTGCCGCCATCGCCGGCGAGGTCGTCGTCGCCGCTGCCGCCGGCGAGCCGGTCGTCGCCGGCGCCACCGCGCAGCGTGTCGCGGCCGGCACCGCCGCTGAGACGGTCGTCGCCGTCGCCACCGTCGAGCAGGTCGTCGCCCGTGCCGCCGGTGAGGCGGTCGTTGCCAGCGCCGCCGCGCAGCGTCGCGGCGCCGCTGCCAGCGTGGGACAATTCGTCGCTGCCGGTGCCACCGATCAACTCGACCGGCGAGCAGACCGTCCGGTCGACGACGATCGAGTCGTCACCGCTGCCGCCACTCCCGATGATTCGCTTGACGCCGCGGAAGCTCTGCTGCGCACGCTCGACGCGATTGCCGGATCCATCGGGCACCAGGAACTTGACGACGATCGTCTCGCCGCCATTGGGATCACTGGCGTCCGTCAGGCCGTTCGACCGGATGTCGAAGCCTTCGTCGATGACGCTGTCGGTGCCGGCACGGTTGACGCCGGTGTTGACCCGCCGGTGGGCGGTATCGCCCATGAAGAGGTTCAGGGTGCCGTCGCCAGTCACCTCGCCGAGCACGGGCGGGTTCACCCGTACGCCGGCGAGCACCTGCGCGTCGCTCAACTGGTAGATGTTGAAGTCGTAGATGTTGGCCTGCAGCAGCGTCCAGGTTTCGTCGACGAGGACGATCTTGAACGGCCAGAAACCAACCGCCATGAAGACGAAGGCCTCGAGCCCGGCATAGAGGGCACCGGACGAGTTGGTGACGCCCGCCGGGTTGGCGTCGTAGGCCAGTGTCAGCTCGTTCAGCCGCACCCGTCCGTCGTAGGTGAAGGGAGCCTGCGGTACCTCGGGAACGTAGTAGCCCTCGAGCAGGCCGTTGACATAGTCGAACTGCACAGGCGACTGCGGTTCCGGCAGGTCGTTGAGGTCGATCCGGACCTGTGTATCAAAGAACACGCGCACGCCGGCCTGCAGCTCGGCGACGTAGAGATCGGGTCCGATCGCTGCGCCCGCGGTCATCTTGGCCGACAGCTTGAGTTCGGGCTGGTCGAACTCGTGATCGCCGTCGGCGACCTGCGCCGGCGGCGTTCCGGCGCCGAGGTCGTTGGGATCGGCGCCAATGTGGTCGTCAAAGTAGAGACCGTCGCGCAGGCGATGAACCTGCTCGCGCACGCTTTGCTGCAGCGCTGCGTCGCTCGAGAAATCGAGGTTCCTGGTCAGCAGGTTGGCGCCGAAGAGGTCGTAGCCGACGTCGAAATCGAGTGTTGCCAGGAAGGTCAGCGCCAGTTCGACTTCGAGGAGCGGCAGTGCCGGGATCGGGAACTGCTTCTTGAACGTGTAGCCGAGGTTGAACTCGAAACCGGCTTCGACGAGTGACGCGGTCGTCTTGCCCTGCAGCATCCCGAGCACGGCGGTCGGGTCGTTCAGGAACGGGAACGAGAGGTTGCCACTGATGTCCGAGAACACATTGTCGAAGGTCTGGTTGCTGTCCTGGACCTTCTTCAGCGCATCGGGATAGGGATTCTCCTTGGTCAGCTTGATCTGGCGTTCGACATCCGCCGGGTCATCGTCGGCCCGGCCGGACTGCGTCAACTGCATCCGGAAGTTGCCCAGGTCGACCGTCTGCGGCAGTCCTTCGCCGATGGGCTTCAGGTCAAGGAAGACGTCGACGACGCCGAGCACCTCCTTGGCGGCAACCAGCCGGGCGAGCTGCACGTCCTTCTGCTGCTGCGTCAGGGTCGGGTCGAGATAGGTGGCGGTGACGCCGAGGTCGATCGGCGTCACCGATCCGTAGCCGATCGCCTCGCCGATCTCGCTGAGCACCGGGATCGGGAAGGTGAGGAAGTCGACGATCGGCTTCAATGGCGCCAGCGCGGACTGGATCGACTGGACCGTCGGGTCGAAGAACTCGGAGAAGAAGGTGCCGAGATCGAGGCGCACGCCCTCGTAATCGATGTCGATCGGAGCGCCGAAGGAGTCGGCGCGGGTGTCGGCAGCGCTGAACAGCTGCGTGATATGGACATCGGCCTCGACCGCGAGGTTGAAGACCCGGTCGGACTCGGCGACGACCGCGAAGTCCGGCACCATCGCCGCATCGATGTCGAGGTGGATGTCGGACGCGCCGGTCACCGTCGCGCCGACGACGAGGGCCGGGATCTCGGCCGGGCTCAGGCGGCGGTCGGCGCCGCCACCGGCGACGTCGATGTCGAAGCGGCCGCTGAAACGGCTCGGCAGGGGCGCTTCGGGGCCGCCGTCTGCGTCCGGCTGGCCCTGGTCCTTCCGGATCAGCGCGCCGAAGACGCCCGCCGTCCCCTTGGCAGCGAGCACGCCATCGTCACCGCCGTCGAGCACGGCAACGACATCCGTGAGCTGCAGTTCGTTCGCCGACGTCGAATCGATGTAGAACGACGAGCGGCCCTGTGCATCCTCGTCGACTCCGAAAACGAGTTCGAAGCGCCAATCGAAACCGAGGTCGACCTCGTCGTGTGTGCCGAGTCGTGCCGAGATCAGCGGATCCTCGCCGAGCGCGAGGTCGAGGTCGATGCGCTCGTTCGCGCTGCCGGCAAGCGTCAGCGAGAAGTCGTAGTGGCTGTGCTCGGCGTTCGTCGTGACGTCGATGCGGCCGTCTTCGATCAGATCGCCCAGTGCGGCCTCGAGGCCCTCCTTGACCGCGTCGGGCGTCACCCGTTCGCCGGGTGGCGTCGGCAGCGAGAAGTTGCGCAGTGCATCGGCGATGTGGCCGGCGATGTCACCGGACTCGATCGTGACCAGTTGGGTGCCGATGAGCGGGATGGGTGCGCTGAATACGTCGCTCTCCAGGCGCGACTGCACGGCATCGAAATAACCCGTAAGGCCAGCCGCGTCGACGACAGCGAGATCAGCCGACAGCAACATCCGGGGCTCGAGGGACTCGAAGATCAGGCCCTCGCGACGCTGTGCTCGTGGCGCTGGCTGCGGATCCGCTTGCCGGGCTTGCCGCCGTAGTCGGCGCAACATGCGACCCAGCCGGCCGATCAAGGCGTCGCCAGACCACGAGGCACGCGGGCCGGCTTGCTGGCGCTTCTCTTCGTTGCCGCTACTGCTCACGACTCGCTCCGCCAAAGGAGAGGGCGATCTGCTTTCATCCGGGAACAGGATGCCAAACCATGTTAGTACAAATGTCTTTGCTTTGCCGGTGTTTTTCGCTGCCCGCCATGCGGATGGATCCATGCTCCCTCCGCCCGCGTCCGGTGTGCCACCGGGCGCTGGAAAAAACGGGAAACCTCGCGGCACGGCACCATCGGGGGCCGGTTGCCCCGCAGCGCAGTCAACGGAATTTAATCCAGCTCAAAACATCGTTCTGCGCATGTGCCGACAATGTGCGACGGGTTGCCGCAGTGCTCCTCGGGAACGAAGACGCCGGCGTGGAACCCGGTTCAGGGAGATTCGGGACGAACGGATGGAGATGGTGTTGCAACGGCCGGGTTGTTGCCGCGGATCGCAGATCGCGTGGCGCGCGGCGTCGGCGCTGAAGCAGCGGTTCCGCGGCCAGTGGCAGGATGCCGGCGGGTCGCGCGCGATCGACCGCAGGAAGCCTGCCGGATGAGCGGCAAGAGCGGCGACGAGCGCCCCGCGGCAACCCCGCAGCCGCCGCCCGAGGCCGGCCTGCCGGCGGCCACCGGCAGCCGGCGGCCACAGGCGCCGGTGCGCCGGCTGTCGAGCCGGCGCCGCTTCCTGCGCTCGGCGTTCCTCATCGGCGGCGTTCTCGGGCTGGCGATGCTCGGCTACGTGCCGGTCGCCGGCGCCCACCGGACGCGCCTGCGGCCGCCCGGTGCGCTCGAGGAAAGCGACTTCCTCGCCTCGTGCATCAAGTGCGGACAGTGCGTGCAGGTCTGCCCGGTGGCGGCGATCCGGCTCGACGACATCGACAGCGGCTTCGGCGTCGGTGTGCCGTGGATCGATGCGCGCGCGCAGGCCTGCGATTTCTCCTGTGATGCGGTGCAGTGCGTCCTCGCCTGTCCGACGGGCTCGCTGACCTATCGCAAGCCGGCCGCGCTGCTCACCCGTCCCGGCATGCCGCTGGCGCGGGCGCCGCTGCTCAAGGCGAAGGCGAAGGACCCGGAGCCGACGCTGAATCTGCCCGAGCGCATGGGGATTGCCCGCCTGTCGCGCCCCGACTCGTGCCTGGCGGTACAGGGCAAGGGTTTTCGCGGCCAGGCTCGCGGCGCCGACTTCCGCGGCAGGCTGCGTTACGTCGAACGCGACCGCTGGCGCCCGGTGGCCGTTCGCGACCACCCCTACGAGCGCGATCTGTGCAACCTGTGCGTCAGCGAGTGCCCGATCGGCGAGGCGATCACGATGCGGGTGACGGTGGCTGCCGACGGCAGCCGGCAGTACCGGCCGCAGGTGCTCGAGCAGTGTGTCGGTTGCGGCGTCTGCGAGATGATCTGCCCGGTCGATCCGGCAGCGATCGTCATCGCTGCCCGCCAGCCGTGGGAGGGCTGATGAGCGCCAGCGAACGCCTGCGTGTCATGTTCGGCGCCGCGCCGCAGAAGCCGGAGCGGATCACACCGGCAGCGCAGCAGGTGCACCAGCTGAAGCGGATGACCAAGGCCGACTTCGCGGCGCTCAAGCAGCATGCGCACGACCACCAACTGGTCAACCACAAGTGGCGCAACCGCCGCTGGGCGGTTCTGATCCTCGTCAACCTCCTGTTCACCTTCTCCTTCTGGCTCGACATCCAGATGCTCGAGGGCTCGCTGACCGCGTCGCGCTTCGTCGGCTTCCACCTGATCGACCTCAACTCTGCGCTGCAGGTGATGCTGGCGCACCGGCACGTCATCGTCAATCTGTTCATCGGCACGGCGACGGTCTTCGTCCTCTGGGTGGCGCTCGGCGGCCGCTCCTTCTGCTCCTGGGTCTGCCCGTACCACCTCGTCGCCGAATGGTTCGAGTGGCTGCACCTGAAGCTGGTGGCGAAAAAACTGGTCAGCGACCACGAGTTCCATCGTGGCGCGCGCAGCATCTTCTGGCTCGCTTTCGCACTGCTCGCGCTGCTCAGCGGCTACACCGTCTTCGAGACCATCTCGCCGACCGGCATCCTGTCGCGGGCGCTGATCTACGGACCGTCGCTGGCGCTCGGCTGGGTGCTGCTGCTACTGGTTTTCGAGGTGCTCTACTCACGCCGCGCCTGGTGCCGCTACGTCTGCCCGATCGGTCTGACCTATGGTATGGTCGGAGCCATTTCACCGCTGCGCGTCGAGTACCGGCTCGAGCACTGCTTCCACGAAGGCGATTGCCGCAAGGTCTGCCTGGTGCCGCACGTCCTCGACGTCGTCATCAAGGGGCGCGCCGCCGAGCTGAAGACGCCGATCGGACCGGATTGCACCCGCTGCGGGCTGTGTGTCGATGTCTGCCCGAGCGGTGCGCTGGTCTTCGACGTCAAGGGCCTCAACAGGCTGCTCTGAACAGGGTTGCGCATGATCCGTCTCACCAACGTCGGCAAGGATTTCCGGAAGCAGCGTGTGCTCGACGGGGTCAACCTCGAGATCGCCCCGGGCGAGCGGATCGCACTGATCGGATCGAACGGCGCCGGCAAGACGACCTTGATCCGCTGCCTGCTCGGCGAGTACACGCATCAGGGCGAGGTGACGATCGCTGGCCTGGCACCGCGCGGCGAGCGCACGCAGGTGCTCGGCAAGGTCGGTTTCGTGCCGCAACTGCCGCCGCCGCTGAAGATGCCGGTCGGCCAGCTGCTCGGCTTCGCCGCCGCCGTCTGCGCCACCGACGCCGAGCGCATGCACGCGCTGGCGCGCCGTCTCGGCCTCGACGTCGGCGGTATCCTGGCGCGGCCGTTCAATCGCCTGTCCGGCGGCATGAAGCAGAAGCTGCTGATCGCCATCGCGCTGGGCCGCGATACTGAACTGCTGGTGATGGACGAGCCGGCCGCCAACCTCGACCCCGAGGCGCGCCACATCTTCTTCAGCCTGCTCGCCGAGCGCCTGGACAGCACGACGATGATCATCTCCAGCCACCGCCTGGACGAAGTCGCGCCGCTGGTCAACCGGGTGATCGAGATGGACACCGGCCGCATCGTCCTCGACGACCGCGTCGCCGAGGAGTCGCGCCTGTCGACCCTGTTCGAGGTCCATCTGACGCTCGCGCGCGCCGACGCGGCGATCGCCCGCACCCTCGGCAGCTGGCAGTTTGCCGACCGGCGGGCCGGCGTCGAGTGGCACGGGACGGTGTCCGGCGCCGATCGCCTGCGCTTCTTCGGCATGGTTTCGCGCTACGTCGGCCTGCTGTCGCGCATCGAGATGCACGAAGTCGACGCGGCGGTCGTCCTGCAATGAAGCGACGCCGATTCCTCGCGATCGTCCCGGCCGCCGTCGCCGGTCCTTGCTGCCGCAGCGTGCTCGGCGGCGGCATGGCGGCGGGGCTCGGCGGCTGCATCGGCGAGCCGGCGAGCGGTCCGGTCGACATCAAGTGGGACCGCGAGGTCGACCCACGCTGCGGCATGGTGATCAGCGACCGGCGCTTCGCGGCGCAGATCCGCGCGCCCGGCGGCAAGGTGGCGAAGTTCGACGACATCGGCTGCGCCGTCTTCTGGCTCGCGCAGCAACCCTTCGACGAGCAGACGCCGCAGCTCGAGTACTGGGTCGCCGACTACCGCAGCGGCGCCTGGATCGATGCCCGGCGGGCGCACTACCTGGCGGGGAAGAAGAGCCCGATGGGCTATCACTTCGCCGCCCTCGCCGTCGCCGAGGAGGGGACGATCGCCTACCCCGAGATGAAGGCGCGCATCGTCGCGCGCGGCAAGTGAGGCGCCGGCGATGAACCCGCTCCTCCTCACCGCCCGCCTGGACATCGTCGAGTCGCTGCGCGCCCGCTGGTTCCTGATCTACAGCCTGGTCTTCGGCGGCATCGTCGCGCTGCTCTTCGCCTTCGGCCTGACCGAGTCGCGCGTGCTCGGATTCATCGGCCTGTCGCGGCTGCTGGTGACCTACATCCAGCTGACGATGGCGATCCTGCCGGTCTTCGTCCTCATCACCACCGTCCGTTCGGTGGCCGGCGACCGCGAGGCGGGCGTCTTCGAATACCTGCTGTCGCTGCCGGTATCGCTGTCGGCCTGGTTCTGGGGCAAGATCCTCGGCCGTTACGTGGTCATCTTCCTGCCGGTGTTCGTCGCCATGCTGGCTGCCGTCCTCTGGTCGCTGTTCCGCTCGATCGAGGTGCCGTGGGCGATGTTCTTCTACTACACCGGCCTGCTGGCGGCGATGGCGTGCTGCTTCCTCGGCATCGGCATGCTGATCTCGACGCTGGCGCGCGGCACCGATGTCGCCCAGGGTGCGGCCTTCATGGTCTGGCTGACGATGCTGCTCTTCCTCGACCTGATCCTCCTCGGGGTGATGATCCAGGGGCGGGTGACACCCGAGGTGGCGGTCGGCATCGCCCTGCTCAACCCGCTGCAGGTTTTCCGCACCGCGGCGCTGGCGATGTTCGACCCGCAACTGATCGTCCTCGGGCCGTCGGCCTACGTCATCCTTGATCTCTTCGGCAGCAGCGGCTTCCGCATCTATGCGCTGCTCTATCCGACCGCCGTCGGCACGCTTGCTGCCGTTGCCGGTTACCTGAGCTTCCGGCGCAGTGACCTGCCGTAGCCGACTGTCGCGCCGACCGTGGCGTCCGCTGTCGCGCCTGCTCGCCACGGCCCTCTGCGTGCTGCCGCTGGCGACCGCGAGCGCCGCCGAGCCGCCATCGACGGCGCCGTTCTTCGCGCTGACGCTCGCCGATGCCGACAACCGGCCGCTGCCGCTGGCGTCGCTGCGCGGCCAGCCGCTGCTGGTCAACTTCTGGGCCCGCTGGTGCGCTCCCTGTCGCAAGGAGATTCCCGAGCTCGCCGAGCTGCAGAGGCGCTACGCCGGCCGCGGGCTGGTCGTCGTCGGCATCGCCGTCGAGGAGGCCGACAAGCGCGTGGCGCTGGCCGAGTTCGCGCGGGCGCATGAGCTCGACTATCGCTGGCTGATCGGTGGCACCGAACGCAGCATCGAGCTGATGCGGGCGCTCGGCAACAGCAAGTCCGGACTGCCGTTCACCGTCTTCATCGGCCGTGACGGGCAACTGCAGCAGGCGCGGTTGGGCGCCATGAGCGGGGCGGAGATGGACGCGGCCGTGCGCTCGCTGTTCTGAGCGGCAGACGGCGCGGCAATGGCGACCACCGCTGTTGATGCTCGTTGCCAGCCGGGGCCGGCTGTGGCGATAATTGGCGGCTGCGATCGCGCATCGGCGTTGCCGGAACCTGCTCCGGCAGCACCTCGTGAAGGATCAAGATGAAGAGACTGCTGTTCCTGCTGTCGTTCCTGCTGCTCGCCGGCTGCGCCGCGCCGACCCTGCGCGGTACCGGCGACCTCGGTGTCGTCATCGAACGCGGCAGCGGCCACGTGACCCTCGTCGACACCACGCAGCGGCAGCCGTACGCGCGCATCGGCGGCCTCGGCGACCTGTCGCACGCGTCGGTGGTGTTCTCGCGCGACGGGCGCCATGCCTACGTCTTCGGCCGTGACGGCGGGCTGACCAAGATCGACCTGCTGCAGGCGACGATCGTCCGCCGCGTGCTGCAATCGGGCAACGCGATCGGCGGCTCGATCTCGCAGGACGGACGCATCGTCGTCGCGCAGAACTACACCCCGGGCGGCATCAAGGCCTTCGACGCCGGCACGCTCGAGCTGCTGTCGGAGGTGCCCGCCGAGTATGCGCCGGGCAGCTTCTCGAAGGTCGTCGGCCTCGCCGACCTCAGCGGCAACCGCTTCGCCTACGCGCTGTTCGAGGGCGGCGAGATCTGGGTCAGCGACCTCTCCGACCCGAGAAGGCCGCAGACGCAGCGCTTTGCCGCCGGCCTGCAGCCCTACGACGGGCTGGTGACGCCAGATGGCCGCTTCTACCTTGCCGGCCTGTTCGGTGAGGACGGCGTCGCGCTGCTCGACACCTGGCTGCCGGAGCAGGGCAGTCGCCGCATCCTGCAGGGCTACGGGCGCGGCCAGGAGAAGCTGCCGGTATTCAAGATGCCGCATCTGCGCGGCTGGTCGATGGCGCAGGGCCGTGCCTACCTGCCGGCGGTCGGCCGGCACGAGGTGCTGGTGGTCGATGGCGGCACGTGGCAGGAGGTCGGTCGCATCCCGGTCAAGGGGCAGCCGGTGTTCGTCATGGCGCGTCCGGATGGCCGCCAGGTCTGGGTCAACTACGCCTTCCCCGACAACGGCTGGGTGGAGGTGATCGATACGCTGAGCGGCAAGGTGGTGCAGACCCTTGCACCCGGGCGGGCGATCCTGCACATGGAGTTCACCCCGCGCGGCGAGCACGTCTGGCTCTCCGCGCGTGACGACAACAAGGTGCTGATCTACGATACCGCGCGCTTCGAAAAGATCGGCGAATTCCCCGCACAGGCACCGAGCGGCATCTTCTTCACCAGCCGCGCGGCGCGTACCGGATTCTGACGGCGATGATCGACAGCGGCGCCCTCGACTTCCGCCTGCTCAACGACTTCCAGCGCGATTTCCCGCTCTGCCCGGCGCCCTTCGCCGAACTGGCTTCGCGCCTTGGCGTCGGCGAAGCGCGCGTGCTGCAGGGGCTCGAAGCGCTGCGCCGTGAGGGCAAGGTCGCCCGCGTCGGCGCCGTTTTCGCCCCGAAGCGGATCGGCGCCAGCACGCTGGCGGCGCTGGCGGTGCCGTCGGAGCAGCTGGCCGCGGTGGCGGAGGCGGTGAATCGCTTCCCCGAGGTCAACCACAACTACGAGCGCGAGCACCGCTACAACCTCTGGTTCGTCGTCACCGCCGGCTCGGAGGGGCGGCTGCAGGCGGCCCTTGGCGCCATCGAGCAACTCGCCGGCCAGCCGCTGCTGCGCCTGCCGATGCTGCAGGAGTACCACATCGACCTCGGCTTCGCGCTGGGCGGCAACAGCCGGGCTAGCGACCGGAGCGTGCCGCCGCGGCAGCCCTTCGTGCCGCCGCAGGCGCTCGACGAGCGCGAACGTCGCCTGGTCAGCGCCCTGCAGGAAGGCTTGCCGCTGTTCATCCGGCCGTTCTCCGTGCTCGCCAGCCGCATCGGCTGCGACGAGGGCGAAGTCCTCGAGCGCATCCGCCGCTGGTGCGCCGACGGGATCATCAAGCGCTTCGGCGTCATCGTCCGGCATCACGAACTCGGCTACACGGCGAACGCGATGTTGGTGCACGACGTCCCCGACGGCGAGGTCGACGCGGTCGGCGAGCGTCTGGCGCGCGCCGAAGGCGTCAATCTCTGCTATCAGCGGCCGCGGACTCTGCCACAGTGGCCCTACAACCTGTTCTGCATGATCCACGGCCAGGCCCGCAGCGAGGTGGCGACGACCATCGCCGACTTGCGCCAGCGGCTCGGGCTGGGGAATTACGCGCACGAAATACTCTTCTCGCTGACCCGCTTCAAGCAGAGTGGAGCCCGCTATGCCTGAGCCGGTGCTCATCGACGAGGTGGACCGCGCCCTCATCGACCACCTGCAGGGCGGCTTTCCGATCTGCGAGGAACCCTACGCCGAGGTCGCCGGCTGGCTGGGAATCGGCGAGGCGGAGTTGCTCGAGCGCATCGAACGCCTGCTCGCGACGCGCGTCCTCACCCGCTTCGGGCCGATGTTCCAGGTCGAGCAGATGGGTGGCGCCTTCGTCCTGGCGGCGATGGCGGTGCCCGATGCCGACTGGCGGCGGGTGCGGGCGCTGGTTGATTCGCTGCCCGAGGTCGCCCACAACTACCGCCGCGAAAGCGAGCGCCACACGCCGTTCAACATGTGGTTCGTCCTCGCCACCGAGAGCGAGGAAGGAATCGCCGCCGCCCTGCGGCGGATCGAGGAGGGCAGCGGCTTGCCGGTTTTCGCTTTCCCGAAGCGGCGCGAGTACTTCGTCGAGATGAAACTCGAGGTGCGGCGATGAGCTGGCGACTCGACGACATCGACCGCCGTCTCGTGCTGGCGACGCAGGACGGTCTGCCGCTGGTGCCCCGCCCGTATCACCAGCTGGCGGCGCGGCTCGGGATCGAGCCGTCGGAAGTGATGGAACGGCTGCTGCGCATGCTTGCGCGCGGCGTCATCCGGCGCATCGGCGCCGTCCCCAACCACTACGCCATCGGCTATACCGCCAATGGCATGAGTGTCTGGGACGTTCCGGACGAGGCGATCGACGAACTCGGCGTGCGCGTCGGCGAACTCGACTTCGTCACGCACTGCTACCATCGACCGCGCCGGCTGCCGGAGTGGCCGTACAACCTCTTCGCCATGGTGCATGGTGGTTCGCGCGTCGAGGTGTTGCACCAGGTGGACGAGATCGCCCGCCTGCTCGGTTCGGCCTGCCGCGCGCACGACGTGCTGTTCTCGACCGAGATCCTGAAGAAGACCGGCCTGCGCATCGGCAGTTGAGGCGGCGGGCGTCGCCGCCGGCCGCCGGCAAGTGGCAGAAGGAGTGGAACATGGCTTCGATGCAGGCGCACAGGCGCAGCTTCATCCGCCATCCGGCGGACATCCCGCTCGCCATCGCCGTAGACGGCGCGCACCGCCGTTCGGCACCGCGGCTCAAGGACGTCAGCGAGGGCGGCCTGGCGTGCCTGAGTCGACGACCGCTGAGCGTCGGTTCGGCGGTGGTGCTCTCCATCCCGCTCGTGCAGCCGCCGTTTCGCGCTGCCGGGGTGGTCGTCTGGTGCCAGCGGCAGGGGGGTGCCTACGAGGTCGGCATCCGTTTCGCCGACGCCGACGACCTCTTCGCCGCGCGCATGGTCGAGCAGGTGTGCCAGATCGAGCACTATCGGCAGCAGGTCCGTCGTGACGAGGGTCGGCTGCTCGACGCCGAAGCAGCGGCACGCGAATGGATCGAGCGTCATGCCGCGAGTTTTCCGGCGCTCGGCAACGGCCGTCCGCACTGACGGGCAGGCGCGCGGGCGGGACGGATGGCGAAGGAGCGACTGCCGGTGACGCCGGCGATCCGCCTGCTGCGCGCCGCCGGCGTCGTCTTTTCCGATCATCCCTACGACTATGAGGAGCGCGGCGGAACCGCGGCCAGCAGCCGTGAGCTCGGCGTCGACGAGCACGCGGTGATCAAGACGCTGATCATGGAGGACGAGCACCGGCAGCCGCTGATCGTCCTCATGCACGGTGACCGCGAGGTGTCGACGCAGAAGCTCGCGCGCCGCCTGGCGGTCAAATCGATCGTTCCCTGCCGGCCGGAGGTCGCCAGCCGCCACTCGGGCTATCTCGTCGGCGGCACCAGCCCCTTCGCCACGCGCAAGCCGATGCCGGTGTATGTCGAGCGCAGCATTCTCGGCCTCGATCGGATTTTCATCAACGCCGGCCGGCGGGGCTACCTGGTCGGCATCGCGCCCGCGGTGCTCGTCGACCTGTTGCGGCCCGAGCTGGTCGAAGTCGCGGTCTGAAGCCTGCCGGTTGCCGCCAGCGCCGGTGCGGCGCGACCCGCGCTCTCAGCTGCCGCCGGCATCGCCGGCCGCAGCTGCCGGCGGCGTGATGCGGACGGCGAGCGGCTGCGAGCTGTCGAGGTGCAGGTCGCGCTGCGGGAACGGGATGGCGATGCCGGCGGTTCCCAGTCTCTTCTCGATCGCGTAGCGCAGGTCGCTGTCCACGCGGCGCCCCGGTGGCCGCTGCGGCCCGAGTTCGACCCAGAAGACCAGCACCAGGAGCAGCGCGCTGTCGGCGAAGTCCTCGAAGAAGACCTCCGGCGGCGGATCCTTGAGCACCTCGCCATGGTCGGCGGCGCAGCCGGCGATGATCTCGGCGGCGCGGCGGGTCGGCGAGCCGTAGGCGATGCCGATGCGGATTTCGCGCCGGATGCGTGGATTCGAGTAGGTCCAGTTGACCACCTGGTTCTCGAGAAAGCTCGAATTCGGGATCAGCGCCTCGACGCCGTCGAAGCCGCGCACCGTCGACGCGCGCAGGTCGACGGCGACGACGTGGCCGGTCGTTCCACCGAGCTGGATGATGTCGCCGACGCGGATCTTGCGCTCGAAGAGGACGATGATGCCGCTGATGACGTTCTTGATGATCGTCTGCGTGCCGAAGCCGACGCCGATCGCCAGCGCGCCGCCGAGAAAGGCGAAGACGGTCAGCGGGATGCGCGCCAAGTTGAGGATGAAGACCACCAGCAGCACGCCGAGCGCAATCATCGCCCAGCGGCGGATGACGCTGGCGAGCTGCTGGTCGACGCCGAAGCGCTGCACCATCAGCCGTTGCAGGCGCCGTGACAGCGCCGCGAACAGCCAGTAGCCGAGCAGGAAGAGGAGCAGCGCGCCGATGCTCTTGCCAATGGTGACGCCGTAACTGACGGTGACGCTCTTGCCATCGATGATCGTCGACTCGTCGACGGCGAACATCTCGAAGTTCCAGATCCCCTTCAGCGTCTCGCTGACCTGTGCGGCGGCCAGTTTCCAGTCGCCGTGGTGCGCCCCGTCGCCGCTGAAGCCGAAATCCGCCAACCAGCGTTCGAGCTGCCGCAGCAGGGTGGTACCCATCCGTTCGACCCGCTCGAAAGCGACGCTGCGCTCGCGCAGGGCGGCCAGCAGTTCCGCCTGCTGCGCCGCCGTCGCCGGGCCGGCAGTACCCGCCTCGATGCGGGCCTCCTGTTCGCGGAGGTCGGCGCGCGCTTCCTGCGCCAGCTGCTGCACGAGCTGGCGGCGGTTTTCGAGTTCATCGCGGGCGCGGGTCAGCCAGGTGACGACGGTCTGCCGGGTCGCCGCGTCGGGCGCCTGCAAGCCGACGTAACGCTGCGCCCAGGCGTCGATGCTCGCCTGCGCCAGCGTCTGCGCCCAGTTCAGCGCCAGCAGGCGGATGCGGTCGCTCTCCAGTCGCGCATCGAGCAACTGCAGGCGCTGTGCCGATTGCGCCGTGGCGCGGCCGGCGTCGGCGCCGGCGACCAGGCGTTCGCGCTCGGCCGTGCGGCGGCTGTTCTCGGCAAGCAGCTTCTCGGCTTCCGATTGCAGCTGCTTCAGCTCCCTGCGCAACAGCACCTGCTGCTGCTCGAGTTCGTCCTTGCTCAGTTCCTGCGCCGGCAGCACGCGCGCCAGAACTCGTTCCATCTCGCCGTCGCGTGCCTGCAGCGCCTTTCTTTCGCTGGCGATCTTGTCCTTCGCCAGTCCGATGGTCAGCAGCTGGGCCTCGGCCAGCTTGCGGCGCAGCAGGTTGGTGTCCCGGTTGTCCCGCTCGCGCTCCTTCTCCTCGTTGCCGCGCGCGCGGCTCAGCCGGTCCTCGGCCAGACGAACCGCTTCGCTCGCCTTGCGCTGCTCATCGAGCTGCCCGGTCTGCAGCGTGTCCAGGGCGCGGTCGGCTGCCGCCAGTCGCTGCATCAGGTGGCGCACGGCGTGCTGGGCGTCGCGCAACGCATCGACCCGCACCGCCGAGTACGGTCCCGCCCCGCTGAAGCTGGCGAGCAGTTCCTGCTGCTGCAGGTCGGGCGGTCGTGGCCGGGCGAGGTTGTCGATGTCGTCGAGCAGCTTGATCTGTTCGCCGTAGGAGACGACAAGGCGGTCGAGCAGCCGACGGCGCTCGCTGACCAGCGGATCCTCGGTGGGCCGCGCAACCCCTTGCTCGATCCGGAACGCCTCCTGCTGCCGGCGCGCCTCGGCCAGGTTGCGCGCCGCCTTGTCGCGCGGCTTCTCGGCCGGCTCGGCCGCCGCCGCCGGTGGCTCGCTCTTCGCCTTCGGCCAGGGGAACTGTGCCTCGGCCGGCGTGCCGACGAGCAGGAGGAGGAGGGCGAGGAGTGGCTGCCAGGCGAGCAGCGACCGCCAGCAGGCAGCAGGTGCAGCAGGCAGCAGGCGGCTGTGCCAGGGCGGCGAACGGTCGCGCCGACGACCGGGCGAACGCGATGCGCAGATGGCTGTAGCACCGGCGAGGGGAGCAGGAAAGCCGTTGGCGGGGGTTCTCATCATATGGCGGTCGATGGTAGCGCAAAGCGGACCCCGCATGCGGGTACGCTGCGGTTGTGCGAGAGTCCTGCACACCGTGATTGCCGTACCGAATGGTTCAGACTCGACATTGCCGCTGCTTGGTGAAGGCTCACATTCTCTCGTTGCCAGCGTTGGATTTCCCATCCTCCCTGCCGCGTCGCATTGCTGGTCCACCCCACCGCTGTCTCGGTCGTCAACCTGCGGGCATCGTCGCGCTTCCCTGGGGCGCACGACTCTCATCCGACAGCGCCTGCAGGCACTGGCCATAGCGCGCCGTGTCGGGAAAGCGCGTGCGCAGGCGACGGTAGATATCGACCGCTTCCGCGCGCGCTGCAGAATCGCCGGGAGGAATGGCGGCGACGTTGAGCAGAGACACCGCCAGATCATCCAGCGACTCGGGCGTGCCGCCCAGCCGCTCGACCAGCTGGCGACTGAGCGCCAGGCTTTCGCGATACACCGCCTCGGCCTGCGTCCAGTCGCCCTGCGCCTGCGCCACGCGGCCTTGGTTGTTGAGCGACACCGACAGGTCGCGCAGCGATTCGGGCGTGCCGCCCAGCCGCTCGACGAGCTGGCGACTGAGCGCCAGGCTTTCGCGATACACCGCCTCGGCCTGCGTCCAGTCGCCCTGCGCCTGCGCCACGCGGCCCAGGTTGTCGAGCGACACCGATAGGTCGCGCAGCGACTCGGGTGTGCCGCCCAGCCGCTCGACGAGCTGGCGCCTGAGCGCCAGGCTCTCGCGGTACACCGCCTCGGCCTGCGTCCAGTCGCCCTGCGCCTCTGCCACGCGGCCCAGGTTGTCGAGCGACACCGATAGGTCGCGCAGCGACCCGGGCGTGCCGCCCAGCCGCTCGACGAGCTGGCGTCTGAGCGCCAAGCTTTCGCGATACACCGCCTCGGCCTGCGTCCAGTCGCCCTGCGCCTGCGCCACGCGGCCCTGGTTGTTGAGCGACACCGACAGGTCGCGCAGCGACTCGGGCGTGCCGCCCAGCCGCTCGACCAGCTGGCGACTGAGCGCCAGGCTTTCGCGATACACCGCCTCGGCCTGCGTCCAGTCGCCCTGCGCCTGCGCCACGCGGCCGAGGTTGTCGAGCGACACCGACAGGTCGCGCAGCGACTCGGGCGTGCCGCCCAGCCGCTCGACGAGCTGGCGTCTGAGCGCCAGGCTTTCGCGATACACCGCCTCGGCCTGCGTCCAGTCGCCCTGCGCCTGCGCCACGCGGCCCTGGTTGTTGAGCGACACCGACAGGTCGCGCAGCGACTCGGGCGTGCCGCCCAGCCGCTCGACCAGCTGGCGCCTGAGCGCCAGGCTCTCGCGGTACACCGCCTCGGCCTGCGTCCAGTCGCCCTGCGCCTCTGCCACGCGGCCGAGGTTGTCGAGCGACACCGACAGGTCGCGCAGCGACCCGGGCGTGCCGCCCAGCCGCTCGACGAGCTGGCGACTGAGCGCCAGGCTTTCGCGGTACACCGCCTCGGCCTGGGTCCAGTCGCCCCGCGCCTGTGCCACGCGGCCGAGGTTGTCGAGCGACACCGACAGGTCGCGCAGCGACTCGGGCGTGCCGCCCAGCCGCTCGACCAGCTGGCGACTGAGCGCCAGGCTTTCGCGGTACACCGCCTCGGCCTGGGTCCAGTCGCCCTGCGCCTGTGCCACGCGGCCGAGGTTGTTGAGCGACACCGACAGGTCGCGCAGCGACTCGGGCGTGCCGCCCAGCCGCTCGACCAGCTGGCGTCTGAGCGCCAGGCTTTCGCGGTACACCGCCTCGGCCTGCGTCCAGTCGCCCTGCGCCTCTGCCACGCGGCCGAGGTTGTTGAGCGAGATTGACAGGTCGCGGTCGCTCGACCCATCGGGTTTCGCCTGGGCACGGCGCCGGACCAGCGACAGTGCGCTGCGGGCAACGTGCTCGGCGTCGCCGGGCCGTCCGGCGGCGAGCAGTTCGTTGCTGGCTGTCCAGGCAGTCGGCAGGAACGCTTGCTCGGCTGCCGATGCTGACGCCATCCGTTGCCATTCGGCAAACGCCGGCAGGGAACCGTCCGCTGCCACCAGTGTCGCCAACGGCTCCATGGAAACCTGCACAGACGTCGGCGCCGTGTCGGGCAGCCAGCGCAACTCTTCGCTGAGGTCGCGCTTGTGCCAGATGTCCGGGGCCATGGCGCGCGTCTCGGCACGGAAATGCGCCGGCAGGACCAGCACCAGCGGCCGCTTCAGGTCGCGCTCGAGGAGGAAGCGGCGTTCGTTGAGGCGCGCGAGGAACAGCGTGCGGGCGCGGTTCCACTGCACGTCGCCGGGATGGCGCTGAATCGCATACCACACACCGCCCGGCTGCGCCGAGAGATCGGCAAGGCGGTCGACCAGCAGGTCGACGGCCGCCTCCGGATGACGAACGAAGCTGTCCTTCGCCTCGTGGCGATGCAGCGCGCGGCCCTGCATTGCCAGCCGCTGATCCAGCCAGTCGGCGAGTTGCAGCGAGGGACCGACGTCGGCGAACAGGAAAATCAGCGAGAAGCCATCGTACTGCCACTCGAGGTGACGCAGCAGATTGACGGCAACGCGTTCGGTCGGCGCGTCAAGCGCCAGTGCGGGCAACATGGGCGTCGACCAGCTCACGCAACAGCGGATGCACGTCGTACCAGTCACTGCCGTTGCGGTAGTTCAGCACCAGCCGGTTGTCGAGGAAGTGGGCCAGCGTCGGCAGTTCGCGGTCCTTCTCGAGACAGGTGTCGTGGGTCCTGGCGATGCGCTGCAACCAGAGCAGGTGCTCGCCCGGGATCGGCAGCATCTCGCTGCGCGCCGCATTCTCGGCCGCTTGGATGGCAATGGGTGACAGCGGCAGTTGCGAATCGTCGCGCACCGCCGGGAGACAAAGCCGGATCAGGCGGAAGAATTCGCGCAGGTCACCGCCGGAGCTGATCGCCAACCGGTCGAGTGCCTCCTGGGCAAACAGGCGTGACCAGTCGGGATGGCGCCTTTCGACGACGGTGCGCAACACGGCCAACCCCTCGGGATCGGGATCGCGGCTGCGGTCCTTGAAGACGTGCGTGCTGACCAGCCGGCGCGGTACCGCACCGCCCATCAGAGCGCCGGCGCCGGGGCCGAGTACCGACAGGTAAGGTGGAATCGTATAGACGATGTGCAGCAAGGGCACGCGCAAGAGTTCGGCGTGGCCGAAGAAGAGATCGCGGACGCTCTCGTAGACGGCCATGGCCTCGCTGCCGACGCCGCGAATCCGCTCGACCGAATCGATCAGCAGGACCACCTTGCGCGCCGGGTCAGACTCTCTCTCGCGAACGAAAAGCACGGCCTCGGCAAGGAAGTCGTGCGCCTCGCGCGCCAGTTGCGCCACATGACCGCGTGCTGCTTCCTGCACGCGGTGCTTGAAATCCGGATCGCTCTTCAGGGCTGCCTTGACGTCCACGCCCGGCAATCGGGCGGCGAATTCCCTGATCTCGACTTTGGTCTGCATGAACTCACGGAAGCGGTCCCAGTAGCTGCGATTCCCCGGTGACGCACCGTACTCATCCTGCACCCTCTCCGACATCGCGCCTGCCACCGAGACCAGGAAATCGCTGATCTCGACCTCCTTGGTGAGCAACAGGAACTCCGACAGGTCGGCGTAGAAGACCACCGTGCCGCCATCCTCGAGGCGCTTCTTGAGGCGCTTGAGTTCGGTGCTCTTGCCGGTGCCGCGCTGACCGGTAAACAGGCAGACGCCACCGCCATCCTGCCATTCGATCTCGGTGGCGATCTCCTCGATCGCATCGCTGAAGCCCTGGCAGTTGACTTGCGCCACATAGACCGGATCACCGGGCTCGAGCACACGATCGGCAAGCGCGTTGTACAGCGTCTTGAGCTGTTCGCGAGTGTGGGCGCTAAGGGGCATCGATCAGTCTCCGTGGCGTGGCCCAAGACCGCTGACCGTGGGTCGCACAGCCACCGCAGCCCTGCAACCTGAGCCCTCGACCCAATGGTGCCTTGGGTAAACGCAAAGCAAAGGGAACTTCAGCAGTAGGCAAAGAAGTATCTTCGGTCGCTTGTAGCCTGTCAACGGCGGTCCATCAACAGGCATGATCGCTGCCCTTTTCGCGTTCCCGTTGCTGCGATCCTCTCGGCCACGCCCTTGGGTCTGGCCAATCTCCAGCAAATCCACTGCCCGGTAGCTGGTGCTGATGAAGTGTTGCGTGTTTGCAGGTGGCGGGAGTCAGCGAAGGAAATGGCGAGTCCTTGCGCAAGGTCACGAACGCTGCGGGCGAGGTCGCCGCTGTTGCCGGCCGGTTGCAGGAAGTGGGTCGGCGGTCCACGCCCTGATCGCCCGTGGGCGGCGCGCCGGGCGGCCGCGCCCAGCGGGCCAGGACGACAGCGTTCCCGGCTGCCTTTCCTACTGCCCCGGATTCTGCAGCCGATCGCCGAACGGGCCGGCGATCGTCTCATGATGGCTGAGCAGGGCTTTCTCGAAGAGTTCCGACCAGTCCGCCGATCTCGTCGGTGGCGACGGTCTCCTGTAGCGAGATGCGCGCCTTGTTGCCGTCCGGGGTGATGCAGGCGTAGCGGGTGACGGTATCGACGAAGCTCGCCGCGGCGCGCGTGCTGACCTTGCCGCTGCCCCAGAAGCTGCTGTCCGGCGTCAGCTGGCCACCGAGAACGGTCAGACGGACCTTGAGAATCGTCGCGCCGAGACCGGTGGCGATCCGGTTCTCGATCTGCTGCGTCTGCGCGGTGGCAAAGCCACCCAAGAAACGCGTGCCGAAGGTGAGGAAGTCGTCCTGCTTCTTGTGGCCGAAGGAGAAGCTCGGCATGAACTGCGCCTCGTCCGGGGCGCGCGGGCTGTCGCCGCCGGCGTGTCCTCATCGGCGAGGGCGAACCTCGGCCGCGCCCTCGGCACGTGTCGAGGAACTTTACATCCGGCGTGGCTCGTCGCGGGCCGGCGGTCAGGAAATGCGGGCCGATCGCGCCAAGTATCTGATTGCATGCATGCACAAGCCGCACAAAGCCTAATGGCATCAATCTTGCTTATGTTGATCACGAAGCCTGGCGACATCGCTTCTGACCGACGAGCAGTCATACAACGGTCGCCAAAAGAATGTTTCTTTTTCCTCCTTTCCTCGTCTTCTCCTGGAGAACAACCATGACATCGATGAAAAGTCGCTGCAAACAGACGGCTCTCGCGAGCCTGGCGCTGATCGGTCTGGGTGTCAGTTCGCTGAGCGTCGCCGGCACCGTGACCCTCACCGGAACCATCCGCGATTTCTGCGCGCCGTCGATCACCGGGCCGAGTGCCTGCACCCAGCTTTCCGACTTCGAGGGGGCGATCCCCGGCGTGGTGACCGGCATGGTCGGGTCGACCCTGTCTTCGGGATTGCCGACCGCAGGCGCCAACATTGGCGCCGGTGCGTCGTCGGCGGCGAATTTCGCCAAGTGGTTCGTCGACTCGCCCGGCTTCAACCTGCCCACCCCGACGTCGCTGACGCTGACTGAAGGGCCGCCTGGCACCTACACCTACAGCAACGGCTCCTTCTTCCCGATCGACGGACAGCTGTACGGCGACCAGGGTCGCTCGCACAATTATCACTTCACCATGCACCTCGAAGGACAGGTCGCCTTCAGCGATCCTACCGCCGGCGCCGATCGCAGCTTCAGCTTTACCGGTGACGACGATCTGTGGATCTTCGTCGACGGCAAGTTGATGATGGACCTCGGCGGTGTGCATGGCGCAGTCAGCGGCAGCTTCACCGAGGAGGACCTGAAGGCCCAGGGACTCGTCGCGGGAACCCTGTACGATCTCGACATCTTCTTCGCCGAACGCCATACCTCGGCGTCGAGCTTTGCCATCACGACGACTCTCGAGGTTGCTGCACCGCCATCGGGAGTGCCGGAGCCGACAACGATGCTCCTCTCGCTGTCCGCCCTCGGCGCCCTTTTTGCGCGTCGGCGCCAGCGCAGCTAGGCGGGCGACCGGTTCGCTGGCTGGCGCTCCCCAGCCAGCGATTGGCACTGTGCCTGGCACGCGGCGCGGACTGCGGCAGCTGTACCGGTCGCGCGCTTGCTGCCGGCCATCCTGCTGTGCGGGTGCGCGGGCCTCGCCTGCCGCGCCCGCGATCGGCTGCTTGATCCCGCCGGCGACGGCGGGGAACCATCCGCCAGCCGTCAGCATTCCTCCGGCTGCGCGCCAACGACCCTGACCGTTCGGCCCTCCCTGATGAGGAAAGCCATTCCCGTTTTCTCGATCGTTCTCCCGCGCACGGCAGAAGGCCGATTCATGAGTCGCTGACGCGACTTTCACGCCGCCGCGCTCGCGGGCGGCGGGAAAACCCGTGCGGCCAGGCCGCTATTCCTGCTTGCCGGAGCGCCCAAAGTAGTATGATGCTTCCGGAGGCGATGAAACGTTCGTTTGCGGCCTCGCCGCGCGCGACCGCAGCTGAAATTCGAGGTGAGGGGAGCTCTGGAGTCTTGATGAGTCAGCCGCCGTAAGACATACCGCAGTCAGTTGAGCAGCGATCCCGGGCAGGCGGGCAGCCGTTGTTCTGGCGCCGACTTCACGGGTCGTCGTTCTCGCTGGGATCGACCGTTGCCAGGGGAGGGGTGATGAAGGTCTCGTTCAGGAAGAAAATCGTTCTTTCTCTCGCCGTCACGTTCGTCGCCATGCTGGCGACGGCTGCCGCGCTGATCTACGTGACGCACGTCGGCCAGTTGCGTGACGCCCTGGAAACGCGCATGCGTGGTGACGAAAGGGTGTTCCTGACCCAGATCGCCAGCGACGCCGAGGGACTGGGGCGAGCGTTGACGGCAACGGTGCGCATCGACGGTCTGCTCGACGCGTTCGAGAGTGGCAGTCGCGAGGAGCTTCTCCGGCGCGCCAAACCGCTGTTCGATGAACTCAAGGCGCAATCGAGGATCACCCATTTCTACTTCTTCACGCCGGACGGGACGACGTTCCTGCGTGTCCACAAGCCGCAGCAGCACGGCGACCGAAACACGCGCAACAGTTTCCGCATGGCGGCCAGCGCCGACAAGCTTGCGAGTAGCCTGGACATGGGCAAGAACTTCTTCTCCTTGCGCGCGGTGCGTCCGGTGCATCGCGAAGGCAGGAAGATTGGCTACTGGGAGCTTGCCCAGGAGATCGACCACGTACTGCCGGCAACGAAAGCGATCACCGGCGATGACGTGGCGGTGCTGCTGAACGACGAATACATGCGGAAAAAGGGCACCGAGATCAAGGGCGAGCAGTTCCGTGGACTGACGCTCCTCGACGCAACGAATCGCGAGGCTGTACTCGAACGGCTACGCGAGTTTGGTGTTGGCGCTGACGCGGCCGATTCGGGACTGCGCATGGGGAGCAGCCACGCACTGATGACTTTCCCGTTCAGGGATGGCGCCGGCGAGAACGCCGGACTGCTCGTGTTTTTCCGTGACATCGAGTCGGAGCGTCGTGGGCTGCATGCGGGCATCCTTCGCAGCCTGCTGTTCATCGGTGTGATCATGTTGCTCGGTGCGGCAGTCGTCGTCGCTGTGGTCGGCCGTGCGGTGGCGCAACTGGGTGGTGATCCAGCCTACGCCGTCGCCGTGACGCGGGAGATCGCCGCCGGCAATCTGGGCGTCGAGGTCCGTTCCGAGACCTCGCGCGACGATACCCTCCTCGCTGCCGTCCGCGAGATGCAGGCTGCGCTGCGCGCCATGGTCGGCGAGACCCAGCGCAGCGCGTCGCTGCTTGCCACGGAGGCGTCGACCCTCGCCCGTTCGGTCGGCGAGGCGGCGGGTGCGCTGGCCAGCGAAGCGGGCTCGGCGCGTGCCATCGCGGCGACTGTTGCCGAGGTGACCGGACGCATCGGCCAGCTGAGCACCAGCGCGGCCGAGGCACGGGCGACGGCTCTGCAGTCGGGCGAGCTTTCGCGGCAGGGCGGAGAGGTGATCGACAGCTCGGTGGCGGAGGTGTCGCGGATTGCCGAAACGGTGCAGCGGTCGGCCGCGATGATCGACGAACTAGTTCGTCAGTCGGACCGAATCTCGGCGGTGACGGCGGTGATCAAGGAGATCGCCGATCAGACGAACCTGCTGGCGTTGAATGCCGCCATCGAGGCGGCGCGCGCGGGCGAGGCCGGTCGCGGTTTCGCGGTCGTCGCCGACGAAGTGCGCAAGCTCGCCGAGCGCACCGGCAAGTCGACCCAGGAGATCAGCGGCATCATCTCGCTCGTGCAGCAGAGCACGCAGGCGGCGCTCGAGTCGATGCACCGCGAAGTCGAGCAGGTTGACCAGGGCGTTGCACTGGCGCACCGGGCAAGTGCTTCGATCCGCCAGATCGAGAGCGGGACGGCGCGGGTGGCCGAAGCCATCGCCAGCATTTCCGACCTCCTGCGCGGACAGGCTGCTGCCAGCGAGGAGGTCGCTGCCGGCGTGCGCGAGGTCGCTGGCGTGAGCGAGCGCAACGGCGAGTCGCTGCGCAGGGTCACGAAGGCTGCGGCCGAGGTTGCCGCCGTTGCCGGCCGGCTGCAGGAGGCGGTGCGGCGGTTCCGCACCTGATCGCTCGGGGGCAGGGTGGCCGGCGGGCAGCGAGGACGAAAGCCGCAGGCCGTTCGGCTTGCCCCGCCTACTGCGCCGGCTTCTGCAGATGATCGCCGAACAGGCCGGCGATCGTCTCATGATGGCTGAGCAGGGCCTTCTCGAAGAGTTCCGGCCGCACCCGGCATTCGTACTCGCTGGTTGCCGAGAAGCCGCCGGTGTAGCCGGTGTTCAGCCCGCCGAGGCGCGCCGCCAGGCTGGCGACGTTGAGCGCGACGAGTGCGACGTTCTTCGCCGTGTCGGTCGCCTTGCTGCCGTCGCTGGTGGTGTTGACCAGTTCGCCGATCTCGTCGGTGGCGACGGTCTCCTGCAGCGAGATGCGCGCCTTGTTGCCGTCCGGGGTGATGAAGGCGTAGCGGGTGACGGTATCGACGAAGCTCGCCGCGGCGCGCGTGCTGACCTTGCCGCTGCCCCAGAAGCTGCTGTCCGGCGTCAGCTGGCCGCCGAGAACGGTCAGACGGACCTTGAGAATCGTCGCGCCGAGACCGGTCGCGATCCGGTTCTCGATCTGCTGCGTCTGCGCGGCGGCAAAGCCACCCGAGAAACGCGTGCCGAAGGTGAGGAAGTCGTCCTGCTTCTTGCGGCCGAAGGAGAAACTCGGCATGAACTGCGTCTCGTCGATCAGGTGCAGCGGCAGACCCAGCGCCGTGAAGAACAGTCCCTTGCCGGCTTTCGCATCCTGCTCGTTCGGCAGCGGCTTGAGGCCCGAGGCGGCGAGTTCGGCATACTCGGGCAGGGCGGCGAGTTCGGCGTGCTCGACCACCTCGACGCCGCGCGCGCGCAACTGCGCGACCGTCTGCTCGTAGAAGGCGTCGGTGATCGCCTGCAACTGCTCGTTGCTGCTGCCGACGAGCCGGATCGAGACGTCCGAGTCGGCGCCGATCAGTGCCTCGAGCCCGCTGAGCGACTTGCTGTAGCGCAGTTCGCTGACGAAGTCGGCCATGAAGCTGGTGATCACGACGCGCTTCACCGAGGGCAGCACATCCGGATTCTCGACGCGGACGATTTTCGCCGCCTGCGCCTTGAGGTCGGCCGGCGTGTCTGGTTCGGCGGCAATGGCAGGCGCCACGCCGATGAAGAGGGCGGTGGCGAAGAACAGATTCCGGAGCAGGCTTCTCACGGTGGAACTCCCGGCTGGTGGTCAAGGGCCGGCATTCTAACGCCAGCGCGGCCGCCGCGTCGATCGCCGCTGCCGCTTCCGTGCGGGCGAGGTCGGCATTCCGGCCGCCATCTCGCCGCTGCGCTGCCCCCGGCAGCCTGTGGTCGTTCAGCCGGCGTCGATGCCCGCCTGCAGTGCCGCTGCCAGCACGGCATCGCGCAAGGCCGCGTTGCGTGCCAGCGGAGCGCCGACGCGCCGGCCGCCCAGCACGCCACCCATCCGGTCGCCGAACGGCACCAGCGCATGACACATGGCCCGGACTCCTGATCGGACCCTCGTTTGCTCCTCGTGCCAGCGATCGCAGCGGCCGGCCGCCGGGCGTAGCGACCCGCCCGACAGAGCCGTCAGCGAGACCTCGTCCGGACCTCTTTGAGTGAGTCAATAGTCAATGCAAAACAGCATGATGAATGACAGAACAGAGAAAGGGCTCAAGCTTGCATGGAAAAGCCTTCTCTATGGATGTCGCACGGCAACGCGCCGAATAAATCTCGAAAGACCTCGAAGACAAGATGACAAGCCATTGCTTGCATTTGATGAGATGCTGCCCGACGCAGCCGAAAACACGTCCCGTCCGGTTTCAGGCATAAGCGATATCAATGAAGAGCGGCGAACCAGCTCTTCCGTCGGCCGGCCAGGCGACGGAAATCCATCTGCCAATCAGTCAGTTGCCCGCTCGGCGTCGAATGTCGACGGCACCGTATGGCTGCCGCCTGGCGATCAGCGCCTTGCTTTATAAAAAGATTTGCCTTGCGGTGCGCTGGCGCAGGAAATAGAGTTGGTTCATCGATTTCCGCTTGCAACCCGTCGGCCTGTGCCATCTGGCGCCTCCCCACGCCCGGCAGTTGGTGGCCGCGGAGCCGGCGATGGCTGCAGCGCAGTTGGTGCCCGCGGTGCTGGGGGCGTAGCGACTGCTTTCCCGGAGGGTGCTGATGGCAAATGTGTTCGCAGTGCACGCGGTCGGCAGTTCGATCGTGACCTTCCTGCGCAACACCTATCCGACCGAGATCGGCGGCCGCGCCTTGCCCGAATGCGACTTCGAGCTGGTCAGCGGCGGCCAGATGGCCAGCGAGGGCGAGGAGCGCAACCGCATCACGCTCTTCCTCTACCGCCTGACGGTAAACGAGCACTCGCGGCAGAGCGCCCACCTGCGCGGCTCGGGCAACGGCGTCGGGCCGCTCGGGCTCGACCTGCACTACCTGATGAGCAGCTGGGGGATGGCGGCGCAGGACGAGCAGGTGGCGCTGACCTGGGCGCTGCGCCAGTTGCACGAGTACCCGGTGCTCGACGCCTCGTCGCTGACTCCCGACGCCGGCTGGGCGAGCGACGAGGTGATCCAGATCATCCCGGCCGAACTGGCGACCGAGGACGTGATGCGCATCTGGGATGCGCTGACGCCTTCGTACCGGCTGTCGGTGTCCTACGTGGCAAGGCTCGTGCGCGTCGATCCCGACAGCGACGCCGCGCAGTTCCGCCCGGTGGTCGCCGGGCGCTTCGCCTACGGGGGCGCGGCGTGAGCAACCAGGCGCTGCACGAGCTCGAACGCGTCGAATGGCGCGTGCTCGGGGCGCTGCGGCCGGTCGACGGCACCACGGGCATCGTCGTGCGCGGCGCGCTCGAGGTCTCCGCAGCCGGTGCGCGCATCGTCCGCAACCGCAGTGGACTCTATGTAATCCACGAGTGGACGCGGCTCGCCAGCCATGCCGCCGCTTTCGCGGCGCCGCCGTCGCTGCCGGCAGCCGGCAGCGAACGGCTGGAGATCGCTCTGCGCGACCCGAGCGGGCGCTACCTGCCGCGACTGGTGTCGATCGCCCTGCCGCGCGATCCGCTGGCGGCGGGCGCCGATTCGCTCTTCGCGGCGGTCGATGTGCCGCTCTACCCGAGCGCCATCGCCGGGCTCGGCACCAACTGGACCGAGCTGCGGGTGCGCGTCAGCGACAACGCCGACGGGGCCGCGCTCGGTGGCGCGCTGCTGCGTGTCGTCGCTGGCGGCAGCGTGCTCGCGCGCGGCATGAGCGACTGGCGCGGCGAGGCGCTGGTGCCGGTGGTCGGCGTACCGGTCACCACCTGGTCGGAGGACGAGAACGCGGTGGTGGTGAGCAGCATCGCCGCCACCGTCGAGGTCCATTTCGATCCGGCGCTCGGTAGCCGTACGCCGTCTGCCGAGGTGCGCGCCGGCCGCCAGCCGGCGGTGCTGCGGCTGGTCGATCCGGCCGACATCGAAGCACGTCGCGCCGCCCTGCCGACGACGCAGCAGAACGTCAGCCTCGCTGCGCGGGGCGCCCTGAATCTCAACCTGGGGCTCGATCTGCCATAGGCAGCGAGTCCGTCATCCGGGCAGCACAGCGCCCGGCACGCTCGATCGAAGGAGACCTGCCATGCCCGAGTACCTAGCTCCCGGCGTCTATGTCGAGGAAACCAGCTTCCGCGCCAAGTCAATCGAGGGCGTCGGTACCAGCACCACCGCGTTCGTCGGGCCGACCCGCAAGGGCCCGTTCCGCGCCACGACGGATGCCCAGGAAGTGCCCGAAATGCTCACCAGCTTCGGTGACTTCGAGCGCATCTACGGTGGCATCTCGGACCTGGCGCTGACCGGCGGTCCGTCCGGCACCAACTTCCTGGCGCACGCGGTGCGCGCCTTCTTCAACGAGGGCGGTTCGCGGCTCTACGTCTCGCGCGTCGTCGGCGCTGGCGCAGCGACAGCCAGCGGCGAGATCACCCCGGCCGGTACGGCCGCGGCCGAGGCGGCGGCCTTCGTCGCGCGCTTCCCGGGCAGCATCGGCAACGGGGTCGTCGTCGTCCGCGAGGTGCAGACGCCGGTCGCGGCGACGGCGATGGCCAACGCGCCGACCGGCACGCTGCTGGTCACCGGCACCGGCGGCACCACCGCCTTTCACCTCAAGGTCGGCAACGACTGGCATCCGGCGACCGATCCGGCGGCCGCCGCCGAAGTCGCCGCGACGCTCGCCGCCGACACGCCGCGCATCGTCAGCCTGCTGGTGGTGGCGATCGATGCCGATGGCGAGGATCTGAGCTTCGAGGGTCTCGGCTTCGACCGCAGTCATCCGGCCTGGGTCGGGCACGTGATGTCGGCGACGCCGGCGCGCCGCGCCGATCATCTGCAGAACATGTTCGCCATCACCATCGGCGGCAACGTCAGCGCACTCGAACTGCACACCGCGCTGTTCACCGGTGCGACGACCAACGCCGCCGGCCAGCTCGAGCGCAGCATCGCCCTCGCGGGCGGCCTCGACGGTGCGGCGCCGGTGGCGGCGAACTACTCGCTGGCGCTCGGCGAACTGTCCGGTCTCGAGGACATCTCGATCGTCGCCGCGCCGGGTTCGTCGGCCTACGCCGAGACGCAGGCGATCAACAACCTGCTGATCGCGCACGCCGAGTCGCGCCGCGCCTACCGCATCGCGGTGCTCGACCTGCCGCGCGACCAGACGCCGGGCCAGGCGCGCACGCTGCGGGGCCTGATCGACTCGCGCTACGCGGCCGTGTATTACCCCTGGGTGGTGGTGCCGAACCCGCTGGCGCGGCCGGGTCGCGAGGACATCCCGCGCGAACTGGCGCTGCCGCCATCGGGCTTCGTCAGCGGCATCTATGCGCGCAACGACGTCGAGCGTGGCGTCTGGAAGGCGCCGGCGAACGAGGTCGTGCGCGGCGCGCTGCGCTTCGAGATCGACGTCAACTTCGCGCAGCAGGAGATGCTCAACCCGCTCGGCGTGAACTGCCTGCGCTATCTCTCCGGCCGCGGTTTCCGCGTCTGGGGCGCGCGCCTCGCGTCGTCCGATCCGGAGTGGAAGTACGTCAACGTGCGTCGCTACTTCAACTACCTCGAGTCGTCGATCGACCGCGGCACGCAGTGGGCGGTGTTCGAACCGAACGGCGAGCGGCTGTGGGCGAACGTGCGGCAGACGATCGCCGACTTCCTCTACAACGAGTGGCGCAACGGTGCGCTGCTCGGCAGCAAGACCGAGGAAGCCTATTTCGTCCGCTGCGACCGCAGCACCATGACCCAGAACGACCTCGACAACGGTCGTCTGGTCTGCCTGATCGGCGTGGCGGTGATCAAGCCGGCCGAATTCGTCATCTTCCGCATCGGCCAGAAGACCGCCGATGCCCGTGCCTGAGCGAGAGGGACTGAACAATGGCTGAGCGAATCACACCCTATGGCGCCTTCAACTTCGTCGTCAGCTTCGACGGCGGCGAGGAGTTCGGCGGCTTCTCCGACGTCTCGGGAATCGGCACCGAGGTCACCATCGCCGAGTACCGTGCCGGCAACGACAAGGAAAACCACGTGCGCAAGGTGGCCGGGGTGCACAAGGTCAGCGACGTGACGCTGAAGCGCGGCATCGTCAATTTCGACAGCCTCTGGGCGTGGATCAACGAGACCCGCACCGCCGGCCCGGCGGCGCAGAAGACCGTCGCCATCAACCTGCTCGACGAGGCGCACAACCCGGTGCGCACCTGGCTGCTGCGTGGCTGCATCCCGATGAAGTACACCGGGCCGACGCTGGCCGGCAAGGGCGGAGGCGACGTCGCCCTCGAGGAGATCGTCCTCGCCGCCGAGGGCTTCGAGATCGAGGCCTGAGGCCGGGTGGCCTAGACGATGAACGGGCTCTCCTTCGAAATCGCGCCGCCGGCGGCAGCAGCCGACCCGAACCGGGTCGACGTCGCCTGTTTCGTCGGCTTCGTCGGGCGGCGGTCGACGCCGCTTCCCGACAGCGTGCGGGCGGCGCTGGCGGCCGCCGGCTGGATCGGCGGACCGTGGGCGCGGCCGGCGGAGGAGATCGAAAGCTTGTTGCAGGTGCCGGTGGTGGTCGACAGCTGGAATGCCTTCGCCGCACTCTACGATTGGGCGGCGAGGCCGGTGGGCAGCGGAACTCGCCGCTGCGCGAGCTATCTCGGCGCCGCCGTGCGCAGTTTCTTCGCCAACGGCGGGCGGCGGGCGGTGGTCGTCCGCTGCGGCGATCCCTGGCCCTACCTCGAAGCGGCCGGTGGCCGCGCGGCGCAACGCGCGGCACGGCTGTCCGATCTGCTGGCGCCGGCGGCGACGCCGCTGGACCCCACGACCTGGCGCGGCATCGGCCATCTCGCCGGTGTGCCCGAGGTGAGCTTCGTCTGCCTGCCGGATCTGGCCGACATCTGTGCCGCCGAACCGGCGATCGTCGATGTCGCCGTGGAAGCGCCGGACTCGCCCGAGGTCTTCGTCGAGTGCTCGGTCGATACGGCGCCGGCCGTCGAGGAAGACGTCGGGCTGCGCGACCTGGCGCCGCCGCGTGCCGACGACGACGGTTTCGTTGCCTGGCGCGATGCGCTCGGCAGCGCCCGCGAGCAACTGGCGCGCCGTCATCGCGAGATGCTGCTGCTGGCGGCGTTGCCGTTGCCGCTGCGCGATGCGCGCAATGCCGCCGCTTGGGCGCAGGCGGATTTCCTCGCCTATCTCGACGCGGCCGGCCTGCTGGCCGCGCCCGACAGCAGCAACGGCGGTCGCGCGCTCGGCAGCGCCTTCGTCCAGCTCGCCTGGCCGTGGCTGCGGACCCGCTTCAGCAGCGACCTGCCGGGGACGCTCGAGCCGCCGGATGGTCTGTTCGCCGGCGTGCTGGCGGCGAACGCGCTCGCCCGCGGCACCTTCCGCTCGGTCGCCGGCAACCGGCTGCCATCGGTTTCCGGCAGCGAGCCGGTACTCTCGTGCAGCGGCATCGCCGCGACGCCGGCCGACCGCCTGGCGCAACGCGTCTGCCTGGTCGCTGCGTCGCCCGATGGCTGGGTGCTGCATTCCGACGTCAGCGCCAGCGGCGACCTCGCCTGGCGTGCCGGTGGCGTCACCCGCCTGCTCGGCGCGCTGCTGCGTGCCGCGCGGCGCAGCGGCGAGGCGGCGCTCTTCGAGGCCAGCGGGCCGGCGCTGTGGCGGCGCCTCGAGCAGGGCCTCGGGCAGTTGCTGACCGCCTTCTGGCGTGAGGGTGGCCTCGGCGGCGCATCGCCGCAGGAGGCTTTCAGCGTCCGCTGCGACCGCAGCACGATGAGCCAGAACGATCTCGACAGCGGCCGCCTGCGCGCCGAGATCAGCATCCTGCCGCTGGCGGCGGTCGAGCGCATCACGGTCGTTCTCGATCTCACCGGCGGTGGCGTTGCCGCGGCGGCGAGCGAGCCGCTGCGTGAGGTGGCGTGATGAACGACCTGCCGCTGCACGTCTTCCGTTTCCATGTCCGCTTCAGCCAGCAGTCGCTGGCCAACCCGAGCGGCGCCGCGGTGCCGCTCTGCCAGGGTGCGTTCTCGGAGTGCACCGGACTCGAGGCGACGATGGAGCCGAAGGTGATCAAGGTCGGCGGCAGCAACTACGGCGCCGTGCAGCGTGCCGGCCCGGTGAGCTTTGCCACCGTCGTCCTCAAGCGTGGCATGAGTGACACGCGCGACCTGTGGAACTGGTTCTCCAAGGTCGGCGCTGGCGCCTATGCCTATCGCCTGCAGGTCGAGATCGAGATGCGCAACAGCGCCGACGAAGCGGTGGTGCGCTGGGCACTGCGCCGCGCGATGCCGGTCAAGTTCAAGGCCGCCGACCTCAATGCCAAGGGCAACGAAATCGGCATCGAGGAACTGCACCTGGCCCACGAGGGCCTGGTCCTGGTGAGCTGAGGCCGGCGATGCCCGAGTTTCCCAACGACCTCAGCGACACGCCCGCCACCTTCGAGACGATGACCGGCCCGAAGGTGACGGTGCCGGTGCATTTCAATCCGGCGAGCCTGCAGCACACGGTGTCGAACACGCTCAAGGAAGAGGGCCAGGGGGCGAAGAAGAAGCAGTACGTCAGCCAGACGACCGCCAAGCTGACGATGGACGTCATCTTCGACACCACCGACACCGGCGAGGACGTGCGCATCACGACCAACAAGATGGCGCAGCTGCTGCAGCCGGTACCGGAAGGGCAGAGCAAGAAGGTGCCGCCGCTGGTCAAGTTCAGCTGGGGCGCCTATTCCTTTACCGGCATGGTCGAGCAGTTCAAGGAGACGATCGACTTCTTCGCTGCCGGTGGTCTGCCGCTGCGCTCGTCGATCAACCTGACGCTGTCGAGCCAGGAGGTCAGCTTCGAGGGCGGCACGAGCGGCGACCAGGCTTCGGTCGACGCCGACCTCGCTGCCGAGCCGGTCGTCGTGCCGGACGACGAGGGCCCGCTTGGCGGGCCGCAGGGTGCGGCGAACAGGGCCGGCGATCCGCGCGCCGCGCGCGGCATCGCTGCCGCCAATGGCGCCGCGAGCCTGCGCTTCGGCGGCGGTGGCGGGCTCGCCGTCGGCGCTTCCGCGAGCGTCGGCTTCGCTGCCGGGGCCTCGGTCGGCGTCGGCTTTTCGGCCGGCATCGGCACCTCGGCGGGGGCCGGTTTTTCTGCCGGGGCGACGGCCTCGGCGGGCGGCGGCGTCAGCCTGCTGCCGGCGGCCGCCTTCGCCGCTGGTGGCGGCGCCGGATTGAGCATCGGTGGCGGCGCCGGACTGAGCGTTGGTGGCGGTGCCGGGGTGGGAATCGGTGCCTCGGCCGGGGCAGGAATCGGTGGCGGTGCCGGCGTCGGGATCGGTGGCGGTATCGGGGTGGGGATCGGCGGCGGCGCCAGCCTGAGCATCGGTGCGGCAGCCGGCGTCGCGGCCGGCGGCTCCTTTGCCGGGCTGCGGGTCGAGAGCAACCCGACTGCGCGCGCCCTGTCGCCCGGCCGGCTGCTGCAGGAGTCGGCGAGCATCTCGAGTGCCGGCAAGGTGGCCGTCGGCGGGCGCCTGCTCGACGGCGGTGGCAGCGGCCTGAAGGCCGATGTCGGTGGTGAAGCCGAGTTCGTCATCGGTGCGCGTCAGTAACGGAGAGCAAGGGGATGCCGATCAGGATCGAAGAGATGCAGGCCGAAGTCAGGTCGGAGCGGCCGGAAGCACCGGCGGACAGCGGCGCGCCGGCGGCTGCGGCGGCGCGCGAGCACGAGCTGCTGCCGGGCCTGCTGCGCGAACTGGCGCTGCGCGACGAGCGCCGGCGGCGCTGGCTGGCGGATTAGGGAGCAGGGCGGCATGCCGGTCGAGACCTCGGTCAGCCGCGCTGCGGTGTATCGTGCCCGGCCGACGCTGCGGCTGGCCGGGCAGGAGGATCTGCGCGCCTCCGAACTGCTCATCGGCATGCGCATCGAGGAGTCCGAAGGCGGCATGACGAGAGCCGAGCTGCGCTTCTCGAACTGGGCGAGCACCACCGACGGCAACGCCGAGTATGCCTTCGAGGATGGTTCGCGGATCGCGCTCGGGACGGCGATCGAGGTCTACAGCGGCGACGAGAGCCAGCCGCGCGAGCTCTTCCGTGGCGTCGTCAGCGGCCTCGAGGCCGACTTCGCGCCGGGGGCGCCGCCGGAGCTGGTGGTGCTTGCCGAAGACGCGCTCGGGCGGGCGCGCATGGCGCGCCGCAGCAAGGTCTACAGCGACATGTCGCCGGCCGACGTGGTCAACGCGGTCGCCGGCGAACTCGGACTGCGGCCTTCGGTGCAGGGACTGAGTGCACCGACCGGCACCTGGGCACAGCTCAACGAGAGCGATCTCGCTTTCCTGCGGCGGCTGCTCGGCCGTTTCGATGGCGACCTGCAGATCGTCGGCGACGAGCTGCAGGTGGCGCCGCGCGGCGACGTCCGGCGCGGCGAACTGAACCTCGAGCTGCACGGCCAGCTGGCGCGCGCACGCGTCGTGGCCGACCTGGCGCAACAGGTGACGAGCGTCAGCACCGCCGGCTGGGATCCGGTCGGCGGCAGCGCGGTCAGCGGTGAGGCCAGCAGCCTGGCGCACGGCGGTCCGGGCAGCGGCAGCAGCGGCGCCGACTGGCTCGGACGGGCGCTGGCGCCGCGGCACGAACACATCGCCAACCTCGCCCTGGCGAGCGCCGCCGAGGCGCAGGCGGTTGCCGAAGCGGCCTTCGACCAGCGCGCGCGGCGCTTCGTCCGCCTCGAAGGCGTCGCCGAGGGCAATGCGCAGTTGCGCGTCGGCACGACGGTCAGCGTCAGCGGCCTCTCCGGCCGCTGGGACAACAGCTACTACGTCGTCGAAGCGCGTCACCTCTACGACGTTCGCGCCGGCTATCGCACCGAGTTCGTCGGCGAGTGCGCCTGGCTGGGAGACGGCTGATGGACCGCGCCTGCCATTTCCAGCCCGCCGCCGGTTGGCTCAACGGCGCGCAACTGGCGCGCGTCGTCGACCTCTCCGACCCCGAGCGGCGCAACCGGGTACAGGTTCGCCTGCTCGCCTTCGACGGTGTCGACGGGCAGGACGCGCCGCTCTGGGCGCGCGTCGTCTGTCCGTTCGCCGGCGCCGACCGTGGCGCCTTCCTGATGCCGGACGTCGATGACGAGGTGCTGGTGGTCTTCGTGCAGGGCGATGTGCGTCATCCGCTGGTGCTCGGCGGGCTGTGGAACGGCAGCAGCGCGTCGCCGGCCGATCTCGGCGACGAGGGCAACCGCTTCAAGCGTATCCGCTCGAAGAACGGCGTCACCATCACCCTCGACGACCAGCAGGGACAGGAGAAACTGCAGCTCGAAACGCCGGGCGGGCAGAAATTCACCCTGTCCGACGGACCCGGCAAGGTCACGCTCGAGGACTCGAACGGCAACAAGGTGGTGATGGAGGCGGCGCGGATCAGCGTCACCGCCAGCGCCGAGGTCAAGGTCGATGCGCCGCAGGTCAAGGTCAGCGCCGGCATGGTGACGGTCGATGCGGCACTCGCCAAGTTCTCGGGCATCGTCAAGTGCGAGGTGCTGCAGGCGACCTCGGTGGTTTCCACCAGCTACACACCCGGAGCGGGGAACATATGGTGAAGCATCACGAGGTGATCCTGTCGGCGCCGCGCGACCTCGCCGATGGCGGCGCGCCGGCGATCCTGCAGCGCAGCGACGAGGACTTCATCGAAGCGGTGCTGGCCGGCCTGCGCGACGCCGGCGGTCGTGTCGCGCTGCGTGCCAGCCTGGCACAGCCCGCCAGCGTCGCCAGCGGCAGCGATTCGCGAGCGCGCGGCAGCAAGGCGAGCGGCCGCGACCTGTTCAACACGCTGCGCGGCGCCAGCCGCAAGCTGGGTCTCGCCGGCGGCCGGGTGGCGGCCGTGCCGGCGGCGAGCGCGCAGGACGCGACGGCGCGGCTCGAGGAGATCCGCCGTGCGGCGGCCGGCGAGCAGGTGCTGAAGCTGTTCCAGCCAATCCAGAGGCAGTTCCACCTGGCGGTGATGGAAGCGCGCTGCGATACGCCGGGCGAACCGCGCATCGATCCGCAACGGGTCGATGGCGCCGGCCTGGTGATCCGTCGCCTGGCGCGCGACGCCGGCGGGCGCGAGCTGAAGCAGGGCTGGATGCGTTCCGGCGACAGCCTGCGCGGCTGGGCGCGCGTCAGCGCCGCCGCCGACGGCGCGGCCAGCGGCAACCGGCACGATCCCGCCGCGCTGCGCCGCCTGGACCGGCCGGGCACCGGGCAGCCGGTGCTCGACGACGAGGTGCGGCTGCTGCTCGCCGCGCAGGAGGACGCGCTGCTCGACGAAGCGGTGGTGCCGATGTTCCTCGCGCCGCCCGACGTCTGCGCGGCCGCCGGCGCGACGCTGTTCTACGGCCTGGTGCCGACCACCAGCAGCGAGAAGGCGGAGGGCGGTGCGCCGCGCTTCGACGAGCAGGCCTTCGGTGCGGCGAGCAGCGACTTCAAGGCGCACCTGGTCGGCCCGCTGCGCGGTCTCGCCGACAGCCTGCCGCGGCCGGGGCGCTCGCTGACGCCGGACTTGGCGGCGATCGCCGGCAATCCCGCGGACAGCGACCAGAGCAGCATGAAGCGCCTGCTGCTGCTGCTGCGCCAGCTGGCGGTGGAGTTCGACGCCTTCGGCGACCACGCCGAAGGCGAGGCGCTGCAGACGCTGCTCGACGGCATCGCGCTGCCGCTCGCCGATGCGGCCGGCAAGCCGATCCCGGGCAGTACGCCGGCGGGCGTTTTTCTGGCGGCGGCGAGCCGCATCCTGCTCGATGGCGAGTCGATCTCGCCAGCGCCGACGATCCCGGCCGCCTGGCCGGGGCTCGACGGCACGCGCAGCGCGGCGCTGGCCGGCGCGCTGTCGGCCTGCCTGCAGCGGCGCTTCGACGCCGTCAGCGGTGTCGCCGGCCGCTTCGACGACCCCGCTGCGCGCTATGTCCTGCGCGCCTTCGTTCGCCTCAAGCCCGAAGGGCACTGCCCGCAACGCACGGTGTGGGGCGACTACAGCCCGCCGTTCGTCATCGCGCCGTGGTACGAGGGTGGTGGCGCGCCGCCGGTGCAGGTGCCTCTGCCCGACCCGAGCGATCGCGAGATGCTGAAGAAACTGGTGCCGAACGTCGCCTTCACCGTGCCGGCGTCGCTGCAGAACCTGCTGACGGGCGATCCGCTCGACCTCATGGAGGGCAAGAAGCCGGCCGACAGCGGCCTCAAGCTGGGCTGGATCTGCAGCTTCAACATCCCGATCATCACCATCTGCGCCTTCATCGTGCTGAACATCTTCCTTTCGCTGTTCGACCTGTTCTTCCGCTGGATGATGTTCATCAAGATCTGCATCCCGTTCCCGAAGAAGGGAGGGGGAGAGTGATGAACAGCCCGTTGCCGCGTCCGCTGCTCGGCTGGCCGCTGTTCGCGCTGCCGGACGAGCATGGGCGGCTCGACTGGCCCGATCTGGAAGCGAGCGTCCGGCAGTCGATCCGCGTCATCCTCAGTACCCGTCCGGGCGAGCAACTGATGCGCCCGGAATTTGGCGCCGGACTCGACCGCCTGCTGCACGCCCCGAACAACCTGGCGACGCGGCGCCAAGTCCGCGACTGGGTGATGGACTCGCTCGCTCGCTGGGAGCGCCGCATCCTGCTCGACCGGGTCGAGGTTTTCGAGGTACCTGAACAGCCCGCCGAACTGCGGCTGGAGATCGCCTATCGACTGGCCCGTTCCGGTACACCGGCGGCGCTGGCCGTCACCGTTCGCCTGGAGGAGGGCTGATGCCGATCCTGCCACCCCGTCTCGACGACCGCAGCTTCGACGATCTGCTCGAGGATCTGCTGGCACGCATCCCGGCGCACACGCCGGAATGGACCAACCCGCGCCTCGGCGATCCCGGCCGGACGCTGCTGGAGCTCTTCGCCTGGCTCGGCGATGCGCTGCTCTATCGCGTCAACCTGATTCCCGAACGACAGCGGCTGGTTTTCCTCAAGCTGCTCGGCCAGGGCCTGCGGCCGGCGCGGCCGGCGGCGACGATCGTCAGCCTGGCGTTCGCGCAGCCGACCGAACTGAGCGGGCTGACGCTCGCCGCCGGCGCCCGCATCAAGGCGCCGCTGCCTTTCGAGACGCTGGCCGAGACGACGCTGCTGCCGGTGGCTGGCGAGGCGTGGAGCAAGCAGCCGCTCGCCGACGTCGAGGCGGCGCGTCTCGAGGCGGTGATCGCCGGCCTGCAGAAGGTGCACCGCATCGACACGGTCGCCAAGGGCTACCTGGCGACGCCGCTCTTCGTCGGCGGCCAGGCGGCGAGCGGCGACGGCGTCGATGTCTTCGCCGACAGCGTCGACCGGGCGCTCTGGCTGGCGCTGCTGGCGCCGGTCGCGCAGCGGCCCGAGCAGCAGGCGGCGACCAACGCCGCCGCGCGCGCGGCGCTCGGCGGCGGTGACAGCGGGGCGACGGCACTGCTGTCGGTCGGCGTCGTGCCGGCGATCGCGGCGCCGGCGCTGTTCGAGGAAGTCGGGCCGCGCGCCCGCGTGCCGGTGCTGTGGGAAGTGGTGACGCGCGCCGCCGACGGCATCAACGCCGATTACCTCAGCGTCGAGCCGCTGCCCGGCGAGGTCAACGACACGACCGCAGGACTGACCCGGCCGGGCGTGCTGCGCCTGCCGATGCCCGACGAGTCGCTGCTCTGGGCACCGGTCAACGACGTCGGCGAGAACCCGCGCGCCGGTGTCGGCGACAATCCGCCGCGCATCGACGACCCGGAGAAGGCGGCGCGCCTGGTCGGCTGGCTGCGCCTGCGGCCGCGGCCGGGAAGCGGCGTCGCCAGCCTCCGCCTCGCCTGGGTCGGCATCAACGCCGTTGCCGTCGATCAGCGCAGCACGCTCGGCAGTCGCGTGCTCGGCGTGTCGACCGGTGCCGCCGACCAGGTCTTCCGTCTGCCGACCGGTTCGGTCGATGTCGACACGCTGCAGATCCAGGTCGAGGAGCCGGGTCGTGGCTACCAGCCCTGGCAGCGGGTCGATGACCTCGCCGCGATCGCTGCCGATCCGCTGGTGGCGCGCGAGGCGGCGGTGTTCGAGGTCGATGCCGAGGCCGGCAGCCTGCGTTTCGGCGACGGGGTGCGCGGCCGTGTGCCCGAGCGGCAGATGCGGGTCCGCCTCGCACACGGGCGCTTCGGGGGCGGTCGCGCGGGCAACCTGCCGCCGGCGAGTCTGAGCGAGGTGACGACGGCGCGCCTCGTCGGCACGCAGCGGCCGCTGCCGGCGATCAAGGTCCTGCAGCCGCTCGCCAGCGAGGGCGGCGAGGACGCCGAGACGCTGGCGCGGGCGGAACAGCGGATCCCGTCGCTGTTGCGGCATGGCGAGCGGGCGGTGACCGCTGACGACTACCGCCGCCTGGCGCAGGAGGTGCCGGGGACCGACGTCGCGCGTGTCGAGGTGATGCCGCGCTTCAAGCCGCGCGAACGGCGCTTCGGGGTTCCCGGCGTGGTCAGCGTCATGGTCCTGCCGGCGCGGGCCTTCGGCAAGGCGCCGAACCCGCGTCCCGACCGTCCGTTCATCGAGCGCGTGCATGCCCACCTCGAGCAGCGCACGCCGCTCGCCACCGAACTCTACGTCATCGGCTGCGAGTACGTGCCGCTCGGCGTCGCCGTCGCGGTGCGGGTGCGCGACGGCTTCGGCCGCGAGGCGGTGCTGTTCGAGGTCCGCGAGGCGCTGCGCCGGCTGCTCTGGCCGCTGCCACCGTACGGTGCCGGCGGCAGCGGCTGGCCGCTCGGGCGGACGGTGCGCGAGCGCGAGCTGGAGGTCGAGGTGTCGCGGGTGGCCGGGGTCGCCGAGGTCGGCGGCATCAACCTCTTCGAACGTGTAGACATCGACGGTCGCGGCCAGTGGCGGCTGCTGACGCGCAATACCACCGACGGCAGCCAGTCGCTCGAACTGACGGCATGGCAGTTGCCCGAGCTGCTGAGCGTCGTCGCGGTCGACGACAGCGCGGCTGGTGGCGGCGCGCCGGCCGACCTGTCGGCGACGGCGAATCCCTTCGCCGACGAGGCCGCGGTGGCGGTGCCGGTCGTTCCCGAGGTGTGCTGATGGATGCCAACGGCCAGCGCTTCTGGTTGCTTGCCGATTACCGGCACTGGCCCGGGCGCAGTCACGTCGACTACCGCCCCGGTTGCCGCGCGCTGCGACTGACCAGCGAGCGTGCGCTCGGCGCAGCCGTCGCCGACGCGGCGACGATCGCGGCGGCGGCGCTCGAGCGGCTGCCGCGCGCCGTCGACCGGCAAGGCGCCAGCGCGCACTGGGACGAGGCGGCGATGGCGATCGTCGCGCGCAGTCACCTGCCGGATTCGGCGCGCACGCTGCTGCTCGGCGAACGGCCGCAGGACTTTGCCGCCGGCTTCGACGACGTGCTCTACGTCGCGCTTGGCGAGCGCGTGCTGCTGCACGACCTGCGCGGCCGCTGGCGCGATGTCGTCCTGCCGACGCCGGGCTTCCAGCCGTGGCGGATCGCCGCTGCGGCAGCCGGCGGCGTCTGGCTGCTCGAGCGCGCGAGCGGCCGCATCGCCCGCCTCAGCGGTTGCGTGCAGGCCGAGCGACCGGCAGCCGACTACGCGGCGACGACTTTCCGGCCGCTGGCCGAGAACCCGACGCCGCCGACGCTGAACCTGTTCGATGCGGTGCTCTGGCCCGCCGGCGAGCGGCCGCAGGCGATCGCCGCCGCGCATGACGGCCTGCTCGGCATCCTCTCCTGGGCCGGTGATGGCGAGAGCCGCCTGCGCCTGCTCGACCCGCGGACCGGCACCCTCGGCGTGGCGCAGACGCTCGCCGGAGCGAGCTTCGCCTATGCGCTCGACTGGCTTGCCGACGGCCGCATCGCGGTGCGGCTGCCGGGCCGGCGCGACGTGCCGGTGTGGCTGCCGGCGGTGGCGGCGAGCAGCGACAGCGTCCTCGAGGCGGGCGGCGACATCTATCCGCTCGCTGCCGATGCCGAGGAGGCCGCCTTTGCCCACCGCCTCGACGAGCCGCCGCGCTACCCGCTGCGCACCGGTGGCGTCGAACCGCTGCACCGGCTGTCGGTGGCGAACCTGGCGCGGCGCGGCGAGGCGGCTAACTTCTCCGCTACCGACGTCCACCTGCTCGACAGCGGCGATCAGCAGACCGTCTGGCACCGGCTCTTCGCCGAGGCACGGCTGCCGGCGGGCTGCGGCCTCGTGGTCTGGCTGGCGGCGACCGCCGAGCCGAGTCCGGCGACGGCGGCCGAGTGGCATGCACACGTGTTCGGCGAGGTGGCGGCAGAGGCGCTGCCCGGTGGGCCGCTGCCGCGTGCCGTCTGGGAGCGGCAGCCATCCGAGTTGCCCGGTCACCCGGGACTCGGCGCCTGGGGTGCACCGCAGGCCGGCCGCGCCGGGCTGTGGTCGGTACTGATCCAGCGGGCGCAGCGGCGGGTGCGCGCGCTGTCCGGGCGCTACCTCTGGGTACGGGTCGAGTTGCATGGCGACGGTCGCGATTCGCCGGAGCTGGCGGCTCTGCGCGCCTACGCTGCACGCTTCTCCTACCGTGATCATTACCTGCCGCGGCTGTACCGCGAGAGCGAGTTCGGCGCTGCCGCCGAGTTGCCCGGGTCGTCCGTGGCGAGCGTGGACACGTTGCTCGCCGCCGATCTCGATGCGGCGATCGTCCCCGCCGCGCTGCGCGCTGCGCTGGCGCTGGGTGAGGCGGCGCGGGTCGAGGTGACCGGCGCCGGCAGCCTCTGGCAGCTGCGTGACGGCCCGGCGAGCTGGACGCTGCGTCGCGAGGCGGCGGCGATCGTCGCCTATCGGCCGCAGGCGACGCCGGCGGATTTCCTCGAGCGCCTGCTTGGCAACGTCGAGGGCGTCCTGACGCCACTCGAGGATCGCGTCGCCGCGGCACACCTGTGCAGCGATCCGGCGGTGGCGCCGGCAGGCTCGCTCGACTGGCTCGCCGGCTGGATCGGTGTCGCCTTCGATGCGGCGTTGCCGGAGGCGCGGCGGCGCGAGTGGCTCGCGCGCGCCAGTGAGCTGGCGCTTCATCACGGCACCCGCCGTGGGTTGCGCCTCGCTCTCGACGTCGCCAGCGACGGCGGCGTGCGTGGCGGCGAGATCATCGTCCTCGAAGGTTTCCGCATGCGCCGCCTGCTGAGCACGCTGCTCGGCGTCGACCTCGCGGTGGCGGACGACCCGCTGCTGCCCGGCCTGGTGATCAGTGGCAATTCGGTGGTCGGCGACACGCTGGTTCTCGGCGAGGCCGAGCGCGTCGAGTTGCTGGCGCTGTTCCGCGGCGAAGTCGGCTCGCCGGCCGAGCAGGAAGCGATTCTCGCCTTCTATGATCAGCTCGCCTACCGCGTCCTGGTGCTGGTGCACCAGACGGTCGCGGCGCAGGATCTCGGGCTGCTCCGCCGCATCGTCGAGCTCGAGTCGCCGGCGCACGTCGAGGTGCAGGTGGCGACCGCCACCTGGCCGCTGCTCGTCGGCATCGCCAGCCTGGTCGGCGTCGACACCTACCTTGGCCCGCCGCGGCAGCGCTTGCCGGCGCGGGCAGAGGTCAGCAGCCTCGGCAACGGGGATCGCGTGCTCGGCGTCGGCAGCCTCGACCCGCGCCTGTCCGGTGCCAGCGGCGAGGTCGCCGGACCCGCCGCCGTGCGACCGGTCGCGGTCGCCGGACCCGACAGAAGCGTCGCGCATGGGCGCTCCTTCGTTCTCGACGGCGGTGGCTCGACGGCGGCGGCCGGTCGCCGCATCACCGAATATCGCTGGCGCCTCACCGAGTAGGCGCCGGCACGGCAGCACTTCAACCCGACCCAAGGAGCCCGACATGGCCGATTTCATCATCAACAACGAAGTCAGGACCGACACCCCGACAGTTGAGGTCACCATCGCACCGAGCAACCCGCTGCCGCTCGGCCGCCACACGTTCCGCCTGGTGGTGGTCGATGACTCGGGCAACAGCTCGATTCCCGACGAGGTCACGGTCATCGTCGCCGATTCGCAGAACCCGACCGCCGTCCTCTCGGCGCCGCGCAGCGTCGGCTTCGGCAGCAGCTTCAACCTCGACGGCTCGCGCTCCTTCGACGCCGGTGGCGGGCGCGTGGTGAGCTACCTGTGGACCTACCTCGGGCAGCCGTGAGCACGGCACCGGAGGCGATGCCATGACCACCTTCGTCCGCGGCCGCACGCTCAGGACCAGCGACGCGACGGCGGTGGTCGACGCCGGTCTGGCGGTCGGCACCCACCGCTTCCAGCTCGAGGTGCTGACCAGTGACGGCCGCCGCAGCGCGCCCGATGTCGTCGACATCGTCATTGCGCGCGTCCCGGTCGGTCCCGTCCGCCCGCAGCTCACGACCGGTGGCAGCGGGCTCGTGACACCGGTGGTGACGCCGGTCCGGCCGAACCGTGTGCCCGCTCGACCACGTGCCAGCAAGCCGCGCAAGTCGGCCCAAGACAGGAGCGAAACATGAACAGCCCTCTGCGCCCGCCCGCGGACGATCCGCTCTACGCGCTGCCCGACGCATCTCGGCCGCACTACGCCACGGGCATGCTGCTCGACGCGACCGATTTCGCCGACGAGCAGACCTATCACCGCAACCGCCTCGCCCGCGCGTTGGCCTTTGCCAGCGGGGCGGGGGCACGCCTCCTGCCGCCCGGAATCGACCCGGCGACCGCCGGCGCCAGCGGCCTCTTCGCCGGCGGCACGCTCGCCGGCCTGCGCGTGCGGCAGGTGCCGGCGACGGCGACCAGCGTCGAGGAACTCCGCATTGCCCCCGGGCTCGCAGTGGACCGCCTCGGTCGTCTGGTGGAGCTGCCGCGCGCGGTGTGCCTGCGCGTCGAACGCTGGTTCGATGGCGAGTTGCAACGCGATGGCGGCGACGGACTGCGCCTGGCGGCGCTCGACGACCCGGGCCGCTTCGCCAGCGCGCGACTGCTCGCCGATGGGCCGGCGCTGGCGGCGCGGGCGGTGATCGCCGATGTGTTCATCCGTTTCGTAACCTGCCGCCAGGCGCTGACGCCAGCCTTCGCCAGTGGCCCCTTCGATGCGCTCGACGCGGTGCAGACGGCGCGTCTGCGCGACGCCTGGGAAGTCCATCTGGTGCTGCGCGGCGATGGCCTCGACGACGGTTTCAACGGACTGCCGCAACAGGATCGCGACCTCTCGGCGTTGACTGCCGGCGAACGTCGTGCCGCGCTGCATGACGCGGTCCTCGATGGCTGGCCGGAGATCACCGCCAGCAGCAGCGTGGCCGGAGAACTGGCGCCGCCGCCCGGACATCCGCCGGGCCTCGATCCGACCGCGGTCTTCCTGGCGCGGGTCTTCCTTGCCGTCGCCGCTGGCGATCCACCGGCGCGCGCTGGCGATGCCGTCGTCGACAACGGCGGCCGGCGCGTGCTGCCGCATCTCGGCCTGCTCGCCGGCGCTCTCGGGCTTGGCGGATGAACAGCAATCACACTGGCGCGGCAAGTGGCGCCCTGGAGGACGAGTCATGAACCTGAGCACTGGCGAAAGCCGCGTGAACCTGGCACCCGATCAGGTGGCATCCCTGAGGACTGCCGGCGTGCTGATCGAGGATCCGCGCCGCGAGCGGCCGCGCTACTTCGACGGCCGCTTCCTCGCGGCGCGTGACCTCACCCGCGACCAGGAGTACATCCTCACGCGCGAGGCCGATCTCGGCCAGGCCGCGGGCAGCGGCGTCGCCCGCGGCCTCGACGTCGAGCGCGGCAGCGCCGGCGACCGCGTCACCATCACGGCCGGCCATGGCATCACGCCGGCCGGCGAACTGGTCCTGCTGCCACGTCCGCTCGAGCTGCGTCTGGCCGACGTGCCGCGGGCACAGCAGTTGACGGCGCGCTTCGGCCTCGGCAGGCGGCCGCAGCCGCCGCTGCGCAGTCGCAACGGACTCTTCGTGCTGGCGCTGCGGCCGGTCGAATTCACCGCCAATCCGGTCGGCGCCTATCCGACGTCGATCACCGGGCAGCGCACCGTCGAGGATGGCGATGTCGTCGAAGCGACCGCGGTCGTCCTCGTGCCGTGGCAGGACGATGGTGCCGCCGATGCCCTGGCCGCCCGCCGCGGGCGGGCAGCGGCGGCGATCTTCGGCGGCGACGGCGTCCGCGGCGTGTCGGCCAACGTCCTGCCGCTGGCCATGCTGGCGCTGATGAACAACGTCGTCGTCTGGCTCGACGAGGCGCTGGTGCGGCGCGAACTCGGTGCCGACCGTGCCGACCTGCCGGGCCTCGGCCATGCCCCGCGGGCGCTGCGCCTGGCGCATCTGGTACAGCACCAGGTACACCTGGCGGACATCCTGGCGGCGAGCGGTGGCCGCGGCTTCGCGGCGCGCGAGAACTTTCCGCTGCTGCCGCCGGCGGGGCCGATCCCGGCCGGCATGATCGACAGCCGCGACTTCACGCAGCGCTACTTTCCGCCCGAGATGGCGGTCGATTTCTCGATCATTCCGGAGGACGAGCTGCCGGCTCTGGTCGAGGAGTCGCTGAGCCTGCCGCCGATCGACCTCGAGGCCTCGTCGGCGACGCTCGAAGCGACCGCCGTACTGATCCTGGCGCCGGTCCCGCGGCACGAGTGGCGCGCCGTCAGCAACCGGCTGAGCAGCCGCATCCTGCCGCTGCGGCCGGCGGCGATCAATCTCGTGGCAACGCGCAAGCCGCTCGAGATCCTGCAGCAGTTACGGATTCCGCGGCTGCCGCCGGTGATCTCGCCGGTCGACCCGGCACAGGCGGAATGGGCACGGCTGGCGGCGCTGCCGACCCTGTGGTTCGTGCGCCGGCGCAATCTCGCCTACCGCGATGATCTGGCCGGCGAGGCCATCCGTGTCGCCGGTCGCGACCTGGTCGACCGGGCGGCGCCGCGACTTGCGGCGCTGGGTCTCGAGACGGCGCTCGGGCGCCTGCTCGAGCGCTCGACACCGCGCGCCGCGCTGGAGATCGAGAGCCTGCTGGCCAGCCCGCGTTTCATCGAATCGCCGGCACTGACCGCCGCCGCCCTCGGCGAACTCGGCCAGGCGCAGGCGCTTGACCAGGCCGCCGTGTTGCGCGTCGCTGCCGACCTGTCGGCGCCCGGCGTCGGTGATGGTCTCAGTCGTCTCGAGCGCGCACGGCCGGACACGGTGCCGAGCAAGGCAGCGTTGCAGGAGCTGGCTGAAGGAGGCGACTGGCGTACGGCCGACGCCGCGGCGGCGCAGGCGCGCAGCGCGCAACTGTCGGCGATGGCGCGCAGCGTGCTGCGGCCGCAAGCGCTGCGCAGCGCTGCAGCCGAGGAGCCGCCGCCGGCTGCGCCCGCCGCGGCGCGCAAGCGTTCGCCCGAAGTCAGCACGGCCGCCGGCGAGAAGGCCGCGACGACGCCTTCCGGCAGGCGCCGCAAGACCAGCACGGCAGCCGGCAAGAGCGAAGGCGATGGGCAATGACTGAAGGAGGTGGACCGTGAGCATCACACCGATTGCCAGGCCCCTGTCGGGCGAGCACCTCGTCGGCCTCGCGCCCGAGGATGGCGCCGACGCCAGCCGCTGGTGGCTGCGTCGGCCGAACCTGTTTGCCGGCCGCACCCTCACCGGTCCGACGCTGTCCGCTCGCCAGGACTGGGCGGCGCGCCATGTCGCGCTGCGCGGGCAGGCGTTCACTCCCGGGGTCGTGCGCGGGCTGGAATGTTCGTTGTTCAACGACGCGGGCGGTCTCGCCGGTACGCGCCTGGCGCTGCTGCAGGGGCAGGGGCTGGCGGTCGACGGTGAAGACGTGCGCGTGCCGCAGGCGATCGAGGTGGCGCTTGCCGACTTGCCGGTGGTTGCCGATCCGTCGGCCTTCGCCGGCATGGGCGGAGCGGGCGGCGGCGCCGGCGGCGTTGCCGGCAAGATGGTCGGCCCGGCGCTCGGCGCCGTCGTCGGTGCCTCGCCGGCGGCCCTGCCGCGGGTCGGCATCCTCCTCCTGCAGCCGGTTTCGGCGGACCGCATCGGCGAGTTCGATGCCACCGATCCCTGCGCACTCGACGGTTGCGGCAGCGGCAACGTCGTCGCCTTCGAGGACTGGCGGATCGGTGATGCGGCGCGGCTGCTGTGGTACGCCTGGCCGGAGGAGTTCTTCAGTCTGCCGGCGATGCCGGCGGGAATGCCCGGCCGCTGGCGCAACGATCTCGCCTGGCGCATCTTCGACGTCGAGGCGGCGCTCGGTCCGGATGAGTCGCTGCCCTGGGAACTGTTCGGCGTGCCGCTCGGCCTCGTCGCCTGTGCTGACGACTGGACGCCACTGTTCCTCGACCGCGCGAGCGTCGTGCGCAGCGGCGGGCACGCGCGCCATGGACGGATCGGTGGCATTGCCGGCGGGCTGGACATCCACTGGCGGCTGCCGGCTCTCTGGCAGGCGCGCCTCGAACAGCTGGCCGAGCAGATCGCCGCCGCGGGCGACACCGCGCCGGACCCGGCGACGCTGGCGGCCGATTATGCGCGCCTGCCGCCCTTCGGTTTGTTGCCGGCGAACGTCGTTGACCTGGCCAACCTGTCGAGCGATTTCTTTCCCGGAAGTTTCACGCTCGATGCGGCGCCGCTGCCGAGCGAGCAGCTCGATGCCGCAGTCGCCGAAGCGGTCTCGCTGGCGCCGCTCGACCTCGCGCTCGGCGAGCGCGTCCGCCTGCTGGTGCCGGTGCCGCAGGCGGTGTTCGAGCCGCGCCTGCTGATCCGCGAAGTGATCGACCCGGAGTTCGCCGCCACCCTCGCCGAGTTCGTCCTGCGGCGCGCCCGGGCGCTCGGCAGCCGGCAGGGACTGCGCAACCGCGCTGCCGTGCTGGCGCGGGCGATCAGCGGCAGTGCGCTGGCGGTGCCGGCGATCGCCGACGATGCCGAAGCACTCGAGACCGAGTCACTGGCGCCATGGGGTCCGCCACCGGCCGGCGGCGGCCACCGCTCGTCGCTGCGCGGCGGCACCCACCAGCACTTCTTCGAGGCGGCGAGCGAGACCCTGGCGGTGGCGGCCGGCGACCAGCTTTTCGCGTGGGTCCATCTCGATCCCGACAACCCACCACGGACGCTGATGCTGCAGTGGCATGCCGGTAACTGGGAGCATCGTGCCTACTGGGGCGAGAACCTGATCGCCTGGGGTGCCGATGGCAGCGCCGGGCGCCTGCGTGCCGGCGACCTGCCGCCCGCCGGTGAATGGATCCGGCTGCTCTTGCCGGCCTCCCTGGTCGCGCTCGAGGGGCAAGCAGTCGACGGCATGGCGTTCACGCTGCAGGACGGTCGCGCCGCGTTCGCGATGACCGGTGCAGTTGCTGCCAGCGGCAGCGAGCGGAAGTGGTTCTGCAGCGTCCTGCCGACGGGGGCGATCCAGAATGGCGACGAGCGTTGGGAGTTCATGACCCACAACGACCTCTGGGCTCCCTTCGAAGCCTCGACGACGGTGCTGCCGGTCGACGGCAGCGGCGCACCGGCGGGCGGCGGGCATGTCGAGCCGCCGCTGCCGGGGCTGCACCAGCACTTCTTCGAGAATGCCGGCGCCGCGTTCACCGCTGCGGCCGGCGAGCGGCTCTACGCCTGGGTGTATCTGGATGCGAACAATCCGCCGACGCAACTGATGCTGCAGTGGCGCAGCGGCACGAGCTGGGAGCACCGCGCGTTCTGGGGCCTCGACCGCATTGCCTGGGGCAGCGCCGGAACGCCTTCGCGGCGGCGGATCGGTGCGCTGCCCCGGCCGGGGCGCTGGGTGCGGCTGGAGGTTCCGGTCGATGGCGACAGCGGTGTCGGCGTCGCCGGCACGGCGCTCAACGGCATGGCGTTCAGCTTCTTCGACGGCAGCGCCGCCTTCGGCGCTGCGGGTGCGCTCGGTACGACCGGTGGCGAGCGGCCCTGGTTCTCCGGTGCCCTGCCGGTGGGCGCCACGCCGCGTGGCGTCTGGAGCTTCCTGCAGCCACGCGAGCTGCGCGCGCCGACGACGGCGGCGGTGAACGGGCAGGTCGCGGCAGCGCTCGCGCTCTACGACGACCCGGCGCTCGCGCACCTGTCGGCGCAGGAGCGCTACCAGATCTTCGCGCGCGGCCTCGAGGGCTTCATCGCCTACCTCAAGAGCCGCGCGGACCGCGCCGATGATCTCGTCGACTACAGCTTCGTCAAGGTGCAGACGGACATCTACCGCGTCCGCCAACTGGTCCTCGGCACCACCGCGGCGACCCGGCTGGCGATCTCGCCGGCACTCGCCAGCATTTCCCGCGCCGAGACCGCGGTGGCCTCGAGCGAGCGTATCGCCGGTTTCTTCGAGGAGCTGAAGGGCGCCTCGCTGCAGCCCCGGGGGGATTTCGCCGGGTCCGCCGGGGGGGCGGCGCCGACGACGGCATCCGGCGGTGCGGGCGACTTCGCTTCGACCGGCAGCATCTCGCTCGCGACCGCGGCGGACGGCGCCCAAGCCAGGGGCGTGGCTGCCCGGGCCTTCAGCTTCGCAGGCGGCGGCACCCAGGAGGTGCGCCTGAGCGGTGGCAGCAGCCAGGAGTTCCTCCTCGCCGGCGGCAGCCAGGAACTGCGCCTCGGCGGCGGTGCCAGCGAGAACCTGCAGATCGGTGAATCGGCGAACCTGCGACTGGCCGACACGGTGCAACTGGACAACAACACGATCACGCGTGCCGCGACGCAGGCCGAGCTGTTCTCGAGTGGCAGCAGTTACCTGCCGTACGACATCACGCACGCGGCGCCGCTGATCGGCAAGGCCGAGGTGCGCACGCTGAGCATCGCCGACCGCCTCGAGGCACCGAAAGCGAACGAGGCCAAGGACTACACGACGTCGACGCGCTACGAGGCGGTGCGCAGCCTGATCGCGTTCGCCGATGCGCTCGAGGTCGAGGACGGTGGTGACAGCGCCGGGCTCTTCGACGGTATCCAGTTCAACGGTGTGCGTGGTGACCCGGCGCTGTTCTTTGACGCGGAAAGCCAGGTCAGCGGTCCGGACGCCCGCCCGCTGCCGGTGGTCGACAGCAGCGATGCGCAGGAGCAGGCGGCGATCAACGGCCTGCGCCGCAGTCTGCCGCTCGCCACCGTGCTGCGCGAGCGCTGGCGGCTGCCACTGATGCTGCAGGCGCCGCGGCGCAGCAAGATCGATGAGTCGGCGTATTTCGCCGACGGCGCCGATCTCTCCGACAACACGGTGGCGCTGATGCGGCAGCTCGAAGGTCGCATCAAGCTCTACCGCGACGCCATCCGGCGCAGCCAGGCGGTCCTCGACGAATTGCGCGGGCAGGCGGTGACGCTCGAGCAGCGGTTGCTGGCGGTTGGCGGGACGCTTGCCGAGGCGCGCCATGACGTTTCGGTGACGCGGGCGCTGATCGCCGAGGAGGAGGCGCGGCTGGCGGCGATCAACGAGCGCCGGGCGCAGGTCCTGCGCGAGCATGTCCGCTTCATCGCCTACCAGCGGCCGCGCGAGGCGGAGCTGATCGTCCCGGCGGCGCTGCGGCAGCTCGACCCCGGCCTGCTCGAAGCGCCGGTGCCGGCCTGCCTCAGGATGCATCAGGCGGCGCCCGACGAACTCGCCGAACTGCTGGCCGTGGTGCGCGAGGCGCCGGCACGCTGGTTCGCGGCGGTGCCGGCGCTGCTCGACCGCCTCGACCGCGTCGACCTGCTGTTGAAGACCATGCAGTCGGCGCAGTTGCGCAGCCAGATCATGCAGCTGCGCGTCGCCGCGCAACCGGCTGCCAGCAGTCCGCCGCGCGGCGTCGCGGCGGCGATCGGTGCGCTGCAGCGCCGGCAACTCGTCTCCGTGCAACAGTTGCGCGCAGTGGCGACACGCATCGATCCGGCGCTGATCGGCCGCATGGGCTGGCAGGGGGCGCGCGCCGAGGCCGAGAAGGTGGTCTCGCTCGGCGACCTGATCGACGGCGAGCATGGCAGCGGCGCGGTGGCGAGCCAGGCAGCGAGCGTCTTCGAGCAGATTTCGCGCATCGCCGCCTGCCTGCACGAGTCCTTTGCCGAGGTGCTGCCGTCGATCCGTCTCGACTGGGCCGAACGCCTGTCGCAGTTCGACGCCGCGCCGCGTCTGCGCAACCTCGCCGGCCTGCCGCGCTGGGGCGAACTCGAGTACGCGACGCGGCGGCAGCTGCAGGCCTATGCCGACTGGCTTTTCGGCCAGATGAAGGTGGCCGAGCCGGGTGGCGAGGGACTGATCAACGACCTCGTGCACATGTGCCTGCTGCTCGCCAGTCACGCGCCGGTCAACCGCATCATCGCCGGCCGCCTGCCGGCGCCGGTGACGGCGGTGCCCGGAGTGCGCCTGCCGGTGCGCGTCAGCGACGGCCTCAAGCTCCGCGTCGGCATGCAGGCGCTGGTCTACCAGGCCGAGCGCGTGGTCGCGCGGGCACGCGTGGACGATCTCGCCAGCGGCGAGGTGCAGACGACGATCCTGCAGGTCGACGGCAACCGGCTCGAGCTGGCGGCCGAGACACGGGTGCAGTTCGTCGCTGCCGACAGTCCGGTGGCGATGAGCGCGGGCCGTCTCGACCGTGTCAAGATGAGGTAGGTCGATGCTCGCCGAGCGCAGCGTCCGTCGCCTGTCGATCCGTGCGCCCGACGCTGCCCTGGCACGGCGGGGTGCCTTCCTCATCGAGGATGCACTGCGCACGGCGAGTCTGCCCGGTGACGGCGGCGAGCTGGTACTGCTTCGCCGGCTGCGCCTGCCGCCGTTCGCCGCTGCGGCATCGCCGCAGCAGGTGGCGACGGAACTGGCACGCGCCTGCCGCGCGGCGGCAGCGATCGATGGCGCGCAGGCCAGCGATGCCGCGCTGGCTGCCGCGACGGCCGTACGTTTCGCCGATGCGCTGACGGCGCATCTGGCGCTGACCCGCCTGATCCTGGCGCGGGCCGCGCGTGCGGCCTGGTGCTGGCCGCTGCTCGTCAGCGGCTACCATTCGACGCTGGATGGCGGTCCGGCGTTGCGCGCCGTGGCGCTGTCGCTGGCGGCGCTGCCGGAAGCCCCGGCTGCCTTGCCACGCTGGCTGGCGCTGCTGCTGACCCACGGCGAAGACGCCTGCGCGCGGCTGTTGCTGGCGCTCGCGCCCGCTGATGCCGGCCTTCTCGATGCGGCCTGTGGTGCTGCCGTGGCTCCTTCGTCCGCGGCGCCGCCGCAGGCTTGGCGGGCGGCGCTCGACTGGTCCTGGCGGCGACTCGGGGGCGACGACCCACGTCACCTGTGGCTCGCGCGCATGGCGTGGCGCAGCGGACTGGAGCCCGATCGGTCCCCAGGGGAGGCGGCGCTGGCCGGCGCCGCAGCAGCGATCGAGCCGGTCGCGGCGAGCCGTCCGCCCGGCGAAACGCTCACCGCCACGGCGAGGCCGGCAGCGGATGGTACGGTTCCTGCTGCCGCAGCCACCCGTGCTGCGGCAGCACGGGTCGGCCATGATCGCCGGGCTGTTGCGCCTGACGCTGCCGGCGGTGAGCAGCCGCGCGGGCCGATGCCGCCGGCGGCGACCGGTCGCGCCGACAGCGCGCCAGCGCTTGCCCGCGACAGCGGCGATGAACCGGACTTCGCTGGCCCTGCGCACTGCCTGCCGACGTCGGCGGACGCGGCCGGTTCCGCTGCGCTTCCCGGCAGCGCGCCGGCGGCTGGCAGCAGGCGGCGGCAGCGGGCGGTGACCGGACAGGGGCCGCTGGCGCCGCTGCCGGCCACCGGCGAGCCATTCGCCGGCTACGTCGCCGGCAACGTCGCCGGCGGCGAAGGAAGCGTCGACCGACAGGTGACGACCGCCGGCGGTCTGCTGTTCCTGGTGCCACTGCTGTGCCGTCTCGCTTTCGCCGACTGGCTGGCCGCCGATGCCGGGCGTCGCGACAGACCGCAACGGATACTCGTCATGCTGCTGCACCGGCTGCGGGTCGATGGCGATGATCCGGTCTGGGGCCTGTTCGCGCAAGCGCTCGCTGCGGACGCCGCTGCCGACGGCGAGGCGGCGTGCTGGCTGCGTGACTGCCGCCGCCATCTGCGCCGGCGCGTCGGCATCGGCCTGCACAGCCTGGTATGCCGACCGGCGCGGCTGTCGCTGACGGCGACCCACATCGATGTCTGGCAGGATCTGGAAGCGGTCGACCTGCGTCTGCGGCGCGCCGGTCTCGACCTCGATCCGGGTTGGGTGCCGTGGCTCGGGCGGGTGCTCTGCTTCCACTACGGGCGGGGGGATCGATGAACCGTCCGGAGACACCACCCGGCGAGACGAAGCGCTCGCCGACGCTGGCGGAGATCGCCTTCGCGCTCCTCGCCGACGGCAGCGGCAGCGAGGATTCGGCGGAGGCCACCTGGCTGGGCAGCCACGCGGCGGCGCTGGCGATGTGGCAGGGGGTTGCCGATCCTCCGGACGCGATGGCGGCGTGGACCCGCTCGCCACCCGTCGTCGACCGCCGGCTGCATGCCCTGGCGGCCGAGCAGCGACTGGGACTGGCCGAAACCCTGGCACTGGCGCTGGCGCGCGAGGCGGAACTGCTGCCGATGGCGGCACGCGCCCTGATCTGGCTGCAGCATCCGGTCGGCGAGGCACGCCCGACGGTCGGACTGATCGCCAGCCTGTGCCAGCGACTGGGTGTGGCGGACGCCTTGGCGGCGCTGGCCAACGGGCCGGCACGGCGCCACGGGTTGCTGCAGCTGCAGCCCGACGAGCGCCCGCTCTGCGAACGCAGCGTGCGCGTCGGGCTGCCGCTGCTCTTTGCGCTCGACGGTCGTGACGGACATTTCGACGGTGTCGATACCGATACCGCAGGGCTGCCGCCGCTGCCGCCGTCCACCATCGCCGAGGCGCAGCGGCATGGCGCCGGCCTGATCGGCGACGGGGTGCGGACGCTGCTGATCCGCAGCGGGCAGCCGCTCGAGGCGCGCGCCGCGGCGGCGCAGGTGGTCGCCGCCATCGGCGCACGCGTCGCCTTCTTCGAGGGCGACGCAGCGCCGGGATTCGCCGCCTGGCTCTGGCTGAACGGCCGCCTGCCGGTCTGGTGCGTCGCGCTGGCGCCGGGCGAGCGGCGGCGGGCGCCGCGTATCCCCGGGCACGACGGGCCGTTGCTCGTCGCCTGTGGCGCCGACGGCAGCATCGACTCCGGCGCTGCCGTCGCGCAGTGGCGACTGCCGGTGCCGGTGGCGGCCGAGCGCAGCCAGCTCTGGCGTGCCGCGCTCGGCGCGGGACCGGCAGCGGAGACGATCCTCGCCCTTGCCACGCAGCATCGGCACGCTGCCGGGCGCATCGCCGAACTCGGGCAGGCGGCTCGTTCGGCAGCGGCGCGCCTCGACGAAAAGGTGGCGATCAGCCATGTCACGCAGGTGGCGCGCAGCGGTGTCGGTGCCGACCTCGGCGCGCTCGCCGAACTCCTCGCCGACGACATTCCCGACGAGGCACTGATCCTGACGCCGCTGCTGCGCAACGCGCTCGAGGCATTGCTGGCGCGCTGCCGGCAGCGCGACACGCTCGCCGAGGGCCTCGGCGCGGCGGCACGGACGCGCTACCGGCCGGGGGTGAGGGCGCTGCTGGTCGGCCCCTCGGGGACCGGCAAGACGCTTGCCGCGAGCTGGGTGGCGACCCGCCTCGGCCTGCCGCTCTACCGCGTCGATCTCGCCTCGGTGACCAGCAAGTACATCGGCGAGACGGAGAAGAACCTCTCCGATCTGTTCGCCCGCGCCGAACATGCCGAGGTGGTGCTGCTCTTCGACGAGGCGGATTCGCTGTTCGGCAAGCGCACCGATGTCAAGGACGCCAACGACCGCTTCGCCAACCAGCAGACCAACTATCTGCTGCAGCGGATCGAGAGCTTCGAGGGGATCGTCCTGCTGACCAGCAACAGCCGCGCGCGCTTCGACTCGGCCTTCACGCGCCGGCTCGACGCGATCATCGAGTTCCCGGCGCCGGGGCCCGAGGAGCGCCGGGCGCTGTGGCTGGCGCACCTCGGGGAACGGCACGGGCTCGACGCCGCCACCCTGAATCGCCTCGCCGCCGCCTGTGACCTTGCCGGCGGCCACATCCGCAATGTCGTCCTCGCCGCCGCCGCGCTCGCCCGCCAGCGGGGCACGGCGCTCGACGAGGCGGCGTTGCTGGTGGCGGTGGCGGCGGAGTATCGCAAGCTCGGCAAGTCGCTGCCGAGCGCGATGGCGGTGGCGGGATGAGCGGCCTGCAGAGGATGCTGCGTCAGGCTGGCAAGGAGTCCGCCGGCGGGGCGAGCAGCGGTGGCCGCGAAAGCGCGCGGGAGGAGCGCGAGCAGGCAGGGGTACCGCGCTTTCTCAGCCACCCGGCGTTGCCGGCCACACTCGAGGTCGGGCCCACCGATGACCCGCTCGAGCGCGAGGCGGATGCGGTCGCCGACGCCGTCGTCCACGACGGGTCGACGCTGCCGCGGTTTCTCGCGCCGGCAGCGGCGGGTGGCCGGGGACGCGCGAGTGCAGCGGCAGCGGGCGGCGAGGCTGTCCGCCCGCACGCGCTGCCCGGCGTCCGGCGCAAGAGCCTGCGCGCCGACCCACCGGACGACGGGCAGGACGCGGCGAGCACTGCGCAGGGCGATGGCGCGCAGCCGCTGCTGCCGTCGCTGCGCGGCCGGATCGAGGCGACGCTCGGCGCCGACCTGGCCGATGTCCGCGTCCATCAGGGGCCGACGGCGGCGGACGCCAGTGCGCGGATCGGCGCGCGCGCCTTCACGCATGGCCGTGACGTCTGGCTGGGCGAGCGGCAGCGGCCGGATGACGCCGCCCTGATCGCGCACGAGGCCGCGCACGTCGTCCAGCAGCGGCGCGGTGATGTGGCCATCCGGCGGCAGGCGGACGCGGCTGCCGGTAGCGGCAGCGAGCCGGCAGCGGCGGGTACGGCCGGGCAGTCGTTCGCCTTTTCCGAGGATGAGATGGCGTCGCGGCTGGCGGCCACGCCGGCCGCAGGAGCCGACGCGGCGTCGACCAGCGTCGAGTTGAACCCGGGTACCCGGTCGACGCTGGGCGAGGTGGCCGGCGAGGCTGAGCGGGGCGACGGCGAACCGGCGCCGGAGGAGGCGGCAACGGCGGAGACGGCTGACGACGGTGGCGGTGACGGCGATGCTGCCGGAGCCGGCGGGGAGGACGGCAGCGATGCCGGGCAGGGCGACGCGGCGCTGCGCGCGGGCGGGCCGATCGCCGACGCGGGATCGCCCCCGCCGGTCGAGCGGCCCGGCCCCGCGGCCGAGTTCGAGAGCCTGGTCGGCGAAGAGGTTGCCGCCTATCTCGAGGGGAACCTGTCGGAAGAGCGCATCGCGGCGCTCGACCCGCAGACGCGCGCGCTGCTCGATGCGGCCGACGCGCTCGGCGACCGCCGGCTCACCGACCCCGAGGCCAGTGCCCTGCAGGGTCTGGCCGGGGAGGGGCTGCAGCCGGGTGCACCGCGCACCGGCTACGAGGCCGAGCCGCTCTGGCTGCGCACGCTGGCGACGATACGCGACGTCACTGGCCAGCTCGGCGGCATCGTCGGCATCATCGGGCTGGTCGCCACCGTCAGCGGCTTCATCCTCAGCCTGCTGCTGCCGCCGGTCGGCGCCTTCCTGCTCACCGTCGGTCGCTTCTGCGATGTCGCCGCGCTGATTCTCGACGGCATCAGTCTCGTGCTCGGAATCATCCTCACCGGCTACAACTACTATCGCCTGAAGAACGAGACCGACCCCGAGGAGCGCCGGCGCCTGCTCGGCATGGTGCGCCAGGATGCGATGGGAACGGTGATGAGCGCCGTCGCCGTGGCCACAGCGGTGGCGCCGGGAGCGGCACGGCTGCTCGGCCGCAGCCGCGTCGGGCGGGTCGTCGGCCGCGCTGCCCGCGGCGCCGGCAGTCGGGTCGCCGGCGCCGCCGGCCGGCTGGCGGCGCAACCCGGGCGAATCGGGCGGGCGGCAGCGGCGGTCGGGCGAGCCGGCAGCGGTGCGGCGGGCGCGGTGCGCCGGGCCGGTGCGGGTGCCTCTGGGCGTTTTCACACCTTCATGGGACGGACGCGCGATTTCGGGCTGCGCAGCGCGCTGTCCACCACCGCTGCCGGACGTGCGGCGCGGGCGATCGGCCGCACCGGCCCCGGCCGCGTCGCCGGGGGCGCCCTGGCTGCGGTCGGCACGCGTGCGCGGGCGCTGCTCGGCAGCGCGCCTGGCCGCCTGCTTGGCGGGGCGGCGACGGCCGGTGCGAGCGGGCTGCGCCGCTTCGGCCGCGGCGTCGCCGGATCAGCAGCCGGACGCTGGCTCGCCGGCTCGCGCCTGGGACGCTACGCCGGTCGCGTCTACGGCGAGAACCTCGATCTGGCACGACTGCTGTTCGCCCGTTCGGAGCGCGCGCACCACGGCTTCGTCGGCGCGCGCCTGCGCGCCGAGCTGGCCGGTGCGCAGAGCGCCGGCGCGCTGACCGAGGCCGCCGCACGCGCCCGCCTGCAGTCACGCATGCCGGCGTCGGAGTTTCCGGAAATCAATTTCAACGACCTGGCCCTGCGTGCCGACCCGGCCGCTGGCGGCCGGCTGGTGTTCGGCCGGCCAGGCAGCCGACTGCAGCGCTTCCTCGATGGTCTGCGGCGGAACGAGGCGACGACGATCAACAACGCCATCGCCGCCAATCCATCGCTCAGCGATGCCGATCTCGCGCGGCAGCTCAATGCGCGGCCGAATGCCCCGGCGCAATGGACCGAGGCCGAGGTCGCGGCCTTCCGGCAGCAGGCGACGCGCAGCGCGGTGTACAAGACGCCGCATCACACCATATCGGTGCTCGACGCGCCGCATGTCGCCTACGATCCGCGCTACATCCAGCTCGGCAATGCGCCGCTGGTGGTGCCGCCCGGTACGACACGGGCGACGTCGCCGTGGACGCTGTTCGGGACAAGCTCGGCGCGCCGGCCGCCCGGCGGCAGCGGTGCGCCGCTCGACGTCCCCTTCATCCGTACCACCGGCGAAGCCGAGGCGCTCGCCCGTGGCGGTCCGGCCTTCGCCACCGGCGGACCGTCGCCGACACCACTGACCGGCAGCTTCGACCCGGACTACTTCCGCAGCGAGGCATTCTTCGAAGCGCTGCGGCGCGAGGGCAATACCGGCATCTGGGTGAACCCGAACGACCCGTCGCAGCGTCTGCTGTTCGACGCGCATTTCGTCGCTGGCCATCGCTGGCAGACCGGCGAGGCGGGTGCGCGTGCGCTCTTCGGTCCGACGGTCGACTTCGCCGACCGTTTCGCCGGCGTCGTGCCGCGCACGCTGCTCGACCGTTCGATCGCCGGCATCGGCAGGATCGCCGTTCGCGGCTCGGACGACGTGCAGATGCAGAGCCTGGCGCTCGGCGACTGGATGCTGGCGCAGCTTGGCGTTCCGTCTGCCCCCGGCGACGAGGCGGCGGCGGGCAGCGCCACCGCGTCGGCCGCCGCGAGCGCCACCGAGCCGGCGGCCGCGAGCGCTGCCGAGTCGGCGGCGGCGACCGCCACTCCCAACGCCGGCGAGACTACCTCCGCCGGCCCCGAAGACGAGCCGCCGGCCGTCGACGACACGCTCGTCGCCGGCAGCGGCGACGGCGGCGCAGCGGCGCTGGGCGAGGTGGCTACCGCCGCCGCGCAACCGCCGACGCCGGTGCCGTGGAGCCCGTCGGCACTGGTGTCGATTCGTGAGCAGCGGATCGACATCAGCAGCGCGATGGAAGTGGTGAACGACTGCGTCAGTGAAACCGTGGTGGCAGAGCAGCACAACGTCGCGGCGCGTGCGGCGGCGGCAACGCTGGAGGAGCGCAACACCGCGCAGGCGCGCTTTGCCGGCGCCGAGCGCGCGACGGTGGCGGCCGAACAGGGCAAGCTCGATCAGGCCACCACCGCGCAGCAGGAGATGTCGGCGCAGGGCGCCGAAGCCTCGGGCGATGCCGCACGCGGCCAGCAGGAGGCGGATGCGGTCCAGTCCGAGGGGCAGGGGGTCAGTGTCGAGGCCAAGCCGGAGGAGCCGCGTTCGCGCAGCTGGCTGGAGCGTGCCTGGGATGCGACCGCCGGCGCCCTCTGGGATGGGCTCGTCGCGCCGGCAGTGCGGGCAGTGCGACGCAAGGTCAATCAGGTGATGCAGTCGATCAACGAGTTCATCATGGGCATGATCAATCAGGCACTCGGCCTGGACGAGATCGAGGCGGAGCTCGACGGTGGCGGGCAGGACATCGCGGCGCGCAGTGGCAGCCTGGAAGAGAGCGATGCCGGCCTGGAAGCGGTCGGCGAGCAGGCGGGCGAGGAGCAGCAACGCAATCGCCAGTCGATGGATCAGGCCGACGCGAACATCGACGACGCGCGCGCGGCGCGCGCCGATGCGCTGGCCCTGCAGGGCGACCTCGCGGCCCACGACGGCGTGCTGGCGGCCGAGGAGATGGCGGGAGAAAGCTACGTCGTCGATTTCGCTGCGACCTACCGGCCGTACTTCGCGGCGACGGGCGAGGGCACCATGCCGGCGCAGGCGGACGAGGGCGCGACGAGCGAAGCCGCGAGCGCGGCCGCAGGCGCAGAAAGCGAAAGTGATGAAGCAGCGCTCGTCAGCTGAGCTCGAGCGGGCAACCGCAAGCCTGCTCGGCGATCGCCTGCTGGATGTGCCGATCACGCGCGCCAGCGGCTCGGCCCGACTCCGCCTGACGGCCCTGCTGCGGGCCGCCTGCGCGCACCCGGTTTTCCCGGGCTGGCCGACGCCGGTCGATGACTGGCTCGACGAGGCGGCACGACTGGCGGATGAGGTGGCCGACGCCGATGCCTGCGGCCGCGTTCTGCTGCGCCGCGCGATCGTCCGCATGCGGCGGCTCGATCTCGATGCCGCGCTCGCGCTGACGCGACAGGCGGCCGCTGCCGTCGGCGGCCGGTCCGGCGAACTCGCCGCCTGCTGCGCGATCGGCCGCGTGCGCGTCCTGGTGCGCCTGCAGCGTCTGGATGAGGCCTGCCAGGCGCTGCAGGCCGTCCCGCTGGCGCCGCCGGGTGAGGCGTCCGGTGCGCTCAGGCAGCTGGCACTGGGCGAGTACCACATCGAGGCGAACGAGGTGGCCGCCGCACGCGCGGCGCTGACGCTGGCGCTGGCGCGCCTGCCGGAGGAACTGGTCGAAGAGCGCATTCAGGCCAGCCAGTCGCTCGCCTTCGTCTTCATCAGCCTGGTCGACGCGCCACGGGCCGTGGGTCAGCTGCGACAGGCGCGCGCTTTGCTCCGGGGCGCCGCAGTCTGGCCCGAGGTGATCCAGATGGACGTGGCGCTGGCCAGCCTGCTCGCGGCACGCGGTGAGCACGGCGCGGCGCAGGCGCTGTTCGGCGAGGCCGCAGAGCTCTGCCGGGCGCATCCGCAGCCGGATCTCGCCATCCTGATCGATCTCGGTACGGCGCGGTCGAGCGCCGCGCAGCAGCACGGAGCCGATGCAGTCGCCGCCTGCCTGCGAGCGGCGAAAGGCTATGCCGAACAGGGCAACCTCCTCGGACTGGTCAGCATGGTCATCTTCATGGCCGGCATCCAGAGCGCCGCCAAGGCTTTTCGCGAAGCCTACCGGACGCTGGCGACCGGTCTCGCGATCGCCCGCCACCGCCGCTGGCCGGCGGCCGAGGCGGTGTTTCGCGCGCACATCGATCGATTGCGCAATGATCTGCTGGGGCCGGCGCCTTTCGACGAGATGGTGGCGCAGATGGTGAGCGAGATGAGGGCCCGATAGATGAACCTGACTTACGAGCGAAGTGGCGGGCAGGCTGCTCGCCGCAACGTGCCGGCGACGACGGCGCCGGCCAGCGTGTCGCCTGCGCTGCAGCGCTCGGCGCTGCCGGCGGCGCAGGGCGTCCCGCGCTTTCTCGCTGCGCGTGGCGTGCCGCTGTCGCAGCCGGGCGACCCCGGCGAGCGGCAGGCAGAGGCGGTCGCCGAGGCGGTGATGGCGCCGGCGGGATGTGCCGGCTGCACGCCGCTGGCGCCCTGCAGCAACTGCGCCACGGGCGTCCAGCGCTCGGCCGAGGGCAGGGGCCCGCCGGCGGTGCCGTTGCCCGGACTGGATGCGGGGCAGCCACTCGACGGCGCCACGCGCGCCTTCTTCGAACCGCGCTTCGCGCGCGATTTCGGCGCCGTGCGCGTGCACAGCGGGCCGCGGGCGGCGCGGCTGGCGCGCTCGCTGTCGGCGCGCGCGTTCAGCTTCGGCAACGACATCGCATTCGCCGCCGGCCGCTACGAGCCGGGATCGGACTCGGGGCGGCGGCTGATCGCGCACGAACTGGCGCATGTGGCGAGCGGCGATGCCGCGCGGACCGTTGCCCGCGCACCGGACGCCGGTGTTGCTGCCGACGGTGCGCTGCCACCGGCGGCGGCAGCGGCCGGTGTTGGCCCGACCGACGCCGGCGCGGGGTTGCCGGCGGGCGTTGCGGCACCACCGACGCCGCTGTTCGATTCCCTGTTCGGTGCCTGCCTGACGCCCGAGGAGGGCGCCCGCCGCGACGCCTTCGCGCTGCGCCACATGCACCTCGAACGCTACATCCCCTCGACCACCTTCGGCATGTTCGACGCCGATTACTTCCCGCTCGTCGGCCTGATGCCGGTGACGGTGAAGATGAAGTTCAATTTCGTCGCCGCCGACAATGCGCCGGGGGTGTTCGACGTCTTGCGGCGGGCTCTGGCCGGTGAGGATCTGAGCCGCTTCTTCTGGAGCGACAGCGAGAAGGCCGACTTCAAGCGCGACTTCATCGGCCGCGTCAGCGCGCGCTGGAGCGCGCAGCACGTCCTGCGCTCGAGCAAGCCGTGCTGGGACTTTCGGGCGGTCCCGCTGGTGACGCCGGTGGAGGTCGATGATGACGCAGAGGCGCATTACGTGACGACGGTGCACAAGAGCCCGGGACCGGCGATCGATTACAAATCGGGTACCAACGACCCCGACCCGGCGCATCCAGAACGACCGGCGACCGCCGATCTGTACCAGTCCGACGTCCGCGAGGAGCCGAACTTCAACAGCGGCAGCGTCGCCAGCAGCGAGCGGCAGCGGCTGGAGACGGCGCTGGCGGCGGCAGCAGCGTCGCCGGTGCTCTTCGCCAACGATTCGGACCTCATCGAACCGGCCGTGCGTCCGGCGCTGACCGCATTCGCCAATGCGGCACGGCAGAAGAATCCTGCGGACCCGTTGATCCCGCTCAAGGTCGATGGCTTCGCCAGTCGCGACGGGGAAACGACGCACAACCAGGGCCTCTCGGACCGGCGTGCCGCCGCGGTACGCAGTTTTCTCGCCGGCCTCGGCGTGCCACAGCCGATCGGTGTTCTGGGCCACGGCGCCGTCGGCAGCGCCGGCGACGCCGCCAACCGTCGTGCGGACATCTCGGTCGACCACACTTTCGAGACGACCTACGCCGCCAACCGCTATTCGGTCGGCGAGCATGAGTTCGGCCACATGCTCGGCCTGCCCGACGAGTACCAGAACAATACGACCGGCACCCTCGGCGCGCAGCAGACCCTCTATTCCGGCCTGGTCACCGCTGCCGGGGTAGCGGGGCCGGCGGTCTGGGGCGTCAGGACCTCGAGCCAGATGTCGAACGGCATCGATGTCCTGCCACGGCACTACGTCACCCTCTGGGAGGCGCTCGGGCGCATGACGGCGCCCGACATCGCGCAGTCCGAGTGGCGCATCGGATGAACCCCAGCGCTGCCGCCGACCCGCCGCTCAGCCTCGAGTTCCGGCGCGTCCAGGCGATCTCGAGCCGCGGCAACCAGCGCATCCGCGTGACGCCCGCCGGCGACGTCTTCGCCTATCTGGAACAGCGCGATTGTCCATCTGGCGAGGAGTGGAGTGCGCCGTGGCCGGACGCACCGCTGCGGCGACTGTCGCCCGTTGAGCAGCAGGAGCTGGCCCGGACGCTGCTCGCCAGCGGCTTCCTCGAACTGCCCGGGCGGATCGTCGTCGCCGGCCGCGACGGCTTTCGCGACGAGATCGATGCCGCTCTCGGCGCGCAGCGCCATTCGGTGCGCATCGAGCGCGCCCCGGCGCCCGTCGCCTTCGCGCGTGTGCGTGCTGCTCTGTTGGCGATCGCCGGGCCGCCGTTCAGCGCCTGAGAGGGGGATAATGCAACATCCTGTCGCCCCCACCGGGCGCTTTCCGCGGCAGCGGACGACGGCGGCTCCGGCGCAGCGTCAAGCGCCGGGAGCGGAGAAAGCTTTCCACCCGCATGACGGAGCATGAGCATGAAGACGAAACCGTATCGCACGCGGATTGGCGGCATCCTGATCGCCGCCCTGTTGCCCTTCCAGGTCGCCCAGGCGCAGCTTGGCGACGTCCTCAAACAGGGGCAGCAGAGCGGCCTGCCCGGCGGCATCGGCGGCGTCGGCGGGCTGGGCAGCCTGTTGCCCGGGCAGTCGCTGACTTCGGGGAGCATCGGCAACGTTGCCGGGCTTCTCGAGTTCTGCATCCGCAACAATTACCTCGGTGGCAAGACGGCGGCTTCGGTCAAGGACTCGCTGGTCGGCAAGCTCCCCGGCCGGTCGCCACGGGCCGACCCGGGCTACGACAGCGGCAGTCGGGGCATTCTCGACGGCAGCGATGGCGGCCAGCTCGATCTCGCCGGTGGCGGCTTCAAGAAGCAGGTGACGAAGCAGATCTGCGACCAGATCCTGGCCCAGGGCAAGTCGCTGCTGTGAATCACAGGATCGGCCGTCGCTGTGGACAACCCGTGGCCGATCGCAGCTTGTCCCCAGCGACTGCGGACAAGCTGTGGGCAAGGCCTGTGCAGGCGGTGGAAAACCGCCGTGAAGCGCCTGTCGGCAAGGGATTCCAGCGGCCGCTGAAAATTTGGGCGATGCCGGCGGGGCCGCGCGATGCACCGACAGCCGCAGGACGCCGGCGACATCGGCGCCCGGGGTGCTGCGGGAAGAGCGGCGACGGCGCCGCCAATTGGTGAGCGAGGAGGCGTCATGACTTTCAAGTCGCGAGCCCGTGCAGCGGCGGGCGTTGGGGCGGCCATCGGCGATGCCGCTGGCGGTGGCCGGGCACGCAGCGGCATACCCCGTTTCCTTGCCGGAGCGCGGAGTACGGCGGCCGGACCGGGCGCCCCGCAGACGGCGGCAGCGGCGGCAGGAAGCGCTGTTCCCGCCTTCCTGCCGCAAGCGCGACCGGCGGCGACGACGCCGCTCGCGGCGCCGGGTGACCACCACGAGCTCGAGGCGGAGCAAGCGGCGCGGCAGATCGTCGCCGCGACCAGCGGCGAGCCAGCGGCGGCAGGCGCCGCGCCGCGCCGCGGCGCCTCGCCTGCGGCACCGGCACAGGGACCGGCAGCGCTGCTCGGCCGCCAGGGGCGAGCGCTCGACGGTGCGACGCGGAGCTTCATGGAGCAGCGCTTCGGCACCGACTTCGGTCATGTGCGGGTGCATACCGACGCGCAGGCGGCACGGCTGAATCGCGACCTGCACGCCAATGCCTTCACCCACGGCAGCGACATCTTCTATGGTGCGGGCCGCAGCCCGGGGCGTGACCAGCTGACCGCCCACGAGCTGGCACACGTCGTCCAGCAGTCGGGCGGTTCGCCCGACGGCAGCGCGATCCCGCTGAGCGCGCGCGGCGGCCCGGCGCCGATCCAGTGCAGCTTTGCCGGCACCTACATGATCCCCGGCAGCGCCAGCCTGTTCGAGATCGACCTGCAGACGCGCGAGGGTGCGCTCGCCGCCTCGCCGACCAAGAGCGGACTCGACGGCTACCTGCGCTTCGTCCCGGGAATCGGCGAGCCCAACTCGAGCGTCATCGGCATCTGGCAGGTCAACAGCACGATCGATGCCAGCGGCGCCGACGTCAATGCGGCGTCGATGCCGGCGGCGCAGGCGCCGCGCGGCGCGCTCGGCGATCCGGGACTGCGCACCGAGGCCGATCCGCTGCGCGGCATCGAGGGCGGCTTCAAGACCGACGTGCTGCATCGGCCGAATGCCGCCAGTCCGGGGGTGCCGGCGGGGTCGGCACTGTCGCCGCGCTATCCCTGGGGGGCGGCGGCGCCGGGAACGGTCGGCTTCGGCGGCACGACGCAGCAGCCGGCGTCGCGTGGTGGCGGCATCGGCGCGAATCCGCTCGGGCAGGTGCCGGGCTACAAGCGCTCGGATGATCCGGCCGACATCCGCACGGCGTCGCTGTACGATTTTCCCGGCACCAGCAGCCCGACCGACGTCATCACCTGGACCTTCGAGAGCGCGGCCATCGGCGAAGACACGATGCTGACCTACGGCGCGGTCAACTGGGGCTTCACGGTCGATGCCGGGCACGTCACGAACGAGCACCTGCACGTCGATGCCGGGACTTCGGCAACTTTCGCCGAAGCGCTCGAGCGCCATCGCGACTTCTACGTGCACGAGCCGGTGACCTTTTATTTCGATTTCAACGACGACTTCCTCAATGCCACAGAGGAGGCGAAGATCGACACCTTCCTGCCCTACCTGACGCGCAACCCCGACGTCGAACTGGCGCTCGAGGGCTTCGCCGACCAGGTCGGCGGCGCTAGCCAGTACAACCGCGACCTGTCGCTGCGTCGCGCGCACGCGGTCGAGGCGGCGCTGCTGGCGAAGGGGATCGCCGCCGCGCGGATCAACGGCATCATCATCGGCCACGGCGCGTCGACGGCCGCCACCAGTGACGCCGGTACCGGCGACGAGGGCGGCGACGCCGCGGTCGGCGCCGACCAGAGTCGCGAGGCCAACCGCTGGGCCAATCGGCGCGTGATCCTGACTTTCAGCCATGTCGCCGCGGCCCCCTGACGGGCGCAGCGCGGGCGAACTGGTCGCCGCCCTGGCGGCGGACCACTTCAACGAACGGGCGCTGGCGCTCGCCGAACTGGTACGCCGCGGCCGGGCGAGCACCGCTGCGCTGCTCGCCGCAGTGCCGCGGGCGGGCGGCGAGTTGCGTGCCCGCATCGTCCAGGGGCTGGCCGAGATCGCCGACCCCGCCGCTGCCGAGGTGTTCGTGGAACTGCTCGGCGATGCCGACGAAGAGGTGCGCGCGCGCGCTGCGCAGGGGCTCGCCCGCATCGGCGACGCACGCGCCGTCGATGCGCTGCTGCAGACCATCGACGACTATCCGGACATCCTGCGCGAGCCCGACACGCTCGCCACCGACGCTCTGACCGATCTCGGACCGGCGGTCCTGCCGCGCGTCGTGCCCTTGCTCAAGGCCCGCGGACTGATGACCCGGTCGCGTGCCTTCCTCATCCTGCGCCGGATTTTCCCCCGGCTGGCTGGCGGCAGCGACTGGCAGTCGCTGTGGGTCGAGTTCGGGCGCTACCTGCCTGCTGCCGAACAGCCGCAGCGCGACGCGGCGGCGGATCGGTGGATCGACTGGGTTGGCCGGCAGGGCCGCTGAGCCGCACGGCAATCCGCCGACGACGCTGCGGGCACAGGCCTCAACTGTATGTAGCGGCCGCGGTTACCAACTGTGATGGTGAGCGTGTGCGACCCTGAGCCATGATGCCCCGTGGCACCGGTCGCCGCAGGGTCCGATGAGCCCCGGCGGACCGCCCCGCGGACCGCAACACGGATTCCGGACACCGCGGAATAAGCTCATGAACAAAGATTCCTTCACGGGAGCATGCCGGCTCCGTAGACTGCGGGCCCGCCCATCGCAATGGAATCCCGATGAAATTCAGATGTCTCCTGGCCGGCCTGTTGGCTGCTGCCCTGCTGGTTGGCCACGCGCTCGCGGCCGACGTCTCCCTGTTGAACGTGTCGTACGATCCGACGCGCGAGTTCTACAAGGAGTTCGACGACGCGTTTGCCAGGCACTGGAAGGCGAAGACCGGCTCTGCCATCACCGTCAGGCAGTCGCACGGCGGTTCCGGCAAGCAGGCCCGCGGCGTGATCGACGGCCTGCAGGCCGATGTCGTGACGTTGGCCCTCGCCTACGACATCGATGCCATCGCCGACGCGGGGCTGATACCGAAGGAGTGGCAGAAGCGTCTGCCACACAACTCCTCGCCCTACACCTCGACGATCGTCTTTCTGGTGCGCAAGGGCAATCCCAAGGGAATCAAGGACTGGAGCGACCTGGTGAAACCGGGCGTCGCGATCGTCACGCCGAACCCGAAGACCTCGGGTGGTGCGCGCTGGAACTACCTGGCAGCGTGGGCGTTCGCAGTCGAGCAGCCGGGCGGCAACGAGGACAAGGCCAGGGACTTCGTCGGCCAGCTCTATCGCAATGTGAAGGTGCTCGACTCCGGTGCGCGCGGCTCGACGACGACCTTCGTCGAACGCGGCATCGGCGACGTGCTGCTCGCCTGGGAGAACGAAGCCCATCTGTCGCTCAGGGAGGCCGGGGCGGACAAGCTGGAGATCGTCACGCCTTCTCTGTCGATCCTCGCCGAGCCGCCGGTGACAATCGTGGACAAGGTGGTCGACAAGCGTGGCACGCGCCAGGTGGCGCAGGCTTATCTCGAGTACCTCTATTCACCGGAAGGGCAGGAGCTGGCCGCCAGGCACTTCTACCGCCCGACGGATGCGCAGGTCGCCGCGAAGTACGCGAAGCAGTTCGTCAGGACCCGGCTGATCACCGTTGACAAGGTCTTCGGCGGCTGGCGCAACGCGCAGAAGCTCCACTTCTCCGACGGCGGCATCTTCGACCAGATCTTCGTGCCCGGCAAGCGCTGATGCGCTTCCTTGGCTGGCTCGCCCGTGTCGACCTGATCCACCATCGGCAAAGGAACTCTGCATGACCAAGCTGGACCGCAACGATGATTTCCGACCCGCTTTCGCGACCCGTACCGTCCATGCCGGACAGAGTCCCGACCCCTCCACCGGTGCGATCATGCCCCCGATCTATGCCAATTCGACCTACGTCCAGGAAAGTCCGGGGGTGCACAAAGGGCTCGACTATGGTCGCTCGCACAACCCCACGCGCTGGGCGCTGGAGCGCTGCCTGACTGACCTCGAGGGTGGCGGCGCGGCCTTTGCCTTCGCTTCGGGATTGGCGGCCATCGCCACCGTTCTCGAACTGCTCGATCACGGGGCACACGTCATTGCCGGCGACGATCTGTACGGCGGCACCTATCGCCTGCTGGAAGCAGTGCGTGCGCGCAGCGCCGGGCTCACATGCAGCTTTGTCGACCTCTCGGATCCGGCAGCCCTCGCCGCGGCGATCCGGCCCGAGAGTCGCATGCTGCTGGTGGAGACACCGACCAATCCGCTGCTGCGCCTGGTCGATCTGCGGGCTCTGGCCATCCTTGCCCGTCAGCATGGGCTGCTGGCGGTGGCCGACAACACGCTGGCCAGCCCGTGGATACAGCGCCCGCTGGAACTCGGCTTCGACCTCGTCGTCCATTCGAGTACCAAGTACATCAACGGCCACTCCGACGTCATCGGTGGCGTTGCCGTCGTCAGCAGCGACGAGCGCAACGCCGGGCATCTCGAACGTCTCCGCTTCCTGCACAACGCCGTCGGCGCCATCGCTGGCCCTTTCGACAGCTACCTGACTCTGCGCGGCGTCAAGACGCTCGATTTGCGCATGCAACGACACTGCGACAATGCGCAGGATCTGGCTGCCTGGCTGGAGCGTCAGCCGCAGGTGCGACGCGTCGGCTACCCCGGCCTCGCGTCGCACCCGCAGCATGCGCTGGCGCGACGGCAGATGCGTGCTTTCGGCGGCATGATCGCGGTCGAGCTGGCGACCGATCTCGCCGGTACGAAGCGCTTCCTGCAGGGTTGCGTATTGTTCACTCTGGCTGAGAGCCTGGGTGGTGTCGAGAGTCTCATCGAGCATCCGGCGATCATGACCCATGCCACGATCCCGCCGGAACAGCGCCGCCGTCTCGGGATTGGCGATTCGCTGCTGCGCCTGTCGGTCGGCATCGAGGATGTCGAAGATCTCCGACGGGATCTCGCTGGCGCGCTGACGCGCATCGCCCCGGGCTCGGTCTGAGGAGGCCCACGCGGAGCGCTGCAACTTCCGGCTGACGCCAGGCTCGGCTCAGGGAACCCGAGTCAGCGCAGCAGCCTGCGCCGGCGGCAGTGCCCCGCCAGCGTGCAGCGCCCGTTACTCCCTGTTCGCCGATCCTCTCGATGACCCTCGTCGTTCGCTCCATCGTGCCTTGCATCGGGACCAGCTCGCGACGATTCCTGCACGACCGCTCAGGTGACGGCTCTGCCGCGCCCACTGGCCAGGCGTTGCAGAACCGACACCAGCAGGTCCACTTCGGCACAGGTGTTGTAGAACGCCAGTGACGGGCGCACCGTCGCTTCGACACCAAAGCGGCGCAGAATCGGTTGAGCGCAATGATGGCCTGCGCGCACGGCAATGCCCTCCTCGTTGAGTGCCGCCCCGACTTCCTCCGGGCGGTACCCGGCAAGGACGAAGGACAGCACACTGGCCTTGTCGTCCGCCGTGCCGATCAGCCGAATGCCGGGGATCGGCTTGACCCGCTGCGTCGCGTAAGCGAGCAGCTCACGCTCGTAACGTGCGATGTTCTCGATCCCGATCCTCTCGACATAGTCGACGGCTGCGCCGAGACCGACTGCATCGGCGATGTTGCCCGTGCCGGCCTCGAAGCGCGCCGGCACCCCCTGGTAGAGCGTGCGCTCGAAGCTGACGTCGGCGATCATGTTGCCGCCACCTTGCCAGGGCGGCATGCCTTCGAGAAGGTCGCGCTTGCCGTACACGACGCCGATGCCGGTCGGCGCAAAGACCTTGTGGCCGGAGAAGACGAAGAAATCGGCATCGATCGTCTGCACATTGACGCGCATGTGGGAGACCGACTGGGCGCCGTCCACCAGCACCCGGGCGCCCGCGCGGTGGGCAAGTTCGACGATTTCGCGGACCGGCGTGACGGTGCCCAGGGCATTGGAGACCTGGCTGACTGCCACCAGCTTCGTGCGGTCGTTGAGCAGTCGCTGGTACTCTTCGAGCAGGATCTGGCCCTTGTCATCGACCGGGATCACCCGGATGTGGGCGCCGTTTTCCTTCGCCAGTTGTTGCCAGGGAACGATGTTGGCGTGGTGTTCGAGCAGCGAGACGACGATTTCGTCACCGGCAACGATGTTCTGCCTGCCCCAGCTCTTGGCCACCAGATTGATGGCTTCCGTGGCGCCGCGAACGAAGATGATCTCGTCGACGGAACCCGCGCCGAGGTAACGAGCCACCTTGCTGCGGGCGGCTTCGTAGGCGTCGGTGGAACGTGCCGCCAGTTCGTGGGCGGCACGGTGAATGTTGGAGTTTTCGTGCTGGTAGAACTGCACCAGCCGGTCGATGACCGCCTGCGGCTTCTGCGTCGTCGCTGCATTGTCGAACCAGACCAGCGGCTTGCCGTTGACGCGCTCGGCGAGGATCGGGAAGTCGCGGCGTACCGCCTGCACGTCGAAAGCGGGGAAACGTGTGGCATCGACCGGCGGCAGCGAAGCGGGCTGGTCGAGGAAGTAATAGCCGCTGCCACCGGGCGGTTGAGCCGGCACTGCCTCTGGCAGTGAGCGTTCGCCGGCGAGCTCGGCGAGTACCCGGCGCAGGGCGGCCTCACCCGGCAGTTCAAAGGGGTGGGCGACGACGTGATTCTCCGCCGTGGGCGCCTGGTGGGCTGACGACAGCGCCGCCGCTTCCCCGAGAAAGTAATACGGCGATCCCGGCACACCCGAGGGCGCGCTGATTGGTGCAGTCAGCGGCAAGGCGGCGGCATGGGCCTCGGGTACGCCGAACTCGGGCGGAAGCGGGCCAGCCGCGGCCGGCGCCTGCGTGCCCGCGGGCACTCCGGCGCGCTGCAGTGCCGGCTCCGGCTCGCCGACGGCGAGGTCGTTGACTGCGGGTGCCGGTGACGACTGGCTTGCGCTTCCCGGCAATGCCCGGAAGAACTCCCCAGCGAGGCGGGCCAGAGCCGTCTCGTCGAGCAAGTCGCCGGCGGCCGCGAGGCTGAAGGGGAGGGCGCCAATCGGCGAATCAGCGGTAGGTGTGGGCATATTCATGGTACCTGTCGATCTCCACGTCATCGAGTACGGCGAGTGCGTCTTCCGCATGTACAGCCAGCGAGCAATAGAGCGAAATCAGGTACGAGGCGATGGCATTGCGGTCGATGCCCATGAAGCGTACCGACAGGCCGGGACTCTGCTCGCCCGGCAGGCCCGGCTGATAGAGGCCGACGACCCCCTGCCGCCTGTCGCCGACCCGCAGCAGCAGAACCTTGGTCTTTCCGTCATCGACCGGCACCTTGTCCGACGGGATCAGCGGGATGCCGCGCCAGGTCAGGAACTGCGAGCCGAAGAGCGAAACGGTCGGCGGCGGGACGCCGCGGCGGGTGCACTCACGGCCAAAGGCGGCAATGGCGAGCGGGTGGGTGAGGAAGAAGGCAGGTTCCTTCCAGACCTTGGTCAGCAAGTCATCGAGGTCATCTGGCGTTGGCGCGCCGGTCAGTGTCGTGATGCGCTGACTGTCGGCGACGTTGGCCAGCAGACCATAGTCGTCGTTGTTGATCAGTTCGCGTTCCTGCCTCTCCTTGATCGTCTCGATCGTCAGGCGCAGTTGTTCCTTGATCTGGTCGTGCGGGCTGCTGTAGAGGTCGGAGATGCGGGTATGGACGTCGAGGACGGTGGTGACCGCGCTGAGGAAGTACTCGCGTGGCGTCTCCTCGTAATCGACGAAGGTCTGCGGCAGTTCGGACTCGTCGCGCCGGGCACACGCGACCTGCACGTCGCGCGGGTTCCGGACCTGGTTCAGGCGATAGATGCCGGCCTCCACGGGCAGCCACTGCAGCAGATGCGTCAGCCAGCGCGGGGAAATGGTCGGCAGCTGTGCGACGGTCTTGGTGGCATTGGCGAGCTGCCGTGCGGCGGCATCACTCAGGGCGGCTTGGTGAGGACTATCTGCCATGGGGTACTCCTTGTGCAATCGTGACGATGGTTAGAAGAAAGATGTATGAACAAATGACTTTTTGTGCCAAGGCGAAACCTTACGCCGCCTGCGGCTGGCGGCTCAACATGCTGTAGCCACCATCAGCGTCGAGCCCGTCCACTGTGCGAGATCGCGCTATTCATGCTCGCAGCGGGCGACCAGGGCCGAAAGCTCGACCTCCAGCGCGCGTGCCAGTTTTCCGGCAGTGGTCAGGGAAGGGCTGGCGACTCCGCGCTCGATCTCGCCAACGTACGAACGGTTGAGATCGGCCCTTTCCGCCAGCCGTTCCTGCGACCAGCCGCGCTCATTTCGCAGCTGCCGCAGGACGCATGGAAAGCGCTCTCGGAGACGGCTCATATTCCGCCGCCGCCTTCGAGCACCTCATTCCGGGATACGGCCTGGGTGAGGAAGCTCCCGGGCGGTATGCTGTGGGTCAGCCAGACGTTGCCGCCGATCGACGATCCGTGACCGATGGTGACGCGCCCCAGAATGGTCGCCCCGGCGTAGATCACGACATCATCCTCGACGATCGGATGGCGTGGAGCTCCCTTTTCCAGCGAGCCGTCGGCATCGACGTTGAACCGCTTGGCACCGAGGGTCACCGCTTGGTAGAGGCGGACCCGATCGCCGATGACGGCGGTTTCACCAATGACGACGCCCGTACCGTGGTCGATGAAGAAGCTCTTGCCGATGCGCGCGCCAGGGTGGATGTCGATGCCGGTGGCGGAGTGCGCGAGTTCGGCGACGATGCGCGCCAGCAGGGGCACGCCCAGCCGGTAGAGCCTGTGCGCCAGGCGGTGATGGATGATGGCCAGCGTTCCGGGATAACAGAGCACGATCTCGTCTACGCTGCGTGCCGCCGGATCACCTCGGTAAGCGGCTTCGACGTCGCTGTCGAGGACGATGCGGATCCCCGGCAAGGCAGCCGCAAACTGCCGCACGATGGCGACGGCATCGGTCTCGATCGTCGCTGCGTCAACCTCTGGGTCGTGGCGGGACACGTGCGTCAGCTCGAGTCGGACCTGGTCCAGCAGGCTGCGCAGGGCGCTATCGAGCGTATGGCCGACGTAGAAGTCCTCTCCGGGGCCCTGTTGCAGGTCGGGCGGACCGAGGCGCATCGGGAAGAGTGCGCCGCAAAGTTTGTCCACGATCTCGCGCAATGCCTCGCGGGATGGGAACTCGCGGCATCCCGATTCGAGCGGACGATGCTGTGCCGCGCGCCACTGCTCGCGGGCAAGGCGCAGATCGCGGACGATGTCGTCGAGCTTCCAGAGCGATGGTGCTGCGTCCGGCAAGCGGCGAAGTGGCGCGTTCATCGATTGACTCCCCGCAAGCACTGATCAATCCTGGACCCAGGGCAGGCCATGGTAGCGCCAGCCACCGCTGGTGCCGCGTTGTCCGTCGGCAGTGATCTCGCCCTCGAAGCCTTCGAGGACGTTGAACACGCGCGTGAATCCTGCCCGTGTCGCGGCCTCCGCGGCTGCGGCCGAGCGCTTGCCGCTGCGGCAGATGAGGAGGATGGCTTGGTTCTTGCCCGCCTTGCCGGCCAGTTCACGGGTGAAACGGGGATTCCTGCTCAGCGCGGCGCCGGATTGCCACTGGACCAGCGGTGTGCCGGGGACGTGGCCGACGTACTTGTATTCCTCGGCGGTGCGCACGTCGATGAGGATCGCCGCGCCAGCAGTGGCCAGAAGCCATGCCTCCTCCGGCGTGACCGTGCCGGCGTAGGGAAGGCTGTCGCGCCGCGCGCGCGCGGTCGCTGCGGCCAGAATGCCGTGCACGTCGCACTGACTGTCGTCCGCGACATGGGCGGCGGGCATCGGGGCAGGTTCGAGTTGGGCTGTGGCCAGCATCGCAGTCTCCTGGAAATGGAAAGCCGACGGTGGTGGTGCCGGCCTGAGGGCGCCACTCTAGTCGCGGCACCCGGACCGGCGAACGAAGAAAAACTGCATTGCTTATAACTGCGGGGCGAGAGCCGCCCGACGCAATTCCTCGAAGAAGGCGAGGCCCTGCGGCCACGGACCGTGACCCGAGTCCACGTTGATGTGGCCGGCGCTGCCGATGTTCCGGTAACTGCTGCCCCAGGCACCGGCCCAGCGCTGAGCGACGGCGGCCCTGAGCCACGGATCGTCGTTGCTCGCCACGATCATGCTGGGAAAGCGAAGCCGCTCCTGTGGCAGAAGGGCTGCCAGACCGAAGCGGTCGGGATCCGCCGGGGCGACGAGTAGGGCGGCACGGACGCGGCCCGGCCAGAGATGGCCGGCACGGACGGCCGCCAGGCAGCCAAAGCTGTGGGCGACGATCCAAACCGCCTCGCTCTCGGCGGCGATGACCTCGCCGACGCGCGCCGCCCATCCGGCAAGGCACGGATTCTCCCAGTCAGCCTGGTCGACACGCCGGGTATCGCCGAGCCTGTGTTCGAACCACGTCTGCCAGTGATCCGGCCCGCTGTCGTGCAGGCCGGGGACGATGAGGATCGCGGCCATCGAACTGCCCCTCAGGACAGGCTGTCCTTCCACATGGTCGTCGCCCAGGCCCGCGTGTACAGTCCTTCTTCGACCGACGGCTCCTTCGATACGCCGCCAGAGCCGTCGACGACCAGTGGCACCTTCTTCTCGGGATGATAGCGGTGCACCGAGTCGACGTGGATCGCACGCTTATCGTCAATCAGTGAGTAGCAGGTATTCGCCATCAGGGTCGGCTGCGGCTCGCGGCCAGAGAGGATCTCGACGATTGCTGCCGCCGCCGCCTTGCCATGCTGGTTGGCCATGTGCGCCGACTTGGGCATCAGCGGCGCGGCCTGCAGAGCGTCGCCGAGGATGTGGATGTTTCTGACGGCCGTTGACTCGAGGCTGATCCAGTCCACATCGGCCCAGCGGTCGTTGACATTGACCACTCCTGCGACACGGGCGATGTCGGCGGCGCGCTGTGGCGGCAGCAGGTTGAGTACATCGCCTCGCTCCTTGTCGCCCAGTTCGTTGGTGACGATCCGCGTCACCGGGTCGACGGCGGTCACATTCCAGCCGGGCCGGTACTCGATGATGTCCTTGTAGTCGCTCTCCCATACGCCGCGGAAAAGCTTTTCCTTGGAGATGACCTTGTCGTTGGCGTCGAGAATGATCACCTTCGAGCCGGGCTTGTGCGTCTTGAAGTACCAGGCGATCTGGCTGGCGCGTTCGTACGGGCCGGGTGGGCAACGATACGGCGCCTTCGGGATGGACAGCACATAGGTGCCACCCGCGGGCAGGTCCTCAAGCTGCTTGCGCAGGGCCAGAGTCTGCGGTCCTGCTTTCCATGCGTGCAGGATGCTTTCCTGCGCCCGGGCATCATAGCCGGCGATGTCACCGTAGATGAAGTCGAAGCCGGGGGCAAGGATCAGGCGGTCGTATGCGAAATCCCCTGCGCTGTCGGTTCGCACGCGCCGCTTGTCGGCGTCGATGGCGGTCACCGTTGCGTGCACCAGCCGGATTTCCCAGTTCTTTCTGAGTCCGTCGTACCCATGGACCAGCGAGTCGTAGGCACGGTTGCCGCCGAGGACTTCGTTGGAGGCCGGGCAGGAGACGAACTGCCTGTTGCGCTCGATCAGAGTGACTTCTATTGTGCCATCGCTCCACTTGCGCAGATACTTGGCTGCCGTGGCGCCACCGAAGCCGGCGCCGACAACGACGACGCGCCCGATGGTCTTGCCGCGCTTGCTGGCGACGGCCGCCAGGCCGGTTCCGGGAATGCCGGCGGCAGCGGCCAGCGCGGTGGATGCACCGAGTGCGTGCAGCAGGCGACGACGATCGGGATTGAAGGGGGACATGTCGGGGTTCCTCATTTCTGCTTGGCAAAATATTCAGCCAGGATGCTGATCTCTTCATCCGTATAGCCTTTGGCGAGTTGGTGCATGATCGTCGCCGGGCGCGTGCCGTTCTTGAACGCCTTCATGCTTTCCTCCAGATAGGCCCTGTCACGGCCGGCGATGGGTGGAATGGCGCTGGCAGCCTTGCCGTCGGTACCATGGCAGTTGGCGCAGTTGGCTGCGAAGTACGGAGTGCGGCCGGGTGCCGGTGTGGCGGTTGATCCGGGACCGGCCAAAGCGGCCAGTGCAATGAGGCTGCCGACGATGGCGAGAGCAGTTTTCTTCATGGCGAGTCCTTGTTTGAAGAGGTGCGAACGGGGCTTGTTGAGCAGGAAATCATTGGGCACTGGCAGTCTGGGTCCGTGCGTTGCCGAGGTTGTCGCGCCAGACGACCGTCACCGTGTCGCCGCTGCGGACGCCGGCAATCCGCCAGCCGAAAAGCGGATTGGCAGCGATTCCGGAACCGGTGAGCAGCGTGAGAACCGTCTCGTCGTTGATGCGCAGCGTGATGTCGGTGATGTAATGCGCCGCCGCACTCTCGCCGCTGGCATTCTTCCTGAACCCGCTTTCCATCGGGTGGGTGAGCAGCGCCTTGATCAGGGCACCCTGTTCGTCGACGGTTGCGCGCAGACGGATGGCGTAGTTCTGCATTGCTCTTCCTCAGCCGGGCAGGCAGCCGCCGACGATCACCCGCACATCGCGGGTCGCGGTATAAAGACGTCCGTCTGCCTCGGCAATGACGCGAACCCGGGAACTCTCGGCGAGCTTCACCTTCGCCTCGAGCCACGGCTTGCTCCGTTCGCCCAGTCTGATGTCGGCCAGCAGGGGAAACCGGTTGCCTTCACCGATCAACAGAATGCGCTGCACGCGCGGCAGATTGACCGTCACTTCCAGGGGTACCTGGGCACCATTTTCGGCAACATCGGGGCCCTGAATGACGATCGCCGTGCTCGCCAAAGGTGCAGACAACCCGAGCGCGGCGTAAACCGACTCCGGGCTGGCGGCGCTGAACGCATGCACCTCGCGTTCGCCGGCCAGTGCAGGCTGCGCGTCCGCCAGCAGGCGCGCGATGGATGCGGCAGCCGCGAGGCGCAGGAAGTTGCGTCGATCGTCCATCACCGTCCGCTCACAGGGCGCCGCTGGCGCCAGCCTGGATGATCTCCTCCAGGCCGCGACGCAGTCCGGAGATCGCCTCCTGAAGACTGTCCGGCAGTCGCCCCGGAACGGTCGCGCCATCCAGCCAACCGATGTCACCGTCGAACATGGCGAGCCATATTCTTTGCCGGGAGTCTTCGACGACGGCGATGCGGCAGGGCAGCAGGGCCGCGGCTTCGAGGCTGTAGTCGAGCAGATCACGGGCCACGAGCGCGTCGCAGAAATGATAGATGGCCACCTTGGGTGTTGGTTTGCCGGTGATCGCCTCGATTTCCTTGTGGATCAGGTGGGCGCCGACGAACTTGAGGTTGATCTTGTTCGCCCGATGCCGCATCGACGAGATGACGTCGTCCCAAGTCAGGTCAGGCTGTGCTTCGACCTTGTAGGTCATCAGGTTGATCCGTTCACGAAGGGACAGCGACGACCACGCAAGCGATTGCCGCATGAGTCTCCTTCGTTCCTCCGGGATGACCGTCGCCATCATGGTATTGGGGGTATCGGGCCGCGCGCTGGCGGCGGTTGGCGCGAGATCTTCCGCCAGGACGGTGACAGTGCCGCTGCTCACAGGATTGTCTACCTGTGCCAGCGCACCACCGGTGGCCAGGCCCAGGCTCATTGCGCGCAGCGCGGTCAACAGGATCGCCATCTCACTTCGTCACGTTGCCGGTCATCATGTTGCTGCTGCTCCCCAGGTCACTCGCCTTTGATCGGCGCGCCGCGCATGATGTCGCTCGCCGCATACGGCGCCAACGATTTATTTCCAATAAGCAAATAGCGATCGCTTCACAGCGGGTCGTCCAATGCGACGACGACAGTGGCTTCCTTCCGTGGCAGGGGAGCCCCCAGAATATCCTTATAGGAAATTCTTCCTTTTCCTGACGCTGCCGCCCGTTCAGTCTTCAGGCATCGTTGCTTGCCCAACCCATGGAACCGTCACGATGAGAATTGATGTGCGCCGCGCGCTCTCGTCATGCCGCATTGCGATCGATGCGGCAACCTTCCCGCGCCGTTCGTGCCTGGAAGGGCGCTGAGAGCGAGCGCCATGCCGCATCACGCCGCACCGCAGACGACGAGCGTCGGATCGACCAACGGTGACCAGTCCGTTGGCGAAGTGCCCGTCCATCATCAGCTGCCGACGATGCAGCGGAATGCGCTCAGCAGGATTTTCGATCGCCCGGATTTCACACCGGGCGAGGTTGCTCGTCTCGGTCGTCAGCGCCTCGCGCGCGCCGAAGGAATTGGCCTCAAGGGATTGGCAACGATCAGCGCGTGGCTGCGACACCACGGGCACGAACTTGCCGTGGACGCGAGTCGCCCGCAGTCGCCCAACGTGGCCCCGCAGGTGCAGGGGGCCAAGAAGGTCGAGAAGGCGCTGCGGGTCCTGCAGAGCCATGGCTACCAGGTCGTCCGCAGCGAGGCGTGCGAGAGCGACCGGAGTTCGGCCCAACGGACGTCGCCAGGGCTTGCGGACCCCGCTGAATAAGCTAATAAGCAAAGATTCGTTCGCCGCGGCGCGCAGTCTCCGCAAAATGCGCGCCCCACCCACTGCAACGGAACTCCGATGAAACTGAAGAATCTTCTGGCTGCCGTGCTGGCCAGTGCCCTGCTGGTCGGCAACGCGCTCGCGGCCGACGTCTCACTGTTGAACGTTTCCTACGATCCGACGCGCGAGTTCTATCATGCGTTCGATGCCGCTTTCGCCAAGTACTGGCAGGCCAAGGCCGGTGACAACGTCTCCGTCAACCAATCCCATGGTGGCTCCGGCAAACAGGCTCGTGCGGTGATCGAAGGACTGCAGGCCGATGTCGTGACGCTGGCCCTGGCCTACGACATCGATGCCATCGCCGACGCGGGGCTGATACCGAAGGAGTGGCAGAAGCGTCTGCCACACAACTCCTCGCCCTACACCTCGACGATCGTCTTTCTGGTGCGCAAGGGCAATCCCAAGGGAATCAAGGACTGGAACGACCTGGTGAAACCGGGCGTCGCGATCATCACGCCGAACCCGAAGACCTCGGGTGGTGCGCGCTGGAACTACCTGGCAGCGTGGGCGTTCGCACTCGAGCAGCCGGGCGGCAGCGAGGACAAGGCGCGGGAGTTCGTCGGTCAGCTCTATCGCAATGTGAAGGTGCTCGACTCCGGTGCGCGCGGCTCGACGACGACCTTCGTCGAACGCGGCATCGGCGACGTGCTGCTCGCCTGGGAGAACGAAGCGTACCTGTCACTCAAGGAAGTCGGCGCCGACAAGCTGGAGATCGTCACGCCTTCTCTGTCGATCCTCGCCGAGCCGCCGGTGACGGTCGTCGACAAAGTGGTCGACAAGCGTGGCACGCGCCAGGTGGCGCAGGCTTATCTCGAGTACCTCTATTCACCGGAAGGGCAGGAGCTGGCCGCCAGGCACTTCTACCGCCCGACGGATGCGCAGGTCGCGGCGAAGTACGCGAAGCAGTTCGTCAAGACCAGGCTGATCACCGTCGACAAGGTCTTCGGCGGCTGGCGCAACGCGCAGAAGGTCCACTTCTCCGACGGCGGCGTCTTCGACCAGATCTTCGTGCCCGGCGGCAAGCGCTGAAGCTTTCCTGATGGCGCTGGGAAGCGGGCGGCCACGCGGCGTCCGCTTCTTCCTTATGGCAAGGGTGAATTAGCTTGTCACGATTCGGTATTTCCCTTCCGCGGCCGACGACCGTAGACTCGGCACCTTGAATGTTGCACCGCAGCAGGAGCTGACGATGAATCATGATCTTTCCTTCAGGAGGCGCGTGTGGCGAGCGTGAAGCGCTTCAGCCCATTGCCCGGGTTCGGCCTGGCAATGGGTTACACCCTGGTCTACCTGAGCCTGATCGTCCTCATCCCGCTCAGCGCCGTAGCCACCAAGACGCTGGCGATGGGGTGGGATTCCTTCTGGGCCGCGGCCAGCGGCCCACGCGTCGTCGCATCCTATCAGCTCAGTTTCGGCGCCTCGCTGCTCGCGGCGGCGATCAACGTCGTGTTCGGCCTGATCTTCGCCTGGGTCCTGGTGCGCTACCGCTTTCCGGGCAAGGGTCTGATCGATGCCCTGGTCGATCTTCCGTTCGCCCTGCCGACTGCCGTCGCCGGCATCGCCCTGGCGACGATCTATTCCGAGAACGGGTCGGTCGGCAGCCTGCTCGAGCCGTGGGGCATCGAGATCGCCTACACGCCGAATGGGGTGCTGCTGGCACTGGTGTTCATCGGCCTGCCGTTCGTCGTGCGGACCGTACAGCCGGTGCTTGCCGACCTGGAAAAGGATGTCGAGGAGGCTGCGGCCGGTCTCGGTGCTTCGCGCTGGCAGACTTTCGTGCGGATCATCCTGCCGCACATCGCCCCGGCGTTGCTGACCGGCTTTGCCATGGCTTTCGCGCGCGCCGTCGGCGAGTACGGCTCGGTGATCTTCATCGCCGGCAACGTGCCGATGGTGTCCGAGATCACGCCGCTGCTGATCATCACCAAACTCGAGCAGTACGACTACGCCGGGGCGACGGCCGTCGCTTCGGTGATGCTGATCATTTCCTTCGTCCTCCTGCTGATCATCAACGGGCTGCAGGGCTGGATGCACAACCGCGGCCGGAGAACCTGAAGTGAGCACGAGCATTGCGCTGCATGTCGGCAGCCTCGAACGTGGCGAGACGGCGAGCACCCGCGAACCGGCGTGGGTCAAGGTGGTGCTGATCAGCATTGCCCTGAGCTTCTTCGGCATCTTCCTGCTGCTGCCCCTGGGAACGGTCTTCGCCGAAGCCCTGCGCAAGGGCTGGGGTGCGTACCTCGCCGCCCTGGTCAATCGCGATGCCTGGGACGCGATCCGGCTGACGTTGATCACGGCAGCGATTGCCGTCCCGCTGAATCTGGTCTTTGGCGTCGCCGCTTCGTGGGCCATCGCCCGCTTCGAGTTCGTTGGCAAGCGGGTGTTGATCACCCTGATCGACCTGCCGTTCTCGGTCTCGCCGGTGATCTCCGGCCTGATCTACGTCCTGTTGTTCGGCGCCCAGGGCTGGTTCGGTCCGTGGTTGCAGGAGCACGACATCCGGATCATCTTCGCGGTGCCCGGCATCGTCCTCGCGACCATCTTCGTCACCTTCCCGTTCGTCGCCCGCGAACTGATTCCACTGATGGAGGCCCAGGGCAGCGAGGAGGAGGAGGCCGCCGTGGTTCTTGGCGCATCCGGCTGGCAGGTGTTCTGGTACACCACGCTGCCCAACATCAAATGGGGGCTCTTGTATGGGGTGATCCTGTGCAACGCCCGCGCGATGGGCGAGTTCGGCGCGGTCTCGGTGGTCTCCGGGCACATTCGCGGCCAGACCAACACCATGCCCCTGTACGTCGAGATTCTTTACAACGAATACAACTACGCGGCCGCCTTTGCCGTCGCCTCGTTGCTGGCGTTGCTCGCCATCATCACGCTGGCCCTGAAGACGTTGGTCGAGAGGCAGACGCGGCGGCAGTTGCAGGAAGTCACCGAAGCATCGGGAGAGTGAGTCATGAGCATTTCCATTCGCCACATCAGCAAGCGCTTTGGCGCCTTCAAGGCGCTCGATGACGTTTCGATCGACATCCCGTCGGGCGAGCTCGTCGCCCTTCTTGGCCCCTCGGGTTGCGGCAAGACGACGTTGCTGCGGATCATCGCCGGTCTCGATTACGCCGATCAGGGGCAGATCCTGCTCGACGGCGATGATGCATCCGCACGCCATGTCCGTGATCGACGGGTCGGCTTCGTCTTCCAGCACTACGCGCTGTTCCGTCACATGAGCATCGCGGAAAACGTCGCTTTCGGCCTGCGCGTCAAGCCGCGGCGTGAGCGCCCGACGGAAGCCGAGATCAGGCGGCGGGTGCAGCGGCTGCTCGAGCTGGTGCAACTGGACTGGCTGGCGGATCGCTATCCGCCACAGCTGTCCGGTGGCCAGCGCCAGCGGATCGCCCTGGCACGCGCGTTGGCAGTGGAACCGAAAGTGCTCCTTCTCGACGAGCCCTTCGGCGCCCTCGATGCCAAGGTACGCAAGGAGCTGCGGCGCTGGCTGCGGCAGTTGCACGACGAAATCCACGTCACCAGCGTCTTCGTCACGCACGACCAGGAAGAGGCGCTCGAGGTTTCCGACCGGGTCGTGGTGATCAACAACGGCAAGGTCGAGCAGATCGGTACGTCGGAATCGGTCTACGACCGTCCCGCGACCCCGTTCGTCGCCAATTTCCTCGGTTCGGTCAATCTCTTTCATGGCCGTGTCGAGCAGGGACGCCTGCATCTCGGCGGGCACGCACTGGCGCTGGGCGACAACGGCGGCAATGATGGTGACGCAGTGGCTTTCGTCCGGCCGCACGAGTTCGACATCGTTCCGGGTTTGCGAGCCGGCGGCGGTCTGCCGGCAAGAATCGTTCGCGTCGCTACGGTCGGACCGAGCGCGCAGATCGAACTCAGCCGCGTCGACGGCGACCTGATCGAAGTCACGATCGACCGGGATCGCTTTCAGCTGCTCGGACTTGCCGAGGGTGATCATGTGTCGCTTCGTCCGCGCAACATCCGCGTCTTCCAGGACGAGGCTCGTGCTGCCTGAGGTCATTCGATGAACTTCCAGCAACTACGCATCATCCGCGAAACACTGCGCCAGGAATTCAACCTCACCGAGGTCGCCAACGCGCTGTATACGTCGCAGCCCGGTGTCAGCAAGCACATCAAGGATCTCGAGGACGAACTCGGCATCGAGATCTTCGTGCGCCGCGGCAAGCGCCTGCTGGGTCTGACCGAGCCGGGCAAGGAACTGGCCGAGGTCGTCGACCGCATCCTGCTCGATGCACACAACCTGCGCTGCATCGCTGACCAGTTCGCGAGCCGCGAAACGGGTCACTTCGTCGTCGCCACCACCCATACACAGGCGCGCTACGCGTTGCCGCAGATCATCAAGTGGTTCAAGACCGACTATCCGAAGGTACACCTTGCTCTGCACCAAGGCAGCCCCTGCGAGATCGCCGACCTGCTCGTTGCCGGCGAGGCGGATGTCGGAATCGCCACCGAACGGCTGGACCAGGTCCCTGAACTGGTGACCTTTCCTTTCTATTACTGGCACCATGCTCTGATCGTTCCCTACGGCCACCCCTTGCTGGAGTTGCAGGAGTTGTCGCTGGAGGCGATCGCCGAGTACCCGATCATCACCTATCAGGAGGGGTTCACCGGGCGGACGCTGGTCGACCGGGCCTTTGCCGATGCTGGCGTCGTTCCCGACATCGTGCTCTCGGCAATCGACGCTGACGTCATCAAGACCTATGTCGAACTGGGCCTCGGCGTCGGCATCGTCGCCTCGATGGCCTACGACGGCTTCAGGGATCGCGAGCTGGCACTGATCGCGGTGCCGCAGCTGTTCCCGCGCAGCACGACGCGCCTCGCGGTGCGCCGGGGTATTTATCTGCGCAGCTATGCCTTGGCCTTCATCGAGAAGGTGTGTCCGGACATTGGAGAGGAACAGCTCAAGGCGTCAATCCAGAAGCAGAGCGGGACGGATTGATCGGCCTCGGCATGCCGGTGAGGTAGCTCTTCGCTTCGGCGAGCGTCGGTATTCCCCGGCATCGGCGAGTCCTGGCCGCGCAAGAAGCCAGCAGGATCGCTGGCACCCGGAGGTGGGTGCGCGGAAGGGCTACAACCCGAGTGCCCTCAATCTTCACCACCCAAAGCCGGTGATCCTCGTGCGCCGACCTACGCCAGCAGCCGCCTTGCGTGGGTTTGAAATGAGCACGGTGCGCTGGGCATTGGGCTCCGCAGGCTCAGCCCAACCTGCACGGCTGCGGGCGAGCCATCGTGAGCGGCATCGGGCTTCCGCCGGGAAAGCCGGGGAGGCCTGCAGCATGCTCGGCTGGCCGCGCAAAGCGCGCCGTTGCGCAGAACGCGGGGATCGCCCGATACTACGGCCTCGTCCACAGAAGCAAGCCATGAACTCGACAGCCGACCCCTCGACCGTACTCATCACCGGCGCATCGTCGGGAATCGGCGCCGCGCTGGCGCACCGCTTCGCGCGCGCTGGTCACCGGCTGGTGCTGGTCGCGCGTCGTTCCGACAGATTGGAGGCGCTGGCGCGGGCGCTGGCCGACGAGCATGGCGTCAGCGCCATCGTGCTCGGCGCCGACCTGGCGCAGGCGGGCGCTGCCGCGGCGCTGGCGGCCAGGCTGCGGCGGCGGCGACTGACGATCGACATCCTGGTGAACAACGCCGGCGTGCTCGAGCACGGTGCCTTCGTGCGCCTGAACGCGGAGCGGCAGCAGCAGCTCATCGATCTCAACGTCTCGGGATTGACGGCGATGCTGGCGCACTTCGTGCCGGCGATGGTCGAGCGCGGGCGTGGGCGGGTGCTCAACGTCGCCTCGATCGCCGCCTTCCAGCCGGTTCCCTCGCTTGCCACCTACGCGGCAAGCAAGGCCTAGCTACTGTCGCTGAGCGATTCACTGGCCGAGGAACTGCGCGACAGCGGCGTCACGGTGACGGCGCTGTGTCCGGGAATCACCGCGACGCCGATGTTGCGTGTTGCGGCCGAGGCGAGCGCATCACTCGCGCGGCTGCCGGATTCCTGGTTGCCGACGTCGACGCGGTCGCTGCCGAGGGGTACGAGGCGTGCATGCAGGGCGAGGTGATCCGCGTTCCCGGCCTGCTCAATCAGGCGGCGACGATCGCCGGGCGGGCGGTACCGAAGTGGCTCCTGCGGCGGATCGCCGGCAGCATCGGCCGCAGCACTCTGGATGACTGAGAGATCTCAATCGGGGGCGACCGCATCGACCCTGAATTGGGTGACCGGCCGGGGGCGAAGCGGCCGCAGATTGCGGCGAGGTCCCCGGCGCGCCGTTTTCTCGACCCAGCTGGCGTAGTCGAGCGACTGGGCGACGACATCGCGCGGTGTCTTGTCGCGCCTGAGTTCGATCAGCACCAGCGCGCCGTAGGGGGCGATGGCGGGCCGGTCGATGCGCCCGCCGAAGCCGCTGTCTTCCTGCCGGCCGATCAGCATCCATTCGTCGGAGAGTGGCTTGGGGGTGGCGACGATCATGTCCTCCAGTTTCCTTTCGCTCGCCAGCTGCGCTTCTGGCTGGGGTTGCGGGGCCGCGGAGGCTTTCCAGAGTCCGGTACGGATGGGACTGGCGGCGCCGGGTTCAGGCGGCCTTGAGGGCGGATTCAATCAGCGTGGTGGCGAGGCGTTCCTGTTGCGCGCGGGACTCGGCGAGGCCGGCCTTGAGGCGGTCGCAGAGGGCCATCAGTTCGTCGACTTTGGCGACGATGCGATGTTGTTCGGCGAGGGGGGGCAGTCCCAAAACGAGACCTTGAACGTCATTACGGCCTATACCCGGTATAGCGATACCAACGGTCTGATCTTGGAAGTGCTGCTCAGCGGAACGTAGTACCAGTTCTAAGAAATTACTGCACACGGCGATTGTTCGGACAGCCATCAACTGTCGGCTGATCGCCAGTTTGCTCTGTGAAACCCTATTGAGCTTTCCCACGCCGGAACCTTTGACGGTCAAGAGGATGTCTCCTGAAATCGCGATAGCGCGAGTTTGTTTTGTCGAGCGGGTAGGGTTTGGATATGTTTCCCCGAACTCAGCCGGACCCGTAAGGTACGGAATCGGATCGCTTAGGCCTTCTGTATATTCATCCGGCGTTAGATGCTGACCGGAAATGAGCTCCATCGCAATTCCGAGTCGTGCCCACTCCCAAAGATCTGGCAACAAATAAGGCTGCTCCGCCTCCCCCACAACCGGCGTTGCCTTCAATTTCTTGCAAGTTCCTTCCGATTCCAGCCGCGCCCGTTCCTTGGCAATCCGCTTGAGCAGTTCGCTTGCCGGTTCGTCGCTGGGGTCTTGGGGCACCAGCTTGCCCATGACGGCGAGTTGGAGGATGGTCTGCTTGAGGGCGTCGAGGCTGGATTCGGTGGTGAACAGGGTGTCGAAGTGTTCGGCGAGGCGCTGCCAGTTGGCGGCGAGTTCAGCGGCGTCGGCGCTTTGGGTGAGCGTGCCGAGTAGGGTTGCGACGAGCGTCGCGTGCGCCGCCCCGGCGTCCGCCTGCTCCGCCTCCAGCCGGTCGCAGAGGGCCATCAGTTCATCGACTTTGGCGACGATGCGGTGTTGTTCGGCAAGGGGTGGGACTGCCATGGGAATTTTCTGCATTACCGCTTGATTCAGTTTTTCCCTCGTGGCGCCTCTGACCAGCGGCATCCAATCAAGTCGATTGAAGAACGACACCCAATACCGGGAAGCCGTTCCACATAACGGGCGTAGGACGTGGGCATGGTTGTTCACCCAGAATCTCCCGTTGGCTATATAGGCAACGCCACGAATGGGATTGCTGAAGAAACCACCATCTTCGGCGACTAGAATTCGCTCGCCATCGAAACGATATCCGTCAATCGTTCCAACTTGTCCGTTCGCTCCGTAGTAAGGATATTCGCCGCCACGCGCATCTCGTTCTGCCCGGTTAATCGGCTCACGCAAGGAATCCTGAATCTCGAACAGACGATCCAGCCGCTCCCATTCCCAGCCTTTTGGTAAATCGAACGGCTGGTCTTCGCCCACAAGTGGTGTTACCTTATATTTCTTGTAAAGCCCTTCCGCCTCCAGCCGCGCCCGCTCCTTCGCAATCCGCTTGAGCAATTCGCTCGCCGGTTCGTCGTTCGGGTCCTGTGGCACCAGCCTGCCGCGCACCGCCAGTTCAAGGATCAGCCCGCGCAGCTTCTGGATGCCGGCCGGCGCGGCGGCGATCAGGTCGAGGTGGTCGGGGAGGTTCACTGCTGGATGCTCGTGCGGTCGGTTGAAATCACGACGCATCGGGTAGCGAATGACTGTCGTCAGCCTCACGTTGCGCCGCAGGCAATTGTTGCAGGAGCGCCGGCAGTGCCGTTTGCACGGTGTCCCACGCGACATCGCGGTTGATGGCGAAGTAGCCGTGAGCAATGCGGTTGCGCATGCCTCGCATGCTGCGCCACTGTATTTCAGGCTGTGCATCGGCAAACGCCGTATGGCCTTCGATGACCTTGGTCGCGGCTTCGCCGATGATGACGAGACTCATGATGACCGCCTGTTGCGTGCGCTTGTCCCCAAGGAAATCCTTTTCTTGCTCAGGCCCTGCACAAAGCAGCACGCATCCGCCGCTGCCTGCCGCATGTAGTCGAGATGGTCGGTCAGGCGCCTCTCGCTCATACGGGCCGGGCCTCGGCGAGGACTTTGGCGCGCAACTTTGGCGGCAGGTCGGCCGGGGTCAAGAGATCGACAGGAATGCCCAGCAGGGATTCCAGTCCGTCTTGCAGCCCGCCCAGGTCGGGCAGTGTGGTTCCCGGCAGCGCGTCGACCAGCAAATCCAGGTCGCTACCCTCCCGGTCGGTGCCATGCAGCACCGAGCCGAAGATGCGCGGGTTCGCGGTGTTGAAGCGATTGGTTGCTTCACGGATGGCATGGCGTTCACGATCGAGAGCAATGGATGGCCGCACGGGTTTTCCTTTCATGTGTCGCCAGCAAGAACAAGCGGTTGAATACCGGGCAAGAACGGCATGGCGGATTGGCGTCCTTCAGCCCTGGCTTCGAGGAGATCGAGCACGAAAACGGTGGGCAAGCCTGGATTGTCTGCGATCACCTGCCGGGCAGAGGGCAACCGTCTGATTCGGTCGAGCAAGTCGACCAGCAAGGTGGTCACGAGTGCATCCGGGTCGACATTGGCAAACAGGCGATTGAACTCCTTGGCCGATTCGTCCGCTACATCAACGGTCAGCGCCGCCATCGGGATTCAGCCCGCCTCCCTCTGCGCGAGTTCAGCAAGCTGCAGGCGAATCAACTCGGCGGCTTCATGGGCGCTTCGTGCAACGAGTTCAACCTGATAGCCCGCTTCTTCATTGATCTGCCGCTTGACCTCCCACAACTCGGCCAGGATGGGGTCGGGCGCTTTGTGAAAAATGCCGGATGCGGGGGTGTGGTGTCGGTTGCCATCTCAGCTCTCCATCAGTTCTTCAGGTGTGGTCAACAGGGGGATATGGACGCCAATTTCACTGGTCCACGCCTGCCGCGCTGCCGTGACCAGATGGCTGCTGGTGCGGGCGGTCAGGTAGTAAATGACCGAGGTCTCGACATGGACCAGGGGTTTCACTTTCCATTCTCCAGTGCGTCGGCCAAAACTGCCCTGAGCTGACTTCGCGTCTCGCCAATTTTCACCTGCAGGGCCGCGTAGTCGGCGAGCAGCGTTTCCGGGTCATGCACCACGAGATCCGGGCTGTGCGGGTTCTTGATGTCGAGGTTGTAGTTGCGCGTCTTGATGTCGGCGGCGCTGACCTTCCACGCCTGTTCGTTCTCGACCCGGTTGTTCCACCAGGCTTTCTCCGCTGCGAATTCCTCGATGCGCATCGGCCGGGTCTTGTTGTAGCTCTTCACGCCCGGCGGGTAGGGGTGCTCGTAGAACCAGACCTCCCGTGTCGGCGTGCCCTTGGTGAAGAAGAGCAGGTTGGTCCTGATGCCGGTGTAGGGGTTGAAGACGCCGTTGGGCAGGCGGACGATGGTGTGCAGGTTGCAGCTTTCGAGCAGTTGCTCCTTGATGCGCGTCTTGATGCCTTCGCCGAACAGCGTGCCGTCGGGCAGCACCAGCGCGGCGCGGCCGCCGTCCTTGAGCAGGTGCATGATGAGGACGAGGAAGAGGTCGGCGGTTTCGCGGGTACGGAAGGTGGCGGGGAAGTTGCTCTCGATGCCGTCTTCTTCCATGCCGCCGAAGGGCGGGTTGGTGAGGATGACGTCGACGCGGTCGCGCGGGCCGTAGTCGCGCAGCGGGCGGGCGAGGGTGTTGTCGTGGCGGACGTTGGTCGGCACGTCCAGCCCGTGCAGGATCATGTTGGTGGTGCACAGCAGGTGCGGCAGCGGCTTCTTCTCGACGCCGTTGATGCAGCGCTGCAGGAGTTGCTCGTCTTCGACCGTCTTCACGTGATGCTTGCGCACGTGTTCGATGGCGCAGGTGAGGAAGCCGCCGGTGCCGCAGGCGGGGTCGAGGATTTTCTCGCCCAATCGGGGGGCGACGGCATCGACCATGAATTGGGTGACCGGGCGCGGCGTGTAGTACTCGCCGGCGTTGCCGGCATTCTGCAGGTCGCGCAGGATCTGTTCGTAGAGGTCGCCGAAGAAGTGACGGTCCTGCGCCTTGTTGAAGTCGACGCCGGCGACGATCCTGTTGATCACCTGGCGCATCAGGTGGCCGGACTTCATGTAGTTGTAGGCATCCTCGAAGACGCTGCGGATGACGAAGCCGCGCCGGTCGTCATGCGCCGGCTGCAGGTTCTTGAGGGTGGGGAAGAGGCGGATGTTGATGAAGTCGAGCAGCTCGTCGCCGGTCATGCCCTCGGGGTCGGCCGCCCAGTTGCGCCAGCGCAGCGGCTCGGGGATCGGCGAACGGTAGTCGCCATCGTTCGCTTCGAGCAGCTCGTATTCGGTTTCCTTGTCGTCGTAGATCTTGAGGAAGAACATCCAGACGAGCTGGCCGATGCGCTGCGCGTCGCCATCGACGCCGACATCCTTGCGCATGATGTCCTGGATGGATTTGATGGTGGTGGAGAGGGACATGAACCCGGCCTCAGGACGTGGCGGAAGGCTGCGCTGGCGCCGAAACCGCCGCTGCCGTCACATGCACCTTGTTGCCGACAAGCTGTAGGTCACACGAAACGATGAAGCGCTTGTCGTCGGGAAACATGAGGCGCTTTTTTTCGATCAGCCGCAGAAGCTCTGCCTGCGCCGCCGCCGCACCACCCGGGTCGGTTTGTCGAGCGAAGTCGCCAAGTTGTTTCAGCGTGTTCGCCTGCTCTTCGAGGGGCAACAGGCTGACGTTCCATGCCAGAACAATCGCCTTCGCCCGATGGCGGTACTCGTCCAGCGACGCATCCTCACCGACTTCGCTGTCGAGGATCTTGCTGATGCCGTAGGAAATCTTCTGCTCCGGCGGCACTTCGTTGCGAATCACCAGTGGAGGACTGAGCCCTGACGCCTTCAGTCTCGATTGCGTGGCATTCAACAATTCCCTTGTGCGCGCTGCGACCTTGCGACGACTGGCTTTCCCCATGCTGCTGCTTCCTTTTCCTTATGCGTAAAGTTGCTGTTCAAGTTCCTGAACGGCCTTGAGGTAGCCGGACTTGCCGCCAAAGGCGGCAACCAGTTCCGGCGCGGTCCCCAGCCTGGAGAATGGATCAAGCGTCAGAATCTTGATGTCTTCGATGCTCTCGATACCGGTGTCGGCGTACTTGACGAGCAGGGCGTCGAGGACGGCGCGGGCCTGGGCGCCATACCGGGCGAAGACGTCGCGCTTCCTGAGCCGTTCGGCGCGCTCCCTGCGTGACAGCGGCGGGCGGTCGAAGGCGACGTGGCAGATCAGGTCGAAGGGGTCGAGAGCCTTGCCCTGTTTCTTGCCGACTTCCTCGGCCAGTGCTTCGAGCAGCACGCCCTGGGTTTCGAGTTCGTCGATGACCGCCTTCTTGCGCTCGGCGCCGGTCCAGCGACGCAGGAAATCATCGAGCGAGGCGTATTCCCTGCGCACCGCCTTGCGCGTGTAGTCCTTGAGCGACTCGGTGATCAGCTTGCCGTCCGGGCCGTAGTACTGGACGCGCTCGGCGACCACATAGACGGTGACCTCGCCGCCAACGACGTACTTGATGCGCTTTTCGCCCGCAGGTTGGGGAGGGAATGGCGGCTCAGGGGGAGGGTCGACGGGCGGAAGCTCATCGTCACCGGGCGGAGGGTCCGGCGGAACAGGCGGGTCATCACGCTTGGGTTCATGGATTTGCTCGGCCGGGCCGTCGAAATCCGGGTCGGCAAACAGCTCCGTGGCCTTCTTGAAGTCCATGATGGTGAACCAGTACTTGTCGAAGTCCTCGTTGATGCGGGTGCCGCGGCCGATGATCTGCTTGAATTCAGTCATCGACTGGATGCGCTGGTCGAGGACGATGAGCTTGCAGGTCTGCGCGTCGACGCCGGTGGTCATCAGCTTGCTGGTGGTGGCGATGACCGGGTAGCGGCTCTCCGGGTCGATGAAGTTGTCGAGTTCGGCCTTGCCTTCCTGTTCGTCGCCGGTGATGCGCATGACGTACTTGCGGTTCTCGGCGATGCGCTCGGGGTTGAGGTTGGTCAGCGCCTGACGCATGCGCTCGGCGTGGTCCTTGTCCTCGCAGAAGACGATGGTCTTGGCGAAGGGGTCGGTGGCCTGGAGGAATTCGGTGATCTTGCCGGCGACGAGTTCGGTGCGCTTCTCCAGCACGAGGCTGCGGTCGAAGTCCTTCTGGTTGTAGATGCGGTCTTCGATCAGCTTGCCGTGCCTGTCGGTCTGCCCCTGGCTGGGCCGCCAGCCCTGCAGGTCCTTGTCGATGTCGATGCGCACGACCTTGTAGGGGGCGAGGAAGCCGTCGTCGATGCCCTGGCGCAACGAGTAGGTGTAAACCGGCTCGCCGAAGTAGTGGATGTTGGAGACGTCCTTCGTTTCCTTGGGCGTGGCGGTCAGGCCGATATGGGTGGCGCCGGAGAAGTAATCGAGGATTTCGCGCCACGCCGAGTCTTCGGCGGCGCTGCCGCGATGGCATTCGTCGATGACGACCAGGTCGAAGAAATCGCGCGAGAACTGCCTGTAGATGTTCCGTTCGTCGTCGTTGCCGGTGACCGCCTGGTAGAGCGCCAGGTAGATTTCGAAGGCCTTGTTCGCTTGCCGGTTGACGATCTTGGTCATCGCCTGGCCAAAGGGCTTGAAGTCGTTGGTGCGCGCCTGGTCGGCGAGGATGTTGCGGTCGACGAGGAAAAGGATGCGTTTTCTGGCCTTCGACTTCCACAGCCGCCAGATGATCTGGAAGGCGGTGTAGGTCTTGCCGGTGCCGGTCGCCATGACCAGCAGGATGCGCTGCTGTCCGCGGGCGATGGCTTCGATCGTCCGGTTGATGGCGTTGATCTGGTAATAGCGCGCGGTCTTGCCGGTGCCGTCGTCGTAGTAGGGCGTCTCGACCGTGACCCGCTTTTCGGGACCGGCGATGCCCTTCCACGCGCAGTAGCGTTGCCAGAGCTGGGCTGGCGTCGGGAAAGCGTCGAGCGCCATGTGCTGCTCGATGGGGGTGTGCTGGCCGGTGCGGTCGTGCACGAGGAAAGCGTCGCCGTTGCTGCTGATGGCGAAGGGGAGATCGAGCGTCTCGGCGTAACCCAGCACCTGCTGCATGCCGTCGCCGACTCTGTGGTTGTTGTCCTTGGCCTCGATGACGGCGATGGGCAGGTTGGGGGCGTAGTAGAGGATGTAGTCGGCCCGCTTCTGCTTGCCCCGCGTGTGCAGCTTGCCGCGCACGATGACGCGGCCCTTGGTGAAGCTTACTTCTTCGCGCACCTGGGTGGCGAAGTCCCAGCCTGCCCGCTGCAGGGCAGGGGTGATGTACTGGGTGCAGATGTCGCGCTCGGAGAGGCTTTTCTTGTTGGGCACGGAAGAGCGGCTGAAGCGGGGGTGACTGCGGGAAGGCCCATGTTACTGCGGCATCGCGCGCGATGATAGTCCGGCACCCGCCACCGACTCGCCGTTCCGCTGGCAAACTCGGATGCCTGCTGGCGACCGCCACATCGATCGGTCTCGTCGTTCGCTCCGCCGCGCCTTGCCTCTCGGCCTGCGCGTGACCATTCCTTCCCGGGCGCTCAGCCGCCGCCCCGCCGCCAGCTGTGCCAGCGTTCAACCCAGCGCAGCAGCGCTGCCGGCGCGTGCGCCTTCTTCCAGACGCCGGCGACGTACTTGTTCGCCTCGGCGAGCGTCGGGTAGATGTGGATCGTACCCAGGATGCGGTTCAGGCCGATGCCCTGTTTCATCGCCAGGACGTATTCGGCGATGAGGTCGCCGGCGTGCTCGCCGACGATCGTCACGCCGAGGATGCGGTCCTTGCCGGGGACCGTCAGCACCTTGATGAAGCCATGCGCCTCGCCGTCGGCGATCGCACGGTCGAGGTCGTCGAGGTCGTAGCGGGCGACCTCGCAGGCGATGCCGCGCTCCTTCGCCTCCTGTTCGTTGAGGCCGACGCGGGCGACCTCGGGCTCGACGAAGGTGGACCACGGAATGACCGAGTAGTCGGCACGGAACTTGCGGAACGGCGCGAAGAGGGCATTGACCGAGGCGTACCATGCCTGGTGCGCGGCGGTGTGGGTGAACTGGAACGGCCCGGCGACATCGCCGGCGGCATAGATGTTCGGGTAACGGGTCTGCAGGAACTCGTTGATCGCCACCGTGCGCTCGCCCGCGATGCCGAGTTCCTCGAGTCCGTAGCCGCTGAGGTTGCCGATGCGGCCGAGTGCCACCAGCACGACGTCGAAGGGGATGCGGACCGCGCTGCCGGCATGTTCGGCGACCAGGATCTTTTCGCCCTGCTCGATGAGGAACTCCTTCGCCTGGTGCTCGAGCAGCAGCCGGACACCTTCGGTACGAAAGCGTTCGGCGACCATCGCCGACACCTCGGCATCCTCGCGTGGCATGATGCGCGGACCCCGCTCGACCTGCGTCACCTGCGCGCCGAGGCGGGCGAAGGTCTGCGTCAGCTCGCAGCCGATCGGCCCGCCACCGAGAACGAGCAGGCGGCGCGGCAACTGGCGCAGGTTCCAGACGGTATCCGACGTCAGGTAGCCGACCTCGTCGATCCCCGGCAGCGGTGGCACGAAGGGCCGTGCACCGGTGGCGATGACGATGCTGCGCGTGCTCAGCGTCTGCTTCGTGCCGTCGTGGCGGCTGATCTCGACCTGCCACGGCGAGACGATTCGCGCCGCGCCCTCGACCACATCGACCCCGAGCTGGCTGTAGCGCTCGACCGAGTCGTGCGGCTCGACGGTACGGATGATCCGCTGCACACGTTCCATCACCTCGGCGAAGTCGAAGCGCGCCTCGGCTTCGGCGATGCCGAACTCGCGCGCGCGGGCGATGTGCGACAGCAGCCTGGCCGAACGGATCAGCGCCTTCGACGGCACGCAGCCGGTATTCAGGCAGTCGCCGCCCATGCGGTGCTTCTCGACCAGCGTCACCCGGGCTTTCACGGCGGCGGCGATGTAGGAGGTGACGAGGCCGGCGCTGCCGGCGCCGATGACCACCAGGTTGCGGTCGAAGCGCTGCGGCTTCTGCCAGCCGGCGTAGACCTGGCGTGCCTGTACCGCGTCGACGATCTTGCGCGCCAGCAGGGGAAACAGCCCGAGCAGCGCGAACGAGGCGAGCAGGCCGGGCGAGACGATGCCCGCGAGCGAGTCGATGCGCGCCAGTTGCGTGCCGGCGTTGACGTAGACGACGGTGCCGGCGAGCATGCCGACCTGGCTGACCCAGTAGAAGGTGCGCGCCTTCATGGCGGTCAGTCCGAGCAGCAGATTGACCAGGAAGAAGGGGAAGACCGGGATCAGGCGCAGGGTGAACAGGTAGAACGCACCGTCGCGCCGGATGCCTTCGTCCACCGCCTTGAGGCGCTCGCCGAAGCGCCCGCCGACCCAGTCGCGGAGCAGGAAGCGCGCGGTGAGAAAGGCCAGCGTGGCACCGATGGACGAGGCAAAGGAGACGATGACGGTGCCCCAGAGCAGGCCGAAGATGGCGCCACCGGCGAGGGTCAGCAGCGCTGCGCCGGGCAGCGAGAGCGCGGTGACCGCGATGTAGGCGAGGAAATAGAGGCCGGCAACCTGCCACGGGTGCTGCCGATGGTAATCGCCGAGCGCCGCCTGCTGCGCCTTCAGCGCATCGAGGCTGAGGTACTGGCCGAGCCCGAGCTGGAAGTAGGCGACGACGGCGACGACGATGAGGGCGAGGATGACGATCTTCTTGTGGTTCATGCGGATTCCTCCGTTGGCGGCCGTCTGCTGCGCCGAGCTGGCAAAGCGCGGCTTGCCCTGTTTCGTCGCCGTCGCCGGCAGGAACTTACGCGCCCTGTCGTGTTGCATGCGCTGCCGCCGGCTGCCGGCAGCATGCCGACGATTGACTCGCTTCGCTGCCGGTCCCTATACTCGACTGGCCCATTCGGGTTCCCAACCATTGCCGGAGACCGTGATGAAACGGATGATACGGGTATTGGCAGTCCTGATCGCAGTCGTCGTGAGCGTTCCTGTTGCCCGGGCGCAAACCCTGATCGGTGCGCAGGCGCAGAAGTCGCCGCCGGCCGAGGCCTTCCTCGCCTACGAGAAGGCGCTGCTCGCCGGCGGGCTCGACGGCGCGCGGCCGTACATGACGCCCGCCAAGTTCGACGAGCTCGAGGGCATGCGAAAGAGCTTCGGCGAGGACGGGTTCCGGCAGTTTCTCGATCGCATGCGCGGCGGCGCACAGGGAGCCGCGCGACGCAAGCAGATCGAGAAGGTCGAGCTGCAGGGTGAGCGCGCGATGCTCGAGGCGCGCGACGGTCCCAACGTCCTCACCGTCCAGTTCCTCGCCAGGACCAGCGAGGGCTGGAAGGTCGACATCCGCCGCTGATCCCAGACGCCGCCGCTTCAGGCCAGAGCCCGGTCGACCGCCGCCTGCGCGTGGATCGCGGCGGTGTCGAACAGCGGCAGCGGAGAATCATCGGCGCCGACGAGCAGCGCGATTTCGGTGCAGCCGAGGATGACCGCCTGCGCCCCCTGCGCTGCCAGTTCGTCGATCGCCTGCCGGTAGAGTCCGCGCGACTCGCGGCGGATGATGCCGCGACAGAGTTCGTCGTAGATGATGCGATGGACGGCGGCACGCGCGGCGGCGCCGGGAACGACCACGCGCAGGCCGTGGAGCTGCTGCAGGCGATCGCGGTAGAAGGCTTCCTCCATCGTGAAGCGGGTGCCGAGCAGACCGATGGTGGCGTAGCCCGCATCCGCGACCGCCGCCGCCGTCGCGTCGGCGATGTGCAGCAGCGGAATCGTCACCGCCGCTTCGATGGCGCCGGCGACGCGGTGCATGGTGTTGGTGCACAGCAGCAGAAAGTCGGCTCCAGCCGCCTGCAGCGCGACTGCGGCGCGTGCCAGAAGGGCGCCCGCGGCATCCCAGTCGGCGGCCTGCTGCAGCCGCTCGACCTCATGGAAATCGACGCTGAAGAGGATCAGCTTGGCCGAGTGCAGGCCACCGAGACGGGCGCGGACCCCTTCGTTGATCTGCCGGTAGTAGGGCAGCGTCGATTCCCAGCTCATGCCGCCGATGAGGCCGATCGTCTTCATTTCCTGGTTCCAGCTGCCACCAGCGTGCCGGGCCCTGGCGTCACTTCCGGCGTTCCGGCAGGCCGGCAAAGAGGCGCATGAAGCGGCGGTCGATCCAGTCCTTCCAGTGCCAGACCCAGCATCCGGCGGCAGAGAAGGCGCCGCGCGAGGCGACGGCGCAGCGGTCGCCGGTGCTGATCAGCGCCAGCCAGCGGCGCTGCGGGCGATGGGCGATGAGCGCGCGGCCGGCGACGGCGCGCCGCAGGTTGCCGGCCAGCGGTTTGCCCATGCGGACGGCGAAGACGCCCGCCTTCTCGCGCGGGTGGTCGATCATCGACGCGCAGTCGCCGGCGGCGAAGATGTGCGTCTCGCCTGCCACCTGCAGCGTCTCGCCGACGCGCAGGAAGCCGTCGTCATCGACCGCCAGGCCGCTGTCGCGCAGCCACGCGGCGCCGCCGGCGCGCGTCACCCAGACGACCTCGTCGGCAGCGAGCCGCTCGGCGCCGTTCGTCCCCTGCCACTGCAGCCAGCCGGCACCGGCGTCATCGACTGCGGCGGCGAGGTGGACGTGGACGCCACGCGCCGTCAGCACGCGGCGAAAGTGCTGCCGTACTGGTCGCGAGTGTGTCGGCAGGATGTCTGCGTCGCGCGTCAGCAGGTGCCAGTGCAGCCGTTCGGGGTCGGCGCGCAGCTGCGCGAACTCCTGCCGCAGGCGGTACTGCATGGCGAGCAGCAGTTCGACGCCGGCGGCACCGCCGCCGACGACGGCGATGGTCAGCGGTCGCGCCGCCGCACCGCCGGCAGCGGCGAGCAGCCGCGCACGTTGCAGCAGCGCCAGCCAGCGCTGGTTGAAGCCGCTGATCGGCTTCACCGGAACGACATGTGTTCTGCCTTCGGCGCCGAGGTCGATGCGCGGCGTCGAGCCGACATTGATCGACAGCAGGTCCCATGACAGGCTGCGGCCGCTGCGGCAGTGCGCCAGGCGGGCACCGCGATCGATGCCGATCACCTCGTCGGCGACGAAGCGGGCGCCGGCGAAAGCGGCCAGACGCGGCAGGTCGATATGCACCTGGTCGAACTCGTAATGGCCGGCGACGTAGCCGGGCAGCATGCCGGAGTAGGGGGTGCGCTCGGCGCTCGAGACGAGCGTCAGGCGCGCGCCGGCAAGCGGCCGCAGACCGATTTCGCGCAGGACGATGACGTGGCTGTGGCCGCCGCCGACGAGCAGGAGCTCGTCTGGCTCGCCGGATTCGCGGGAGGGCATGGCTGGTTGCCGTGGCAGTATTCGGGTCGAGGCTGCGAGTGTAGCGAAAGCGCGCCATCGTGTGCTGCGCCCTGTAAGGAAAGAGCCTGCGCGGGCGACGAAACGGCACCATTCGCGCTGCTGCGCGGTCGAAAGGGGCGTGGCTGCCAGGCCCGTCCTGTGCCCAACCGGAGAAGAGAGATGATGACGCGCAGACGACTGATTACCAGCGCCACGGGCCTGCTGCTGGGCCTGGGCATGCTACCCTTCCGCCCTGGCGCAGCTGCCGGGCGCAGCTTCCCGCTGCAGAAGACCCGAGACGAGTGGAAGCAGCTGCTGTCGCCGGCAGCCTACCAGGTGCTCTTCGAGGAGGGCACCGAGCGCGCCGGCAGCAGCCCGCTGAACGACGAGAAGCGTGCCGGCACCTTCATCTGCGCCGCCTGCGCCAACCCGCTGTTCGACAGCGCCAGCAAGTACGACAGCGGGACCGGCTGGCCGAGTTTCTGGCAGGCGCTGCCCGGGGCAATCGGTACCTCGACCGACTACAAGCTGATCTACCCGCGTACCGAGTATCACTGCGCACGCTGCGGTGGCCACCAGGGTCACGTGTTCAACGATGGCCCACCGCCAACCGGCAAGCGCTACTGCAACAACGGCGTCGCGCTGGCCTTCGTGCCGAAGGGCACACCGTTGCCGGCGCTGCGCACATGAGCGACGGCCAACACCTCTGGCGGGAAGCGGGTCGTCCGCATGCCGGTCTCTGCCGGGCCCGTCCACGGCGCCTGCGCGCCGCCGCCAGCCGGGGCCGCCGCCGGTGACGCCGCCATGACCACTGGTCGGCAAGGCAGTCTGCTCCTCGCGCGGCACCGTCGCCTGCTGGCAGTCATCGCGTTCCTCGGGCTGCTCGTCGCCGCGTTCGGAATGTTGTTCGGCGCCGACGAGCATTTCAGCCCCGAGACGATCCAGAAAGGGCTGCTGCGTCACCCGGTGTGGGGCCTCCTGATCTACGTCGGCCTCTTCGCCCTCGGCAACCTGTTGCAGGTTCCCGGTTGGCTTTTTCTGGCGGCGGCCGTGGTGGCGCTCGGGCCGGCACACGGCGGGGTGGTGACCTATCTCGCTGCCGCCACCGCCTGCGTCGCAACCTTCCTCGTCGTTCGCCAGATCGGTGGCGACGCGCTGCGCGAATTCCACCAGCCCTGGGCGCGCCGGTTGTTCGCACAGCTTGATTCCTCGCCGGAGCTGGCGGTCGCCGGTCTGCGCCTGATGTTCCAGACGATGCCGGCGCTCAACGTCGCCCTCGGCCTGTCGGGCATCCCTTTCCGCGCCTACCTCAGCGGCACGCTGCTCGGCCTGCCGTTGCCGATCACCGCCTACTGCCTGTTTTTCGACCAGATCGCCCGCCTCCTCGGCCGCGGCAGCTGACACGGCCGGCGATGGCGCGCCCCCGCCGGCAGGCTGCCCGGCCACTGGCATGCAGGGTGTGCAGGGGCCTCTGTCGTGCGGCCAAGGAGCAGCGGGCAATCGCCGGTTGACGATCGTCGGCAGAAGCGGAGATACTCGCGCCGGGTCGCCGGATGGCGTCCCCCCAGGGGCGGTCGCACGACAGGGGCGGCATGCCGTTCGTCCTCGATCACCCGGGCCGCGCCCAGCCCATCATTCACCTCTTGCGGAGTGATCGCATGCGAAATGCACTGAAATTCGTCGCCTTCGGGCTGCTGGCTGCGGCGCTGCTCGGCGGCTGCAGCAAAAAGGAAGACCCGGTCGCGCAGGCGGCGAAGAAGGAAGTTGCCAGCGGCGTCCCGGCGCCAAGCATCGCCGAAGTCAAAGCCATTGCCGAGGAAGGGTTCATCTACGGCCTGCCGCTGGTGATGAACTACGGCGTCATGTACGAGTACATCATCGACAGGAACTCCGGCCAGTACAAGGCGCCTTTCAACACGATGTACAACGAGCATCGCGTCTTCACCTACGAGGACACGGCGATCCCGACGCCAAACAGCGACACTCCGTATTCGCTGGCGTGGATGGACCTGCGCGCCGAACCGATGGTGATCTCGGTGCCGGCGGTCGACAGGAAGCGTTACTACTCGGTGATGCTGGTCGATGGCAACACCTTCAACTTCGGCTACATCGGCAGCCGCGCCACGGGCAGCGAGGCCGGCGACTACCTCGTCGTCGGCCCGCGCTGGAAGGGTGAGACGCCGCCCGGGATCAGGAAGGTGTTCCAGTCGTCGACCGACTTTTCACTCGCCGTCTTCCGCACGCAACTGTTTGACGCGGCCGACATGCCGAACGTGATCCAAGTGCAGGAGGGCTACAAGCTGCAGCCGCTTTCCGCCTTCCTCAAGCAGCCGGCGCCACCCGCCGCGCCCGAGGTCGCCTGGGCGAAGTTCGACAAGGATCTCGTCAAGACCGAGTTCTTCGAGTTCCTCGACACCGCGCTGCAATTCGCGCCGGCCGGCGCAGACGAGGAAGCCATCCGCGCCCGGCTCGCCAGCATCGGTGTCGGCCCGGGCAAGAAGTTCGCGTTCAAGGACCTCTCGCTCGAACACAAGGCGGCGATCCTTCTCGGCATGAAGGAGGGCGACAGCAAGGTCAACGAGCGCGTCGCCACGCTCGGCAAGGCGATCAACGGCTGGAACGTGAGCTCGGCGTTCGGTGATCGCGCCTTCTACAACGGCGACTGGTTGCTGCGGGCGGCGGCGGCCCGTGCCGGCATCTACGGCAACGACGCGGTCGAGGCGATGTATCCGATGAGCAAGACGCTGGCCGACGGCACGCCGCTCGACGGAAGCAGCCACAAGTACACCCTGAGCTTTGCGAAGGACCAGCTGCCACCGGTGAATGCTTTCTGGTCGGTGACGATGTACGACGGCAAGAACCAGCTGCTGGTCAAGAACCCGATCAACCGCTACCTGATCAACTCGCCCATGTTGCCGGCGATGAAGAAGAACAAGGATGGGTCGCTGACGCTGTACATCCAGAAGGACTCGCCGGGCAAGGACAAGGAAGCGAACTGGCTGCCGGCACCGGACGGCCCCATCTACCTCGTCATGCGGCTCTATTGGCCGAAGGCCGAGCCACCGTCGATCCTTCCGGCCGGCCAGGGCACCTGGAGTCCGCCGGCGATCGTCCAGGCGCAGTAGCGCGCGCCATGCGGCCGGTGGCATGTGCTGCCGGCCGCATGCTCGGGGGAAGGCGCAGAGGTCGGCGTCCCGGCGCCGACCGGCAGACGTTCGTCTCGCCACCCGGCTGCGCCGCGGGTCGGCCCGCCGGTGCGAGCGCTCGAGCAGTGCGCCGGGTGGGCGAGGGCGCCACGCAGCGCCGCTTCAGAATGCCGCGATGCCGGTCTGCGCGCGGCCGAGGATCAGCGCATGGATGTCGTGCGTGCCCTCGTAGGTGTTGACCACCTCCAGATTGACGAGGTGGCGGATGACGCCGAACTCATCCGAGATACCGTTGCCGCCGAGCATGTCGCGCGCCGTGCGGGCGATGTCGAGCGCCTTGCCGCAGGAGTTGCGCTTCATGATCGAGGTGATCTCGACCGAGGCCGTGCCCTCGTCCTTCATGCGGCCGAGGCGCAGGCAGCCCTGCAGGCCGAGGCTGATTTCGGTCTGCATGTCGGCGAGCTTCTTCTGCACCAGTTGGTTGGCGGCCAGCGGACGGCCGAACTGCTTGCGGTCGAGGGTGTATTGCCGCGCCGTGTGCCAGCAGAACTCGGCAGCGCCGATCGCACCCCAGGCGATGCCGTAGCGCGCCGAGTCGAGGCAGGCGAAGGGTCCCATGAGGCCGCGCACTTCGGGAAAGGCGTTCTCCTCGGGGACGAAGACGTCGTCCATGACGATCTCGCCAGTGATCGAGGCGCGCAGCCCGACCTTGCCATGGATGGCCGGCGTCGTCAGCCCGGCCATGCCGCGGTCGAGGACGAAGCCGCGGATGGCGCCGGCGTCGTCCTTTGCCCAGACGACGAAGACGTCGGCGATCGGCGAGTTGGTGATCCAGGTCTTGCCGCCGCGCAGGCGGTAGCCGCCTTCGACGGCACGCGCCCGTGTTTCCATGCTGCCCGGATCGGAGCCGTGGTTCGGCTCGGTCAGGCCGAAGCAGCCGATCCACTCGCCGGTCGCCAGTTGCGGCAGGTAGCGCCGCTTCAGCGCCTCGCTGGCGAAACGGAAGATCGGCAGCATGACCAGAGAAGACTGCACGCTCATCATCGAGCGGTAGCCGGAATCGACGCGCTCGACCTCGCGCGCGATCAGGCCGTAGGCGACGTGGTTGAGCCCGGCGCCACCATACTCGGGCGGGATGGTCGGGCCGAGCAGGCCGAGTGCGCCCATTTCGCGGAAAACGGCGGGGTCACTGCGCTCGTGGCGAAAGGCCTCGGTGACGCGCGGCATCAGGCGGCCCTGGCAGTAGTCGCGCGCCGCGTCGCGGATCATTCGTTCGTCTTCGCCCAGTTGTGCGTCGAGCAGCAGCGGGTCGTCCCAACGGAATCGTTCCCTGGCCATCAGCGGTCTCCTGTTGTGGGTCGACGGCGATTGTAGGGCCTGCGCGCCGCCGCTGGCGTGCTGGCGCCCGCAAGCGTGTCGGAAATCTTTACACCTTCAGCTTGCCGGCTCGCGCGGTTTGGGCGGCGATCCGGCCGAGTCGATTGATCGGACGAAGAAAGTTCCTGATCGGTAAGTCATGGTACGACTCTTGCTTTATGCGTCCCCTGCCTGTCGGGAAAGCCCGCAAGCGAGTCGCGACGCTCCCTCACCCCGGGTCTGGGCGAATTACGCATGACTTCCATCATCCGTAGCGTCTCGACAGTCATGAACGCTGCACGGCCTTGAGCGATTGCCGCGCTCGGCCCGCGGCGACGGGACCGGTTGCCAACAAACATGATCATGAGAGGGTTTGCAGTGAGCAGAAATTCCTGGGTGGCTGTTGCTCGTGCGACAGCGGCAGCGGCACTGGTCTGGTCGTCGGCTGCCAGCGCGGTGCTGGTCATCGACTCCGGTGTCGATACGGTGACGAAACGCTACACGATTGTGTCGGGCAGTAGCGTCGGTTATCAGGGTGGCTTCTTCGGTGGCGGTGACGTGGGGCCACTGCCGGTTTCCGGGCAGTTCGACGTCGTGTATTCCCGCTATTGGTGGGAGTACCGGCAGGACTTCGACCCGCAGGGACTGCAGGGAACCTTTCTTGCCGAGTCCGACTGGATCCAGTTCAGGAACGCGAGTCTCGTGCTGGACAGCGCGCTGGGCGGTTTCGTCTTCCCCGGCTACTTCATTCGGCGGACAGGAGACCAGTTGGCTGGTGACGACCATCCGTGCAGCTTGCCCTTCGGACCGGATACGTTCTGCAGCGGTTCGGTGCTCGGACCGCTGTCGCAACTGGCTGGGCAGATCGATTCCGCTGGCCGGTTGAGCTTTGCCGGCTTCCAGCCAGCCGGTTTCTTCTTCGAGGGATTCAGTTACCAGGTGAACGCGGCGGCAGTATCGTTGCCGGCGAGTCCCTGGCTCCTCGCTGCGGGACTCGGGCTGCTCTGGCGGGAGAACCGGCGGCGCGCTTGATCGTCGCCGGGCGAGGCGACTCGGCGCCGAACCGGCAGTGGCCAACGTCCACGATCAGGCGCACTGGGTCGCCGGGTTCAGCACGAGCGTGCGCCGTCCATTCATCGGTCTCCTGTGGTGACTCGGCGGCGATTGTACGGTCTGCAAGCCGCTGCTGTCGCGGCGGCAGAGCCCAGGTGGAAAGCACGCGACAGCGGGCGGCCTGGACGGTGGTTATGTGAGGTTTGGTGCGACCGCGTCTGAAATTGTTGTAGGCGACGCTGATTTCGTCGGTGTGGGCTCGGCGGAGGCGTTGGCGCCGATCAGAAAACTCCGCGGCGCCAGTGGCAGCCGGGCCTCGCGATAGCTCTTGAAGTTGCTGAGGGTGAGCTCGGTCAGCATGCAGGCCTCCTCTGGCCAGGGCCGGTTCGCAGCGGCCGTGTGGCATTCATGGATGTGCCGTGGTTTGTATGTCGGCCCAGGCCAGCAGCTCGGTCACGATCGACAGCGCCTGTTCCGGTGTCAGCAGTTCGGGCGCCTCGTCGTCGTAGCGGTATTCCACGGCGTAGGGCGTGAGCAGGCGCAGGTCGGCTTCCGCCACGCTGGGCGGGTGGCCTGCATCGGCCAGCTGCCCGGCCAGTTCTTCCAGGTCGTGTGTGCGGCGGTACTCCAGCCCATGCAGGCACATGGCCGCCTTCAAGACCTTCTCGGCCGCCTGCTGGGCGTGGAAGAAGGCCACCGCCACGCCCACGCCCGGCGCAACCAGCAAGGCCTGCAGCGCGGCGTGGTCGCGCCGAGCCAGGCGCAGCAGACGGGCTGCTTCCTCACGCTGCGGCGTCATGCAACACCTTGCCTTCCTTCTTGGCCCAGTAGGGCAGCGTGCCAGGCACTTGGCTGCGGCGGTCGAAGTCGGGCCGCGCAAACAGCAGCAAGTCCACGCCGACGCCCACGCGGCCCAGAGCAGCTCTCAGGCGAAGGTATTCACCGGCCTTGTCGGGCAACTCGGGCTCGATCACCACGAGGTCGAGGTCGGAAGCCTCGCTGGCATCGCCGCGGGCGTAGGAGCCGAACACTATGACTGTGGCCGGGCGTGTGGCGGCGGATGCCAGGCGTTCGGCGGCACGGCTGAGTTGTGCTGGGTCGAGCATGGTCTGGGCTCCTCGCTTCAAATGCTGACGGGTCCGCGCTGCAGATTGGCCGACAACGGGCTATGCCCCAAGAGCAGACGCAGCTCGCCCAGCATCACGGTGCGCGCAGCATGCGGGCCGTTGATGCCAAACCGGAAGCCCAGTCGGGCGAGGAGTGTCTGACGATGCTCGGTCACGAAGGACTTCCTCGCCGGGTGATGTGGGCCAGCGTGCCGTTTTGCGACACCTGCGTGCGGGTAGCCTCGAGCACGGCAACAGGCCGCGACCATGAGCTCGACCCCGTTGGCGGGGCTGTGCATCTCGCGCTCAGCGGCGGGTTGTCGAGCCGACTTGATACGCAGCGCCACTCGGACACTGACTCCCTGGGGCCTGGCTACAGCCATTGCGAGGTTCCTGTAAGCGAACGGTCATGACGGACGGGGTAGCCCTGCTGAGGAAAGTCATGACCGCTTCCCCTCATCCCCGACCCTTCGCCAGCGCGCGGGAGAAGGGAGATTCGCCAGTCGCTGGCTGGACTGCTCCAGCAAGTGCTGCCGTTCCGCAATCCTATCAGCTGCGCGCGCGCACGGTCATGCATTCGCTCGCCTGCAGCCACGCTTTGCGCCTGCGGTGCGCAGCAAGAATCGTGCTCACACGCGGGCGGAACGTCGTTGGCAGCCGTCGGAGTCGGCCATGCTTGCGGGGGCTGCATCACTCCTCGGCGCAGCGCGGAAAGGAAAGCGCGCTGGACGGGTTCGACGACAATTGCTCGAGATCCTGCCCGCCAGCACCGCGGGCGGCGCGCCGCAGTCGGTCGGCGATCGCCGCCCACGCGGCGTCCGACGGCACTTCCTCGACGAGGATCAGGTCGGCGCCCACGGCATCGAGCTCGCGCAGCGCGGCGTAGAGTTCGTGCGCGTAGCGCGACGGGTCGGCTGGCAGCTGGCGAACGAGCAGCGCCGCCGCGGGCGTCTCCGGCAGCCGGCTGTGGCAGAGCAGCGCGCAGCTTTGGCCCGCGGTCACCGCTTCGGCGAGGTGAGCGAGCTCGGCTGCCGGCAGCAGTCGCAGTGGCGTCAGCGGCGCGTAGTGCGCCGCCAGCGCTCCCGGCACGCGCGGCATGGCCGTGGCGTCAGCACCGGGTGGCTGACCGGCGACCTCGGGCAGGCGACCGAGTACATTGGCGATGCATTCCGGCGTGATCGCTCCCGGACGCAGGATGCGCGGCGCCGCGCCGTCGCCGCGGCTGAGGTCGAGGATCGTCGACTCGATGCCGACACCGCAGCGGCCACCGTCGAGGATCAGCCGCACGGCGTCGCCGAGCTCGGCGCGCACGTGCGCCGCCTCGGTCGGGCTGATGCGGCCGAAGCGGTTGGCCGACGGCGCGGCGACGCCGCAGAGGCCGCCGAGGCCGCCGCCGGCCTCGGCAAAGGCGCGCAGCAGTGCCAGCGCCAGCGGGTGCGCCGGCACGCGCAAGCCGATCGTCTCCTGGCCGCCGGTGACGGCGCTCGGCACGCCGCGGGCGCGCTTGAGGATCAGCGTCAGCGGTCCGGGCCAGAAGGCTTCGGTCAGTTCCCAGGCCTGGCGCGGAATGTCGCTCGCCCAGTTGTCAAGGTAGCCGTCGGCCGGCAGATGGACGATCAGCGGGTGATCGGCGGGGCGCCCCTTGGCGGCGAAGATGCGGCGGACGGCAGACGGGTTGGCGGCGTCGGCGCCAAGGCCGTAGACCGTTTCGGTCGGGAAGGCGACGAGCTCGCCGGCCTGCAGCAGGACGACGGCATGGTCGATGATGGCGGCTTCAGGGAGCATCGCTGATGCCGATCGCGGCGCGCGCCGCGAGGGCGATGTCGCGGGCGCTCTCGACGTCACCGGCGAGCACCGTGAAGTGGCCCATCTTGCGGCCCGGGCGGGCGTGGTGCTTGCCGTAGAGGTGCAGCTTGAGGCCGGGCCAGGCGTACAGCGGTGACCAGTCTGGCTCGCGGTAGTGCTGGCCGGCGACACCGCTGCCGTACCAGAGATCGCCGAGCAGGTTCACCATCGCCGCTGCCGAATGCGCCCGCGGGTCGCCGAGCGGCAGACCGCAGAGCGCCCGCACCTGTTGTTCGAACTGGTTGGTGATGCAGGCATCGAGCGTGTAGTGACCGCTGTTGTGTGGTCGCGGCGCCATCTCGTTGATCAGCAGTTCGCCGTCGACGACGAAAAACTCGACCGCCAGCGTGCCGACGTAAGCCAGGTGCTCGGCGATCGTCGCCGCCAGTCCGGCGGCGCGCGCGTGCAGCGCCGCGGTGGCGCGCGCCGGGACGAGCGAGACGTCGAGGATGCCACGGCGGTGACTGTTCTCGGCGGTTGGAAAGCTGCACACCACTCCGCCCTGGTCGCGTGCCAGCACCACCGAAACCTCGCACTCGAGCCGCAGCCTCTCTTCCAGCACGCAGCTCTCGCCCTTGAAATGCTGGAAGGCGGTGATCGCCTGCTGGCGGTCGGCGACGACCGCCTGCCCCTTGCCGTCGTAGCCGAAGCGGGCGACCTTGAGGATTCCCGGGAACAGCTCGTCACCCGCCTGTCGCAGTTGTTGCTCGTCGAACACCGTGACGCAGCGCGCGTGCGGCAGGCCGTTGTCGCGCAGGAAGTCCTTCTCGGCGATGCGGTTCTGGCAGACGCTGACCGCCGCCGCAGACGGGTGGACGACGACGAACTTGGCGAGGTAGTCGAGTGTGCCCGCGGGGACGTTCTCGAACTCGGTGCTGACGGCGGCACAGGCCTGTGCGAGTTCGTCGAGCGCGGCATGGTCGTCGTAGGCGGCACGGAGGTGGCGGTCGGCGAGCAGCGCCGCCGGGCTGTGCGGATCGGGGTCGAGAACCCAGACGCGGTAGCCCATCTCGTGCGCCGCGGCGACGAAGAAGCGACCGAGTTGGCCGCCACCGAGCATGCCGAGCGTTGCGGGCGGAAGGATCATCTTCGGGGAGACCGAACGCGGCAGCGGCTCACACCTCGGGCAGCTTCATCGCCATGACCTTGTCGGCCTGGGCGCGGCGAAAATCGGCGAGGCGCTGCGCCAGCATCGCGTCGCCGGTGGCCAGCATGGCGACGGCGAAGAGCGCGGCGTTGGCCGCGCCGGCCTCGCCGATGGCGAAGGTGGCGACCGGGATGCCCTTCGGCATCTGCACGATCGAGAGCAGCGAGTCCTGCCCGGACAGGGCCTTCGACTGCACCGGCACGCCGAGCACGGGAAGCGTCGTCTTCGCCGCCAGCATGCCGGGCAGGTGGGCGGCGCCGCCGGCGCCGGCGATGATCGCCCGCAGGCCGCGCGCTGCCGCTGCGCCGGCATACTCGAAAAGCAGATCCGGTGTGCGGTGCGCCGAGACGACGCGCGCCTCGAACGGCACGCCGAACTCCTTGAGGACGACGGCAGCCGCCTGCATCGTCGGCCAGTCGGAATCGGAACCCATGACGACGCCGACCAGCGGCGCGCGAGCGGAAGACATCAGCCGGCCTCCCGTTCGGCCGCCTCGAGGGTGTTGGCGAGCAGCATCGTGATGGTCATCGGTCCGACGCCGCCCGGCACCGGGGTGATCGCCGCGGCAACCTCGCTGACGCCGGCGAAATCGACGTCGCCGCAGAGCTTGCCATCGGGCAGGCGGTTGATGCCGACATCGATCACCACCGCGCCCGGCTTGACCATGTCGGCGGTGACGAAGCGGGCCTTGCCAAGCGCGGCGACGAGGATGTCGGCGCGGCGGGTGTGGAAGGCGAGGTCACGCGTCTGCGAGTGGCAGACGGTGACCGTGGCGCTGGCCTGCAGCAACAGCATCGCCATCGGTTTGCCGACGATGTTCGAGCGGCCGAGGACCACCGCCTCCTTGCCGCGCAGGTCGATGCCGGCTTCGGCGAAGAACTTCATGACGCCGTAGGGGGTGCACGGGATGAAGCGTGGATGACCCTGCATCAACGCGCCGACGTTCTCGGCGTGGAAGCCATCGACGTCCTTGGCGGGTGCGATCGCCTTCAGTACGGCGTCGCTGTCGAAGTGCTTCGGCAACGGCAACTGCACCAGGATCCCGTGGATCGCCGGGTCGGCGTTGAGTTCGGCGAGCCGGTCGAAGACCACCTGCGGGTCGACGTCCGGCGGGTAGCTGATCTTCTCCGAGTGGAAGCCGGCCTGGGCGCAGGCGTTGACCTTGTTGCGCACGTAGACCTGCGACGCCGGGTCTTCGCCGACGAGGATCACCGCCAGCCCGGGGCGGGTGCCGCGCGCCGCCAGCGCTTCGGCGCGGGTCTTGAAATCGGCGCGCAGGCTTTGCGCCAGCGCGTTGCCGTCGAGGATTCTTGCGGTCACGTGGATTCTTCCGATGAGGCCGGGAAACGGGGGCGGGGGAGCGGTGCAGGAAGGTTGCGATTCTAGCGCAGATCAGGCGGCATCAGGCGCGGCGCGCAACGCATCGGCGGCAGCCGCGCGGCCGGCGGCGAAGGCGCGCCGGTTCATCTCGACGATCTCCGGCTTCTTGTGCGCGAAGCGCTGCAGGACGCACTGCTCGAGCACTTCGGCGGGGAAGGGCAGGTGATCGGCGATGGCGCCGAGCATGACCGTATTGCCGAGCCGGATCTCACCGAGTTCGAGGGCAATCGCCGAAGCGTCGAAGGACACCACATGCGTGCCGGCGGCGCGCACTTCGGCCACCGGGTCGTCCGGGTAGTCGTAGAGGCCGAGTTCGACGATCGGCGGCACGAGACGGCCGGTGTTCATCAGCACCAGGCCGTCGGGCCGCAGCATGTGCCGCCAGCGCATCGCCTCTGCGGCTTCGAAGCCGAGCAGCAAGTCGGCCGTGCCGGGACTGATCTGCGGCGACAGCACCTTCTGGCCGAAGCGCAGGTGCGAGGAGACGACGCCGCCGCGTTGTGCCATGCCGGCGACCTCGGTCTTCTTGGCGTCATGGCCAAGGGCGATCGCCGCCTCGGCGAGGATCTCGGTGGCGGTCATGACGCCCTGGCCGCCGGTGCCGACGACGAGGATGTTGGTGGTGTCGTACTTGCATCTGCTGGTCATCGGCTTCGGAAGCTCTCGGCATGGGCGGGCAGGCGGCGGCTGGCGGCAACGCTGGCCGCTGCCGTCGCCTGCGTCGCTAGGCGTTGTGGACGGGTGCGGGATTCTTGCGGACGACCTTGATCGGCATCGACAGCGTGTCGACGTGAACGATCGCATCCGGCGCGCAGGGCTTCAGGCAGAGGCCGCAGCCGGTGCAGGCGGCGCTCTCGATGCGCACGAAGGCGAGGTCGACCTCGCGGCCGCTGGCTTTCGTCACGCGGTCGCGGCGCGTGACGTGGATCGCCGGACAGCCGACGTCGATGCAGTTGCCGCAGCCGGTGCAGCGCTCGTCGATCACCATGTACGGTTTCAGTGCATGGTAGTCCTTGATCAGGACGCATGGCTGGCTGGTGATGATCACCGAGGGTTCGGGGATCTTCGTCTCCTCGCGCAGGGTCTTCAGCAGGACCGGCAGTTCATAGGCGTTGACCAGGTGGACCCGCTCGTCGCGGACGCCGAGCGCCTTGACGAGGCGGACGAAATCGACCCGTGGCGCTTCGTTGCCATGGATGTCGCGACCGCTGCCGGGGTTGTCCTGGCCGCCGGTCATGCCGACGGCGCGGTTGTCGAGCAGCAGGACGGTGACGTTGCCCTGGTTGTAGACGATGTCGAGCAGGCCCTGCATGCCCATGTGCAGGAACGTCGAATCGCCGATGACGGCGACGATCTTGCGCTCCCTTTCGTTGTCGCCGCGCCCCTTGTCGAGACCGAGTGCCATGCCCATCGAGGCGCCCATCGAGATGCAGGCGTCGAGGGCATTCCAGGGTTGCCCGAAGCCGAGCGTGTAGCAGCCGATGTCGCCCGAGATGGTGACGTTGCGCAGCTGCGACAGCGTGTAGTAGACCCCGAGGTGCGGGCAGGCGACGCACATCGTCGGTGGCCGCGGAAAGACTTCCATCGGCGCCGCCGCGCTGTCCTCCGGCACCGGTTCGCCGAGCAGGCGGGCGATCGCCGGTCGCAGCACCTGCGGCGACAACTCACCCGACAGCGGCAGGATCCGCTTGCCGGTGACGTCGATTCCCTGCGCCAGGAGTTCGCTTTCGACCAGCGGCTCGACTTCCTCGACGACGACCACGCGCTCGCATTCGGCGGCGAAACGGCGCAGGCTGTCGAAAGGCAGCGGGAAGGACAGGCCGAGCTTGAACACCGGCGCATCGGGGAAGCTCTCGCGCACGTGCATGTAGGCCGGTCCGGAGGTGACGAAGCCGACCCGCCGGTCGCTGCCAGGCTCGGCGAAGTTCAGCGGTGACACCTCGGCTTCGGCGCGCAGCCGGCGCTCGCGCTCGAACATCAGTGGCAGCCGGCGACCGGCGGCGCTCGGAACCATCACCCAGCGACCGACGTCCTTGCGGAAGCCGGCGGCGCTGTGGGCGTTGCGCTCGCCGGTCGTGACGACACCCTTGACGTGGCAGATGCGGGTCGTCATGCGCAGGATCACGGGTACCTCGAAACGCTCTGAGAGCCCAAAGGCGGCGAGCGTCAGGTCGTGCGCTTCCTGCGAGTCGGCCGGTTCGAGCACCGGCACATGCGCGAAGCGGCCCCAGTAGCGCGAGTCCTGCTCGTTCTGCGACGACGAGAGGCCGACGTCGTCGGCGACGGCGATCACCAGGCCGCCGTTGACGCCGGTCAGGGTCATCGTCATCAGCGCGTCGGAAGCGACGTTGAGGCCGACATGCTTCATCGCGCAGAAGCTGCGCGATCCCGCCATGGCGGCACCGAAAGCGACCTCGAGCGAGACCTTCTCATTCACCGACCACTCGGAGTACAGATCCGGATAGCCGGCCAGGCACTCGAGGATCTCGGTCGATGGCGTTCCGGGGTAAGCCGCCGCGACGCGCGTCCCGGCTTCCCAGACGGCGCGCGCGACCGCCTCGTTGCCCGACATCAGGAGCCTGCTGCCGGCCGCCGCCGGCGGCGTCGACATCACTGCGTGTGCGCTCATTGCCTCTCCCGTTGATAAGGGTTTCCTGCGACAAAAGCAGAACCTTAGCCGCCGCCGGCACCGGCGCGGTTGACGCAGGTCAACTTCTGCCGGTCCGTGTGGTCAACGCAAGTGTCAGGCGGCAGCACTGCCGTTGCAGCGCAGCGTGCGGCATTGCACAATGCAAAAGGACGTTTTACAATCCGGGATGCACTGATTGTTGCGCTGCGGTACCACGCGGTAACCCAAGGTATTACATTTGCAGGTGGCGTCGTTTCGGCGTGCAGGCAAGCATCATTCATCCCACGATTCCGTAGACCAGGAGACACATTCATGTCAGCTCTGCCCGACAACGCGCTGTCGGTCGCCGCCGGCGACGCCGACCCGCAGGAAACCCAGGAGTGGCAAGACGCGCTGCAGGGCGTCATCGACCAGGAGGGGCCCGAGCGGGCCCACTTCCTGATCCAGGGGCTGATCGCCCAGGCGCGCCAGGAGGGGATCGACATTCCCTACAGCGCGACCACCGAATACGTGAACACGATTCCGGTCGACCGGCAGCCGAAGTACCCGGGCAATGCCGACATGGAGATCCGCATCCACAATTACATCCGCTGGAACTCGATGGCGATGGTGGTCCGCGCCAACCGGCACAGCAACGTCGGTGGCCACATCGCCTCCTTCGCTTCGGCGGCGGCGCTGTACGACGTCGGCTTCTCGTGGTTCTGGCACGCGCCCTCGGAGACGCATGGCGGCGACCTGATCTTCTTCCAGGGTCATTCGGTTCCCGGCGTCTATGCGCGCGCGCACCTGCTCGGACGGCTGACCGACGAGCAGATGGACTGCTTCCGGCAGGAAGTCGACGGCAAGGGCGTCTCGTCTTATCCGCACCCGTGGCTGATGCCGGGCTTCTGGCAGTTCCCGACGGTGTCGATGGGCCTCGGGCCGATCCAGGCGATCTATCAGGCACGCTTCATGAAGTATCTCGACAGTCGCGGCTTCATCGAGGCCGGCGACCGCAAGGTCTGGGCCTTCCTCGGCGACGGCGAGACCGATGAGGTCGAATCGCTCGGCGCCATCGGCATGGCGGCGCGCGAGCGGCTCGACAACCTGATCTTCGTCATCAACTGCAACCTGCAGCGGCTCGACGGGCCGGTACGCGGCAACGGCAAGATCATCCAGGAACTCGAAGGCACCTTCCGCGGTGCCGGCTGGAACGTCATCAAGCTGATCTGGGGAACCAATTGGGACGCGCTCTTCCTGCGCGACAAGAAGGGCGTTCTGAAGCAGCGCATGATGGAGATCGTCGACGGCGAGTACCAGACCTTCAAGGCGAAGGACGGTGCCTACGTCCGCGAGCACTTCTTCAACACGCCGGAGCTGAAGGAACTCGTCGCCGACTGGACCGACGACCAGGTGTGGGCGCTGAACCGCGGCGGCCACGACATCTTCAAGATCTACAGTGCCTACAAAGCGGCCGTCGAGCACAAGGGTCAGCCGACGCTGGTCCTCGCCAAGACGATCAAGGGTTACGGCATGGGCCAGGCGGGCGAGGGCATGAACATCTCGCACCAGCAGAAGAAGCTCGATTTCGAGGCGATCAAGCGTTTCCGTGACCGCTTCAGCCTGCCGGTTGCCGACGAACAGCTCTACGAACTGCCGTACCTCAAGTTTGCCGAGGGCTCGGCCGAACTCAGCTACATGCGGCAGCGCCGCATGGATCTCGGCGGTTACCTGCCGAAGCGGCGTGGCGCCGCGGCACCACTCGAAATTCCGGATCTCGCTGCCTTCGACGCTCTGCTCAAGGCTTCCGGCGAAGGGCGCGAGGTGTCGACGACGATGGCCATCGTCCGCCTGCTCAACATCCTGCTCAAGGACAGGAAGGTGGGTCGGCACGTCGTCCCGATCGTTCCCGACGAGTCACGCACCTTCGGCATGGAGGGCCTCTTCCGCCAGGTCGGCATCTGGAACCAGGAAGGGCAGAAGTACGTCCCCGAAGACCACGACCAGCTGATGTTCTACAAGGAGTCGAAGGACGGCCAGGTGCTGCAGGAGGGAATCAACGAGGCCGGCGCGATGAGCGACTGGATCGCCGCCGCGACGTCGTACTCGGTACATGGCGTGCAGATGATCCCGTTCTACATCTGCTACTCGATGTTCGGCCTGCAGCGCACGATGGACCTCTGCTGGGCGGCCGCCGACCAGCGCGCGCGCGGTTTCCTGATCGGCGGGACCGCCGGTCGCACGACACTCAACGGCGAAGGCCTGCAGCACGAGGACGGCCACTCGCTGGTGCTCTCCAGCCTGATCCCGAACTGCCTCAGCTACGATCCGACCTTTTCCTTCGAGATTGCCGTCATCATGCGTGAGGGCCTGCGGCGGATGTACCAGGAGCAGCAGGACATCTTCTACTACATCACGGTGATGAACGAGAACTACGAGCATCCCGAGATGCCCACCGGTGCCGAGGCTGACATCATCAAGGGCATGTACCTGCTGCGTCGCGGCCAGTCTTCGGACACCCGTCCGGTGACGCCGCGCGTGCAGCTGCTCGGCTCGGGAACGATCTTCCGCGAGGTCATCGCCGCCGCCGAGTTGCTGAAGAACGACTGGGGGATCGATGCCGACCTCTGGGGCTGCCCGAGCTTCACCGAGCTGGCACGCGACGGGCTTGACGTGCAGCGCTGGAACATGCTCAACCCGCTGGCGAAACCGCGTGTCTCGCACGTCGAGCGCTGCCTCGGCGACACCCGCGGGCCGATCGTCGCTGCCACCGACTACGTCCGCATGTTCGCCGAGCAGATCCGTCCCTTCCTCAACCGTCGCTACGTGACGCTGGGTACCGATGGCTTTGGCCGCTCCGACACGCGCGAGAAGCTGCGCCATTTCTTCGAGGTCGATCGGCGCTGGGTCACCGTGGCGGCACTCAAGGCGCTGGCCGACGAGGGCACGATCGAGCGCGAGAAGGTCGCGCATGCGATCGCCCGCTACGGCATCGACGTCAACAAACCCAACCCGACGACGGTCTGAGGGAGCGAGCGATGAGTCAACTGATCGAAGTAAGAGTCCCCGACATCGGCGACTACCATGACGTGCCGGTGATCGACCTCTGCGTCATCGTCGGCGACGTCGTCAAGGTCGATGATGCGCTGGTGACGCTGGAGTCGGACAAGGCGACGATGGACGTTCCCTCGCCGGCAGCGGGCGTCGTGCGCGAGATTCGCGTCGCGCTCGGCGAGAAGGTATCGGAGGGGGTGGTGGTGGTCGTGCTCGAGGCGGCCGAAGTCGCTGCGGCGACAGCCGTCGCTGCGGCAGCCCCGCCTGTTCCGGCAGCCCTGCCTGTTCCGGCAGCCCTGCCTGTTCCGGCAGCTCCGCCGGTTGCGGTTGCGCCGGCAGCGGTTGCCGCGACGGCCGTACCCACCGCGCCACCGCTTGCCGGCCTTGCCCTCGGCTCGCGCACGCACGCCAGCCCCTCGGTGCGCCTGCTGGCGCGCGAGTTGGGCGTCGACCTGAGCAAGGTGACGCCCAGCGGTCCGAAGTCGCGCATCCTCAAGGAGGACGTCACTGCCTATGTCAAGGGCGTCCTGACGGCACCGACGCCGGCAGCCGCGGCGTCGCTCGGCGGCGGCCTCGATCTGCTGCCGTGGCCGAAAGTCGACTTTGCCAAGTTCGGTCCGGTCGATGTCAGCCCGTTGTCGCGCATCAAGAAGATCTCGGCGCAGAACCTGGCGCGCAACTGGGTGATGATCCCGGCGGTGACCTACCACGAGGATGCCGACATCACCGACCTCGAAGCCTTCCGCGTCGCCGTCAACCGCGAGAACGAGAAGTCGGGACTGAAGATCACCATGCTCGCCTTCCTGATCAAGGCCTGCGCGGTCGCGCTGAAGAAGTTCCCCGAGTTCAACAGCTCGCTCGACGGCGACAATCTCATCCTCAAGCGCTACTGTCACATCGCTTTCGCCGCCGATACGCCGAATGGTCTCGTCGTGCCGGTGATCCGCAATGCCGACCAGAAGTCCGTCGCCGAACTCGCCAGCGAAAGCGGCGAGCTGGCGAAGAAGGCGCGCGACGGCAAGCTCACCCCGGGCGAGATGTCCGGCGCCTGCTTCACCATATCGAGCCTCGGCGGTATCGGCGGGACGCTTTTCTCGCCGATCGTCAACGCCCCCGAGGTGGCGATCCTCGGCGTCAACAAGTCGGTCATGAAGCCGGTGTGGAACGGCCGCGAGTTCGCTCCGCGGCTGATCCTGCCGCTGTCGCTCACTGCCGACCACCGCGTCATCGATGGCGCCGCGGCGACGCGCTTCAACGTCCATCTCGCCCTGTTGCTCGCCGACATGCGGCGCGTGCTGCTCTGACCGGGGACAAGACGATGAGCCAGATCATTGAAGCGAAAGTACCAGACATCGGCGACTACCACGACGTGCCGGTCATCGACGTCTGCGTTGCCGTCGGCGACACAGTCCGGATCGACGACGCACTCGTCACCCTCGAGTCCGACAAGGCGACGATGGACGTGCCGAGCAGCGTCGCCGGCACCATCCGCGAAATCCGCGTCGCCGTCGGCGACCGGGTCTCGGCCGGCTCGCTGGTGGCGGTGATCGACACCGGTGCGGCCGCGGCAGCGCCGGCACCGGCTGAGACAGTGTCGCTGGCGAGCGCCAGTCCGGCGCCGCAGGCGGCAGCGCCGGTCAGCGGCAAGGCCGACCTCGAGTGCGAGATGCTGGTCCTTGGCGCCGGTCCGGGCGGTTACTCGGCGGCCTTCCGCAGTGCCGACCTCGGCATGCAGACGGTTCTCGTCGAACGTTACGCGACCCTCGGCGGCGTCTGTCTCAACGTCGGCTGCATCCCGTCGAAAGCGCTGCTGCATGTCGCCGCGGTCATGGAAGAGGCGCAGCACATGGGCGACTGCGGCGTCAGCTTCGGCGCGCCGAGCATCGACCTCGACCGGCTGCGCGCGCACAAGGACAAGGTCGTCGGCAAGCTGACCGGCGGTCTCGCCGGCATGGCCAAGGGGCGCAAGGTCGAGGTCGTGCAGGGCGTCGGCCAGTTCGTCGACGCCAATCATCTCGAGGTCGCGCTCGCCGCCGGTGGCAGCAGGCTGATCCGTTTCCAGAAGGCGATCATCGCCGCCGGCTCGCAGCCGATCGCGTTGCCTTTCATGCCCGACGACCCGCGCGTCGTCGATTCGACCGGTGCCCTCGAACTGCGGCAGATTCCGCAGCGCATGCTGGTCGTCGGCGGCGGCATCATCGGCCTCGAGATGGCGAGCGTCTACTCGGCGCTCGGCTCGCGCATCACCGTCGTCGAACTCGGCGGCGTGCTGATGCCGGGCGCCGACCGGGATCTGGTCAAGGTCTGGGAGAAGAAGAACGCCCACCGTTTCGACCGCATCCTGCTCAACACCGGCGTCGTTGCCGCGTCAGCGACCGCCGCAGGTATCGAGGTGAGCTACAGCAGCGGCGAAAGCGAGCGCTTCGACCTCGTCCTCGTCGCTGTCGGCCGCGCGCCGAACGGCAACCGGCTCGCCGCCGACAAGGCGGGCATCGCCGTCACCGAGCGCGGCTTCATCCCGGTCGACGCGCAGCAGCGGACCAACGTGGCGCACATCTTCGCCATCGGCGACATCGTCGGCCAGCCGATGCTGGCGCACAAGGGCGTGCATGAAGCGCATGTCGCCGCCGAGGCGGCGCACGGCAGCAAGCGCTGCTTCGATGCGCTGCAGATCCCGTCGGTCGCGTATACCGACCCCGAGATCGCCTGGGCCGGCAAGACCGAGGAGCAATGCCGCGTCGAAGGGATCACCTACGGCAAGAGTGTCTTTCCCTGGGCCGCTTCCGGGCGCGCGCTGGCAAACGGCCGCGAGGAGGGCTTCACCAAGCTGATCTTCGACGAGGCGACGCATCGCATCATCGGCGGCAGCATCGTCGGCACCGAGGCCGGCGACATGATCGGCGAAATCTGCCTGGCCATCGAGATGGGCTGCGACGCCGCCGACATCGGCCACACCATCCATCCGCATCCAACTCTCGGCGAGTCGATCGGCATGGCGGCCGAGGTCTATGAGGGCGTGTGCACCGACCTGCCGGCGGTGAAGAAACGGTAGGGACGCAGCTGGTTCCAGTGGAATGGTCAGGCTGCCGCAAGTGGCCTGATCCGTTCGCGTCCGCTCGTTGGCGGACACGCGGCGTGCTGCTCTGACCGGGAAAGGATGGTGAGCCGGATCGGTAAAGCGACAGACCCCGAAGTCGACGATCGAGAGAAACCCATCTACCGTCACCGAAATACGCAAGCTTCAGGTGACGACGAAATCTAGGTTGCTCAGCGCAAGACCCGGGGCGAGCGTGGCGATGTGTACCGGAGCTGCGCCCGTGTTGCCCGCGGCATCGTAGTACATGGCGCCGGAGCTGCTGTTGTAGATCAGGTAGTCGTCGGCGTCGGCGGCGCTGCTGAGGCCGGCGCCGGATCGGAACGAGCCTGCGGCGAGGGTGCCGGGGCTCAGCAGCGAGGTGAAGATGGCGTTCTCGAGTTCGATCGTGTCGTCGAGGACACTGAAGTCGCCGATCGTGTCGCGGTTGCTGGCGGCATCCGGCAGGGTGTCGAAGCGGAAGATGTCGGCGCCGCTGCCGCCGACGAGGCTGTCGTTGCCGAGACCGCCAGCGAGGAGGTCATTGCCGGCGGCACCGTCGAGGGTGTCGTTGCCGTTGCCGCCGTCGAGCCGGTTGGCGTCGCCGTTGCCGGTCAGGGTGTCGGCGTAGGTCGAGCCGCTGAGGTTCTCGATGCTGATCAGCGTGTCGCTGCCCGAACCGCCGGTGGCCTGTGCGCCGGCGATGGCAAGGCTGATGCTGACGCCACCGGTAGCGCCGTAGAGGTAGCTGACCGTATCGCTGCCGCCGGCGCCGTCGAGGACGTTGTTGCCGCTGCCCGCCTCGAGAATATTGTCGAGGCCGTTGCCGGTCAGGTTCGCGACGGCGGCGGTGAGGATGCGGCCGTTCTCGACGTTCGCGCCGAGGGTATGGGCGGCGAGATAGCTGAAGACCTGGTCAGTGCCGCCGCGGGCCGGGTTGGCGTTGGTCTCGCTGACGCTGTCGCCCACGTTGTCGAGGTAGTAGGCGTCGTTGCCGTCGCCGCCGAGCAGGCTGTCGGCGCCGGTGCCGCCCCACAGCGTGTCGTTGCCGGCGCCGCCATCGAGGGTGTCGCTGCCGGCGCCACCGTCGAGGAAATCGTTGCCCTGCGCGCCGGCGAGGATGTTGCCGTTGCCGTCGCCGCGCAGCAGGTCGTTGTAGGTCGAGCCCGTGAGGTTCTCGATGCTGATCAGGGTGTCGCTGCCGGAACCGCCGGTCGCCTGTGCGCCGGCGATCGCGAGGCTGACGCTGACGCCGCTGCTGGCGCCGTAGAGGTAGCTGAGGGTGTCGCTGCCGCCGGCGCCGTCGAGAACGTTGTTGCCGGTGGCGGCTTCGAGGAAGTTGGCGAGGTCGTTGCCGGCGAGGTTCGCGGCGGCGGCAGTGAGGATGCGGCCGTTCTCGACGTTCGCGCCGAGGGTGTGTGCGGCGAGATAGCTGAAGACCTGGTCGGTACCGCCGCTGGCCGGGTTGGCGTTGGTCTCGCTGACGCTGTCGCCCACGTTGTCGAGGTAGTAGGCGTCGTTGCCGTCGCCGCCGATCAGACTGTCGGCGCCGGTGCCGCCCCACAGCGTGTCGTTGCCGGCGCTGCCATCGAGGGTGTCGCTGCCGGCGCCCCCGTCGAGGAAATCGTTGCCCTGCGCGCCGGCAAGGCGGTTGCCGTTGCCGTCGCCGCGCAGCAGGTCGGCGTAGGTCGAGCCGGTGAGGTGCTCGATTCCCGCCAGGGTATCGCTGCCGGAGCCGCCGGTCGCCTGCGCGCCGGCGGTGGCGAGGCTGACGCTGACGCCGCTGCTGGCGCCGTAGAGGTAGCTGACGGTATCGATGCCGGCGGCGCCGTCGAGGAGGTTGTTGCCGCTGCCGGCCTCGAGGAGGTTGTCGAGGCCGTTGCCGCTGAGGCTGGCGACGCCGGGAGCGAGGATCCGCCCGTTCTCGACGTGGGCACCCAGGGTGTGTGCGGCGAGATAGCTGAAGACCTGGTCGGTACCGCCGCTGGCCGGGTTGGCGTTGGTCTCGCTGACGCTGTCGCCCACGTTGTCGAGGTAGTAGGCGTCGTTGCCGTCGCCGCCGAGCAGGCTGTCGGCGCCGGTGCCGCCCCACAGCGTGTCGTTGCCGGTGCCGCCATCGAGGGTGTCGTTGCCGGCGGCGCCGTCGAGGAAGTCGTTTCCTTGTGCGCCGGCAAGGCGGTTGCCGTTGCCGTCGCCGCGCAACAGGTCGGCGTAGGTCGAGCCGCCAAGGTTCTGGATGCTGATCAGCGTGTCGCTGCCCGAACCGCCGGTCGCCTGTGCGCCGGCGACGGCGAGGCTGACGCTGACGCCGCTGCTGGCGCCGTAGAGGTAGCTGGCGGTATCGATGCCGGCGCCGCCGTCGAGGAGGTTGTTGCCACTGCCCGCCTCGAGGAGGTTGTCGAGGCCGTTGCCGCTGAGGCTGGCGACTCCGGGAGCGAGGATCCGCCCGTTCTCGACGTTCGCGCCGAGGGTGTGTGCGGCGAGATAGCTGAAGACCTGGTCGGTGCCGCCGCTGGCCGGGTTGGTATTGGTCTCGCTGACGCTGTCGCCCACGTGGTCGAGGTAGTAGGCGTCGTTGCCGTCGCCGCCGAGCAGGCTGTCGGCGCCGGTACCGCCCCACAGCGTGTCGTTGCCGGTGCCGCCATCGAGGGTGTCGTTGCCGGCGCCGCCGTCGAGAAAGTCGTTGCCTTGGGCGCCGGCAAGAATGTTGGCGTTGCCGTCACCGCGCAACAGGTCGGCGTAGGTCGAGCCGGCAAGGTTCTCGATGCTGATCAGGGTATCGCTGCCGGAGCCGCCGGTCGCCTGCGCGCCGGTGATGGCGAGGCTGACGCTGACGCCGCTGCTGGCGCCGTAGAGGTAGCTGACGGTATCGATGCCGGCGGCGCCGTCGAGGAGGTTGTTGCCGCTGCCGGCCTCGATGAGGTTGTCGAGTCCGTTGCCGCTGAGGCTGGCGACGCCGGGAGCGAGGATCCGCCCGTTCTCGACGTTCGCGGCGATGGTGATGGCGGCGAGGTAGCTGAAGATCTGGTCGGTGCCGCCGCTCACCGGGTTGACGTTGGTCTCGCTGACGCTGTCGCCGGCGTGGTCGAGGTAATAGGTGTCGTTGCCGTCACCGCCGACGAGCGTGTCGGCGCCACCACCGCCGTCGAGGGTGTCGTTGCCACCTCGGCCGTCGAGGAGGTTGTCGTGCGGACCGCCGACGAGATGATCATCGCCATCGGTGCCGATCAGTGGCCTGACGTCAACGGTGATGAGGTTGGGTGTCGGGTCGAGGTCCGCTCCGCCGTTGGCGATGCCGCCGTTGTCCCGCACCTGGAAGGTGAAGCTTGCATAGCTGTCGCCGTTTTCGTTCCCGGTGGGCGTGAAAACCAGCAAACCGGCCGCGAGATCCGTGGCAGCGATCGACTGCCCGGTGGTGACGGCGACTCCCGCAAGGGTCAGACTGCCGGCGGCGGGGAGCGTGCTGATGCGGATGCCGGCGAGCGTGTCGGCGGGTATGTCGCTCGGATCGGTGAAGGGAAAATCGGCGACGGAGAATGCGTAGGGGGAGTCCTCGTTCGTTACCACCGTCCGGTCGCTGCCAGACGGTGCCGAATGGAAGTGCTCATCAGCACCAAGCGGTGCATACCAGTCGTCGGTCTGCGGGTTGGCGAGGCTGACGATGTCGCCCCATGGGCTGCCAAGGGCACCGGCATTGCCACCCCACGCAGGCTCTCCCCACGTGACCACCGAGCCGTCTGCACGCACGGCGGCAAAGGAACCGTCGGTCGCAAATACGTGCGTGACGTCGATCGTCCCGTCGAGGTACCTTGCCACGGCAGCGCTGTTGCCTCCGTAGCGGGCATCTCCCCAGGTGACCAGTGAGCCATCGACGCGCAACGCGGCAAAGGCATAGGCGGTGGAAAAGACCTGGGTCACGTCGATCGTCCCGTCGATCCCGGCAGCCACGGCGCTGCTGTCGCCACCGTACCCGGAGTGTCCCCAGGTGACCAGCGAGCCGTCGGCGCGCACTGCGGCAAAGGCGCCTCCGTAGGTCGTACGCACCTGTACGACGTCAAGCGTGCCATCGATCTGTGCCGCCACCGCGCTGCTGTCGCCGCCGTGAGCGGAATCGCCCCAGGAGACCAGTGAGCCGTCGGCGCGCAATGCGGCAAAGGCAGTGGCGGTCGAAAAAACCTGCGTCACGTCGGTCGTGCCGTCGATCTGTACCGCCACTCCGCTGCTGTCGCCACCGGACCAGGCATCCCCCCAGGTGACCAGCGAGCCGTTGCTGCGCAATGCAGCAAAGGCTGAGACCGTCGAGAACAGCTGCGTCACGTCGAGCGCGCCGCCGATCTGTGCCGCCACGGCGCCGCTGTCGCCGCCGTACCGGGAATCGCCCCAGGTGACCACCGAGCCGTCGGCACGCAACGCGGCGAAGGCGGAGTCCGTCGCCGCCACCTGCGTCACGTCGATCGTGCCATCGATCTGTGCCGCCACCGCGCTGCTGTCGCCGCCATACGACGAAATCCCCCAGGCGACCACCGAACCGTCGGTGCGCAAGGCGGCGAAGGCCCAGAACGTCGAGGCCAGCTGCGTCACGTCGATCGAGCCGTCGATCTGCGCCGCCACCGGGTTGCTGTCGCCACCGCCCCAGGAGAGGCCCCAAGTGACCAGCGAACCGTCGCTGCGCAAGGCGGCGAAGGCGCCTCCGTACGTCGAAAACACCTGCGTGACGTCGATCGTACCGTCGATCTGCACTGCCACCGCGCTGCTGTCGCCGCCGTAAGCGGCATCGCCCCAGGTGACCACCGAGCCGTCGGCCCGCAAGGCGGCGAATGCTTCTGCCGTCGACCACACCTGCGCGATGTCGACCGTGCCATCGATCTGTGTCGCCACCGCGCTGCTGTTGCCGCCAGACGAGGAGTTCCCCCAAGTGACCAGCGAGCCGTCGGCCCGCACTGCGGCGAAGGCGGATCCCGTCGAAAACACCTGCGTCACGTCGACGCTGCCGTCGATCAGGGAAGCCGTGCCGATGTTGCCTCCATTGCCGGCAGCGCCCCAAGTGATCAGGGATCCGTCGGCGCGCAATGCGCCAAAGGCTTCCTCGGTCGAGAAGACTTGCATCACGTCGATCGTGCCGTCGAGCTGCGCGGCCACCGCGCTGCTGTCGCCACCTGAGGACGAATCGCCCCAGGTGACCAGCGAGCCGTCGGCGCGCAATGCGGCAAAGGCATGCAGCGTCGAAAACACCCGCGTGACGTCGATGCCACCGTTGAGCTGTGCCCCGACGGCGCTGCTGTTGCCGCCATGGGCGGGATTCCCCCAGGTGACGACCGAGCCGTCGGCACGCAGGGCGGCAAAGGCAGATTCGGTCGCGACCACCTGCGTCACGTCGATCGCCCCGTCGAGTTGTGCGGCCGCAGCGCCGCGATCGCCGCCGTGCGACGGATTGCCCCAGGTGACCAGCGAACCGTCGGCGCGCAGCGCGGCAAAGGCATGACCCGTCGAAAACACTTCCGTCACGTCCATCGTGCCGTCGATCAGCGCCGCAACCGCGCCGGTGTCGCCGCCGTACGAGGGATCTCCCCAAACGACGAGTGATCCGTCCACACGCAATGCAGCAAAGGCAGCGTAGGTGGAAAACACTCGTGTCACATCGATCGTTCCGTCGATCTGCGCCGCGACGCCTGCGCTGTCGCCGCCGGATGAGGAGTCCCCCCAGCTGACCAGCGAGCCGTCGGTCCGCAATGCAGCAAAGGCATCGCCGGTCGAGAACACCTGCGTGACGTCGATCGTGCCGTCGATCTGCCCAGCCACCGCGCTGCTGTCGCCGCCGTACGAAGCACTCCCCCAGGTGACCAGCGAGCCGTCGGCGCGCAATGCGGCGAATGCTCTGGCGGTAGAAAACACCTGTGTCACGTCGATCGTGCCGTCGATCTGCCCCGCGACCGCGCTACTGTCGCCGCCGTACGAGGCGCTCCCCCAGGTGACCAGCGAGCCGTCGGCGCGCAATGCGGCAAAGGCATTGACCGTCGAAAACACCTGCAGCACGTCGATCGTACCATTGACCTGTCCGGCCACGGCACTGCTGTCGCCGCCGTACCCCGGATCGCCCCAGGTGACCAGCAAGCCGTCCGCGCGCAGCGCGGCGAAGGCCGATCGCGTCGAGAACAGTTGTGTCACGCCGATCGTGCCGTCGAGTTGCGCCGCCACGGCACTGTTGTCGCCGCCGTACACGGGATCGCCCCAGGTGACCACCGAACCATCGGCACGAATCGCCGCGAAGGCTCCCAGATTGCGCCATTCGCCCGCGCCGTGACCGGGAAAGGAAAGGGGCTGGCGGGACACGCTCAGGCCGAGAAGTCCCCGCCAGTTCGGCGCCGCCAGCGCCGGAGTGCATCGCTCGCCGACGTCGAGTCGCCAGCCGCCGCCGCGATCGGCGTGGCCGACCGGCGTCGAGGAAGCGGCCACCGGCGCGCCGAACACCGCCGCCAGCGCGGCGACGAAGTCGCGGCCCACCTCGCCGCGTCCGACTTCGCAGCCGTAAATCTGCACGTCGCCGTCCGTCGCGAGCGCGCGGCCGATCGCTGCGGCTTCGCCGCCGAATGCTGACAGCGTCGCCTGCGTCACTTCGTCGCGGCCAAGCTGCACCGCACCTGGCTGGCCGTGCGCGATGAGCCGGATCGACGTAACGTCGCGCTCGCCTTGGAGGGCCGCGCTGAGCTGTCGCAGCCCCGGCTCCCGGTCATCGACGATCACACTTTGGCAATCTCGCGGAAGACCAGCCAGCAGCGCCCAACGATCCTCGACTCGCTCATCGACGAAGACAAAGGTCTTGCTCATGCCACTCTCCCAATATCCATCTGTGCGATCGCTTGCGATCGTGGTGCCGGCTGCGGAGGTCTTCGGCTCGGTCGCCAGCGGCAGCATCTGCCGACTTCGTCCTGCGGCAGACCGGCCGAGCGCCGCGAGAAGCCGGACACAGCAGCCGACTCCACGGCAATATAGCGTGACGGGAGCCGGCGCCGCGTGACGAAATGTCCATTCTGCGAAAAATGTCGATTCGCTACGGCGGGCAGTCGGACAGTACTCCTCTTGAAAAGGATGCCTGAGCTTGCACCGCAGCGGCGCCTGCGCCCAGGCTGGCGACGTCTTTCCCTGCCTTGCGGCGGTTGGCGTCCAGCCGAAGGGTGCCTTGCCGGCCATGACGCGCGGGCAACCAGGCGGACGCGGCTGAACATCCTTGCCGTCGGTCAGAGCAGCGAAGGGAGCGACTCCAGCTGCGTTGCGTTCGCTTCGCCAACAGACCGGTCCCTTTGTGGCGACGTTCCGGGCAATGGCCGTGCGTAGCCGGGCGCGGCCGCTTGGCGGTGCTGCGTTGCCAGTCCCGATCGGGCGCTTGCGCTCTGCCGGGACTGGCAACAGTTCAGGTAACGACGAAGTCGAGGTTGCTCAACGCAAGGCCGGCGGCGAGGGTGGCGATCTGCACCGGAGCGGCACCGGCACTGCCGTTCGCGTCGTAGTAGAGAGCGCCGGAGCTGCTGTCGTAGATCAGATAGTCGTCGGCGTCGGCGTCGGCGGCAGCGGTGATGCCGGCGCCGGAGCGGAACGAGCCGGCGGCGAGGGCGCCGGGGGTGGCGAGCCAGCTGAAGACGGCGTTTTCGAGTTCGATGGTGTCGTCAAGGACGCTGAAGTCGGCGATCGTGTCGCGGTTGCTGGCGGCATCCGGCAGGGTGTCGAAGCGGAAGAGGTCGGCGCCGCTGCCGCCGACGAGGCTGTCGTTGCCGAGACCGCCAGCGAGGAGGTCATTGCCGGCACCACCGCCGAGGGTGTCGTTGCCGTTGCCGCCTTCGAGCCGGTTGGCGCTGCCGTCGCCGGTCAGGGTATCGGCGTAGGTCGAACCGCTGAGGTTCTCGATGCTGATCAGCGTGTCGCTGCCCGAACCGCCGGTCGCCTGCGCCCCGGCGATGGCGAGACTGAGGGTGACGCCGCTGCTGGTGCCGTAGAGGTAGCTGACGGTATCGGTGCCGCCGGCGCCGTCGAGGACGTTGCTGCCGGTTCCCGCCTCGATGATGTTGGCGAGGCCGTTGCCGGCGAGGTTCGCGGCGGCGGCGGTGAGAATGCGGCCGTTCTCGACATTCGCGCCGAGGGTGTGTGCGGCGAGATAGCTGAAGACCTGGTCGGTGCCGCCGCTGGCCGGGTTGGCGCTGGTCTCGCTGACGCTGTCGCCCACATTGTCGAGGTAGTAGGCGTCGTTGCCGTCGCCGCCGAGCAGGCTGTCGGCGCCGGTGCCGCCCCACAGCGTGTCGTTGCCGTCGCCGCCGTCCAGGGTGTCGTTGCCGGCGCCGCCGTCGAGGAAATCGTTGCCCTGCGCGCCGGCAAGGCGGTTGCCGTTGCCGTCGCCGCGCAGCAGGTCGTTGTAGGTCGAGCCCGTGAGGTTCTCGATGCTGGTCAGCGTGTCGCTGCCGGAGCCGCCGGTCGCCTGCGCGCCGGCGAGGGCGAGGCTGACGCTGACGCCGCTGCTGGCGCCGTAGAGGTAGCTGACGGTATCGCTGCCGGCGGAGCCGTCGAGAACGTTGTTGCCGGCTCCCGCCTCGATGATGTTGGCGAGGCCGTTGCCGGCGAGGTTCGCGGCGGCGGCGGTGAGGATGCGGCCGTTCTCGACGTTCGCGCCGAGGGTATGCGCGGCGAGATAGCTGAAGACCTGGTCGATGCCGCCGCTGGCCGGGTTGGCGTTGGTCTCGCTGACGCTGTCGCCGACGTTGTCGAGGTAGTAGGCGTCGTTGCCGTCGCCGCCGAGCAGGCTGTCGGCGCCGGTGCCGCCCCACAGCGTGTCGTTGCCGGCGCCACCGTCCAGTGTGTCGTTGCCGGCGGCGCTGTCGAGGAAATCGTTGCCCTGTGCGCCGGCAAGGCGGTTGGCGTTGCCGTCGCCGCGCAGCAGGTCGGCGTAGGTCGAGCCGCTGAGGTTCTCGATTCCCGCCAGGGTATCGCTGCCGGAGCCGCCGGTCGCTTGTGCGCCGGCGATGGCGAGGCTGACGCTGACGCCGCTGCTGGCGCCGTAGAGGTAGCTGACGGTATCGATGCCGGCGGCGCCGTCGAGGAGGTTGTTGCCGCTGCCGGCCTCGAGGAGGTTGTCGAGGCCGTTGCCGCTGAGGCTGGCGGCTCCGGGAGCGAGGATCCGCCCGTTCTCGACGTTCGCGCCGAGGGTGTGTGCGGCGAGATAGCTGAAGACCTGGTCGCTGCCGCCGCTGGCCGGGTTGGCGTTGGTCTCGCTGACGCTGTCGCCCACGTTGTCGAGGTAGTAGGCGTCGTTGCCGTCGCCGCCGATCAGGCTGTCGGCGCCGGTGCCGCCCCACAGCGTGTCGTTGCCGGCGCCACCGTCGAGGGTATCGTTGCCGGTGCCGCCGTCGAGGAAGTCATTGCCCTGCGCACCGGCGAGGACGTTGCCGTTGCCGTCGCCGCGCAACAGGTCGGCATAGGTCGAGCCGCCAAGGTTCTCGATTCCCACCAGGGTATCGCTGCCGGAGCCGCCGGTCGCCTGTGCTCCGGCGACGGCGAGGCTGACGGTGATGCCGCTGCTGGCGCCGTAGAGGTAGCTGGCGGTATCGATGCCGGCGCCGCCTTTCAAGGTGTCGCCGCCTTCGGCTCCGTCGAGGGTATCGTTGCCGTCGCCCCCATCGAGGACGTTGGCCGCCGAATTGCCGATGAGCCGGTCGCCGCCGGAACCACCGATGGCGTTCTCGATGATGACGCCGAAGGCGATCGCCAGGTTGTCGGTCCCGTCGTAGGTGGCCACGGGTCCCGATGCGCCGGTTGGCAGTGGGTCGGACTCGATGGCGATGCTCGAGAAATGGCCGGCGCGCAGGTCGAGCGTGCAGGCGCGCGAGAAATTGGCCACCGACACGGTGTCGATCCCGCCCGCGTCCCAGATCGTCATGAAGAAGGGCGACTCGGGGTCGAAGCCATAGAGGTCGTCGCCGGTGCGGTACGCCGTATTCGCGCCGTAGAGATACTGGATGGCGGCGATGTCGTAGAGCATCGGCGTTTGCGGCGTGACGGTGAAGTAGGTCCAGGAATAGGACCCGCCACCATGATCGACGACATCGCGAAACAGACCGTGGGGATGGCTTTCGTAGGCCATCAGCGTGTACTGCTCGTTGTCCAGGCTCGCCGGCAGGACCGGCTGGTCGTCGAAAGGGTGCTTGAGACCGAGGCTATGGCCGATCTCGTGCAGCAGCGACGAAAAATCATTCGTGCCGGGCGACCACTCCGTGGTGGCTTGAGACCCATTGATCCAGATGTCACCGCCAGCCGGCCAGTAATCGTTCGGATACAGCGACCACCCCCAGTAGGGCGCGATGGCGGGATCTGCCGTGTGCGCGAGACGGATGTCGCCGACTACCGTCGCGGTCTCGCTGACTTCGACGAGGCCCAGGTTGGCGAGGTTCGCCCACGCCTGCATCGCCAGGCGTGTCGCAGCCTGGTTCGCCGGACTGAGGGCCGAGGCAGTGGCGGGTTCATTCTGCGGCGATCCGTAGGCCGCCGGCGCTGCCCAGACGGCGGTCCCGCTGGCGCCAGGGAAGCTGTACCCGACCGTCGCACCAACGCCTGCGCCGGCGTTCCCCCATTTCATCCCGCCGAGCAGCGCATCGATCAGGATGTCGCCCGAGTCGGCAACCGCGCTGGCGGGCATGGTGGACGTCGGACTGGTCACTCGCGGAGTCTCTTTGCGGCCGGCGGCGGGCTGCCGCTACCCGGTCGTCGTGCCACGACGCCAGGCGGCCGCAGGGACGGTGCGCGCCCGCCGGCGGCGACCCTGGCCGGCGGCGAGAGCGGTGGCACCCGTGAGGCTCGACGCCTCAGCCGATGACGTGGTAACCACCGTCGATGTGCATGGTTTCGCCGGTGATCAGCCGTGCATAGTCGGAGGCGAGGAAAGCGGTTGCCAGTCCGACATCCTCGATGCTGACGAGCATCCGACTCGGGGCGCGCGTCGCGGCGATCTCCATCAGTTCGTCGAAACGGTCGATGCCGCTGGCGGCGCGAGTCCTGATCGGTCCCGGCGAGATCGGGTGCACGCGGATGCCCTTCGGTCCCAGTTCGGCGGCGAGGTAGCGGGCTGATGCTTCGAGCGCTGCCTTCACCGGACCCATCAGGTTGTAGCGATCGACCACCTTTTCGGCGCCGTAGTAGCTCATCGTGAACAATGCGCCGCCGTCCTTCATCAGCGGTTCGGCGAGCTTCGCCATGCGGATGAACGAGTGGCAGGAGATGTCCATCGCCATCAGGAAGCCGTCACGCGAACAATCGGTGACGCGGCCGTGCAGATCCTCGCGCGGTGCGAAGGCGATCGAGTGCAGGCCGATGTCGAGCTGGCCCCAGGTCTTCTCGATGGCTTCGAAAACCGCCTCGAGCTGTCCGGGGATGCGGACGTCGCAGGGGAGATAGAGCGCCGGGTCCACGCCGAGGTGGTCGGCGAGTGCCTGCGTGTACTGCTTGCTCTTTTCGTTGACGTAGGTCATTGCGACGCTCGCGCCCATCGCACGGAACGCGAGCGCGCAGCCATAGGCGATCGACTGGTCGTTGGCGATGCCGATCACCAGAGCCTTCTTGCCCTCGAGCGCGCCGCCGGGGCCCTTCACCTTCTCGGCGAGGTCACGAAAGAACTCTTCTGTCGGGTTCAACTGGGTCATGGTCTGTTGTCCGCGGTGGATGTTGGGTTGCGATACCGGCACGTTGTGCGGCATTCCTGGAGCTTGCCTGCGGCCGCCGCGCTGGTGCCACCGGGGGCGGCTCTGGCTTCTGCACCGCTCGGGATACCCTCTGTACCGTGCAAGCATTGTAGCGCAAGCGCCGACGTTCCAGTCGCGGCGCCGCTGTTGCATGAGGACCGGCTCGCGGGTAGAGTGTATGGACGGTTTCTGTGTTGGGTTGGCGGCGGCGTTTCCGCCGCTGCCGACGGTATCCGCAACGAACTCGAGGAATCATCGCGATGAACGGAAAACGGGCAGTCGTACAGACGATGGCGTGCGCACTGCTGTTGGCAGGTTGCGCCGGCATGAGCACGACCGAGCAGCGCACCCTGAGCGGGGCGGCGATCGGCACCGGCGTTGGTGCTGCGGTGGGTGCGGTCACCGGTGACTGGGGTTGGGCTGCGGGTGGCGCGGCGATCGGCGCTGCCGGCGGCTACCTCTACGACCAGCAGAAGCAGAAGGAGCAACGCGCTTACCAGCAGGGGGTGCAGGCGGGCAAGTCGCAGCCGCAGAAGAAGTAAGCAGGCGACGAAGACCCCCGCCGGCGCTTGCTGCCGGCTGGTGACAGCCTTCGCCGCTGGCATGCGGGCAGGCTCCAGGCTTTGGTGGAGGCGGAAATGGGAATTCTCAACTGGTTCAGGAGCCGGACGGCGCAGTTTGACGCGGAACGGGTGTCAGACGAAACGGTGCGTTGGGCGGTGGACAAGGCGATCGAACTCACCAACCCGCGCCTGAAGCTGCTGCCCGATCACCACAAGCGCCTGGCGCCGGCAGTCGAGGCGATGATCGCCTTCCTGCGCACCCAGATCCCGGCACTGCCGGCGGCGCGACCACTCTCGCAGTCGGCATGGTCTGCCGATCCCGTGTTGCGCGCGTTGTTCGTCTCCCCGGCGGATGTGGCGCGGGTCCTTGCCCGTGCCGACGATGTGCGCGCGCTCTTCGAGCGCTTTGCCGAAGTCGACGCGGCGTACCTCGTTCTCGGCATGGCTTTCGCCGAGCAGAGGGTGTTCGGCATGGCGCTGCGCGGCGACATTGTGCAGCGCGACGTCGCGCAGACGAGCGTCAGCTTCAGCGATCACCGGACGCGCATCTGCGAGCGGGACGAAAGCTTGCTGCGCCGAGCCATCGGCGTCCAGTTGTTCGAGTACCTGGTCGGTCGCGCCCTGGCCGAGATCGGCGACGAGCGCAGCGAGCGGCTGGAACTGCAAGGCAGCCGCTCGCTGCTGCGGGCCCGCCTGCGCCTGCTGCAGCAACACGGACCCGGCCTCGGATCGATGTTCGGCGAGGGGCCGGCGGCGCCGGCAGAGCAGGCGCGCCTGGAATCGGAATTGCTGGCGAACGAGCAGCAACTGCAGGCGCTCGGCGGCGGGGAGACGATCCTGGAGAGCGAACTCGAATGCTTGCAGAGGGTTCTGTCGCGACCGCAGGATTGTCTGGCGATCGAGCCGAAACGGCTATGGCTCAGCCCGATGAATGTCGTCGTCGGGCAGAGCGGCGACGAGGCTGCGGTAGAAGTCGATTTCGCCGTTGCCACCCTGCGCGGAACGCCGCCGATCCGCCGCGCGTTCATCATCGCCCGGGTTGCACGCAGCGACCTGCCGGCAGCGCAGCAGATCAATCTTGCCGATGCCGCGCGCTATCTTTGACGAGGCGCGTGGTTGATTGCGCGCAACGCCTGCCGGTTCTGCCCGAACGCTGCCGGTGCTGACCCGGTTGCCGACTGGCGGCGGCACCACGGTACCACCGCAGCGGTACGGCGTGCCGCGCAGACGGGCGACTTCAAGGTATAATCCGCGGCCACCCGGCAGCCGGCTCGCTGCCGGAGCCGGCTTGCCGCTGTTCGCCGGCCTCATGCCGCCGCCGGCCGCTGCCGCAACGAGCCACTGCCAGTATGCCTGGCGGGTGTCAGGTTGGATGCCGCGAGTTTCCGAAGGCCATCGCCGGTCGCTTTGCGGGAGCGGGTGCCGCCGTCGTGGCGGGGGGCAGCGTGCCATGCGTGCAGGAAACCGGCAGCAAGGTCTGCAGGGCAGGGAACGGAAAATCTAACGAGGTCGTTCGGGATCGCTTGATGCAAGCCTAATGCAGATGCAGCACATTCGTAACTTTTCCATCATCGCGCACATCGATCACGGCAAGTCGACACTCGCCGATCGCATCATCCACCTCTGCGGTGGCCTCTCGGATCGCGAGATGGAGGCGCAGGTGCTGGACTCGATGGACATCGAGCGCGAGCGTGGCATCACCATCAAGGCGCAGACCGCTTCGCTGCAGTACCGTTCGCGCAGTGGCCAGGTGTACAACCTGAACCTGATCGACACGCCCGGCCACGTCGATTTCTCGTATGAGGTGTCGCGTTCGCTGTCGGCCTGCGAAGGCGCGCTGCTCGTCGTCGATGCCTCGCAGGGCGTTGAAGCGCAGACTGTCGCCAACTGTTACACGGCGATCGAGCTCGGTGTCGACGTCGTGCCGGTCCTGAACAAGGTCGATCTGCCATCGGCCATGCCGGACAAGGCGCGGCAGGAGATCGAGGACGTCATCGGGCTCGATGCCTCGCAAGCGATCCTCGCCTCGGCGAAGACGGGACTGGGCGTCGAGGATGTCCTCGAGGCGATCATCGAACGCATTCCGGCACCCACGGGAAATCCCGAGGCGCCGCTGAAGGCTTTGTTGGTCGATGCGTGGTTCGACAACTACGTCGGCGTCGTCATGCTGGTGCGGGTCGTCGATGGCAGCCTGCGCAGCAAGGACCGCATTCGCCTGATGGCGACCGGCTCGACCCACCTCTGCGAGCAGGTTGGCGTGTTCACGCCGAAGGCGGTGGCGCGCGAAGTGCTGCGGGCGGGTGAGGTCGGCTACGTCATCTCGGGCATCAAGGAACTGCAGGCGGCGAAGGTCGGCGATACGCTGACCCTGGTCGACAGGCCGGCCAGTGCGGCGCTGCCCGGCTTCAAGGAGATCAAGTCGCAGGTCTTCGCGGGGCTTTATCCGGTCGAGTCGAACCAGTACGACGCGCTGCGCGAGTCGCTGGAGAAACTGAAGCTCAATGACGCGTCGCTGCGCTACGAGCCGGAGGTGTCGCAGGCGCTAGGCTTCGGTTTCCGCTGCGGCTTCCTCGGCCTGCTGCACATGGAAATCGTCCAGGAAAGGCTGGAGCGCGAGTTCGACCAGGATCTGATCACCACCGCGCCGACGGTGGTGTACGAGGTCGTCCTGCGCGACGGCCGCGTGATTTTCGTCGAGAACCCCGCCAAGCTGCCGGACCCGGGCAAGATCGAGGAAATCCGCGAGCCGATCATCACCACCACGGTCTTCGTGCCTCAGGATTATCTCGGCAACGTCATCACCCTGTGCAACCAGAAGCGGGGCAACCAGATCGACATGCACTATCACGGTCGGCAGGTGCAACTGGTCTACGAGATGCCGATGGCGGAGGTGGTGATGGACTTCTTCGACCGGCTGAAGTCGGTCTCGCGCGGCTATGCCTCGCTCGACTACGAGTTCAAGGAGTATCGCGCCGCCGATGTCGTCAAGCTCGACGTGCTGATCAACGGCGAGCGGGTCGATGCCCTGTCGATCATCCTGCACCGGGCGAACTCGGTCTATCGCGGGCGCGAGCTGGCGGCCAAGATGCGCGAACTGATCCCGCGCCAGATGTACGATGTGGCGATCCAGGCGGCGATCGGCGCCAACATCATCGCCCGCGAGAACGTCAAGGCGATGCGCAAGGACGTCCTCGCCAAGTGTTACGGTGGCGACATCACGCGCAAGAAGAAGCTGCTCGAGAAGCAGAAGGCGGGCAAGAAACGAATGAAGCAGGTGGGCTCGGTCGAGATTCCGCAGGAAGCCTTCCTCGCCGTATTGCGGGTCGGCAAGTAGAGGAGTGGGCGAGTGAATTTTGCGTTGATCCTGTTGATCCTGCTGCTGCTCACCGGCGCCGTCTGGCTGCTCGATACCCTGGTTCTGCGCAAGCGACGTCCGGCCGACGCCAAGGATCCGTGGTGGGTCGAGTATGGGGCGAGCTTTTTCCCGGTGATCCTGGTCGTCTTCGTTCTGCGTTCCTTCATCGTCGAACCGTTCAAGATTCCCTCGGGTTCGATGATTCCGACCCTGCAGGTCGGCGATTTCATCCTGGTCAACAAGTACACCTATGGCATCCGCCTGCCGGTGGCGAACCGGAAGATCATCGACATCAACAGCCCGCAGCGTGGCGACGTGATGGTCTTCCGCTATCCGGAGGATCCCTCGCTCGACTACATCAAGCGCGTCGTCGGGCTGCCGGGCGACACCGTTGCCTACCAGAACAAGCGGCTGACGGTCAACGGACAGGCGGTGGCGACGCAGCGCGTCGACGACTACCTGCACGCCGAGCGGCTGTATTACTCGCGCCAGTTCGTCGAGAAGATCGACGCCGCCGAGTACCGCACACTGAACGACGTGGATGCGCCACCTTACATTCCAGGGCCTTCTCCGTTTCCCAACCGCGAGGATTGTTCCTACAATAGTGCCGGTGTCGTCTGCAAGGTGCCGCCAGGACACTATTTCGTCATGGGCGACAACCGCGACAACAGCAAGGACAGCCGCTTCTGGGGCTTCGTGCCGGAGCAGAACATCGTCGGCAAGGCTTTCTTCATCTGGTTGAACTTCAGCGACCTGTCGCGGATTGGCTCGTTCAAGTAAGGAGCTCGGTTGATGAATCTGAATCGTCAGCGCGGTCTGGCGCTCTCGGCCCTGATTCTCTGGGGCGTGGTGATCTCGCTCGTCGCCATCGTCGGCATCCGCGTCCTGCCCGAAGTCATCGACTACTTCAAGATCAAGAGGATCGTGCGGGCGGTCGCTTCCGAGTCTTCGGGCAAGACCGTGCCCGAGGTTCGCCAGGCTTTCAGCAAGTACGCCGAGGTCGAGCACATCAAGACGATCGGGCCGGCGGATCTCGACATCTTCAAGGAAGACAATCAGGTGGTGATCGCTTTCGCCTACAACCGGCGCGTCCATCTCGCCGGCAACGTCAGCCTGCTGCTCGAGTTCCGCAACTCGACCTCGGGCCGCGGTTACGGCCCATGACCGTCGCCCGGCTGCAGCGGGCACTCGGCTACGTGTTCAGGGATCAGGCGCTGCTGCAGACCGCGCTGACCCATCGCAGCTACTGTTCACCACACAACGAACGGCTCGAGTTCCTGGGTGACGCGATTCTCAATGCCGTGATTGCCCGCAGCCTGTTCGACCGCTTTCCGGATTTGCCCGAAGGCGATCTGTCGCGCCTTCGTGCCAGCCTGGTGCGCCAGGACAGCCTGCACCAACAGGCTGTGTCGCTGTCGCTCGGCGATTGCCTGCGCCTCGGTGAAGGGGAGCAGAAGAGCGGCGGGCAGCAGCGGCCGTCGATTCTCGCCGATGCTCTCGAGGCGCTGTTCGGCGCGCTCTGGCTCGACGCCGGCTTCGACGCGGCGAGCGCGCTCATTGTCCGCCGCTATGCACCTCTGCTCAGCCGGTTGACGCCCGGGCAGGGAGGCAAGGACGCCAAGACGCGCCTGCAGGAACACCTGCAGGGGATCAGGCTGGCCCTGCCGCAGTACCGACTGGCCGGGACCGAAGGCGAGGCACACGCACAGCAGTTTCGCGTCGGCTGTGTCATCGACAGCCTCGGCATCCACACCGAGGGTCGCGGCAGCAGCCGCCGGGCCGCCGAGCAGATGGCCGCCGAGCGGGCGCTGGCGGCGTTGGCCGTGGTGGACAAACGATGAGCGAGCGCTGCTCGGGGCAGATCGCCATCGTCGGTCGGCCGAACGTCGGCAAGTCCACGCTGCTCAATGCACTCGTTGGCGAAAAGCTGAGCATCGTTTCGCGCCGCGCGCAGACGACGCGGCACCGCATCGTCGGCGTGCTCACCCGGGCCGATGCGCAGTACGTCTTCGTCGACACGCCGGGCTTCCAGACGCGTCATGGCAACGCCCTCAATCGCGCGATGAACCGGGGCGTGCGGCAGGCGCTGGCCGAGGTCGACGTCGTCTTCCTGGTCGTCGAGGCCGGCCGTTTCGACGCGCGCGATCGTCAGGTCCGCCAACTGGTGACGGCCGACCGGCCGCTGGTCATCGTCGTCAGCAAGATCGACCAGCTGCCCGACCGGAGCCAGCTGTTGCCATTCCTCGCTCGCCTGGCGGGCGAAGGAGAGTTCGCGGCGATCGTTCCGGTCAGCGCGACGCGCGGCGACCAGCTCGACCTGCTGCTGGCCGAGGCGCGCAAGCATCTGCCGCACGCCGGCCTGCTGTTTGCCGAGGACGAGCTCACGGATCGCAGCGAGCGCTTCCTGGCAGCCGAGTACATTCGCGAGAAGGTGTTTCGCCTGATCGGTGACGAGCTGCCGTACGCCGCCGCGGTGGAGATCGAGCGCTTCGTCGTCGATGGTGGCCTGCGTCGCATCAGTGCGGCGATCCTCGTCGATCGCGAGGGACACAAACCGATCGTCGTCGGCAAGGGCGGCGAGGTCGTCAAGCGCATCGCCACGGAAGCGCGACAGGACATGGAGCGGCTGTTCGGCGGGCCGGTCTTTCTCGAGGTCTTCGTCAAGCTGAAGTCGGGCTGGGCCGACGATGAGCGCATGTTGAGGGCACTTGGCTACGATTGATCGGCAAGTCGCGCAGGCGACTGACGAATCTCCCCTCCCCATCGCAGAGCAGGGGTCGGCGGCGGGGGAAGCGGTCAGGGCTTTCATGATCGCCACTGCCGGGAACGGTCCTGGCCGTCGGTCGGCAGGGCGAGCGGTGGCTGGCGGGCGAGTCGGCGGGTGAACCAGCGGCACAAGGTAGACGGGCAGCCGGCTTTCGTCCTGCATGCCTACCCGTACAGCGAGACCAGTCTGATCGTCGACGTCTTTTCGCGCGATCATGGTCGGATTGCCCTGCTGGCACGCGGTGCGCGGCGGCCGCGTTCCGTCCTGCGCGGGGTGCTGCTCGCCTTTCAGCCACTCGAGCTGGCGTGGGCCGGCCGCGGCGAAGTGTATACGCTGATGCGGGCCGAGTGGCAGGGCGGGCAACCGCTGCTGGCGGGCAAGGCGCTGTTCTGCGGCTACTACCTCAATGAGCTGCTGCTGCACCTGCTGCCGCGTGCAGACGCCCACGAGCAGCTGTTCGCTGTGTACGCCGCGACCCTGCGTCGCCTTGCCGATGGTGAGCAGGAGTCCGACCTGCGCCGTTTCGAGCGCGCGCTCCTGCGCGAGCTTGGCTACGGACCGACCCTCGACGCCGATGTCGCCGGCGCCGCGGTCGAGGCCGACGCCCATTACGTGTACGAGGTCGAGCGCGGTCCGGTGCGCCTGCCCGGTCCGGCTGCGTCGCCGCTGACGCTGAGCGGCCGCACGCTGCTCGACCTGGCACGCGATGATCTTTCAGATCCGCGTTCGCTGGCCGAGGCCAAGCAACTCATGCGGGCACTGATCGGGCACCACACCGGCGGCAGGAGCCTCGTCAGCCGCCGGATTTTCAGGGAGCTACAGGAACTATGATCGAACTTGGCGTCAACATCGACCACGTGGCGACGATCCGGCAGGCGCGCTGCACCTACGAGCCGGATCCGGTCTGGGCGGCGGTCGAAGCCCACCTCGGTGGCGCCGACGGCATCACCATCCATCTGCGCGAGGACCGCCGTCACATCCAGGACGCGGACGTCGAGAAGCTGCACGCTTTGGCGCAGATCAAGCTCAACCTGGAGATGGCGGCGACCGACGAGATGGTCGCCATCGCCTGCCGGATCAAGCCGCAGATGGCGATGCTGGTGCCCGAGGGGCGGCACGAGGTGACGACCGAAGGCGGCCTCGACGTGGTCGCCCAGGAGGCCCGGCTGCGCCAGGTGGTGAGCCGGCTCACTGACGCCGGCATCGTCAGCAGCGTCTTCATCAACGCCGATCTGGCGCAGGTCGAAGCGGCGGCGCGCATCGGCGCGCGCGTCTGCGAGATTCACACCGGCCCCTACGCGCATGCCTTCTATACCCAGGGGCGCGATCCGGAGAGCCCAGCGGTGCTCGCCGAACTCGAGCAGATCCGCGCCGCCGGCGAGGCCATCCGGCAACACGGCATGCGCTTCAACGCCGGCCATGCGCTCAACTACTTCAACGTGCAGCCGGTCGCGCAGTTGCGCGGCATCCGCGAGCTGCACATCGGCCATGCGATCATCAGCCGCGCGGTCTTCGTCGGCCTGCGCGAGGCGGTGCGCGAGATGAAGCGCCTGCTGCGCGAGGCGCAGGCGCGGGCTCGATGATCGCGGGTGTCGGCACCGACATCGTCGCCGTCGCCCGCCTCGGCAGCCTGTATCGGCGGCATGGCGAGCGCGCGCTGCGCCGCATCCTGTCGGCGACAGAGTGCGTCGAGTTTGCCGCTGTGCGCGATCCCGCGCGCTTTCTCGCCAAGCGCTTCGCCGCCAAGGAAGCACTCGGCAAGGCGCTCGGCATCGGCCTCGTCGCACCGGCGACGCTGCCGAACATCGGCATCACGCACGATGCACGCGGCCGGCCGGCCTTCGTCTACGCGCCGCCGCTGGCCGCCCACCTGGCGCAGCGTCGGCTCGTCGCCCACCTGTCGATCAGCGACGAGAACGACTACGCCGTCGCCTTCGTCGTCCTGGAACAGTCGTTGGAACCATCATGAGCAACCTTCCCCAGCTTGCACCCGGTCCGCTGATGATCGACCTTTCCGGCTGCAGCCTCTCAGAGCTGGAAAGAGAGCGCCTGCGGCACCCGCTGGTCGGCGGCCTGATCCTCTTTGCACGCAACTACGAATCGCCGGAGCAACTGGCGCAGCTGACCGCCGAAGTGCATGCGCTGCGCTCGCCGCCGCTGCTCATCGCCATCGACCACGAGGGGGGCAGGGTGCAGCGCTGTCGCAGCGGCTTCACCCGCCTGCCGCCGATGCGCCGCCTTGGCGAGTTGTGGGAGCGGCAGCCCGCGGCGGCGACGCTGGCGGCGCGGCGCATCGGTTACGTGCTGGCTGCCGAGCTGCGTGCCTGTGGGGTAGACCTGTCGTTCACGCCGGTTCTCGACCTCGACTGGGGGCGCAGCGCGGTCATCGGCGACCGCGCCTTCCACGGCGACCCGCTGGCGGTCAGCGAACTCGCCGCGGCGCTGGTCGAGGGCCTGCACCGCGCCGGCATGGCTGCCTGTGGCAAGCATTTCCCCGGCCACGGCTGGGTCACCGCCGATTCGCATGTCGACCTGCCGATGGACGAGCGCCTGCTGCCGCAGATGGCGCCCGATATCGAGCCCTATCGCCGGCTGCGGCTCGACGCCGTGATGCCGGCACACGTCATCTATCGGCTGCTCGACGCCCGTCCGGCGGGTTTCTCGCCGTTCTGGATCGACATGCTGCGTCGCGAACTGGCTTTCGACGGGGTGATCTTCAGCGATGACCTGTCGATGGCCGGCGCCAGCTTCGCCGGTGGCATCGTCGGCCGCTGCAGGGCCGCCTGGCAGGCGGGTTGCGACCTGCTGCTGGTCTGCAACTCGCCGGACGCGGTCGGCGAAGTGCTCGCCGAATGGCGGCCGCCGGCCGATCCGCAGCGGGCGCGGCGGGTCGAGCGGCTGGCACCGACGACCGATGCGATCGACCGCGGAACTCTGCAGAGCGATGCGGACTACCTCGCCGGTGTCGCGGCCGCCGCCTCGCTGATCGCCTGAGGGCGCCGGCGGGCCGTTCCCGTCTGGCGCATCTCGACCGTCATGACCCTCAGCTGAAGACCTTCCACTTGCGGGCTGTCGCCGAGCCGAACAGCTGCGGGTTCTGCGGCAACTGGTTGGTCGGCAGATAGGCCGGGGTGATGGCCTTGAACCATTGGGCGTAGGACGCAGCGGCGCCGAGCTTCGCCAGGGTCTTCAGGGCGTAGTAGGTGAACGCACCGTTCGGCCGTCCGTTGAAACGCGTATCCCAGCTGAACTGGCTGTCGAGGCATCCTGCCATCAGCAGGTCGCCACCGGAACGGGCAATGCCACCCGCCAGCCGGCGCGGCGTCGCACTCGGCAACCGGACATCGCGCAGCCACGCTTCCGGTGGCAGGAAGCGGGCCCGCGGCATGCCGGGATCGAGCTCCGAGCTGTCGCCACGGGTGACCGAACCGGAATGGCAGCTGTCCGACATCAGGATGATGCGGACGCCGGCGGCGCGCTTCGCCAGCAGGAGGTGCAGTTCGTCATCGAGCAGCGCCTTGCCCTGGCCGATGTCCCATGGGCAGAGCGCTTCGTCACGCTGATCCGGCTCATCACCGTCCTGGTCGGGTACCCAGGTGCCATGGCCGGAATAGGTGATGACGAGCGTGTCGCCGTTCACCGCCTGCCCGACGAGGCCGCTGATGGCGGCGACCATGGCCGCCTTGCTGGCCTGCGAATCGAGCAGCTTGACGACGCTGAAGCTGCGCGCTGCAAGTGCGGCAGCCCAGTCGTTGGCGTCGTTGACGCAGCCAGAGAGGTCGTTCTGCGTGCCGGGGTAGTCGTTGATGCCGATACATAGGGCCTGTTTGCTCATCGCTTCTCTCCTTGGTCGAATCGGGACGTGCCGGCAACCGACGCTGCGGCTGGTCCCTGCGGGACCTGGTCTTGCCGGCAACGGCTGCAGGATAGTCCAACGCGGGCCGCCCGGCGAGGCATTTTCTGCACCGCGCCCGGCGCAGCGGCTGCGCATCGCGGCGCGGCGTGTGTCCGGGCGGAACGCCACGGCCGGGCAGTCGCCGATCGGCCCGGTTTGGGGGTAAGGTTCACCCTCCGACCGCTCCCGTGCCCGTTCCCCGATGATCGACTCCATCCTCCTTGTTGCGACGCGGATCACCACTTTCGTCCAACAGCAGCCACTGAGCAACGCCAGTGGCTTCTTCTTCGCCCGCAACGACCGACTCTTCCTGGTCAGCAGCCGGCATGTCCTGGTCGACCGGCCGAGCCACCATTTTCCGGATCGCATCGAGATCGAGCTGCATGTCGACCCGGCCAATCTCGCCGAGTCGAGGAAGTTCTCGATTCCCCTCTACCGCGGCGGTCGCTGTCTCTGGCGGCAGGGACGGGATTCCGCCGGTGACGTCGACGTGGCGGTGATCGAGGTCGAACGCAGCGCACTGCCGGTACCGACGCTGCTCCGCGCCTTCGGGCCGGAACATCTGCCGGGCTGCGGCGATCGCGTCGAGATCGGGGGTTCGGTACTCGTCGTCGGCTTCCCGCTGGGATTCCACGATACCCTGCACCACATGCCGGTCGTCCGTCAGGCCGTTCTGGCCTCCTCCTACGGTTTGCGTTTCAAGGGCGAGGGTTATTTCCTCACCGATGCGCGGACGCATCGCGGCACCAGCGGCGCGCCGGTGGTGATGCGCGTGACGGCGGCTGATGCGGTGGATGCCGGGCTGCCGTGGCTGCTGCTCGGCGTTCACTCGGCGCGGCTGGACGTCGGATCGCGCGACCTCGAGCTCGACGAGGCACTCGGCCTCAACTGCGCCTGGTACGCCGACATCCTGATGACGCTGACTGCCGGCTGACGCTGACCGCCGGCTGACGCGTCGTCAGCATGCCGTTGCCAGGCGACGGCACGGGGCCGGCGGTGCGGGCGCCGGGCACTGCCGCCGGGGGTCGTGTCCGCCGCCGGCGGTGCGCCGCCGCGCTGTCCGGGCGACGGGGGACGGCGACCGCACCACACGTCGCCCCACTGTCCGCTGTCGACCCTTGCCCTTTGCCGGCGTATCCCGCATCATCCGCCGCATCGTCTGGAAGGGACCGTGAAGGAACGTCAGTACATCGCTCGCCGAGCGGCGGAATGGGAAGCCTGGGATCGCTGGCTGGCGCCGGCACGGAGGCCGCGCCCGGCGGCGCCGGAGGGCGACGCCGCCGGGCTGCCGCAGCGCTTCCGGCGGCTCTGCCACGACCTCGCGCTGGTGCTCGACCGCAACTACTCGGCGGCACTGGCGGAGGACCTGCACCGCCGCGTACTGGCGGCACACCAGCGCATCTACGGCGCCGGCGAGCCGCAGGGACAGGCCTGGCGACGTTTCTTTGGCGGCGACCTGCCGGCGCTCGTGCGCCGCGAGTGGCGGCTCGTGCTCGCCGCCGCCGTGCTCCTCCTGCTACCGCTGCTGGGCCTGCTGCTGCTGATCCAGGCCTGGCCCGACGTTGCCTTCCTGTTGCTGTCAACGGAGACGGTGGGCGACATCGAGGACATGTATTCGCCGACGGCGCGGCACCTCGGACGGCCGCGGGCGGCAAGCAGCGAGTGGGCGGCGTGGGCCTTCTACATTGCCAACAACGTGCGCATCGACTTCCAGATCTTTGCCGGTGGCGTCGCTTTCGGTCTGGGGACGATCTTCTACCTGGTGTACAACGGCCTGCACATCGGCGCCATCGCCGGCCACCTGACGCAGATCGGTCATGTGACGACCTTCTGGGGTTTCGTTGCCGGTCACAGTGCTTTCGAACTGACCGGTGCCGTGCTCGCCGGCGCGGCCGGACTGAAGCTCGGCATGGCGCTGGTGGCGCCGGGGAGGCTGGCGCGGCTGGCGGCTTTGCGGCAGCACGCACGCGTCGCGGTGAAGCTGCTCTACGGTGCTGCCGCCCTGACCTTGCTCGCCGCCTTCGTCGAAGCCTTCTGGTCGCCCCGCCCCGACGTGCCGTTCGCGGTCAAGGTCGCCGTCGGCAGCGCGCTGTGGCTGCTGACCTGGGCCTATCTGCTGCTCGCCGGGCGCCACCGTGCGGCTTGAGGACATCGCCGTCCGCCTGCGGCGGCGCAGCGCCTGGGAGGCCATCGACCTTGGGCAGGCCATGCTGCGCCAGTGGGCCGCGCGCATCTACGGCGCCTGGTTCGCCACCTACTGGCTGGCCGGCCTCCTGTTGCTCGCCTTCTGGCCTTGGCCGGGATACGTGATCGCGCTGCTGTGGTGGCTGAAGCCGCTGTTCGACCGCGTGCTGCTGCATGTCTGCAGTCGTTCACTGTTCGGCGAGGCGTGTTCCGTCCGTGATGTGCTGCGCGAGCTGCCGCGCCTGTTGCGTGCGCCCGGGCTGATCTCCGGACTGAGCCTGCGCCGCTTCAGCCTGGCGCGCTCGCTGCTGCTGCCGGTCTGGCAGCTGGAGGAACAGCGCGGCGCCGCGGCCCGCGCCCGCTTCGCGCTGCTCGGCCGGCGCTGCCACGGTCATGCCGCCTGGCTGACCTTTTTCTGCGCCAACATGTCTTCGGTCCTGCTGCTGTCGCTGCTCTTCGTGCTCCTTGCCCTGGTGCCGGGCGAGCATCCGCACTGGTCGCCATGGGACTGGCTCGGCGATGAGGAGTCCCGCTTCGGTCATCTGCTGGCCACGCTGGGCTTCATGCTCGCCGAGACGATCATCGAGCCGCTGTATGTCGCCTCCGGCTTTTCTCTGTACATCAACCGGCGCAGCGAACTCGAGGGGTGGGACATCGAGCTCGGTCTGCGACGCCTGGCGCAGCGCCTCGCGGCCGAGCGTGTCGGCGCACCATCGATGCTCGTCCTCGTCGCGCTGACCGCCGGTACCGTCTGGCTGTCGCCAGCGCCGGCGCTGGCCGCTGCACCGCCGGTGGCTACGGTCGGCGCCGGGGATGCGGGCGTGGCGGCGGCCGCGGCGCCGGTCAGGCCGCCGGCGGCGGCGCGCGAAGTGGTCGATGCCGTCCTCGCCGAACCGGTCTTCGGGCAATTGCGCGAGGACTGGCGCTGGCACTGGCGGCGGCAGGAGGGCCCCGTTGACGAGCCGCGGCATGACTGGCTGGCAACGCTGGCGATCGTCGCCGAGAGCCTGGCCGAGTTCCTGCGCGGCCTGCTGTGGGTGTTCGCCGGGCTGGCGCTGGCGGCGCTGGTCCTCGTGCTCGTCCGCTATCGGCCGAGATCGCCGGCGACGCCGCCGCAGCGCCTGCCCGAGTTCGTCGCCGGCGTCGACCTGCGGCCCGCGTCGCTGCCCGTCGAGGTCGCGGCGGCAGCGGCGGCGGCGCTGGCGCGTGGCGCGACCGTCGAGGCCCTCAGCCTGCTCTACCGCGGAGCGCTGCGCAGCCTGATCGTGCAGCGGCAGATCGAGTTCGCTGCCGGCGACACCGAGGGAGACTGTCTGCGCCGCGTCGCCGGGCAGGTGCCGGCGGCCGTCGAGCAAAGCTTTGCCGAACTCGTCGAGTCCTGGCGCCTCGTCGCATATGGCGGCTGGCCGCTGCCTGGGCCACGTGGCGAGCAACTGCTGGCGTCCTGGCAGCGGCATTTCGATGCCAGTGGTGGGCGGCGATGAGGTGGCGATTGCTGGCGGCCGGACTGCTCGTGCTGCTCGCCGTGGGCGCGCTTGCCTTCTGGCTTCTCGATCATCTCGAGCGCGTTCCGGTTGCCGTGCGCGAGGCGCCGCACGCCGAGGCACGGCGCAATCCGTACCTGGCGCTCGAGCGGCTGACCGCCGGCATGGGCGGCAAACTGAGGCGGCAGTCCGACGCCCGCGTGCTCGACGATCCACCAGCGGGAGCCACTGTTTTTCTCGACCGTCAGCGTGCGCATCTGCTGCCTCCGGAGCGCCTGCGTCACCTGCTTGCCTGGGTCGCGGCCGGCGGTCACCTGATCGCGGTGGCGGAAGACCCGCAGCTTGCCGATCCGCTGCTCGACAGTGTCGGCGTCGGCCGTGCGCCGAAGGCAGTGGCGGAGATGGCGCAGCGTCCCGCGTCGGTCGCCGTGCAGCCGCCTGGCGGCAGCCGCCCGCTGCGGGTCGCCGCCAGCTGGCAGAAGCTCAGCGCCACGGGGCGGCAGCCCGCCTGGTCGGCCGGCGAGGACGGGCATGGGGCGCAGATGCTGCAGTTCCGCATCGGCGAGGGGCGCCTGACGGTGGCCAGCGAACTCGACCAGCAGCTCGGCAACCGGCGAATCGGCGAGCTGGACCACGCCGAGTTCTTCTGGACGCTGATCGGTGGCAACGAGGGCTCGCCGCCGCCGCAGGTCTTGCTGCTGTCGAGGCTGCAGATGCCGACGCTGTTTGAATGGATCGCCGAGAATGCCCGCGCGGCCGCGTTCGCAACGCTGCTCGTGCTGTTTCTCTGGCTGTGGCGCATCGTTCCCCGCTTCGGCGGACTGCAGCCCGAGCCGGCGCCTGAACGCCGCGAACTGCGCGAGCACTTGGCTGCGGTCGGCCGTTACCTGTGGCGCTGCGGGCACCTGGCGGTTTTGCTGCCGGCCGCCCGCGAGCATTTCCGCCACCGCCTCAACCAGCGCCGGCCGGGAATCGCCGGCCATGCGCCTGCCGCGCAGGCGAGCCAGCTGGCCGATCTTTCCGGTCTGCCGGTCGCGCGCATCACCGCCGCTCTGGCGGGCCCTGCCGACACTCCGCACGCCTTCACCGACGCCCTGCGCACGCTGCGCGAGCTTGAACGGGTGCTTTGAGAATGCCACCATGAACAGTCCAGCGGTCAGCCTTTCGACGGAACAGTGGCAGCAGGCGGCGCAGTTGCTCGCCATCTTGCGCGGCGAGATGGCGAAAGCGGTGATCGGTCAGCGGGCAGTCATCGATGAGGTGCTGATCGCGCTGCTTGCCGACGCGCATGTCCTCATCGAGGGCGTACCGGGTCTCGGCAAGACCCTGCTGGTGAAGGCGCTGGCGAGGACCTTTGCCGGCGAGACGCGGCGCATCCAGTTCACTCCCGACCTGATGCCTTCCGACGTCGTCGGGCACACGCTGTTCGATGCGGCAACGGCACGCTTCGTCACCCGGCAGGGTCCGGTGTTCACGCATCTGCTGCTCGCCGACGAGATCAACCGGGCGCCGGCGAAGACGCAGGCGGCGCTGCTCGAAGCGATGCAGGAGAAGCAGGTGACGCTGGAGGGCAGCACGTCGCGCCTGCCGCAACCGTTCATGGTCCTGGCGACGCAGAACCCGATCGAGCAGGAGGGGACCTATCCTTTGCCGGAGGCGCAGCTCGACCGCTTCCTGCTCAAGATCCGCATCGACTACCCGAGCGAGCAGGAGGAGATCGCCCTGACACGGCAGGTGACGAGCGCCAAGACCGGCGCCGATCTCGACGTCGAGGCGGTGGCGACACTGCTGCAGCCGGCCGCCGTCGTCGAACTGCAGCAGTGGGCCGCGCAGGTGACGCTCGACGAGCGCGTCCTCGCCTATGCCGTGGCGATCGTTCGCGGCAGTCGCGATACGCCCGGCCTGGCCAGCGGCGCCGGGCCGCGCGGGCCGATCGCGCTGGTCCGCGCGGCGCGGGCACGGGCACTGATCGGCGGTCGTGGCTTTGCCACCCCGGACGACATCAAGGCCGTCGCCCTGCCGGCCCTGCGCCATCGCGTGACGCCGACCGCCGAGGCCGAGATCGAGGGGCTGAGCGCAGACGATCTCCTGCGCGCGCTGCTCGAGCGCGTGTCGGCGCCACGCCTCTAGGACTGTCGATGCTCCTGCCCGATCGTGCGCTCCTGCTGGCCGCCGGCTGCTGGCTGCTGCTGGCAGTGGCCGCTGCGGTCGTGCCGGCCTGGCTGCCGCTCTGGCAGACCGCCGGCGTCGCCCTGGCTGCGCTGGCGGTGGCCGATGGACTGGCTGCCCGCAGCCGGCTTGGCGAGGTCAGCGTGCAGCGGCAACTGGCGCACGCGATGCCGGTAGGTACCTGGCAGACCGTCGGGCTGCGTTTGCGCTGTGACGCCGCCGCCGCCCGCGGCTGGCTGAGCGACGGCCACCCGGCGGCCTTCGCCAGCGACGGCCTGCCGCTGCGCTTCGCCCTGGCGCGGGGGCGCTGGCTGCGCCTCAGCTACCGCGTGGCGGTCAGCGAGCGCGGCCGGCAGTGCTTCGACGGCATCACGCTGCGCCGCTCGTCGCCGCTGCGCCTGTGGCAGATGCAGGAGCGGCTGGCGGCCCGCGACGAGGTTCGGGTGTACCCGAATTTCGCGCGCATCGCCCACTACACGCTGCTCGCCACCGACAACCGGCTGTCACAGATCGGCATCCTGCAGCGGCGGCGGCGCGGTCAGGGAATGGAATTCCAGCAACTGCGCGACTACCGCCAGGACGATTCGCCGCGGGCGATCGACTGGAAGGCGAGTTCCCGCGTCAGCCGCCTGATCTCGCGCGAGTACGCCGATGAGCGCGACCAGCAGATCGTCTTCCTGCTCGACTGCAGCGCCCGCATGCGCGCCCGCGACGGCGACCTGTCGCACTTCGACCATACCCTCAACGCTCTTCTCCTGCTCGCCTGGGTGGCCCTGCGCCAGGGCGACACGGTCGGCCTCGCCACCTTCGGCCATGCGCGGCCTCGGGTTCTGCTGCCGGGCAAGACGGTGGCGACGGTCAATACGCTGATGAACGCGGTCTACGATCTCGAGCCATCGCTGCAGGTCCCGGACTATCTCGCCGCCGGCGAGACGCTGAGCCGCCATCTGCGCAAGCGGGCGCTGGTCATCCTGGTCACCAACCTGCGCGACGAGGACGACGATACGCTGCTGCCGGCGGTACGGCATTTGCGTCGCCGGCATGCGGTCAGCGTCGCCAGTCTGCGCGAACCGATCCTCGATGAGGTGCTCGAGGCGCCGGTCGAGGACTTCTCCGCGGCGCTGCTGCGCGCCGCCGGTCTCGAGTACCTGCAGGCGCGGCGACGACAACTGGCCCTGCTGCGCCACGGCGGCGTCGAGATCCTGGATGTCAGCGCGAGCGAATTGCCGGTGGCGCTGATCAATCATTACCGAGCCAGAAAGCGCGCCGGCACGCTATAGTACGCGCCTGCGGGCGGCGGCGCGACAGCGCCGCGGTGAGGAAGACGATCATGGCGGCCAGGGTGAGGGCCGCGGCGCGGGGGGCGCGATGAGTATCCAGGACAATCCGTTTCAGGCGCCGGTGGCGCGCCTGCAGGACCATGGCGAGCAGGTCGTCGGCGATTTCCAGGGTGGCGGCCGTCTGCTGCCGCTCAGCCATGGCTACCGCTGGCTGCAGCGGGGCTGGGCGCTCTTCCGCACGGCGCCGGGCACCTGGATCGGCATCGCGGTCGCCTGTCTCGCCGTGTTGCTCGTCCTCGGCAGCATCCCCGTCCTGAACGTCGCCGTCAACCTGCTGGCGCCGGTGTTCATCGGCGGGCTCAGCATCGGCTGCCGCGCCATCGAGGACGGCGAGGGCATCCGCTTCTCGCACCTGTTCGCCGGCTTCTCGCGGCGCCCGGGCACGCTGCTGATGGTGGGCCTGCTCTATCTCGTCGGCCTGTTGCTGATGGCCATCATCATTGGCGTCGTTGCCGCGCTGACCGGTGCGGTGGCGGTCGGAACGGCGGACGGTGCGGGCGGCGAGGCGGCGCTGTGGACCTTCCTGCTGTCGCTCGGGGTGATGATCCTGGTGTTCACGCCGCTCGCCATGGCCGTCTGGCTGGCGCCGCCGCTGGTCGTGCTGCACGACTTCTCGGCCAGCCAGGCGATCTGGACCAGCCTGCGCGTCGCCTTGCGCAACCTGCCGCCGTTCATGGTCTATGGCGTCCTCGTCCTCCTCCTTGCGGTATGCGCCAGCCTGCCCCTGCTGCTCGGCTGGCTGCTGCTGCTGCCGGTGATCTACGCCTCGCTCTACGCCGCCTATCGCGACATCTTCTTCAGCGAGTGACGAGCAGCGCGCGTCTGGATACCGTTCGCCGGCTGGCGACTCCCGAGGGTTGCGTCATCGACCTGCGGCTGGCCGGTCCGGTGGTGCGCGCGCGCGCCTGGCTGATCGATTTCCTGATCCGCTTGGCGGTCTGGCTGCTGCTGGTGCTCGTCGCCTCGCGGCTGGGCGATTTCGGTGCCGGTCTGCTCCTGCTCGCCGCGTTCCTGCTCGAGTGGCTCTATCCGACCGCCTTCGAGGTCTGGTTTCATGGGCAGACACCCGGCAAGAAGGCGTGTGGGCTGGCGGTGGTGCACGACGACGGGCGGCCGCTCGGCGGCAATGCGGCGTTCATCCGCAACACCCTGCGCGCGATCGACTTCCTGCCGCTGCTCTACGCCACGGGTTTCGTCAGCAGCCTCCTCAACGCCGACGGCAAGCGGCTCGGCGATCTCGCCGCCGGGACGCTGGTGGTCCATGTCGAGAGTGGCCGGCGGCCGGTGGTGAGCGGCAGCATCGAGGTCGGCAGCGAGCCGCCGCCGTGCGCACTGAGCCGCGAAGAACAACTCGTGCTGATCGAGTTCAGCCAGCGGGCGCCCCGGCTGACGCCGGAGCGGGCCGCCGAACTGGCTGCCGCCGCCGCTCCGCTGGTCGCCGGTGTCGATGGCGAGGCCGGGGCGCTGCGCCTGCGGCGCATCGGCAACTTCCTGCTCGGCAGCCGGGAGGGCTGAATTTCCCCTCCGTCTGGTTGGCCGTGTCTGCGGGTTCTGCGCGCAGCGGCGCGGCGAACGCCCCGCACGGTCACCGCATCACGGTGTCGGCTTTTTTTACAGTTGGTTCGTATTCGGTTATGGGTGCCATCGCAATGAATTGATCTAATGAGCGAAAAAATTGCGGCACAAATCTTGCAACCGACCTCGCATTCGAGCAGAGGGTTCGTGGGGCAGCACGAACGAACGCCCGAGCACTCCATTGGTTGGCCTGGTAAAGGGGATTGGTGATGAAAGTCTTCGGTGAAGAGCGGGTGAATTCCTATGTCTCGAACAGCCAGTCGGCTCCGGCCGTGGCGGCGCTCACCGGTGGCGGCTACGTCACCACCTGGGTCTCGAATGGCCAGGATGGCAGCGTCGAAGGCATCTTTGCCCAGCGCATGGACGTCAACGGGGTTGCGATCGGCCCCGAGTTCCGGGTCAATACGACCACGGGCAGCAATCAGACCGATCCGAGGATCGCCGCGCTCTCCGATGGCGGCTTCGTCATCGTCTGGGCCGACGACGGTGGCACAGACGGCAGTGGCTGGGGCGTCTTTGCCCAGCGCTACGATGCTGCCGGCGTGCCGCAGGGGGCCGAGTTCCGCATCAACACGACGACCTACAGCACGCAGTACGAGCCCAGCGTGGCAGCCTACACGGGCGGTTTCGTGGTCACCTGGGCCAACGCCGCGGGTAATGTGGATACCAGCAGCTATGGTGTCTTCGGCACGCGTTTCGACAACGCCGGCAACGTCGTGCAGACCGGCGGGCAGAGCGAGTTCCAGGTCAATACCTACACCACCAGCCACCAGTGGGAGTCCGACGTTGCGGCCTACAGCAACGGCAGCTACGTCGTGGTCTGGCGCTCCGAGGGCCAGGAAGGCGATGGTTATTCCGGTGTTTACGGACAGCGCTATGCCAGCAATGGCAACAAACTGGGCGGCGAGTTTCACGTCAACAGCCATGTCTCCGACTACCAGTTCGCGCCGCGGGTGGCGACCCTCTCCGATGGCGGTTTCGTCGTCGTCTGGCAGTCGAGAGGCCAGGACGGCTGGGACGACGGCGTATACGGCCAGCGTTACGACGCCTCGGGCAGCAAGGCCGGTGGCGAGTTCCGTGTCAACGTGGCCACCGAGTACACCCAGGGGCAACCTGATGTGACCGGCCTGTCCACCGGCGGCTTCGTCGTGACCTGGTACAGCTACTACGTGCCCGCGGAAGGCAAGTACTACGAGATTTATACCCGCGAATACGACGCCGCCGGCGCTCCGATCACCGGCGAGCAGAAGGTGAACACCTACGACAGCAGCTCTTATGGCCAGCTGCAACCGGTGGTGGCCGATCTGGGGCAGGGCAATTACGTCGTGCTGTGGTCGTCGGACAATCAGGATGGCAGCAGCTACGGCGTCTATCAGCAGATCTTCGGTGACCCGGCGGACTTCAGCCGCCAGGCCAATCCCGAACTGGCGGATTTCGGTGGCAGCGTCACCTTCGGCGAGAACCTGGTCAACGCCGGTCTGCGGGTGCTGGATGCCGCGGTGAGCGTCAGCGACGCCGACTCGGCGAACTTCGACGGCGGCCGGATCGAGCTGTATTACGTCAAAGGCGGTGGGGCCGCGGAAGACCAACTCGGCGTGGTGCACCAAGGCAACACTCCCGGGCGCATCGGCGTCTCCGGAACGACCGTCAGCTATGGCGGCACGGCGATCGGGACGATCAGCGGTGGCGCCAACGGTGCGAGCCTGATCATCGACCTCAACGCCAACGCCAGCATCGACGCGGTCGAGCAGTTGATCCAGCGCCTCGGCTATGGCAACAGCAGCGGCAACCCAGCCGCTTCCCGCGAAGTGGGTATCCGCGTTTCCGACGGCGACGGCGGTTCCACCTTCGGCGGCATCGTCAGCATCAACGTTACCAGCGAGTTGGATGGCACCCCGGCCGCCTACGGCGAGCAGCAGGTCAACACCTACAGCTACGACTACCAGCACAACCCGGAAGTCGCCCGCTTGGCTGATGGCGGCTACGTGGTGGTGTGGACCTCGCGCAGCCAGGACAGCGTAAGCGATGCCGACGGCGTCTATGCGCAGCGCTACAACGCCAGCGGCGTCGCCGTAGGGCCGGAATTCCGCGTCCCGACGCTGACGGGTTCGAGCCAGGAATATGCTCATGTGGCCGGCTTGTCCGATGGCGGCTTCGTCATCACCTGGCAGGACAACGCCGGCTATGACGGATCGGGCTGGGGTGTGTTCGGCCAGCGTTTTGACGTGAATGCCGTCGCGCAAGGCGCTCAGTTCGCTCTGTCGAGTTACACCAGCAACGACCAGTACCACGATGCAGTCAGCGCCTATGCCGGCGGCTTCGCCACGGTCTGGAGTTCCTACAATCCGGCCGATGGCGGCTATCACGATATCTATCTGCGCCGCTTCAACAACGATGGCACGGCGTTGGATGGCAGCCAGCTTCTGGTGAGCACGACCCCCGGTAACGCGACGCAGGCGCAGGGCGGGCATCAGTTCGTGCCCGACATCGCCACCCTCAACGACGGCGACCTGCTGATCGTCTGGCGCGACGACGCTGGCAACGACGGCAGCAGCCATGGCGTCTATGCGCGCCGCTTCGACGTCGGCACCGGTACCTTCGGCGACAGCTTCCTGGTGAACACGCGCACCGACGATGCCCAGTACGAGACCAAGGTGGCCGCTCTCAGCGACGGCGGCTATGTGGTCGTCTGGCGTGAGAACAACCAGGACGGCAGCGGCTCGGCGGTCATGGTGCAGCGCTACGCCGCCAGTGACGCGAAAGTCGGCACGGCCGTTCGCGTCAACGAGTACACCACCGGCAGCCAGTACGAGCCCGACGTCATCGGCCTGTCTACCGGCGGCTTCGTGGTCAGCTTCTTCAATGACTACTACGGCCCGGACGGCACCAGCGCCAACGTCTACATCCGTGAGTATGACGCCGCCGGCAACCCAGTCGATGGCGACCGCCTGGTCAACAGCTACACCAGCAACAACCAGCACCAGCCGGTCATGGCCGAACTCCGTCAAGGCAACTACGTCGTCGTCTGGCGTTCCGACTATCAGGATGGCAGCAACAGCGGCATCTACCAGCAACTGTTTGGCGACACCACCGAACTCCCACGTTCCGCCAACCCGGAACTGGCCGACTTCACCGGCACCGTCAGCTTCAGCGAGAACGCCGTCAACGCCGGCCTGCAGGTCATCGACTCGGCGGCGAATCTGATCGACAGCGATTCGGCCAACTTCAACGGTGGCCGCCTCGACCTGTACTACCTCACTGGCCAGGCCGCCGAAGACCAGCTCGGCGTCGTGCACCAGGGTAACGCCGCCGGCCAGATCGGCGTCTCCGGCGCTACCGTGAGTTATGGCGGCACCGCCATCGGCACGATTTCCGGCGGCAGCAACGGCGCCAACCTGCGCATCGACTTCAGCAGCGACGCCGCCACGTCCGACGCGGTGGAGGCGCTGATCCAGCGCCTGGGCTATGCCAACCCCGATTCCAGCCCCAACGCCAGCCGCACGCTGGGTCTGCGCGTGTCCGACGGCGACGGCGGCAGCAGCGCGCCCAACGTGCTGACCATCAACGTCACGCCGCAGCTCGATGGCACGGCCAAGGCCTACGGCGAGGAGCGGGTCAACACCTACACACCGGGTGATCAGAGCAGCCCCGAGGTTGGTCGTCTTTCCGACGGTGGTTATGTGGTGGTGTGGAATTCGAACGGCCAGGACGGCAGTTCATGGGGCATCTACGCCCAGCGCTTCAACGCCAGCGGCGTCGCGGTGGGACCGGAATGGCAGGTCAACAGCCTGAGCGGCGGCGAGCAGAGCTGGCCGCATGTGGCGGGCCTGTCCGACGGGGGCTTCGTCGTCACCTGGCAGGACGCCAATGGTCATGATGGCTCCGGCTGGGGCGTGTTCGGACAGCGCTACGACGCGAGCAGCGTCGCCCAGGGCAGCCAGTTCCTGGTCAATACCTATGCTGACAGTACGCAGTACCACGACGCACTGACCGCCTATGGCGGCGGCTTTGCCACGGCCTGGAGTTCCTACAGTCCTGCTGACAGCGGTTACCACGACATCACTCTTCAGCGCTGGGACAACGCCGGCAACAAGGTCGGTGGCGAGCTGCTGGTCAGCACGAGCCCGGGCAGTGGTACGTCCCAGCCCGGTTACCAGTCCGTGCCTGACATCGCCGCTCTTTCGGACGGCGACCTGCTCGTGGTCTGGCGCGACGACAACGGCAATGACGGCAGCAGCCATGGCGTCTACGCCCGCCGCTTCGACGCGGCCACCGCGAGCTTCGGCGACAGTTTCCTGGTGAATACCGGCAACACCAGTGGCGCCCAGTACGAACCCAAGGTGGCGGCCCTGAACGACGGTGGCTATGTCATCGTCTGGCGCGATGACAACCAGGACGGCAGCAGTGCGGCGGTGATGGGCCAGCGCTACGACGCCAGCGGTGCCGCCGTAGGCAGCCCGTTCCGCGTCAACGAAAACACGGCTGGTGGCCAGTACCAGCCTGATGTCATCGGCCTGTCCACGGGCGGTTTCGTGGTCAGTTTTTACAGCGACAGCTACGGCCCGGAAGGCTATTCCGACGTATATGTGCGCGAGTACGACGCTGCCGGCAATCCGGTGGACGGCGATCGCCAGATCAACGATCCGGCCAGCAGCTATTACTGGTCCACCCAGTCACAGCCGGCGCTGGCCGACTTGGGCAATGGCAACTACGTCAGCGTCTGGACTTCCGGCGATCAGGACGGCAGCGGCAACGGCATCTACCAGCAGCTCTTCGGCGATCCGGCCGAGTTGCCACGGCAGGCCAACCCCGATCTGGCGGATTTCGTCGGTACGGTGACCTTTGCCGAGAACGTCGTCAACAGCGGCCTGCAGATTATCGATGCGGCCGTGAGCCTGACGGATTCAGACTCGAGCAATTTCAACGGTGGCCGCCTCGACCTCTACTACCTCACCGGCCAATCCGCCGAAGACCAGCTCGGCGTCGTGCACCAGGGTAACGCCGCCGGCCAGATCGGCGTCTCCGGCGCTACCGTGAGTTATGGCGGCACCGCCATCGGCACGATTTCCGGCGGCAGCAACGGCGCCAACCTGCGCATCGACTTCAGCAACGACGCCGCCACGTCCGACGCGGTGGAGGCGGTGATCCAGCGCCTGGGCTACGCCAACATCGACTCGAGTCCCAATGCCAGCCGCACCCTCGGCTTGCGCGTGTCCGACGGCGACGGCGGCGCAAGCCAAGCCAACGTTCTGACGATCAACGTCACGCCCGAGCTCGACGGCACGGGCACGGCCAAGGCCTACGGCGAGGAGCGGGTCAACACCTTCACACCGGGTGATCAGAGCAGCCCCGAGGTTGGTCGTCTTTCCGACGGTGGTTATGTGGTGGTGTGGAATTCGAACGGCCAGGACGGCAGTTCATGGGGCATCTACGCCCAGCGCTTCAACGCCAGCGGCGTCGCGGTGGGACCGGAATGGCAGGTCAACAGCCTGAGCGCGGGTGAGCAGAGCTGGCCGCATGTGGCGGGCCTGTCCGACGGTGGCTTCGTCGTCACCTGGCAGGACGCCAATGGTCATGACGGATCCGGCTGGGGCGTGTTTGGGCAGCGCTACGACGCGAGCAGTGTCGCCCAAGGCAGCCAGTTCCTCCTCAATACCTACACCGACAGTACCCAGTACAACGACGCACTGACCGCCTATGGCGGCGGCTTTGCCACGGCCTGGAGTTCCTACAGTCCGGCGGACAGCGGTTACCTCGACATCACCCTGCAGCGCTGGGACAACGCCGGCAACAAGGTGGGTGGCGAACTGCTGGTCAGCACGAGCCCGGGCAGTGGTACGCCGCAGCCCGGTTACCAGGTCGTACCTGACATCGCCGCTCTTTCGGACGGCGACCTGCTCGTGGTCTGGCGCGACGACAACGGCAATGACGGCAGCAGCTATGGCGTATTCGCCCGCCGCTTCGACGCGGCCACCGAGAGCTTCGGCGACAGTTTCCTGGTGAATGCGGGCAACACCAGTGGCGCCCAGTACGAACCCAAGGTGGCGGCCCTGAACGACGGTGGCTATGTCATCGTCTGGCGCGACGACAACCAGGACGGCAGCAGTGCGGCGGTGATGGGCCAGCGCTACGACGCCAGCGGTGCCGCCGTGGGCAGCCCGTTCCGCGTCAACGAAAACACGGCTGGTGGCCAGTACCAGCCTGACGTCATCGGCCTGTCCACCGGTGGCTTCGTGGTCAGCTTCTACAACGACAACTGGGGCCCGGAAGGCACTTATTTCGATGTTTACGTGCGCGAGTACGACGCTGCCGGCAATCCCATCGAAGGCGACCGGCAGATCAACAATCCGGCCAGCGGCCATTACTACTGGTCCGCTCAGTCGCAGCCGGCGCTGGCCGACCTGGGCAACGGCAACTACGTCAGCGTCTGGACTTCCGGCGATCAGGACGGCAGCGGCAACGGCATCTACCAGCAGCTCTTCGGCGATCCATCCGAGCTGCCACGGCAGGCCAACCCCGTGCTGGACGATGTCGTTGCCACCCGCAGCCTGGGCGCCGCCGAGGCCGTCACGCCGCAGATCATCGATGCCGACGTCTGGGTGAGCGACAGCGACTCCGCCAACTTCGACACGGGCAGCCTGTGGGTCTATTTCACCTCCGGCCAGTTGGCCCTGGACGTGCTGGCCGTCAACCACGAAGGTGACGGCGTCGGCCAGATCGGCGTATCCGGCAGCGACATCAGCTACGGTGGCACGGCGATCGGCACTGTCGCCGGCGGCAGTGCCGGCGCGCCGCTGGTGATCAGCTTCAACGCCAGCGCCACTCCCGAAGCGGTGCGCCATCTGGTGGAGAACATCAGCTACCAGTACAACGACACCACCGCCCCCACCGGGAGCCGTAGCGTGGCCTTCCGCCTGTTCGACGGCGACGGCGGCGCCTCCGCGCCCGCCAGCACGACGATCAGCATCGAGGCTTCGTCCCCGCCGTTGGCCCTTGGCCTGGCGGACCTGCACGACAGCATCACCCTGCCCGAGGCCGCGGCGCAACTGGGAGCCATCCTGGACGAAAACGTCGCCGTGACGCAGGGCGCCGACCTGATCACGACGCTGACGGTGTCCTACGTCTCGGGTTCCGGCCGCCCGGAAGACCAGCTCTCGATCCGCCATCAGGGAGCGGGCGCAGGCCAGGTCGGCTTCAATGCCGGCACCGGCGAGATCAGCTACGAGGGCACGGTCATCGGCACGGTCAACGCTGCTGACACCGGCGCCGACGGCGACACCCTGGTGGTGGACTTCAATGGCTCTGCCACCGCCCAAGCCGTTGAGCGGGTGATCGAAAACCTGCGCTACCAGACGACCAGCGACGGCCCTCTGGCCAGCCGCACGATCCAGGTCCAACTCCAGGATTCAGCCTTTGCGACTACCTCGCAGAACTTGGTGATCGACATCAGCCCCGAGGACGACGGCGCCCAGCCGCTGTTCGGCGACGAGCAGGTGAACACCTACGAGCCGGGCGACCAGTACTACCCGCGGGTCGTCGGCCTCGAAGGCCCGAACGCCGGCAGCTACGTGGTGGTCTGGCGCTCTCTTGGTGAGGATGGCAGTGGCAACGGCGTCTTCGCCCAGCGCTACAACGCCGATGGTGTGCAGGTGGGCACCGAGTTCCAGGTCAACACCTACGCCAGCAACGAGCAGAGCGAGCCGATGGTGGCCAGCCTGGCCAACGGGGGCTTCGTCGTCGTCTGGCGCAGCGAGGGTCAGGACGGCTCCTCCGGCGGCGTCTATGCGCAACGCTACGGCGCCGACGGCAGCGCAGCGGGCAGCGAGTTCCGGGTTTCCGACCTCACCGCCTACGACCAGACCCATCCCACCGCGCTGGGCCTGGTCGACGGCAGCTTCGTCCTCGCCTGGACCGACCAGTACCGCGATACCAGCAGCTATGGCATCTTCGCCCAGCGCTACGCCGCCGACGGCACGCCACAGGGCACGGTATTCCCGATAAACAGCTACGTGCCCAACGAGCAGTACGTGCCGTACCTGGCGGCGCTGAAGGACGACCCGGCCACGGCCGGTGCCAACGAGACCGGCTTCATCGCCGTTTGGGAATCCATCTATCAGGACGGCTCCGGCTGGGGCGTCTATGCCCAGCGCTTCGACCTTGCCGGCGCCAGGGTGGGCAGCGAGTTCCGGGTCAACACCACGACCGCCGGCAGCCAGACCAATCCGGACGTGGCGGTGCTGAGCAGCAGCCGGATCGTAGTGGTCTGGAACGACGACTCGACCGGCAGCATCCGTGGCCAAGTGTACACCGCCGGCGGTGTGACGGTCGGCGGTGAGTTCACCGCCAGCAGCAGCGATTTCAGTTCCGATCATGGTCAATGGCCGCACGTCACCGCCCTGCAGAATGGTGGTTTCGTCGTCAGCTGGGACGGTTATTCCAGCCCGAGCGACAGCGGCTACGGCGTCTATGCCCAGGAATTCGATGCCAGCGGCAACAAGGTCGACGGTCCGTTCTCGCTGGCCAGCAGCACCGCCAACACTCAGATCTACCCGGATATCGCTGCCCTCACCGGCAACAATTTCGTCGCCGTCTGGATGAGCCACAACCAGGAGGCGGCGACGGCAACAGCAGCTACGGAGTCTTCCAGAGCCTGTTCGGCACGCCGGGCAGCATCACGCGCCAGGCTTCGCCGGAATTGATCGACCTGGCCAGCTCGGTGAGCTTCAACGAGAACGTCGTCAATGCCGGCACGCAGATCCTCGATCCAGGGGTGCGCGTCGTGGACGCGGATTCCGCCAACTTCGACGGCGGTCGCCTGCAGGTCAGCGTCATCACCGGCTACGGCGCCGCGCAAGCCTTTGACCCCGTGGCCTTCCAGCAGGATCACTTCTCCATCCGCAACGAGGGCGGCGGCGCCGGCCAGGTCGGCTTCAACTCCGGCACCGGTGTGGTGAGCTACGGCGGCACGGCGATCGGCAGCATCGTCAGCAACGGCCAGAACGGCGCCGACCTGGTGCTGCAGTTCAACGCCAGCGCGACCGCCGAGGCGGTCGAAGCGGTGATCGAGAACATCAGCTACCGCAACAGCTCCAGCAATCCGACGTCCAGCCGGCAGGTGTCGGTGGTGGTATCCGACGGCGACGGCGGCCAGAGCGCACCGCGCGTGATGACGATCAACGTCGCTGCGCAGACCGACGGCGCCGTGCCGCTGCTGAGCGCAGAGCAGCGTGTCAACACCTACACCGCCAGCGACCAGGTCGAGCCGGTTATCGCGGCCCTGCAGGGCGGCAACAGCGGTCAGTACGTGGTGGTCTGGGAGTCCAACGGCCAGGACAGCGATGGCTGGGGCGTCTTCGCCCAGCGCTACGATTTCAATGGCTCGGCCATCGGACCCGAGTTCCAGGTCAACAGCTACACGCCAGCCAGCCAGTATGGCAATTCGCTGCTCGGCGTGGCCGGGCTCTCCACCGGCGGTTTCGTCGTCGCTTGGGATTCCGATGGTCAGGATGGATCGATCCACGGCGTCTACGCCCAGCGTTACGGTGCCGACGGCCAGCCGGTGGCAGCGAGTTTCTGGTCAACACCGCAACCTGGAATCACCAGCTCGATGCCCGGGTCCTCGGCCTGAACGGAGGCGCTTTCGTCATCGCTTACAGCGACTACCAGAACGCCGACGGCGACAGCTTTGGCGTGCGCGTGCAGCACTACGACGCCGGCGGCGTTGCCCAGAGCGGACCGGTCACGGTCAACACCTACGTTGCCGGCAGCCAGTATTTCCCGCAGCTGGCCGGGCTCAATGATGGTGGCTACGTGGTGGTGTGGAATTCGGCAGGCCCGGATGGCAGCAGCTTGAGTGTGCAGGCGCGGTTGATGAACGCCAACGGCACTGCGCGCGGCGGCGAATTCCAGATCAACACCTACACCATCGACAACCAGTCCAACCCCGACGTGGCGGTGCTGAGCAACGGTGAATTCGTGGTCACTTGGGTGAGCAACAACGCCGGCCTCGGCGGCTGGTCGATCATGGCGCAACGCTACACCGCTGCCGGGGTCAAGATCGGCGGCGAAGTGCTGGTCAACGACGGCCCCAGCGCACCCAATGGCGACACCTACGCCCGCATCGCCGCCCTCGACAACGGCGGCTACGTGATCAGCTGGAGCGACTATCCGGGCATCAGCGATCATGAGGCGATGGCGCAGCAGTTCGATGCGGCCGGCAACAAGGTCGACGGGCCGTTGATGCTGAACAGCTACACCAGCAGCACGCAGTACCGCCCGGACGTCGCCGGTCTCAGCGGTGGCCGCTGGGTGGCGGCCTGGCAGTCGTACAACCAGGATGGTGACCCGTCCTACGGCATTTACCAGAACCTCTTCGGTCCGGCCGGATCGTTGAGCAAGTCTGCCGCTCCGGTCATCAGCGACCTCAGCAGCAGCATCACCGTGCTGGAGAATGCCGCCAATCAGGCTGCGGGCGTACTCATCGACCCGGCGGTCAGTGTCAGCGACAGCGACTCTGCCAACTTCGCCGGTGGTCGCCTGACCGTGTCGGTGATTTCCGGCTACAACAGCCTCGGCTCCGATCTTGCCCAGAACCTGCCGCTGCAGGACCACTTCAGCGTGCGCAGTCAGGGTGGCGGTGCGGGCCAGGTGGGATTCGACGCCGGCACGGGTGTCGTCAGCTACGGCGGCATCGCCATAGGCGCCATCGTGCCCGGCTTCAATGGCCAGAACGGAGTCGATCTGGTCATCGAATTCAACGCGCAGGCCAGCGCCGCGGCGGTGGAAGCGGTCATCGAGAACCTCAGCTATCGCAACAGTTCCAGCGATCCGGTGCCCGGTCGGTTGGTGAGCATCACCGTCAGCGATGGCGACGGCACGACGTCGGCGCCGCGCACGGTGCAGATCAACGTCACGGCGGAAGCCGACGGCGCGATCCCGCTGTTCAGCGCCGAACAGGTCAACACCTACACCACCAGCACGCAGAGCGCGCCGGCGATGGCCAAGCTGGCCGACGGCGGCTACGTCACGCTCTGGCAATCCAACGGCCAGGACGGCTGGGATTACGGCATCTTCGGCCAGCGTTTCGCGGCCGACGGCACGCGGGTGGGCAATGAGTTCCGCGTCAGCGACTACACGCCGTACAACCAGACCGAGGTAGCGGTGGCCGGCCTGAACGACGGCGGCTTCGTCGCCGTCTTCCGCGGCCAGTACCGCGATGCCTCGGGTGACGCCGTCGTCGGGCAGCGTTTCGACGCCAACGGCCTGAAGGTGGGCGGCGAGTTCGTGGTCAATGCCAGCAGCAGCGGCAACCAGTTCCAGCCGGCGATCACCGCCCTGGCCGATGGCGGTTTCGCCGTCGCCTGGTATTCCGATGGTGAGCGGGACGGCCAGTACTATGACGTCTTCTTCCAGCGCTACAACGCTGCCGGCCAGGCAGTCGGCAGCGAGACGCGCGCCAACACCAGTCTCAACTACGAAAACACCTACCAGTCGGAACCCGCGATCATCCAGCTCGCCAGCGGCGACATCCTGGTGGCGTGGCGCGGCGAACAGCAGGACGGCTCCAATTCCGGCGTCTACGCGCAGCGCTTCAACTCCAGCACCGGCGCCAAGCTGGGCAGCGAATTCCAGCTCAACACCTACACCAACGACTATCAGTACGACCCCAGCATCGCGGCCACCGCCGGCGGTTTCGTTGCGGTCTGGACCTCACGCGGCCAGGACAGCCACGTCGACGGCGTCTATGCGCGCCTGTTCAACAGCGATGGTTCGCCGGCCTCGAACGAGTTCCGCGTCAACGACACCTATTACAACTGGCAGAACGCACCGGAGGTCGCCACCCTGGCCAACGGCGGCTTCGTCGTGACTTGGTACGACAACAGCAGTGGTGACCGCATCCTGGCCCAGCAGTACGATGCCCTGGGCAACCGGGTCGACGGCGAGTTGCGGCTCAACGGTCCGGGCACCACCAGCGACCAGAGCCCGGCCGTCGTCGCCCTGTCGAACGGCAGTTTCGCGGTGAGTTGGTGGGGATACTACGATGCCAGCGACAGCGGCATCTTCCAGCGCCTCGTCGGCAATCCCGCCGATTTCCCACGCCAGGCCCCGCCGCAGATCGTCGATCTGGTGTCCAGCGTCACGTACATGGAAAACCTGGTCAACGACACGCCGCAACTCATCGACGCGGGCGTCGGTCTGGTGGACCCGGATTCCGCCAATTTCGACGGCGGCCGCTTGGACGTCAGCTATGTCACGCCCTACGGCAACCCGAACCAGTTCGACATCCCCGGCATCAACGCGCAGGATCAACTGGGCATCCGCAATGAGGGCACCGGCGTCGGCCAGATCGGCGTCTCGGGCAACAGCGTCACCTACAACGACGGTACGGGCGCCGTGGTCATCGGCACCATCATCTCCGACGGGGTCAACGGCAAGCCGCTGACCGTCGTGTTCAACGCCCATGCCACCCCGATGCGGCCGAGGCGCTGATCGAGAACCTGACCTATGCCAACCCGCTGCCCAACCCCGAGCCCAGCCGCACCATCTCGCTGAGCCTGTCCGACGGCGACGGTGGCGTCACCGCGCCGAAAGCGATCACCATCAACATCACGGCGCAGCCGGACGGTGCCTCGCTCTACGGCGCCGAGAAGGTGGTCAACAGCACGATCGGATCCACGCAGGATAACCCGTCGATTGCCTATCTCGGCAACGACAACTACGTGGTGGTGTGGACCGACAACAGCGGTCAGGACGGCAACGCCCAGGGCGTATTCGCCCGCGTCTACGACAGCAACGACAACCCGCTGGCGCCCGAGTTCCAGGTCAACACCACCTTCGCCAGCACACAGTGGCAGCCGACGGTGGTGGCGCTGCAGGGCGGCGGCTTCACCGTCGCCTGGGCCGGGTACAACCAGATTGGTTCGACGGGCTACGACGTGGTCGGCCGCACCTTCGACAACACCGGCGCGGCCACCAGCGCCGAGTTCGTCATCAACAACCCGGCGGCGATCTACGCCAATTACGACCAGTCGCAGCCCACTCTTGCTGCGTTGCAGAATGGCGGTTTCGTCGCGGTGTGGTACGGGGTGTATGACCAGAGCAGCAATTCGCCCTACCAGATCTGGGGTCAGCGATTCGATAACGCGGGCGCGAAGGATGGCGACGTGTTCAGTGTCAACACCAGCGCCGGGTATGAGGGTTATGAACAGAGCGCTCCGTCGATCACCACGCTGGCGGATGGCCGTTTCGTGGTGGTCTGGCAGTCCTATGCTGAGGATGGCAGCAGCTACGGCGTCTACGGCCAGCGCTTCAACGCCGACGGCAGCAAGGACGGTACCGAGTTCCGCGCCAACACCTACACCGCCAACGGCCAGCGCCAGCCGGACGTGGCGGCTCTGAACGATGGCGGCTACGTGGTGGTCTGGAGTTCCGACAGCTACCAGGATACGGACGGCTGGGGCGTCTATGGCCAACGTTACGACTCGGCAGGGAATGCGGTGGGTGGAGAATTCCGCGTCAACTACTCCGTATCCGGCAACCAGTCCCTCCCGGCGGTGGCCGCGCTGGCGAACGGCGGCTTCGCCGTCAGCTGGACCAACGGTGATGAAATCCTGTTCCAGCAATACGATGCCGCGGGCCGCAAGGTCGACAGCGAGCAACTGGTCAACCCGACCGCGAACAACGAGTACAGCAATGACTCCGACCTGGTCGGCACGCCCGATGGCGGCTTCATCCTGACCTGGGGCGGTTACAACTACGGCAACGCCACCTACGACGTCTTCCTGCAGCGCTACAACAACCAGGCGCCGCAGGTGCAGGATGTGTCGGTGGTGGGGCCGGAAGACGCCCCGATCATCCTCAGCGATGACCTCTTCGCCTCCGGCTTCTTCGACGCCGAGGGGCAGACCCTGGCGGCGATCAAGATCGTCACCCTGCCGGCTTCCGGCATCCTCAAGCTCGACGGAGTCGCCGTGACGCCCGGCCAGGTCATTTCCGTGGCCGACCTGGCTGCCGACAAGCTGACCTACCAGGGCAACCTGAACTTCTACGGAGCAGACCAGTTCCGCTGGAACGGCAGTGATGGCAACGTCTTTGCCACGACATCGGTGTTCACCAATATCACCATCAATAACGTCAACGATGGACCGGCGCTGGAAGCCGGCGCGGGTCAGACGGCCAACGAGGGCGCCTACTTCACGCACACCATCACCATTGGCGATCCCGATCCTTCCGACGTCCATCTGGTGACGGTCAGCTGGGTTGGTAGCGGCGGCCAGACTGGTGGCTACAGTTTCACCACGGGTGCGGGCAACCCAGCCCTCGGGCTGACCCCGCCCGATGATGGTACCTATACGGTGACCGTCACCGCCAACGATCAACAGGGCCAAGCCAACAGCATCGAGACCGACAGCTTCGACGTCACGGTCAACAACGTGGCGCCGACGCTGCCCTACCTGTCCGGCAATAGCACGGTCGAGCAGGGCCAGGTCTATACGCTGGACCTGAGCGGGCCGAGTGACTGGGGGCCAGTGTATGATCCCGGCACCGACACGGTCACTGAGTACCGCATCGACTGGGGCGACAGCACTGCAGTTCAGATCATCGCGGCGGGATCTCTGCCGGCGAATGGGCAGGTCACCCACACCTACGCGACGGCGGGCACGCCGACCATCCGCATCGCGCTGGTCGACGAGGACGGCACCCACGCCGACGCCGGCACCAAGTCCATCACCGTGGCGCCGCCGGCCGAAGTCATCGTCGTCGATGCCGGCGCCGATGCAAGCATCGACGAGGGCACGCTGTTCAGCCGCATCATCAGCTTCACCGATCCGGCCGACCAGGACCCGGCTGGCCGAAATGTGACGGTCGACTGGGGCGACGGTTCGGGCGCCGAGAACTTCCGCATCAGCACCGGCCAGACCAGCTTCAACATCCAGCATGTGTTCGCCGACAATCGGACCACGCCCTACACCGTCACCGTGACCGTCGATGACGATGGCTTCCAGTCGGATGCGGACAGCTTCGACGTCACGGTCAACAACGTGGCGCCCAGCTTGTCGCTGGGGGGCAACGGCAGCACGCCGGAGGGCGCTGTATACACCCTCGTTCTTGGCAGCGTGGTCGACCCGGGCAACGACAGCGTCTCCAGCTACGTCGTGCACTGGGGCGACGGCAACACCCAGAGCTTCCTGCCGAGCGATCTGCTCCCGAGCCGCGAAGTACACCATGTGTACAACGACGGCGACGTCAGCGGGACGAGCCGCACGATCACCGTGGACCTGGTGGACGAGGATGGCACGCATGCCAACGTTGCCGGCAAGTCGATTACGGTCACCAACGTCGCACCCGGCGTGCCACTGAGTGGCGCTGATTCAGTCAGCGAGGGTACTGCGTATGTTCTGAACGTCGGCGCAGCCGTCGATCCCGGTGTCGACACCCCGACGCTCTATCGCATCGACTGGGGCGACGGCAGTCCGGCCACGGACTTCACGCCCACCAACTACGCGAACCTGTTGGCGGCGGGCGGCAACGTCAGCCACACCTACGCCGACGGCGCGGCCAGCGGAACTCCGCGCACCATCGTCATGCAGGTGCTGGACGAAGACGGTCCGCACAACGCCGGCAGCAAGGCCGTCACGGTGAACAACGTGGCGCCGACGATCGCCCTGGGCGGTGGCGCCAGCGTCGACGAAGGGGCGACCTACACCCTGACGCTGGGCGCGGTGAGCGACCCGGGAGTCGACTCGGTGACCAGCTACGTGGTTCACTGGGGTGACGGCACGTCTGACACCTATGGTGCCGCAGGCGACGTCACGCATGTGTACGCTGACGGCCTGTCCAGCCCGACCATCACGGTGGACCTGGTGGACGAGGACGGCACCTACATCAACGCCGGCAGCAAGGCCGTCACGGTGAACAACGTGGCGCCGACGATCGCCCTGGGCGGTGGCGCCAGCGTCGACGAAGGGGCGACCTACACCCTGACGCTGGGCGCGGTGAGCGATCCGGGAGTCGACTCGGTGACCAGCTACGTGGTTCACTGGGGTGACGGCACGTCTGACACCTATGGTGCCGCAGGCGACGTGACGCACGTGTACGCTGACGGCCTGTCCAGCCCGACCATCACGGTGGACCTGGTGGACGAGGACGGCACCCACATCAACGCCGGCAGCAAGGCCGTCACGGTGAACAACGTGGCGCCGACGATCGCCTTGGGCGGTGGCGCCAGCGTCGACGAAGGGGCGACCTACACCCTGACGCTGGGCGCGGTGAGCGACCCGGGCAGCGACTCGGTGACCAGCTACGTGGTTCACTGGGGTGACGGCACGTCTGACACCTATGGTGCCGCAGGCGACGTGACGCACGTGTACGCCGACGGCCTGTCCAGCCCGACCATCACGGTGGACCTGGTGGACGAGGACGGCACCCACATCAACGCCGGCAGCAAGGCCGTCACGGTGAACAACGTGGCGCCGACGATCGCCCTGGGCGGTGGCGCCAGCGTCGACGAAGGGGCGACCTACACCCTGACGCTGGGCGCGGTGAGCGACCCGGGAGTCGACTCGGTGACCAGCTACGTGGTTCACTGGGGTGACGGCACGTCTGACACCTATGGTGCAGCAGGCGACGTGACGCACGTGTACGCCGACGGCCTGTCCAGCCCGACCATCACGGTGGACCTGGTGGACGAGGACGGCACCTACATCAACGCCGGCAGCAAGGCCGTCACGGTGAACAACGTGGCGCCGACGATCGCCCTGGGCGGTGGCGCCAGCGTCGACGAAGGGGCGACCTACACCCTGACGCTGGGCGCGGTGAGCGACCCGGGAGTCGACTCGGTGACCAGCTACGTGGTTCACTGGGGTGACGGCACGTCTGACACCTATGGTGCAGCAGGCGACGTGACGCACGTGTACGCTGACGGCCTGTCCAGCCCGACCATCACGGTGGACCTGGTGGACGAGGACGGCACCTACATCAACGCCGGCAGCAAGGCCGTCACGGTGAACAACGTGGCGCCGACGATCGCCCTGGGCGGTGGCGCCAGCGTCGACGAAGGGGCGACCTACACCCTGACGCTGGGCGCGGTGAGCGATCCGGGAGTCGACTCGGTGACCAGCTACGTGGTTCACTGGGGTGACGGCACGTCTGACACCTATGGTGCAGCAGGCGACGTGACGCACGTGTACGCCGACGGCCTGTCCAGCCCGACCATCACGGTGGACCTGGTGGACGAGGACGGCACCCACATCAACGCCGGCAGCAAGGCCGTCACGGTGAACAACGTGGCGCCGACGATCGCCCTTTCGGGCGCGGCCAACGTGGTCGAGGACACGGTCTACACCCTCAACCTGGGCAGCATCACCGACCCGGGCAGCGATACGGTGACCAGCTACGTGGTGCATTGGGGCGACGGCACCGACGACACCTACGCGGCTGGCGGCGATGTCACCCACACCTACGCCGACCCCGGCAACTACCCCATCAGCGTGGACGTGGTGGACGAGGACGGCACTCATACTGCAGCCGGCGGCACGTCGGTCACGGTGGACGCGGCTTCGGCAACCCTGAGCATCAATGCAGGCGCCGACGCCACCCTGTCTGAAGGCGACACCTTCACCCGCAGCATCGCCTTCGGCGACGGCAGCGACGACGGCGCGGCGGGCTGGAGCTACGGCATCGACTACGGCGATGGCAGCGCCCCGGTCACCGGCACTACCTTGACCAAGAGCCTGGATCTGAGTCACGTGTATGCCGATGGCAGTGACAGCCATACCGTCACCGTCACGCTGACCGACGAGGTGGGCGAAACCGCCAGCGACAGCTTCCTGGTCACGGTGAACAACGTGGCGCCGACGATCGCCCTGGGCGGTGGCGCCAGCGTCGACGAAGGGGCGACCTACACCCTGACGCTGGGCGCGGTGAGCGACCCGGGAGTCGACTCGGTGACCAGCTACGTGGTTCACTGGGGTGACGGCACGTCTGACACCTATGGTGCCGCAGGCGACGTCACGCATGTGTACGCTGACGGCCTGTCCAGCCCGACCATCACGGTGGACCTGGTGGACGAGGACGGCACCTACATCAACGCCGGCAGCAAGGCCGTCACGGTGAACAACGTGGCGCCGACGATCGCCCTGGGCGGTGGCGCCAGCGTCGACGAAGGGGCGACCTACACCCTGACGCTGGGCGCGGTGAGCGATCCGGGAGTCGACTCGGTGACCAGCTACGTGGTTCACTGGGGTGACGGCACGTCTGACACCTATGGTGCAGCAGGCGACGTGACGCACGTGTACGCTGACGGCCTGTCCAGCCCGACCATCACGGTGGACCTGGTGGACGAGGACGGCACCCACATCAACGCCGGCAGCAAGGCCGTCACGGTGAACAACGTGGCGCCGACGATCGCCCTTTCGGGCGCGGCCAACGTGGTCGAGGACACGGTCTACACCCTCAACCTGGGCAGCATCACCGACCCGGGCAGCGATACGGTGACCAGCTACGTGGTGCATTGGGGCGACGGCACCGACGACACCTACGCGGCTGGCGGCGATGTCACCCACACCTACGCCGACCCCGGCAACTACCCCATCAGCGTGGGCGTGGTGGACGAGGACGGCACCTTCATCGGTGTCGCCAACAAGGCCGTCACCGTCAATGCGACTGGTGGCGGCAACACTGCCCCGGTGGCGGACGACGAGTCGTACTCGATGCGGCCCGGCGAGACGCTCAACATCGCCGCGCCTGGCGTCCTGGATGGCGATACCGACGCCGACGGCGACCCGCTCAGCCTCCTCAGCGTCAACGTCACCGGTCTGCAGGGCAGCCTTGCGCCGCAGCTCGACGGCAGCTTCAGTTTCACGCCGAACGCGGGCTTCAGCGGACAGACGAGCTTCAGCTACACGGTGGGTGACGGCTTTGGCGGTACCGATACCGGCACGGTGACGATCGACGTCATCAACACGGCCCCGGTGGCGGACGACGAGTCGTACTCGATGCGGCCCGGCGAGACGCTCAACATCGCCGCGCCTGGCGTCCTGGATGGCGATACCGACGCCGACGGCGACCCGCTCAGCCTCCTCAGCGTCAACGTCACCGGTCTGCAGGGCAGCCTTGCGCCGCAGCTCGACGGCAGCTTCAGTTTCACGCCGAACGCGGGCTTCAGCGGACAGACGAGCTTCAGCTACACGGTGGGTGACGGCTTTGGCGGTACCGATACCGGCACGGTGACGATCGACGTCATCAACACGGCCCCGGTGGCGGACGACGAGTCGTACTCGATGCGACCCGGCGAGACGCTCAACATCGCCGCACCGGGCGTACTCGATGGCGATACCGACGCCGACGGCGACCCGCTCAGCCTCCTCAGCGTCAACGTCACCGGTCTGCAGGGCAGCCTTGCGCCGCAGCTCGACGGCAGCTTCAGTTTCACGCCGAACGCGGGCTTCAGCGGGCAGACGAGCTTCAGCTACACCGTGGGTGACGGCTTCGGCGGTACCGATACCGGCACGGTGACGATCGACGTCATCAACACGGCCCCGGTGGCGGACGACGAGTCGTACTCGATGCGACCCGGCGAGACGCTCACCATCGCCGCACCGGGCGTGCTCGATGGCGATACCGACGCCGACGGCGACCCGCTCAGCCTCCTCAGCGTCAACGTCACCGGTCTGCAGGGCAGCCTTGCGCCGCAGCTCGACGGCAGCTTCAGTTTCACGCCGAACGCGGGCTTCAGCGGGCAGACGAGCTTCAGCTACACCGTGGGTGACGGCTTCGGCGGTACCGATACCGGCACGGTGACGATCGACGTCATCAACACGGCCCCGGTGGCGGACGACGAGTCGTACTCGATGCGACCCGGCGAGACGCTCACCATCGCCGCACCGGGCGTGCTCGATGGCGATACCGACGCCGACGGCGACCCGCTCAGCCTCCTCAGCGTCAACGTCACCGGTCTGCAGGGCAGCCTTGCGCCGCAGCTCGACGGCAGCTTCAGTTTCACGCCGAACGCGGGCTTCAGCGGGCAGACGAGCTTCAGCTACACGGTGGGTGACGGCTTTGGCGGTACCGATACCGGCACGGTGACGATCGATGTCATCAACACGGCCCCGGTGGCGGACGACGAGTCGTACTCGATGCGGCCCGGCGAGACGCTCAACATCGCCGCACCGGGGGTGCTCGATGGCGATACCGATGCCGACGGCGATCCGCTCAGCGTCGTCGGCGTCAACGTGACCGGTCTGCAGGGCACGCTCGTTGCGCTGGCCGATGGCAGCTTCAGCTTCACGCCCAACGCGGGCTTCAGCGGCCAGACCAGCTTCAGCTACACGGTCGGCGACGGCTTCGGTGGCTTCGCTGGCGGCACGGTGACGATCGACGTCATCAACACCGACCCGGTGGCCGACGACGAGTCGTACTCGATGCGGCCCGGCGAGACGCTCAACATCGCCGCACCGGGGGTGCTCGATGGCGATACCGATGCCGACGGCGATCCGCTCAGCGTCGTCGGCGTCAACGTGACCGGTCTGCAGGGCACGCTCGTTGCGCTGGCCGATGGCAGCTTCAGCTTCACGCCCGACGCGGGCTTCACCGGCCAGACCAGCTTCAGCTACACGGTCGGCGACGGCTTCGGCGGCTTCGGCACGGCAATCGTCACCATTGACGTCGCCCCGGCGACCCCGACCTTGGCCCTGGACGCCGGCCCAGACGATTCCGTGAATGAAGGCGATACCTTCAACCGGACAATCGTTTTCACTGACGGGCAGGACGACGGCGCGCTTGGCTGGAACTACAGCATCGACTACGGCGACGGAAGTGTGCCGGTGACCGGCAACACGTTCCTCGCGAGCCTGACTCTCGACCATCGGTACGCCGACGGTGATGCCAGCCACAGCGTCAGCATCACGATCACCGACGAACCGGGAGAAACCGTCAGCGACGGCTTCCAGCTCACGGTAAGCAACGTCGCGCCGGTGATCGCCCTCAGCGGTGCGGCGACGGTTGCCGAGGATACGGCGTACACCCTCAACCTGGGCGCGGTGAGCGATCCAGGAGTCGATACCGCGAGCAGCTACGTGGTTCACTGGGGTGACGGCAGCGACAGCAGCTATCCGACGCAGGGGGATGTGACGCACACCTACGCCAACCCCGGCAGCTATGCGATCACGGTCGACGTCGCGGACGAGGACGGAGTGCATGCGTCCGCCGGGCAACTGGCGGTGCAGGTGAACCCGGTGCTGCACCTTGGCAACGCCGTCGCCCGTTTGACGAGCGCGGCCCCCGACGCCTGGGTGACGGCGTGGAGTGCGCCGCAGGTCACGATCGCGCACAAGGCCGACTGGGACGACGCGGGCGAGACCTGGTCGGCAGTCAAGCTGCAGAATGGCAGCCCGGTGACCCTGTCGGGAACGGACGTTTACCTCGGCGACCTCGGGGTAAGCGGCCAGACCGCGCCGACCAGTGTCATCCGGCAGGAGATCGACGGCAGCGAAGGTCTGCGGCTGTTGCTCGACCGCGACGCCTCCCGGGCGACGCTCGACCTGTCGAACCTGAACCTCAACGACGACGGCTTGGCGGGTGCGGTCGAGGCAGGGCGGCTGCAGGCATTCGACAGCCTTGGGAATCTCGTCGGCGAGGTGCTGTTCGACGGCGCCAACGCGGCCGGGACGCAGGAAGTCACCCTCAGTTCGGCGGCCGGCTTCCGCTCGCTGGTGCTCACCAGCGGCGCCTATGACGGAGCGAACTTCGTCGATGGGGCCTACGTGGATGGGGCCGGGGACTTCGCGTCGGCGCCCTTCAGCAGCGGCGGCAAGCTGCACGGAAGTGAGTTCCTCGTCGATGCCGTCGAGTTCGAACTGATCCAGCTGGTGGGCGTCGGCTCATCCGCCGGCGGTAGCCTCATCACTTGAGGAAGGGCACAGCCATGCTTTTCTCAACCATTACCCGACAGGAAGGAAGTTCCATGAAGTTGCTCCACTCCCATCTGCAAAAGACACTCGTCGGGGTGGCGCTGACCGCCGTTCTCGGCGGAGCCCCTCAGGCGGCCGAGATTTTTTCGCAGGCGAAGGTCGACGGCGGGACGGCCCTCGACGGCGCCTACTCCATCGGCCAGCTGTTTGGTTTCCAGAACGCGGAACGCTACTCCCTGTCCGGAGCAGCGACCTTGACCGGTCTGCGCTGGTGGGGGACCGACGCCGACGAGAGCCTGTTCGTCGTCCGCCTGTTCAGCGATCTGAGCGACGTGACGGCACCAGCGATCCGGACCGTCGCCGGTTCGGTCGTGAAGACGGACGCCGGAGCTTCTGACGACACTGGCAATGCGATCTTTCGCTACGAGATGAGCCTTTCCGCTCCGGAGGCGCTCGGCGCGGGTGCAGGCTACGTCTCGGTCTTCCTCGATTCCGCCAGTGATTCCTGGTACTGGCTGGAGGGCAGCGGTGGCGATCAGCTCAGCCTGTTCCGCGGCGTCGAGGGCGCTCCGTGGGTGCAGGCTGCGCCGGACCTGTCGCTCGAGCTGATCGGCCGGCAGGAGGCGGGGCAGGTTCCCGAACCGGCCTTCCCGGTTCTGCTGTTGCTGGCGGCGGCCATCGGTTGCCGCCGGGGCCGCTCGGGCGCAGGCTGACGCGCTGACCCGCGGGCGACCGCCGCCCCGGCGGTCCGCTCAGGCCATGGGCCGCGGGCGCGCTGCGGCACGGAAGCGTGAACCATGGCGCGCGGTGCCTGGCGCTCTGCCTGGCCGGCCGGCGGGCGAGCGCGCGGCAAGCTGAATTTCCCGGCTCTTTCGGTGTCTGTGGCAACTCGCCCCTTTCATGAAGTGATGCCATGAACGTCTATCCAGGTCCAGCCCTCGTCACTCTCGCGACCTCCTTCCTGCTCTTCGCCTGCGCCGCATACGTCGGTCGTTGCCGCATCCGCTTCGGCATCCAGGCGCCGGCGACCAGCGGCCACCCGCAATTCGAGATCGCCCACCGCATCCAGGCCAACACCGTCGAGAACAGTGTCGCCTTCCTGCCGGTGCTGTGGGTGTTCGCCAGCAGCGTCTCGAGTCTCTGGGCGACGTTGCTCGGGGGCGTCTGGCTGCTGGCGCGGGTGTGGTATGCGATCGCCTACGCGCGTGATCCGCGGACGCGTGGCGCCGGCTTCCTGCTCTCGATGCTCTGCTTCGGCGCGCTGGGCATCGGCGCCGCCGTTGGCGTCGTGCTGGGAATGCTCGGCTGAGCCGGGCCGCTCCCGAGGCGCCAGCCGCAGCCGACGGGTCGCCGGCGGCGACCCGTCGGCTGCGGCCACTACGCGCCCTGTTGCCCTACGTTGGCCGCTACCCCGGGCGGTTGGCGCTTGCCCTGTCGTTCCTGCTGCTGGCTGCCGGCGCCATGCTGATGCTTCCCCACGCCGTCAAGCTGCTTGTCGACGGGGGGCTGATGCAGCCCGTTGCAGGGGCTTCGGACGAGCGGCTGGCAGCGATTCGGCAGCACTTCCTGTTCCTCTTCGCGCTCTCGTTGCTGCTCGGTCTGGCCACGGCCGCTCGCTACTACATGGTGAGCTGGATCGGCGAGCGTGTCACCACCGACCTGCGGCAAGCGGTCTACGCGCACGTGCTGCGGCAGAGTCCGCAGTTCTTCGAGACGCTGAAGACCGGCGAGGTTCTCTCGCGTCTCAGCACCGATACGACGGTCATCCACCATGCGCTCGGCTCGAGCGTCAGCATGGGGCTGCGCAACCTCGTGCTGCTGCTCGGCGGCCTGGCGATGCTGCTGGCGACCGCGCCGCGGCTGATGCTGTCGGTCGCCGGCATCATCGTCCTCGTCGTCTTGCCGGCGGTGCTGATCGCGCGGCGCGTCCGCAAGTTGTCGCGCGCCAGCCAGGATCGACTGGCCGACACCGGTGGCATCGCCGGCGAGGTGCTCAATGCGGTCGCGGTGGTCCAGAGCTACGGCCGCGAGGCGGCCGAGGCCGAGCGCTTCGGTCGCGCCAACGAAGAGGCCTTCACTGCCTCGATGCGACGCACCGGCACGCGCTCGGCACTGACCGCCTTCGTCATCATCGGCGTCTTCGCCTCGTTGCTGTACGGCATGTACGGCGGCGTGCGGGCCGTTCTGGCCGGTGAGATCAGCGCTGGCGAGCTGAGCCAGACGGCGCTCTACGTGATGCTCGTCGCCGGCAGCGTTGCCGTCCTCGCCGAGGTCTGGGGCGATCTGCTGCGGGCTGCGGGCGCCACCGAGCGGCTGATGGAACTGCTTGCGGTGCGCTCGCCAATCGTCGAGCCGGCGCGTCCGCTCAGCCTGCCGCCGGCGGCAGGCGGCCTGCAGCTCTGCTTCAGCCAGGTGCACTTCGTCTATCCGTCAAGACCGACGGCAGGCGTCCTGCTCGGGCTCGATCTCAGTATTGCGGCGGGGCAGACGGTAGCGCTGGTCGGGCCCTCGGGCGCCGGCAAGACCACCGTGTTCCAGCTGCTGCAGCGCTTCTACGATGTCGCTGCCGGCGCCATCCTGGTCGACGGGGCCGACCTGCGGCAACTGCCGCTCGCCGAGCTGCGCGGGCGGATCGCGGTCGTGCCGCAGGAGCCCGTGATCTTCTCCGGCAGCATTGCCGACAACATCGCCTACGGCAGACCGGGCGCTTCGCCCGACGAGATTCGCGCCGCGGCTGGCGCCGCGTTTGTCGACGACTTCGTTCACCGCCTGCCCGCAGGCTACGACACCTTCGTCGGCGAACGCGGCCTGCGCCTCTCCGGGGGGCAGCGGCAGCGTATCGCCATCGCCCGGGCGATACTGAAGAACGCGCCGCTGCTGTTGCTCGACGAGGCGACCAGCAGCCTCGACGCGGCCAGCGAGCGCGTCGTCCAGGCGGCCCTCGAGGTCGCGATGACCGGCCGGACGACGATCGTCATCGCCCACCGCCTGGCGACGGTGCAGCGCGCCGACCGCATCATCGTCCTCGATCACGGCCGCGTCGTCGAGGACGGAACGCATGCCGCGCTGGTGGCGAAGGGAGGTCTGTACGCCGGACTGGCGGCGTTGCAGTTTGCTGCGTGAGCTGGCAGCCAGCTTGCTGGGGCGCTGCCGCGTTTCTTTGCGCGGGTCGCCCGGCAGGGCGCTGGCACACGATCGGTTCATCCCGTCAGCAAGCAGCAGGCAACTTCATGCTGCCTTCAGGAAGGCGTCGGAAGATCCGCGTGGCCACCGGAGACAAGCGCTTCCGGCAGATCTGGCCATTCTCATCGAGGACGATTCATGCAGGCTGACGGCAGCTCTCGCGGCAAGGAAGAGTACGATCGGGGCACAACCTTGCGGATTTCGCGCGCAGGCGATTCCTGCACACACGGCATGTCGCACTCTTCGAGCCGGAAAATCTGCACATTGGACAACTTGAACTGGAACTCGATTCGCGCGGCAGTCTCGGAGCGCGCGTGGATGCTCTGGGCAGTGGCGGCAGCCGTTCTCAGCGGACTGCTTTTTCTTGCCTGGCAACACTTCTACCCGGTGACGGCTGCCGCAGGCTGGGCGTATCGGGTCCATCTCGACGATCTGCCGCAGGTCAGCGCCCTGGCCACCGATCCCGAAGGGTCGCTCTACTGGACCCGGGAACTCGGCAACGGCCGCGGATCGCTCTTCCGGCGCAGTCCCGATGGCCGCGTGTCGGAAGTGCTCGCGGGCCTTTCGAAGCCGGATGGGCTGTTGTCGTATCGCGGCGGGCTGGCGCTCAGCCAGGAAGGCGGCGAGCAGCGGGTTCTCTGGTGGCGCGACGGGCAGAGCGAAACCCTGATGACCGGGCGGAATGTCGAAGGTCTCGCGAGTGACGGCCGCGCACTCTATGCCATCGAGGATCTGCCGGCAGAAGGGCGTCTGCTGCGGCTGGACGCGGTCAGCGGCACGCTGAGCGTCCTCCGCGGCGGTCTGCGCGAGGCCGAGGGGTTGGCGATCTGTGGCAACGGTGACCTCTTCTACACGCTGAAGGGCAAGGGTTCGGGAAAGGGAAGCGTCCGCCGCTGGTCGGCGGACGGCAGCGATCCGCTGCTCGTCGCCGACCTCGATGCTCCGGGTTTCCTGATGTGTGACGAGGAAGGGCTGTGGATCAGCGAGGACGCGACGCACCGGGCGCGGCTGCTGCTGCTCGACCGCTCCGGTCAGCTGCACGTCATCCTGAGCGGTCTGCGTTCGGCCCAGACGATACTGGCGCTGGCGCCGGGCCGTCTTCTGCTCGCCGAACAGGGCCGCGGCCGCGTGCTGCTTGTCGAGCGCCAGACGGAGTCCGGCCGCTGAAGCTGCTGTGTCAGCGGCTGAGCAGATCGCCGAGCCGGCGAACTGCGTCGTCGATCTCCGGCGAATGCGGGTTGCCGCAGTTCAGGCGCAAGCAGTTGCGATACATGCCGCTGGCCGAGAAAAGTTCGCCCGGAACGTAGGCCACGCCGGCAGCGATCGCCTGCTCGAAGCGCGCGCTGGCATCGATCTCGGGCGGCAGCTCGACCCACAACACGAAACCGCCCTGCGGCTCGGTGATCCGGGTCTCGGCCGGAAAGTAGCGGGCGACTGCTCCGCGCATGGCCTCGACCTGCCGCTGGTAGGCGCGCCGCAGCGTGCGCAGATGGCGCTCGCAGGCACCCGACGCGAGGTACTCGGCGAGCACCAGTTGCGTCACCGGATTCGTCGCGCCGCTGCCGATCGTCTTCTGCAGGGCGATCTGCGAGCGGTAGCGTCCGCCGGCGATGAAGCCGATCCGCAGCGCCGGCGAAAGACACTTCGAGAACGACGAGCAGAGCATCACCTGGCCGCTTCCGTCGAAAGCCTTGATCGGCCGCGGACGTTCGTTGCCGAAGTGGAGGTCGCCGTAGATGTCGTCCTCGATCACCGGCAAGCCGCGGTCAGCGGCGAGCCGTGCCAGTCGCCGCTTGTTTTCGTCCGGCATGATGCTGCCGAGCGGGTTGCTGGCATTGGGCACCAGCAGGCAGGCGGCGACCCGGCCATCGCGGGTCGCCAGATCAAGGGCTTCGATCGACAGCCCGCGGCCGGGGTCGGTCGGAATCTCGAGCGCCTTCAGGCCAAGCGATTCGAGCAGTTGCAGCATCAGGTAGTAGGCAGGCGATTCGACGGCCACGATGTCGCCGGGACTGGTCACCGCCCGCAGGCACAGGGCGAGCGCCTCGGTGCAGGAATTGGTGATGACGAACTCGCTGGCGGCCAGCCCGCCGGCCCAGGCGACTGAACGCAACAGCAACTGCCGCACGAGCGCGGCCTCGTCCATGTTGATGTGGCTGCCGCCCGCGAGCAGTCGCGGATGGCGCCGGACGACGCCGGCGTACAGCCGCTGCAGCGAGGCCAGCGGCAGCAGGCCGGAGGCCGGCAGCGCCGCTGCCAGCGGCGCCACACCAGGGGCCACCCCGGCCTGCAGCACGCGCATCAGCCGCTGGCTGACATCGACCGCCACCGGAATATCCGGCGGCGAGCGGCTGTCCGGTTGCGCGCGCCGGACGCCTGGGTGGCGGACGAAATAGCCCGACTGCGGCCGCGCCTCGACGAGTCCGCGATCCTCGAGTTGGTGCAGCGCCTGCAGCACCGTCGACACCGACAGGCGGCGTTCGCGCGACAGGCGCCGCACCGAAGGCAGGCGTTCGCCGGGTTGCAGGTTACCGGCGGCGATGATGCCGCGCAGATCCTCGGCCAGTTTCTCGTAGCGCAGTGCCTCAGCTTCCATTCGTCTCGCCAGTACAGTTGTCGGCAGTAAAGACCAGCACAGTTGGAAAACAAGCCAACTGTTTCGCTCACAATTCATCAGGATTGTCACTGTACCACACTCGCCGGTCGCCATACACTGCAGCTGTCGGATCGCCATCAGAGTAACCCTTCACGGCGGCCGATGCCGGCACGAGCAGCCGCTCGCGCCGGTGGACGAGACGCCACCAACCAGTCAGGAGACCTGCCATGAAACTCGATCCATGCAACAGCCAGATCTGCCTCACCGCGAACCGGCCGCTGCGGCTGCTCGCGGCGCGTGGCGTCCGCATCAACTGCACGGCCGGCATCGCCTGGCTGACGGTCGCCGGTGAAGCAGGCGACATCCTGCTTGCGGCGGGTGAGAGTCATCGGGTGCGCAGCAACGGTCTCGCGCTGGTCGAGGCCATCGGCACGGCGCGCGTCCAGCTCGAGCAGCCGCTGCCTGGCTGGGCGACGCTGTGGCGCGCCGCGCGCGGCTACTGGCGCCGGCGACCGTTGGCGTTGCGCCCGTCCGTCTGGCGTCCGCGGCTGGCGTGGCGCGAGGGTTCGGCCACCGCCGGCTGATCTTGAACGGAGGCGGGTTTTCGTTCACAATTCGCCCGTGTTCATTCGGTTTCGGGCGAGGCGCGATGAAAACGGCGGATGCAGGCGTGGTTCTCGACCGGACCGTGCAGGCCTTGCGTGCCCACAGCCTGGTAGTGGCGGTGCAGGCCGATCACGCGGCCCAGACGGACGGGCACGCACGCACTTGGCTGCGTGTTGCCAGAGGGCGCGGCAGCAGCGACTACTCGGTCGTGGTCAAGGGGCGGTTGACGCAGAGCAGCCTCGGCGCGGTGCTGGCGCAGTTGCGGCAACCGGTCGACGCCGGCCAGCCACCGGCGCTCCTGGTCACCGACCATGTCAGCCCGCCACTGGCGGAGCGCCTGCAAGCCAGCCAGCAACAGTTCGCCGACGCGGCGGGCAATGCCTACCTGGAGACCCCCTCGTTCCTCGTCCTCGTCAAGGGCCGCAAGCCGGATGCGAAGGAGATCGCCCTGCGCGCCAGCCGGGGCTTCAGCAACAGTCGTCTGAAGGTGCTTTTCGCGCTGATCTGCGACCCACAACTGGCGGCCGCACCCTACCGAACGATCGCGGCGGCGGCGAACGTCGCGCTCGGGTCCCTGCCGGCAGTTCTCGCCGATCTGCAGCGGGACGAGTCGCTGCTGGTGCAGCAACGACAGCGGCGGCTGAACGCCAGCAAGCGACTGCTCGACGAATGGGCGCAGGCCTATGCCGTCGGTCTGCGTGGGCGGACCCTGAGCGCTCGTCATGTGGCTGGAAACTTCGCTCGCTGGCCGGAGTGGCCGCTGCCTTCCGCATCTCTGCGCTGGGGGGGAGAGCCGGCGGCCAAGCTGCTCGGCTGCAGTCTGCAGCCGGGGATCCTGACGCTCTATGGCGACAGATTGCCGGCACGACTGGTCACTCTCGGGCATCTCGTTCCGGCCGGTCCAGCCGACTACCAGGGCCTGCTCGAACTGCGCAAGCCGTTCTGGGGCGAAGCTCTGGCAGCGGCCACGGGGCCGCAGACGGTGCCCCCGGCGCTGGTCTACGCCGACCTGCTGGCCACCGGCAACGGACATTGCTGTGAGGCGGCGCAGGCGGTCTACGAGAGCTTTCTGGCGCGCGCCTTTCCGTCCCGCTGAATCCCTTGCCATCGGCCGGGCGTCGTTGCCGGCGGACGCCAGGGAAAGGTCCGCCGGCTGGGCGACGGCGCCGAGAAGTGCGTTGCTGCAACGCCGGACAGGATGATCAGCCCGATCGCCAGCCAGGACCAGCGGTCGAGTGTCTCGTTCCAGATGACGATGCCGAAGAAGCTGGCGAAGATCACCGTGGTGTAGGCGAGAGCCGCCGACAGGAGCGTGCGACTCGCGGCATAGGCGCGCGTCATCGCCAGTTGGGCGGCAGTGGCGAAAGCCGCGACGCCTAACAGCAGGCTGCCGCTGCGCAGATCGATCGGATGCAGCTTGGAAAAGGCCAGCCAACAGGTGGCGCCGAGCGACGACACGAGGGAAAAGTAGAAGACGGTCCGGCTCTCGGGCTCGCCTCGTAGACCCAGCTCGCGGACACTGAAATAGGCCATGCCTGCGAGTGCACCGGAAGCCAGGCCGAGGAGTGCAGCGGGCAGTTGGTCCGCACCCCAGCTCGGCCGCAGCAGCAGGCCGACACCGGCGAGGCCGAGCGCCAGTGCGAAGAAGACGCCGGTGGTCGGCCGCTGCCCGGCGACGGCCAGATAGATTGCCAGGAAAATGGCAGAGGTGTAGTTCAGGGTGACGGCCGTGGCCAGCGGCAGCAAGGTGATCGCCCAGAAGTAGGCGAGCAGTGCCGCGAAGCCGACCGCGCCGCGGCTGATCTGCCAACGCCAGTGTGGCGTGCGCAGCGGCACACCGCGCAGGCGGACGAGCAGGAACATGGCGAGCAGCGACAGCACGCTGCGGTAGAAGACGATCTCCCCGGCAGAGTGGCTCGCCGCGGCCAGTTTGACGCAGACGCCCATACAGGCGAAAAAGAGGCTGGCGAGGACCATCCAGAGCGATTGCATCGATACGTCCGGCGCGAACGGAGGGCCGGATTCTACCGCCAAAGCGGCATCGCCGTGAGTCGCCTGACGGTGATTGCCGACGGCGGCTCTCGGCGGCGGTGCTGGCGACGATTTCTGCCGATGGACCGGGAACGTCACTGGCCGAGCGCTGCCAAGCGGCGACAATCCGGCGCCGTTGGTGGCCGGCAGGCGTTGCAGCGGTACCGGCGAGCGGGAATTGTCGGTAAAGTGGTTGCTTTGGCGGCGATGGGGGCGAGGGCGCGGACGATGTTGGGAAACGCATGGATGCAATGGGGAAGGGCCGAGTGCCGGGCACCGCTGCTGGTCGTTGCCCTGGCGCTGCTCTTGGCTGGCTGCGCACCGCCACCGGAACCGATCAGCATCGGCTTCATCGGCGGCACTTCGGGGCGGGTCGCGGATCTCGGCATTGCCGGTCGCGACGGCGTGCAGCTGGCCGTCGATCTGCGCAATCAGGCCGGAGGCGTCGGCGGGCGCGCGGTAAGGCTGCTGATCCGGGACGACGAGCAGAACCCCGAGGTGGCGGCGCGTGTCCTGCGCGAGCTGATCGACCAGGGCGTCGTCGCCGTCGTCGGGCCGATGACGAGCGCCATGGCCATGGCGATGGTACCGATCGCCAACGAGGCGAAGCTCTTGCTGCTCAGTCCGACGGTCTCGACCGAAGACCTCAGCGGCCGCGACGACTTCTTCTTTCGCGTCGGTTCGTCGAACCATGCCAATGCCGCCGAGGTTGCGCGTCGCCATCTGCAGCGGCATGCGGACCAGCGGCGCCTGGCTGTGGCCTACGATCTGAGCAACAAGGCCTACAGCGAGACCTGGCTTGGTGGCTTCCGGAACGCTTTCGAGGGTGGTGGCGGGCAGTTGCTGACGACGATCGCTTTCGAATCGGGCGGCGACAAATCCCTGCGGCAGCTGGCCGAAGAGCTCCTGGGCAGCCGCGCCGACGGCATCCTGATCGTCGCCAATTCGGTCGACACCGCGCTGTTGTGCCAGCAGCTCCGCAAGCTCGGCAGCGACCTGCCGATCCTTGCTGCCGAATGGGCCGCCACCGAGCGACTGATCGAACTGGGCGGCAAGGCCGTCGAGGGGCTGCTGGTGGGGCAGAACTTCAATCGCGGCAGCGAGGCACCACGCTACTTGGCCTTTCGCGAGGCCTACGGCGAGCGTTTCCATCGCGATCCGGGCTTCGGTGGTGCGCTCGCCTTTGATGCCGCCAACGTGCTGCTCGAGGCGCTGGCGCGACGGCAGGGCGAGCAGGGCGTCAAGGAGGCCCTGTTGAGCGTCCGTCGCTTCGACGGTCTGCAGGCGCCGATCGTCTTCGACGATGCGGGCGACGTGCAACTCGGCGTGTTCATGACCGTGGTGCGCGACGGGCGTCTGGTGGTGGTGGAGTAGGAGGACGCGTGGCGCGACCTCTCTGGCAGTGGCTGGCGTGGCGCTTCATCGTCGCCAGCGTGCTGCCGCTGCTCCTCGTCGCCGCACTGCTGCTGCAGGTCCTGCTGCCGCCGGTGATTGCCGGCATCGAGGCGCGGCATGAGGTGCTTGCCCGCGCAATTGCCGGCCAAGTCGAGGAATACCTGCGCGGCGCCGGCCGGGAGATGTCCACACTGGCGGCGTACATCGGGAACAGTGCTCTGCCGCCGGGGCCGCAGTTGCAGAAGCTGCTCGATACCCACGGCAACTCCGGCGCCGTCTTCGCGGCGATCTACCTGGCAGCCGATGACGACGCCGTGCTCGCCGTTGCTCTGCCACCGGGGCAGCAGGTGCAGCGTGACGACCTGATCGGTGTCGACCTCTCGCGCTGGAGCGTCCTGCACGAGGCTCGTCAGCGGCAGGCTCCGGTCTGGTCCGAGGTCTTCCTCTCCGCGGTCAGTGCGCGGCTGGCGGTCAGCCTGGCGATTCCGGTCGGCGATCGGGTGCTGATCGGCGAAGTGGCGATCAACCGGCTGGCCGAGTTCCTCGGCCAGTTGCCGACGGAAGCCGGCATGCTGACGATGGTCCTCGATCGCCGCGGTCAGGTCATCGCGCATTCGCAAAGTCGCCTCGGCGGTCAGCAGATCAACCTTGGTCACCTGCCGATCGTCGAGGATGCGCTGCAAGGGCGCTTCGACCGCCACGATCTCGAACTCGACGGCGAAAGGTTCATGGCGACGCTGGTTCAAGTGCCGCAACTCGGGTGGACGGTCCTCGTTGCGCAGCCACGACTCGACGCCTTGCGACCGTTCCAGGCGAGCCTGTGGATACTCGCTGCCGGCGTTCTGTTGGCGTTGCTGCTCGGCAGCGGCGCGACGCTGCTGCTCGCCCGCCGCCTCGCACAGCGAATCGGCCGCTACACCGACCAGACACACGCCATTGCCGGTGGCGATTACGGTCGCCCCTGGCCGCTGCTGAGGATCAAGGAACTCGACCAGCTGGCTGCCGATCTCGATCGCATGTCGCAGGCGATCCGCCAGCGCGAGCAGGCGCTGCGCGCCAGCGAGACTCGCTTTCGTGACCTCTCGGCGCTGGCTTCCGACTGGTTCTGGGAACAGGACGAAGAGTTTCGTTTCACCTATGTGTCGGCAGGTGGAGCGGTATCGGCGCTTGCGGAGAACGGTTTCGACCTGCGGCTATCCCTCGGCAGGACGCGCTGGGAGTTGCCGAACAACCTGGGTGCTCCGGAATGGCAGGCGCATCGCCGTCTGCTCGAGGCACGCCAGCCGTTTCGTGATTTCGAGTATGCGCTGCGCTCCGAGTCCGGGTCCTGGCACTGGGTGGCGGTCAGCGGCCAGCCCCTGTTTGACGACGCGGGACGTTTCGTCGGCTATCGCGGGACCGCGCGCGACATCACGCGGCGGCAACAGGTCGACGAGGCCCTGCGCCAGGCCAAGCTGGTGGTGGAGAACAGCCCGGCGGTGGTCTTTCGCTGGCGAGCGGATGCCGGCTGGCCGACCGTGTTCGTCTCCGACAACATCGGGCAGTTTGGCTACGCTGCCCACGAATTGCTCGATGGAGAAATCACTTATGCGTCTTTGATCCATCCCGACGACGTCGAGCGGGTCGCCCGGGAATTGCTGGAGCATGCCCAACTGGGCCGCGATCACTTCAGCCAGGAGTACCGGATCGTCACCAGGAGCGGCGCGGTTCGCTGGGTCGATGACCTGACCGCGGCCGAACGCGACGAGGCCGGAACGATTCGCCATTATCAGGGAGTCGTCATCGACATCAGTGAGCGCAAGCGTGTCGAGGAGGAACTGCGGCGGCTCAATCGGCAGTTGCGCATGGTCAGCGACTGCAATCAAGCGCTGATCCGCGCTCGTGACGAAGGCGAACTGCTGACGACGGTCTGTTCGATCGTCGTCCATACCGGTGGTTACCGGATGGCCTGGGTCGGTTACGCGGAGCGAGATGCGGCACGATCGATTCGGCCCGCGGCGTCGGCGGGTCACGAAGCAGGTTATCTCGATCAGTTGGCTACCAGTTGGGCCGATGGCGAACGCGGCCGGGGTGCGAACGGTGAGGCGATCCGCAGCGGTCGCCCCTGCGTCATCAAGGATCTGGCGAACGAGCCACGGTTTGCGCCCTGGCGGACGCAGGCGCTCGAGCGTGGCTACGCTGCGCTCTGTGCGCTGCCACTGCGCGAGGCCGGACGGAGCTTCGGCTCGCTGAGCATCTACGCCGCGGCCGTCGGCGCTTTCGATCAGGCGGAAGTGGCGCTGCTCGGCGAACTGGCGGATGACCTGGCTTTCGGCATCTCGGTGTTGCGCATCCGTGACCAGCGCGATCGGGTCGATGCCGCACTGCGCGACAGCGAGGCGCGCTACCGCCTGCTTTTCGACAGCACGCCGCATCCGATGTGGGTCTTCGATGCCGAGACGTTGGCCTTCCTGACCGTCAATCAGGCAGCGATCGCGACCTATGGTTACTCGCGTGCCGAGTTCCTCAACATGAGCATTCTCGACCTCGGGGCCGACGAGCGGACGCCACTGCTCTCCGAGGACGTCATCGCCGTCGAGGAGGTTGCCGATTACACGGGCTTCTGGCGTCATCGGCGCAAGGATGGCGAGCTGATCGACGTCGAGATCGTCTCGCATGCGCTTTCCTACGAAGGGCGGCGGGCGGAACTCGTCCTGGCCACCGACATCACCGAACGCAGACGATCGGAGCGGGCGCTGTTGGCGAGCGAAATGAAATATCGCGAGCTGGTGGAGAACGCGAACAGCATCATCCTGCGCTGGACACCGAAGGGCGAGATCAGCTTCATCAACGAGTTCGGGATCAGGTTCTTCGGCTATACGGAAGAGGAGCTGATCGGGCACCATGTCGTCGGCACGATCGTCCCGCCGGCGGCGAGTGACGGCGAGGAACTGCTGCCACTGATGGAGCGCATCTGCCAGCGGCCGGAAGACTTCGCGCACCACGTGAACGAGAACATGCGCCGCGGTGGCGAACGCGTCTGGGTGTCCTGGACCAACCGGGCGGTATTCAACGACTGGGGGCAGGTAATCGAGGTCTTCAGTGTCGGCGCCGATGTCACCGAGCACAAGCGGGCGGAAGCAGCGGTGCGCGAGAGCGAGGAGCGTTTCGCCAAGGCCTTCCACTCGAGTCCGGCACCGATGGCGATCAGCGCCATCGATACCGGGGTTTACCACGATGTGAACGAACAGATGCAGAAAATGCTCTGCTATTCACGCGCGCAACTGGTTGGCAGCAGCTCGGTCGAGCTTGGAATCTGGGCTGACTCGGGAGCCCGTGAGCGGATGGTCGAGCGGGTCCGTTTGCACGGCGCTTGCCGTGAAATGCCGGCGCGCTTTCGCACCAGCACGGGCGAAATCCGGGAAGCGCTCTACTCGGGCGAGATCATCCGTCTCGGTGAAAAGGAGGTCCTTCTGTCATTGATCTTCGACGTCACCGATCGCAAGCGGGCGGAGGAGGAACTGCTGCACCACCGGGAGCACCTCGAGGAACTGGTCAGCGAGCGCACGCGCGAGTTGCGGCAGGCGATGGAACAACTCCTGCAGGCCGAGAAGCTGGCCGCCCTGGGCAATCTGGTCGCCGGCGTGGCGCACGAGTTGAACACGCCGCTGGGCAACAGTCGCGTCGTCGCCAGCCTGCTCGCCGAGGAGCTGCGGGCCTTCGCCACAGCGGTCGACGCGGGCAGCCTGCGCCGCTCCCAGGTCGATCGTTTCCTCAACCGCGGACGCGAGGCCGTCGATCTGCTGGAACGCAACAGCGCCCGCGCGGCCGATCTGATCGGTCACTTCAAGCAGGTTGCGGTGGACCAGAGCAGCGCCCGTCGTCGCGTCTTCGATCTCCGGCAAACGGTCGAAGAGATGCTCAGCGCGCTGCGCTTCAGCTTCAAGAACAGCCCGCACCGGATCGATCTCGACATTCCTGCCGGGCTGCTGATGGACAGCTACCCGGGGCCGCTCGAGCAGGTGATCGCCAATCTCGTGGGCAACGCGGTCAGCCATGGCCTGGCCGGAGTCGACTGCGGCCGCATCCTGCTGCAGGCGACTGCCGTCGGCGACGCGCAGGTGCTGCTTTCGTGTGCTGACGACGGTGTCGGCATGCCGTCGGCGACCCTGAAGCGGATCTTCGAACCCTTCTTCACGACCCGCCTGGGGCAGGGTGGCAGCGGCCTCGGGTTGTACATCGTCTACAACCTGGTCACCGGCGTGCTGGGCGGGACGATCGCGGTCGACAGTGCGCCCGGAAAGGGCAGCACTTTCAGGCTCAGTCTGCCGTGCAATGCGCCGGAGCGGCGAGTTGTCGGGTGACATGGCAGTCCGCGGCGATGGCGCAGACGGGTGCCGCGAAGCCGCGTTGGCCGCAAACGTCACGCGTCGCAGGTGCAGACGAGGCGGCATCCACCGTGCGATCGTCATGACGGCTTACGGTGGTGCGCGTCAGCGCTCCTTTCTGCTAAGCTGAAAAAAAGAGTGGCGGCGTCGGCGGGAATCGTGCCGGCGATGCCGCGGCGAGAAGTCTTCTGATCGATACCGATGTTCGACAATCTGAGAAAGTATGCCGCCGCCTACCTGGTGGCGGCCGGTGGGCTTCTTCTGACCTGTTTCTCGTCGTGGAACGTCCGCCAGGAACTGCAGACCAGCCACTTCAAGGAGTTCGAATGGGCAGCAGGCGACCGCATCCAGTCGGTGCGGGCGGTCACCGAACAGGGACTCGATGCGCTGCTCGAGATTCGCGGGCTGTTCCACGCGGCGCAGGGAATCGACGAAAGGGAGTTCCTGCTGTTCACCGACTCCGTGCTCAAGCGGCATTCGTACATCGAGGGACTCATCTGGGCGCCCTTGCTGACCTCGTCGCGGCGGGTGGTTCCGGGAACGCCAGCGGGCGCGCCGCCGGCACGCCGTGCGCGCGGTGTGGCGGCTGCCGTTCCCGGCGAGGAGCCGCGGGTGCCGGTTCTCCTGACGGCGTCGCGCGGGGCGGCGATTGCCATGCCGGGAGTCGATCTCAACGCCACCGATGAACTGTCCGAGCTGTTTCGGCGGGCGAGGGCGAGTGGCAAGGTGGCGGTCAGTGGACGCATGGCGCTGGATCGCGGTGGCGGCAAGGTGGCGCACGTCATCTATGCCGCGCTGCCCGTGCATGCACCGGGTCAGCCGCGGCGCGCTGCCAACGCCGAGCCCGCCGACCCGTTGGGTTTCGTCGTCGGCGTCTACGACATCGAGGAACTGGTGCATGTGGCCATCAGCCTGCTCGAGCCGCGCGGCGTCGAGGTACTGGTTGTCGACGCATCAGCGGAAGGCGAAGCACAGTTCCTCCATTTCTATGCCAGCCGGCTCGAGCCACGCGCCGTTGCCGCCGCCAGCGGGCTGCTGCCGGAAGCCGATGAGGGGCAGCCACGGATGGTGGTGACGATTCCGGTGGGGGACCGGCAGTGGACGGTGACCTGTGTCGCCACGCACACCTTCCGGAGTGCCGAGGCCTTCACCAAGGCGCACTGGTCAGTGCTGCTCGGAGGTCTCGTGTGTACCGCGCTCCTCAGCCTGTATCTGGTACGCAGCCGGCGCGAAATGGACAGTCGAATCCTGCTGACGCAAACGCTCTACGAACGCGAGGAACTCTTCCGCCAACTGGCGGAGACGGTCGATGTCGTTTTCTGGGCGATCAGCCCCGACGCCGCGCGGCTTGAGTACATCGGCCCGGCGTTCAGGAGCATCGCCGGACAGCAGACTGGCCTCGACGAGCGGACGCCGGCCGTGCTGTTCGATGTCTTCGCGGCAGACGATCGCGCCAGACTCGTCGCTGCGGTCGATCAGCTGCGGCGCGAAGGAGGGCACTTCAGCATCGTGCTGCCGCTCGCCGCCGGCGATCAGACGTCGCGCTGGCTGCGGGTCTGCGGCTTTCCGGTGCACGAGCGCGGCGTCGAGCTCGTCCGTATCGTCGGCTTTCTCGAGGACATCACCGAGCACAAGCTGGCCGAGGATGCCCTGCGCGACTCGGAGGCGAGGTTGCGCACGCTCTTCAACCACTCGCCCGACCTCATCTTCACCGTCGATGGCGCGGCCAACATCCTGCTCAGCAACCGCCCCTGGCCACATCCGGCGGGTGCTGCGGGTGAGAAGCGCTCATCGCTGATCCTGCCGGCCGAAGTGCGTCCGGACTATCTGCAGAGACTGCGGCGGGTCTTCGCCAGCGGGCGGATCGAACATCTGCAGTATCGCGCCACGGGCGACACCTGGTGGGAGGTGCGGATGGTCCCGATCAGCACGGCGACGACGGTGAAGGCGGCGATGGTGGTGATCAGCGACATCACCGAGAACCGCAAGCTGCAGTGGCAGGCGATTCGCAGTTCCCGGCTCGCTTCGCTGGGCGTGCTGTCGGCCGGCATCGCGCACGAGATCAACAACCCCAACCATGCCATTCTGGCGAACGCCGGCGTACTGGCGCGGATCTGGAACGACGCCTTGCCGATTCTCGACGAGTACGAGCAGGAGCAGGGGGACTTCGTACTCGGCGGGTTGGCCTTCCCGCAGGCACGCCAGACGATCGTCCGCGGCATGAGTGACATCGCCGGGAACGCCAAGCGGATCCAGAAGATCGTCGACAACCTCAAGCATCTCGGCAAGCAGGATCGCGGCCACATGGACGAGCCGGCGGACATCGGCCGGATCCTGCACGCCGTCGCGACGCTGCTCGACACCCGGATCAGGAAATGCACCGACCGCTTCGCGCTCGACCTGCCGGATTCGCTGCCGCTGGTGCGGGGCAACGTGCAGCAACTCGAACAGGTGTTCATCAACATCATCGTCAACGCGCTCGAGTCGCTGCCGGAGCGCAGCCGTTCGGTCCGCGTCTCGGCGCAGGCGATCCCGGCGGAAGGCCGGCTGATCGTCGAGGTGGCGGACCAGGGAAAGGGAATTCCCGAGGACGTGATGGCGCAGCTCGGCGAGCCGTTCTTCACCACCAAGGCGGAGAGTGGTGGCACCGGGCTCGGACTTTCGATCTCGTCGTCGATCGTCGACAGGCACGGTGGGATGATGCGCTTCGAATCCAACGCCGACCTCGGAACGACGGTCCGCGTCGATCTGCCGATTGCCACGGAGGAGTGAATGAAGGAGAAGCCGTTTTCCAGCCTGCCGGTCTTTCTCGTCGATGACGAGGAGTCGGTCCTGCACGCGACCGCCACCGTCCTGCGCAGTGCCGGCGTCCCCCGGATCGAGATGGTCGCCGACAGCCGGGCCCTGTTGCCGGCTCTCGAGGCGCAACCGGCGAGCGCGCTGTTGCTCGATCTCTCGATGCCGCATGTCAGTGGCAGCAAGCTGCTGCCGGACATCGTCCACCTCTACCCCGAGGTCCCGGTGATCGTCATGACCGCCGCGCAGGATGTCGAGACTGCGGTCAGCAGCATGAAGGAGGGCGCGTTCGACTATCTCGTCAAGCCGGTCGAGGAAAGCCGCCTGGTGGCGAGCGTGCGGCATGCGCTGGAAGTGCACTCGTTGCGGCGGCAGATGGGGGTTCTCAAGCGCTATCTGCTGTCGGATTGCCTGCAGGACAACGAGGCTTTCACCGGCATCGTCACCAACAGCCGCAAGATGCGGGCGCTCTTCCAGTACCTCGAGGCGGTGGCCGGTACCGCTGAGCCCGTGCTGATCTGCGGCGAGACCGGCGCCGGCAAGGAGATGTTCGCGCATGCCCTGCACAAGCTCAGCGGTCTTGGCGGCCAGTTCGTGCAGGTCAACGTCGCCGGTCTCGACGACACCCTCTTCTCGGACACCCTGTTCGGTCACAGGAAGGGCGCCTTCACCGGCGCCGACCAGTCGCGCGCTGGACTCATCGCCCAGGCCGCTGGTGGTACGCTGTTCCTCGACGAGATCGGCGACCTGTCGATGGCTTCGCAGGTGAAGTTGTTGCGCCTGTTGCAGGAGCACATGTACTTCCCGCTCGGCTCGGACGTCGCGCGGCCGAGCGACGCGCGCGTCGTTTGCGCGACGAACTGCAATCTGGCGCAGATGATGCGCCAGAACCGCTTTCGCTCGGATCTCTTCTTCCGTCTCTCGGTGCATCAGATCGAGGTGCCGCCGCTGCGCCAGCGCAAGGAGGACATCCCCCTGCTCCTGCAGCACTTCCTCGACGAGGCGGCGGCACTGATCCGCAAGCCGGCGCCGGAGCCGTCGAACGAGCTCATCACCCTGCTCTCGAACCACCATTTCCCGGGCAACGTCCGCGAACTGCGGGCGATGGTCTTCAATGCGATGGCGCTGCACCGGGGTGGATCGATCCTGGCGATGGACAGCTTCCGTCAGGCCATCCAGAAGCAGCAGAAGGCCGGCGCCGAGCCTGCCGCGAGTGACGAGGAGAGCGAAATGCCGATCCTCATCCCCGGCCGCTTTCCGACTCTCGACGAAGTCGAGGAAGCCCTCGTGGCCGAGGCACTGAAGCGGGCGAAGGGAAATCAGGGGGTTGCCGCGACCCTGCTCGGCCTTTCGCGGCCGGCACTCAACCGGCGCCTGGCGCGGCGCGCGACGCGCGCCGCCCCCTGATCGGTGCCGCGCCGGGTTTGCCGTGCTCCGCGACGCAAGGCAGCTTACCGCGAACGTTCCGGGTCGCCGGCGAGCGCCCGGCGGCAAGACCGCCGCAGCCGAACGCCAGTGGCATCAACCGGTGCAGGCACCGGCAACCGGCGAGGGGGTGTGCGCAGTCGACACTTCGATGCATTCGTGACGCCTCTGACCAAGACGCTGAAAAAAAACCCGAAAACAGCAGGAAACATGCCATTCGGGCGAATTCCCGTGCATTTCGTTACACCCCCAGGGTGACTCCCGGAATAGCCGGGAGGGCATTGCAAGTGTCTGGTTCAACGTAACAAAAACATTGTCTGCTCGTGTGGCACGAATCATGCTTGCGAGACCGCTCAGCGCCTGCCGGGTGCGAGGGAATCCAAGACAACAATCATAGGGCCGCTGCATGAGCACATTGCTGATCCTGACGATCTTGACGGTCGCCATCGTCCTCTTCTTCGACTATACGAATGGCTTCCACGATGCGGCGAACATCGTTGCGACGATCATCGCATCGCGCGCGATGACGCCCATCCAGGCGGTCATCATCGTTGCCACTTTCGAGTTTCTCGGGCCCCTGCTAGGAGGGACGGCGGTTGCCAACACGATCGGCAAGTTCGTCACCCTCGGCGACGTGCAGGCCGTTCTCTCGCTCGCCATCCTGATCAGCGGGCTGGTGGGCGCCATCGTCTGGAACCTCGGCACCTGGTATTTCGGCATCCCCTCGTCGTCGTCGCACGCATTGGTCGGTGGCCTCATCGGCGCCGTCGTCGTCTCCGCCGGTGTCGACAACGTCGTCTGGGGATTTTCGCAGATGATGCACGGCCAGCTGACGGGCATCATGAAGGTGCTGGCAAGCCTGGTGCTGTCACCGATCATCGGCTTCTGGGCGGGATTCCTGATGTTGCGCCTGCTCAACATCCTCCTGTTCACCGCCACGCCGTCGGCCAACAAGGGGTTGCGCTACGCGCAGTTCTTCACCGCCGCCGGACTCGCCTTCTCGCACGGCGCCAACGATGCGCAGAAGAGCATGGGCATGCTGACGCTGGCACTGTTGCTCGGTGGCTTCATTCCCAGCTTCGAGGTGCCGTTCTGGGTGATGCTGGCCTGTGCGATCGCGATCACGCTCGGCATCCTCTCGGGCGGCTGGCGGATCGTCCGCACGCTCGGTTTCGCCATCTACCGGGTGCGGCCGATCCATGCCCTGAGTTCACAGCTGACCTCGGCCGTCGTCATTCTCACGGCATCGGTGATCGGGGCGCCGGTATCCACGACGCACGTCGTCTCGACTTCGATCATGGGCATCGGTGCTTCCGAGCGGCCGAAGGCCGTTCGTTGGAAGAAGGCCAAGGATATCGGCATCACCTGGCTGATCACCATCCCGGGCTCGGCCCTGGTTGCCATTCAGACTTTCGCCATCGTCAACCTCTTTCTCGTAAAGGCCTGAACATGTCCAACGCCGCCACCGCATCGACCTCGCTGACCCGCCGCATCCTGCACCGCGTCTTCCCGAAGGTTCCGAACTTCTTCGCACTGCTCGCCGAACAGAGCGCACAGGTTGGCCACAGCGCGTCGCTGCTGGTCGACTACATGGGCTCCGGTACGGCCGACGTCGCCAAAAGGATCGTCGATGCCGAATACGAGGGGGACCGGCTCAAGGTGCGCAACCTGACTCTGCTCAACGAGGCTTTCTCGACGCCGATCGACCGTGAGGATCTCCACCGCGCGATCATCAACCTCGATGAGATCGTCAACAGCTGCAAGACGATCGTCGTCGAGATGGACTCGGATGTTCTCGCGCTGAAGGCCGACAAGTACTGTCTGGAGATGGCGGTCTGCCTGAAGGACGGCGCCGAGGCAGTGGCCGCGGGTTACGGCCGCCTGGCGAGCGATCCGAAGGCAGGTCGCGCCGACGCCGAGAAGTCCGACAAGGCGGTGCGCAACCTGACGCGCACCCACCGGCGCGCACTTGCCGAGCTGTTCAATGACAGCGATTTCCACAACATCTTTCGCCGCAAGGAAATCTACAATCAGTTGCTGCGCGCCGGAGATCGGCTGAACATCTGCAACAGCACGCTACTCGACATCGTCGTCAAGCTGTGCTGACCCGCAGCGCCGCGCGGCGTTCGACCGACTGACACCTTTCGCCGTCCGCTACGGTCCACCGCCGCCCTCGTACGCGTGGCAGCCGGCGCAGCCGTCGCGACGGCGCCAGGATGCGGTGGCCGGCGTGCTCGAGCGAGTCGTGCGTGGTGCGCGCCACCAAGTGTGCGGGCCGAGCCAGCCGCTGTCGTGCGGCCGGCCTCTTCCCTGACCCTCGGCGATGGCCGCAGCAGCAGCGGCCCTCCGGCCGCTCGACGCTTTCGCCGCTCTTGCTGCCGCCTCGCGCCTGCTGCGATGCCAGTGGCGTCGGGCTCGCCCGCGGGCGAGCCAATCCTTGATCTCCCGGCGGTGTAACCTTTCCACTCCTCGCCCGGTCTCGCCCCAATCCCCCAAGAGCCTGTTTCTCTGACGAAAATCAGCCGCTGGCGAGCGTCGAAGCGGGCCTTCGCGTTCATTCTGTTGCACCCGCCAGGGACCCGCCCGGTCGCCTGCAACGGCGCCTAAGGGTCTGTTTTTGCGCGATTCTTTGCGTTCTGTCCGTTCTGGCATGACTCGTGCTTGATCCGATTGACGAGATGTTGTGGCGCCATCCTGCGGGAAACGCCGCATCCCTCGTAGATGCCGTGGCTGTGATGCCAGTTCAATCTTGAGGAGCTTCAAGATGAGCATGGAAACCGAACTCAATCTGTCGCTGACGCCGGGTGTCGCCAGCCGCCTCGCCACGCATCGCGTGCGGACCGAGGCCAAGCCGCTCCGCCAGCGGGTGGTCAAAACCGCTCACGACAACCCGGAGCCGGCGAGCGAGTTCCAGCGCGGCTACGGTGTGCTGGCCGACCAGCCGCTGCAGGTCGTCAAGGCCGCACCAGTCGACACCGATGCCCGCATGAGCGTCATCGCCGGCTTTCGCACGATCGCCCTGGCTTGCCTCAGGCACTTGCAGAGCAATGAGAGGGGTGTTTGCGAGAGTGATGACCCCGAGTTCGTGCATCAGGCGCGGGTTGCCATCCGTCGTCTGCGGTCCGCCATTCGCGTCTGGAAGCCACGCCTCCCGGAGGCCTTCGTGGCCGACTTCGATCCACTCTGGCAAGCGCTGGCGAGGCAACTGGGCGAGACCCGCAACTGGGACGTCTTCCTTGCGGAGACGTTGCCGACGATCCTTGCCGCCTTCCCTGACTGCCCGCAGGCGCAGGACCTGACCGATTACGCGCGGCGACGCTGTGCCGTCAATCGCCAGGTGGCGGGCAGTGTGCTGAGTGCGGGCGACTACTCGCGTCTGCTGCTCGACTTCACTGCCGCCCTCCAGGCTCTGCCCGAACGCGGGACCCGTCGTCTGGACGTGTTCGCCCCCCGCTGCCTCGACAAGCGCGCACGCAAGGTGTGGCAACTGGCGCAGGAGGCATTGACTGGCGACGCGACCGCGCGTCATCGTCTGCGTGTCGCGTACAAGCGCCTGCGTTATGCGCTCGAGTTCTTCGCGCCACTGTTTCCTGGTGACCGGTTGCGCGAGTACCACCTCGCGGCGAGCGGCCTGCAGGAGATGCTGGGTCAGCTCAATGACCTCGCGGTGGCGCGCGAGCTGATCGACGAGGCACTGCCGGGCGCTCGTGGAGACCGCATCCGCTGCTGGCTGGACGCACACAGCGACGGCCTGCTGCCGCAGCTCGCAGGGCTGCTCGGCGACTTCCATGGGCAGCGGGTTCCCTGGCAGCAGGGTTCCTGACCCCGGACGCGACGAGGAGCAGGTGAAAGCCGTGGCGACGATTGAACTGAGCTCGATGGTGCGAAGGTCCCGGCCGATCGCTCCGGCTGTCGGGTGGTGTGGCGTGTTCAGCACGATGGAGCAGCAGGCACAGACGCTCGTCCGGCTGGCGAAAGCGGCTGATGCGGTCGTGCAGGGCAGGGAGTCGGCGCATTCAGTACGCCTGTTCGATCTCGACCAGTGCCGCGAGGATCTCTGGCGGCGCAGTTGTGCCGCCATCGATTCGCTGGCCGATCACGGTCGCAATGGCGGGCTCGAAGACGTGCGGTGGACCAGCGAAAGCCTCGACCGGGCGGCTGCCGGATTGTTCCGGACCGCTACCGCCTGCCGTTGTGTTCAGGACGCGTCCGGTGCATGGATCGGTCAGACGCTGCGGCACATCCGCCGCGAGGGTGAGGGTTTGCGGGACGCCTGTGCCGGCCTTGCACGCGGCGAGCCGTCCGTGCCGTACGCCGCGGGCGAAGCCTGCGGCAGCCTCAACCCACTCGGCAGCTATCGTTCGATGGCCCTGCTGGAACTGCTGGCGGTATCCGGGTCGGACTGGCGACAGCCGCCGGACGAACTGGCCGGGATCTCCGGACCACGTGCCGCCAGTGGCGAGTCCTGGGCGACGCAGATGCAAGCCGCCCTGCACGACGTCGTCCGTGAGTTGGCAGGGGCCGGGGAGATCCTGAAACGTCTGGCGCAGCGATTGGCCGACGGCCTTGCGCTGCAGCAGCACGGTCCGGGCGATTCGTGCTTCGTCGTACCGCTGGGTTCGGCGGCGACCTGATCCCGGCGCCATCCCGAGCAGGGTTGCCTGCGGCAGGCGCAGGCAGGCAGCACACCAGGCGCGGGAGCAGGTTTTTTTTTTGTGCAGGAGAAGTCACATGGAAACCCAGCTTCGAGTGGCAGAGCGGTCGGCCATCTCGGCATCGATCGAATTCAGTCTCGACGGCTATCTGGATGGCGTCGCGGATGCGACGATGATCTTCAGGTCGGCGGTCGACGCCCACCTTCAGGATGGTTCCGAAGGGGCATGCTGGCAGCTGGCCAGGCGCATTGCCGACCTCGTTCGCGGCCTCGAGGACATGCAGCAGGCGCTCGAGATGCGCCCTGCCGGGCAGGCGCCGAGCGAAGACGCGGGTGGGGCCACCACGCTCGCGCCGCTGACCGGTCTGGGCCGCTTGCTGCGGGACATGAAGCGCCAGGTCACGGGTTTTGCCATCGAGTCCGGTTTCACCCTTCGCGGCCGTCGCGTGCCGGCGCCTCTCGCCGCCGACGTTCAGGAGCTGACGGACGAGGTTTGCGCCGCGATCGATGCACTGGTCGAAATCTGCCGCCCCGAACGGCAGCAAGGGCCGGCTGCGGAGGCGGGCAGGCGCGGCGTCGGCTGGCATGAAGCACAGGCAGATCGCCTGTCGATGGCCATCCTGCGCCGGATTCTTGCCGACGAGGCGCTGGATGTCGAGGCAAGGCTGCTGCTCGCACAGTTCGTCGAGGAGATCGACCGGCTCGCCGACCAAGCCGAGTCAGTGGCCAGCGAGCTGGGCAGTGATCGCCGATCCGTAATGGCCACGGCTGGCGGCGGTTATGCCCACTGAGTGGCGGTTCGCTGGCCGGCGAGGGCGCACAGGCCCTGCTCTTCCGTTGCCCGGTGATGCCGTGCCGGCGAGTGACTGGCAGTGGCGGCCGGGCTGCCCGTCGGCATGCAGGAACCGGACAAGCGGGGGCGCACGACTGTGGAATTGACCGCAACGCTTCGCAATGACAAGCTGGTCGGTGACTTCTGGGGCGGGATGGCGGCGATGCTGGTCGCCCTGCCGTCGGCGATCGCCTTCGGGGTCACCATCTACGGCGCCATCGGTCCGTCCTACGCCGGTCTCGGCGCGCTTGCGGGGATCCTCGGGGCGACCGCGCTGGGGCTGGTGGCGCCGGCGTTCGGCGGGACCAACCGGCTGATCACGGCGCCATGTGCGCCGGCGGCAGCAGTTCTGTCGGCCTTTGCCATCGAACTCGTGCAGCATGGCGTCGCGGCGCCGTCGATCGTACTCATGCTGACCGCTCTCGGACTGGTGTCCGGGGTAGTGCAGTTGCTGCTCGGCTTCATGGGTATCGGCAGCCTGATCAAGTACATTCCTTTCCCGGTCGTCAGCGGTTACCTGACCGGCGTCGGACTGATCATCATCGGCAGCCAGATTCCGAAGTTTCTTGGGGCGCCCGGCGGCACCTCGTGGTGGCGGACCTTGATCTCGCCCGAACTCTGGCAGTGGCAAAGTGCGTTGATCGGCGCCGTGACGGCATCGGTGATGCTCGGTGCACCGCTCGTCACGCGCGTCGTGCCGGCTGCGATCCTCGGCCTGCTGGCCGGCGTGCTGAGTTACTTCGGCCTGGCCACGATCGACGAGTCGCTGCTCGTGATGGAAGGCAACAAGATGATCATCGGCCCGCTCGGTGGCACCGCCTCGAGCATGCTCGAGGCGATCACCGGTCGCTGGCAGGAGATCGGCGAGCTCAAGCTCAGCCAGATCGGCAGTCTCCTCGGAACGGCATTCACGCTGGCAGTGCTGCTGTCGATCGATACGCTGAAGACGGCAGTCGTCCTCGATGCATTGACGCGGGGTCGCCATGACTCCAACCGCGAGCTGGTCGCGCAGGGCCTTGGCAACGTCGCCTCGGCCTGCGCCGGTGGCATGCCGGGCGCCGGTCAGATGGGGGCGACGCTGGTCAACCTGGCGAGTGGCGGTCGGACGCGGGTGTCCGGCGTCGTCGAGGGAGTCCTGTCGCTGATTGCCTTCCTGGCTCTCGGCAGCTTCATTGCCTGGATTCCGGTCGGCGCTCTGGCGGGTATCCTGATCGTCGTCGGCATCCGGATGATCGACCGGCACAGCCTGCACCTGCTCGAGTCGCCATGGACGCTGCTCGACTTCATGGTGATCGTTGCAGTGGTCGTCGTGGCCGTCGGCTACAGCCTGATCGCCGCGTCGGGCGTCGGCATCGCCCTGGCGATGTTCCTCTTCATTCGCGAGCAACTGAGCAGCACGGTGATCCGTCGCAAGCTGGACGGCGGCAGCCGCTATTCGAAGCGGGTGCGCTTGCGGCACGAAATGGAGCTGCTCGAGAAGCAGGGGCATCAGACGGCGATTCTCGAGCTGCAGGGCAGCCTGTTCTTCGGTACCAAGGACCAGTTGTACACGGCGCTCGAACCCGAACTCACCAAGCGCCGCTTCGTCGTTCTCGACATGCGGCGGGTGCAGTCGGTCGATGTCACCGCTGTGCACCTGCTGAGCCAGATCCGCGACTCGCTGATCGAGCGCGACGCCTTCCTGATCTTCAGCAGCCTGTCGCACGTCCTGCCGAACGGACGCAACATCGGCGAGTTCTTCGATCAGATGGAACTCACGCGGATGACCGAGCATGTCAAGGTGTTTCCGGAACTCGACGACGCGATCGAGTGGATCGAGGACCAGATTCTCGGTCAGAGCCCGGCGCAGGATGCGACGCTGCCGTCGCTCGAGCTGAGCGACCTCGAACTCTTCCGCGATCACAAGGAGGAGACTCTGATCGATCTCGAAGCCTGCCTCGAGCGGCGGACGATCGCAAGCGGTGGCAAGGTCTACTCGTTCGGAGATCCGGGCAACGAACTCTACCTGATCCGCAAGGGGGCGGTCCGCATCACGCTGCCGGCAGCCGGTGAGGCGGCCGATCACCACGCGCTGACCTATGGGCGTGGCGACTTCTTCGGCGGCATGGCATTCCTGTCGCAGATGACCCGCTTCAACGACGCCACTGCGCTCGAGGAGTGCGAACTCTTCGTCCTGCAGCGCGAACAGTTCGAGAGACTGCGGGAAGAGCACAAGCGTCTGGCCTGTCATCTCGTCGAGGCAGTCGCCAAGGTGCTCGCGCTGCGCCTGCGTTACTCGGACAAGGAACTGATGGCCATGCAGGAGTAGCCCCCGGCGTGTGCCGGACACCGTTCCACTGCCACCACGGTGGCGCCGTTGCCGCCGGCTGGATGCCGCTGCGGGTGCGTTGTCGCGCCGGTCCGCCGCTGGCGGACTGCTGCAATGGCGCCGGAGTCGGGTCAGCCTGATCGATTTCCGGTATCATGACGCGGGCGCCGTGGGGAGGTGATGGCGCAGCTCCTGGGAGACGAACAATGTTTCAACATATCCTGCTGCCGACCGACGGCAGTCAACTGTCGCGCGACACCGCTGAACGGGCCGTGTCCTTTGCCAAGGCGGCGAATGCGACGATCACCGCCCTCTACGCGAAGCCGATCGGCAACACCGACAACATCGGCGACCTCGTCGAGCCGGCCGTCCTCGATCGTCTGGTCGCCGGAGCCGACGGAAAGTCGAAGGATTATCTCGGTTTCATCAAGAAGCTGTGCAAGGATGCCGGGGTCGAGTTCACGACGCTTTCGGTGGCCAGCGACTCGCCGTGGGAAGCCATCGTGAACGTGGCCGAAGACAACGACTGCGACCTGATCTTCATGTCCAAGCATGGTCGCGGCGGCCTGACGTCGCTGTTGCTCGGCAGCGAGACCTATCGCGTGCTGACCCATTCGAGCATCCCGGTGCTGGTCTACCGGCCGCCCGAGATCGACGCGAGCCGCCGCAAGGCCAAGGAGAAAGCCCGGGAGAAGGAACGGAAGCGGGCCTGATCGCGGCGGCAGGAACGTCCCTCCGCGTCACGTCCGGTGCGGTGCCCGAGTGGCCGGGCGCCGCCAGCACGCGGCCGGCTGCTTGGCCACGGTCGTGCTGACACCACTGTACTGGCAACAGGCTTCGAGCGAACTGGCGCTGGCCGATCCAGTCCTCGGCAGCCTCGTCGAGCGCTTTGCCGGCATGGCGCTGGTTTCGCGCGCCGATCCCTTCCTCACCCTGCTGCGCTCGATCGTCGGTCAGCAAATCTCGGTCAAGGCCGCCGACACGGTCTGGGCGCGCCTGCAGTTGCTCGTCCCCGACATCACTCCGGCCAGAATCCTCGGTTGCCCCGTCGACGGCTTGCGCGGCTGCGGCCTCTCGGCGCGCAAGGTCGAGTACGCGGTCGATCTCGCCGGACATTTCGCCAGCGGGCAGATCGACGTCGAACGCTGGTCGCGGCTGGACGACGACGAACTGGTGGCGGAACTGACCAGGGTCCGCGGCATCGGCGTGTGGACCGCCGAGATGTTCCTGATCTTCAACCAGTTGCGACCGGATGTCCTGCCGCTCGACGATCTCGGGCTGCAGCGCGCGGTGGCGATTCACTACCACGCCGGCGAAAGGCCAGCGCGGCGGGTGCTCGCCGAGCACGGCGAGCGCTGGCGTCCCTGGCGTTCGGTTGCCACCTGGTATCTCTGGCGCAGCCTCGACCCGCTGCCGGTTGAGTACTGAGGCGTTGCCGGCAGACGGCCGGCGGCCGCGGCGCCAGCTTTCCTGTCCCGCCTGCAGGCAGCCAGCGCAGACGGTGCTTCAGCCGCTGTTGCGCAGCCCGGCGGCGATGCCGTTGATCGTCAGGTGCAGCGCCCGTTTGACGTGTTCGTCTTCGTTGCCGGCGCGCAGGCGCTTGATCAGCTCGATCTGCAGGTGGTTCAGCGGATCGAGGTAGGGGAAGCGGTGGCGGATCGAGCGGGCGAGCAACGGATTGTCGGCGAGCAGCCGGGTCTGGCCGCTGATCGCCAGCAGCCCCTCGACCGTCGCGTGCCATTCGGCCTGCAGGCGGGGGAAGATCGCCGCGCGCAGCGCCGGGTCGCTGACCAGTTCGGCATAGCGCCTGGCGATCGCGAGGTCACTCTTCGCAAGCACCATGTCCATGTTCGAAAGCAGGGTGCGGAAGAAGGGCCACTCGCGGTACATCCGCTGCAGCAGCGGCAGGCCATCCGGGTGCGCCGCGAGGAAGTCGCGCAGCGCGCTGCCGAAGCCATACCAGCCGGGCAGCATCAGGCGGCATTGCGCCCAGCTGAAGACCCAGGGGATCGCCCGCAGATCCTCGATGGCGGTCGTCTTGCGGCGCGAGGCAGGGCGGCTGCCGAGATTCAGGTGAGCGATCTCGGAGATCACCGTCGATTCCCAGAAGTAGCGCTCAAAGCCGGCGGTCTCGTAGACCAGGGAGCGATAGGCGCGATGTGCCGATTGCGACAGTTCGTCCATCGCCTCGAGGTAGTGCGGGTGCGGTGCGGCAGCGGGCGGGGCGAGCAGGGTGGCTTCGAGAACGGCGGCGGCGACGATCTCGAGGTTGCGCCGGCCCAGTTCGGGGTTCGAGTACTTGCTGGCGATCACCTCGCCCTGTTCGGTGACCCGCAGCCGGCCCTGCACGGCGCCGCCGGGCTGCGCGAGGATGGCCTGGTAGCTCGGGCCGCCGCCCCGGCCGACCGAGCCACCGCGGCCGTGGAAGAGGCGCAGCTTGACGCCATGCCGCGCGAATACCTCGACGAGCGCAATCTCCGCCTTGTACAGCTCCCAGCCCGAAGTCAGGAAGCCCCCATCCTTGTTGCTGTCGGAGTAGCCGAGCATGATCTCGTGCAGGTCGCCGCGGCTGTGCAGGAGCTCGCGGTAGGCGGGCAGTGACAGCAGCTCATCCATGATCCGCGGGCAGTTGCGCAGATCGGGAATGGTCTCGAACAAGGGAACGATGTTCACTGCCAGGCTCCGCGCCGACGGCCGCAGCAGACCGCATTCCTTCAGCAGCAGCGCTACTTCCAGCAGGTCGGAGACGCCGTCGGTCTTGGCAATGATGTAGTTCTCGATCGCCTGCGCACCGTAGGCCCGCTGTGCCGCGGCAGCCGTGCGGAAGATCTCGAGTTCATCGCGCGTCTCCTCGCCGTACGTCAGATGCTGCGAGGAGAGCGGGCGCGCCGAGCCGATCTCCGCCAGCAGCAGGCCGACACGCCCGGTTTCGTCACGCTGGCGGTAGGCGGTGCCGGGCATCGCCGTTTCCAGAAGCTCGCCGACGACGCGCTCGTGCACCTCCGAGTTCTGCCGCAGGTCAAGCGACGCCAGGTGAAAGCCGAACACCCGTGCCGCCCGCCGCAGGTCTCGCAGGCGGCCGCGTGCCAGCAGCGCCGAGCCATTGGCAACCAGTGAGCGGTGGAGGATGTCGAGCTCGTCGGCGTATTCTCCGGCGTCGGCATAGGGCGCCGCTTCGCCGACCGCATGCCGTTCCGGTTCGATGCCGTCGAGACGGCGCGCGGTCGCCGCCAGGCGCGCGTACACGCCGGTCAGCGCGCGTCGGTACGGCTCATCGCTGCGCGCGGCGGAAGCATCGGGTGAGCGCGCAGCGAGTGCCTGCAGCGCTTCGGAGACGCTGACCAAGCCGTCAGCGAGCGACAGCTCGGCGCCGAGGGCGTGCACCTCGTCGAGATGGAAGCGCAGCGCGCGCGCCGATTGCAGGCGCAGCGCCTCGCGCGTCACCGTTGCCGTGACGTAGGGATTGCCGTCGCGGTCACCGCCGATCCAGCTTCCAAGGCGCAGGAAGGCCGGCAGTTCGGCGTTGCGCAGTCCCGCGTGGGCAGTCGCCAGATGATCCTCGAGCCAGCCGTAAAGGCGCGGCAACTCGCGCAGGAACGTGTAGTCGTAGTAGGACAGTCCGTTGATCACTTCGTCGAGCACCAGCAAGCGGGTGTTGCGCAGCATGCGCGTCTGCCACAGGCCGAGAACCGCGCGCCGCAGTGCCTCGTCGAGTGCGTCGTGTTCGTCCGGGGTGAGTTGGCCTCGGTCGCGCCGCAGCAGCAACTCGGCGATCTCGCGCTGGGCGTTGAGGGTGCTCTTGCGCTGCACCTCGGTCGGGTGTGCGGTGAGCACCGGCACGATCGACGCCTCTTCGAAGAAGCCCCGCAGGCAGGTCGCATCGATTCCTGCTTCTGCCGCACGCTGCAGCGCGTGCGCCAGGCTGCCCTCGTGCGCTGGCGATCGGGCGACGAGATGGGCGCGTGAGCGGCGGATGTGATGCTGGTCCTCGGCGATGTTCGCCAGGTGCGAGAAGTAGCTGAACGCGCGGATGATCGTCTGCGTCTGCTGTCGCGACAGATTGTCGAGAATGGCTGTCAGCTCCTGGCGCGCGTTGCTGTCATCGTCGCGATGGAAGCGGATGGCACTGACGCGGATGCGCTCGACCAGATCGAAGCTCGCCTCGCCCTCCTGCGCGCGCAGCGTATCGCCGAGGATGCGGCCAAGGCAGCGGATATCCTCGCGCAGCGGCAGGTCCTTGTCCGTGATGAGGTCTTCAGCCATCTTCTGCTCCTGTTGGTGGTTGGCGAGCCGGCTACGGCGGCGACTGCAGCAACTCCCAGTGAGCGCGGGGAACGCTGCGGGCGACGCCGCCGGTGCACGACCGTGTTGCATCGTCACCGGTCGCCGCCGGTGACCCAGGGCACGACTTTACGGCACGCGGCAACCGCTGTGAACAGCCGCAGCGGCGAGTGGCGCGGCAGGCAACGCGCGCCAGTGGCTGCGCCGACGGCGCACGCCATGGCGGGCTACCGTAAGGATACTGCCGCGTTCTTCAACAACTTCGGCGGCGGGACCCTTGCCGGTGCGCGCACGGCGCTTCTTGCCGGGCTCGATGCCGGCACCGCCTACTTCAACATCCACACCAGCGCCTTTCCCGGGGGCGAGATCCGCGCGTTCCCCGAGCGGGTTCCGGAACCCGCATCGCTGCTTCTGGGCGCCCTCGGGATCGGCGCACTGCTGCTGAGTCGGCGCGGACGTCGTCGCCTCTGAGCGCCGGCTCCTTGCAGCCTCTGCCCCGGACCGGCCGCAACAGGCGCAGGCGGCGGCATCAGCAATCGCGTACGCGGAACTCGACCCGTCGATCGAGGGCGTCACCGGCATCGTCGGTTCCCGTTCCGACGAGGTTGTCGCGGGAACCGACGCCGCTCGCCAGCGTGCGTTTGCCGAGCTGCGGCTCGGCGCCGGCGAGACGGTCCTTGATCGCCTGCGCCCGCTGAACCGACAGCCGCTGGTTGGTCGGCTCGTCGCTGCTGCGACTGGTGTGGCCGACGATCTCGAGGCAGGCCCTGTTCTCCACGGTGCGTCGTGCGATCTGATTGAGCCAGAGGGGGTAGGGGCCGCTGATCTGGCCTTCGGTGATGAACTGGGCCGACCCAGGGCGAAAGAGGAACTTGAGAGCGAGCTGCCGATTGGCGAGACCATAGTCCACCAGACGGGCAAAGGCCTGGGTCGCCTCGTCGCGCCGTTTCAGTTTCCAGGCTGACAGATAGGCGCCGTTGTGCGCGCGCAGTTGGTCACCGCCGGCGGTGTCGAGCGCACGTCGATAGAGCTCGAGCGCTTCCTGGTAGCGGCGGCGATTGTAGGCGTTGCCGGCATCGTTGAGCAGCGCCGCAGCCATGATCCGCGCGGTATAGACCGGATTGATCGGGTCGCCTGCCTGGCTGCCCTGACAGGTCCTGATGTAGGCATCGATCGCCGGGTCACGGGTCCATGCGGGGCTGTCGGCGTCGAAGGGCAGGGGCGTCGTCTGCACCCCGTCCGGCCGCGCGCGGGCCACGCTCTTGCCGATGACCCGGCCAGTCTTCAGGTCGGCGAGCGCAAGGCAGACGCGGAAGGCGTCGCGCTCCCCGCCCGGCTGGCCGCTGCGGTCGTTGATCGGCGTCAACGTGCCGACAAGCACCAGAGGTTGGCCGGCAAGGTTGCTGGCATTGAAGGTCTGCACTGCCAGTTGTGGGTGATCACGGCGCACGAGGTCGACGATCTTCTGCTCCATCGAGCGGGTGGCGGCCGACTGGCTGCCGGTCACTCCGTCGACCGGCGGGTCGATCAGCAGCACCTGCCGCGGACCACTGGCTGGTGGCAGTTGCGTGGTGCGCAACAAGTCGCTGGCCGCCTTGGAAATGGCTTCATCAAAGCCGACCGGCGTCGCTGCCGTGGGTGTCCGTGCCGGCTGCCCGACCTCGTGTTGCCCTGGGGTCTGGCAGGCGATCAATGCCACGCAGGCAAGGGCGAGCAACAGCCGGAAACCGGGCCGCTGCCACCCGCCAGGAATGAGGTCGGGTGGGTTCATCGTCGGCGCTCCTTCTGCTTCACTGCAGCCAGGTGATGCCGGCCGAAATCCTGCGCTCCCATCAGACGCGGCAGCCCAGGCGCCACGAAATGACTGGCGACGGCGCCAGCCGTCTCGCGGTCTTCGGCTGCTTCGCCGAGAAAGATGCCTGCCACCTGCCGCTTCCCTCGAATCATCATGTTCAGCTCATCTTACCGTAGCCCGCGAGCGCCGGTCTGGTCCCTTGCCGCAAACGGGCAGCACACTCTCGACCCAATGCCGGCGCACGAAACATGTGCAGATGGCCTGAATGATGCGCTCTTCGTGCGCCATATTGGGCAATGGAAGCTCGAGACGTGTTAGGATGACCCATTCCTGAGTGGTTTTCTCGGGAATCATCAGTCTTTGCGCGGCAAAGACAGGGAGACTGCGACAGGCTTTTCTGCAACATGCGGCTTGCTGGACGGGGAGGTGGGGCCATGGAACTGGCGATGACGGCCAAGAATGACAAACTGATCGGCGATTTCTGGGGAGGGCTGGCGGCGATGCTGGTCGCGCTGCCTTCGGCGATTGCTTTCGGTGTCACCATCTATGCTTCGATCGGCCCGGCTTATGCCGGTTTGGGTGCCCTGGCCGGGATTCTCGGCGCGACGGCCCTCGGCCTCGTCGCACCGGCCCTCGGCGGTACCAACCGCCTGATCACGGCCCCCTGTGCACCGGCAGCCGCCGTGCTCTCGGCGTTCGCCATTGAACTGGTGCGCCAGGACGTCGATCCCGTGTTCATCGTCCTCATGCTCACCGCGCTCGGACTGGTGGCGGGAGTGATCCAGCTCCTCCTCGGCTTCATGGGGATCGGCAGCCTGATCAAGTACATCCCCTTTCCCGTCGTCAGCGGCTACCTGACCGGTGTCGGCCTGATCATCATCGGCAGCCAGATCCCGAAGTTCCTGGGTGTCTTCGGCAATGTTCCGCTGTGGCGAACGCTGATCTCGCCAGACAGCTGGCAATGGCAGAGCGCCCTGATCGGCGGCGTCACGGCCGTGGTCATGGTCGGCGCGCCTTGGTTGACCCGCGCCGTGCCGGCAGCGATCCTCGGCCTGCTGGCCGGCATCGCGACCTACTTCGGGCTGGCACACTTCGTCGATGAGTCGCTGCTCGTCCTCGAGGGCAACAAGTTCATCATCGGCTCGCTTGGCGGCTCGGCCTCGAGCATGCTCGAGGCGATCACCGGTCGCTGGCGCGACATCGGCGAACTCAAGCTGAGCCAGATCGGCAACCTGATGGGCACCGCGTTGACGCTCGCGGTCCTGTTGTCGATCGATACGCTGAAGACGGCGGTCGTGCTCGATGCGCTGACGCGCAGCCGACATGATTCCAACCGTGAACTCGTGGCGCAGGGAGCCGCGAACGTCGTCTCGGCCTGCGCCGGCGGCATGCCGGGAGCGGGCCAGATGGGCGCGACGCTGGTCAACCTGGCGAGCGGCGGGCAGACGCGCGTCTCGGGAATCGTCGAGGGTGTACTGGCGCTGGTGGCCTTCCTTGCGCTCGGAGCGTTCATCGCCTGGATCCCGGTGGCGGCGCTGGCCGGCATCCTGCTGGTCGTCGGCGTGCGCATGATCGACCACCACAGCCTGCACCTGCTGCAGTCGCCGTGGACGATCCTCGATTTCGTCGTCATCGTCGTCGTCGTCATCGTCGCCCTGGCCTACAGCCTGATCGCCGCCTCGGCGGTCGGCATCGCGCTGGCGATGTTCCTCTTCATCCGCGAACAACTCGGCAGCACGATCATCCGCAACAAGGTCGAGGGCGGCAACCGCTTTTCGAAGCGCGTGCGTCTCGGGCACGAGATGGATCTGCTCGAGCGGCGTGGCGAGCAGACGATCATGCTCGAACTGCAGGGCAGCCTGTTCTTCGGCACCAAGGACCAGTTGTTCAGTGCGCTCGAACCGGAACTCGGCAAACGCCAGTACGTACTGCTCGACATGCGTCGCGTGCAGTCGGTCGACGTCACAGCCGTGCATCTGCTGAGCCAGATTCGCGACTCGCTGAGCGAACGCGGCGCCTTCCTCATCTTCAGCAGCCTGACGCACACCTTGCCGAACGGACGCAACATCGCCGAGCTGTTCGCGCAGATGGATCTCACCAATGACAGCCCGCAGGTCAAGGTCTTCCGGGAAATGGACGACGCTGTCGAGTGGATCGAGGACCAGGTGCTTGGCGAAAGCCCGCAGCGCAGCGCCGAACTGCCGCCGCTGGAAGTCTGGGAGATGGAAATCTTCAAGGACGTCAAGGAGGACGCGCTCGTCGACCTGGTCGAGCGTCTCGAACGGCGGGTGGTGCCGCGCGACGAGAGACTGTTTTCGACCGGCGACGCCGCCGACCAGCTCTTCCTCATCCGCAAGGGCGCCGTGCGCATCTCGGTACCTGTCCCGGGAACCAGCCTCAGCCGTCATCGACTGACCTACGGCCGGGGCGATTTCGTCGGCGGCATGTCGTTCATCACGCACGCTGCGCGCTTCAGCACCGATGCCACCGCTACCGAGGACAGCGAGGTCTACGTGCTTCGCCGCGAGGATTTCGAGTTGCTGCGCGAACAGCACCGGCGACTCGCCTTCCAGCTCATCGAGGGGGTGGCGCGCGTGCTCGCCTTCCGCCTCGGCTATGCCGACAGGGAACTCCTGGCAATGCAGGAGTGATCGGCCTGGCCGCCGGGATGCCGTCACGCGCGACGGCGTCCACGTCGCTCGCGGTGTGCATCCGGGGTCGGGGCGGCGGCGAGGCTGCCGCTTTTCGGGTTACAATCGCAGCCCTCACAACCCACCTGCACGCCGCTCCGGCCGGGCCCGATGAAAACCAGCTTTCTCGACTTTGAACAACCGGTTGCCGACCTGGAGAGCAAGATCGAAGCGCTGCGCTCCGCACAGGAGAAGTCGGCGGTCGACATTTCCGAAGAGATCGACGGACTCGAAGAGAAGAGCCGGCTGCTCACCCGTGACATCTATTCCCGCCTGACGTCGTGGCAGGTGTGCCAGGTTGCGCGGCATGCGCAACGGCCGTACACGCTGGACTACCTCAACCTGATCTTCACCGACTTCGCGGAACTGCACGGCGACCGCGCCTTTGCCGACGATCGTGCGATCGTCGGCGGGCTGGCGCGGCTCGACGGCGAATCGGTGATGGTCATCGGCCACCAGAAGGGCCGGGACACCAAGGAGAAACTGTTCCGCAACTTTGGCATGCCGCGGCCGGAAGGCTACCGCAAGGCGTTGCGCCTGATGCGCCTGGCCGAAAAGTTCGGCATTCCGGTGCTGACCTTCATCGACACGCCCGGCGCCTATCCCGGCATCGATGCCGAAGAGCGTGGCCAGTCGGAGGCGATCGGGCGCAACCTGTACGTGATGGCCGAACTGCAGGTGCCGATCGTCGTCACGGTGATTGGCGAAGGCGGTTCGGGCGGTGCGCTGGCGATCGGTGTCGGCGACGTCCTGCAGATGCTGCAGTATGCGACCTACTCGGTGATCTCGCCGGAGGGTTGCGCGTCGATTCTCTGGAAGAGCGCCGAGAAGGCCAGCGAGGCTGCCGAGATCATGGGCATCACGGCGCAGCGCCTGCAGTCGCTCGGGCTGGTTGACCGCATCGTCCCCGAACCCATCGGCGGCGCGCACCGTGACCACGCCGCGATGGCGGAGAATCTGCGGCAGGCGCTGCGCGCCTCGTTGCAGCAACTCAGGAAGGTCCCCTTGGCAGACCTCCTGCAGCAACGCCTTGACCGTATCCTGTCGTACGGGGCGGTCAGGGAACTGCAGCCCGGCTGAGCCGGAGTACGGCTGGGATCCGGCGAGGTTGCCGAGCGGTCGCGCCACGCGCGGAGCGGATCCGTCCGGAGGGAGGGACGCCACGGTCGAACCCACCCTGGCAGCGATTGTCGGGCGTTTCATCGCACCGCGGCTGGCGCGCGGCCGCCGCGTCTGCGTCGCGCTTTCCGGTGGTCTCGACTCGGTCGTCCTGTTGCACGCCCTGAGCCGGCTGCGCGCCGCAGGGCTGGACTGTGAACTTTCGGCGCTGCATGTCCATCACGGCCTGAGTCCGCATGCGGACGCCTGGGTAGACTTCTGCCACGAGTTCTGCCGGCGGCTCGACGTGGGGCTGGCGATCGGGCGCGTGCAGGTGCCCCTGGGCAGCGGCGAGGGGATCGAAGGGGCGGCGCGGCGGCAGCGACAGGCCGTCTTCGCGCGCTGCCAGGCGGACTGGCTGGCGCTCGCCCAGCATCGCGACGACCAGGCGGAGACCGTCCTCTTCCGGCTCCTGCGCGGCGCCGGCGTGCGCGGCGCTGCCGGCATGCCCGACGAGAGAAGCCAGGCTGCCGGTCCACGGCTGATCCGGCCGCTGCTCGGCCTGTCGCGGGCGACGATCGCCGCTTACGCGAGCGAACAGGCGCTGTCCTGGGTCGAGGACGAGAGCAACGCCGACCTTCGTCTGCGCCGCAACCACCTGCGGCACGAGGTCCTGCCGTGCATCGCGCAGCAGTTTCCAGCTGCCGCACAGGCGCTGGCGCGCGCCGCCGGCCACTTCGCCGAGGCAGCGCAACTGCTCGACGAACTCGCCGCGATCGACCGCTTGCTGGTCGTCGGCGCGCATGGCCGGATCGATCTGCGGCGCTTCAATCTCTTGAGCACGGCGCGAGCGCGCAATCTACTGCGGCATGAACTGCATGGCGCAGGCATGCGGGCGCCGGAGACGCGCTGGCTCGACGAGGCGCTACGGCAACTCGCGAGCGCCGACACGGCCGCGGCCACCTGCATCGCCACCGTCGACGGCGCGCTCCACGTCTATCGCGACGAGATCCACGTCGTTCGCCAGCGGCCACCGATCCCCACCCTACCGCTGGCATGGCGCGGCGAGGCGCAACTTTCCTGGGGCGCCGACCGGCTCAACTTCGCTGCAGCGACTGGCGGCGGCATCAGCCGCCGGTTGCTTGCCGGGGATGTGGTCTGCCTGCGGACGAGGAGCGGTGGCGAGGCATTGCAGCCTGACCCGCGGCGGCCGCGCCGCCCCCTGCGCAAGCTCTTCCAGGAGGCCGGGGTGCCGCCCTGGGAACGCGACCGCCTGCCGTTGCTGTGCTGTGGCGAACGCGTCGCCTGGGTGGCAGGCCTCGGCGTCGATGCGGCGTTCGCCTGTGCCCCCGGGGAGGCCGGCATCGTGATCGCCCTGCAGAGCGGCGCACGGCAGCGAATCGAGCAGGGTCTGGAGTCGCCGGCCGGAACTGCATGAGGTGGGTCGAGCGAGCCGTGGCCGGGGCCGTGGGCGCAGGCGGCGCATCGCGCGCCAACCCGAGAGAAAGCATTGCTGGCCCATTGCGGGCGCAGTACAATCGCGCCGCGTGGTGCGATGCACAAATCGGCCCCAAGAGGCGGGGATACTGCGGCTCTTGCGACTGGCTTAGGTCACCGGCGGCGTCGACCGGACACTCCGGGGATGCGAGCGCGGCTCGTGTTCTTCTTCTTTTTCTCCTTTTTCTTCGGAGAGCACATGACTGCGGCGACGGCGCACGGCGAGCAGACTGGACTGGCGACGACGGCACTGGCGGCGATGGGTGTCGTCTTCGGCGACATCGGAACCAGTCCGCTGTATACGATGAAGGAGGTGTTTGGCGGCCACCATCCGCTGGCGGTCACCGAAGCCAATGTCCTCGGGATCCTCTCGCTGGTCTTCTGGGCGTTGACGATCACCGTGTCGCTGAAGTACGTCCTGTTCATCATGCGTGCCGACAACAAGGGCGAGGGCGGCATCATGGCTCTGACCGCGCTGGCACTGCGCACGGCGAACGCCGCTCCGGCCGTCCTCTGGCTGGTGACTGCGCTCGGCATCTTCGGCGCGGCGCTGTTCTACGGTGATGCGGTGATCACTCCAGCGATGTCGGTGCTGTCGGCAGTCGAGGGACTGGAAGTCGCGACGCCACTGCTCAAGCCTTACGTGCTGCCGATCGCCACGGCCATCCTGGTCGTGCTGTTCTTTTTTCAGCGACACGGCACGGCGGCAGTGGGGGCGCTGTTCGGTCCGGTGATGATGTTCTGGTTTGCCACGCTGGGCGGACTGGGGTTGTGGAACGTGGTACAGCACCCGGCGGTGCTGGCTGCGATCAACCCCTGGTACGCCATGTCCTTCTGCGTCGAGAATGTCGGCATGGCTTTCCTGGCGCTCGGTTCGGTGGTGCTGGCGATCACCGGCGGCGAGGCGCTGTACGCCGACATGGGGCATTTTGGCCACCGGGCGGTCAAGTGGGCCTGGTTTGGCTTTGTCTTTCCGCTGCTTTACCTCAACTATCTCGGTCAGGGCGCACTGATCCTTGCCGACCCGGAAGCGATCGAGAGCCCCTTCTTCCTGCTGGTTCCGGACGAACTGCTGCTGATCCCGCTGGTGGTTCTGGCGACGATGGCGACCGTGATCGCCTCGCAGGCGGTGATCTCGGGCGCCTTTTCGCTCACCAGCCAGGCGATGCAGCTGGGCTATTGTCCGCGCATCCAGGTGAAGTTCACCTCCGAGCGGGAAAAGGGCCAGATTTACGTGCCGAACATCAACTGGCTGCTCCTGCTGACGGTGATCATCGTCGTCCTCGGTTTCCGCTCCTCGTCCAACCTGGCGGCTGCCTACGGCATCGCCGTCACCCTGACGATGATGATCGATACCATCCTTGCCTTCGTCGTCGTGCGTGCGTTGTGGCAATGGGGCTTGGGCCGTGCCATTCTCTTTCTCGCCTTCTTCGTCGTCGTCGATTTCGCCTTCTTTTCGGCGAATGTGATCAAGATTCTCGATGGTGGCTGGTTCCCGCTTGCGCTGGGCTGCACAGTCTTCGCGCTGCTGTCGACCTGGCGGCTCGGTCGCAAGCTCCTGTACGAAAGACTGCAGAGGGATTCGGTGCCGCTCGAACCCTTCATCGACAGCCTGGCAGCGGGCGGACCGCATCGCGTCGATGGCACCGGCGTTTTCATGACCGCCGAGCCCAACGGGGTACCGCGGGCTCTGCTGCACAACCTCTACCACAACAGGGTCCTGCACGAGCGGGTCGTGCTGCTCAACGTGGTGACCGAGGACGTGCCGCACGTCGAAGACGAGAACATCCGCATCGAGTCGCTGCCGGCTGGTTTCTACCGGGTATTCGTTCGTTATGGCTTCAAGGACGATCCCGATGTGCCACGGGTGCTCGAACGATGCAGCACGATGGGACTGCCGTTCGAGATGATGGAGACCTCGTTCTTCCTGGGGCGCGAGACGGTCGTCACCATGCCGATTTCCGGGCGTGCGCGGATGGCATACTGGCGGCAGATCCTGTTCACCTGGATGTTCCGCAATGCCGACACGGCGACCGCCTTCTTCAAGATCCCGCCAAACCGGGTCGTCGAGCTTGGCGCCCAGGTGGAGTTGTCGTAGTCCTGGCCTGCTCGGCGGGCGATGGGGGATTCTGTGGCACTGATCATTACGGAAACGCGGGATGCGGTCGGCACGATCGTGATGAACCACGCAGCGCGCCGCAACGCGCTGAGCGAGGCGCTGATCGGCGAGATCACGACGGCACTCGGCGCTTTTCGTGAGCAGGCGATGCGCGCCATCGTGCTGCGCGCTCCCGCCGGCAGCAAGGTCTGGTCGGCCGGGCACGATGTCAGCGAGTTGCCGGCCGGCGGCCGCGATCCCCTCGGCTGGAGCGACCCCCTGCGGGTTCTCATCCGGGCGATCCAGGAATACCCGGCGCCGGTGCTGGCCCTCATCGAGGGCGGCGTCTGGGGCGGAGCGTGCGAGGTGGCGATGGCCTGCGACCTCATCGTGGCGACGCCTGAGGCCACCTTCGCCATCACGCCGGCGAAGCTCGGCGTTCCGTACAACCTCGGGGGGCTGCTGACCGTCTTGAACATGATCCCGCTGCCGGTGGCGAAGGAGATGCTGTTCACCGCGCAGCCGATCCCGGTGGCGCAGGCGCTGAACCTCGGTGTGGTGAACTACGTGCGGCCGACGGAGGAGATCGAAGCCTTCGTCTACCGGCTGGCGGAACAGATCGTCGCCAATTCGCCCCTCAGCATTGCCGTCATGAAAGAGGAGCTTCGCCTCCTCTCGAGCGCGCGTTCGGTCACTCCGGAGCTCTTCGAAAGGATTCAGGGGTTGCGGCGAGAGGTCTACGACAGCCACGATTACCAGGAGGGGCTGGCCGCCTTCGCCGAGAAACGCAAGCCACGTTTCCTCGGCCGCTGAAGTCCCTGCCATCGGATCGCCGCACGCGCCGCGTTGCGGCGCTGGCGCGGGCGCTCGTCCTCAGCGCTTGCCGGCGAGCAGTTGCGCCAGTTCGACGGCGGTGCGCACGCCCATCTTGTCGAAGAGATTGGCGCGGTGCACCTCGACGGTGCGCATGCTGATCTGCAGTTCGTCGGCGATCAGCTTGTTCAGCTTGCCGGCGAGAACCAGTTCCATGACCTCGCGCTCGCGCGTCGTCAGGCTGCTCAGGCGCGCACTGAGCGAGTCGGCGTCGGCGGCGGCGAGACGCTGGTTCGCATCGAGTTTCAGCGCCTCGACGACCCGGTCGACCAGTTCGTTGTCGTTGAACGGCTTTTCGACGAAGTCGAAGGCGCCCTTCTTCAGCGCCGCGACCGCCATCGGCACGTCACCGTGGCCGGTCAGGAAGATCACCGGCATGCGGCAGCCACGCTCGCAGAGAACGTCGAACAGTTCGGGTCCGCTCATGCCGCCCATGCGGATGTCGAGCAGGATGCAGCCGGTGCATGAGGGCAGCCACTCGGCGAGGAAGTCCTCGGCTGACGGATAACTCCGGCAGGCGACGCCGCAGGACTCGAGCAGCCAGGCGAGCGAGTCGCGGATCGCGTCGTCGTCGTCGATCAGGTGGGCACAGGGCGTCATTGACGGTGGATCGGCAGGGTGATGACGAAGACCGAACCGCCTTCCGGGTTGGCTTCGACCCACAGGCGGCCGTGGTGGAACTCGATGATCGAGCGGCAGATGTTGAGGCCCATTCCCATGCCGTCGGCCTTGGTCGAGAAGAGCGGCGTGAAGAGTTTCTCGAGCGCTTCCGGTGGGATGCCGGGGCCACGGTCGATGACGCGGATTTCCATCTGCGCGTCGACCTGCCCGAGCCTCACCGTCAGCCGTCGGCGCTCGGCCGGCAAGCCGGCCATCGCCTCGATGCCGTTGCGCATGAGGTTGAGCAGCACCTGCTCGAGCATCACCGGGTCGGCCAGCAACTCCGGCCGCATGCCCTGGATTTCGCGCACGATGCGGACGCCGCGATTCCTCGCCGCCGCCTCGATGAAGCCGACGCTGTCGTCGATCACCTCGGCGAGATCGCAGGGCGTGAGCTTCGGCTCGCTCTTGCGGACGAAATCGTGCACGCGGCGGATGATCTGGCCGGCGCGTTGCGCCTGCACCGCCAGCTTGCCGAGCGCTTCCCGGATCTGCAGCGGGTTGAAGTTGCCGGAGTCGAGTTTGTTCAGGCAGCCGGCGTTGTAGCTGGTGATCGCCGCCAGCGGCTGGTTGAGTTCGTGCGCCAGAGTCGAGGCCATCTCGCCCATGGTCACCAGGCGGGCGGTCACCTGCAGCTTCTCCTGCTGCTGGCGGGCGACCTCCTCGGCCTGCTTGCGCGCCGTGACGTCGATGATCGACCCCATCCAGCCAGTCTGCCGGCCGTCGGCATCGATCAGCGGCGCTTCGTAGATGAGCGCATCGAAGCGGCTGCCATCCTTGCGCATCAGTCGGATCTCGAAGCCCTCGTGCGGTGCGTTCCCCTGCAGGATGTGGTTGTGCACCTGCAGGGTCCGCTCCATCTCCTCGGGCGCCCAGTAGGGCATCGGCGGCGCCCTGCCGATCAGCTCCTCGGCACTGAAGCCGACCATGCGCAGGAACGAGGGATTGGCATAGGTGACGCGACCCTCCAGGTCGCGGGCGCGCATGCCGACCATCAGCGAATCCTCCATTGCCTTGCGGAAGGCGTACTCCGTGCGCAGCGCCTGTTCTGCCGAAACGCGCCGTTGGATCAGCCCGCGTACCGCCCACAGGCTCCAGAAGACCGCCGCCGCGAGGATGATCACCAGAGTCGCGATCAGCGTCTGCGCCAGGTTGCCCGGGCTGCGGTACGCGGTCACCTGCAGCGTCACACCGTAGCCCGGCGGGTCGAGGCTGATCGGGTGGGTCAGCGTCGTCGGCGAGGCGTCGATGCGCGACTTGCTCGCCAGCAGGCTGCCGTTGCCGTCGACCGCCCGCACCTGATACCTCTCGGCAAACCACCACGGGATCTGGTGCTTGAGCAGCCCGTTCAGCGAATACACTGCGAGCAGCGCGCCGCGGTACGCGCCGTCAGCGAAGATCGGCACATAGACCTCGAACTGCGCGGCCTCGATGGTGCGGAAGGCGTCGCTGTAGATCGGCTTGCCGAGTCGCGCGAGTTCGAGCGAGCGGCTGACCGGATTGTCGCCGAAGGCCTCGTCGATGACCCGCGGCAGCGTCAGCGTCGGCATGCCGTGCAGCACCTTCGCCGTCGCATCGAGCCACAGCACCTGGCGCAATTCGGGGCTGTTGCGCAGGAGGTGGCGGGCGCGCAGGTCGAACAGTTCCGCCGGCCTGCCCGCGCGCGTCAGGTCGAGTGCCAGTTGCTGGAACTGCTCGGCGTTTCCCTCGAGATGGAAGCGCAGTGTCTGCTCGAGCCAGAGGACGTCGGCGATCAGCGCCGAGCGCTGCTCGTCGATCTCGTTGCGATGCAGCAGCCAGAGCAGGGCAATCAGCAGGATCAGCAGCAATCCGGTCGCCAGCTTGAGGGCGAAGAGATACCAGGTCGACCACCTGAGCGGCGGTGGCCGCCGCCGGTCGTACTGGTAGGGTAGGTGGACCTGCTTCATCGGCGGACATCTTACCCAAGTTCGCCACTTGCCGCCCATCCCTGGCCCGCACTCCTCGACCACCAGTCCTCGGCCGGAGACGGCCGCGCGACCGTCTCCGCCGGCGCATTGCGGATTTCCACAATTTTCGCGCACGCGGCTTTCTGTGATAGTCGCCGCTGCCGTACCGGTCGTCATCAATTCGACATCATTCCCAAGGAGGAGAAAACATGAGACTTGCCAAGCTGTTCTTCGGTCTGGCTGCCTGCACGCTGGCCGCAACCCCGTTCACAGCCGTCGCCCAGCAGCCGATCGTCATCAAGTTCAGCCACGTCGTCGCACACGATACACCGAAGGGACTTGCCGCCGAGTACTTCGCCAAGCGCGCAGCCGAGCTGACCAAGGGCAAGGTCAAGGTCGAGGTTTACGCGAACTCGACGCTGTACAAGGACAAGGAAGAGATGGAGGCGCTGCAGCTTGGCGCGGTGCAGATGCTCGCCCCCTCGCTGGCCAAGTTCGGTCCGCTCGGAGTAAAGGAATTCGAGCTCTTCGATCTGCCGTACATCTTCGACAACTACGAGGAACTGCACAAGGTGACGCAGGGCCCGGTTGGCCAGAGCCTGCTCAAGAAGCTCGAGCCGAAGGGGGTCGTCGGGCTGGCGTTCTGGGACAACGGTTTCAAGTCCTTCTCGGCCAACACGCCGATCAAGACCCCGGCCGACCTGAAGGGCAAGAAATTGCGCATCCAGTCGTCGAAGGTGCTCGAGGAGGAAATCCGTGCACTGAGTGCGCTGCCGCAGGTGATGGCTTTCTCGGAGGTCTATCAGGCGCTGCAGACCGGCGTCGTCGATGGCACCGAGAACCCGATCTCCAACCTCTATACGCAGAAGATGTACGAGGTGCAGAAGCATCTCGCGCTGACCGACCACGGTTACCTCGGTTACGCGGTGATCGCCAACAAGAAGTTCTGGGAAGGTCTGCCGGCCGACGTCCGTGGCCAGCTCGAGCAGGCGATGAAGGAATCGACCATCTACGCCAACAAGATCGCCAAGGAGCAGAACGACAAGGATCTGGAAGGCGTGAAGAAGAGCGGCAAGACGCAGGTCTACACCCTGACGGCCGACGAGAAGACCGCCTTCAAGAAGGCGCTGGCACCGGTGCATGTGAAGATGGAGTCGCGCATCGGCAAGGATCTGCTGCAATCGGTGTACAAGGAGACAGGCTTCGATCCGAGCAAGTTCTGATCGCGGCCAGGAGGACGGAAACGGCCCGTTGGGATGCCTGACCCAGCGGGCCTTTTTGCAGGCAGTCGGAGGAGGCATTCTCTATGAAGCTACTGGACCACCTCGAGGAGTGGCTGATCACCTTCCTCATGGGGGCGGCAACGACGATCATCTTCCTGTCGGTGATGCACCGCTATCTCTCGGGCATGTCGATTCCCGGGCTGCAGGACTGGCTCTTGTCGCTCAATTTCGGCTGGGCACAGGAACTGTGCATCATCATGTTCGTCTGGATGGCGAAGTTCGGCGCCGCGTACGGCGTACGGACCGGCATCCACGTCGGCGTCGACGTGCTGATCAACCGCATGAGCGAGCAGACGCGCGGCAAGTTCGTCATTTTCGGCCTGCTCGCCGGAGCGCTGTTCACCGGCATCGTCGGCACCCTGGGGGCGCACTTCGTCTGGGAGAACGGTTTCCACTACGCCTTCTATTCCTGGTTTGGCTGGGACGTCGGCGACGTACCGGAAGGCCCGACGACGCCGGACCTCGAATGGCCGACCTGGATCGTCTACAGCGCCATTCCGCTCGGTTCGTCACTGATGTGCTTCCGCTTCCTGCAGGTCACCTGGGGCTTCATCCGCACCGGCGAACTGCCACACCACGATCATGGCCACGTCGATGGCATCGAGGAGAATCCGGACGTTGCCGAGACCTACCGTCTCGAGGACAACCTGCACCCACATGATCGCAACTACTCGCAACACCATCCGGAAGATCGGTCTGGTCAGGGAGGAGAGAAGAAATGAACGCGACGATCATCTTCGTCATCCTGCTGGTCCTCATGCTGACCGGCATGCCGATCTCGATTTCGCTCGGCCTGACGGTACTCAGCTTCCTCTTCATGTTCACCCAGGTGCCGCTCGAATCGGTGGCGCTGAAGCTGTTCACCGGCATCGAGAAGTTCGAGATCATGGCGATTCCGTTCTTCATCCTGGCCGGCAACTTTCTCACCCATGGCGGGGTTGCGCGGCGGATGATCAAGTTCGCGACCGACGTCGTCGGCCACTGGTACGGTGGCCTCGGCCTCGCCGGGGTGATGGCCTGTGCGTTGTTCGCAGCGGTTTCGGGCTCGTCGCCGGCAACCGTCGTCGCCATCGGCTCGATCCTGATGCCGGCGATGGTCAAGGCCGGCTTCCCGAACCGCTTCGGCGCCGGGGTCATCACCACCTCGGGCGCACTCGGCATCCTGATTCCCCCGTCGATCGTCATGGTCATGTACTCGGTGGCGACCAACACCTCGGTCGGCGCGCTGTTCATGGCCGGCGTCATCCCGGGCATCCTGCTGGCGATGACGCTGGGTGGTGTCACCTGGTACCGGGCGAAGAAGTTCGACTATCCGCGCATGCCGAAAGCCTCCTTCACGCAGCGCGTCAAGTCGTTCCGCGAGTCGGCCTGGGGCCTGTTCCTGATCGTCGTCGTCATGGGCGGCATCTACAGCGGCATGTTCACGCCGACCGAGGCAGCAGCGATGAGTGCGGTCTATGCCTTCTTCGTCGCCGTCTTCGTCTATAAGGACCTGACGATGAAGGACGTGCCGAGGGTGCTGCTCAACTCGGCGAACATGTCGGCGATGCTGCTCTACATCATCACCAACGCCGTCCTCTTCTCGTTCATCATGACCAACGAGAACATCCCGCAGGCGCTGGCGGACTGGATGCTCGGCCACGGGCTGGGAATGATCGCCTTCCTGCTGGCGGTGAACATCATCCTCCTGCTCGCCGGCAACTTCATGGAACCGTCGTCGATCGTCCTCATCTTCGCGCCGATCCTCTTCCCGGTGGCGATCAAGCTGGGCATCGATCCGGTGCACTTCGGCATACTGATGGTGGTCAACATGGAGGTCGGCATGTGCCATCCGCCGGTCGGACTCAACCTCTACGTCGCCTCCGGCATCACCAAGATGGGCATCACCGAACTGACCGTCGCCGTCTGGCCGTGGCTGCTGTCGATGCTGGTCTTCCTGGTCGTCGTCACCTATGTGCCGATCATGTCGCTCTGGCTGCCGAGGACACTCGGCATGATGTAGCCGTTGGCGGACACCGCGGCCTGTTCTGTCGGGGCGCGCGCGGGGCAACCCGTGTGCGCCCTTTTTGCGTTGCTGGCGAATGGCGATCGTGGCGGTCGGCGATCGATTCGCGGTCCAATTTGCGTCGCTGCCGGCACGCGTGCCCGAGTCTTGGTATAATCTTCAGGTTAGTCGTCTAGCAATATGATTTCGCGTCGTTTTTCTTCTTCATCCACCGCATCCGGAGAGTGCTCCATGGCCAGCGAACGTACCCTTTCCATCATCAAGCCCGACGCCGTCGCGAAGAACGTCATCGGCAAGATCTATTCCCGTTTCGAAACCAATGGGTTGAAGGTGATTGCCGCCAAAATGGCCTGGCTGTCACCGCAGGAAGCCGGCGCCTTCTACGCCGTGCATCGCGAGCGTCCTTTCTTCAAGGATCTGGTCGATTTCATGATCTCGGGTCCGGTCATGATCCAGGTGCTCGAGGGCGAGAACGCGATCGCCAAGAACCGCGAGCTGATGGGCGCCACCGATCCGAAAAAGGCCGAGCCGGGGACGATTCGCGCCGACTTCGCCGAGTCGATCGACGCCAACGCCGTGCACGGCTCCGACGGACCGGAGACGGCGAAGGTCGAGGTCGCCTTCTTCTTCCCGGAAATGAGCGTCTACGCCGGTCGCTAGTCTTCGCGGACCTGCCTCGTCGGTCACCATGACGGTCAACCTGCTCGATTTCGATGCCGCCGCGCTGACGGCCTTCTTCGCCGACCGGGGCGAGAAGCCGTTTCGCGCGCGGCAGGTGCTGCGCTGGCTGCATCGCTTCGGGCAGGCGGACTTTGCGGCGATGACCGACATTGCCCGCGGCCTGCGCGAGAAACTCGACGCGCAGGCGGTCGTGCAGCCGCCGCCGGTGATCGCCGATCGGGTGGCCGACGACGGCACGCGCAAGTTCCTTTTCGACGTCGGCAGCGGCAACGCCGTCGAGGCTGTCTTCATCCCCGAGGAGGAGCGCGGCACGCTGTGCATCTCGACACAGGCTGGCTGCGCGCTCGACTGCTCGTTCTGCGCCACGGGCAAGCAGGGTTTCAACCGCAACCTGACGGTGGCGGAGATCATCGGCCAGCTTTGGCAGGCGCAGCATGCGCTGGGTGGCTGGGCGGAGCGCCCGGCGAACGGCGAGCGGATGATCAGCAATGTCGTCCTGATGGGCATGGGCGAGCCGCTGGCCAATCTCGACAACACCGTGCGCGCGCTGCGCCTGATGCTCGACGACAATGCCTATGGCCTGTCGCGGCGGCGGGTCACCGTGTCGACTTCCGGCCTGGTGCCGGCCATGGACCGGCTGCGCGACGAGTGCCCGGTGGCGCTGGCGGTGTCGCTGCACGCTCCGGACGACGGTTTGCGTGACGAACTCGTGCCGATCAACCGCAAGTATCCGCTGCGCGCACTGCTCGCCGCCTGCCAGCGCTATCTCGAACGGGCGCCGCGCGATTTCATCACCTTCGAGTACGTCATGATCGACGGTGTCAATGACTCCGATGCGCAGGCGCGCGAACTGCTGGCGCTGACGCGCGAGGTGCCGTGCAAGTTCAACCTGATTCCCTTCAACCCCTTCCCGGACTCGCCGTACCGGCGCTCGCCGGCCATGCGGGTGCGTCGCTTCGCCGAGATCCTGCTCGCCGGCGGCGTCGTCACGACGACGCGCAGGACGCGTGGGGACGACATCGCCGCTGCCTGCGGCCAACTGGCGGGGCAGGTGCGCGACCGGACGCGGCGAGGGAGCCGCAGTTTCGTTCTCGAACGGGTGTCGCAGGAGGAGAGCGCATGCGGCTGATCCTCTGTTGCCTCTTCTTTTGCCTGGGCCTTGCCGCCTGCTCTTCCGGCTCGGTGTCGCCGGCAGCGAAGAAGCCCGCCGAGGACGAGGTCGATTCGCGCCAGCCGACCAAGCCACGCGACCCGCGCACGCGCGCCAAGCTGCACACCGAACTCGGCGCGATGTATCTGCAGAGCGGCAACCTGACGGTCGCGCTCGAGGAGATGAGCATCGCCATCCTGATCGATCCGGACTATGCGACGGCCTACGCCATGCGCGGACTGGCGGCGTACCGCATCCGCGAGCTGCAACTGGCCGACCAGGATTTCCGTCGCGCGCTCAGCCTCGACGGCAAGGATCCGGAGATCAACAACAATTACGGCTGGTTTCTCTGTCAGGTGGGACGTGAGAAGGAGGGTCTCGGCCATATCCAGACGGCAATGAGGAACCCGCTCTACAAGACGCCGGAAAAGGCCTACCTCAACGCCGGCAGCTGCTATGCCCGGATTGGCGACCTCGCGAGTGCCGAAGCTCATGTCGAGCAGAGCCTGCGCATCCTGCCGGGGAACCCGCCGGCGCTGCTCGAACTGGCCAGCATCAACTTCCGCAAGGGTGACGTCGAGCGGGCGCGCCACGAACTCGTCGAACTGCTGCGCCAAAACGACCCCAACGCCGAGGCGTTGTGGCTCGGCGTGCGAATCGAGCGGGCTCTCGGCAACCGTCCGGCGGAAGCCCGTTACGCCAGCCAGCTGCGACGAAAGTTCCCGCTGTCGCCCGAGGCGGAGGAGTTGCTGAAGGGAAGAGCGGAATGAACGGGCAGGGCGTTTTTCCGCTCCCGCCCGACGAGCGGCCGGCTGCCGCCGGGACGGCAGGCGAACCGCCAGCTTTGGCTGTCGGTGGTGTCGGGCAACAACTGCGCGCAGCGCGCGAGGGACGCGGGCTCAGTCTGGCCGAGGTGGCGCAGTCGCTCAAGCTCGGGCCGGGCCAGGTGGCCGCCCTCGAGAATGAGGAATGGCAGCTCCTGCCGGGCAACACGATGATTCGCGGCTTCGTCCGCAACTATGCGCGCCTGTTCGACCTCGACGTCGAGCAACTGATGCGCGGTCTCGATGCCGCCCGGCTGCAGCAGAAGCCGCAGCTCGCCGCTTCTGCCGGAACCAGCGCCAACCTGCCATCGCCGCCGGGCCGCCGGGCCGAGCGACGCGATTACCTGGCGGTTCTGGGCGGGCTGCTGTTGCTGGTGCTGGCGGTGTTGGTCTACTTCTTTGCGCCGCTGAGGGAGTGGCAGGCGCGGCTGAGCGAGATGATCGAGAGCCGCTCGATGGCGCCACATGCCGAACGCGCGCAGCCCGCGCCAGTGCTGCCGACAGCCCACGATTCGACGCCACATGCGGCTTCTGCCGAATCGGTGACCAGCGTCAGCCCGCCGAATGCCACGGTGCTGGCGGCGGCGTCCGCGGACGCGGCGTCCGCGGGCGCGGGCGATCTCAGGCTGTCGTTTGCCCAGTCGGCATGGGTCGAGGTGCGTGACGCCATGGGTCAGACGATCGTTTCCGGGATGATGCCGGCCGCCAGCCAGCGCGAGGTGGGTGGTCAGGCCCCTTTTTCGCTGGTGATCGGCAACGCGACGCAGGTGACGCTGCAGTATCGCGGCCGCGTGATCGATCTGGCGCCGCACAGCAAGGGTGACGTCGCCCGGCTGACGGTCGAGTGAGGCGGGTGCCAGTGGTGAGCGGTACGCTCGAGGGCACGCTGCGCCGGCCGACGCGGCCGGTCCGTGTGGGGCAGGTGACGATCGGCGGCGCGGCGCCGGTGGTCGTCCAGTCGATGACCAACACGGACACCGCCGACGTCGTCCGCACGGCGATCCAGTGCGCCGAGCTGGCACGTGCCGGATCCGAAATGGTGCGGGTGACGGTCAACACGCCGCAGGCAGCTGCCGCCGTGGCCCCGATCCGCGAGCAACTGGGCCGCATGGGGGTCGATGTGCCGCTGATCGGCGACTTTCATTACAACGGGCATCGCCTGCTCGCCGACCATCCGGAGTGTGCCGCGGGACTTGCCAAGTACCGCATCAATCCGGGCAACGTCGGTCACGGCCGCAAGCGCGACGAGCAGTTCGCGCAGATGATCGAAGTCGCCTGTCGATACGAGAAGCCGGTGCGCATCGGCGTCAACTGGGGCAGCCTCGACCAGGACCTGCTGGCGCGGATCATGGACGAGAACGCGCGCCGTCCCGTGCCGCAGGACGCGGTCGCCGTCATGCGCGAGGCAATGGTCGTCTCGGCGCTCGAATCGGCAGCCCGGGCCGAGGCGCTCGGCATGCCGGGGGAGCGGATCGTGCTGTCGTGCAAGGTGTCGGGCGTGCAGGATCTGGTCGCGATCTATCGCGAGTTGTCGCGGCGCTGCGACTACCCTCTGCATCTGGGGCTGACCGAAGCCGGCATGGGCTCGAAGGGTATCGTCGCGTCCACGGCGGCGATGGCGATCCTGCTGCAGGAGGGGATCGGCGACACGATCCGCGTCTCGCTGACCCCCGAGCCCGGCGGGGCGCGGACGCAGGAGGTGATCGTCGCGCAGGAGATGCTGCAGACGATGGGGCTGCGCGCCTTCACACCGATGGTCGTCGCCTGCCCCGGCTGCGGGCGGACCACCAGCACCTTCTTCCAGGAACTGGCGCAGTCGATCCAGGAGCATGTGCGGCAGCGGATGCCGCAGTGGCGCGTCGAGCACGATGGCGTGGAGAACATGACGCTGGCCGTGATGGGCTGCGTCGTCAACGGGCCGGGGGAAAGCAAGCACGCGAACATCGGCATCAGCCTGCCGGGAACCGGCGAGGCGCCGGTGGCGCCGGTGTTCGAGGACGGGATGAAGACGGTGACCCTGCGCGGCGACCACATCGCCGAGGAGTTCACCGCCATCGTCGATGCCTACGTCGCACGCACCTACCAGAGAAAGGTTGCGACGCGATGAATGCGAACAGGATCCAGTCGCTGCGTGGCATGAGCGACATTCTGCCCGATGAGGCGGAGTTCTGGGACCGTTTCGACGAGACCGTCCGTTCCTGGCTGCACAGCTATGGTTACCGGCCGATCCGCCTGCCGATCGTCGAGCCGACGCCGCTTTTCAAGCGGGCGATCGGCGAGGTGACCGACATCGTCGAGAAGGAGATGTACTCGTTCGTAGACAGCCTCAACGGCGAGCAATTGACGCTGCGCCCGGAAGGCACGGCGGGTTGTGTGCGTGCGGTGATCCAGCACAACCTCGTGGCGCAGCAGCCGCAGAGGCTCTACTACATGGGCCAGATGTTCCGCCACGAACGGCCGCAGAAGGGGCGTTATCGGCAGTTCCATCAGGTCGGTGTCGAGGCGCTCGGCTTTGCCGGACCCGACATCGATGCCGAGCAGATCCTCATGGGCGCCCGCCTGTGGGACGACCTTGGCCTCGATGGCATCGCACTGCAGCTCAACACGCTCGGCCAGCCGGCGGAACGCGCACGCCATCGCGCCGAGTTGATCGCCTACCTCGAACGGCATGGCGATCTTCTCGACGAGGACAGCCGGCGGCGCCTGCACAGCAACCCGCTGCGCATTCTCGACAGCAAGAACCCGTCTCTGCAGGAACTGATTCATGGCGCGCCGCGGTTGCTCGATCATCTCGGCGATGAATCGCTGGCGCACTTCGCAAGCGTGCAACAGGTACTGCGCGACGCCGGCCAGCCTTTCGAGATCAACCCGCGCCTGGTGCGTGGACTCGACTACTACAATCTGACCGTCTTCGAGTGGGTGACGGATCGTCTCGGCGCGCAGGGGACGGTCTGTGCCGGCGGTCGCTACGACGGGCTGGTCGAACAACTGGGCGGCAGGCCGTCGCCGGCCTGCGGTTTTGCCATGGGCGTCGAGCGGCTGACGACGCTGATTCGCGAAGCTGGCGGCGCCACCGGTTCGCAGCCGGTGGACGTCTATGTCGTGCATCAGGGCGCCACGGCCTCGCGTCTGGCGGCGCGGGTCGCCGAGTCGCTGCGCGATCGCGGCATCGACGTCCTCTTCCATTGCGGCGGCGGCGGCTTCAAGTCGCAGATGAAGAAGGCCGACGCCTCGGGCGCCGCCTTCGCCGTCATCATCGGCGACGACGAGGCGAGCGCCGGCGAGGCGAGCCTGAAGCCGCTGCGTCCGGTGGGCGAGCTGCCCAACGAACAGCGGCGCATCGGCGTGGACCGCCTCGCCGACGCGATCATCGATGCAACAATGGATTGGGAGGACGCCTGATGGCTACCTACGACCTCGAAGAACAGGAACAGATCGCCGAGCTGAAGGCGTGGTGGAAGCAGTACGGCAACCTGGTGAGCGGCATCATCACGGCGGCAGCACTCGCGGCTCTTGCCTGGCAGGGCTGGAACTGGTACCAACGGCAGCAGTCAGCGCAGGCAGCGGTGGTATTCGCGGGTCTGCAGAAGGCAATCGCCAACAACGACTCGCAGCGCATCAAGGCGACGAGCGGCGAGTTGGTCGACAGGTACGGTGGCACGGCCTATGCGCCGCTGGCTGCACTGAAGACGGCGCGGGCGCTGATCGATGCGGGCGATGTCAAGACGGCAAGAGTGCAACTCGCTTGGGTCGTCGAGCATGGCAAGGATGAACTGCGCGACTTGGCGCGGCTGCGGCTGGCCGCCCTGTTGCTCGACGAGAAGGCTTACGACGAGGCTCTCAAGCTGCTCGAGGCAACGCCGGCTGCGGGATTCGCCGTGCGCTTCGCCGACGCCCGCGGCGATGTCCTGGTGGCGCAGGGCAAGGCCGGCGAGGCGCGTGCGGCGTACCGGTCTGCGCTGAGCGGGCTCGATTCTGCCGACGGAGGCGACAAGGGAAGGAACTCGCTGCAGGACAGCCAGGCCAACGCCGCCTATCGCGAATCGCTGCAACTGAAGCTCGATGGACTTGGGGAGCCGGGTTGATGATGCGACCACTGTGGGCGGCAGCGGCGCTGGTGGCAAGCCTCGCGGGCTGTTCGACGCTCGACGCGCTGAATCCCTTCAGCAGCAGCGGGCCGAAAATGGCCGAGCTGCAGCCGATCCAGGCAAGCGCCGAGGCGCGCGTACTCTGGTCGGATGGGGTGGGCAGGAGCGAGGACTACACCCTGATACCGGCAGTCGTCGGCTCGACGGTTTATGCCGCGGCGCGCGACGGGACGATCGTGCGTCTCGAGGATGGCCAGCCGGCGTGGAGGATCAAGGCCGGCGTCACGCTCTCCGGTGGCGTCGGCGCCGACGCGCGGATGCTCGTCGTCGGTACGGCAAAAGGCGAAGTGCTCGCCTTTTCGACTTTCGACGGCAGTCCGTTGTGGAAAGCGAAAGCGAGTAGCGAGGTGGTTGCGCCACCGGCACTGAGCTCCAACCTGGTGATCGTGCGCACGGTCGACCATCGCCTGGCCGCCTACGACGCCAGTGACGGCAAACGCAGGTGGCTCTACCAGCGTCCCAGCACTCCGTTGTCGCTGCGCGTCACTGCGGCGCCGCTGATCATCGAGAAGTACGTCTTCGTCGGCTTTCCGGGTGGCAAGCTGATGGCTGTCAGCCTCGACAACGGCGCTCCACTCTGGGAAGGGACCGTCGCCCTGCCGAAGGGCGCGACCGAACTTGATCGCGTGGCCGATGTTACCAGCGTGCCGGTGATCGACGGCCGCATGATCTGTGCCGCGGCCTTCCAGGGGCGCATCGCCTGTTTCGATCTCGGCAACGGCAACCTCATCTGGTCGCGCGACATCTCGAGTGCCGCAGGCGTCGCGGTCGACAGCCGTTACCTCTATGTCTCCGACGACAAGGGCGCGGTGCATGCACTCGACAAGGCGAGCGGCGCCAGCCTGTGGAAACAGGACAAGCTCTTCCTGCGCCGACTGACGGCGCCGCAACCGTTGCGCAACATGGTCGCGGTCGGCGACGTCAAGGGTGTCGTGCATTTCCTAAGTCGCGACGACGGCTCCTTCGTCGCCCGCCTGAACACCGATGGCAGTCCGATCAGGGCACCGCTGCAGCGGCTCGGGAGCAGTCTGCTGGCACAGACCAGCAAGGGCAGTGTGCTCGCGATCGACGCGCAATGAAGCCGAGCATCGTCCTCGTCGGGCGTCCGAACGTCGGCAAGTCCACGCTTTTCAACCGCCTGACGCGGACGCGCGACGCGCTGGTGGCAGACATTCCCGGCCTCACGCGCGATCGCCATTACGGGCACGGACGGCTGGGCAGCAAGCCCTACCTGGTCGTCGATACCGGCGGCTTCGAACCGCTGGTCCGCGATGGCATCGTGCACCAGATGGCACGACAGACCGAGCAGGCGATCGACGAGGCCGACGTCATCGTCTTTCTGGTCGATGGCCGCAGCGGCGTCACCGCGCTGGACAAGGAAATCGCCAACCGCCTGCGACGCTCCGGCCGCACCGTCCTGGTGGCGGTCAACAAAGCGGAAGGAATGAGCTCTGGCGTCGTTGCTGCCGATTTCCATGAACTGGGTCTCGGCGAGCCCATACCGATTTCGGCGGCGCACGGCGAGGGCGTGCGCTCCCTCGTCGATATGGCCCTGCAGCCCTTTCCCGAGCCATCGCTGGAGGAGGGCGCCGGCGATTCGATCCGGGTGGCGATCGTCGGTCGGCCGAATGTCGGCAAGAGCACGCTGATCAACACCTTGGTCGGTGAGGAGCGGGTGATCGCCTTCGACCAGCCGGGGACGACCCGCGATGCGATCGAGATCGAGTTCGAGCGCGCTGGCCGCCGCTACAGCCTGATCGACACCGCCGGCCTGCGGCGCCGCGGCAAGGTCTTCGAGACGATCGAGAAGTTTTCGGTGATCAAGACGCTGCAGGCCATCGAAGGGGCACAGGTGGTGGTGCTCGTCCTGGATGCCAGGCAGGACATCTCCGATCAGGATGCGCACATCGCCGCCTTCATCCGCGAATCGGGGCGCGCGCTCGTCGTCGCGGTGAACAAGTGGGATGGGCTCACGCCGTACCTGCGCGAGCAGATCAAGGCGGCTCTGGAGAGCCAGATGTCGTTCATCGACTTTGCCCGCTTTCACTACGTCTCGGCGCTGCGCGGGCAGGGCCTGGAAACGCTGTTTCGCTCGGTCGATGCCGCGCATCAGGCAGCAACCGTCGATCTGCCGACGCCGCAACTGACGCGGGTGCTGATCGACGCCGTCGCCCGGCAGGCACCGCCGCGCAGCGGGCAGTTCCGGCCGAAGCTGCGTTACGCGCACCAAGGCGGCCGCAATCCGCCGCTGGTCGTGATTCACGGCAACGCGCTCGACAAGGTGCCCGAGTCCTATCGTCGCTATCTCGAACACGCCTTCCGGGAGGTCTTCAAGCTGCAGGGGACGCCCCTGCAGATTCAGTTCAACGTCAGCAGCAACCCTTTTGCCGACAAGCCGGCAGCAGAGCAAAACCGCCGCCGCCCGTCGTCGGGCGCGCGCGGCAAGGCGACCGATGCAAATGGCGTCAAGGCAGCTGCGGTCGCGCGGCCAGCGATCAGACGAAAAGTCCCCGGTCGTAGCTGAGCGATCGTCCCGGCATCGTCGCGAGCGCTCAGCCCTTGTTGGCGGTGTCCTCCGCCGCCGCACCGCCGGCAGCTGCTCCCGCACCGCCGCCGCTGCCTTCCGAACCGCTTGTGTCGCTTTCCGAGCTGCCGCCGACGATGCTTTCGCCAGCCCGGACGGGCGCTGCACGTGACCGGTCAAGCAAGCCGCTTGCCTCGTCGATCAGCGTCGCGCCGAGTTGCTTGCCGCTATCGACCGCATCGGTCGCCAGCTCGATTGCTTTGCCGGCGGACGTGCTCACGCCTTCGGCGACGGCGGCACCCGCCTCCTCGGCCAGCTCTTTCGCCTTGGCGCCCGCTTCCCCGACTGCCTCGGCGGCCGATCCGGCAACTTCGATCGTCTTTTCGAGCGCTGCCGCAGCAGCTTCCTTGGCCTGATCCAGAATGCTCATCGTTATTCCCCCTGTATGGTACGAGCTGTCGAAGTGGAGAGCGCATTATATATAGAGAGTCGAACGGGTTGCTGCCGCCCCTTCCTGGGCAGGCCATGCTCGAGTCGTTCGCGACGGCAGGCCCGCGTGACCGCGGGACAAGCCAATCCACTGCCGCAGGATGGCGTCCGTGCGAAGGCGGGCGGGGCGGATGGGCGCTTTGCTGTTGCACTGGAAACGGTTTCCACCGATCATTATGCCTTCGCCAGTCTCGCCTGGAGCCGGGCACGCGCTCCCCGGGTGTCGCCGTTCGGGGTGCAGCGAGCCGAGGCGGGCTTCACGGTATCCGGATAACTGAAGGTGATCAAGGTCCTGTTCGTCTGCATGGGAAACATCTGTCGATCGCCGACGGCAGAAGGCGTGCTCCGCCACATCCTGCGACAGAAGGGTCTTGAGGACCGCGTCGAGGTCGATTCGGCCGGGACGCATGGGTACCATGCCGGCGAGACTCCGGATCAGCGAACGCAGCGCGCGGCTGCGGTGCGCGGTTACGACCTTTCGGAGATGCGGGCGCGCAAGGTCGCGTCGCAGGACCTGGAGTATTTCGACCAGATCCTCGCCATGGACCGCAACAACCTCGACGTCCTGAAGCGAATCTGTCCACCAGAGAAGCACGACCGCCTCGGCTTGCTGATGAGCTACTCGAAGAGCTTCGATGACGATGAAGTTCCCGATCCCTATTACGGCCTCGGCCACGGTTTCGACCTCGTCCTCGACATGATCGAGGACGCGGCGCAAGGTCTGGTCGAGAGCATCGAGCAGCAACTGCAGGAAAACGCCGCTCCGCAATCATCCGTCGGCGAAGGCAACTCGATCCCGGGCAGCAACTGAAGACGGGCTGCCCGTGCATGCGGCAGCGAGCGTGCCGCTGGCAGTTGTGTCGACCACCCGCCTTGGCTGCCGGTGGCGCGTTCAGCTCCGGACTCGTCGCTGCGGGGTCCGGCTTGTGCCGACGTCCCGCAAGCAGTCCGGACAGACACCATGAACGACGTTCAGGCATGCGGCAGCCGACAGGCAAGCGGCGCGCAACGCTTCGTCGAGCTCGCACCACTGCCGGCCGAAGCGGACGCGGTTGCACATGCTGCAGCGCTTGACGACGCGTGTCGCGTCGGCGCTCGCCGGCCTGACGACCGGCAGCGAGCCGGGCCACGGTTCCTGGCGCAAGGGGCGATGGCAGAGGTCGACGAGCTTGTTGGCGCGCGGCGTGATGGTCATCTGCATCAGGCGCTTCATCAGCGGTGAATCGCAACGATACGGGCGCTGTAGCTCGCGCCCGAGCGTTCTCACCGACATCAGCATGGTGCGTACGAACATCCGCGTGACGTCACCGGCAATGAAGTCGTCGAGTCGGCGGCCGATGACTCGTTCCGCCAGAATCGCCTCGCCACCATTCGCCAGAGCGAAGCGATCCCAGTCACCAGACACCGCGACGATCGCGTCGCTGGCATCGAGCGTATAGCGCAGCAGCGTTGCGTCCGGCGCTTCGTCCGTGGGTTGATTGCAGTCACGCTGCCCGCCGCAGCGCCGATCATCCCTCACGCCGCAGGGCGTTCCTGGAGCCATTGCGCGAACTCGTCGGCCGTCAGTGGGCGGGAATAGAGGAAGCCCTGTCCATGGTGGCAGCCCGACGCGTCGAGTTCGGCATGCTGCTCGGGCTGTTCGACGCCCTCGGCGACGACGCTCATCCCCAGATTGCGCGCCAGGGCGATGATCGCTGAGCCGATCGCCCGGTCGTCAGCGCTAGTCGATATGCCGTCGACGAAGCCACGGGCGATCTTCAACTCGTGGATCGGGAAGCGCTTGAGGTAGGAAAGCGACGAGAAACCGGTGCCGAAGTCATCGATGCTGATCGTCAGACCGCAGGCGACCAATTCGGCGAGCATTCGCTGCGCGCGGTCGAAGTCCATCAGGACGCCTTCGGTGATCTCGATGCACAGGCGCTGCGGCGCGACGCCGTGCGTGCTGACGATGCGCATCAGTTCGCCGGCCATGCCTTCCTTGCGGAAATGGCGAGCCGAGATGTTGACGCTGATGCGCACGGGCGGCAGCCCGCCCGCGTCCCACGCCGCGATCTGGCGGCAGACCTCGCCGAGAACCCATTCATCGAGTTCGACGATCAGGTTGCTCTGTTCGGCGACGGGGATGAACTCGACCGGCTCGATCGTCTCGCCGTTGTAGTGCCAGCGGACCAGTGCCTCGGCGCCGATCAGCCGCTGGCTGTCGAGGATCACCTGCGGCTGATAGCAGACCGTCAGCTCCCCGCTCTCGATCGTGCGCCGCAAGCCGGCCTCGAGGGTGAGCCGGCGTGCGGCATGCCTGGCGAGATCGGCAGTGAAAAAGCGGAATGCATTCTTGCCGTGATCCTTCGCGCGGTACATCGCGGAGTCGGCATTGCGCATCAGCGCACCGGCATCGGCGGCATCTTCGGGAAACATGCTGAGCCCGATGCTTGCACTGACGAAGCACTCGTGTTCCTCGAAGTGGTAGCTCGCACTCAGCGCGCCCAGGAGGCGTTCGGCCGTCCGCGTCGCTTCCTTGCGATCGGTGGTCTCGAGCAGGACGACAAACTCGTCGCCACCCAGACGGGCCACCGTGTCTTCCGAACGGACGCAGTCGAGCAGCCGCATCGCAGCCTGCTTGAGCAGGCGGTCGCCAGTGACGTGGCCAAGGGTGTCGTTGACGACCTTGAAGTTGTCGAGATCGATGAAGACGACGCCCATGCTCTGCTGCTGCCGCTCGGCGCGAGCCAGCGCGAGGTGCAGCCGGTCGTTGAACAGCGCACGGTTGGGCAGTCCGGTCAGCTCGTCATGCGTCGCCAGGTACTCGATGCGCTGCTGCGACTCGCGTACCTTGGTGATGTCGCTGAACATGCCGACATAGTTCACCACCTTGCCGTTCTGGTCCTTGACCGTGTTGATCGACAACCACTCGAGGAAGGGCTCGCCGTTCCTGCGCCGGTTCCAGATCTCGCCCTGCCAAACTCCAAGCCGGTTGATCCGCTCCCACATTTCCTCATAGAGCTCGGGCGGTGTCAGGTTGCACCGCAGCAGGCTCGGTTTCTCACCGATCACTTCCTCACGGGTAAAGCCGGTAAGTACGGTGAAGGCATCATTCACGGTCAGGATGCGCTGCTCGGTGTCGGTGACCATCACCCCTTCCGAGGCGCGGTCGAAGACCATCGCCGCCAGGCGCAATCCGTCTTCGGCCTCCTTGCGCGCGGTGATGTCGGTGGCCTGGAAACAGAGGCCGGTGATCGCGCCATCGTCGTCCAGCAGCGGGAAGCGCACGGCGAGGAAGTGGCGAGGCCCATTCGCCAGTGGCAACGCTTCCTCCCGTTCGATCCCCTGCCGCAGGCGCATCGCTTCGAGTTCGCTCTCGCGGAAGACGTCGCAGACTTCGGCCGGGAAGAGCTGCAGGTCGGTCTTGCCGATGACCTGGCCGTTGGCGAAACCGAAGGTGGCCTCGAACTTGGGATTGGCGAACTGGTAGCGTCCGGAGGCGTCCTTGACGGCCATCAGCGAGACCGAGTTGTTCATGACGGCGAGCAGCCGCACCTGCGTTTCGCGCGCCGAACGCTCGACCTCGTACAGGTTGGTGTTGTCGGAAAAAAGCAGGATGACGCCGGCGATGCGCTGCGCGTCCCGCAACAGCGGCACGATGTGCAGGGCATAGTGGCGGCGGTTGGCGTTGACGATCTGGCAGTCGAGCGCATTCTGCGTTTCGATCACCTGCTGGCTGTTGGCGACCAGGTCTGGCATCCCCGGCGGCAGTTGCAGGTCGCGGAGGTGGCGGCCGCTCTGCACCGCAGTCAGCTTGAACAGCCGCGCAGCGGCGCTGTTGAAACGCTGCAGGCCGAGGTTGCGGTCGAGGACGAGCAGCGGGTAGTCGACGCTGTTCTGGATGCACTCGAGTTCGATGTTGAGTTCCTGCGTCTCGGCGGTCTTGATCTGCAGTTCCTCGTTGACCGTCGCCAGTTCCTCGTTGGTCGACTGCAGTTCCTCGTTCGACGCTTCGAGTTCCTCGTTCGACGCCTGCATTTCCTCGTTCGACGCCTGGATCTCCTCGTTCAGCGCCTGCATTTCCTCGTTCGAGGTCTCGAGTTCCTCGACCAGCGTCTGCAGGTGTTCGCGCGTTGCCGCGAGTTCGTCCTCGAGTTCCTTGTCGCTGGCGTTGTTGCTGTCCTCGATCGCGTTCTTGCCCGCTGCCGGTACGATCCACTCAATGCAGACCATGAACAGCGTTTCACTGTCGATCGCCGACAATGGGTGCACCGACAGGCGAACGCCGCGCGTGGGGTCGAGTGCCTTGATGTGGCGCGGACGCCCGTAGGCGACCGTCTGCTTCACTTGCGCCTGGCGCATCAGCACCTGCACCTCGGTACGCAATTCGCGCCGGATGAGCGAGATCAGGTCGAAGGCCGGTTTGCCCGGCGAAACGTTGAGCAGGCGGCTGGCGTCGCCGTGGATGTGGCGGATCTCGAACTTGCCGTTGATCAGGATGCTGGTCGGGATGAAGTAACGCCCGGCCGCCTCGAGCAGGATGTTCTCGAAAGCCAGCGGTGTCGTCGGCTTGCCGACCCGCTGGTGCTGGTTGAGACCGGCTGCCGGCGGTTGCATCTCGGTGCGCAACAATGGCAGCCGGGTGCTTACGCCATGCCGCCGGTACAGGCGACCATCCTTGTCCACCACCCCGAACAGCGCTTCCTGCTGGAAGATTCCCTCCGACTTGCCGAGGAAGAGATAGCCGCCGGGATTGAGCGCGTAATGGAACACCGAAAGCAGCCGCGCCTGCAGCTCGCTCTGAAAGTAGATCAGGACGTTGCGACAGCTCACCAGGTCGAGCCGCAGGAAGGGCGGATCCTGCACCAGATCCTGGCGGGCGAAGATGACGACATCGCGCAGGTTCTTGTTGATCTCGTAGCGATCGCCGTGCGGCGTGAAGTGGGCGCGGATGCGGCCACGGTCCATGTGCGCCAGGCTCGATGCGGCAAAGACGCCACGACGGGCGAGGGCCATCGCATCGAGATCGATGTCGGTGGCGAAGATCTGCAGCCGGTACTGGTCGAATGCGGCGCCGAGTCGCTCGGAAAACAGGATCGCCAGCGAATAGGCTTCCTCGCCGGTTGCGCAACCGGCAACCCAGACGCGGATGTCGTCGCCCGGCTGCTTGCCGGCGAGGATCTCGGCAACCACCTTGTCGAGACGGGCAAAGGCCTCGGTATCGCGGAAAAAGGCGGTGACCGAAATCAGGATGTCCTTGCACAGCTTGTCGAGTTCGACCGGCGTCTGGTCGACCACCTGCAGGTAGTCATGCAGCGTGCTGACGTGGTTGGCCGCCATGCGGCGCTCAATCCGGCGCCACAGGGTAGGCTCCTTGTACTGCGAGAAATCGACCTTGGTCCGGCTGCGCACCTTGCCGAGCAGCGTTTTCAGGGTCGCCGGAGCACTCGCAGCCTGCGTCGCGACCGGGATCAGGCCGCGGTTGAGGACAATCAGGCTGATCTCCGCGCCCATGTTCTCGGGCGGCAGGATCCAGTCGACACTGCCGGTGTCGATCGCCGACTGCGGCATGCCGTTGTACTTGGCGGTGTCGGGATCCTGGGCGAAGGTGAAGCCCCCCGCCGCCTTGATCGCATGGATTCCCGAAGCGCCGTCGGATCCGGTGCCGGAGAGGACGATGCCGATCGTCGACTCGCCGATTTCCTCCGCCAGCGAGGCGAAGAAACGGTTCACCGACGGCTTCGGCATCGACTCACGGGCCGGCTCGACGAGGCGGAAGTGGCCTTCCATCATCGTCAGATTACGATTCGGCGGTGTGATATAGACGGTATTCGGTTCCGGCGATATGCCGTCCTCGATGTCGCGGACCGGCATTGTCGTCTCGCGTCCGAGCAACTGCGACATCATGCTGCGATAGGTCGGCGACAGGTGTTGCACGACGACGTAGCTGAGGCCGAGGTTCTTCGGCAAGCCCGGCAACAGCAGGCTCAATGCCTCGAGACCGCCGGCCGAGGCACCGATGCCGATGATGAAGGGCCGCTCGTCGGCGCGTGCGTGTGGGCCATCGGCGTCGGCGGACTTCGCACTCATCGCTGCACGTCGTACGCCTGAACGCCTCTTCTTCGGTTCTTCTTCGCTGGCGATGTTCATCTGTGTCTCTTCCAGATCCGTTCCAGTGTGGGTTTAAGGACTGTCCGGCTGGTCCACTGACCGGTGTCGCAAACCGCCGGTTCCCTGCCGCTGCGGCTTTTCGCCTGCCGTGGAGCCACCCCGGCCGGCTTTCGTGGCAGCGATTGTACGCTGCTGGCGGGAGCCTGAGTGCAGACCAACAGGCGCGGGCAGAGCGCTGCATCGGCAGCGCCAACGGCGGGAACGCCATCACCGGCGCCGCCGGCGACGATTCGTCCGCAGGCCTCAGGGGGGACCCAGGACGAGTCGGAAGCCGGTGCTGCGCGGGCGGTAGACCGGTTCGATGCGGCTGCGGGTGGCGGAGCGGGCGTAGCGTGCGGGGTCGCTCCAGGTGCCGCCACGGAGCACGCGCATCTTGCCAAAGGACGGGCCGCGCGGATCGACCTGCGGCTCCTGCGGGTAGTCCGCGTACCAGTCTTCGCACCACTCCCAGACGTTGCCGTGCATCTCGTGCAGCCCCCACGCGTTGGGCGGCAACGAGGCGACCGGTAGCGGACGCTGGCGAGAGGGGCCCGGCTCACCGCCAGGGTAGGGAAAGGCGCCGTGATAGTTCACTTCGTCGGTCGATACGGTCGTGCCGAAGGAGAAGGGCGTCGTCGTACCGGCGCGACAGGCGTACTCCCACTCCGCCTCGGTGGGCAGGCGCGCCTGCACACCCGGCAGGCGGCGGTTGAGTTCGCCGATGAAGCGCTGCGCGTCATGCCAGGCGACGTTCTCCACCGGGTTGCGTGGATCGTCCGCGAAGTGGCTGGGATTGACGGGCCATACCGCCATCCACAGCGCCTGCGTGCAGGCGGTGTCGGCAAGCCAGAAACCGCGGCTCAGCGTCACCTCATGCAGGATCTCGGCGCTGCCGCGTGCGGCTTCGTCGTCCGGCGATCCCATCAGGAAGTGGCCGGGCGGAATCCAGCGGAAGGTCTGCCGGGCTTGGCCGACAGCAAGCGTCAGACGGGGCCCGAAGGCGTCATCGGTCTGCCGCTCGGCGCCGCGGATGGCGCAGGGAGATCCGGCTCCGTCTGGTATGCGGGGGCTTTGAAGGTCGCGGGAACTCATCATTCGGCTTCGCTGCGATGGGCTGCGGCGCCAGCTCATCAGGGAGCAGTCGCCGGCGCACGGGACACACTATACCCTGAAGCGTTGTGCGCCGAAGCGGGTTTTTTCATACCGGGCGCGCAGGCGCGGTGCAGCGCCTGCCACCGTCGCCGTGGTGCGCGGCGGACGACTCGGCCGGCAGCGTCGTCCGGCCGGCCGACGCTGCGCGATAATGCGGCTTGAGGAGGATCCCTCCATGACCCGTCAGCCTGCCCCAACGACTCCCACGAGCGCGGCACCACCCGCGATGGCCCCGCTGACTGCGCGGTGGATGTCGGTGATCGTTCCCGTGCTCGACGAGGCCATGACGATCGCGGCGCATCTGTCCGGGCTGGCCGCGTTGCGGCAGCAGGGGGCGGAGCTGCTGGTGGTTGACGGTGGCAGCACCGACGAAACCCCGCGGCTGGCGCACCCACTCGCGGACCGCGTGCTCGCGTCGGCGCGTGGCCGGGCCGCGCAGATGAACGCCGGTGCCGCAGCCAGCCGCGGTGAGGTACTGCTTTTCCTGCATGCCGACACCGGCCTGCCGCCGGCGGCTGCCGAACTGATTCACGCCGCGTTGGCCGCCGGCGCCGCCTGGGGCCGCTTCGACGTGCGCATCGACGGTGCGCAGCCCTTGCTGCGGGTCATCGAGCGGATGATGAACTGGCGTTCGCGACTGACCGGGATCGCTACCGGTGACCAGGCCATCTTCGTTCGCCGCGAGGTCTTCGAGCGGGTTGGCGGCTTTCCCGATCTGCCGCTGATGGAGGACATCGCCCTGGCGAAGCGCCTGAAGCGGGTAGGGCACCCGGCCTGCCTGCGCCAGACGGTTTACACCTCTGCGCGCCGCTGGCAGAAGCATGGCGTCCTGCGAACCATCCTGCTGATGTGGCGCCTGCGCGCCAGCTACTTCTTCGGCGCCGATCCGCGGCGACTGGCGATACGCTATGGCTACTCACCGCGCGAGGACTGAAGACGTCACCGTCGCCGTCTTCAGCCGGGCGCCGCTGGCCGGAGCGACGAAGACGCGGCTGATTCCGGCGCTCGGGGCGGTCGCTGCCGCCCGCCTGCAGCGCCGGCTCACCCTGCGCGCGCTGGCGGTTGCGCAGCAGGCGGCGATCGGCAGCGTCTGCCTCTGGTGCGCGCCGGACGAGCAGCAGCGCTTCTTCCGCGCCGTGCAGCGGCGCTGCCGTGTCGCGCTGCGCGCGCAGGCAGCCGGCGATCTCGGCGAGCGGATGGCTGCCGCCTTTGCCGCCCACGGCGGGCCGCTGCTGCTGATCGGCTGTGACTGCCCGGCGCTGCGGCCGGCCGACCTGCAGGCCGCTGCCGCCGCGCTGTGCGACGAGGCGGCGGACGGCCCTGACGCGATCTTCACCCCGGCCGACGATGGCGGCTATGTTCTCGTCGGCCTGCGCCGTCCGCAGCCCTCGCTGTTCGCCGGCATCGACTGGGGCAGCGAGCGGGTGATGGCGCAGACACGCGCGCGCCTGGCCAGCGCCCGCCTGCGCTGGCTCGAGCTGCCGGCTCTGTGGGACGTCGATCGGCCCGAGGATCTGTGTCGCCTGGCGGACTTCGAGGAGCTGGCCGCGTGGAGCGGCTGATCGCACGCCGGCGCCGCTGGCGGCAGGCCTTGGGCGAGCGAAGTGGGCTATAATCCGCGGCCACGGTCGCCACCCTTTTGTTCTCGCCGGCACACCCGCGGGAGTCTCGCCGATGCGCCATGAATCGTTGCCGCCAGACGTCGTTGCCGAGCCGCCCGCCGGCGGGGACGTTGCTGCGTCGTCGGAACCCTTGCCCGGCGGCCAGTCCCCGGCGACGGCACCGCTGATCGACAGGTATGGGCGGCGGGTCAGCTACATCCGGCTGTCGATCACCGACCGCTGCGATTTCCGCTGCAACTACTGCATGGCCGAGGAGATGGAGTTCCTGCCGCGCGCGCAGGTGCTGACGCTCGAGGAGTGCCTGCGCGTTACCCGCACCTTCGTGGAACTTGGCGTCAGCAAGGTGCGGATCACCGGCGGCGAACCGCTCGTCCGCCACAACGTCGTCTGGCTCCTGCAGCGGATCGCTTGCCTGCCGGGCCTGCGCGAGCTGGTGTTGACGACCAACGGCTCGCAACTGGAACGTTTCGCTGCGGAACTGCGGGCTGCCGGTGTCAGGCGGATCAACATCAGCCTCGATACCCTGCAGCCCGCGCGCTTCCGCCAGATCACCCGCGTCGGCGACCTGGCCAAGGTCCTGCGTGGCCTCGACGCGGCGCAGGCGGCCGGTTTCGAACGGCTGAAGCTCAACACGGTGATGATCCGAGGGGTGAACGACGATGAGTTGGTCGATCTCCTTGACTTCGCCGTCGGGCGCGGCATCGACATCTCGTTCATCGAGCAGATGCCGCTGGGCGACGTCGGCCATGCGCGCGACGAACGCTTCTTCGGCAGCGACGAAGCGCTTGCCCTGCTGCAGACGCGGCATGTCCTCATGCCTTCCGCCGAAAGCAGCGGCGGCCCGGCGCGCTACTGGCGGATACCGGGCAGACAGACCCGCGTCGGTTTCATCTCGCCGCACAGCCACAATTTCTGCGACAGTTGCAACCGGGTTCGCATCACCGCCCGCGGCGAACTCTACCCCTGTCTCGGCAACAACGGCGCCGTGCCGCTGCTGCCGGTGCTGCGCGCACACCCGATCGACCAGCAGCCGCTGCGTGCGGCGATCATCCAGGGCATGGGAATCAAGGCGAGGGGGCATGATTTCGCCAACCAGATGGACTCGCCGCAGGTGCTTCGCTTCATGTCGATGACCGGTGGCTGAGCGCTCGGGACGAACGCGTCGCGAGCCGGCCGCGATGCCCGGAGCGTGCGGACGACGAAACCTGTCGGATGGACAGCCATGAGCCTTTCCTCGCGTTTCAGTCGCCTCGATGGACACGACCCGGATGCCTTGACGGTCGAACAGGCACGCGCCTTCATCCACAGCCAGTTGCGGCCGCGGCTGGCGAGCGAGTGCGTCGCGCTGCGCGGCGCGCTCGGTCGCGTGCTTGCACGCGACCTGATCGCCCCGTGCAACGTTCCCGCTGCCGACAATTCGGCGATGGATGGCTATGCGCTGCGCCACGCCGACCTCGACGATGTCGGCACGACGTCGCTGCGCGTCATTGGCACGGCCCTGGCCGGCCGCCCCTGCGCCGGGGCTGTGGCGGCCGGCGAGTGCGTGCGCATCATGACGGGCGCGGTCCCGCCGCCGGGCTGCGATACCGTCGTGATGCAGGAAGTCACCCGCGTCGATGGTGAGCGTGTCCTCATCCCGGGCGGCCAGCGCAAGGGCCAGAACATCCGCCTGGCTGGCGAGGATCTGGCGCTCGGGCGGCCGGCTCTGGCCACCGGGCGGCTGATCCGCCCCGCGGAGCTCGGCCTGGTGGCCTCGCTGGGATTCGCCGAAATCAGCGTCTTCCGCCGCTTGCGGGTCGCCTTCTTCTCCACCGGCAACGAACTGTGCTCGATCGGCACACCACTCGCGGAAGGCGAGGTTTACGACAGCAACCGTTACACTCTGTTCGGAATGCTCCGCCGGCTCGGCTGCGAGCTGCTGGACCTCGGCGTCGTCGCCGACGATCCGCAGCGCCTCGCCGAGACCTTCCGCCAGGCGGCGGCCGCGGCCGACGTGGTGATCAGCAGTGGCGGCGTGTCGGTCGGCGAGGCCGATTTTGTCAAGCCGCTGATGGCTGAGCTGGGGGAAGTCCTGTTCTGGAAGGTCGCGATGAAACCCGGGCGGCCGCTGGCCTTTGGCCGCATCGGCGGCACTGCCGGTGATGCCGACGGCGGCGCCTGGCTGTTCGGTCTGCCAGGAAACCCGGTGGCGGTGATGGTGACTTTCTACCAGTTCGTCCGCGCGGCTCTGTACCGGCTGATGGGTGCCGATCCGCTGCCCGTCGTGCCGCTGTTGCCGGCGGTGTGCGAGCAAGGCCTGAAGAAGGCGCCGGGGCGCAGCGAATACCAGCGCGGCATCCTCAGCCACGCAGCCGGCGGCTGGCGGGTCCGCCCGGCCGCCACCCAGGGCTCGGGAGTCCTCCGTTCGATGACCGAGGCAAACTGTTTCATCGTCCTCGGGCACGAGCGCGGGCCGGTTGCTGCCGGCGATGTCGTCGAGGTGCAGGCCTTCGAGGGGCTGATCTGATTTCTTGCGAACGGGAAATGGCGCGGGCCATGGCGGCCGCGTGGGCAGGGGGACAGGTGGGCAGGATGCTGACCGGCCGATGGAGTGAGGCGCGATGGACCTGATGCTGCAGCGGATCTGGGCCTACTTCTGGCTGCCCGAGACGAAGTACATCATCGCGGCTGCCGTCGGCGTGACGCTGCTCTCTTTCCACTTGCTGGCCAAGGAACGCCGGCGGGTGGCTGCGACCTTCGTCGCCTTCGTCCTCTGCCTGCTCGGCCAGCTCATCGGCGCCGTACTCGAAGCGCTCGACTACTCGCGGCTGGCGGTGATGCTGCACGAGCTTTTCGTCATCGGTTCGGGAATGGCGTTGTTCCGGCTGCTGGCAATCTTCGTCTTCCGGGCGATCCTGCCGCGCGTCGGCATCGTCGTCGCGCGCATCGCCGAGGACATCAGCGTGCTGCTGGTGTACGCGCTGTTCATCGTCGCCCGGCTGCACTTCGTCGGCCTCGATCCGTCGAGCCTGCTGACCACGTCGGCGGTCATCACCGCCGTGCTCGCATTCGCAATGCAGGATACGCTGGGCAACATTCTCGCCGGCGTCGCCCTGCAGCTCGACAACTCGCTGCGCACCGGCGACTGGATCCGCATCGACGACATCAACGGCCGTGTGGCACAGGTGCGCTGGCGGCAGACGACGATCCGGACGCGCAACGGCGAGGTGGTGGTGGTGCCGAACAGCCAGTTGATGCGCGGCCGTTTCACCGTCTATGGCCGTGAGGAGGTTGCCAGTTGGCCGTGGCGGCGCTGGCTCTGGTTCAACCTCACCTACGATTCGCCACCGACACAGGTGATCGCTGCCGTCGAGAAGGCGATCAGCGTCGCCGAAATTCCCAACGTGGCCGACGATCCGCGGCCATCCTGCGTGCTCATGGAATTCGGCCCGGGTTACGCGCGCTACGCGCTGCGCTACTGGATGATCGATCCGCAGGCCGATGACCCGACCGACTCGACGGTGCGCGTGCACCTGCTCGCCGCCCTGCAGCGTGGTGGCATGGAACTGGCCGTGCCGGAGCAGTCCCTTCTGGTCACCAAGGAGAACGAGGCCTACCGCAGATCGATCCAGCGCCGGGAAGGGGAACGGCGGTTGGCCGACCTGCGTGGCTTCGAGATTTTCGCCAGCCTGCAGGAAGACGAGCTGCTGACCATCAGCCAGCACCTGATCCATGCGCCCTTCGTCAGTGGTGACGTGATCTACCGGCAGGGCGACGTCGCCCACTGGCTCTATCTGCTCACCGCCGGCGAGGCGGACGTGTGGCTCGAGTTTCCACAGCAGCCACGGCAGCTGTTCCGCACCATCGCCGCCGGCAGCACCTTCGGCGAGCGCGGCGTCCTCACCGGCGAACTGCGCCGCGACACCGTCATCGCCCGCAGCGACCTCGTCTGCTACCGTCTCGACCAGGCGACGGTCGAGCAGCTCGTCCAGTCGCGGCCGGAGATCGCCGAGGCGTTTGCCGGCATCCTGGCCCGCCGCGAGCAGGAGATCGACGAGTTCTCGCAACGTTACGTCGAGACGCCGCCGGGCGGAACGAAGGCGGAGGCGGGCATGCTCGACAGGATTCGCACCTTCCTCGGGCTCTGACCGTCGGCACTGCCGCTGCCGGCATCAGTTCGGTTCGCCACCTGCAGCTTCCCCGCCGACGCGCAGGCGACCCGCATAACCGGTCATTTCGAGATAGCCGCGACCGGCGAGGCTGCCGTCGACCTGCACCAGGCCCTCCCAGTAGCTCACCGGCGTCGGCACGGTGGTCGACAGCTCCTGATCGTCGATGACCGGGCGTGTGCGGATGCGGTGCTCGCCGAAGCGGACTTCGATCTCCACCGGATAGCCGGCGCCGTTGCGCGGCGATTGCCAGCGGCGCAGAGCCGTGAAGCGGACCTCGTCGCTGGCGAACTGCCGCAGGCGACCGCCGGCATCGCGCCAGGCGGCGTGCGCGTAGAGCGTCATCCCGGCTGCGTCGCGCATGCGGAAGACCATCAGCGCGCCGCCATCGGCGAGGTTGATTCCCAGCCAGTCCCAGCCGACCGCGCCGTCGCCGAGCAGCGTGGTCGACCATTCGTGGTCGAACCAGGCGCGGCCCTCGACCGCTTGCCGGCGACCTTGGCGCAGCAGCGTCCCGCTGACCAGCAACTGCGGCCAACTGACGTAGTGGCTGGCCAAGCCGGGTGCGTGCCCCTTGCGCGAATGGCCACCATCACCCTGCAGCAACAGCGGTTGCGACGGAGTGAGCGACAGATCCCAGGAGAACTGCGGGCTCTGCATGCGCAATTGCAACGACTGCCGGCCGCTGGTCTCCCGCCGGAACATTCGCCAGGCACCGATGCTGACATCCAGGTCGTGACTGGCGAAGCGCCCACCGAGACTGGCACGGGCGGCGCGTTCGGCGTGCTGCAGGCCGTCACCGGGGACGGTGAGAGCGGCATGCGCAAAGACGATCTGGCGCGCGGCGAGCGGTGAGCGCAGGCCTTCGGCGATTCCCGGCCGGCTGCGGAAGAAGGTGAACTGGAAACCGACATCGGGCTGCGGCATCTCCAGGGCGCCGGTGACGTACCACCATTCGGTGCGAAAGGCGGGATGGGCGCCGTGATCGCGCGGGAAGACCAACTCGGCACCGGCTTCGACCGCCGGGTAGGCGACGGCTGCCGCAACCGCCGCGCCACTGCTCAGGCTCGGCAAGAGCAGCGGAGTGGCGAGGAAGCTGCGGCGGCGCATCGTGCGGCCTCTGCAGTTAGCGGGCTGCGAGCAACGGGTGGGGCGGGGCGCTCAGACGATGGCTGCTGTCATCGCGCCGGGAGGGGCGCCAAGGCGACTTCATGCGCCTCGTCGATGGCGTCGACCCTGCCGATTTCCGCCGTCGCTGTCGCGACATCAGCGCAGCCGAGTCCGCGCTGCCCACTGTGCAGGTCCGCCAGGTGATGCCGGCACGGAATGCCGTCGAACGCGGACTTCACCACACGCGTTGCCTATCTCGACGGGATGCAAGTGCCCTTCGTCATTTGCGAACTGAGCAAGCCCAAGGCCTCGCTCGTGGCACCGGACTTCTTGGTCTGGTTGTACGATTCCGACCACTCTTTTCTCATTTGAGACTCGGCGGCAAGACAATCGGCCAGATTGTTGAAAACGAGGTCCGTCCTGATGGGGGTATTCAATACGATTGCAACCAACAACCATTTCATGTTCGCTCCTTGGTTCTTCGCTCGAGCCGTCAGAGGCTGTGAATCAATCCGATGCGCGACCGATCTACAGCGTTGCCCACTCGCTCACTCCGCGTCGATCCACCTGATATGTTTCATCGTTCGCTCGCTCGCGCCCCGCGTCTCGGCCTGCTCGCGACGATTTCTGCACAGCCTCCCTGGCGGCGACACGCCGTTGTGGAGCTGGACCGCCGCGCAGGCCGAGGCTCCCGCAAGGCGGCGTGGTGCCGTGCCGGAAGAGCCACACGGACAGGCCGGCGGCAAGATGCGCCGCCCCGATCAAGTGGCCGAAAGCCGTGCTCCCGGCCGCTGCCAGCGACGGCGGCCGGGGTGGGTGCGTGCTATGTCTGCAGCACGTACGTTCCGGGGGCGTCGCAGAGCGGCGCATAGCCCTTCTCCGTGGCGCCCAGCGTCGGCGCCTGCTCGCTGCCGGTCGAGTGATCGACGAGCCACTTCTGCCACGCCGGCCACCACGACCCCTGGTAGCTCGGCGTCGTCTCCTTCCAGGTGGCAGCATCAAGGAAGCGTTCGCCTTCGCGGCAGACGCTGAGCTGGTACGAGCGGCGCGGGCGGCCGGGTTCGTTGACGATGCCGACATTATGCCCGCCACTGGTGAGGACGAAGGTGAGTTCGGTGGCGTCGCTTTGCAGGTGCAGCTTGTACACCGAGTGCCAGGGGGCGACATGGTCGGCGACCGCGGCGACGGCAAAGATCGGCACGTGGATGTTGCTGATCGAGATGGCGCGGCCACCGACCATGTACTTGCCTTCGAAGAGCTCGTTGTCGACGTACAGGCGGCGCAGGACCTCGGAATGCTGGCGATACGGCATGCGCGTGCCGTCGGCGTTCCAGGCCATCAGGTCGAACATCGGTTCGCGGTGCCCGAGGTAGTACTCGCGCACCATCTTGGACCAGATCAGGTCGGCTGACTTGAGGAGTTGGAAGCCGCCGGAGACCTGCTTGTGCCCGAGATAGCCCTTTTCCCACATCATGTCCTCAAGCAGCGTGACTTCGCTGGCATCCATGAAGACGTTGATCTCGCCGACCTCGGTGAAGTCGGTCATCGTGGTGAACAGGGTGATGCTCGCCAGGCGGTCGTCGCCCTCGCGGGCCATCGCGGCGGCGGCGATGGTCAGCAGGATGCCGCCGAGGCAATAGCCTACGGTATGGATCCGGCGGCCGGGGAGAATCTCCGAGATGGCGTCGATGGCGGCCATCGTACCGAGCTTGCGATAGTCCTCCATGCCCAGGTTGCGGTGTTCGGCGCGCGGGTTCATCCAGGAGATCATGAACACCGTGTGCCCGCGGTCGACCAGGTACTTGACCAAGGAGTTGTGTGGCGACAGGTCGAGGATGTAGTACTTCATCATCCACGCCGACTGCATCAGCACCGGTTCGCGCTGCACGGTGTCGGTGGTCGGCGAATACTGGATCAGTTCCATCAGCAGGTTGCGATAAACGACCTTGCCGGGAGTGATGGCGAGGTTCTCGCCGACGCGGAAGGCCTCGAGGCCCGCAGGCTTCTCCTCCCGCAGCGAGCGGCGGATGTCTTCCCGATAGAACTCGGCACCGCGCGCGAGATTGGCGCCCCGCTCCTGGATGGTCGTCTCGGCGATCTCCGGATTGAGGAAGGGGATGTTGCAGGGGGCGGTCATGTCGAGGATCTGCTTGGCAGTGAACCAGACGGCCGCTTCGGCATGTTTGGAGACGCCACGAATCCCGGTCGTCGCGTTGTGCCACCACTGCTGGTTGAGCAGGAAGCCCTGTGACACCACGTTGTAGGGATAGCGCTCCCACCCCGGATGATCGAAGCGATGATCTCCCGGAAGGGGTTTGATGCACGGTTCCGCCTTGCCGGTCATCGCCGACGAGAGGGCATAGGCGCCCAGGCGCATCGCCTTGCGCAGCGCTTTGGCGCCGAGCTGGAACTGCTTGCCGGGCGAGGATGCCAGATGCACCGTCCAATCAAGATAGGCCATCGCCAGCGATGCCGGCGAGATGCCGCCGCTCATCTGGCCGAGCGCGATGTTCGTCATGCGGTCGATGTTTTCCAGCGCGTCGGAGTCGAGCAGGTGGCGGTCGCCCAAGCGCCGCGAAAGCTCGCCCTGGGCCGCTCGCGGTGCGGCGGTCGGTGCCGCGGTCGGGGCTGCCGCCGTTGGCGCCGCGGGCGCCGTTGCCGCGAGCGCCGAGCCGGCTGCCGGGGCTGCCGGCGGCGCACTGCTCTTCTTGCGACCATCCGTGGCCGAGCGGGTGCGCCGCTTCACTGGCGCGACGGGTGATGCGCCGGGGTCTGCCATTGCGGCGTCGCCGGGCAAAGGTTGTTCAACAATCTGGACCATGGGGACTCTCCGTTGTGCGCTGTGACAGGCTATCCTAAGGCATCGTCGCAATGCGTTGCTGATCCAGGTCAACTGCTGCCACCGCCGCGTGAGCCGCTTGCCGCCGGTCCTCCCGGCCCGCGCTGCCGCTGGTCGTTGCGACCGCTCGCCGGTGGTCGCAACGATCGTCTGCCCGGCCCTTTTGTTGCGCCGCGCCCGATGCTTGACTCGACGGTACTCAACGGTCGACAATGCCGGGATTGCTCGTAGTGGCGGCAGGAACGTCGGCCCGGGGGTAACGCTGACGGGAACTCCGGGGCAGACGACCCCGGCATCGCTATTGCGGGGCAGCATGTCCAGGCGACTTCTTGTCGCCGCGGCGCCGAGCCACGCAACAAATGGCGGGACAGGCGAATCAGGCACGCAAACGAGGCACGCAATTTCCTGTGACGACGACGGTTTCGAGACTCCTCGGAGCGGTGGTCGGCGCAGGCCAGGAGCGCGGCATCGCGTGATGTCGCGATATTTTTTTGGGGGTTAACATGCAAATCAATGGCAGTGTGTTTGTGGTAACGGGCGCAGGTTCGGGTCTCGGAGCAGAAACGGCGAGCGGCCTGATCAGCGCTGGAGGAAAGGTGGTGATCGTCGACGTGGACGCCGCAGCCGGCGAGGCGCAGGCCGCCGCGCTGGGTGCCAGTGCGCGTTTTGCCAAGACCGACGTCACGGACGAGGCGAGCGCACGCGCCGCCATCGACCTCGCCGTCAGCGAGTTCGGCGGCGTACACGGACTGGTCCAGTGCGCCGGCGTGGCTCCACCGAAGAAGGTGTTGGGCCGGGAAGGTCCGCATGACCTGGCGACGTTCGCGCGGGTGGTCAACATCAACCTGGTTGGCACCTTCAACATGATTCGCCTGGCTGCCGAGGCGATGGCGCGCAACGAGCCGAACGCAGGGGGTGAGCGTGGCGTGATCGTCAACACGGCTTCGGTGGCCGCCTACGATGGGCAGATCGGGCAGGCCGCCTATGCCTCATCGAAAGCGGGGGTCGTTGGCCTGACGCTGCCGGTGGCGCGCGAACTCGCGGCGCACGGTATCCGCGTCGTGACCATCGCCCCCGGCATCTTCGAGACGCCGATGCTCAAGGGCCTGCCGCAGGCTGCGCAGGATTCTCTCGGCAAGATGGTTCCGTTCCCGTCGCGCTTGGGCAAGCCGGCCGAGTACGCCGCGCTGGTCCGCCACATCTGCGAGAACGGCTACCTCAACGGTGAGGTCATCCGCCTCGATGGCGCCATTCGCATGGCTGCCAAGTAGTCCGCGGACAGACTGAAGATCAACCAGGCGGGCGTGGCCCGCCCATTTGCAAGGAGTGTCTCATGAGTGAGTCTGTTGTCATTGTCGGCGCGAAGCGGACGCCGGTTGGCGCCTTTCAGGGTCAGTTCGCCGCACTGAGCGCGCCGCAACTCGCCGCGGTGGCGATCAAGGCTGCCGTCGAGCAGGCGGGAGTCAAGGGAGAGGATATCGATGAAGCGCTGATGGGCTGCTGCCTGATGGCCGGTGTGCGGCAGGCACCGGCACGGCAAGCCGTGCTCGGAGCCGGTCTGCCCAAGTCCGTCCCGTGCACCACGCTGACCAAGATGTGCAGCTCGGCGCAGAAGTCGGTCATGATTGCCCATGACGAGCTGTTGGCGGGTTCGATCAACGTCGCCGTCGCCGGTGGCATGGAGTCGATGACCAATGCGCCGCACGTACTGACCACCGCCCGCTCGGGTTACCGGCTGGGCAACGGCGTCCTGCATGACCACATGTTCCTCGACGGCCTCGAGGATGCCTATGAGCAGGGCAAGCTGATGGGCGCCTTTGCCGAGCTGTGTGTCGACAAGTACAGTTTTTCGCGTGAGGCGATGGATGCCTTTGCCGTCGAATCGGTGACGCGGGCGCAGAAAGCGGTGACGGCCGGCGTCTTCGCCGCCGAGATCGCTCCGGTTACGATCACCACGCGCAAGGGCGAGGAAGTGTTCGCTCTCGACGAGACGCCGATGAAATGCGACGCGTCGAAGATCAGCAAACTCAAGCCGGCCTTCAAGAAGGACGGTGCGGTGACGCCGGCCAACTCATCGTCGATCTCCGACGGCGCGGCGGCCTTCGTCCTGATGCGGGAGTCCGACGCCACGAAGGCGGGTATCACGCCGCTGGCGCGGATCGTCGGTCATGCCACCTTCGCGCACGACCCGGCATGGTTCACCACCGCACCGGTGTTCGCCTTCCAGAATCTGCTGAAGAAGGTTGGCTGGCAGACCAGCGACGTCGATCTCTGGGAAATCAACGAGGCGTTCGCGGCGGTGACGATGGCCTCGATGCGTGACCTCGACCTGCCGCACGACAAGGTGAACGTCAATGGCGGCGCGTGCGCGCTCGGCCATCCGATCGGCGCCACCGGTTCGCGGATTCTGGTGACGCTGCTTTACGCGCTCAAGGCGCGCGGGCTGAAGCGCGGCATCGCCGGGCTGTGCGCCGGTGGTGGTGAGGCAACGGCCATCGCCATCGAAGTACTCTGAGCCAGTCGCCAACCCATGCTCCCACCCCGCGCGGCGGGGTGGGCCAGGAGTGAAACCGATGTTGATCGACAAGAAACATATCGGCATGAAAGTGCCGCCACACTCGGTAACCCCGACGGCGTGGCAACTCAAGTGGTTCGCGAAGGCGACCGGGGAGAGCAACCCGATCTACTTCGATGAAGCGGCCGCTGCAGAGGCGGGACTGCCCGGCGTGCTGGTGCCGCCGACCTTCTTCTTCTGCATGGACATGGACAAGGACCATCCCTTCGACTACCTCGAAACGATGGGCTGCGACCTCGGCAAGATGCTGCACGGCGAGCAGTCGTTCGTCTATCACAAGCCGGTCCATTCGGGCGAGAAGCTGGACTTCGATGGCGTCATCACCGACATCTACGACAAGAAGAACGGCGCACTGCAGTTCGTCGTCAAGGATGTCAAGGTGCTGCGTCAGGGCGAGTTGGTGTGCGACGTGCACTCCGTGATGGTCATTCGGGCATAGGGGAACGTCGATGACGAAACCGAATTTTGATGCGCTGAACGTTGGCGATGCAATTCCGTCGTTCACCACCGAGCCGGTGTCGCGGCTGACCCTGGCGCTCTACGCCACGGGTTCAGGTGACCACCATCCGCTGCACCTCGACCAGGATTACGTGCGCTCGAAGGGGATTCCGGACGTTTTCGCGCACGGCATGCTCGGCATGGCCTATCTCGGCCGGCTGTTGACGCAATGGGTGCCGCAGGCGGCGATTCGCAGCTTCGGTGTTCGTTTCACGGCCATCACGCAGGTTGGTGAGCGCCTCGTGTGCACCGGCAAGGTGGTCGAGAAACTGGAGCAGGCCGGTGAGAAATGTGTTCGTCTCGAGTTGACCTGCGCCAATGAGCAGGGTGAGGCGAAGCACAAGGCAGATGCAGTGGTGGCCCTGAACTGATTCCCTCAGGGCCAAGACATCTGCATGATCGCGGCCGTCGTCAGACGGCCGCAGTTTGGTTGTAGAGTGCACTCAGTCTACCGCGGGGCATCCGCCTGCCGTGCCGGCAGGTGTGCCCGGCACACTGAAAGGAGATCACAGGAGTGGAAAACAAGAATCCGAATGACCAACTGAAGGGCGTCGTCAACGCTTGGGCTGACATGCAGAAGCGGATGTGGGGCGACTGGGCCTCGCTGCTGCAGAATCTCCCTGGCGCCGAAGGCGGTCCTGCCGAGGCCGTCAAGAAGGGTGTGGTTGCCGCGACCACGGGTACGAACGAAGCTGCCCGCATGCTGATGGATCGCATGAACAGCAGCCAGACGGCGATGAACCGCGTGATGGATTTCTTCTTCAAGTCAATGAAGGTCGTCGCGCCGAACATGGATGCCGGCAAAGACTGGCGGCCCGACCTCAAGGGCTTTGCCGAGCAGTGGGCCAAGGAGTCGACGGCCATGCTCGAGCGCAGTTCCGGCCTCGCTTCGCACCTTGGCGCCCTCGGCGGAACGCTGAACAAGGACTTGCCCGAGGCCTTCGGACCGTGGCTGTCCTTCCTGATGCAGGCCGCTTCAGCCGGTCACGTCGGCGAAGCGATGATTGGCGGCACAGCCGGACTCAATCGCCTGCTGTCGATGGAAGGAGAGGGCAGCGCGCTCGCCGGCGTCGGCGAGATTCCCCTGTTTGGCGCGTCGCGCGAGAAGAATGCCAAGCTGTTGCGTCTCGTCGACGCGGTCGTTGATCTGCGCAAGGACAGTCTGAGCTTCCACACCGCTTTCGCCGAAGCGCTGTCGAGAGCAGTCGAAGCGACCGTCGAGGAACTTGCCAAGGTCGCCGCCAAGGGCGAGAAGATCAGTTCGGTGCGCCAAGTGATGGGGCTCTGGTACCGTACGGCCGACAAGTCATTGCTGGTGACCTTCAACACGCAGGAGTTCCTCGACAAGCAGAACGCCTTCACGAGGTCGCAACAGCAATTCAAGCTCGCCCAGCGCGCGGTCGTCGAGGACATCTTCCGTGGTCTCGACATGCCGACGCGCAGCGAACTGGATGAGGCCTATCAGGTGATCCACGAACTCAAGATGGAGGTCCGAGCTCTCAAGAAGGCATTGTTGCCAGCAGCAACGGCGGCAGCGACCAAGGCCGTCACTGCGCCGCGCAAGGCTGCGGCAGCGCGTGCCAAGAGCGAATGAGCCGGAAACCTGAACCTCATTTGCCGGCTGACAAGCCAATAGACCTTTAGGAGGGTGCTATCGATGTTTTCTTTCCCGATCCAGATTCTCCCCGCCGACGTGGCGGAGGAAACCGCAGCCTTGAACGCGAAGCTCGCCAAGGGCATCAACAATCTCACCAACCTGACTGACGACGACATCGACATCGGCAGCACGCCGAAGGACGTCGTCTTCGCCCAGGACGGCATCAAGGTCTATCACTACCACCCGCTGGTCGATCAGGCGAAGATCATGAAGACGCCGCTGTTGATCGTGCCGCCGCTGATCAACGGCTACGAGGTGGCCGACCTGCAGCCCGATCGCTCAGTCGTGCGCAACCTGCTGAACGAGGGCCTCGACGTCTACCTCAACGACTGGGGCTACCCGCGCCAGGTGGACAAATACCGCACGGTCGACGATTACATCAACGGTTACCTCGACGAGACGGTGGACTTCATCCGCAGGCACCATGGTGTGGACAAGATTGCCCTCTTCGGCATCTGCCAGGGGGGGACGATGTCCACCACCTATTCGTCACTCAATCCGGACAAGATCAGCCACTTGACGCTGACTGTCTCGCCGATCGACTTCGACGCCTACAAGGCGAACCACAAGCCGCACGAAGGCTTGATGTTCACCATGGGTGCCGACGCCGATGTCGAGAAGATGGTTGCCGTGCATGGCAACGTACCGGCTTCAGTACTGAACGAATCGTTCATGATGGCTTCGCCGTTCATCCTCAACTACGGCAAGTACGCGGACGTGATCGACATCCTGGATGACCGGCCGGCCCTGCAGAACTTCCTGCGCATGGAAAAGTGGCTGTTCGGTGGTCCCGACGCCGTCGGCCAGACCTTCAAGGAGTTCATTCGCGACTTCCTGAAAGGCAACAAGCTCGTCAAGGGAACGCTGGAGGTCGGTGGCCGCAAGGTCGACCTCAAGAATCTGACGATGCCAATCCTCAACATCTTTGCCGAGAAGGACCACATCGTGCCGCCGCCGTGCACGGTGGCCCTCGGCAAGCATGTCGGCAGCCAGGACTATAGCGAGTTTGCCATCAATACCGGCCACATCGGCATCTACACCGGCGGTCTGGCGCAGAAGGTCCTGGCCCCCAAGGTGGCCAGCTGGATGCGCGAGCGCGGCGCCTGAGTTCCGCCAGCCGACTCCTCTGACCGGGGGGCGGGGGCGGAAATGAGCGAAGCGGACGCCCCGCGCAACGTCAGGCTGCGTTTCTGCAGCCGCGGCGCCGCGCGGGGCGTCTTCCGTTTCCACCGACGACTGGCATGCCCGCCATGACACTGATGTTCGACCTGAGGAGCGCCATCTTGGCGCTCTCCGACGCGCTCGACCTGGTCGGAGTCAATGATTTCCAGCATGGCAAGCGGGTGGCGATGATCGCGTGCGAGACGGCGCGCGTGCTGGGTCTGCCGGAGCAGCGTCTCGACCGCATCGTCTGTGCCGGTCTGTTGCACGATGTGGGCGTTTCTTCCACCGCCGTTCATCGGCGCCTGCTGCACCAGACCGACTGGCATGACCGCAACGCGCATTGCGAGACCGGCTACCGCCTGCTGCGCCCCTTTGCCCACCTGTCCCTGCTGGCCAATGCGGTGCGCCATCACCATACACCGTGGTGCGAACTCCCGGTCGGGCTTGGCGAATCGGATGCGCTCGACAGCAACCTGATCCAGCTCGCCGACCGGGTGGACGGCATGCTGTTGCGGCGAGGTCTCGACAACCCGCTCTTCAACAGGATCGGCATCGTCGAGGCGATCACGGCTCTTGCCGGCAGCGTCCTGTCGCCGGCTGTGACGCACGCCTTTGCCGCGGCAGCCGCGCGCGAGGCCTTCTGGATCGCACTGGCACCGCGCCATGTCCTACGCTATCTCGCGGACCTGGCGCTCAGCGAGTGGCGCATCAGCATCGATTTTCCGCAGTTCGGCCATGTTGCGCGGTTGATCTCGAGCATCGTCGATGCCAAGAGCCCTTTCACCGCAGCCCACTCCGTCGGCGTCGCCCGACTCGCGCGCCACCTCGGCGAGCGCGTCGGCTTCGACGACGATGCGCTGGCAAGAATCGAGGTTGCTGGCCTGTTGCACGATGTCGGCAAACTCTGCGTGCCGGACGAAATCGTCGACAAGCCGGGTAGCCTGACGCCACTGGAGTTCTCGGTCATGGAGCGGCACGCCTTCGAAACCTACCAGATCCTTCGCCATATCCCCGGTCTGGAGCAGGTCGCGGAATGGGCGGCCTTCCATCACGAGGCGTTGAACGGGCACGGCTACCCGTTCCGGCGTGATGCTGGGAGGCTGTCGACGGAGGCGCGGATCGTTGCCGTTGCCGACGTGTTTCAGGCGCTGGCGCAGGAGCGGCCCTATCGAGGCCGGCAGCAGGCCGAAGAGATTCCGGATTTCCTCGACGACTTCGTTCGCCAGGGCGTTCTCGATGGCGATCTGGTCGGCGTCGCCTGCGACGATCTCGACGGCAGTTGGCGGGCGGCGACCCTGCCGCTGGCAAGCGACGGGGATGGGTGAACAGCGGCCGCCAACGGAGCATGCCGGCATGCCGCCTGTTTCGCCGCCGGCAGGCCAGCGGCGCCTGCCGGCGATCGTTGCCGTGCTGTCGCTCGTCGGCAGTGCCTTCGCTGCGCCGCCGCTGTGGGTTGGCCGTTTCGATGGCAGCGCCGGTGGTCTGCCCGCCGGCTGGACGGTCGAGCACCTGAACCCCCACCTCCCGGCGACCGAATACCGCCAGCGCTCGTGGGATGGCGTTGCCGCCGTCGAGGCGACGGCGCTCAGGAGCATGGCGCTGCTCGTGCGGCCGCTGGCAGTTGATCTCGAGATCAGGCCGGTTCTCTGCTGGCGCTGGCGCATCGACGCACCACTGCTCACTGCCGATCTCGCGAGCAAGGCGGGCGACGACTACGCGGCGCGCGTCTACCTGAGCTTCAGCGTCCCTCCGGCAGCGCTCGGCCTGGTAACCCGCAGCAAGCTGGCGATTGCGCGCAGCCTCTGGGGTGCCTCGCTTCCCGACGCGGCGATCAACTACGTCTGGGACAACAAACACCCCATTGGCACCTTGCGGGCCAACGCCTATACGGATCGTGCCCAGCTCCTGGTGCTCGAAAGCGGCGCCGAGAGGGCCGGCCACTGGGTTACCGAGAGGCGCGACGTGAGCAGCGATCTTCACCGCGCTTTCGGCGACCTGCCGGCGCGACTGACCGGGCTGGCGATCGCCAGCGATACGGACAATACGGGTGAGTCTGCACGCGCCGGTTTCGCCGATTTCCACTTCGTCGCGCGGGACGCAGCCTGCGCGTTTCCTTGAGTGGGGGCGATGGTGATGCTGATCGTCGAGGATGAGGTCAAGACCGGTGACTACCAGGGGCAGGGGCTGAGCGAGGCGGGGTTCGTCGTCGACCTGGCACGCGACGGCGTGGACGGGCTGCACCTCGCCCTGGGTCGAATCGGCTGACGCAAACGCAGCTGACGCTGGCGTGAGAGCGCTCGGCCGACGGGTATCGGGAAGTTCTGGTGTCGAATGCCGGAGCCTGCGGCCGACAGCATGGCGGCACTTCGCTGATCGAGCCGCCGGGAGGACCGCCGAACCCACCTTTGCGCGAGCCTTCCCGCAGCGCTGACGGCATCGCGTGGCCCCGCCAACTGTGGCAACCGCGGCGCTCCTGGTCGTCGCGCACGGTCGCGGCGCTTGGCGAAGGAGCCGCATGCGGCTAAACTGCCGTCTCCCGGGATGACAGGAAGCAAGTCTCGCCAACCGGGTGGCGCACAGCCTGCGGAGCCCATCTCAGATGCATCGTTCGCTCATCGTCCTGCCCGAGGATACGGGCCAACCGATCGTCGACGCGATCAACGCGGCTCGGCGCTCGATTCGGATCAAGATGTTCCTCTTCTCCGACCCCTCGCTGCTGGCGGCGGTGATCGCGGCGCAGCAGCGTGGGGTCAGGGTGCGGGTGATGCTGAACCCCGCGCGCCGCAGTGGTGAAGCGGAGAACAAGTCGAGCCGCAAGATGCTTGAGGAGGGCGGCGTCGAGGTCGCTGACAGCAATCCCGCCTTTGACATTACGCACGAGAAATCCCTCGTCGTCGACGAAGAGACGGCCTTCGTGCACTCGCTCAACTGGGAAACGAAGAACCTCACCGTGACACGCGATTACGCGGTCGTCACGTCGCACCGGCACGAGGTGGATGAGATCGTCCAGTGCTTCGATGCCGACTGGTCGCGCGAGAGATTCGATCCGGGCGAAGAGTCGCACCTGATCTGGTGCAACATCAACGGTCGCAATCGCATCGCGCGTTTCATCGACGCCGCCAGCGAATCGCTCTTCCTGCAGAACGAGCGCTATCAGGACGAGGTGATCATCGAACGGCTGGTGCGCGCCACCCGCCGCGGCGTCAAACTGCACGTGCTGGCGCGGCCGATGCATTTCCTCAAGGCCGGCAAGCTGGTCGAAGGTGTCGAGGGATTGCGCATCCTCGAAGATCTGGGTGCCAAGGTGCACCGTCTCAAGGGACTCAAGCTGCATGCGAAGATGATGCTCGCCGACGGCAAGCGGGCGATCATCGGCTCGATCAACCTGGCACCGGGCAGCTTCGACAGCCGCCGCGAACTCGCCATCGATGTGCACGACGAGGCGGTGGTGAAGCGCCTCGGGGAGGTGGTCACCCGGGACTGGCACAATTCCCGGCCGCTGGATCTGTCGGACGAGGGCTTGCTCGCGGATCTCGCCGAGGACGAGCCGGACGTGGCGGAAATGCTCGCCCTGGAAGTTCCGCACGCCGGTGGTGGCGAGCATCACCGGCGCAGCGGTGACAGTACACCGGACGCGCACGCCGAGCACAACGGGCACGGGCATGAGGGACACAGGCATCATGCGACTTAGCCATCGCCCACGGGCGATGAAAGCGACCTTGCAGCTACCGGAAGGGGACTGCAGACGAGTTTTTGGACCACACTGAAACAAGGAGGGAAAGCTGATGAGCAATCTGATCGTAGTCGCTTACGACGACCAGTTCCGGGCAGAGGAAGTCCGCACCAAGCTGCGCAAGTTGCAGCAGGACTACCTGATCGACCTCGAGGACGCCGTCGTCGCAGTGAAGGATGAGAAGGGCAAGGTCAAGCTGCACCAGATGTACAACCTGACGGCGAGCGGCGCTCTCAGCGGCGGCTTCTGGGGAACGTTGATCGGCCTCATCTTCATGAATCCGTTGCTCGGCCTGGCGGTTGGCGCAGGAGCCGGTGCCGTCGGTGGAGCACTGACCGACGTCGGGATCAACAACGATTTCATGAAGGATCTGGCAGCAACCTTCGGCAACGGCAGTTCGGTGCTCTTCGTGCTCGTCCGCAAGGCGACTCCGGACAAGGTGCTGGAAGAACTGCAGGGCACGGGCGGCAAGGTCATCAAGACTTCATTGACGCACGAGGAGGAAGCGAAACTGCAGGCCGTCCTGGACAAGGTGCAGACGCCGGCCGCTGGCGAGGGCTGAGCCCGATGCGGCGGAAGTCCAGGCAGTGGACATGGCGCAGGCGTCGCTTCCTGCTGGCCGGCTTGCTGCTCGTGACGCAGGCCGTCGCACAGCCGGTCTACGAAAGCCGCGACCGGGCTGGTCCGGTGTTTTCGGACATGCCGGGCCCCGACGCCAGCGAGGTGCGGCTGCCGCCGGCGAATCTGATGGATTCGCCGGCGGCGACGCCGTTGCCCGCGTCGCCGCCGCAGGCTGCAGCATACACCAGCGTGCAGATCACGCAGCCCGAGGATGGTGGCACCATCCATACGAATACCGGTCAGTTTTCCGTCGCGCTCGCCCTCGAACCGCCGCTTCGCCCCGAACGGGGCGATGCCATCGCAGTCCGCCTCGACGGGACCGTGTTGCCAGACAGGCGAACGACACTGCAGTTCGACGTCACCGCCGACGAGTGGCAGATAGCGGCTCGCGACGAGGTCGAGCATACGCTCGAATTGGCGGTCGTCGACCGGTCTGGTGAGGCGCTTTTGGTGGCTACGCCGGTGCGTTTCTACGTGCATCGAGCGTTTCGGCACAACTGAAGCGAGCTGCGATGGTGTCGAGCGCAGGAGCACGATCGAGCCGGCGGCGTCCACACAGCATCAAGCAAGCGGGTCCAGGGCATCGCGTCATCAGCCGCGAGCGGCGGCGGCTCGTCGTCCGGGGCATGACCTGCGCGCGCCGCTGGCAAACGCAGTCAGCGAGATCGCCAACGGCGATGGTGTCGACGCCGGGCGCCTGCTGACACAGTTGTGGCGCGCGCTCGACATGGCGCAGGCCTTTCTCTGGCTCGCCCGAGCCGAGGCGCTCAATGCACGGAAGATGCAGCCTCTTGATCTCGCCTTCCTGCTGCACCAGGCGACCGACGAGATGTATGCGCTGGCCCGGCAAAGCGTGCTGAGCTGGCGGCGAGAGATTCCGGACGAGCCCCGGTGGGTCGTCGGTGACTTCGAGGCGGTCGTGCGTACCGCCATCAACCTGCTCGACAACGCATTGCGGCACGCTGCGGCCGGCGGCGAAGTCGGCATCGGAGTGCAGCGGCTGGGCGTGGGCAGGCTCCGCTTCTGGGTCGACAATGACGGTGTTGCGCCGAGTGAAGAGCAGCGCGAGCGGATGTTCAAACGCTTCAGCCGTGCCGACGCGACGCGGCAGGGCGCCGGCGCCGCCCTCGCGCTGTACTTTGTGCGCACGGTGGCGAAACCAATGGCGGTGTCGCGGGGGTCGACCATGTCGCCGGTCGCATCCAATTCCGGGTCGAGCTGCCGGCTGCCATCGATCCAGCGCCCGAAGCAGAAGGGGTGCAATCGGAAGTGCGACTGACGCCGGGGCGAGGTGGTTGGCGGTGGCATTCGGCACTAGACAATTGGGCGGAGGTGGGGTAAATAGTGATGGGTTACTTCACCTTGGAGCGAGACCCATGACAGAAAGGTGGTCGGAAATGGAGGGGCGACTCAAGCCGAGTCGGGGTTTGGAAGAGCGGTTTAGAGATCATCCCGAGCTCCAAGCCAAGATCGAGTCGTTGCTGGCGGTGGTCGAGAATGCGGCCGGCGATGTTGAGAAGGCGGCGGAGGCGGAGCGGCGGGTGACGGAGGAATTGCGGCAGTTGGGCAACGAAGCGTTGCACGGCTGGGCGCGACGGCAAGCGCAGCGGAAGGAAGAAGAGGTGGCGCAACAACCGGGCGTGCAGCGGAAGGAAAAAAAACGTCTATTGGCAGACCCGGTACGGACAGATCGAAGTAGCGGAGCAGGTCTTCCGGCAAGGGACGCGCGGGCCGGAGATCCGGCCATTCACGCGTTCGGCGGAGGTGGTCTGCCGGGGCTGCTCGGAGCCGCTGCAGCGAGCGATCGTTGATTTCGGGGCGGACGCGCCCGCGGCGCGCATTCCGCAGAAGCTGAAAGAGCACTACGGTATCGAGGTGTCCGCCAGTACGTGCTGGCCGATCGTCTTGCGGCATGCCGCGACGATCGACGAGCGCCCGAAAGCGGCGGCAAAAATCCCGGCACGAGACGGCGTAGAGCAGTTGATCGGCGAGATCGATGGGAGCATGATTCCCGTCGTGGAGACGGCCGAATCGGACGACCAGAGCGCGAAAGTGGACCGCCGCAAGACCCGCCGGGTGGGCTGGAGGGAAGCGCGTTTGAGTCTGGTCCATGCGCCGGGCTCCGTCACCCCGGTGTTCGGCGCCACCGTGGGCCCGCCCGACCAGGTCGGAGAGACGCTGTTGCGCACGGCGGTTCAGGCCGGACTGGGGCGTAAGACCAAGGTCCATGCGGTCAGCGACGGCGCCGCATGGATTGCGGATCAGGTGAGTGAGCAATTCGGACTGCAAGGCCACTTTCTCGTCGATTTCTACCATGTCTGTGACTACCTGACGGCCGCAGGGGACACGATCGCCGGCACGGCGGCGAGGGCTTGGCTGGAAACGCAGAAGGATCGGCTGAAACAGAACCGCCTCCAGGACGTCGTCGAGGAACTGCAGCGATTCGTCGAGGACGACACCGTTCCCGATGCCAACGCCCCGGTGCGCGCGGCGCATCGCTATCTCACCAATCGCCCGGGGCAGTTCAACTATCAAGACGCGCTCGTGGCCGGGCTGCCAATAGGGTCCGGCGAAATCGAAAGCGCACACCGTTACGTCATCCAGGACCGTCTCAAGCGGGCCGGCGCTTGGTGGAAACTGAAAAACGCCAAGCACATGCTGGCGCTGCGTGTCTGCCGTGCCAACCAGGAGTGGGACCGCTATTGGCAGTCCAGACGTCAACAGGCCGCCTGATCCACAGTCGCACTTCCGATTGCACCCAAGCAGAAGACCTGAACGGCTGAGCGGCCCATTTTTTGGTAAGCTTCGACGATGCGCATCGTCCAGCTCTCCGATCTCCACTTGAGCAGCCAGCCGCTGTACGGCGTGGTCGATACGCTGAGCGCTCTCGATATGGCGTTGCAGCGTCTGACCGCGGGGCCGGCACTTGATCTGTTGCTGCTCAGCGGCGATCTGACGAGTGGGGGGCGTAGCGAGGAGTACGCCTTGCTCCGTTCGCGGATCGCCGCGCTACCGTTTCCCAGCGCACTGCTGCCTGGCAACCATGACGATCGCGACAACCTGCGCGCAGCGTTCTGCGAGCAGGCCTGGACGCCGCCGCCGCTGTGCTGCCAGCGGATCGACCTCGACGGCGGCACCCTGCTGCTGCTCGACTGCATCGTCCCGGGTGAGGAATGGGGTGAGGTGGCGGCGCCACAGATCGACTGGCTGGAAAGTGCGTGCCCGCGGCGTCGGCCTGTGCTGCTGGCACTGCACCATCCTCCCTTCAGCGTCGGCATCGAGGGAATGGACCGGATTCGCTGTCGCGGCGAGGCGTCGCTGGCGGCCTGGCTGGCACGGCACGATGAGGTCGAGGCACTGCTGTGCGGGCACGTCCATCGTTTCGTCAGCACCACTTTTGCTGGCCGGCCGGCGATCGTCGCGCCGTCGCCGGCGCACCAGATCGCCCTGCAGGATGGGCCATTGGCCTATACGCTCGAGCCCGGTGCTTGTCTGCTGCACGACTGGGTGCCTGGCCAGCGGCTGTGCAGCCACTACCTGCCGGTGGCGGTGAGCCCAACGCAGTGCTATAGCGACGGCTAGACGGGTGTTGGCCGGCATCCGGCCCGCCCGCATCCGGGTTTGAACCACCAACTGTCCTGGCGAGGTGGCCGATGGGAAAGGAAGTGGCAGGCAACGGCTGCACGGCAGACGACTTCGCGCGTTTTCGACGGCGTCTGGGCGAAGAAACGCGGCATGCGCACACGGCATACTTCCGTGGCGCATTCGCCAACGACGCGCTGGTTGCCGGCTTCGAGCTCGAGGCCTGGCTGATTGGCCAGGACCTCCTGCCGGTGCCGCGCAACGTGTCGTTCCTGGCGCGCCTGGACAATCCGCTGGTCGTACCGGAGCTGTCACGCTTCAACGTCGAAATCAATGGGACGCCGCAGCCGCTGCATGGGAGCGCACTTTCACGACTGGAGAGCGAGCTTGTCGCGACCTGGGAGCAGTGTCAGCGCGTTGCCGCCGCTGACGAGAGCGCCCTGCTTGCCATTGGCACCCTGCCGACGCTGCGTGAAGAGGACCTTTCACTCAGCAACATGTCGCCGGCGCGGCGTTACGAGGTGCTCAACGAGCAGATTCTCCGGCTGCGTGGCGGGAGCCCGTTGAGCCTCAACATCACCGGCATCGACACGCTGTCCACCATCCACAGCGACGTCATGCTGGAAGCGGCGACGACTTCCTTTCAGGTGCATCTGCAGGTGCCTGCCGGCGAGGCCGCGCGTGCTTACAATGCCTCGCTGATCCTGGCGGCGCCATTGGTCGCACTGGCTGCCAATTCACCTTTCCTTTTCGAGCGTGCGCTGTGGCACGAGACGCGTGTGCCGCTCTTCGAACAGGCTGTGGACTGCTGCGACCCGGGGTGCCCACAGCACATGCGGGTGACCTTTGGCTCCGGCTACCTGATCGCCGATCCAACCGCCTGTTTCGCCGAGAATCTCGCCAGCTATGCCGTCCTGCTGCCTTTCGAGATCGCCGGGCCGGTTGAGTCCTACGCGCACCTGCGCCTGCACAACGGCACGATCTGGCGCTGGAACCGAATGCTCATCGGCTTCGATGACAGGGGCCAACCGCACCTGCGCATTGAGCAGCGGGTGATGCCCGCCGGTCCGAGCATCGTGGACATGATTGCCAACGCGGCCTTCTACTACGGCACGGTCCTCATGCTGATGCGGCAGCCGCTGGCCCCCGAAGCGCAGATCTCCTTTGCCCAGGCCCGTGAGAACTTTTACCGCGCCGCTCGCTACGGGCTCGATGCGCAGCTGCTCTGGTTGGGTAGCCAGCGAGTGTCGGCTGGCGAACTGCTCGAGCAGCAGTTGCTGCCACTCGCGCGCGCCGGACTTGAGCGCCTCGATCTGTCCACTGCCGATGTCGCGCGTTACATGGAGGTGATCGCCGGCCGTCTGCGCAGCCGGCGCAACGGCGCCGCCTGGCAGTTGGCCCACCACGCGCGGCACCACGACTTTGCCCGGCTGACCGCCGACTATCTTGATCACCAGCGCCACCTCATGCCGGTGCATGAGTGGCCGATTTGAGCTGCAAGCTTGATGCTGACCATCCTCGATACCCTGCCCGAACGCTTTCTCGATACCCCCGCCAGCGAACTGCACCAGATCTTCGGTGGCCCGACACTGATCCACCTGCCCGGCCGACGGCAGCCCGCACTGTTCGTCTCGGTGCTGCTGCACGGTAACGAAGACAGCGGCGTCGTCGCCTTGCAGCGCCTGCTGCAGCGCAACGGCAGGCGAATGTTGCCGCGTGCGCTGTCGATCCTGATCGGCAATGTCGCCGCTGCGCGCAAGGGACTGCGCAGGCTCGACGGGCAACCCGACTACAACCGCGTCTGGCCCGGAGGGCACGCGCATCTCGACTCGCCCGAAGCCGCCAGCATGGGCGAAGTGCATCGGCTGATGCGCGAACGAGGCGTTTTCGCCAGCATCGACATTCACAACAACACCGGCCTCAACCCGCACTATTGCGTCGTCAACCGGCTGGACCAGGCCGTCCTGCATCTGAGCCTGCTGTTCTCGCGCACGGTCGTCTGGTTCCGTGGCCTTGCCGGCACACAGACCACGTCGTTTTCGCCGCTCTGTCCGGCGTTGACGGTGGAATGTGGCAAGCCGGGCAGCGAGGCCAATGCCGAACACGCAGCACGTTTCGTCGAAGCGTGCCTGCACCTGTCGCAGTTTCCCTCGCATGACGTGCACGAACACGATATCGACCTCTATCACACGCTGGCCACCGTTCGCGTTCCCGCAGCGGTCTCCTTCGGCTTCGGCTTCGGCGCGTCGCGCACCGACATCGACTTCGACCCGCAGCTGGACCACATGAACTTCCGTTCGCTCGAGCCCGGAACCGTCTTCGGCCACACCCGGCTGCCGCTGCCGATTGGCGTCATCGACGAAAGAGGCTGCGATGTGGCCAGCGAGTTCTTCAGCTGTGAGGAGGGTCGCATCACCCTGCAAAGGGCGGCGACCCCGGCCATGTTGACCCTCGACGAGAAGGTGGTGCGTCAGGACTGCCTGTGCTACCTGATGGATCGCCTGCCACTTGCCAATCGGCAGCAGCACGGGCGCATGCTGGGCAGCGGCGCCTAGCGCGCTCGTGCGTTCGGCCGCCTGTCGTCGCCAGCGCCGCTTTCCGCTTGCGGCGGGCAACCGGCCAACAGGATGCAGGCAGCTCTTGTGGTCAGGATCCGGAACGGCAGGCGCCGTCTACAGCGGCGATCCAGCTGCAACAGGCGCTGGTCGCGGGTGAGCAGCAGGTCCGCGCGACAGCGCCGGGCGAGGACCAGGAATTTCTGATCGTCGGCGTCGCGGCACGTCGGCAGGGGATCATCCTCTTCCTGCTCGCCTGGATCCTCACAGGCGAGCGCGAAGCGGCGGTACTCGTCGAGCAGCGCCGACTGAGCCACGGCCGTCAGGCGAAAACGCGGATAGCTGCTCACCCGTTGCAGTTCAGCCAGGCAGTGGCGGTCGGTGAAGCACTGCAGCAGGCGGCTGTCGATTGCTGCCTGCAGGCTGCACAGGAACGGATCGCGAAAGTGCAGGAGGTCGAGAACGCTGTTGGTGTCGAGAACCGCGCGCATGGCCTACCCGGGCTGCAGTTCGCCGACGACGTGCTCGGCGATCGCGAGGCAGGCGGTGAGGCCGGGGGACTCGATGCCGAACAGGTTCACCAGGCCAGGGATGCCATGCTGTGGTGGCCCCTGGATCAGGAAGTCGGCAGCCGGCGCAGCGCGGCCAGCAAGCTTCGGCCGTACCCCGGAGTAGGCCGGCTGCAGGCTGCCTGCCGGCAGCCCGGGCCAGTAGCGGCGGACCTCCTTCTCGAAGGCGGCAGCGCGTTCGCGGCTGACGCTGTAGTCAAAGGCGCCGAGTCCACCTCCGGGCGGCGGGTCGGGCAGCCACTCGACGTCGGGCCCGAAACGCGCCTGCCCGGCGAGGTCGAGGGTCAGATGAATCCCCAGCCCGCCAGGTTCCGGCAGCGGGTACACCAGTCGCGAAAACGGCGCGCGGCCCGCGAGGGCGCAGTAGTTGCCCTTGGCGTAGTGCATGACCGGCAACGCTGCGGGCGGAAAGCCGACCAGCGACGCGGCCACGTCGGCAGCCCAGAGACCGGCGGCGTTGATCACCAGCGGGCAGCGCAGCCGCACTGTGTCGTTGCCCCCGCATTCGAGAACGATGGCGCCCGCTTCGATCACGCCACCGAGGAGTGGACTGCGGCAGGCAAGCACCGCCCCGGCGCGCTCGGCATCGCCGAGCAGCGCCAGCATCAGGCCGTGGCTGTCGATGATGCCGGTGGACGGCGAGAGCAGGGCGGCGGTGCACGCCACTTCGGGCTCGAGAACGCGAGTCTCGGCGGCGCTGAGCCAGCGCAGGTCGTCGACGCCATTGGCTTGGCCCTGTTCCAGCAGCGCCGCCAGCCTTCCCTCGTCGGCGCTGCTGGTCGCGACGATCAGCTTGCCGCAGCGGCGGTGGGCGATGGCATGCGAGCGGCAGAAGTCGTACAGCCGGCGCCGGCCAGCGGTGCACAGAGTCGCCTTGAGCGAGCCTCTGGGGTAGTAAAGCCCGGCGTGCATGACCTCGCTGTTGCGCGAACTCGTCTCGCGGCCGAAGCTGTCGTTCCGTTCGAGAATCAGTGTTTCGATTCCTCGCCGTGCCAGCTCACGCGCGCAGGCCAGGCCTGTGACCCCGGCGCCGATGACCGCTGCGCCAATCCGTTCCATCCAGACTTCTCCACGCGCAAAGCGCACATTGTATACGCCGCCGGGATCGAAGCCTGGGGTGCTGGCCGGGCGTGCAGGGCTTTGCCTCGGCCGGCATCAGTGGTTACACTGGCGATCATCATCCCCTTCCCGTCAAAGCGTCCCCCGTCGTATCGCCAGCCATGCACAGCCAATCCCAACCGAGCCACGACGAGGTCATCGCCAGGACGCGGGATTGGCTCGAGCGCGCCGTGATCGGGCTCAACCTCTGTCCCTTTGCCAAGGGTGTTCACGCCAAGGGGCAGATCCGCTACGTCGTGAGCTCGGCAGCGAACGACGAGTCGCTGCTCGACGACCTGCAGCTGGAATTGCTCGCGCTCTGCGCGATCCCTGCCGACGAGGTCGACACGACGCTGCTGATCCATCCGTGGGCCTTGACCGACTTCGCCGACTTCCTGCGCTTCCTCGATCTGGTCGATGTCGTCCTGCAGACCCATCGCCTGCATGGCGTCCTGCAAGTGGCCAGCTTCCATCCCGACTACGTCTTCGCGGACTGCGCGGCCGAAGACATCACCAACCATACCAACCGCTCACCGTTTCCGACGCTGCACCTGCTGCGCGAGGCCAGTCTTGACCGGGCGGTGACGGCTTTTCCCGAAGCGGCGATGATCTATGAGCGCAACCTGCAAACGCTGCGGCAGCTTGGTGCCGACGGCTGGCAGGCACTCGCAGCCGGGGTTTCACGAGCGGCCAAGGAGTAGTCTGGCGATGCCCGAGTTGCCGCTACGCGTCGAAGTGCGCGCGGAGGAAGTCGAGATCACTGCCGTACGCGCGCAGGGTGCCGGCGGCCAGAACGTGAACAAGGTATCGAACGCGATCCATCTGCGTTTCGCCATCGCCACCTCGTCGTTGCCCGATGAGCTGAAACGGCGTTTACTGCTCTGGCGCGACCAACGAATCAGTGGCGACGGCGTGGTGATCATCAAGGCACAGGCCCACCGTAGCCTGGAGCGCAACCGGGACGATGCACTGTGCCGTCTGCGCGAACTGATCGCCCGCGCGGCTTCGGTCACGCCGCCGCGCCGACCGACGCGGCCGACCAGCAGTTCACAGAAGCGGCGGCTGGACAGCAAGCGGCAGCGTGGCGCAGTGAAACTGCTGCGCGCGCGGGTCAGCGACGAGCGCTGAGGAAGGGTAGAGGAGATGCCGATGCCTGTGGCCGAGATGCTGCGCTTCGGGTTTGAGGAAATGCGCCCGGCGCAATGCCCAAATCGCAACGCCGTCCTCGGCTCGCACTCCACGGTGGCCGGGATAGATTTCCTCATGACCCCAGTTCCCGCCTCGCAGTAGGCGGCAGGAGAGAAGGGACCATGGCCTATCAGGAGAGCTTCGACATCCACAGCCGCGGTCGCGGCACCATCGAGATCACAGCCGAGGTGGGGCGCATTGCACGCGCTGCGGGGGTGCCTACCGGTATCGCGCACGTTTTCGTCCTGCACACCAGTTGCTCACTGCTGTTGACCGAGAACGCCGATCCATCGGTTCGCCGAGACCTGGAGACCCTGGCCGGGCGCTGGGCTCCCGACGCCGATCCGGCGTATCAGCATGACTGCGAGGGTGACGACGACATGGCGGCACACGGGCGCAGCATCCTCGCCGGAGTGTCGGTGACGGTGCCGGTGAGCCATGGCGCACTGCGCCTGGGAACCTGGCAGGGAATCTATCTCTGGGAACACCGGACGGTCCCCCATCGGCGGCGGGTGGTGGTTACCGTCGTCGGCTGACCGGCCCCCCGGCGGCAGCGGGCCTGCCGGATTCTTGCTAGACTCGCTGCCGCGCAGTCCGCGCTCAGGCGAAAGGGCGGGTGACGCGGGCGACCGGCGGCAGCGATCATCCGTCACACCCTTACGCCCGGTGTTCGCCCTGATCGTGAATGACTGAGTATGGCCGCGCGGCCGCGGCGACCGCCAACACTTGAAAGGGGACTCAATGAGAATCGGATTCATCGGCCTCGGCATCATGGGGCGCCCGATGGCGCTCAACCTGCTGCGCGGCGGGCACCAGCTCACCGTCTGGGCGCGCCGGCCAGACTCGATGCAGCCACTCCTCGACGCCGGCGCCAGCGGCGCCGCCAATCCGGCGGCGTTGGCCGCGGAAGCCGAGCTGGTGATCTCGATGGTGGCTGATGCGCCCGATGTCGAGCAGGTGATGCTGGGCGAGAACGGCGTCGCCAGCCGCGGCCGGAGCGGACTGGTGGCTGTCGACATGAGCACCATCCGGCCGTCGGCAGCCCGCGCCATCGCCGGCAGGCTGCTGGCAGGCGGCATCGATTTCCTCGATGCGCCGGTTTCCGGCGGTGAGGTCGGCGCGGTTGCCGGCACGCTGTCGATCATGGTCGGCGGGAGCACCGCTGCCTTCGACATCGCGCAGCCCGCCTTCGCATGCATCGGGCGCAACATCGTCCATGTGGGCGATTCGGGCGCCGGCCAGGTGGCGAAGGCGGCCAACCAGATCGTCACCGGCGTCGGCGTCCTCACCGTCGCCGAGGCGCTGAATTTCGCCGCGCGGAGTGGCGTCGACCCGGCTCGCGTGCGCGAGGCGCTGCTCGGTGGCTTCGCCTACTCGAGAATCCTCGAGAACCACGGTCAGCGAATGCTCGACCGGAACTTCAAGCCTGGCTTCAAGTCGTGGATGCACCAGAAGGACATGAACATCGTCATGCAGAGCGCGCACGAACTGGGCCTGTGTCTGCCGGTAGCGGCGGCGACTGCGCAGATGTTCAACGCCATGGTCGGCTCGGGGCTGGGCGAGGAGGATTCGATCGCCATTCTCAAGCTCCTCGAGCGTTTGTCCGGGGGCGAGGGGTGATGCGGCTTGGCTTCATCGGCTGCGGCGTGATGGGGCGGCCGATGGCGCTGAACCTGTTGCGCGGTGGCCACCGGCTGGCGGTCTGGGCGCGGCGGCCGGAGGCCGCGCAGCCGTTGCTTGCGGCCGGCGCGGTGGCTTGCGCCAGTCCGGCGGCGGTGGCGTCTGCGGCCGAGGTGGTGTTCACCGTCGTCACCGCCGACGCCGACGTCGAGCAGCTTGTCTTCGCTTCCGGTGGCTTGGCAGAAGGATTCGCCGCCGGCTCGATCCTGGTCGACATGAGCACCATCGCGCCGCAGGCGGCGCGCTCGATCGCCCGGCGGCTGGTGAGGCTGGGGATCGCCATGCTCGACGCGCCGGTCTCCGGTGGCGGGCAGGGCGCCATCGATGCCAGCCTGTCGATCATGGTCGGCGGCCAGGCGGCGGTACTGGAACGTGTGCGGCCGCTTTTCGAACTGCTCGGCAGCGCGATCGTGCACGTCGGCGACCATGGCGCCGGGCAAGTGGCGAAAGCGTGCAACCAGATGCTGATGGTGGCGACGATCCAGGCGGTTGCCGAGGCCTTGCATTTGAGCCGCGCCGCCGGTGTCGATCCGGCAAGGGCCCACGCCGCTCTGGCAGGCGGTTCGGCCGCCAGTCGCGTGTTGCAGGCGATGGGCGGCCGGATGGTGGCGCGCGATTTCGCTGCCGGTGTCGAGGCGCGCCTGCATCACAAGGACTACGCGGTGTTGATCGCCGAAGCGCACCGGCTGGGACTTCCGCTGCCGGTTTCGACTCAGGTCTGCCAGCAACTCAACGCGCTGATGGCGTTGGGCTGGGGACGTTGCGACACGGCTTCGCTGCTGCGCGTCCTTGAAGCGGGGCAGTTGGCGACCGGCAGCCAGTGAACGCCCGACGGCGCAGCGCCTGCGGCAGCGAGCCGCGCTACGCTATTTGTCGACGAACGCCCGCTCGATCACGTAGTCGCCCTGCGCACCAATGTACGGCGAAACCCGGAAGCCGCGCGCGTCGAGCAGCGCGCAACAGTCCTTGATCATCGCCGGACTGCCGCAGACCATCGCCCGGTCGCGAGCGGGATCGAGCGGCGGCAGACCGATGTCGGCGAAGAGGCGGCCGCTGTCGATCAGTTGCGTGATGCGGCCCTGATGGCCGAAGGCTTCGCGGGTGACGGCAGGGTAGTAGATCAGCTTGTCGCGCAGCAGATCACCGAAGAACTCGTGCTGCGGCAGTTCTTCGCTGATGAAGCGGTGGTAGGCCAGATCGTCGATCCAGCGCACGCCGTGGATCAGCACGATCTTCTCGAAGCGCTCGTAAGTTTCCGGATCCTGGATCAGGCTGATGAACGGCGCCAGCCCGGTGCCGGTGGCCAACAGGTAGAGGTTCTGGCCAGGACGCAGGTCGCGCAGCACCAGTGTGCCGGTCGGCTTGCGGCTGACGACGACCTCGTCACCGACCGCCAGATGCTGTAGCCGGGACGTCAGCGGCCCGTCGGGCACCTTGATGCTGAAGAACTCGAGGAAGTCGTCGTGGTTGGCGCTGGCGATGCTGTAGGCGCGGGTCAGCGGTCGCCCTTCCTGGGGCAAGCCAAGCATGACGAACTGGCCGTTGATGAAGCGCAGGGCCGGGTCGCGCGTGGTGCGGAAGCTGAACAGGCGATCCGTCCAGTGGCGGACTGAAAGGACGCGTTGTGCGGAGTAGGTGCTCATCATGTTTCCGATCGTATGTTCCTGACGACGCCATCGTGCTCCGTCGTGATATATTTGTAAAACAGATTCTTTATATAAGTCTTATCGCTTAGATAGATATGAGATTCACCTTGCGACAGATGGCGGTCTTCGTTGCGGTGGCCCGACACGAGAACGTATCGCGCGCGGCCAGCGAGGTGTCCCTGTCGCAGTCGGCGACAAGCACTTCACTCGCCGAGCTCGAGCGTCTCTATGACACGCAGCTTTTCGACCGGTTCGGCAGGAACCTGCGGCTCAACGAGCGCGGACAGGCGCTGTTGCCGCAGGCAGTCGAGTTGCTCGAGCGGGCGGCGGCGATCGACAACGTCCTCGAAGGCCGGGCCGGCTACGGGAGGCTGCGCATCGGTGCGACGCTGACCATCGGCAACTACCTCGCGACGCTCATCGTCGCCGAGTTTCTTCGGCGACACCCGGAAAGCGGCGTGCAGTTGAGGGTGCATAACACGGCAACGATCATCGAGCAACTGGCGCAACACGAACTCGATCTCGGCCTGGTCGAGGGGAGTTGCCGCCATCCCGACCTGGTTGTCGAGCCATGGGTGGCCGACGAGCTGGTCGTTTTCTGTTCGCCGACTCACCCCTTGGCGGGGAAGGGCAGCGCGACGATCGCGGAGTTGATCGAGCAGCCGTGGATCGTGCGCGAGACCGGGTCAGGTACGCGAGAAACCCTCGACCGGGCCCTGCGCGATGATTGCTCGCGGCTGCGGATCCGCCTCGAACTGGAGCACACGGAGGCAATCAAGCGGGCCGTCGAGTTCGGCCTCGGCATCGGCTGCATTTCGCGCCTGGCATTGCGCGAAGCGTTCCGCCGACGCAGCCTGCTGCCGATCGCGACACCGGAACTCGATCTCCGACGCCATTTCCACTTGCTGCAGCAGCGGCGCAAATTCCAGACTGCGGGCATGCGTGAGTTCGTCGGCCTCTGCCGCTCGCTGACCGTCGGCGTCGAGCGCAGCGACCTGATCAGATGGTCGCTGGTCGGCGAGGGGTGAGCAGGGGAAGCCGCCTGCGTCTCGTCAGCCGCGTGGCCGCCGGGGTTGCGTCGTGTCGCCGGCGACATGAGGTCGGGGATCGATGGAACCGGCACCGGGCACCTGATGCCCGCTCTCCCGAGGTGGGGGGTGCAATCGGAAGTGCGACTGTGGATCAGGCGGCCTGTTGACGTCTGGACTGCCAATAGCGGTCCCACTCCTGGTTGGCACGGCAGACACGCAGCGCCAGCATGTGCTTGGCGTTTTTCAGTTTCCACCAAGCGCCGGCCCGCTTGAGACGGTCCTGGATGACGTAACGGTGTGCGCTTTCGATTTCGCCGGACCCTATTGGCAGCCCGGCCACGAGCGCGTCTTGATAGTTGAACTGCCCCGGGCGATTGGTGAGATAGCGATGCGCCGCGCGCACCGGGGCGTTGGCATCGGGAACGGTGTCGTCCTCGACGAATCGCTGCAGTTCCTCGACGACGTCCTGGAGGCGGTTCTGTTTCAGCCGATCCTTCTGCGTTTCCAGCCAAGCCCTCGCCGCCGTGCCGGCGATCGTGTCCCCTGCGGCCGTCAGGTAGTCACAGACATGGTAGAAATCGACGAGAAAGTGGCCTTGCAGTCCGAATTGCTCACTCACCTGATCCGCAATCCATGCGGCGCCGTCGCTGACCGCATGGACCTTGGTCTTACGCCCCAGTCCGGCCTGAACCGCCGTGCGCAACAGCGTCTCTCCGACCTGGTCGGGCGGGCCCACGGTGGCGCCGAACACCGGGGTGACGGAGCCCGGCGCATGGACCAGACTCAAACGCGCTTCCCTCCAGCCCACCCGGCGGGTCTTGCGGCGGTCCACTTTCGCGCTCTGGTCGTCCGATTCGGCCGTCTCCACGACGGGAATCATGCTCCCATCGATCTCGCCGATCAACTGCTCTACGCCGTCTCGTGCCGGGATTTTTGCCGCCGCTTTCGGGCGCTCGTCGATCGTCGCGGCATGCCGCAAGACGATCGGCCAGCACGTACTGGCGGACACCTCGATACCGTAGTGCTCTTTCAGCTTCTGCGGAATGCGCGCCGCGGGCGCGTCCGCCCCGAAATCAACGATCGCTCGCTGCAGCGGCTCCGAGCAGCCCCGGCAGACCACCTCCGCCGAACGCGTGAATGGCCGGATCTCCGGCCCGCGCGTCCCTTGCCGGAAGACCTGCTCCGCTACTTCGATCTGTCCGTACCGGGTCTGCCAATAGACGTTTTTTTTCCTTCCGCTGCACGCCCGGTTGTTGCGCCACCTCTTCTTCCTTCCGCTGCGCTTGCCGTCGCGCCCAGCCGTGCAACGCTTCGTTGCCCAACTGCCGCAATTCCTCCGTCACCCGCCGCTCCGCCTCCGCCGCCTTCTCAACATCGCCGGCCGCATTCTCGACCACCGCCAGCAACGACTCGATCTTGGCTTGGAGCTCGGGATGATCTCTAAACCGCTCTTCCAAACCCCGACTCGGCTTGAGTCGCCCCTCCATTTCCGACCACCTTTCTGTCATGGGTCTCGCTCCAAGCTGAAGTAACCCATCACTATTTACCCCACCTCCGCCCAATTGTCTAGTGCCGAATGCCACCGCCAACCACCTCGCCCCGGCGTCAGTCGCACTTCCGATTGCACCCCGAGGTGGGCGGCAGCTGCCGTGCGGCAGACGGTTGCGGTAGAATGCGTTTCTGGTCGGCGGGGTGGGTACAGGGGGGAAGTCCGGATGGACAGGGTGCGGGACATCGGAGAAGCAATAGGCGCCCACGCGCGCTGGATGTCGGAGCTCCGGCAGGCTGTCCTCGACGCCACGGCTGGCGTGGATGTGGATGCGATCCGGGCCGATGACCGCTGTGAATTCGGACAGTGGCTGTACGGCCCGCGTCTGTCAGCCGAGGACCGTGCGGCCGAGGACTTCGAGGAAGTGCGTCGTCTGCACGCGGAATTCCATCAGCTGGCGGCGGAGGTCGTCCAGCGTGCCATGGACGGACAGACTGTCGAGGCTTATGCGCTGCTTTATGGCGAGTACGTGACTCTGTCGGGGCGGCTTGCGCTTGCCATGCGGGCGTGGCAAGCGCGTCTGTTGCAGGGGATTGCCGGGGACGCCTAGCGCACCGTGCAGCTGCTCGCCCAACGACCGGGCGTGGACGGGAGGCGAAGGGAAACCACTGGCGGCAGCGCGAAAGCCAACCCCGACCCGTTGCGGAGAGCGGGCTGGTCAATCGGCAGCGGCGGCCGGCACGGCGACTGCGAGTTCATCGAGCCGGCGCAGGCGACGGCTCAGTTCCCGGGCCAGGTTCATGACGATCAGGGTGAAGGTCGGCAAGTCCGACTCGTGGATCTGGAAGAGGCTGCCGTTGTCAAGCGCCAGGAGCCGAACGGGCTCGAGCGCGCGGATGCTGGCCGAGCGGTACTCCATGTCGATCAACTCCATTTCGCCGAAAACGTCGCCGACGCGGAGGAGCGCAATGCGCTTGCCGAGCGGATCGACCGCTGCCGGGCACGACTTGAGCACCTCGACCTCCCCGTTGCAGATGACGAAGAGCGAGTCACCCTCCTGGCCCTCGTGCACGATCACTTCACCGGCTGTGAACTCCTGCGGCCGCATCAGCTGCATGATTGCCCGCATTGCCGCATCGCCGACGCCGCCGAACAGCGGTTGCTCTTGCAGAAACCGGACCGTTTCCATTGCCCTCTCCATCTCCGCTGCTCGGAGACGTATTTTGCAGCGACCACTCGCGGAACGGAAGGGCTGCGCCGCAGCTCATTGCGTAGGGTTGCGGTCCATCGGCCTCTGCAGGTTCGACTCGTTCCGGCAGCGGTATTCGGCGAGGTCGGTCGCCGAACGTCAGTGGCCGGCCCGCCCCTCTGCCGCGAGGCCGCTGACCAGCGTCAACAGGCGAGGCAGGCTGCGGGTAACGAGGTCGAAGTGGTCGACGATGTCGCGCCGCGCCTGTGCGCGCAGAGGCTGCGTCGCCAGCGGGTCGGCGAGGACGGAGATGATCGTTGCCGCCAGCGCGGCCGGCGAGAAGAAATCGACCAGCAGCCCATTGTGCCCCGGTCGCAGCACTTCGCGGACGGGGGCAGTGTCGGAGGCGACCAGCGCGCAGCCGCAGGACATCGCTTCGAGCAGTGACCACGAGAGAACGAAAGGGTAGGTGAGATACACGTGCGCTGTCGACAAACGCAGAACGTCGATGAAACGCGGGTATGGAATCTTGCCGAGGAAGTGCACGCGGCCGAGATCGATTGCGCTGCCCAGTTCGCGCAGGTAATGCTCCCGGTAGGTGCCGCCACCGGGTAACGGGCGGCCGTAACTGACCTCGTCACCACCCACGATCAGCACCTGCACGCGAGGCCGCGCAGCAAGAACCTCAGGCAGTGCCCGCATGAAAGTGTGAAAGCCTCGATAGGGCTCAAGATTGCGGGCGACGTAGGTCAACACCTCGTCCCCCGAGCGAAGGGTACCCCTGCCGTCAGGAAGGACGAAACCGGCAACCTCTCCCGGGGAGACGAGATCGCTGCGTATACCGTCGTGAATCACCTGGATGCGCTGCCGATACACGTCCGGGTATTGCTCCCGCTGCCAGTGCGTCGGGCTGACGCCCGCATCGCCAGCGTCGAGGCTGATCAGTTGCGTCGTGTTGCGGGCACGAACGCGACAGCGGTCGTCGAAGGAACTCGGAAACTCGGGGTCAAAGCCGACGTCGGAGCCGCTGCCGCGATAGAAGAACTCGAGATAGAGCAGCAGCGGTGCGGCGGGGAAGACATCCTTCAGGAACAGGGCTTCCCCCCACGCCGGATGGGCACAGATGACGTCCGGAACGAAGCCGTGACGACGCAGTTCGAGTGCCAGGCGCGCCACCGATTGACCGCGGCGGACCGCAGCCTCGCTGCTGCGTAGGTAGTGGTGTGTCTGCTGCGAGGCACCCTGGGGCTGTGGGTAAGCGACCAGACGCACGCGCGGATGAAAGCCCTGCAGGCGCCTGAGGCTCGCCTCCTCGCCGATGGCGACGACCTCATTCGCCGGTGATTCGGCGAGGGCAGGCGCCAAGTGGCGGTACTGGCCGGGGAAGTTCTGGTGTACGAAGAGAATGCGCATGGCGGGTCATCGGGAAGAGTGGAAGCAGAGAGCGAGCGACCAGAATCTTAGCCGATTGAGGACGCGGGAAGCTGTTCAGCCAAGACCAGAGCCCTGCCCGGAGGAACCGGACGCCGCTCTGGGAAACTGCACCGACGAACGCTGTCCGGGTGCAGCTGGCAACGGCAGCCGGCAACCTGGTTGCAGTACAATCGCGGCCGATGGACGACGAATTCTTCATGCGCGAGGCGATGTCGCTGGCGCTTGCCGCAGAATGTCTCGGCGAGGTGCCGGTCGGCGCGATCGTCGTGCAGGCGGGGGTCATCGTCGGCCGTGGCTTCAACTCGCCGATCGGCGACCACGACCCGACGGCGCATGCGGAGATCGCGGCCTTGCGTGACGCGGCACGCAAGCTGCGCAACTATCGGTTGCCCGGGTGCGAGCTGTTCGTCACGCTCGAGCCCTGTGCGATGTGTGCGGGGGCCGTCCTGCAGGCACGCCTGGCGCGCCTGGTCTACGGCGCGCGCGACCCGAAGACCGGGGTCCACGGCAGCGTCGTCGACCTGTTCGCTGTCGAGCGGCTGAATCACCACACGGAGGTGGTCGGAGGCGTGCTGGCGGCCGAGTGCGGGCAACTGCTCTCGGCTTTCTTTGCCGAACGGCGTGGCGGCAGCGCAGGCAAAGGGGAGGGCGGACGTGCACATCGAGATCTCGATCGCTAGGCAGGCTCTGAGCCTTGTGGACGACTGCGGTGAAACCGTCCGCAGCTATCTGGTATCGACGGCGACCCGCGGTGTCGGCGAACGGAAGGGCAGCTACTGCACGCCGCGCGGCCGCCACCTGATCCGCGCCAAGATCGGTGCGAAGCAACCAGCGAATACGGTGTTCATCGGCCGCCGGCCGAGCGGTGAAGTCTACTCGCCTGAACTCGCCGAGCGCTTCCCGAAGCGCGACTGGATCCTGACCCGGATCCTCTGGCTGTCCGGCTGCGAGCCCGGCCGCAACCGGCTCGGTGATGTCGATACCATGCGCCGTTACGTATACATCCACGGCAGCCCGGATAGTGCGCAGATGGGTCAGCCCGGTTCGATCGGCTGCATTCGCATGCGCAATGCCGACATCGTCGAGCTTTTCGAGCTCGTGCCCCCTTACACGCCGGTCAACATCAGCGAGGACTGAAAGCGCGCACAAGTTTCGCCGATGGCCGTCGCGCCGGCGCCGAAACTGCGTTCCTGCAGAGTGATCAGGCCATCGCGCCGTCTGCTCAGCAGAGTCGACGCGCGCGTGCCGTAGTGTTCCGAGCTGACGAAGACGGCTGACAGGATGCGCTCCCACGCCAGTGGAACACCCGTTTCCGGCAGGTGGGAATCGGCAACGATCTCCCGGTCGGCGAGCAGGGTGAAGAAGGGCGCCGCCAGCGGCAGTGTCTGCAGCGCCGCGGCAAAAGCGGCCCTGGCGCTTGCCAGTTTTGGCCACGGCGTGTCGAGCAGGTGGTTCGACAGCCCGTAGATGCCAGGTGCCAGCCAGCGCACCTGGCCTTCGTCGCGATTGCTGCAGTAGGCCAGATGCTCGGCATCGCCGACGAAGAGATTGAAACCACTGTAGTCGCTGGCCCGGTCACCGACAGTATCGAGGTAGGCTTGCGGGGACTGCCGGCCGGTGAGGAAGTCGGCCACCAGAGCGCCGCGCGAGCGCGCGCCCGGGATCTGCCCAGTGCCATCCCGGTAGTTGGTCAGGGCGGCAAAGCGCTGTTCACGACTGACCCCCAGCCAGGTGCCACCAGCTTCCAGATCGCGGCCGGCGAGCACCTGCGGCGCGTCCGGCCAGAAGCCGGCGGCCGCGGTGGGGCGCGCGAAAAACTCGTCACGGTTCGCGGCGACGACGAGCGGGTAGTCCGGGTGCGCCTGCCAGGCGAGCAGGATCAGGCACATGGTTCCCGTGGCTCGAGTATCGCATCCGGCGTCACGACCGGCTCGACGGCGACCGTCACGCCAGCGGGACTGCCGAGTTGCAGCCCGCCAGCGGCAGCGCAGCCCTCCTGGACGATGACGAGCGCGTCATGCCCCCCGCTCGGTGCGGCCGCCGCGTTGACGATCATGCCGCACGGCTGCTGCGGACTGCTCGCCGAGTAGATCGCCTGGCCGGCCGTCATCGGGCTGCCACAGTGGGCGCGGTACAGGTGGCGCTTCACCTTTCCGAGGTACTGTGTCCGGGCGACGATCTCCTGACCGGGATAGCATCCCTTGCGAAAGCTGACCGCTCCGAGCTGCTCGAAACCCGCCATTTGCGGCACGAACTCCTCCCTGGTCGGCTCGCTGATCAGCGGCACACCGGCCTCGATGTCGAGCCACTGCCAAACCGCCGCTGCGACCGGGCGCGCCTGCGTCTGCAGTTTCCGCCACAACTCCGGGGCTGCCTCGGACTTGACGAGCAGCTCGAAGCGACGGTTGTCGAGGCGGACGATCAGGGCAGCCGCGGTGGCGCCGATGCCCAGAGGGGTCGCAGGAACGGCCAGGCCGGCGGCCAACAGCGCGCGCTCGGCCTGCGGCCCCGACACGCCCAGCAACTGGCGCTCGCCGGAGCGGTCGTCGATGCTCAGCTTGCTGCGCAGGACGAACATCGACAGGCGCTTGTGGATGAACGGCAACAGGTCGGCCGACAGTTGCAGGAAGTAGTCGTCGGGTCCGGGATGAAGAACGATGAAGCTGGCGAGCATCCTGCCCTTGGCCGAGCACCATGCCGAATGCTGCGCACTTCCCTCGGCGAGGTGCTTGACATCGCTCGTCAGCTGAGCGTGCAGGAAGCTCGCTGCATCCAGGCCACTGACCGCGAGCAGTCCGAGGTGGTCCAGAGGCGCCACGACCGTCGCCTCGCGAGCAGCAGACAACTCGGCCGCCGCGTCACCAAAGTCCGTGACCTGATTGTGCTCGATTCGTGCACCTGAAGCACGCAGCAACTCCTGCCAGTTCGCGTTCATCATCTTCTCATCTGGTTGGCCGGCGGGGCCGGCGGATGTTCCTCCGCGGGGCGCAGTCGGCAGCGGCGGCCGGCTGGCCGTGCCTTCGGGGCCCCGGTGGTTCGGGCGAGTTTCGGCTATTATAGGGCGACTCGACGCCCGCCCCACCACCCATTCCTCCTCCAGCCCGCCAGCCCGACCGCTGCTCCGGACCGATGCGCAAGACCGTTCGCCTGTTGCTCGTTTTCTCCTTGCTGACGCTGCTTCTGGGCGCCGCTGTCGTCGTCTACGTGGCTCTGATTCCGATCAGCCTGCCGCGTGAGCAGGTGGAGTTTACAGTTGCCCCCGGCGGCAGCCTGCGCACGGCGGCTCGCGAGATCGCCGCCAGCGAGGTCGCCGTCGAACCGTGGGTGCTGATCGCACTCGCCAGACTGATGGGCGTCGAGGCCTCGATCAAGGCCGGAAGCTACCAGATCAGTCGTGGCACGACGCCACTCGAACTGCTGCGCAAACTGACGCGAGGAGACTTCACGCAGGCCGAGCTGACCTTCATCGAAGGCGGGACTTTCCGTCAGATGCGCCAGCGCCTCGATGCCCATCCGGATCTGCGCCACGAGACCCGCGCCCTGAGCGAGAGCGAAATCATGCGCCTGCTCGGTGTCCCCGAACGGTCTGCCGAGGGCGCGTTCTTTCCCGATACCTATCTCTTTGCCAAGCGAAGCAGCGATATCGAGCTGCTGGCGCGCGCCGCGCGTGCCATGCAGCGACACCTGCAACAGCAATGGCAGGCGAGGGCGGATCACCTGCCACTGCGCGATGCCCATCAGGCTCTGATCCTCGCCTCGATCATCGAGAAGGAGACCGGCCGTGATCAGGATCGTGCGCAAGTGGCAGCGGTGTTCATCAACCGCTTGCGCCTGGGGATGCCCTTGCAGACTGATCCGACGGTGATCTACGGACTCGGCGATGCCTTCGACGGCGACCTGCGCAAGCGCGACCTGCTCGCGGATACGCCCTACAATACCTATACGCGCCGCGGCTTGCCCCCCACACCGATCGCCATGCCCGGACTCGCTTCGCTGCAAGCCGCGCTGCACCCGGCGGCGAGCGACGCGCTCTACTTCGTCGCTCGCGGCGACGGCAGCAGCCACTTCTCGCGGACGCTGGCAGACCACAATCAGGCGGTGCGGCGTTACCAGAAAGGGGGCCGACCTTGAACCACGCACAGGCCCGTTCGCGCGGCCGTTTCATCACCTGCGAAGGCATCGACGGCGCTGGCAAGAGCAGCCACATCGCAAGCATCGTCGCGTTCCTGCGCCGGCGCGGAGTCACCGTCGTCAGCACGCGCGAGCCTGGGGGTACCGCGCTTGGCGAAAAACTGCGCGCGCTGCTCCTGCACGAAGCCATGCACCTGGAGACCGAGGCGCTGCTCATGTTCGCAGCCCGCCGCGAGCACATTGCGCGAGTCATCGAACCGGCTCTCGCGTGTGGCGACTGGGTGGTCTGCGACCGTTTCAGCGACGCGACCTATGCCTATCAGAGTGGTGGGCGCGGTCTCGACCCGGTGAAGTTCGCACAACTCGAAAACTGGGTGCACCCGCTGCTGCAACCGGACCTGAGCCTGCTCTTTGATCTGCCAGCGGCAATTGCGGCCCGGCGCATTGCTGACCAGGCACGCGACCGCGATCGCTTCGAGTTGGAGCAGTTCGAGTTCCACGAGCGAGTCCGCCTCGCCTACCTCGAGCGGGCGCGGTCGGCACCGCAGAGAATCACGATCATCGACGCCGACCAATCCCCGGACAGAGTCTCGAAACAGATTGAAGAAAGACTTGCAAGCTTATGTTCATGAAGATTATCGATCTGCACGATTCACTCTGGCGGCAACTCATGCTGCGGCGTGACCGGCTGCCGCACGCGCTCCTGCTGTGCGGTCAGCAGGGGCTCGGCAAGTTCGACCTGGCCGTTGCCTTGGCCACCTCCCTACTTTGCGAGGAGCGGCGAGATTCAGGCGAGGCGTGTGGTCAGTGCCGGGCCTGCGGCTGGCTGGCCCTAGGCAACCACCCGGACCTTCGCCTGCTGCAGCCACAGTCGCTCGCCGTGGTCGCCGGCGATGCCGGCCAGGAAGAAGACACTTCCGGAGCGAAGAAGCTGAGTCAGCAGATCACGATCGATCAGGTACGGGCACTCGACGACTTCCTGCACGTCGGCACCCACCGTCACGGCGCGCGCGTGGTGCTCCTCAACCCGGCCGAGGCGATGAATCGCGCAACAGCCAATGCTCTTCTCAAGTCACTTGAAGAACCAATCGCAAGCACATTGTTCATATTGGTTTCCAGCAACCCACATCGCTTGCTGCCGACGATCCGCAGTCGCTGCCAGACCGTCAGCGTGCCGTTGCCGCCGCGCGCAGCTGCAGCCGCCTGGCTGCACGACGCTGGCGTGGCCGAGCCGGATGACTGGTTGGCCCTGGCTGCCGGTGCGCCGCTGTTGGCGCTCGCCCTGAGCAGCAGCGGCGAGCGGAGCCTGGTCGATGCACTTCTGGCCGAAGTCAGTGGCGGGGCTGGAGTGGATCCGCTGGCATCGGCAGCCCTACTCGAGCGGGCCATCAAGAACGAGAAGCGCCAAGCGTCGCTGCGCAGATTGCTCGAGTGGGCACAGAAGTGGTTGTTCGACCTGCTTCTCGCGACCGAAGCGCTGCCGCCGCGCTATTTTGTACGCCAAGCGGCGCTCCTGCAGGACCTGGCGCGCGGAACCGACAACCGCCGGGTCTTGGCATTCAGCCGAAAAGCGCTACAATGCAAGCCCCAATGTGAGCAGCCCGTGAACAATCGACTGTTTCTCGAGGACTTCTTTCTCGGCTACGTGCGGGTTTTCCGAAGCCCCCGAGGGTTGTGAAGCAATCGTCGCGATCCAGGGGTAATGAACGAGTGAGGCATCAGCGAGTGAGCAACGGACTTCGCTCATTTGGGCGATCGATCGCTTCCAAGTGAAGATGGCAGAGACCGACATCGGAAAGGCAGCGCCTGCGACGCCGCCGCGCCCCAGCGTTCTGTCACTGAACATCAACTCGAAGTCGGCACTTTACGCGGCCTACATGCCGCTGTTGCGCAATGGCGGCATCTTCATTCCAACCACCCGCAATTACTCGATCGGTGACGATGTCTTCATGCTGTTGTCGCTGATGGACGATCCCGCCAAGCTGCCGATTGCGGGCACGGTCGTCTGGATCACTCCGGCTGGCGCGCAGAACAGCAAGGCACAGGGAATCGGTGTGCAGTTCAAGAACGACGAAAGCGGCGCCGAGGCACGCCGGCGCATCGAGGGTCTCCTGGGCGGTGTGATGCAGTCGGGCCGCCCAACGCACACCATATGATGGCCGGCCGATGTTGGTTGACTCGCATTGTCATCTCGACTTTCCGCAGCTGGCCGATGGCATCGAGCAGATCATCGGGCAGATGCGTGCCAATGACATCGGTTGCGCGCTGTGTATCGGCGTCACCCTGGAACGTTTCGCCAGGGTTCTGCAGCTCGCCGATACCTGGCCGATGTTGCTGGCAACGGTTGGTGTACACCCGGAGGAAACGGGAATCCGCGAACCAACGGTCGACGACCTCGTGGGCCTTGCGGCACATCCGCGAGTGGTGGCGATCGGCGAAACCGGACTGGACTACTACTGGCACAAGGATGCTCCGGATTGGCAGCGTGAGCGCTTCCGTACCCACATCCGGGCCGCCCGCGTGACCCGCAAGCCGCTGGTGATCCATACCCGGGAAGCGGCAGCCGACACGCTGCGGCTCATGGCCGAGGAGGGGGCTGGCGAGGTGGGCGGCATCATGCACTGTTTCACTGAAAGCTGGCCGATTGCCGAAGCAGCACTCGACCTCGGCTTCCACATCTCGCTCTCCGGCATCGTCACCTTCAAGAAAGCGCTCACGGTCAGAGAGGTTGCTCTGCGCGTGCCGCTGGATCGTCTCCTGGTCGAGACCGACTCACCCTATCTGGCACCGGTGCCCTACCGTGGCAAGACGAACCAGCCTGCCTACGTCCGCCATGTCGCTGAAGAGGTCGCACGTCTGCGTGGCCTCAGCTATCAACAGGTCGCCGACGCCACGACGGCCAATTTCTTCAATCTCTTTCCTGAAGCCCGAACAAAGGTTGCCCAATGAAGATTCTTGCTCTCCTGGTTGCATTGTGGATTCCGACCATGGCCGCAGCCGGTGCCTATGAAGACATGGAGGAGGCCCTGATCTCCGGCAATACGGCTTGGGCCATCCAACTGATCAACCGCGGCATGGACGTCAATTCGGTGGACGCAGCCGGCAACACGCTGCTGATGCAGTGCGTGCAGCGCGAGAACCTCGACTTTCTCGACTATCTCGTGAAACGGCGTGCACGGCTGAACACCCGCAACCGCAACGGTGAGACCGCCCTCAGCCTGGCCGCCTACAAGGGCCTGCTGCCTTTCGTCAAGCGCCTCGTCGAAGCGGGCGCCGACGTCAACCTCTATGGCTGGTCGCCCCTGGTCTACGCTGCGTTCAGCGGCCGTACGGCAGTGGCCGAATACCTTCTCAGCAAGGGAGCGGAAGTCAATGCGACGACCCCAAACGGGTCGACAGCGCTGCTGTTCGCCGCCCGCTTCGGACACATCGAGATCGTCGAGTTGCTGCTGCAGAACAAGGCGGACCCGAACATGGCCAACGACCGGGGGGCAACCGCGATCGACTGGGCGCTCAAGTCTGACAACACGGACATCGCGGACCTGCTGCGCAAGGCTGGCGGACGCGCCGGCACCCCGCCAGCGAGCCCGGCTTCACGGTGAAAGAGCGTTCACGGGTCGGACGACCACCTTGCCCGTGTTCAGGGTGCGACTGACGATCCGGTAGACCTCCGGATCGAAGTCCTGTCGGCTGGGTGCGGCCGCCAGCAGCGTCTGCAGACCCGCATCGTCCTGTACCGTGCCAAGCAGCCGCCAGCGGTCCACGACGTGGATGTCCTCGCGCATGCCGAAATCGTCGCGCTCGATCAAAGCGACCGGGCCGCGGTAGGGCCAGCTCCTGATCTTCAGGCGGGCCAGCGCGCTCATCAGTCGTGCGCCGTGCTGCAGCAACGACTCCTTGCCGATGCAGGCGCCGCGGCAGTTCTTTTGCCGATAGGCACTGCACGCAGCGACCGCCTGCTCGATGCCGACCTGTTTCGGACACAGTTGATGCGCCTCGGCCAGCACGCGCAGCGAGCGCTGCGCTTCGCGGCGGTTCGTGTACATGCCGAAGAGATCGTCGGCGACAGCGAAATCCAGTTCGTCGGCAAATACCAGTCGCAGCCGGCAGTCGCCCGATGCGGGCGAGTGCAACTGCCACGAACAGAGCTCATTGGCCGGCGCTAGGTGCCGGGCGGTGCCGCCGCTGCCCGCCGCTGCTTTCGCCGGCGTGGTCAGCGGCGCCGAGCGCGCGTAGCGCAGCTCATGCAGACGCGCGCCCAACTCGCCGGCCGCCTCGCGCCATTCAATTCGCCAGGTCTCGCGGTAGAGCGACTTGTCGCGGCTGCCGGCAGCAAAGTGAGCGAGCACCTGGCGCCGCAGGTTGTCGCTGCGACGCGCGAGCAGGAGGCGACCGTCCTCACCATAGAACACGTAGGCGCCTGGCGCCTCGGGCAGGTCGTCGAGCGCGGTCGGATCGAGTTGCGGTGGCAGTTGAGGACGGCCGACGATCGCTCCCACGGCATCGTTGATCGTCGCTGCGGGCAGCTGACGGTGCCAGCATTGCCAAAGGCTCCAGAGCAGCCGGGCGTCGGCAAGCGCCCGATGACGCCCACCGCCGGCAGTCAGACCATGTCGTTCAACGAGGGTGTCGAGGTTGTGCCGGTGATGCTCGGGGTAGAGCTTGCGTGACAGCTTGACGGTACACAGGCTCGGCTGCCGAAAGGCCACACCGAGCCGGCCGAATTCTCCTTTCAGGAAACCATAATCGAAGCGTGCGTTGTGCGCGACGAACAGTCTCCCGCGCAATCGCTCGAGTAGTTCATGGGCAATCTGGCGGAAGGTCGGTGCCGGTCTCAACATGGCCTCGCTGATGCCGGTGAGACTGGTGATGAACGGCGACAGCGGCACCTCGGGATTAACCAGGACACTCCATTCGCGGACACCGGTCGAGTCGACCTCGACCAGGCCCACCTCGATGATTCGGTCATTGGCGAAGTTGGCACCGCTCGTCTCGAGGTCGACGAAGACCATCGGCTCCGGTGCGAAAAGCCGCGAGTCATCGATGGACATGGCGGCAGCGGTTCAGCGCTGGCTGCGGCTGGCAACCGCGGCGATGGCGTCGGCGAACACTCCGGTCAAGGCGAGCGGAAAATCATGCGCCATCCCTTCGATGACGCGCAATTCCGCAGCAGGAATGTGTGCTGCCACGTCCTCACCGCAGGCGAGCGGTATCAGCGGGTCATCGGCACCGTGCAGCACGAGCGTCGGGGCCTTGATCGTCGCCAACAGTGCGCGTCGGTCGCCACTGGCAAGAAAGGCCGCCAGTTGCCGGGTGACGCCGCGCGGATGGAAGCCGCGCTCGTGCTCCTCGACAAACTGACTGCGCAGGCGATCCGGGCAACTCGGATAGTCCGGGCTGGCAACCGCCAGCTGGCGCCTGATCGCGTCCTCGATCAGACTCTCCCGGTCGCGTGCAGCAGGCAATGGCGCGAGCAGCGCCTGCGCAGCATCGGGACTCGGAGGCGGCAGGTCCGGATGGCTGCTGGTCGACATGATGCTGGTCAACGACAGGCAGCGCTCCGGGTAGCGGGCCGCAACGATCTGAGCGATGGCGCCGCCCATCGATGCGCCAACCAGGTGCGCTGCCTCGATTCCCAGTGCATCCAGCAGGCCCGCGCAGTCTGCCGCCATGTCCTCGAGCGAATATGGGGCGTCCGGCGGCACGCCGCGTCGTAGAGCACGGCCGATGTCCGGAACTCCCGCCTCGTCGAGCTTGCTCGACAGGCCGCAGTCGCGGTTGTCGAAACGCAGCACGCGATAGCCGCGCTCAACCAGGGCTTGACAGAGTTCGACACTCCAGCGGCTCAGTTGGGCACCCAGTCCCATGATCAGCAAAATTGCGGGTGCCGTCTCGCTACCGAAGGACTCGTACTCGATTTGCAGGTTGTTGGCGGTCACTGTGGGCATGGCGAGCGGTCCCGGAGATGGGGCTGGCAAGGATATCGACAGCACGCGAATCTACCACTGTTTGCACCGGCCGCGAACCCGATCTCCGCCGCGAGTGCCGCCATTCCGGACCGGGCACGGCATTGCGATGCCTGCTGCGCCATTGTCGTCAGGCGTCGTCAGGAGCTGTAGTCCGGCGCAACCAACCGGGTGCCGCCGACACATCCGACCCCCGCTCCAAAGTGCGCATAATTTGTATTATGTAAATTTCTGGATTCCGGGTTGCAGCCCTGTCAGCAGGCAAGCCCCTGGTCCTTGCGTGCCTCCGCGTGCCGGGCCGCTGCCCCGCTCCATTCGACCCACAAGCCCGGCGGGTCATGTGGCAGAGCGCAGCGAGCGGGATCCGTTGCTTCAGGGCTGCAGTTCCGGTCGGTCGCGAAAACACTCGAGCGCTTCCGGGTTGGCCAGGGCCTCGACATTGTTCACTGGCCGGCCGTGGACGACGTGGCGCACGGCAAGCTCGACGATCTTGCCGCTCTTGGTACGTGGGATGTCGGCCACCTGCAGCACCTTGGCCGGGACGTGGCGAGCTGTGGTGTTGTCGCGAATCTGCTGTTTGACGCGGTCGATCAATGCCTCGTCGAGAACGAGACCGTCGCGCAGCCTGACGAAGAGCACGATTCGCACGTCGCCCAGCCAATCCTGGGCAATCACGAGCGCTTCGACGATTTCCGCCAGTTTCTCCACCTGACGGTAGATCTCGGCGGTACCGATGCGCACGCCGCCGGGGTTGAGCACGGCATCGGAACGGCCGTAGATGACCAGGCCCTCGTGCGCCGTCAGCTCCACGTAGTCGCCGTGACACCAGACGTTCGGAAAGCGGTCGAAATACGCCGCGTGGTACTTGGCACCGTCCGGGTCATTCCAGAAGCCGACGGGCATGGCGGGAAACGGTGCGGTACACACCAGTTCGCCGCGCTCGCCGCTTCCCGCAGCAAGGGGGCGGCCACTCTCGTCGAAAACGCTGACCGCCATTCCGAGACCGCGACATTGCAGCTCACCGCGATGAACGGGCAGCAGCGGATTGCCGAGGGCGAAGCACGAAAGGATGTCCGTGCCGCCCGAGATCGAGGCGAGCAGCAAGTCCGGCTTGATGTCGCGGTAGACGTAATCGAAACTTTCCGGCGCCAACGGACTGCCCGTCGAAAACATGGTCCGCAGCTCGCGCAAGGAATGCGTCCGACGGGGTTGCAGGCCGGCCTTGGCAATCGCGTCGATGAACTTGGCCGATGTGCCGAAATGGGTCATGCGCTCGGCGTCGGCGTAGTCGAAGAGAATTGCTCCAGCCGTACCGTCAGCACCACGAGCGAACGGTGAGCCGTCGTAGAGCAGCAGCGTCGCGCCCGATGCCAGACCGGAGACCAGCCAGTCCCACATCATCCAGCCGCAAGTGGTGAAGTAGAAGACGCGGTCGCCAGGTCGCACGTCGCCGTGCAGCTGGTGTTCCTTGAGGTGCTGCAGCAAGGCGCCGCCATGGCAATGAACGATGCACTTCGGGACGCCAGTGGTGCCCGAGGAAAACATGATGAACAACGGATGAGCGAACGGCAGCCGTTGAAAACTGATCTCACCGGCAACGAAGGGAGCGACGAAGTCGGCATGGCGGATACCGTTGCGGATCAGCTCGACTCGCGGCGACTCGTCGAGGTAGGAAACGACCACGGTCCGTTCGATCCCCGACATCTGCCCGACCACCTCGATGTTTCGCGCCATGCAATCCACCGGCTTGCCGTTGTACCAGTAGCCATCGACGCAGAACAGGACCTTGGGCTCGATCTGCCCGAAGCGGTCGAGTACGCCCTGCACGCCAAAGTCTGGCGACGCCGACGACCAGATGGCACCAAGCGAAGCGGTGGCGAGCATGGCGACCAACGCTTCCGGCATGTTCGGCAGGTAGCCGGCGACGCGATCCCCGCGGCCGACGCCGGCGACCCGCAGTGCCTGCGCGCAGCGCGACACTGCGGCATGCAGTTCGCCGTGCGAGAGCCGATGGCTGATCCGGTTCTCGCCCCAGAAGACGAGCGCGTCCCCATCGTCACGGCGTCGCAACAGGTTTTCGGCATAGTTCAGCCGGGCCTGCGGGAACCAGCGCGCGCCCGGCATGCGCGTACCATCTTCCAGGACCGTCGAGCCTGGGTCACCAAGCACGCCACACTCTTCCCAGACCGAAGTCCAGAACGCCTCGGGTCGCTCGAGCGACCAGCGCCAGAGGGCGGGGTAGTCGGCGCAGTCCACCTGCCAGCGCCGCTTCACCGCAGCCGTGAAAGAGCTGAGCCTTGCTGCTGCCTTCCGTTCAGCGCTTGGCTGCCAGAGAGGCGTTTCCTGCCCCATCTCCCCTCCTCCTCAGGCCGGCAACTCGGCCCGCAGCGTTTCGGGAATCGGCACCGACTTGCCGGTTGCGACATCCATCCAGACGATCTTCGAGTCGCCGGTGGCGTAGATCGTCGGTGATCCCTGGAGGCTGATCTCGTAGTGCGTCGGAACGCTGCTGCGACCCGGATGCCCGCAGTACATCCGGACCTCGACCACCCCGGGATAATTCAGCGGGACCAGGAAGGTGCAACTGGCGTTGATGATCACGGGCGCCGAGCCGTGCGGCATGACCCGGAAGCCGAGCCGCTCGAGGAACTCAACGCGTGCCTGTTCCATGTAGCGGAAATAAACCGTGTTGTTGACGTGCCCGTAAGCATCCATGTCGCCCCAACGGATGGGGATCAGGCAGGTCTGGACGAGTGTTCTCTGGTTCTGCATGGTGTTTCCCACGATGTATACGGCGGTCTTGCCCGCGCTTGGTCGCCCGCGCACTCCTACCGCCAGCCAGCCCTGCAGGGCTGGCGACGGAATGCTCAAGCCGCACCACCTCTCAGAACATGTCTTCCGGCAGCGCGAGCACACCGGCGGCACCGTCGATCACGCTGCTCGCGAGACCACTGGCCTGCGACAGCACGTGGTCGGCATAGAAGCGGGCGGTGCCGATCTTTGCCGGGTAGAAGGGGTCGGCATCGCCGGCATCGATCTTCGTCTGCGCGACCAGCGCGGCACGCGCCATCTGCCAGCCACCCGCAACGACACCGAGCAGCATCAGGAACGGCACGGCACCGGCGGACGCGGCGCGGACATCCTTGCCGTAATTGGCGACGAGCCACTCGCCTGCCGCGGCGAGCGCATCGATCGCCGCCGAGAGACGTCGCTGCAGCGCGGCGAAGTCGTCGCCCGAACGAGCGCCGAGTTCGCCGGCAACGCCGCGCATCAGGCCGATGACCGCGTGCAACGTCGCCCCCCCCTCGCGCGCCATCTTGCGGCCGATGAGGTCGTTGGCCTGAATGCCGGTGGTTCCCTCGTAGATCGTCGAAATCTGCGCGTCCCGTAGATGCTGCGCAGCACCGGTTTCCTCGACGTATCCCATGCCACCGTGTACCTGGACGCCGATCGAAGCCATGCTGACCCCGGATTCGGTGCTCCAGCCCTTGACGACGGGGATCATCAGGTCGACGAAAGCCTGGCTGCGCTTGCGCTCACCCTCGTCCGGATGGTGCACGGCGGCATCGTGCGCTGCCGCCACCACGTACGCCAGCGCCCGCGTCGCTTCCGCCCGCGATTTCATGGTCATCAACATGCGGCGCACATCCGGATGCCGGATGATCGGCACCTTTGGTCCGCCGCGAACCCCGATGTCGGTGCACTGGACGCGATCGCGAGCGTAGTCGCGCGCACGCTGGTAGGCCCTCTCGCAAGCCGCGACACCCTCCAGTCCGACGCCGAAACGGGCGGCATTCATCATGATGAACATGTACTCGAGGCCACGATTCTCCTCGCCGACCAGATAGCCGACGGCCCCCGCGTGGTCGCCAAAGGCCATGATCGCTGTCGGGCTGGCATGAATTCCCAGCTTGTGCTCGATCGACACGCAGTACGCATCGTTGCGCGCGCCGAGGCTGCCGTCCGCGTTGACCATGAACTTCGGGACAATGAACAGCGAGATCCCCTTCACCCCTTCCGGGGCGGTCGGCGTCCGCGCCAGGACGAGATGGATGATGTTCTCCGCCAGGTCGTGTTCCCCGTAGGTGATGAAGATCTTCTGTCCGAAGATCCGGTAGCTGCCGTCGGCCTGCGGTTCGGCGCGGGTGCGGACGGCGGCGAGGTCGGACCCGGCATTCGGCTCTGTCAGGTTCATCGTCCCGGTCCATACGCCACTGACCATCTTCTCGACGTAGGTTCGCTTCAGCTCGTCGCTGCCGGAGAGGACCAGCGCCTCGATCGCCCCACTGGTCAGCAGCGGGCACAGCGAAAAGGAATGGTTGGCAGACTTCCACATCTCGCCGACCGCAGCCGCGACGACCTTCGGCAGTCCCTGCCCGCCCCACTCGGGCTCGCTGCCGAGCGCCGTCCACCCACTCTCGGCAAACAGCCTGTAAGCTTCCTTGAAGCCGGCAGGCATGGTCACCGTCTTGTCGTGCCAGCGAGCGCCTTCCTGGTCACCAGGCCAATTGAGCGGCGACAGGACCTCCTCGGCAAAGCGCGCCGCTTCGTCGAGAACGGCGTCGACGAGGTCCGGGGTCGCTTCCTCGCAACCGGGCAGTTGTGCCACCTGCTCGAGTCCGGCAAGTTCCTTGAGAACGAATTGCATGTCGCGCACCGGGGCAATGTATTCACTCATCTGTTTCTCCTTTCATGGCTGTTGTCGGAATTTCTGTCGGGGCAGTTCGGGATGCTCAGCGGGCAGATTCATGCGCCGCTGCGAGATCGATCAGGAAGAGGATTTCCTCGGCGACCGCCAACGGAAAACCCTTGCGCTTGCCTTGCCGGTTGTCGCGCAGAAGGTTCTCGAGATAACCGAGGCACTCGGGTTTTCCCCACAGAGCGACGATCTCATCACGCAGGCGTGGGATGTCCTCAAGGGTATGGGCTTTGGCGGCGGCGCCGGCAAGCGGAACCAGCTCTAGTTCACCGCTGCTTGTTTCGTTGTCCCAGGCCAGGATCTCGACGTTGAAGTTGCGGTTGAGCTTGACCGTCAGCGCCTCGAACTCCTTGCGCATGCCGTTGCGCTGGTAGAGATGCAGCAGCCGGATCCATGGCCTGGCCGATTCCTGCGGCAGGGCCGCGATATACTCCTCGAGCGTTCTCGCCGCGCCGTTGACCCGCCCGAAGGAGAGCATGATCTCCGCCAGCTCGATCGCCGGTGCGGCGCCCCCCACGCCTTGATCGGCCAGCTGGAGCGGTGCCGCTACCGCCGGCGGCGCTGAGTCGCGCCTTGCTGCCACTGCCGGGGCAACAGCCGCTGCCACGGCTGCGGGTGCCGGTGCGGAAAGAGTGACGGCGGCGCGGCGCGGCGGCGCCTCGATGGGAACAGCTGCTGCCGCCTCCGGCGGCAGCGATGACCGCGATTCGCCGCTTGTCGTTCCTGCAGCCACTTCTTCGCCAGCCGCCCCAAGCGACTCGACGGCAGCACCGCGACGGCGGCGGAAGAGAAACAGCGCGACCAGCAGAACCAGCACCAGCCCGCCGTAGAACAGCCAGTGCTCCTCTTCCGTGGCGGCAGGCGCCGCCGGCTGTGTCCGCACAGCGCGCGGCGGTTCGTTCTTCGCTGGCACAGACGACAGTGGCGTGTTCGCTGCGGCGCCTGACGGATCGCCGTGCGCGGCTGCGCCGGGCGGCGAACCCGCCGACCCTCCGACCGCGCCGGGAAGCCGCGACTCGCCGGCCGCAACGCCGCCCGGGAGGGCCGCCGCACCACCCTGCAGCTTCTCTGCCGCTCTCTTGAGCTCGGCGACGTTGGCCTCGAGCCAGGCCAGCTTGTTGCTCATCGTCTCCTGATCGTCGGCGGGGTCGTTGAGCATCGCGAGTGCCCGTTGCTCGAGACGCAGCAATTCGCGCCCCAGTCCGCTCGCCGGCACGGCCTCGGACAACTCGTCGCTCGCCACCAGTGCCGCGCCCGCTCCCTTTGCGGGCGACCCGCGAGCGGCGCGCCCGCCCTCGCCGGCCGTAGCCGGCGCTCGCTGCGGCGGAACAGCGACCGCTGGTCGCGGCGCATCGCGCAGTGCGCCCGGTGCGCTGTCCACCTGCGCCGATGCCTTTGCTGCAACCGTGTTGCGCGCCGGCGCCGCCGCCAGCACAGCAGTCGGGTCCGCGAGCAGGATCGTGTACTCTCTGCTGGCCGTCGAGGCACATTCGGAACGAACCGCCAGACGCACGGCCGGGTCGGTGATCGCTGCCCGGGAGACGATGCTCAAGCGGCCCTGCCCACCCTCGCGCCGATAGCTGAGGCGCGCATCGGTGATCCACGGCAGATCATCGCTGGCCGACTGCGGCCGGAAGAGCTTCAGGCAGGCGGGGTCGAAGCGCTCGGCCGGATGCTCGCTGATCTCGATCTCGGCCTGCAGCACCTGGCCAACGCGCGCCGAGCTGCGCAGCTCCCCGAGCATGATGGCGTGGCCCGGGGAACCGCCCACGGCGAGCAGCAGGAGGAGGAGCGACACGCCGGCACGCATCAGGTCGGCTCGCACGGGCGCAGCCAGGCGCTTCTCGGTGAACTCATTTGCCTCCAGGAAAGGGTGCATCGCTGCCGTCTGCCAGCAACTGCGGTCGATAGACAGCCAGCAGCGTGCTCAGCATACCCGACAGCCAGGCCTCGGAGAAACCGAGCAGGAAAAAGTACGGCAGGTAGTCGTCCGCCAGGTATTGGCCGCTGTAGGCACCCGCCAGCGCGAACACCAGGCTTGATACCAGACCGACGGCGAGGACCGCCAGTGCAGCGGTGAAGAATCCCTTGCAGAAGATGAACACGAACAGGTGGCCAGGCAGCAGACGGTCGACCAGACGATGAGCAGTGTGGCTGACGCCGACACCGACACCCGCCATGAGCACGGCATTGAGGGCGAATGCCTGCCAACCTGCGGCGCCGTTCAGCGTGACACCGAGCAGAACCACGCTCAGGCCCAGAAAGGCAAGCTGCCAGCCGAAGCAGAGGGTGAAGACCGTCGCCCCGAGCAGGTGCAGGGACAGGCCGGGCTTGACCCCGGCCTGCAGCTGCCAGAGCAGGATCAATGCGACGATCATCGCCAGGAAGGCATTCAGACGCGAACTGTCCAGCAGCACGCGCCATGGTGCCCGCCTGGCTGCGATCACCGTCGCGCCGACGAAGAGCGTCCACGCGACCATCACCCAGCCGGTGTCGAGCAACCCGTCGGGCAAGTTCATGCTCCCTGCCCTGGCCGTCTGCGCTCAGCCGAGTTCCGCCTGCAGCGCCGGCACGACTTCGAACAGATCGGCCACCAGGCCATAATCGGCGACCTGGAAGATCGGCGCTTCGGCATCCTTGTTGATGGCGACGATGATCTTGCTGTCCTTCATTCCGGCGAGGTGCTGGATGGCGCCCGAGATGCCGACGGCGATGTAGAGCTGCGGGGCGACGATCTTGCCGGTCTGCCCGACCTGATAGTCGTTCGGCACGAAGCCGGCGTCGACCGCTGCGCGCGAAGCGCCGAGCGCTGCCCCGAGCCTGTCCGCCAGCGGCTCGAGCAGGCGATGGAAATTCTCCCCGTTGCCCATGCCGCGGCCACCCGACACGATCACCTTGGCCGCCGTCAGCTCTGGCCGTTCGGACTTGGTCAGTTCGCGCCCCAGTACGCGGCTCAGACCGAGATCGGCAGTTGCAGGCAGCGTCTCGATGGCCGCACTGCCGCCCTCGCCTGCCGCCTCGAAAGCCGTGGCGCGCACCGTGATGACCTTCACCGGATCGCTCGACTGGACGGTGGCGACGACGTTGCCGGCGTAGATCGGGCGGACGAAGGTGTCAGCCGACTCGATCCCCGAGATCTCCGAGATCTGCGCCACATCGAGCAGCGCCGCGAGGCGCGGCATGCAGTTCTTGCCGCTGGTTGTCGCTGCCGCCAGGAGATGCGAGTAGGAAGCGGCAATGCTCACCAGCAGTGCCGCGATGTTCTCCGGCGACTGGTCGGCATAATGCGGCGCGTCGGTCAGCAGCACCTTGTCGACGCCGCTGATCCGCGCCGCCGCCGCCGCGGCATCGGCGCAGTTGCTGCCAGCCACCAGCAGATGGATCTCGCCACCGAGCTTCGTCGCCGCGGTCACGGCATGGTGGGTCGCTGCCTTGATCGAGGTATTGTCGTGTTCAGCAATAACGAGAATGGCCATGGTCAGATCACCTTTGCTTCAGTCTTGAGTTTCAGTACCAGATCGGCGGCATCGGCCACCTTGATGCCGGCTGAGCGCTTGGGCGGCTCGGCCGCTTTCAGGGTCTTCAGTCGCGGCGTGACATCAACCCCCAGTGCGGCCGGATTGGTTGTCTCCAGCGGCTTCTTCTTCGCTTTCATGATGTTCGGCAGGGTCGCGTAACGCGGCTCGTTGAGGCGCAAATCGCTGGTGACGACCACCGGCAGGGCGACCTCGATGTTCTCCAGACCGCCGTCGATCTCACGGGTCACAGTGGCCGTCTGAGCGGAGACGACGACCTTCGACGCAAAAGTCGCCTGTGGCCAACCCAGCAGGCCCGCGAGCATCTGGCCGGTCTGATTGGCGTCGTCGTCGATCGCCTGCTTGCCGCAGACGACCATCTGCGGCTGCTCCCTGGCGCACACCGCCTGCAGCAGCTTGGCGACGGCCAGCGGCTGCAGTTCGACATCGGTCTGCACCAGGATGCCGCGGTCGGCGCCAATTGCCATCGCCGTACGCAGGGTCTCCTGACAGTTGGCGACGCCCGCCGAGACCACCACCACCTCGGTCGCGATGCCAGCCTCCTTGAGCCGCACTGCCTCCTCGACGGCGATCTCGTCGAAGGGATTCATTGACATCTTGACGTTCGCCAGATCGACATCGCTGCCATCCGGCTTGACGCGAACCTTGACGTTGTAATCCACCACCCGTTTGACTGGAACGAGGATCTTCACTTTCTTCTCCTTGATCACTACACGCAAAGCAATGCCAGGCGTCGTCCTGCAGGCGACGTCCGACACTCCCGAATTCTGGCCAGACGATAGACCGTACCGTATCGTATGGAGGGCGTACGGTACCGTATGGGGGACTGGCTGTCAAGACTGCGGTCGGCAGCTTTGGGTTCAGGCTGATAATATTGCCTGACGCGCGCGTTTCAGGAAAGGACCAGATGACGATGAAGCACCGGAACATCAGACCGCGTGCTGCGCTTGGCCGCAACGAGTGGATTCAGGCGGCGATCGACAACCTCGCCGAGCAGGGCGTCAACGGCATGCGGGTCGAAGTCCTGGCGAAGACCTTTGGCGTCACCAAGGGCAGCTTCTACTGGCATTTCAAGGATCGCAACGACCTCGTCGAAGCGGTCCTGCAAGTCTGGCGAGACGGCCGCATCCAGGACATCGAAAAGCAGACCGTCGCCACGCCGGGCGCCGAGGAGCAGCAACTGCTGCATCTGATCGACATCTACTCGGCCACCCGCAACCGCAAGGGCATCTCCATCGAACTGGCCGTACGTGAATGGGCACGGCGCGACGCGCAGGCGGCGGCGATCGTCGCCGAGGTCGACACCTGGCGTCTCGAAGCGACGCGCAAGCTGTTCGTCGCCCTCGGTTGCTCGGAAGAAGTCGCGAAGTGCCGCAGCCTCCTCCTCTACGCCTATGTCTTCGGGCAGAGCCTGATGGCTTGCGAGAACTACGATGTGCGCATCGCCGAGTTCAAGCGCTGGATCGCCGAACTGATCGTTCGTCAGCACCAGGAACAGCCCGGCACCGCCACCTGACAACACCATCGTCCATTTCTCGTTGCCGGAGTTTGCCCGATGCCGCAAGCCAGTGCCAGCCCGCAGTTGATCCTCGCTCTCGACCAGGGTACGACCAGCTCGCGGGCGATTCTCTTCGCTCGTGACGGAACGGTTCGCGGCGTCGCCCAGCAGGAGTACGCGCAGCACTATCCGCAGCCGGGATGGGTCGAACACGACGCCAACGACATCTGGCGGACGCAACTGGCCGTCGCCCGCAGGGTCCTTCGCGAGCACGGTGTCGCCGCCGGCCAGCTGGCCGCCGTCGGCATCACCAACCAGCGCGAGACGAGTGTCCTCTGGGACCGCGCCAGCGGCGAGCCGTTGCACCGTGCGATCGTCTGGCAGGACCGACGGACTGCCAGAACGTGTGATGCGCTGCGTGCCGCCGGCCATGCCGAACTCTTTCGCCAGCGAACCGGGCTGGTCGTCGATGCTTATTTTTCAGGCACCAAGCTGAAATGGCTGCTCGACAACGTTGCCGGTGCCCGCGCCCGCGCCGAGCGCGGCGAGCTCGCCTTCGGCACGATCGATTGCTGGCTGGCATGGCAGCTGTCCGCCGGCCGCGTGCACGTCACCGATCCGTCGAACGCCGCACGGACGATGCTCTTCGACATTCGCCGCTGCTGTTGGGATGAGGAACTGCTCGCGCTGCTCGACATTCCGCCGGCAGTCCTGCCGCAGGTGGTCGACAGCAGTGGCGTCATCGCGACGATTGCCAGCGACCTCCTCGGTGCCGAGGTGCCGCTCGCCGGTATCGCCGGCGACCAGCAGGCGGCGACCTTCGGTCAGGCCTGCCTCGCGCACGGCATGGCGAAGAACACCTACGGCACTGGCTGTTTCCTGCTGCTGAATACCGGCAACGAAGCGATGGACTCGCAGCACCGCATGCTGGCGACGATCGGCTGGCGGCTGCGCGAGCGAACGACCTACCTCCTCGAAGGCAGTGTCTTCATGGGTGGCGCCGTCGTCCAGTGGCTGCGCGATGGTCTCGGCATGATTTCCAGCTCCGGCGAGATCGAGACGCTGGCCGCGTCCGTTCCCGACAATGGGGGCGTCTACCTCGTGCCGGCGCACACCGGGCTCGGCGCGCCGTACTGGGATCCGTACGCGCGCGGCGCATTGCTTGGCATGACGCGCGGCACCAGCCGCGCCCACGTCGCGCGCGCGGCACTGGAAGCAATCGCCTTCCAGAGCGCCGAGGTGCTCAGCGCGATGCAACTCGACTGCGGGCAGCCGCTGCGTGAGCTGCGGGTCGACGGCGGGGCGGCCGCCAACAACCTGCTGCTGCAGTTCCAGGCCGACCTGCTCGGCGTCCCCGTCGTGCGTCCGCGCATCACCGAAACGACCGCGCTCGGCGCCGCCTATCTCGCCGGACTGGCGGTCGGCTTTTGGCACGACGAGGCGGAACTGGCTGCGTTGTGGCACGCGGAGCGGCGTTTCGAGCCCGCCATGTCCGCCGACCAGAGGGAAGCGCTGCTCGCGGGATGGCGGCGCGCGGTGGGGCGCAGCCGCGACTGGGCGACTGCCGACTGATCAACCCCTGGGGAGGAACGGCCCCTGGCAGCTTGCCCGGGGTACATCACGTGTGCGTCGCCGCTGTGCGGGCTGGCGGGCTGGGGGGGCGCGAAACCACAGCGCCCTGCCCACCCGCAAGCCGCGCCGGAATCAGGGCTTGCGGCCCCGCGCCAGCCACATCGCGACAGCCGCCAGCGCGAGCAGGCTCAAGGACTCCGGCTCGGGAATCTGGTTGGCGACCGCCAACGCGGGTGCAGAAACGGACAACAGAAAAGCAAGCAACGGCAGAGCACGCATGGCAACCTCCTCCTCGCGAAAATCGATGAACGACCACCCCCACTACCTGAGCATTGCTCGACCCGTCGCAAGCAAGAATCGCACCGCATCTGCCAATCCGCCGATTTAATGTCTGTTTGAGATCGTGCATGGGCGCTCTGCGCGCGCGTGTGTAAGATTTTCCGACACCCCGCAGAGGTTCGCACGTCGGCAGGGCTGGCCGTGGGTTCCTGGCCCGGAGGCGACTTGCAGTGGCCTGATCCGCAACATGCTGCGACGGCAAGCCGGCCCACGGAATGGTTCATAATCTCGCCGATCAGCACGGACCAGCGGCCGCAGGCATTCCGCCCGGCCAGCCGCGACACGGAGGGACCCTTGAGCACGCCGCGGCGCCGCATCGCGCACCTCGACATGGACGCCTTTTATGCCTCGGTCGACCTGCTGCGCTACCCGGAACTGCGCGGTCGGCCGCTGGTGATCGGCGGCAGCGGTGCGCAGCAGCCCGTTCTGCTGGCCGACGGCAGCCGCCGCTTTGCCCGCCTGCGCGACTATGTCGGCCGTGGCGTCGTCACCACCGCCACCTACGAGGCACGCGCACTTGGCGTCTCTTCGGCGATGGGCATCATGGTGGCAGCCCGCCGCGCGCCCGACGCGATCCTGCTGCCGGTCGATTTCCCGGCCTATCGCCATTGCTCGCGCCTCTTCAAGACGGCGGTCGCCAGCATCGCGCCCGACTGCGAAGATCGCGGCATCGACGAAATCTACCTCGATCTCAGCCGGCTGGCCGGCGATTCCCGCCCGCTCGCGCAACGCATCAAGGACGCGGTGCGCCAGGCGACCGGACTGTCGTGCTCGATCGGCGTCGCGCCCAACAAGCTGCTGGCCAAGATCGCCTCCGATCTCGACAAACCCGACGGGCTGACGATCCTCGGCAGCGACGATCTCCGGCAACGCATCTGGCCGCTGCCGGTACGCAAGATCAACGGCATCGGCCCGAAGGCAAGCGAGCGGCTGGCGCTGCTCGGGATCGAGCGCATCGGCCAGCTGGCTGCAGCCGACGCCGGCGTGCTGCGCCAGCACTTCGGCCGCAGCTATGGCACCTGGCTGCTGGCCGCCGCGAACGGCATCGACGAACGACCGTTGATCACGGCCGCAGAGCCGAAATCGGTCAGTCGCGAAACGACCTTCGAGCGCGACCTGCACCCGCGCGACGACCGCGAGACCCTGAGCGCCGTCCTCGTCGGCCTCTGCGGCAAGCTGGCCGACGACCTGCAGCGCAAGCGATGCCGCGGCCGCACGATCGGCGTCAAGCTGCGCTTTGCCGATTTCCGCGTCGTCACGCGCGACCTGACGCTGGCCGTGGCGACCGACGCGGCCGCGGACATCCTGCGCGCCAGCCGCGAGTGCCTGCGCCGTGTCCCGCTCGAGCACCGGCTGCGATTGCTCGGCGTGCGGGTGTCGGCACTCGCAGCCGCTGCCAGCGCCGACACCCCGCTCCTGCCGCAGCAGGGCGAACTCGAACTGCGCGAGCACGATCACCAGCGATGAATCCGCAGGCTCGCCAACGAGCCCCCTTCGCGGGCGGCTCACGCGGCAGCGCTGCCGCCCAGCGTCAGGCGCAGATCGACCGTCCCGCGATCGGCACCGCTGCGCTGTGCGAAGCCGAGTCTGCGCGCCAGCCCCTGCATGCGCAGGTTGCCGTCAAGGGTCTCGCCACGCAGTTCGCCGATGCCTTCGCTGCGACAGTAGCGAACGAGGCTCTGCAGCAACGCCGTGCCGAGGCCCATGCCCTTGATCTCCGAGGCGACGACGATCGCGAAATCGGCGACCGCCTTGCCGGGTTCGCTGACGGCGCGCACCTCACCCAGGACGCGCTCGCCGGCGACGCCCGCGTTCTCGATCGCCACCAGCGCCATCTCACGGTCGTAGTCGATCTGCGCAAAGCGTGCCAGGCGGGCGCGCGGCAGACTGCGGATCGAGTCGAAGAAGCGCATCCGGGAATCCTCGGGGGCGAGCGAATGCAGCAGTTCGCCGAGCAAGCTTTCGTCCTCCGGGCGAATCGGCCGGATCGACAGCCGCCGGCCCTGCCACTCGAGTGGCTGCTCGAGCTCCTTGGGGTAAGGGCGGATGGCGAAGCGATGGCCAGCAAGCGCCGGCGGGTGCGAGGCGATGCCGATGCAGGCATCGATCGCGAAGACCCCGTTCCTCTCGACATGCAGCGGATCGAGTTCGACGCTCACCACCTCGTCGTTGTCGGTCAGCAGTTGCGACAGCCGGACCAGCGCCTGGCCGGCGGCGGTCTGCAGTTCGCTGCGGGATTCATCCGGCAGCTTCGCGAGGATGCCACTGCGCGCCACCAGATCCCGCGCCAGCGTCAGGTTGAGCGGTGGCAGGGCGACGACGACGCGACCGGCGCTCGAGCCGCTGCGCGCTGCCGGTCCGAACAGGATCAGCGGCCCGAAGACGGCGTCGACGGCGACGCCGAAGCGCAGCGGCGGAGCGCCGCTGCGCGCGGCGCTCGGTCGCACGCGATAGCCGCCGACGCGTGCCGCCGCCTGCTGCGTGCGCAGCGCGCCGCGCAGCCCACGGGCCGCCAGCCGGATGTCGGCCGGCGACCGCAGCTCCACTGCCGCTGCGGCGCAATCGGCGCTGCCGCCGCCAACCAGCGCGAGATCGACCGGGTAGCCCACCTCGTCGGCAGCGAGGATCGCCGCCTCGATGCTGCTGCTGACCGGGTGCGCGGCGAGGACGATGCCATAGGCAGCCAGCAACCGGCGTGCCTGCGCCACCGACAGGCTGCCGGCGCGCGCCGCGACGGCCTCGCCGACGGCGCTGCGCGCAGCGGCGAGATCGGGCGCGAAGTCCTCGGCGCGTGACGCCGGCAACTGCAGCAACAGGCGGCGGTTGTGCAGGTAGCTGAGAACGCCGAGGAAGACCGCGATCGCCCGTTCCGGCGATTCGTGGCTGATCACGCCATGTTCGGCTGCGACCCGCTGCGCCGCAAGCATCGACTTGCCGCCGACCCAGCAGGTAAACACGTTGCGCTCACTCTCCCGGGAAACCTTGCAGATCGCCTCGGCGACCTGCGGACCCGGCGCGAACGGCGACGGCGAACACACCGTCAGCACGTTCTGCGTACCGCCGTCGGCGAGCACGCAGGCCAGCGCCGCCGCCCACTGCCGCACCGTCACGTCGGCCGGCAGGGCGATTGGATTGCTCAGTGCCGACCGCGTCTGCAGCAGTCCCTCGAGACGCTTGCTCGTCTCGCGCGACAGCTTGCCGAGCTTGCCACCGGAACGCAGCAGCGTTTCGCCGGCGATGCGCCCGAGACCATGCCCGTTCGCCAGGATGGTCAGGCGTTCGCCGCGCAGCGGACGCATCCGGGCCATGCCCTCGATCGCCTCGAAGACGCCGCCGAGGGTGTCGACGCTCACCCAGCCGGCGCGCCGCAGCGCGGCTTCGTAGACCTCGTCCGGCGGAAAGCCTGCATCGCCGTCGCCCGCGAGCGTTCGCCCACGGATGGCGACCACCGGCTTGTGGCGGGCGGCAGCCCGCGCTGCCGACATGAACTTGCGACCGGCCGGTACGGTGTCGAACTGCACCAGGATCGCCTTCGTCTCGCCGTCGCCGGCGAGCCAGTCGAGGACGTCCGCGAGATCGACGTCGAGCCCCGAGCCGAGATGGAGCACGGTCGAGAAACCGATGTCCTTGCTGCACGCACGATCGAGTATGGCCGCCGTCATGGCCGTCGAATGCGTCACCAGCGCGATCTTGCCCGCCGCGATCGCCACCGGCGCCGCACTCGCGTTGAGATGCTGCGCCGGAACGACGAGGCCGCCACTTCCCGGTCCGAGCACGCGCATCAGGAAGGGTCGCGCCGCAGCGAGGATGCCGCGCTGTGCAGCGGCGATCTCGTTGCTGCGCATGCGGCGCCACAGCCACGGCCCGACCACCACGGCGCGCGTCCCCAGATTGCCGAGCTGTTCGATGATCGACGGCACCTTGTCGAGCGAGGCACAGATGACGGCGAGGTCGGGAACCGCTGCCAGCGGATCGAGGCGCACCCCGGCAGGCAGCAGGAACAGCTTGCGCTGGCGGGCGACGACCGACATCACCGGACCACTGAAGCAGCCGCCGGTGAGGTTCGATCGCACCACCTCGGCGTAGCGGCTCGCCTCGTCGGGTTCGGCGACGATCGCCACCGACGCCGGACGGAAGAGGAACTCGAGGTTACGGACGGTCATCGCGGTATCGTCGGCAGCGGTCTGGGCCCCGGCCGTGGTGCCGGGCCCGCTGCCAGTGTGCCACGTCCGGCCGGATTATGCGAACGACGGGTCGCTGGCCGAAGGAAGCGCTGCCAGCGGCCACCCGAACGCCGGACGCCCTGCGCTTGCCGCGAGGGCGCCCGCGCCCGCGCCGCGGACGCCTAACGCACCGCCGGCGCGCCAGGGCCACCCGGCCCGCGCGGCCCGCCTGGTCCGCCTGGTCCGCCCGGCCCGAAGCGACCGCCCTGCCCCATCCGCTCGAGACGCGTCTGGACGAACTGCCGTGCCTTTTCCTTCTGCGCCGCATCGAGGCTGTCGTACACCGCCAGCCAGCGCTCGCGCCCCACCTCGCGCTGCTTGCGCGCCGCGTCGCGGACCTCGTCCATGCGCGTCAGCACCGCGCGCAGATCGGCCCCCGGCTTGCTGACCAGTGCCAGCACTTCGGCCCGCTGTTGGCGCATCTGCTCGCCGACCTCGCGCATGCCGTTGCGCGTGGACTGCTCCGCCTCCTGCCACAGGGCCTCCTGCCGCGCGTCGAGCTTGAGTTCGCCATGCAGCCGCGACATCTCCTGCAGGTGCCAGCCCATACGCTGCTCCATGCGCGGGCCGCCGGCGCCACAGGACTCCGGTCGCATCGCCAGAGCGCTGCCAGCAGCGCCGAGCGACAACAGCAGGGCCATGAGGACAACGCGGGGTTTGAACATCGATTTCATTTTCTGACTCCTTTTTCGTTGGCTGGTGATCATCGATCGCCTGTCCGCGGGTGGCGTCGTTGCCGTCCCGCTGGCGATGGAGCCATTCTGCCGCGCCGCCGGTTGCAAAGAATTGCGCCGGCAGCGGCCGCCGATTGCAAATTGTTGCCTCGCCACAGGTCGCCCGCAGGCGTCGCATAGAATGGCAACCATCACCTGCCGGGGCACGCCCATGAAGAAGATCCTGCTGATCGACGACGACGCCGAACTGCGCCAGTTGCTCGCCACCTACCTCGGCCGCCATGGTTTCGACACGCTGCTGCTGCCCGACACGCGCCAGCTAGACGCCTTCATCGAGCGCTATCAGCCGCAACTGCTGGTCCTCGACCTGATGCTGCCGGGTGAGGACGGACTGGCCGCCTGCCGCCGCCTGCGCGCGCGCGGCGAAACGCGGCCGGTGATCATGCTGACCGCGCGTGACGAGCCGGTCGACCGCGTCATCGGGCTCGAAATGGGCGCCGACGACTACCTCGGCAAGCCTTTCGACCCGCGCGAACTGGTGGCGCGCATCGAGGCCGTGCTGCGCCGAGCCGCGCGGCCGCCGGCGGCGCCCGATCCCGATGGCGGCATCGTCCGCTTCGGCGACTGGCTCTTCGACCGCGGCGCGCGACAGTTGTCCCGCGGATCGGAGAGCGTGCCGCTGACCAGCGGCGAGTTCGCGCTGCTCAACACCCTGGTGGCGAACGCCAACCGGCCGATGAAGCGCGAGCGCCTGCTCGAGCTGACGCGCGGCGAGAGCAGCGAAGCCTTCGATCGCGCGATCGATGTCCAGATCCACCGCCTGCGCCGGCTGCTCGAAGTCGATCCGGCGCGCCCGCGCTACCTGCAGACGGTCTGGGGAGTCGGCTACGTCTTCGTCCCCGACGCGGCGAGCGACGGCGCGGCATGAAGCTGCGCCTCTTCCCGGCGTCGCTCGCCGGCCGCACCGTCCTGCTGGTGATCGCCGTCATCGCCGTCGCCGAGCTCGCCACTTTCTCGCTGATCGCCCACTTCCGCCGCGGCGCGCACGTCAACCAGACCGTGCATCTGCTCGCCGGCCAGGTGCGCCTGCTGCAGATCGTCCTGCCGGGGCTCGACGCCGGCGCCCGCGCCGCGCTCGGCGCCGCCGACGCCGGCGAGCTGCAGTTGCGCGCCGATGGCGCCGGCGTCCCACCGCATCGCCCGCGCTTCCCGTTCGCCCGCCGCCTCGCCGACGAGCTCGAACAGCGTCTTGCCGAACCGGTCCTGCTGCGCCACGCCGGACCCGGGCAACGCAGCGGCCTGTGGGTCGGCTTCACCGCCGCCGGCGAGCGCTGGTGGCTGCTCCTGCCGCCGCCGCGCCTCGAACCGCAGGCGCTGCCGACCGAACTCTGGCCGTTCCTGGCGGCGACCCTCGCCGCCGTCCTGCTGATCGCCGGACTCTTCGTGCGCAGCATCGTCGGCCCACTGGCGCGGCTTGGCGAGGCGGTCACCGCCACCGGCGACGGCAGCGCGCGCAGCGTGACGCCACAGGGACCGCGCGAAGTGCGGCAGCTCGCCGAACGGCACAACGCCATGCTCGGCCAGCTTGCCGCCGCCGCCGCCGAACGGCGCGAGATGATCGCCGGCCTGACGCACGACCTGCGCGCGCCGCTCACCCGCCTGCGCCTGCGCCTCGAACTGCTCGCCAGCGACGGCGAGCGCGCCGGACTCGAGCGCGACGTCGACGACATGGAGCGCATCGTCGGCCAGTGCCTCGCCTTCCTGCGCAGCGAGGGCGGCGAGGAAGTGACCAGCGCCGTCGGCCTGGCGGCGCTGCTGCGCGAGGAGACCGGCCGCCAGCGCGAACTCGGGCGGCCGCTGGCGCTGGCGATCGACGAGTCCGCCGAGCGCTGTCGGGTCGCGGTCAGCAGCGGCAACCTGCGGCGCATCTTCGACAACCTCATCGACAACGCGCTGCAACACGGCGCGCCGCCGGTCGAGGTGGGACTCAGCGTCGCCGCCGATGGCGCCGCGCTCCTCAGCGTCCGCGACCACGGACCGGGAATCGCCGACGCCGACCGGCAGCGCGCCCTCGAAGCCTTCGCGCAGCTCGAACCGGCGCGCGCCACCAACGGCAGTTGCGGCCTCGGACTGGCGATCGTCCGCCGCATCGCCGCCGGCTGTGGCGGCGAGCTGCGGCTTGCAGATGCGCCCGGCGGCGGGCTGCTGGTCGTCGTCAGGCTGCCGGCGAGCTAGCGCGCTTTGCTGCAGCGACCCTCGCGCCGATCGGCGAGCTGCGCTATGCTCGCCGCCAACCGGCAGCGAGCTTGCCGCCGAGCCGGAACTTCCCACCCGCGAGCGGGCCCAAGAGCCTGCTTTTGACAGGAGATGCGCAGCATGAACGAGCAGGAACAGAAGGCCATCCTCATCCTCAGCCTGATGGCCGCCTTCGCCGACGGCAACAAGAACGAATCCGAGCGCGCCGAGCTGAAACGGATTGCCGATGCGCTCAGCGGCGAAGGATCGATCAACCTCGCGGCGCTCTACCAGGACGTACTGCTCAAACGCGTCTCGCTGCCGGCGGCGGTCGCCATGTTGAGCAGCCGCGAAGCGCGCCAGCTCGCCTTCGAGATGGCGGTCTGCGTCTGTGATGCCGACGGCGTCCAGTCACCGCCCGAAAAGCAGTTCCTCGCCGACCTGCAGGCGGCACTGGCGCTCGACGCGCAGCAGTCGGCGGCGTATGCGCAACAGGCGGAAGAGATCGCCGCCTTGCCGGTGGCGTGGGGCCACAGCGCCGGCGAGTCCCCTGCCGGCGCGGCGGCGGCAGCGGCAGCGGCGGCGGCACCGGCGGCAGCCGCTGCCGGCTACGCCTCGACGATGCGTGAGGATGAGATGGACAAGGCCATCCTCAATGCCGCGATCCTCAACGGCGCGCTCGAACTGCTGCCCGAATCGCTGTCGACGATGGCGATCATTCCGCTGCAGATGAAACTCGTCTATCGCATCGGCAAGTCGTACGGCTTCGAACTCGATCGCGGCCACATCAAGGATTTCCTCGCCACCCTCGGCGTCGGCCTGACCTCGCAATATCTCGAACAGGCCGGGCGCAAGCTGCTCGGTGGCCTGCTCGGCAAGGCCGGCGGCAAGATGCTCGGCAAGATCGGCAAGCAGGCGGTCAGTTCGGGAATGAGCTTTGCCAGTACCTACGCCCTCGGGCACGTCGCCAAACGCTACTACGCCGGCGGCCGCAGCTTCTCGACACAGACGCTGCGCGACAGCTTCGACCGCGTCCTCGTTGAAGCAAAAGGCCTGCAGACCCGCTACCTGCCCGAGATCCAGGCGCGCGCGAAGACCCTCGACCCGGCGCAGGTCCTCGACCTCGTTCGCCGCGGCTGAGCGGCCCTGGGCGCCGACAGGCAGCCACCGACGGTGCCGCCGCGGCTGCTCGCGCGATGCTGAAGTTCGACAACCGCTTCCTGCGCGAGCTGCCCGGCGAAGCAGCGAGCGACCCGCTGCCGCGGCAGGTCCTCGGCGCCCTGTGGTCGCCGGTCGAGCCGACGCCGGTGGCGGCGCCGCGGCTGCTCGCCCATTCGCGCGAGGTAGCGGCGGCGCTCGACCTCGACGACGCTGCGATGGCCTCGCCCGAGTGGCTCGCCGTCCTCGCCGGCAACCGCCTGCTGCCCGGCATGGCCGCCTATGCGAGCTGTTACGGCGGGCATCAGTTCGGCCAGTGGGCCGGGCAGCTCGGCGACGGCCGCGCGATCCTCATCGGCGAGCTGATCAATCGCCGCGGCGAGCGCTACGAACTGCAGCTCAAGGGTGCCGGGCCGACGCCTTACGCGCGCCGCGCCGACGGCCGCGCGGTGCTGCGCTCGTCGATCCGCGAATTCCTCTGCAGCGAGGCGATGCACCACCTCGGCGTGCCGACGACGCGCGCACTGAGCCTCGTCGCCACCGGCGAAAGCGTCATCCGCGACATGTTCTACGACGGCCACCCGGTCGCCGAGCCGGGCGCCATCGTCTGTCGCGTCGCGCCGTCGTTCACCCGTTTCGGCCACTTCGAACTGCCGGCTGCGCGCAACGATCTGGCGCTCTTGCGGCAACTCGTCGCCTTCACCATCGACCGCGATTTCCCCGGCTTCGCCAGTGACACGCCGGCGGCAATCGTCCGCTGGTTCAGAGAGGTCTGCGCGCGCAGCGGACGCCTGCTCGCGCACTGGATGCGCGTCGGCTTCGTGCACGGCGTGATGAACACCGACAACATGTCGATCCTCGGCCTGACGATCGACTACGGCCCCTACGGCTGGGTCGACAACTTCGATCCCGGGTGGACGCCGAATACCACCGACGCCTCCAGCCGGCGCTACTGCTTCGCCCGCCAGCCGGCGATCGCGCGCTGGAACCTCGAGCGCCTCGCCGACGCGCTGGCACCGCTGCTGCCGCGAGCCGACGATCTGGCAGCCGGCCTCGAGCGCTACGACGAGACCTACGCCGGTGAATTCTGCAGCGCCTACGCCAGCAAGCTCGGCCTGCGCGAATGGCGGCACGACGACAGCGAACTGCTCGAGGACCTGTTCGACCTGATGCACCGCGCCGAGATCGACATGAGCACCTTCTTCCGCGCGCTGGCCGGCATCGACGCGGCGCAGCCACAGGCCGCAGTGCTCGCCGACGCCTTCTATCGTGCCGACCTGCGACAACGCCACGCCGCCCGTCTCGACCGCTGGCTGCAGCGCTACGCCGCCCGTCTGCAGCGTGATGCCCTGCCCGCCGCCGAGCGTGCGGCACGCATGAACGCCGCCAACCCGCGCTTCGTCCTGCGCAACTACCTCGCGCAGCAGGCGATCGACCGCGCCGAAGGCGGCGACCCGACGATGATCGGCGAACTGCTCGAAGTCCTCCGCCGGCCCTATGACGAACAACCCGGTTGCGCCGCGTTCAGCGCCTTGCGCCCCGACTGGGCGCGCCACCGCGCCGGCTGCTCGATGCTCTCGTGCAGTTCCTGAACCCGGAAGAGCCGACGCGGGCGCGCTAGAATGGCGGCCACACGCCACCCCCATCTTCTTGCCGCCTCAGGATCCGCCATGCCCTTCACGCCCGAACTCGTCGCCGAACTCAACATCCTGGTCCATTTCGACCTCGACAGCACCCAGCAGGGAATCAAGATCCACAGTACCGCCGATCCGGAGATCGTCGCCGCCACCCGCCGGCTGCACGCCAAGGGACTGGTGACGCAGGTCGACGGCGGTTACCTGACCAGCCTCGGTCGCGACGCCGTCGAACACGCGCGCGCCGCGCTGACCATCCTCAGCTCGCAGCCCGGCCGCTGAACGCCGGCAGCGGCGCCGCCTGCCGCTGCCGAACCCAGCTGCCCGCCGCGGCAGCCCTCCCGCCTGCTGACTGAAGGAGCGCAGCCATGCAACGACTGATCCTCGTCGTGCTTCTTGCCCTGGTCCAACTCGCTGCCGCCGGCGAGCCACCGCCGCGACCGCGCGTCGGCCTCGTCCTCGGCGGCGGCGGCGCCCGTGGCGCGGCGCACATCGGCGTCCTCGAGGTCCTCGAAAAGCTGCGCGTACCGGTCGACTGCGTCGCCGGCACCAGCATGGGTGCGCTCGTCGCCGGCGTCTACGCCAGCGGCATGGCACCGGCGGAGATGCGCAGCGAGCTGGCGAAGGCCGATTGGGACGACCTCTTCCAGGACGCACCGCCGTTTTCCGACCGCAGCTTCCGCAACAAGGTGAAGGACAAGCGCTACCTGCCGGCGTCGGAGACCGGCGTAGGCGAAGACGGCCTGCGCTACCAGACCGGCATCGTCACCGGCCAGAAGATCAAGCTCTTCTTCAACCAGCTCGTCGGCGACAACCGCGGCCTGCGGCGCATCGAGGACCTCGCGCTGCCGCTGTCGATCATCGCCACCGACATCGTCCACGGCAAGCGCGTCGTCTTCCGCAACGGATCGCTGTCGTCGGCGATGCGCGCCAGCATGTCGGTTCCCGGCCTGATGTCGCCGGTCGAAGTCGACGGGCAGAAGCTGGTCGATGGTGGCCTCGTCGACAACGTGCCGATCGGCGAAGCGCGCGAGCGCTGCCAGGCCGACGTCGTCATCGCCGTCAATGTCGGTTCGCCGCTGCTCAAGGCCGATGAAATCGGCAGCCTGCTCAGCGTCGCGGCGCAGATGATCAACATCCTCACCGAACAGAACGTCGTCCGCTCGCTGGCCACGCTGAAGCCAACCGACATCTACATCAAGCCCGAGCTCGAAGGCATCACCGCCGGCGACTTCAAGCGCACTTCGGAAACCGCCGACCGCGGCGTCGCCGCCGCCGAAGCCGTCGCCGCCCAGCTCGGCCGGCTGTCGGTCAGCGAATCCGCCTACGCCGCCTGGGTCGCGCAGAAACGCGTCGCGCCCGGACCGCTGCCGCGCGTCGACGAGATCGAGGTCGCCGGCCTGCGACGGGTCAATCCGCTCATGTTCGAGAAGCACCTGCGCCTCGGCCCGGGCGAGGTCCTCGACACCGAGAAGCTCAACGATTCGCTCAACAAGGCCTATGGCGACGGCTACTACGAGAACGTCGATTACTCGCTGATCACCACGCTGCGCGAGCGCAACATCCTGCGCCTGACGCCGCAGGAGAAGGGCTGGGGCCCGAACTACCTGCGCTACGGCATCAACCTCGACACCAACTTCCAGAGCGACTCGACCTACACGCTGCGCGCCGCCTACCACAAGACGCTGATCAACCCGCTCGGCGGTGAACTCGTCTTCGGCGCCGAGATCGGCTCGTCGAACTTCCTCGACTTCGACTACTACCAGCCGCTCGACCCGGCGCAGCGCTATTTCTTCGAGACCAACCTGCGCTACGGCAGCCTGCTCAGCACGCTCTACCAGAACAACGACAAGATCGCCCAGTACCGCGTCCTGCGCGGCAGCGGCAAGCTTGCCGCCGGCATCAACCTCGGCACCCTCGGCCAGGTACGGGCCGGCTGGGAGCACAACCTCTGGGATCCGAAGCGCAACATCGGCTCGCCCTTCCTGCCCGAAGAATCGAAGATCTACGGTGGCTGGTTCGGCCAGATCGACCTCGACCAGACCGACCGCCTCTACTTCCCGACCAGCGGCTGGTACAGCGGAGGCCGCTACTTCGACGCGCCGGCCGAGAGCTACAGCCGCCTCGACGCCCGTGCCGGCGTCTATCACAGCGTCGGCGACTGGGTGCTCAGCGGCCGCGCCACCTACCAGGGATCACCCGTCGGGCAACTGCCGGTCTACGACGCCGGCTCGCTCGGTGGCATGTTCAACATGACCGCTTTCGGCGTCGGCCAGCTCAAGGGCGACGACATCCGCTACGGCAGCCTGCGCGCCGAGCGCATCATCGGCCGCCTGCCGCTCGGCCTGCGCGGCGACCTGCGCGCCGGCCTGATGCTCGAAACCGCGCGCATCGGCACGCCCTACACCGAGACCCAGCTCCAGGGCTGGATCAACTCGACGGCGCTCTACCTCGGCGGCGAGACGCCGTTCGGGCCGGCCTTCCTCGGCTACGGCTACTCCAGCTCGGGCGGCGGCTACCACAACCTCTATCTCTTCCTGGGGACGCCTTGAGGAAGATGTCCACGGCCTCGTGCTCCGCGGCGCCACGGCACGCAGCCACATTTTCTCGACTTGCCGCGTCATGTTCCTGGGCAGGAACCCGACTCCCGGATGACTGTTCGCATAGACCCGGAACAGCTCGTCGGCGAAAGCCTGCCCGATTTCCTGCACATCCGAGAAGTCGAGTATCACTGTCCGGAGTCGGTCGAACCGGGCGATCAGTCTCCTGGCCTGGGAACGGGAGATCAGCTCCTTGTCACCGAATCTCGCCAGCCGCATCGGCACGATGGTCTTCGAGAAGTCGTAATCATCAGGGGCATCGGAGAACCGGGAATAGACTTCCGCGGTGCTCCGGCCGGCGTTGAGTGCGATCTCCATGAAGACAGCCGTCCCATCGGTGAACACGCCCGGCTCCTCCTGCAGCCAATCGTGACGCGAGCCTGGGTCGTGGTTGAACTGCAGACCATTTGCACTGATCTCGAAGGTGTCGAACATGCGCGAGGTGGAGAAGACACCCTCGCCCGTGTGCCTGCTCGGGTCGGTCGTCAGTTTCCCCTTCGCCAACTCGAAGAGCGCCTGTCTCATGTCCGGCAGACCCAGTGCACCGGCAATCCTGGCGAAGATTCCGACCCCGTCGTCGGCCACGATCATGCGCAGCGGCTGGCTAACCGCCGACTCGCGAGCCGACGGTAGCGTCCCAGCGAGGCCGTGCCCCGCCGCTCAGCGTCCCGCGTTACGGCCGAGCAGGCTGCGGACTTCCTGATTGGCCGGCAGGACGTAGTCGTGCGCGGCGAGGACTGCGTTGCTGACGGGTTGGACGATCTTGAGATTGAGGTAGACGGCGCTGGCGCCGACGGCGTAGCTGCCGAGGATGATCGCTTGCGCCTTGTTCATGCGCGCGATGTCGCTGATCTCGCGGGTGAGGATAAGTTCGCCTTCGCCGCGGCGCATGTAGATGGAGCCGCGCAGCTTGAGTTCGACCATCTGCCAGCCGCGCTGCGAGAAGCGAGCGGAGAGCTGTTCCGAGACTAGGCGGCCGAGGGTCGAGGACTGTTCGAGGGCATCGATGTTGACGACGGTGGCAACGATGAGCGGGCCGCCGCCGGGGTTGCCCCCGAACTGCGCCATGAGGGCGTCGGCGGCACGGTAGTTGGTGGCGACGAGCTCGCTGGTGGCTGCCTGGGCGTAGGTGACTTCGGGGGCAGCTTGGCGCGCGGCTTGGTCGGTGGCGCAGCCGGCGGCGAGGCAGGCGGCGAGGGTGAGGGCGACGGTCGGTGCTCTCATCGGTCGCCTCCGACGGGGATGCTGTAGAGCGGAGGCGCTTCGGTGTAGAGGGCTGCGTCGCTGTCGGCGGCGTAGTAGACGGCGGCCACTCGGGCGAGGTAGCGCGTCGCGTCGGCAGCGGAAATGGTGACGATGACTTCGGTCTGCGGCGTCGGACCGGTGGCCGATTCGGAACTGGCCCAGCGCCAAGCGTCACCGGCGCCAACCAAGGCGGCGCCGGCCAAGCCGGCGGCAGCCGGTGTGGCGTTGGCGGCAAGGCCGTAGACGGCCCAGGCACCGGCGTAAACGACGGTGGCGGGCATGAATCGGGCGTTTGGCCGGTCGGGCGAGAATCGGACGGTCTGGACGTCGATGTCGATGGCGATGGCGCCGGCAGCCGGGGCGTGGGCGACGGCGACCCGGTGACGAACGAGAGCTGTGAGGAAGGCGGCGCGGAAGTTCTGCGCGAATGCGGTCTGCTGCGCGGCCGGGCGGACGTAGACGCGCGGGCAGACAGCTCCTTGGTCGGGACAATCCAGGCGCGCGGCGAGAGACTGCACGAGGGCTTCGGCGCTCTTGTCAGCGATGAGGGTCCAGTGTGCCGCGGCCTGGAGCTTGGGCTGCTGCGTGGTGGGAAAGTTGGTGGCGAGCGGCGTGGCGCTGTAGGGCGTGGCGCAGGCGGCGAGCGTAGCGCCGGCGATGATGGTCAGGGCGCACCGCGCCCCGTGCACTTGCTGCATGTGTTCCTCCCTCTGGGTTGGTGTCTCGGCAGCCGCAGCGTAGAGGAAAAAGAAGACGGCCGCAAGTTCCGCGAAGCACCTCGACGGGGAAAGCTCGCCTTGCAACTGCCGAGCGATAGCCAAGCCACAGGCACCGACAAGAGTTGCTTGAGCCGCCATCAACCAACGCCTCCTTTCCCGATCTTGGGCGCCAGCAGGCGGCGGTCAGCATGATGGGCTTCCGGCGTCCCCGCGCTGCATGGCCTGATCTAAGATCCGGTGCGTGCGTGTGTCGTCGGCGGTCAGAGGTCGCGGAAATCTGGGGGCGGAGAGCGCGTGTCAGCATGGCTGCAAGCGCGAAGATTCTGCATTCCCAGCCACCCGCCAGCGTGCCCACCCTTTCGCCGCGTCAAGTGTTGGCGTCTCACGCCACCTGGGCCAGCGAGCGCACGATCGCGACCGCCGCGCAGGCAACGGACAGCGAGCCGTCGTCACCACGCTCGCTCAGACTCGGTTCCTGCAGGCGGCCGACTCTATATGAAAATCGCCTCAGCGACTCGCGACTGCGCGTTGCTGTGGTCGTCGCGCCACTACCGAATTTTGTTAGCATGTCCGTACAGGCCCAGCGAGCAGCCAACCTTCAGGACCACACTGCCGACATCGCCGCCGAATTCGCGGTCGCGCATCAGGGGCACGCTGCGCTGGAACCACCGCACCAGTCTTGAATGGGGTCCGGATCATGAACACACAACTCTTGCAGCAGGCGCGCGCGCTCGACATCGATGAGCAGATTGAACTGGTCGCGGCCATCTGGGACGGCATCGTGAGCCGTGGCGCGGTGCCGGCGTTGACCGAAGCGCAGACGACGGAACTGGACCGCCGCCGCGCTGACCACCTTGCCAACCCCGATGAGCTCGTCCCCTGGAATGAAGTCAAGGCTGCCGCCCTGGACCAGATCAGGCCATGAGCCTGCCCGTCGCTTTTCATCGCGCGGCCCGTGCGGAGTTCATCGAAGCCAGTGCGTGGTGTGAAAGCAGGCGGGTTGGTCTGGCTCTCGAGTTCATGGCCGAAATCGACCGTTGAGTGAGCTTGGCGGCCGAACATCCACTCCAGTTTGCCGTTGTGCGCGAGGACATTCGCCGTGTCGTCGCCAGACGTTTCCCGTACAGCGTCTACTTGCGCGCGGAGGATCGGCGCATCGTTGTCCTGGCGGTATTTCATGGCAGCAGAGACCCGGGTGGTTGGCAAGCAAGAACCTGATGCTCAACCTTGGCCCCGTTGATCACACCGAGCAAGTTGTCCGCGTGCCAAGCGAACGGCAGAACCGCGCCTGGACACTTCGATGATCGCCTGCAGCAGGCCGGCCAGTGCTATGCTCGGATCCCCGCCGTGCAAGGCGTCGCCAGGGAGAGAAAGGCATGGAACATCTCGACCGCATCACGCAGGAGCCCGGAGTGATGGGAGGCAGGGCGTGCATCCGCGGCATGCGCGTCACCGTCGGCATGGTCCTCAACCTCATCGGCGCCGGTCGCAGCGTCGAGGACATCCTGGCCGACTACCCGTACCTCGAACGTGAGGATATCCTGCAGGCACTGCGCTACGCCGCGTGGCGAGCCGAAGAGCGCGAAGTCCGGCTGGTCGGCGCATGAGGGTACTGGTCGACATGAACCTGTCGCCACGTTGGGTCGGTGCCCTCGCCGCTGCCGGCATCGAGGCGGAGCACTGGTCCCTTCTCGGTGCCGCGAGCGCACCGGATGTCGAGATCATGGCCTTTGCCCGTCGTAACGACTACGTCGTGCTGACCTATGACCTCGACTTCAGTGCCATCCTTGCCGCTACCCAGGGCAACAAGCCCAGTGTGGTGCAAATTCGTGCCGACGATGTCAACCCGGATACGATCGGCAAGCCAGTGATCGACGCGTTGCAACAGATGGCTACCGAGCTGGATCAGGGCGCACTGCTGACGGTTGATCCCAAGCGAACGCGGTTGCGGGTGCTGCCGTTGTCCATCGAATAGAGCCCGAATCGCAAGCTTGCCAAACACCCTGCCGGCGAGCGAGAAGGGCGACAATGCGGCTCGTCCCGTCGCCGCTCCGCCGAACATGCCCTACGCCCGCGAACACCCCGGCGCCTACCCGCGCAGAATCCTTCTCGCCGTCACCGGCCTTTCGCCGCAGATCGTCACCGAGACCCTGTACGCGCTCGCCGTCGCCCCCGCGCCGGGCGCCAGCGCCTTCGTCCCCAGCGAAATCCACCTGATCACCACTCGCAGCGGCGCCGAGAAGGCGCGCCTGGCGCTGCTCTCCGACGAGCCGGGCTGGTTCCACCGCCTCTGCCACTTCAGGCAGCAGGCTTCGCTTCGTTGACCCGCGACTTGTCGAAAACCGGATCCTGATCGCGCAGCAGCAGGACCGGGGCGGAGAACGGCGCCAGGCGCTCGAGGAAGTCGAGCATCTCCAGCACCGGCGCATTGCGGAAGAAGCGGGCATAGGGGATCGCCATCCAGAGCTGGTCGGCGTAGGCGTACAGCTCGTGCGGCCGGTCGCCCTGGCCGTCGCGGTCGCGGTCGAAGCCCTGGTAGTCGTCCCAGTAGTTGCCGCGCCAGACGTTGTTGCGGGCGCTGCCGGCATCGCCCATCGCCACCTGCGACAGGTTGCCCTCGAAGCGGTTGCCGGCGACCAGGGTGCCTTCCTTGTCGGCGAGGAAGCTGATGCCGACACCGTTGTAGGCGATGCGGTTGCCGCGGATGCTGATCGTGCTGTCGGGTTCGAAGGGCGACATGTCGAGACCGACGCCGATCGCGCAGTAAATGATCTCGTTGCCCTCGACGAGCACGTCCGAGGCCTCCTTGAAGCCGACCGCCATGCCGGTCGGGCCATTGGCGCGCGAGAACAGGTTGTTGCGGATGGCGCCACCACCGGAGTACATGACGTAGACGCCGACGGCGTTGTCGTGGAAGCGGTTGCCTTCGACCAGGTTGTTGCTGGCGAACATGAAGTGGATCGAGTAGCGGCTGCGCCGCGCCGTGTTGTCGACATAGCGGTTGTCGTTCGAGTACCAGGCGACCATGTCGCGCGCATCCTCGATCAGGTTGTCGGCGATCAGGTTGCGGTGGCTGTACCAGAGGCGCAGGCTGTCGCCGCGCGTGCCGAGATCGAAGGGCTTGGAGCGGATGTGGTTGCCGCGAACGACGTTGTCGTTGGCCTTCTTGAGATCGATGCCGAACAGGCAGTCATCGATCTGCAGACGCTCGATGAGGTTGCGGTCGCCGCGGACGTTCAGGCAGGCGTCGTCGGAATCGTGCGACGCACCCGAGCCGACGAGCCGCAGGCCCCGCAGGACGGAATCGCTGGCGGCGAGCACGACGACCGTCCCCTTGCCGCCGCCGTCGATCGTCACCGCGCCGCCACCATCGATGGTCAGCGGCTTGTCGATCACCAGTGGCCCCGAGTAAACGCCTGCCGGCGGCTTGAGGACCGAACCGGCCGGCGCCGCGTTGACGAGATCCTGCAGGAAGGGCAGGCCGGCGACGCGGCCGGCGGTCGGGATCGTCACCTTCTCGTCGATGCTGCCCCACCCGGCCGCAGCCGGCGCAGCCATGTCGCCGAAGCGCCTGTCGCCGGCATCACCCTCCGCGTCGCGCCCGGCGCCGCTGCGCCGCAACGCGGTCAGCGCGTCCTCGGCTCCCCCGGGCATCGGGACGACGACCAGGGCAAGGCCGCAGGCGAGGCCGGCGGCGAGCAGGCGGCCGAACACCCCCCTACTCCGCCGTTCCTTCACGCATCTGCTTGCGGCGGATGAGCAGCGCCAGCAGCAGGCAGAGCATGACGCCAACGAGCAGCGCGTAACCCCAGTAGGGGTAGGAATAGGTCGAGAACTGCGCCACCTTGCCCTCGCCGAAAACCGTCGGCATGAAGGGCTTGACGGTGAAGGCGCCCCACGGGTGCAGGTTGTGGCCGAAGAACCACAGCCAGCCGGCGTAGGTTATTACGAAGTAGATCGGCAGCAGCGCCGGCACGAGCGCCAGCAGCAGCGAGAAGACGCGCAGCCGGGCGACGCCGACGACGAGGACGACCATCGCGACGAGCGTGCCGGCGATCACCGCATGCGTGATGCGCGTGACATTGTCGCCCCAGACCTGGATTTTCTCGGGCTCGTTGAAGAAGGTCCCGGTCTCGTTGACGTAGTCCGTGACATGCGCCGAGAGGGCGCCGAAGGCGTACTGGTCGAGCAGCATCCAGCCGGCGATGAGGCTGCAGCCGGCGGCCAGCACGAGCACCCGTGGCTTGCGCCGCGGCAGCATGAAGGCGAGCAGCATGACGGCGAAGAAGGCGAAGAAGAACTTGGCCAGCGGCTTCTCGACCGGCGCACCGGTGGCGATCGGGAACATGCCGACATAGTGGTTGATGGTGTTCATCTCATGCACGCAGTCGAGCCCCTGCGCGCCCTTGTCGATGTCCTTGCCCTTGTCGGTGATCGGGTTGTAGCGCTCGTCCTCGTGCGAGAGATCCTTCTGGATGATCTCGTTCGCCATCCGCGTTCCCTTGCCGGCCGCCTTGCAGCCGTTGAACACGCCGTTGAAATGGAAGTGGATGCGGATGCCGTCGGGAAAGGCATCCGGCGGATAGTTCGGTGCGGTCAGCGAAACCCACCAGATCGGCGCGAAATAGGCGACGATCATCAACACCATCGCCAGCGCCGTCAGCGCCGCGACGATCACGTTCTGCCTGCTGCCTGGTCCTGCCGACATTGTGTGCATCCTCGTGCGGGGACGCTGTCCCCGGCTGCCGCCGGCGGAGACCACTCCGCGGTCGGCAGCCTGTCCTTGATGGCTGATCTGCCCGCTGCCGGCCGGCCCGCCGGAGGAGTGCCTGCCGGCCGGCCTGCAGCGCGTACTGCGCCGGATTCGGCTACTTCTTCTTCGCCGGTGCGGCCGCCTTCGCCTTGCACATGTTGCCCGGCATCACCAGGCTGGCCTGGTACGCCGAGATGGCGACGAGCTGGTCGTTGTTGTACTTCTTGATGATCCGTACCATGTCGGGGTTGGCGTTGCGCCGGTGTCCGTCACGAATCTCGGTCATCTGGCGCAACAGGTACTTGTAGTGCTGGCCGGCGATCACCGGGTAGAACTTGTCCTTGACGCCCTCGCCATTGGCGCCGTGGCACTCCTTGCACTCCTTCTCGTAGAGTTCCTTGCCGGTCGCCAGCTGCTTGTCGAGATCCTTGCCTTCGTACTTGCCGTGTTCGGGCGGGATGCACATCTTCTCGATGTAGGCCGCGACGTCGGCCAGTTCCTGCGGATCGGTGAGCGTTGCGGCGAAGGGATACATCGTCGGGTTGTCGCGCAAGCCGGCGCGGATGTCGGCCATCTGCTTGATCAGGACGGTCGTGTGCTGGCCGGCGAGCTGCGGGAAGGTACCATCGGGACGGCCAGCGCCCGATGGCAGGTGGCACGCACCACAGACCTCATAGGCCTCCTCGCCGCGCTTGGCGTCGCCCTTGAGCTTCAGCGCCTCGCTCTTTTCGCCTTCCTGGGCATTCCACTTGTAGTCCTTGCTCTCGATACCCTGCGTCTTCGGCGCCGGTGGACCGGCATGCACGGCGGCCGTGGCGACCACCGCCAGCGACACGGCCAGGATCAGCTTCTTCATTGCGAACTCCCTGTTGGTTGCGAAACGATGCCGTCAATCTAGCAATCGCCCCGCGCTCTGGCGTTGATAATTGTCAAGTCGGACCGGCGTCGCGGTTCAGGGCTTGAGCTTCGAGATGTAGTCGGCCAGAGCCTTGATCTCCTCGTCGTTGACCAGGTGCATGACGCCCTTCATCGCCGCCGAGTTGCCGTTCGCGCGCGCACCGCTCTTGATGTCGAGCATCTGGCGCTCGGCGTACTTCGCGTTCTGCCCGGCGATCTTCGGGTAGTCGGGCATCAGCGGCTTGTTGCCGGTGGGGCCGTGGCAGGCATTGCAGGTCTTCTCGGTGTACAGCTTGGCGCCGTCGGCCGCCCACACCGGCGTTGCCAGCGTCGCCAGCAGCAAAGCCATCGCATGGTTCATGGTTCTTCCTTCCTGATGTGAAAACGGGGAACAGAGTAAGCCTGCTCCCCGTCGGGTTGCCTTGAGTCAGATCAACACCATGGACTACTTGATCTTCTTGGCGCCGTTCTGCTCGAGATAGGTCTTCGCGCGCAGCCCGAGGTCGGCCGCCTTGACCTGGTACTGCCAGATCTGCTCGGTCCACAGCGCGGCGTTGTTCCAGTCCTTCTTCGCCGCCGCCTCGTCGGCCTTGGCCTTGGCGTCCTTGATCTTGCCCAGCTGGTCGACCGCGTCATCCATCATCGCGACGACATCCGGGAAGTCCTTGTAATTGACGCTGGTGATGTAACCGACCACCGAGTCGATCACCGCCTGCGTGTCGGCAACCTTCTTCAGCTGCGTCTTGTAGTCCGCCTCGGTGTAGTTGGCGCCGGCACCGGTCGAGGTCTTCGTCGGCTTCCAGCCCTTCGGCTTGACCAGCAGGTAACCCTGCATCTCGAGGTGCAGCGCCGAGCAGAACTCGGTGCAGTAGTACGGATAGACGCCTTCCTTGTCGGCCTTGAACTTCACCTGCACGGTCTTGCCCGGCTCGACCGAGGCATGCACGTTGTAGGTCGAAACCGTGAAGCCGTGCGTCTCGTCCTGCGCCCGTTCGAGGTTGGTGAGGTTGATGATCACCTCGTCACCGACATCGACCTCGATGGTTTCCGGGGTGATGTGCGAGCGGATCAGGGTGCCGAAGACCTCCACCTTGTTGCCCTTCTTGACGATCTTCTCCTCACCGGCACGGACGGCGCCCGGGTGCGGCTTGTCAGTGCGGCTGTCGGTTCCCACCTTGTAGCGAACGCCCGGCTTCAGCTTGCTCGCCTCGATCGCGACGACGTAGTGCGGCTCGCCCAGCGGCAGCGGCATGTCGTAGAGGAGCTGCATCTTGTCTTCACTGATGTCGATCAACTGGTGGTTCTGCGGATGCAGCGGGCCGACCGGGACGAAGCGATCGATCGCCAGCTTGTTCAACGCCACCAGGTAACGGCCCTTGGGATCGGCCGAGTCACCCTCCATCGTCATCAGGTGCCCGATGTTGTAGTGCACGCTGATCTTGTCGAGCACCTTGCCTTCGCAGAAGTTCCACTTGACGACCTGCGAGTCGACATAGAGCGAGGTGTAGGCGACACACGGCTTCGCGTCGTACTGCGTGTGCAGCGGCCCGAGGCCCAGTTGCACCTGCGTGTGCAGCGCGTCCTTCATGCCGATCACCGGGATGCCATAGGGATCCTTCGATTCGAACTTGCCGGCCTTGATCGCCGCCTGGATCTTGTCGAAGGAGTACACCGAGACGTGCGTGTCGAGCTTGCCGGAGACGGTGATGAACTTGCCGTCGGGAGTGACATCGACGCCGTGCGGCGACTTCGGTTCGGGCACCAGGAAGAGCACGCCCTCCTTCACCGCCGTGTCCATCATCAGCACATCGTGGCCGTTGATCTTCTTCGCCTTGCCGGCGGCAACCAGCTCGGCCGCCTTCTTCCAGTTGATCACGTGCAGGTAGTCGGTGTCCTTCGCCGAGCAGCCCGCCTCATAGGGCGGACGGCCCTTCTCGATGCCGCCGACGTAGCGCTCGCTGCAGAACGAGTTGGTGAACGACCAGCCGTCCGACGGCCCCTTGCCGGCATCGGAGAGGTCCTGGCTGTACGGCGGCAGCTCGATCGAGAACGACTGCCTGGGATCGATGCGGCCTTCCTTGCGGTCGAATTTCCAATAGGTGACGCCGCCGCGGTACTTCTCGTTGAACTCCTCGAGCGGGAAGAACTTCTTGTTCTCCAGCGGCGCCGCGTACTGCGCCGCCTCGATGATGTACTCGGTGTTCGGCGTGACGAAGGCGCCGCCATGCTCGGACTTGAAGATCGGGTTGACGACGATCTGCTTGGTCTCGAAGTCGCGCAGGTCGATCACCGCCAGCCGCGGGTTGGCCTTGTCGTTGATGAACAGGAACTGGCCGTCGTACTTGCCCTGCGTCTCCGAGATCGCCGGGTGGTGCGTGTCACCCCAAGTGATGTCCTTGCCGTCGATGCGGCCTTGTGCCAGGACGGCTTTCGAGCTCTCGTCGAAACCGTAGCCCTGCCACGGCTCGGGGGTGAACACACCGATGTACTTGAGGATGCGCATCGACGGGACACCATAGACGATCACCTGCCCCGACTGGCCGCCGGACGAGAAGGCGACGAATTCGTCACGCTTGCCGGTCGGCACGTAGGTCTTCGCCGCAGCCAGGATGTCCTGCTGCGACAGGCTGCGACGCTTCATCACATCCTGCAGCGATTCGGCCGCCTGCAGGCTGCCGACCGCCGCACAGCCGAGCCCTGCCGCGATCAGCATCGGCACGGCCCGTCCCGTACTCATCTTCATGGTCACTCTCCCTTTGATCAAATGGGTGCCACCCTTGCCTGCCCCGACCGCCATGCGTCCGGCCGCCGCTGCGGCAATATGTCGCACATTTTCGGCAGATGCACAGACGGATAATTTGAGCTGGATTAAATTTTGCGGATCATGCTGCAGGGCAGCGATCGCCAGCAGTTCTCATTTCAAAATTCATGGCAGGGGTTGGTGAGGTTCGGAACAGTTGGACAGGGCAAGTCAGCTGGTGTCTGGGGCGTTGGGAACAAGGCGCTGCTGCATGAAGCGCATGAGGTGATCCCAGTCATCGAAGGGCAGGTACTGTAGCAAGGCGCGCAGGTGTTCGAAGAAGGTTCGGCGGGAGGGCAGCAGGGCGCGCACCTTGGCGTAACGGGTGTCCATCCAGTCGAGGGCGGTATGGACCAAGAAGGCCAACAAGATCAGGGTGGCGAACAGGTTGGCCAAGAACTGTTTGCCGTGTCCGAAGTTGTGGTCGAAATGGTAGCCCTTGGTCTTGAGGGTGTTGTTGTTCTCGTTCTCGATTTTCCAACGCGCCCGCCCGGCGGAAGCCAGAGCGGCGACGTTGTGGCTGGTGATGGCATGCGAGGTGGCCCAGGCGTTCTTGAAGACGATGGCACCGCTGGCATCGGTGGTGACGAGTTCCAGCCAGTTGGCGATCACGGCATCGTCCGTGTCGCGCAAGGGCACTTGATGGGCGTAGCGATAGGTGTCGGTCAAGTGCTTCTTGCCGACGCGTCGCGCCTGTACGACGCGACCGAGCTGCTCGTTGCGCTCGAAATCGCCAACCCACTCGTAGAGCGTGGCATGGGATTCGGGCTTGCAGGTGAACAGGAAGTCGGCCTGTTGCGCCCGCACCCGCAGGCAATGTGGCTGATGGCAGTAGAGGTCGTCACCCAGATAGGTGATGCGCCACGGGCGGTAGTGCTCGCCCCAGCGCGCCAGCCAGCGGGCCGAAGCGGCCAGTTCGCAGTCCTGCTTGTCGTGGCCGTCCTGGCGCTGCACGAACTCTGGCGGCAACGGGATGGCGTTCGCCTGGCCCGGCGCCACCAGCACTGGCGTCACGGCAGTGTGGCGATGGAGAACCCCGCCGTTCTTCAGGCGCGTCTCGCTGCAATGGGGACAGGAAATCTTTTCCGAGGAGAAGAAATCAGTGCCGTCCAGGGCAATCAGCAAGGTGTCGTTGATCGAGCGAAATCCCGCCAGATAGCCTTGCTGGTACAGCGCATCGCCCATCTCGGCCAGAACCGGGTACAGCCTTTCCGGCGGCACCGGGTCCAGCAGATTGCGAATCTGGTTATCGCAGGGAATCTCATGCACCCCGAACAGCGAAGAAGCATTGTTCCGCCCCAACTGCTTCTGCATCCTGACCTGGCTATCGAGGAAGGACGGACTTTGCGAAAAAAACACGGCGAACGCCGACAGGGCCGCATCCTCCATCTCATAGCGCCGGGCGTTGCTCGGCTTGCGCCCGTCGGGCAAAGCCCGGAATGCATCCCGAACCTTCTCGATCAAGGCGACGGCGGGGCTTGGCAAGGGGATGGGGGCAACGGTCGAAATGGGGTGGGCGCCTGAAAATCATCAAAACTTCGATCAAGTTCGAGGTTAACACCATAACGTACTGTTTACCAGCATTATTTTCAGAAAACCGGAGTTCCCCTCAATCTTCACCGCCCAGGCCCGGCAATCCTCGTGCGCCAGCCTACGCCAACCGCCGCCTTGCGTGGGTTTGAAATGAGAACTGCTGAGCGATCGCGCATCGCGCATCCGGCGGCACGCGATCGAGCGATAATGCAGACCCCGATCCCGACACCACCGCCGACCGTCCGCCGCCGATGACCAGGAACCTGCTGCTCGACACCGCCATCCTGCTCGCGCTCGCGGTCTTTGGCGTCGTCGCCTACAAGCTGGCGCCACTCCTGCAGCCGAAGACCGACGTCCTGCTACCCGTGTCGAGTTGCAACCTGAACCAGCAGGCGTGCATCGCGACCCTGCCCGACGGCGGCCAGATGGAGTTCTCGATCGAACCGCGGCCAATCCCGGCGCTGCGGCCGCTGCAACTGCAGGCGAGATTCCGCGGCAGCGACGTGCGCCGGGTCGAGGTCGACCTCGCCGGCATCGAAATGAAGATGGGCCACAACCGGCCGCTGCTCGCAGCCCAGGACGGTGACGGCAAGCGCTTCAGCGGCCAGGCCAGCCTGCCGGTGTGCATCACCGGCAGCATGGAATGGGAGGCGACGGTTCTCGTCGATGACGGCAGGACGCTGGTCGCCGTGCCCTTCCGCTTCGTCAGCGGCAACTGAAGGAGTCGCGGCGAACATGCGCACCAGAGGATTCCTCATCGCCAGCATTGCGCTGCTCGCCGCCGCCCTGCTCTACCTCGCCGTGTTCTGGAATCCGCTGCCGCAGCGCCCGATCGAGAGGATCGTCGCGCACGGCCGGCTGCCGCCCGGAACTGCACCACGCGGTGGCGACTTCGTCCTGCAGGGACCGCAGGGTCCGGTCGCGCTCGCCGACTACCGTGGCAAGGTGGTGCTGATCTATTTCGGCTACACCTGGTGCCCGGACGTCTGCCCGACCTCGCTGTCGCTGCTGGCGCAGGCAATCGCCGATCTCGAAGCGGCCGAGCGCGAGCGCGTGCAGCCGATCTTCATCTCGGTGGACCCCGAACGCGACACGCCGGCGCGGCTCAAGGAATACGCGCCCTTCTTCCACCCGGCGCTGATCGGCCTCAGCGGCTCGCGCGAGCAGATCGCCGCCGTCGCCAGCGCCTACGGTTCGAGCTACCAGAAGCAGCCGCCCAACGCCGAGGGCAACTACGCCGTCGACCACTCGTCGGCGACTTACGTCGTCGACCCGCAGGGGCGGCTCGCCGGCAGCCTGCCGCACGCCTCGTCGCCGGCGCAGATCGTCGCCTTCGTCCGCCAGCAACTGGCGGCAGGCGAGGCCCGCTGAAACCGCCGCGCCACCACCGGCCATACCGCCCGCCGGACCAACAGGAGTTCGCGCCATTGCCCTCTCGGCTTGCAGCCCTTGCCCTCGCCGCCCTGCTGGCGCTGGCCACCGGCGCGATTGCCGCCGACAGCGGCCTCGTCGTCAGCGACCCCTACGTCCGGCTGATGCCGCCGGGGTCGCCGAACACGGCCGCCTTCATGAGCATCAGCAACCACAGCAACAGCGACCGCCACCTGCTGCAGGCCGAAAGCCCGGTGGCACGCTCGGTGGAACTGCACACCCACGTCGACGACCACGGCGTCATGCGCATGCGGCGGGTCACGGCGATCGAGATTCGAGCCGGCGGCCAAGCCGAACTCCACTCCGGCGGCCACCACGTCATGCTGATCGGCCTGCGGCAGCCACTGCAGGATGGACAGTTGGTCCCGCTGACCCTGCGCTTCGACGACGGCAGCAGCCTGCAACTCGCCGTGCCGGTGCGGAGGGCGCCGGCGGCGCACGGGAAGCACTGACCGTCGCGCTGCCGGCAAGCGCGGCAGACCAGGGGGAGCAGACACATGACCGCACCGGGTGCCAGCAAATCCGGACAGCTGACAGCCGCCACCGGCAGCTATCGTTCATTGCCGAAGAGCATCTGGCTGCTCGGAATGGTCTCGATGTTCATGGACATCTCGTCCGAGCTGGTGCATTGCCTGCTGCCGATCTTCATGGCCGGCGTCCTCGGCGCGTCGATGCTGGCGATCGGCATCGTCGAAGGCATCGCCGAAGCGACGGCGGCCATCGCCAAGGTCTTCTCGGGCGCGATCAGTGACCGTTTCCGCCGGCGCAAGATGCTCGTCGTGCTCGGCTATGGCCTCGGTGCACTCAGCAAGCCGGCGTTTCCGCTCGCGTCGACGATCGACCTGGTGGTCGCTGCGCGCTTCGTCGATCGTGTCGGCAAGGGAATCCGGGGGGCGCCACGCGACGCGCTCGTCGCCGATCTCGTGCCGCCCGGGCAACGGGGCGCCGCCTACGGCCTGCGCCAGGCCCTCGACTCCGCCGGCGCCTTTCTCGGTCCGCTGCTCGCGATCGTCTTCATGCTCTGGCTGGCGAGCGACATCCGTCTCGTGCTGTGGGTGGCGGTCGCGCCGGCGTTCGTCGCGCTGCTGCTGACGCTCGCGCTGCGCGAGCCACGACCGCCCCCGGCCGCGAGCGCCCCTCGCGAACGCCTGCGCCTGCGGCTCGGCATGAGGCTGCCGCGGCACTTCTGGCTGGTCGTCGCACTGGGCGCCGTCTTCACCCTGGCGCGTTTCAGCGAAGCCTTCCTGATCCTCCGCGCCCAGGATGTCGGTCTCGCCGCTGCCCACGTACCGGCGATCCTGATCGTGCTGAACGCCGTCTACGCCGCGCTCGCCTACCCCGCCGGCGCCATCGCCGACCGGCTTGCGGCGCGCTCGTTGCTGCTGCCTGGACTCGGCGTGCTGGTCATCGCCGACGTCGTTCTGGCGATCGCCGATTCGCCCGCCATCGCCCTCGCCGGCGCGGCGCTCTGGGGCCTGCACTTGGCACTGACGCAGGGACTGCTCGCCAAGCTCGTCGCCGATGCCGCACCCGAAGCGCTGCGCGCGACGGCGTTCGGCATCTTCAACCTGGTGACGGGCGGCGCACTCCTGCTGGCGAGCGTCGTCGCCGGATGGCTATGGAGCACCTTCGGCGCGGCGGCGACCTTCAGTGCCGGAGCAGCGTTCGCCGCCATCGCGGCGGCCGGGTTGCTGCTCCATCGCCCACAAGGGCCTGCCGCTGCGGGTGTCGCGTGAAGGCGATGGACCTCCTGGACAGCAGGCTCCGAAACGACGACGGCCACCACGATCGCCGTCGTCTCAGGACCGCGGCGCGGATCAGGCGTTGCGGCGGCGGCGGGAAAGCCCGAGAGCGGCCATTCCCATGCCCAGCAGAGCGAGTGCAGCCGGTTCCGGTACTTGCCCGACATCGCCTTGTGTGTCGGAGGCCACGATCCGGAAGTTGTCCAGAGCGGCGTAACCGCCAACCAGTTCGTCGATGACGACGGTGACGTTGCCGTTGGTATTGCCGGTCGCGTCGAGCCCGACAATGTGGTTCGTCCAGTTGAACACGTTCGGCGCCGAGGACAGCGCACCCGTGATGTCGACGGAATCCAGCAGGGTCGCCGTGCCCACATTGGCCACGCCAGTCGGATTGTCATACAGCGACAAGCGGAAGGAAGGAGCCAGTCCGCCCGTCGGCACGAAAGGACCACCCCAGAAGTCCAGGTCTATCGACGAGACATCGAGCTGGAAGTTGAAGAACTTGTAGGCGCCGATGTTGAAGGACAGGCCGAGACGATCATCATTGGCGCTCGACAGCATGCCAACGACGTAGTTGCCCGCGCGGCCCTGTGGATCCTGAAAGCCCGCGCCGCCCCAGGCCTGGCTGCCGCCAACACGCAGGGTCTCCACCGTCCACTGTTGCGCGAAAGTGAAACCGGCTGGTTGATTGGGGTAAATGTCGTTGACGCTGGAATAGCTGGCATCCTTGCCGCCAAAGCCGGTATTGGCATTGAAAGCGGGCAGGTTCGGGTTCTCGAAGTTCTGCGAGTACAACAGGACGCTGGCCTGGGAGGCGGTCGCGCTGAAAACCAGCATGGCGGCAAGCAAAGTGCGATTCAGTTTCATGACAAGCTCCAAAGGATTGTTGTTGTGCTTGGTACTAAGCACATTTCATGCCAGCACTTTTTTCCATTGCGATTCATGGCTTTGTGTGGACCCAGCCAAGCGAGGTGTAAGATTCGTCGACATCACGCGCGGGCGACCAGTGCGTGCGGGATCCGAAGTGGCTCGCGGCGTCTCGCGCTGATGATGCTGGCGGCGGCGAGTTCCTGCCGCAGACGTTCTGGAGTTGATCAACGGCGCGAACGTCGAAAACGGGCGGCTCCTCACCACCCTCGCCAGCGGCCTCGCGCTGAGCAACCTCGACTTCCTCGTCACCTGAAGTCCCAGTCGCTGCCGCCGCTCGCCGGCGGCAGCGACGCGCACCGGCTGCCGCCAGGCCGCCGTGCCCGTGGTGCGCAGTGCTTCCGGCATCCCTCCCGGCGATGCCGCGCGGGATGCGCTCGGCCATCTTGTCGTCACGCAGAAAAACCGGTAGCTTTGCTGCCGTTCCGATGCGAAGCCAAGCAGAACGACCAAGACGACTGCTTCGCATGACGCGTCACCGCGGCAGCGCCGTGCCGGGTCCTGGCGGAACCTTGGGGGTCGCAGTCCAGACGACCGCCTCCGTGCTGCGGAACACTGCCGGGCGTGCGCGCCACAACACCGTGGCAGCCTGCTCCCGGACGCTGAATCGCGCGCTCGTCGGCAGGCCGTTGCGGGGTCGACCGCTCGACGGCGGAAAACGGTGTCCTGGACCGCGGGGCAGTCGCCAGCCGTCTGCAGCAATCAAGGAGGAGGCCACGACGCTTGGGAAAGTTCTCTTCTCCGCGGCTGCCGCGGGTGCTGGTGCGCGAGCGCCTGTTCCGTCTCATCGACGATGGCCTGCAGGCATCGGCGGTGTGGATCGCCGGTTGCGCCGGTGCGGGCAAGACCACCCTCATCGGCAGCCACCTCGACAGCCGCCGCCTGAACGCGTTCTGGTACCAGGTCGATCGCGGCGACCGCGATGCCGCCAGCTGCTGCCACTTCCTGCGGCAGGCGATCGCGCGCCAGACTGCCGCTGCCGGCGGCGGCATGCTGCCGCTCGATGCCCTCGCCAGCGCCGATCTGCGAGCCTTCTTCCGGCATTACTTCGCTGACCTCTACCGTGGATTGCCCGCTCCCGCGACACTCGTCTTCGACAACGCGCAAGAGGGCCTTTCCTCGCCGACCTTCCGCGCCTTGCTCGTGGCCGCCATCCACGAAGCACCGCCCCACGTCCACCTGCTGATCGCCAGCCGGGTACGACCGCCGACCGACTTCGCGCGCCTGCTCGGCAACGGCGAGCTGGTCGTGCTCGACCCGGACGAACTGCCGTTCAGCGAGGAGGAATCGCTCGCCGTGCAGCGCCTCGCGCGATCGCAGGCCGGCACCCGTTCGCTGAGCGAGATGGGTCGCCTGCACCAGCTCAGTCGCGGCTGGCCGGCGGGACTGAAGTTGCTGCTGCAGTTGTCGCCGCTGCAAGCCAGGCAACTCGGCACCGCCGCCACTGCCAATCAGGAAGCACTGTTCGCCTACCTCGCGGGCGAGATCTTCGAGCAGCAGACCGCAACCGTGCAACACCTGCTGCTCGAACTGGCGCACTTGCCACGCATGAGCGCCCGCATGGCCGAGGAGTTGTGCGGCCGCGCCGAGGCGGCCGATGTCCTCGTGACGATGCATGGCGACAGCATCCTCACCACCCTGCACGGCCCGACGCAGGACGGGCCGTACGAATTCCACCCGCTGCTGCGCGACTTCCTGCGCTGCCGCGCGCGGACGCAACTCGCCGCTGACGAGCAGGCGCGCCTGCGCCGTCGCGCCGCGGCTCTGCTCGTCGCCGCTGGCGACCTCGATTCCGCCGCCCAGCTCCTGATCGACGGCGCGCACTGGGACGAGCTGCGCACGCTGGTTCGCAACGCGGCGGAATCACTGCTGCGCCAGGGGGCGCACCGCACCCTCGCCGGCTGGCTGCAGGCGCTGCCCGCCGAACTGCGCGACGACGACCCGTGGTTGTGCTACTGGCAAGGCGAAGCCGAACTGCACTTCGCTCCGCCGCTGGCGCAGGAGCGCTTCGCGCAGGCCTACCGGCTGTTCCGTGAGCAGCAGGACGGCGACGGCGCCTTTCTCGCCTGGTCGGCGAGTGTCGACCTGATTTGCCTCGAGTGGGCCGACTTCAGCCAGCTCGACTACTGGCTGGATGAGGTCGCGTCGCTGCGCGCGGCTTTCGGTGAGCCTCCGGCCGCGCTGCAGGAGCGCTTCACGGCCAGCATGTTCAGCGGGCTGATGTTCCGCCGGCCGCAGGATCCCGACATCCACGCCATCGCAGAGCGCCTGCTGGCTTTCGTCGAGCAGTGCAGCGATCCGGGCCGGCGCCTGCTGCTCGGCTGCAACCTGCACGTCTACTACACCGTCTGCGTCGGCCGTCGCGCCGAGTACGAACGGCTGATGAACGTGCTGCCGCCGCCCAAGGGCATCGCCCTGCCGCCGGTCTTCGCCGTCCTCTGGGAAGCGTTGCAGGCGATGGATCACTGGCGCTGGGGCCGCTGTGCGCAAACCGTCAGCACGGCGTCGCGGGGGGTTCGCCTGGCACATGAACACGGCTTGCGGATGTGGGACTTCCTGCTCGCGGCACTCGAGATCTATGGCTGGGTCAATGATGGAGTTGCCGATCGCGCACGGCTGGCGCTGCACCGCTTCGAGCGAATGATCGAACCGCGGCGCCAGATCGATCTGGCGCATTTGCACTACCTGACGGCGCTGCAGAGAGTCGTCGCCGGCGATGGCAGCGGCGCAGTCAGTAGCGCCGAGGCAGCCGATGCGATCTCCGACCACTGCGGCGGACCGCACCAGCGCGCGCTCGACGCCCTGGCTCTGGCCCAGGCGCTGCATGCCTGCGGGCGCACCGATGAAGCCTGGCTGGCGCTCGACAGCGCCCGCCGCTTCGGCGCGCTGATGCAGGGAGAAGTGCTCCCGTATCAGGCAGACCTGTGCGAGGCGAGCTTCGCGCTCGCAGCCGGCGACGCGCAGCGCTGCGCCAGCGCGCTGCAGCGGGCGTTCAGCGTCGGCGCGCGCCAGGACTACCTCAACCACCAGCATTTCTTCCCGGTCGAGATGGCCCGCCTCTGCGCCTTCGCGCTCGAGCACGACATCGTTGCCGACTTCGCCCGCCGGCTGATCGACATCCGGCGGCTGAAGCCGCCACGCATCGATCTGCCACTCTGGCCGTGGCCGGTGCGCATCCACACCCTCGGCCGCTTCAGCCTGGTCGTCTCCGGGCAACCGATCCGCGCGGCGGACGGCCAGCAACAGCAGAAGCCCCTCGAGCTGCTGCGCGTCCTGATCGCCCTCGGCGGACGGGAAGTTCGGATCAGTGAGGTGATCGGCGAGATCTGGCCGGCGGCCGCGGCGGCGCCGATCGGCAAGCGCGAGCGCAACGCCTTCGACAGCGCCCTCTCGCGGCTGCGACGGATCCTCGCCGCGGACGGTGGGCCCGATGATCTGGTGCTGGTCGAGGACGGCCTGCTGCGGCTCAATCCTGACCGCTGCTGGGTCGACCTCTGGTGTTGCCAGCGCCTGCTGGGAGCGGCACGCGCGCTGCTCGATGCGCCGGCTCCGCCGCCGGCGGCTGAACTGCTGGCGCCGGCGCGCGAGCTCCTGCGCCATTACCAGGGCGACTTCCTCGCCCGTGAAGCGCCGCTACCCTGCATCACCCGCCGGCGCGACGAGCTGCGGCAGCAGGTGGTGACGACGCTCGCCGATCTCGCCGCCGCCCTCTGTCGCGCCGGCCCGCACGATGAGGCGGCCAGGCTGTTTGAGCGGGCGACGGCGATCGACCCCTGCCGCGAGCGGCTTTACCGCGAATGGATGATCTGCCTGCAGCAGCAGGGCGAAGTCGCCGAGGGACTGCGCGTCTACCAGCGCTGTCGCGAGATCCTCGCCGATCGTCTCGGCAGCCGACCGTCTGCAGCGACCGAGGCAGTCCGTCACGCGCTGCAGGAGGCGTCCGGAGACGCCGGCAAGCGCGACTGAGCGGCTGCCGGTTCGGTCGCCCCACGACTGCAGCGGACTGCAGGAACTTATCCCACGGCCCCTCGCCGGTCGCCTTCGTGCCCTCGGCAGAGGCATGCCGGCACGCTCTTCGCGGATGTGCGGCGCCCCGTCCCGACCTGCCGGAGGCCGTTCCGATGGCCGCCATGTATGCTGCAGGTAAGAAGAAAACCTTCGGCCACAGCCCTCTGCCGTCTGCTAGATTCATCCGCTGAAAGGCGCAGCCCGCCAGCCATCTTTCCGCGATGGCGCCGGTTCGCGAGCGCTCCGCCTGGGTCATACACGGACCATGCCACCGCTTTTCCAGGAGAGAACATGTCTCGCATCATCTCGGTCGACGACATCGTCATCAGCAAGTCCGCTGCCCATGCAGTGTTCACCGTGCGCCTGTCCGAAGCGGACCCACGGGCTGCGGTGACGGTCAGGTGGACACTCATCGGTCTGACTTCGGCAAGCGGCGACGAGCGCGACGATGAGTTCGGGATGCTTGTTTTCGACCCGGGAGTCGTCGAGCGGGTCATCAGCGTCTCCATTGCGAGCAGGCGTGTAGCCGCAAGGACGGAAACACTCGCGCTGATCATCTGCTCGGCGAGCGCAAATGCCGTCATCGGCAACACGGTGGCGATCGCGACGATCATCGACTGCACCGCGGCGCTGGGACGGCCGCTGGTGACGGTCGACGACTGCGTGGTGGACAGCTCGATGCGGGAAGCGAGCTTCGTCGTAACGCTCGACCGGCCATCGACGAGTCTCGTGGCGATGAGCTACGCGACGCAGGACGCCGGCGCGGTGGCTGGACGCCACTACGTCGCGACCAGTGGCCGGCTCAATTTTGCGCCTGGCGAAACCGCGAAGACGGTCAAGGTCACCCTGCTCGACGCGATGGCGGCCGATCCCTTCGATGCCTTCAACCTCGTCCTGTCGCAGTTGGCCGGCGCGACGACGCTCGACCCGGTGGGGACGGCGATCATCGTCGGCCATGCTCGCCGGCTGCTGCTTCCGCCTGGCCGGTGCGCGGGCGATATCGTCGTCCGCTCGAGCCACGCCACCGGCCACGCGCTCGTGCCTGCCGACGCTCGGCACGACGGCAGTTGCCGCACGGACTACGGCACCGCCGGCGAGGACAGGGGTGGCGACTTCCTCGACCACGCAGGCTTCCTGGCTCCTGGCCCGGACGAAATGCTGCGCACGATGTGGCTGACCCTGTCCGGCGACGCGGCAGAGGAACCGAGCCCGCGGCGCGCTGCGCGCGATTGTCCGCCTGCGGCGCCGGCGGGACAGCGACGAGTGCGCGCCAGCAGGCAACGGCGACGATCATCGCCCAAGCTGCGGCGGGCGGGGCGCCTCTGGTCCGCGCCGACCCTGCAGTAGGCAGGCAGGCGTCCGCTTCGACCGGCCGCGCGCTCGTTCCGGGACAACCGGGTAGCGAACGCGCGACCGGCGGCAAGGTGTTTCAGCGATCCGGCGGCATCGCCAGCCGCCCCGACGCGAAAGCGTCACGATCGGCAACCCCGTCGGCCGTGGCAGCGGCGGTCGCGTCGTCGATCGCAGCCGGCACCCATCCGCTGCGTGCCGCTCAGAGCGCCAGCAGTTGCCGTGTGTGCCGTGCGATCATCAGTTCCTCGTTGGTCGGCAGCACCCACGCCGAAGCCTTGCCGCCGCGGCTGATGCACGGGCCGCCAGCCTCGTTGGCTGCGCGATCGATCTCGATGCCCAGCCATGCAGCCTGCTCGCAGACGAGTTCGCGAATGCGCGCACTGTTCTCGCCGATGCCGGCAGTGAACACCAGCGCGTCGAGGCCGCCGAGAACGGCGGCGAGCGCGCCGAGTTCACGACCGATGCGGTAGACGAAGTGCTCGATCGCCAGCCTGGCGCGCGCTTCCTCGCTTGCCAGCAGCACCCGCATGTCGTTGCCGATGCCCGACAGGCCGAGCAGACCCGAGCGCTTGTAGAGCAGATCCTCGATCTGCTTTGCGCTCATCCCCTCCTGCTGCAGCAGGTAGAGCACGATGCCGGGATCCATGTTGCCCGGCCGCGTACCCATCAGCAGGCCGTCGAGGGCGGTGAACCCCATCGAACTGCCGACGCTCCGGCCGGCACGCATGGCGCACATGCTGGCACCACTGCCGAGGTGGGCGACGACCACCCGCCCGCCGGCGATCGCCGGGGCAACCGCCGGCAGGGCGCCGGCAATGTACTCGTAGGACAGCCCGTGGAAGCCGTAGCGGCGCACGCCGCGCTCGAAGTACTCGTAGGGCAGCCCGTAGAACTGCGCGACGCGCTCCTGAGTCTGGTGGAAGGCGGTGTCGAAACAGGCGACCTGCGGCAGATCCGGCTGCACCTCCTGCACGGCACGGATCGCCGCCAGGTTGTGCGGCTGATGCAACGGCGCCAGCGGGATGAAGTCCTCGAGGCGGCGCATCGCTTCCGGCGTCACCAACAGGGGAGCCGCGTAGTCGGGGCCGCCATGCACGACGCGGTGGCCGACGCCGGCCAGCACGCTGCCCTGGAAACGCGAGCGAAGCAGTCCGGCGATCCGCTGCAGCGCCTGCGCATGACCGCTCACCTCGCCCTTGTCCCACTGCTCGTCGGCAATCCGCTCGCCGGCGCCATCCTTGACCTTGAGCCGCGGCGCGGTCCCCAGGCCCTCGATCTGGCCGACCGCAACGGCGTCCATCTCGCCGGCCGTGCGGACGGTGAACAGCGAGAACTTGAGGCTCGACGAGCCGGCGTTGAGAACGAGGATCAGACTTTCCATCTCAGACTCCTGCCCGGGTCGGCGCCTGGCCAGCCGCCGCGCTGGCCATCAGGACGGCAACCGCGCACGACGCAAGCTTGGTGCGCCGGTTGTCGGCGCGGCTGGTGAGGATGATCGGCACGCGCGCGCCGAGGACGACGCCGGCGCCGTCGGCGTTGCCCATGAAGGTGAGCTGCTTGGCGAGGATGTTGCCCGCGGCCAGATCCGGTACGACGACGATGTCCGGGTCGCCGGCAACCGGCGAGTCGATCTTCTTGATGCGTGCCGCTTCCTTGCTGATCGCGTTGTCGAGAGCGAGTGGACCATCGAGGATCGCACCACTGATCTGGCCGCGGTCCGCCATCTTGCACAACGACGCGGCATCGGTGGTGCACACCATGCGCGAATTGATCGACTCGACGGCGCAGATGATCGCCACCTTCGGCCTTTCGATGCCGAGCACATGCGCCAGATCGATCGCGTTCTGGCAGATGTCACGCTTGGTGTCGAGATCGGGAGCGATGTTGATCGCCGCATCGGTGACGATCAGCCCCTTGTGGTATGTCGGCACATCCATCAGGAAGGCGTGCGTGATGCGCCGCTCGGTGCGCAGACCGGTGGTCTTGCTGACCACCTCGGCCATCAGTTCGTCGGTGTGCAGGCTGCCCTTCATCAATGCCGCCGCCTCACCGAGGCGTACCAGTTCGACGGCGCGGAAGGCGGCGGCATGGCTGTGCGGCACGTCGTCGATGCGCACGCCGGCGAGGTCGAGACCGGCCTGCTCCGCCACCGCACGCAGGCGCGCGACAGGTCCGACGAGGATCGGCTCGATCAGTCCCTCGCGTTTCGCCTGCAGCGCTGCGGCGAGCGACGACTCGTCGCACGGATGCGCCACGGCGACCGACACCGGCGGCAGTTGCTGGCAGCGTTCGACGAAGCGCCCGAAGTTGTCGTGGCTCTGGATCGAGATGCTGGCCGCGTCCGGCCGCTCCATGCGCACCTTGGCCTGCGGCGCGATCACCCGCGCGGTGCCGGTCATGATCGTCTCGCCGCGGCCGTTGACGCCACGGCAGGCGAAGCTGACCCGCCGGCTGGCCGCATCCTTGGCCGTGGCGGTGATCGAGATCGTCACCTGCTCACCGACCGCCAGCGGTGCCAGGAACTCGAGATCCTGTCCGGCATGTACCGTTCCCGGGCCGGGAAGCTGCTTGCCGAGGATGCCGGAAACCTGCGCCCCGAGCCACATGCTGTGCGCCGCGAGGTCGTTCGGCCCGAGCTGCCGGTCGAGTTCGCTGTCGAGCCGGGTCGGATTGAGGTCGCCGGAAACGGCGGCGAAAAGCTGCACGTCGTTGACGCTCAGGGTGTGCGTGATGCTGGCGCTGTCGCCGATGTTGATCTCGTCGAAACAGCGGTTCTCGAGGGTATCCGGGGTCATGATCCGTTCGCTGAGGGTGATGGTGATGGCTGCCGGGCGATGGGCGACGACATCGCACGCAGGTGATCGCGCACCCTGCCGACATCCAGGAAGTAGTGGCACAGCTCGACGCCGTCATGCAGAAGGACGGGCACCAGCTCGTCGTAGACTTCGAGCAGCGCCGCATCGTCGTCGACGTCGAGCACTTCGAGCTCGACGCCGAACTCGTTGACCAGCGGCGCCAGCGCCGCCTCCATGTCGGAACAGAGATGGCAGCAGGAGCGCGAGAGCAGCGTCAGCTTCATCGACGGCATCACTCGCCGCGCTTCTCGGGCGCCGCCTTGATGGTGACGAAGGTCTGCAGCTCGCCGCGCCGGACCAGCAGGGTGACGCTGGCCGACTTGTCGAGCTGTGCGAGCAGGCGGTTGAACTGCTCGACGCTCTTCAGTTCGATGCTCTCGCCGCGCGCGATCAGTGCCAGCAGAATGTCGCCCGGCCGCAGATCGGCGCGCGCCGCCATGTTGCGCACGTCCTCCACGAGCAGGCCCGCATCGAGCTTGAGTTCACGCTTCTGCTCCGGCGTCGGTTCCGCCACCACCAGTCCGAGGCGGTTGGCTGCCCGCTCGGCTGGCTTGGCGCTGCGGCTGCTGCGGCTGGCGGTCTTCTCTTCGGCCGGAATCTCGGCGACGACGAGCACCAGATCGCGCGTCGCGCCCTTGCGCCAGACCTGGATCGTCGCTCTGCTGCCCGGCCTGGTGCCACCGACGATGCGCGGCAAGTCGCCCGAACCGGCGATCGGCTTGCCGTCGAAGCGGAGAATCACGTCGCCCGGCTCGACTCCGGCCTTGTCCGCCGGGCCACCCTTCTCGACCGCGTTCACCACGGCACCCTGCGCCTTCGCCAGGCCGAAGGACTCCGCCAGCTCCTTCGTCACCTCCTGGATGACGACGCCGATGCGGCCCCGGCTGACCTTGCCAGTGGCGCGCAACTGCCCTTGTACCTCCATCGCGACGTCGATCGGGATGGCGAAGGAAATCCCCATGAAGCCGCCCGATCGGCTGTAGATCTGCGAGTTGATGCCGACCACCTCGCCCCTCATGTTGAACAGCGGCCCGCCCGAATTGCCCGGATTGACCGCGACATCGGTCTGGATGAAGGGAACGAAGTTCTCCTGCGGCAGCGAGCGCCCCTTGGCGCTGACGATGCCGGCGGTGACACTGTTGTCGAAGCCGAATGGCGAGCCGATCGCCACGACCCACTCGCCGACCTTGAGCACCCCCGGATCACCCAGGCGAACGGTCGGCAGACCGCTCGCCTCGATCTTGATCAACGCCACATCGGTGCGCTTGTCGGTACCGATGACGCGCGCCTTGAACTCGCGCTTGTCGGTCAGGCGGACGAGGATCTCGTCGGCCGACTCGACGACGTGCGCATTGGTCAGGATGTAGCCATCGGCGCTGATGACGAAGCCCGAACCGAGCGAGCGGCTCTCGAACTCGCGCGGCATCCCCGGAATACCCGGCATGCCGGGCTGGCGCGGGATGAAGCGGCGGAAAAACTCGTACATCGGGTCGTTCTCGTCGAACGGGAAGGGTTGCGCGCCCCTGCCGCCGCCGCGTTGCGTCTGCGTGGTGCTGATATTCACCACGGCCGGCCCCTGTTTCTCGACCAGTTCGGTGAAATCGGGCAAGCCCCGGTTTTGCGCTTGCGCCGGCAGCGAGAAGAGGACGAAGAAGAAGGCAAGAAGAAGTTGTCTCATGGCCCCCGCGGTCTCCTGGTTGAGGTCTGGGATGAGTGGACTGGCGCTCCCATTCGGCTTCAGTGGGGATCCTGGCGAGAAAATCAAGAGCGGATCGATGGCTGCAGACCGTGCTCCTGACGCCAGCGCATCTGCGCCCGGCGCAGGAGCAACCAGCCGAGCAACAGGCCGGCAACCGCCCCACCGATCGCCCCCGCTTCGCCGGCGATCGCCGAACCGGTGAGTGCCCCGCCGAGCAGCGCGAGCAGCGGCTGCACGTAGGCATGCAGCGCGCTGCGGCCCAGCGACCCGCCGGCGAGGACGACCTGCACCCGCTCGCCAACCTGTCGACCGTCCGGGTTCGGCACGCTGAAGGTCCGCGGTGTGTGGCAGAAAAGCGTCGCGGCCTGACTGCCACCGCAGCCCCCCGGCTGCCGGCAGCGGCCGCAACCCGTCTCGTCGATGCGGATCGTCGCCTGCTCGCCAACGAGCGCCACCACCGTGCCCCAGGCTTCATTCATCGCCAGCTCCCGCCGGCCGACCGTCGTGGCCCGGGGCAGAGTCGGCTGGCCGCGATGATGGTAAGGGCTGCCTGCTCATCACTACCAGCGACGGTCCGCCGCTACGTCAAGGAGTGGGCGAAGCTTCTCGGCAACCGCCTCGCGTGCGCGGAAAATGCGCGAACGGACGGTACCGATCGGGCAGCTCATGACACTGGCGATCTCTTCATAGCTCAGGCCATCGATCTCGCGCAGGACGATCGCATGGCGCAGCTCGGCCGGCAGCGCGTCCATCGCAGCATTGACCGTCTCGCCGATCTGCCGCGTGAGCAGCAGACTCTCCGGTGTGTTGATGTCGCGCAACTGGCTGGCGTCCTCGAAGACCTCGGCCTCCTCGGCGTCGAACTCGGTCGAGGTCGGCGCGCGGCGGCCCTGGGCGACGAGGTAGTTCTTGGCGGTGTTGATCGAGATGCGGTACAGCCAGGTGTAGAAGGCGCTGTCGCCACGAAACGAGGGCAGCGCGCGGTAGGCCTTGATGAAGGCTTCCTGCGCCACATCCTCGACTTCCGCCGGATCGCGCACGAAGCGCGACAACAGGCGCGCGACCTTGCGCTGGTACTTGGCAACCAGCACATCGAAAGCGCGCTTCTCCCCCGCCTGCGCACGTTCCACCAGGAGCTGGTCCGTCTCGCGTTCGCTCATGCCCTGCGGCCTTCCTGTGCCATGTCAATGCCGAATCGATACCGAATGAGGGGCGAGTATAGCGCATGCCCTCCGGTGGGTTCGTAACAGCGCATGACCGGCTGCCTCGCCCGCTGCGCCGCCGGCAGCGGCATGCCGGACAGATTGAAGCGCTGGTCTTGCCAGCAGCGATGGCCCATAATGCCTTTCTCCGCATCAGCGCCCCAATTCAGCATCCGCAGGAGCCGCCATGAATCTCCCTTCCTTGCCTCTCCCCTACCGCCCGCTGGGCATTGCCGCCGCCGTGCTCGGCCTGCTGCTCGTCGCCGCCACCGGCTGCAGCGAGAAAAAGGCTGCAGCACCGGTGGCGCCGGTCGTCGAGGTCGTACAGGTGGTGCAGAAGAATGTGCCGATCTACATGGAATGGGTGGGAACGATGGACGGCAACATCAATGCGGTGATCCGGCCGCAGGTGACCGGCTATCTGATCAGGCAGAACTACCGCGAGGGCGACCTCGTGAAGAAGGGTCAGCCGCTCTTCGAAATCGATCCGCGCACCTTCGAGGCGGCGGTTGACGAGGCGAAGGGCGTACGCGCCCAGAAGGTCGCCCGTTTCGACACGGCCTCGGCCAACCTCGCCCGCATCAAGCCGCTGGCGGAGAAGAACGCCGTCAGCCAGAAGGACCTCGACGACGCGACCGGCGCCTTCCAGTCGGCCAAGGCTGAACTGGAGGCCGCCGACGCCAACCTGAAGACGGCGAAGCTCAACCTCGGCTTCACGCGGATCACCTCGCCGATCAGCGGCATCGCGGGCATCGCCAGGGCGCAGATCGGTGACCTGCTGAGCCCGAGTGGCGCCGAACTGACGACGGTGTCGTCGGTCGACCCGATCAAGGTCTATTTCAACATCAGCGAACAGGAGTACCTCAAGGTGGCAACGGCCGCCAGCGCAGCGGGCAGGTCGACCGAAGATGTGCCGCTCGAACTGATCCTGGTTGACGGCTCGATCTATCCGCACCAGGGCAAGGTCTCTGTGCTCAACCGCCAGGTCGATGTCACGACCGGCACCTTCAAGGTCGCCTCGCTCTTCCCCAACGCCAACAACCTGCTGCGCCCGGGCCAGTTCGGCCGCATCCGGGCAACGATGCAGGTCGTCAAGGGCGCGCTGCTGGTGCCGCAGCGGGCGGTGACCGAGATGCAGGGCAAGTTCCTGCTCGCCGTCGTCGGCGCCGACAACAAGGTCGACATCCGCCCGGTCGTCGTCGGCGACCGCATCGGCAGCGACTGGCTGATCAGCGAGGGCCTCAAGCCCGGCGAAAGGGTCGTCGCCGAGGGCACGCAGAAGGTCAGGCCGGGGATGACGGTCGAGACCAAGCCCTTCGTTCCTGCTGCACCGGCGCCAGGCGCCCCCGGCAAGGCCGCCCCCGGGCCCGCCGCAGCCACCGCCAAGGAATAAGCCGCCATGTCCCGGTTCTTCATCAACCGCCCGATCGTGGCGATGGTCATCTCGATCCTGATGACCATCGTCGGCCTCGTCGCGATGTCCAGTCTGCCGATCGCGCAGTTCCCGAACATCGTGCCGCCGCAGATCCAGGTCAACGCGACCTACACCGGCGCCGATGCGCTGACCCTCGAACAGGCGGTCGCCACGCCGATCGAGCAGCAGATGTCCGGCGTCGACAACATGGACTACATGTACTCGATCAACGCCAACAATGGCCAATCGACGCTGTACGTCAACTTCGCGCTGGGCACCGACGCCAACACCGACCAGCTTCTGGCCCAGATGCGCCAGGGGCAGGCGGAGTCGCAACTGCCATCGGACGTGCGCAACTACGGCGTGACGGTGCAGAAATCGACCTCGTCGCCGCTGATCATGTTCGCCCTCTATTCGCCGAACGGCACCTACGACAACATCTTCCTCGCCAACTACTCGTACATCAACATCAACGACCAGATGACGCGGATCAAGGGCATCGCCAGCGTCACCGTCTTCGGCGCCGGCCAGTACGCGATGCGCCTGTGGGTCCGCCCCGACGTGCTGGCCAAGCTGAACATCACGATTCCCGAGATCATCAGCGCCATCCAGACCCAGAACGCCGTCAACCCGGCGGGCCAGGTCGGTGCCCAGCCGGCGCCACCCGGACAGGAATTTACCTACGCAGTCCGCGCCCAGGGTCGGCTGGTGACCGAGGAGGATTTCGGCAAGGTCGTCCTGCGTGCCAACCCGGACGGCTCGATCGTCCGCGTTTCAGATGTCGCCCGGATCGAACTCGGCGCCCAGACCTACAACATGGAAGGGCGGTTGAACGGCAAGCCGGCGGCCCTCGTCGCTCTCTACCAGGTCCCCGGAGCCAACGCCCTCGATGCCGCGAACGGCGCCAAGGCGCTGATGGAAAAGATCAAGCAGGGTTTCCCGCCCGACCTCGACTACGTCATCGCCCTCGACACGACACTGGCCGTCACCGAAGGCATCAAGGAGATCGAGCACACGCTGTTCGAGGCGCTGGTGCTGGTGATCATCGTCGTCTTCGTCTTCCTGCAGGGCTGGCGCGCGACGCTGATCCCGCTGCTCGCCGTGCCGGTGTCGCTGGTCGGCACCTTCATGCTCTTCCCGTTGTTCGGCTTCTCGATCAACACCCTGTCGCTGTTCGGTCTGGTCCTGGCGATCGGTCTGGTCGTCGACGACGCCATCGTCGTCGTCGAGGCGGTCGAACACCACATTGAGCATGGCCTGTCGCCGAAGGACGCGACCCTCAAGGCGATGAGCGAGGTGACCGGCCCGGTCATCGCCATCGCCGTCATCCTCGCCGCAGTCTTCGTGCCGACCGCCTTCATCCCCGGCATCACCGGCCAGCTCTACCAGCAGTTCGCGGTGACCATCGCGATTTCGGTCGTCATCTCGGCCTTCAACGCGCTGACCCTGAGCCCGGCCCTGTGCGCCCTGCTGCTGCGTCCCAAGGTCAAGGGAAGCGGGCCGCTGCAGAAGTTCTACGACTGGTTCAACGAGGTGTTCGGCCGGGTGACCGGCGGCTATGTCGGCGTCTGCCGCCTGGCGATCCGCAAGAGCTTCATCAGCCTGATCTTCATCGCCGGCCTCGCCGCCCTCGCCGGCCTGTTCGGCAAGACGCTGCCGACGGGCTTCCTGCCCGACGAGGACCAGGGTTACGTCTTCGCCGGCGTGCAGCTTCCCGACGCGGGTTCGCTGCAGCGCACCTCGGAAGTCGCCCGGCAAGCCGAAGACCTGATCAAGGACGTTCCCGGCGTCAAGTACGCCACCACCGTGGTCGGCTACAACCTGTTGAGCCAGGTGCAGAACACCTACAGCGCTTTCTTCTTCATCACTTTCGAGGAATGGTCGAAGCGCACGAAGCCGGAGGAGCAGTACGGGGCGATCAAGGATGAGCTCACCCGGCGGCTTTCCGGCATCAGCGGTGCCATCGGCTTCGCCTTTCCGCCGCCGGCAATCCAGGGCGTCGGCGTCTCGGGCGGCGCCACCTTCATCCTGCAGGACCGCGCCGGCAAGGACATCGCCTTCCTCGCCGAGCAGACCAGCAAGTTCCTCGAAGCGGCGCGCAAGCGACCTGAACTGGCCGGCCTGTCGACCACCTTCCGCCCGGTCGTGCCGCAGCTGTTCATCGACGTGGACCGCGACAAGGTGCTCAAGCAGGGGGTCAACATCAAGGACGTCTACCAGACGCTGCAGTCCTTCCTCGGCAGCGGCTTCATCAACTATTTCAACCGCTTCGGCCGCCAGTGGCAGGTCTACATCCAGGCCGAGGGCGACTTCCGCACCGACATCCAGAATGTCGGCCAGTTCTACGTGCGCAACAAGGATGGCCAGCCGGTCCCGCTGTCGGCGCTGACCTCGGTACGCAACATCGCCGGCCCCGAGTTCACGATGCGCTTCAACCTCTACCGCAGCGCGCAGATCAACGCATCGGCCGCGCCGGGCTTCAGTTCGGCGCAGGTCATGCGCGCGCTGGAAGAGGTGTTCCACGAGACCATGCCGAGCGAAATGGGCTTCGACTACTCCGGCATGTCGTTCCAGGAGCAGAAAGCCGCGCAGGGCGTCTCGCCGGTCGCCATCTTCGCCTTCTCGCTGCTCTGCGTCTTCCTGATCCTCGCTGCCCAGTACGAGAGCTGGTCGCTGCCGTTCTCGGTGCTGCTCGGGACACCGATCGCCGTCGCCGGCGCTTTCGCGGCGCTGCTGCTGCGCGGGCAGGAGCTCAACGTCTACGCGCAGATCGGCCTCGTCATGCTGATCGGCCTCGCGGCCAAGAACGCCATCCTGATCGTCGAATTCGCCAAGATGGAATACGAGAAGGGCGAGCTGTCCCTCGCGGAGGCCACCCTGAAGGGCGCGCAGCTGCGCCTGCGGCCGATCCTGATGACCTCGTTCGCCTTCATCCTCGGCTGTGTTCCGCTCGCGCTGGCCAGCGGCGCCGGCGCCATCTCGCGGCAGGTGATGGGCGGCGCGGTCATCGGCGGCATGCTGGCCGCCACCGGCATCGCGATCTTCATGATCCCGGTCAGCTTCTACGTCATCGAGCGGCTCAGCCACCGCGGCAAGACCGATCCGCTACCGGCCGAAAGCAGCGGCGCGAACGAGCAACCGGCTGCCGCCAAGGAAGGGGATGGCCATGCGTAGTCCCATTGCTGCGATGTTGATCACCCTGCTCGCCAGCGGCTGCATGGTCGGCCCCGACTACGTCCGCCCGCCCCTCGACGCACCGGCGGCCTGGCGCCTGGACGAGAAGGATGCGCGCGATCTCGCCAACACCGCCTGGTGGGAGCAGTTCGCCGACCCGGTGCTCAACGATCTGGTGACGACGGCTCTGCGCGAGAACAAGGATCTGATGATCGCCAGCGCCCGCGTCGAGGAGTTCGCCGGCCAGTACGGCTTCGTTCGCTCCGGCCTCTTCCCGCAGGTCGGCGCCAGCGCCGACGCCCGCCGGCAGCGCGACGTCGGCGCAGTGGTCCTCGGCGCCGGGCAGAGCAATACGTTCAGCACCTACAATGTCCTGCTCAACGCCAGCTGGGAGATCGACATCTGGGGGCGCATCCGGCGCCAGACAGAAGCGGCGCGTGCGCGCCTGCTGGCCAGCGAGGAAGGCCGGCGCGGTGTCATCCTGTCGCTCGTCGGCAGCGTCGCCGGCGCCTACATCAACCTGCGCGATCTCGACCGGCAGCTGGAGATCGCGCAGGCGACGGCCAAGACGCGCGGCGAGTCGTACGAGCTGTTCAAGCTGCGCTTCGAAGGTGGCCTGATATCCTTGCTCGAACTGAGCCAGAACCGCTCGCAATACGAGGAGGCCCTGGCGACGATCCCGCCCATCGAGAAGGCGATCGCACAGCAGGAAAACGGCCTCAGCGTGCTGCTCGGACGCAACCCCGGGCCCATCGCCCGAGGCAAGAGCATCGACCAACTGACACTGCCGGCGATCCCTGCCGGCCTGCCGTCGGAACTCCTCGAGCGGCGGCCCGACCTGCGCCGTGCCGAACAGGAGCTGATCGCCGCCAATGCCCTGATCGGCGCCGCCAAGGCGGCGTACTTCCCGACGATCTCGCTCACCGGACTCTTCGGATACTCGAGTACCAGCCTCAGCAACCTCTTCCAGGGCGAGAACAAGGTGTGGAACTACGGCCTGCCGATCAGCATGCCGATCTTCACCGCCGGCGCGCTGGCGGGACAGTTGCAATCCGCCGAGGCGACACAGCAGCAGGCGCTGTTCAGCTACCAGAAGGCGATTCAGGAGGCTTTCCGCGAGGTCAACGATGCGCTGATCAACCAGGACCGGACGCGCGAGCAGTTGCACGCACAGCGGCGTCAGGTCGAAGCCCTGCAGCAGTACGCCGCCACCGCCCGCCTGCGCTACGACAATGGCTACACCAGCTTCATCGAGGTCCTCGACGCCGAACGCAGCCTGTTCAGCGTGCAACTGCAGTACACGCAGACCCAGGGGACGGAGTTCCAGGCGATGATCAGTCTGTACCTGGCCATGGGTGGCGGCTGGGTCAACGAAGCGGATCGGCTCGCCGGCAAGGCGGACGACGTCGCTGCAGCCAGGCAACCGTGAGCGTGCCAGCCGGCGGGCGCTGCCCGGTCCAGCAGCGCCAGGATGCAACCGCAAAGGAGAGAAACATGGGCAAGAAGGGCAAGAAGGGCAAAGCGGCAAGGAAAACCAAATTGAAAGAACTCGGTCCGCCCGAAGCCGCGACTGGCGTGGCGACAACCGAGGCAGCCGAGCAGCCAGCGCGGAAAATGTCGTCGAAAGAGTATTACCGGGAACTCGAGCAGCTCGAGGGCGAACTCGCCCACCTGCAGAGCTGGGTGATCGAAAAGGGACTGAAGGTGGTGATCGTCTTCGAGGGACGTGACGGCGCCGGCAAGGGTGGCACGATCAAGGCGATCACCGGCCGCGTCAGCCCGCGGTTCTTCCGCGTCGTCGCCTTGCCGGCGCCGACCGAGCGCGAGAAGACGCAGATGTACGTGCAGCGTTATCTGCCCCACCTGCCGGCAGCCGGCGAAGTGGTGATCTTCGACCGCAGCTGGTACAACCGCGCCGGCGTCGAACGGGTGATGGGATTCGCCAGCGACGAGCAGGTGCAGGGATTCCTGCGGCTGGCGCCGCTGTTCGAGAAACTGATGGTCGATGGCAACCAGATCATCCTGCGCAAGTACTGGCTCGAGGTCGACATGGACGAGCAGACCCGCCGGCTCGAAGCGCGCATCACCGATCCGCGCAAGCAATGGAAGCTGTCGCCGATGGATCTCAAGTCGTACAGCCGCTGGTACGACTACTCACGTGCCCGCGACGACATGTTCCGGGCCACCGATACCGACTGGGCGCCGTGGTTCGTCGCGCGCTCGGACGACAAGAAGCGGGTGCGCCTCAACATCATCAAGCATCTGTTGAGCAGCATTCCCTACGAGGTCGCCAAGGCACCGAAGATCAGCCTGCCACGGCGACAGAAACCGGGTGACTACGTGGACCCCGGTCTGCCGCTGAAGTACGTTCCCGAGGTCTACTGAACAACCTTGCCACTGCGGGCGACGGCACCGTCGCCCGCCCCACCGGAGGTACCTGACATGCGCATTGCCCTTCTTGCCGCCGCCGCTACGCTCACCGCCACCGCCCACGCGGTTCCACCCGACCAGTACCGCATCCGCAATGCCGGCGAACTGGTGAAGGTGTGCAGCGTACCGGAGTCGGATCCCGACCACGCCACCGCCCTCGCCTTCTGCCATGGCGTCCTGGCCGGAGCCTACGGCTATTACGACGCATCGACACAACCCGCCGACCGCTTCGTCTGCGTTCCCGACCCCAGCCCCAAGCGCTCGCAGGTGGCGAGTGACTTCGTCGCCTGGGCCAACGCCCGCCCGCAACTGATGAACGCGGGTGCGATCGACACCCTCTTCCGCTTTGCCGGCGAGAAGTACCCTTGCCGCAAGTAGTGGCGCGCGGCCGCCTGGAAAGACCACGTACATGAGGAGTAGAACGATGAAACATGGATTGATCGGCGTTCCGTTGCTGGCGGGCATGCTCGCCATCGGCGGCTGCGCCAACATGAGCTCGACCGAGCAGCGCACCTTGAGCGGCGCCGCCATCGGCACCGGCGCCGGCGTCGTGGTGGGCGCGGTCACCGGCGAGTGGGCGTGGGCAGCGGGTGGCGCGGCGATCGGCGCTGCCGGGGGCTTCCTCTACGACCAGCAGCAGCAAAGGGAGCAACGCGCCTACCAGCAGGGCGTCCAGGCAGGCAAGGCGAAGGCGACACCGGCCAAGTAGTGATGAGGGGCGGGAGCACCGCCCCGCAGGTGCCTGCCGTAGCTCGTGTCGGAATGCACGGTCCAGTACCGACGCCCGTGCGTCGGTCGGCCCCTTGTGGAACCGTGTCCGACGGAAAAGGCGGGCAAGCGGGCGCGGACTATTCCGGGTTGAGTTCGTCCCAGGCACGCGGGTGATCGTTCTCCAGCAGCGGCCGCAGCAGGCACCGCGGCCTGCAACAGGTCCTTCTCGGACTTGCCCCCCACCGATCAACCTGCAACTGGGACGCCATGAGCTTGTGCAGGGCGAAACGCTCGGGCAACGGCACCCGAACCATGCAGCACCCTTCCCTGGCCAGCAACAGACTCGCCAGCAGATAACTCAGGTGGTGGCTGCCTTGGTTTCGACGACGGCAAGCCGGAGAGCCCGGGCCGTCGCATCCGGTTCGGGCGCTCCGATGGGGCCAGCCACGTACCGTTCGCGCTTCTTTCCGTCGCCGTCGTAGAACTGGTGGGCGCAAAAGCGAAACCCATCGGCGTTGCTGCGCTCCAGTACGCTCCCGGCGGTGCCGACGAAGACCGTGGCCTGCCCACGGGCGTGGCTCGCGAGGTCGGCAGAGAGAACCATCAGGGCAGGAGGATGGAAGCGGTGCAGCGCAGGCATTGGCGTTGACGGGTATCCGTCGGAAAAGCAGAGTAGTGGATACGGTCGACACTCGTCAGGCCTGCGTCAACGAAACGGCGGACTGGCAGCAAGGAACCCGGTGCCCGGGGCTGCACCCCAGGACTGGCTCATATCGAAGCCCAAGGTTCAATGTGCAGGCCGCCCCGGCGAGTCTCGCCACGGCAGCGATGCCGCAGCCGATTGCCTATAATTCATTGGCAGGCATTCTCTACGGAAGGAGTTCTTGGATGAAAAGGGGCAAGACGGATGACATCGGGGCAGTTGCCAGCAACGATCTGCAGGCAGCGGTCCTTTCACCCGATGAGCGTCGTGCGCAGGGCAAGGCCCTGCGCGAAGCAGCGCCGCGCGAGGCGCAGGGCGGCTGGAAGGCGCCGAAGAAGCGACGCGATCCGCTCGAGCTGTTGGTCGAATCGAATGTCGGTCGTTTGCCTGAACTCGTGCCGATCCGCTTCGGCCGCATGCTGCAGTCGCCGTTTGCCTTCTACCGCGGCTCGGCTGCGATCATGGCCGCCGATCTGGCAACGACGCCAACCTCCGGCATCCGGGTGCAGGCCTGCGGCGACGCGCACCTGCTGAATTTCGGCGGCTTTGCCACGCCCGAACGGCAGGTGGTGTTCGACATCAACGACCTCGATGAGACGCTGCCCGCGCCCTGGGAATGGGATCTCAAGCGCCTGACGGCGAGTGTCGTGATTGCCGCACATCATCTTCGGCTCAATGAGAGCGAAGCGGCAAAAGCGGCGACGGCGACCGTGCGCGCGTATCGGGAACGGATGGCCGACTATTCCTCGATGCGCGCGCTCGAAGTCTGGTACGACACGATTACCGTCGAGCGCGTGATGGCTGAAGCCGGCAGCGAGGAGGTCAGGAAGCGAATCGCCCGACGGCTGCAGAAGGCCCGCCAGCAGAGCGCTGCCGAATTCATCTTCCCGAAGCTTGCCGAACACCACGGCGCGCTGCCCCGGATCAAGGATGATCCACCGCTGATCTTTCACCACAGCGAGGAGCAGACCCCGGGATTTGCGACGCAGTACAGAGACGCCCTGGCCAGCTATCGCGAGTCGCTGGCCGAGCACGTGCGCGTGCTGTTCGACCGTTTCCGTTTTTTCGATCTGGCAGCCAAGGTCGTCGGGGTTGGCAGCGTCGGCACCAGGTGTTCGATCGCGCTGTTCATGGCCGCCGACAATGACCCACTCTTCCTGCAGGTCAAGGAGGCGAGGGCGTCGGTGCTCGAGCCGTATGCTGGGCAGAGCCTCCATGCGAACCATGGCCAGCGCGTGATTGCCGGGCAGCGCCTGATGCAGGTCGCTTCCGACATCTTCCTCGGCTGGACCAGAGGACTGGATGGCACGGATTACTACATCCGCCAACTGCGCGACGTCAAGATCAGCGCGATCATCGAGGGCTGGGACGTCGACCTCCTGCTGGCCTACGGCAGACTCTGTGCCTGGGCACTGGCGCGGGCGCATGCACGTTCCGGCGACGCGGCACTGATCGCCGGCTACATGGGTTCGAACACCGCCTTCGACGATGCGATCTGCGAGTTCGCCGTCGAGTACAGCGACCAGAATCAGCGTGACTACCGAGCTTTCGTCAAGGCAGTCCGCGAAGGACGACTCGAGGCCCAGGTCGAGGACGGTCCGTGAGTCCTGCGCCGGATGCCGAGGCATCGCAAGCCGCAAACGCCCAGGCACGCGAAGCCGCGGTTACCGGCTGGCGCGCGGTCTTTCCCCCGGCACAGTGGCTCGCCTCGTATCGGACAACCTGGCTGGCACACGACGCGGTCGCGGGCGTTACACTGGCCGCCTACGGCATCCCGGTGTCGCTCGCCTACGCCTCGCTCGCCGGCCTGCCGCCGCAATACGGCATCTACTGCTATCTCGTTGGCGGCCTGTTCTATGCGCTGTTCGGGTCGTCACGCCAGCTGGCGATCGGTCCCACCTCGGCGATCTCGATGCTGGTCGGCGTCACCGTCGCCGGCATGGCGCAGGGCGATCCGGGACGCTGGGCGTCGATTGCCGCACTGACTGCGCTGGTCATCGCGCTCATGTGCGTGCTGGCGTGGCTGTTCCGCCTGAGTTCGCTGGTCAACTTCATCAGCGAAACCATCCTCCTGGGTTTCAAGGCGGGCGCGGCACTGACCATTGCGGTGACCCAACTGCCCAAGCTGTTCGGCGTCCAGGGTGGTGGGCACGGCTTCTTCGAATCCGTCGTCACCCTGGCCGGCCAGCTCCCGGATACCAATTTTGCCGTGCTCGCTTTCGGTCTGGCCGCGCTCGCGGTGTTGCTGCTCGGGGAGAAGTTCCTGCCGGGGCGCCCGGTCGCGCTCCTGGTAGTGGTAGTTTCGATTGTCTTGCTGTCGCTGACCCCACTCGGCGAGCACGGCTTCAGGATCGTCGGCGCATTGCCGCAGGGTCTGCCCGACTTTCGGCTACCGGACTTGCGGGTACGCGATGTTGACGGGGTGATCCCCCTCGCCTTCGCCTGCCTGTTGCTCGCCTACGTCGAAAGTGTTTCGGCCGCGCGCGCGCTGGCGCAGGCCCGCGGTTACGAGATCGATGCGCGCCAGGAACTTCTCGGAATCGGCGCGGCGAACCTGGCTGCGGGACTCTTCCAGGCCTATCCGGTTGCCGGCGGCCTGTCGCAGTCGTCGGTCAACGACAAGGCCGGCGCCCGGACACCGCTCGCTCTGGTTTTCGCCTCGGTGACGATCGGCCTTTGCCTGATGTACCTGACGGAACTGCTGTACAACCTGCCGAACGTGGTTCTGGCAGCGATCGTGCTGGTTGCCGTCAAGGGCCTCATCAACATCGGCGAACTGCGACATCTGTGGCGAGTCAGCCGTTTCGAGTTCGGCGTCTCGATGGTCGCCTTCACCGGTGTTCTGGTACTCGGCATTCTCAAGGGAGTGATCGTCGCCGTCCTGGTGTCGCTCCTGCTGCTCATCCGACGCGCCGCACACCCGCACGTCGCCTTCCTCGGTCGCATTCCGGGGACGCGGGTTTACTCCGACATCGGGCGCAATCCGGACAACGTGGGCGTCCCCGGAGCGCTGCTGCTGCGCGTCGAGTCGTCGCTGCTCTACTTCAACGTCGAGCATGTGCGGGCAGCGATCTGGCAGCGGATCCAAGCCGCGCCCGAACCGGTGTCGCTGGCCGTCTTCGACCTGTCGACTTCGCCGACGGTCGATCTCGCCGGCGCACGCATGCTGGCGAGGCTGCATCAGGAACTGCAGGCAGCGGGGATACGCCTGCGGCTGGTGGCCGCACACGCTGCGGCGCGCGACATCCTGCGCGCCGAGGGGCTCGAGGAAAGCGTTGGCGCTCTGGATCGCCGAACCACGGTTGCCGACGTCGTCGACGAGTCGATGTGAAGGTCGCGTCAACGATTCGCGAATCTCCCGGCACTGGCGATGAGGAGAAAAGGAACAGCGTGGTGCCGGCAATCAGCGCTGAACTGGTTCCCCTACCATCGGGGCTCCTGCTTCACCTTTTTCTTGGTGTTCCAGGCTGCCGAGGGCGAAAAGGAAGTTCAGCGCATCCTCGATTCGGTGCGGTACGTCGACCATCCGCCGCCGCGCTGACCGGCGCGCTACGGGCAAGCCGCCCATCCGCGAGCCTGAGGAGTTCAGGAGCCCGCGTCGCGCAGCTGAGCCTCCAGCCCTGCCGCATCGCTCACCGGCAGCTTGCAGCGTCCGTGGCGGCAGACATACGCGGTTGGGCGGCCGCCCAGCGCGACCTTGTCGCCGACAAAGGGGATCGATTGCGCCAGTGCTGCGATGGCTGACTCCGACGCCGCGGCGACTGCGCGTGCAGGCACGAAGTGTCGACCGACAACGGCCAGCAGGGCTGCGGCCGCCGTCGCCGCGCCGTCCGGCCAGACGACGGCGATCTGGCGCGGCGCCGTGGCCACGAAATCGACGGCCAGGAGGGCTTCGGTCATGGCGGTTGGCCGCTCGCCGAGTACCCGGGCATGGGCACGCAGGCCGCGTTCGGCGATCCGGCGCCAGCGCTCGTCGTCGGTGAGCACGCCGAGGCGGAGCGCGTTCAGCAGGGCGACCGAGGTGCCGGAAGGTTCGGCGCCGTCGTAGGCGGGTTTTTCGCGCGCGATCAAGCTCTCGTGCGCCTCGCTGCTCATGAACCAGGCGCCCGCCGGATCGGCGAACAGGCGCTCGGTGGTCTCGGCCAGCGCCAGGGCGTCGCGCAGGTGGCGTACGTCGAAGGTCGCTTCGTAGAGGTCGATGAGGCCCGCCGCGAGGAAGGCATGGTCGTCCAGGAAGGCCGCTTGCCGGGCCTGACCGTCCTTGAAGCTGCGGCGGAGTCCGCCGTCGGCGCCGCGCAGGCGAGTGAGAACGAAATCCGCCGCGCGCACCGCCGCAGCGACATAGTGCGGTGCGTCGAGAGTGCGTCCGGCAACGGCGAGGGCCGAGATCATCAGCCCGTTCCAGGCGGCGAGAATCTTCTCGTCGCGCAAGGGCGGCGTGCGCCTGGCGCGTACCGCGTAGAGCCTGGCGCGCGCAGCGGCCAGCGCCTCCCAGGCGGCTTCGTCGGGATGCGGCACGTTGAGGATGGTGTGGCCTTCCCAGTTGCCGCCCGGATGCACGTCATAGTGGGCAAGGAAAGCTTCGGTCGTCTCGCCGTCGCCGAGAGCGTCCAGTTCGCGCCGGATCTCGTCCTCGCGCCAGACGAAGAAGCGTCCTTCCTCGCCTTCCGAATCCGCATCGGTTGCCGAGTAGAAGCCGCCGCCGGCGTCCGTCATCTCGCGCAGGATGTAGTCGCAGGTCTCGCGCGCGACGCGTGCGAAGTCCGCGCGGCCGGTGACCTGAAACGCCTCGGCGTAGGCCACGACCAGCAGCGCGTTGTCGTAGAGCATCTTTTCGAAATGCGGGACCAACCAGCGGACGTCGGTGGAGTAGCGGTGAAAGCCGCCGCCAAGCTGATCGTAGAGGCCTCCGGCGGCCATCTTTTCCAGCGTCAGGGTCGCCATGCGCAGTGCGTCGGTATCGCCGGTGCGCTGGTGATGGCGCAGCAGCAGGCGCACCGGGATGTGCGAAGGGAACTTCGGCGCCCGGCTCAGGCCGCCATGTCGGGCATCGAAGGCCTTCCGGTAATGGTCGACGGTGGCGTCGATGACGTCACCGCCGGGCAAGCCGATGGTCGCCTCGGCGCTGCCTGCTCCGTACGCGCCCTGCATGTCGTGGCGAATCGCCTCGACCAGCGCCGCGCACGCCTGCCCGACACGCTCCGGATCGCGCTGGAAGGTTTCGGACAAGGCGCCGAGCAGCGACAGGAAGCCGCGCTGGCCGCCGCGGCCGCCGTCGCGCGGCGGGAAGTAGGTGCCGGCGAAAAAGGGTTCGCGCGCCGCTGTCAGCCAGACGCTCATCGGCCAGCCGCCGGCGCCGGTCAGTTGCTGCACGGCGCTCATGTAGACGGCGTCGATGTCGGGGCGCTCCTCGCGATCAACCTTGACGGCGACGTAGTGACGGTTGATGAAACGGGCGATCGCCTCGTCCTCGAAGGACTCGGCCTCCATCACGTGGCACCAGTGGCAGGTCGAATACCCGATCGACAGAAATACGGGCCGGCCGAGCCGCCGCGCTTCGGCGAACGCTTCGTCACCCCAGGGGAACCAGTTCACCGGGTTGTGCGCGTGCTGCAGCAGGTAGGGGCTGGTCTCCAGCGCCAGTCGGTTGATGAACAGCGGGCGGCCGTCGGCGTCGAGGTGATGCGTGCGCGGCACATGGGCCGGCCCGCGCAGGGCAATCGCGCCGGCAAGCCGCGCCTGCAACTCGGCGGCAAACGGGTCGGCTCCGGGGGGCGTAACATCAGGCATTGCGTGCTCCTCGCGGCGGCGGGGTGGTCAGGCGGCTCAAGGGGAGCGGTGAGTATAGGTCAAGCGCGGTCGCCTGGCGGTCATCAGCCCAGATGAGCCACGCTGTCGACCAGGGGTGCCACACCGCGCGCATGCGGCTTGCCTTTTCTCGCCAGCCCGGCCGGAAGTGTTGTAAGGTTTGCCGCTGCCCGGCGACCCGACCGGGAGTGGCGGCATGCGCGCCTGACGCAGCCGGCGGCCTGACCGCTCCGGGATCGACGGAAGCCGGAAGTTCGAGACATCCGAAACCACCACTGGACACGACTGGAGAACGCGGAATTGCCCCCAGATTCCCCTGCCCTTGCCGCAGAAATCACGGAAATCGCCGCCGGGCTTGGCGCGGCGCGGGCCGCCATTTCCCCGAAGTATTTCTACGATGCCGAGGGCTCGGTGCTCTTCGAGCGGATTACGCGCTTGCCGGAGTACTACCTCACGCGTACCGAGCGCGCGATCATGCAGGCCCACGGCGAGGAAATCGGTCGGCAGATCGGCCGCGGCGCGACGGTGATCGAACTCGGCGCCGGCAACTGCGAAAAGGCGCGCCACCTCTGCGCGCTGATCGAGCCGAGGTGCTTCGTCGCCGTCGACATCTCGGCCGACTTTCTGCACCGGGCCGTTGCTGGCCTGCGTGCCGCCTTTCCGGCGCTCGACGTTCGCCCCGTGGTCGCCGACCTCCTGGACGAGCTTGCCCTGCCCGACGACATTCCGACGGGTCGGCGGCTGGTCTTCTATCCCGGCTCGTCGATCGGCAACTTCGACCCACCGGCGGCGCTTGCCCTGCTGCGTCGCGTGCGCTGTCTGCTGGCCGCGGATGGCGCCTTGCTGATCGGTGTCGATCTGGTCAAGGACGTGGCTGTGCTCGAAGCGGCCTACGATGATGCTGACGGGGTGACCGCCGCCTTCAACCTGAACGTCCTGAAGCACCTCAACCGGCTGCTCGGCGCCGATTTCGACCTCGCCCAATGGCGACACCGTGCCCTCTTCAACGGCGAGAAGTCGCGTATCGAGATGCATCTGGAGGCCCATGCCGACACGCTGGTGACGTGGCCGGGCGGTAGCCGGCACTTTCGCCGCGGCGAACGCATCCACACCGAGAACAGCTACAAGTACCGCATCGCCGATTTCGTCGGCCTGCTCGAGCACGCCGGCTTCGCCAGGCGCTCGTGCTGGACCGATCCCGGGCGCGGCTTTGCCGTGCTGCTTGCCCGACCCTGACGACCTCATGGAGTATGGCTCGATGAATGCGAACCACCTCGCCGCCCGCTACCAGTTGCTGCGTGATGCCAGTCTGGCGCTGCTCGCCCCCCTGTCGGCAGAGGACTGCTGTGTGCAGTCGATGCCCGATGCGAGCCCGGTGAAATGGCATCTTGCGCATACCACCTGGTTCTTCGAGACCTTCGTCCTCGAACGCTGGGAGCGCGACTTCAAGCCATTTCACGCCGCTTTCCGGGTGCTCTACAACTCGTACTACAACGCCGTCGGCGACAGGCACCCGCGGCCGCAGCGCGGGCTGTTGACGCGCCCGAATCTGAGCACGGTTCTCGCCTATCGCGCCGACGTCGATCGCCGCGTGCGCATCCTGCTGGCCGCGAGCGAGGCAGATCCCGATCCGGATCTGGCGGCATTGCTCACCCTCGGGCTACACCATGAACAGCAGCATCAGGAACTGATCCTGACCGACCTCAAACACCTCTTTTCCCACAACCCCCTGGCCCCCGGCTACGCGGCCAGGCCGCCGGCGGCCGCAGCCGCACCGGCGATGAGCTGGCACGACTTTCCCGGCGGCATCGTCGCGATCGGTCATGCCGGCACCGACTTCTGCTACGACAATGAAACGCCGCGCCATCGCGTCTTCCTCGAGCCCTATCGGCTGGCCTCGCGCCTGGTCACCAACGGCGAGTTCCTGCAGTTCGTCGAGGCTGGAGGCTACGCCGATCCCGTGCATTGGCTCGCCGAGGGCTGGGACTGGCGGCTGGAGGAGAGCCGCCGCCAGCCGCTTTACTGGCAGCGGCCGGGGGATTGGCAGGAATTCACCCTGGGCGGCCTCGTTCCCCTCGATCGGCAGCGGCCGGTCGTGCATGTCTCGTATTACGAGGCCGATGCCTACGCACGCTGGGCCGGGGCGCGGCTGCCGACCGAGGCGGAATGGGAGAACGCCGCCGCCACGCTGCCGGTTGCCGGCCACTTTGCCGGTCGGCGCGAGTTTCACCCCGCTGCCGCCGTCGCTGACGGTTTGGCGCAGTTGTTCGGCGACGCCTGGGAATGGACACGTTCGAGCTACGAACCGTATCCCGGTTTCCGCGCCGGAGCTGGCGCCGTGGGCGAGTACAACGGCAAGTTCATGGTCAATCAGTACGTCCTCCGCGGCGGTTCGTGCGTCACCCCCGACGCGCACGTGCGCGCCAGCTACCGCAACTTCTTCCCGGCATCGGCGTGCTGGCAATTCTCCGGCATCCGCCTCGCCCGCGACGCCGAGCAGGCGGACCACGGCGGCTGAACCGCGCCCGTGGGCCGGCAGTGCCGATGCGTGGTTCAGCCGTCTGCAGCGGACTGCTCATACGTCAACCCGAACACCGTATCCGTCAGCCAACGCCTGAACGACTCGTTGTCCATGAACTGCTTGAACAGCTCCGTGTCGTCCTTCAGCACGGCAGTCATGACTCGTGCGAGCGCCTTGTCGTGCTCGATGCGGGCGTTCTGCCTGTCGGAGTTCTGGCGCGCGTTCCGGTATGCCTTGTCGGCTGCCACTCGCTTCGGGATGTCCTCGGTGATCAGCTTGTGCACCCGGTCGGCATCGGACCAGGGGATGTTGCCGAACTGGTCGTTGAACGCCTTGAGGATGTTCGAGAGCCGGTCCAGCTCCGGTTCGGGCTTGCGGCCGCCGCCCGTGGTGGGCACGGGCCGGATCTCGGCATCGGCATCGGGTAGCTGGATCTGGGCCGCCGCCTGCTTCTCGACGCGGTAGCTGTCCATGTCGATCGCTTCGAGGATGCCCTTCGCCAAGTCTTCCTCGACGGGCGCCGGCAGCTTGGGGACGAGAAAGCTCAGGAAGATCGAGAGCTTCTCCCACTCGGCGTTCGTGTACGGCAAGATCGACGAGAGAAACCCATAGGTGCGCAGGAAGGCCTTCGCCTTGCCCTTGAAGTCCACCTGCCCATCCTCGTCCAGCCGCTCGCGGTAATCGGCGACGCAGGCATCGAGCACCGGGTCGAGCTTGTCACGGTCCGCACCGCCGAGGTAAAGCGCGACGAATTCGTCCACCTGCGCGGCGGCATGGACCTGGTAGCCGTCGAGCGCCGCCTTCAGGTCGTGCAGCTTGTTGGGGTCGGTTTCCTCGGCGAGGATCGTCGTGCGGTAGTAGTCGGCGAACGCCTGCCGGATCGTGTCGGCATCGTTCATGAAGTCGAGCACGAACACGTCGTGCTTCTTCGGATGCGCGCGGTTCAGGCGCGACAGCGTCTGCACCGCCTTGATGCCGGAGAGCTGCTTGTCCACGTACATCGTGTGCAGCAGCGGCTCGTCGTAGCCGGTCTGGAACTTGTCGGCACAGATCAGAAACCGGTACGGGTCCTGCTGGATCCTGTCGGCGATCTGGCTCGACGGAAAGCCGTTGAGCGACGCCTCGGTCAGCTTCGCGCCGCCGTACTCGTACTCGCCGGAGAAGGCGACGATCGCCCGGCAGCGGCTCCTGCGCTCGGCCAGATAGTCACGGATGGCGTGGAAGTACTGGATCGCGCGCTCGATGCCGCTCGTCACCACCATCGCGCGCGCTTGGCCGCCGATCCTGTTCAGCGCCAGCACCTGCTCGTGGAAGTGGTCCACCATGATCTCGGCCTTGAGCCGAATCGCGTGGTCGTGGCTCTCGACGTAGCGGCGCAGCTTCTTCTTCGCCCGCTTGGTGTCGAACTCCGGGTCGCTCGCGACCTTCTTGATGAGCTTGTAGTAGCTGTCGACCGGCGTGTAGTACTTGAGCACGTCCAGGATGAAGCCCTCCTGGATCGCCTGTTTCATGGTGTAGCTGTGGAACGGCCGGTGCTTCACCGTGCCTTCGGCCTGTGGGTCGGGCTCACCGAAGATCTCCAGCGTCTTGTTCTTGGGCGTCGCCGTGAAGGCGAAGTAGCTGGCGTTGGGCAGCAGCTTCCTGGCCTCCATCAGCCGGTTGATCCGGTCCTCCAGGGTCTCGTCGTCGTCCTCCGCACCGGCCGCCGAGAGCGCCATCGACACCGCCGCCGACGTGCGCCCGCCCTGGCTCGAATGCGCCTCGTCGATGACGATCGCGAACCTGCGCCCGCGGTGCTCGGCGCCGATCGCGTCGAGGATGAACGGGAACTTCTGCACCGTGGAGATGATGATCTTCTTGCCCTCGGCGATGAACTTGCGCAGGTCGCCCGAATACTCGGCGTGCCCGACCGTCGCGCCCACCTGCGCGAACTGCTTGATGGTGTCGCGGATCTGCTGGTCGAGGATGCGCCGATCGGTGACGACGATGATCGAGTCGAACACCGTCGCATCGTCCTTCTTGAGCCCGATCAGCTGGTGCGCGAGCCAGGCAATCGAGTTCGACTTGCCGCTGCCCGCCGAGTGCTGGATCAGATACCGCCGGCCCGCGCCGTTGGCCCGCGCGTCGGCGAGCAGCCGGCGCACCACGTCGAGCTGGTGAAAGCGCGGCCAGACCTGCAGCACCTTCTTCCTGCCGGTCTTGTGCTCCCTGCTCTCGATGACCTGCGCGTAGTTCTCCAGGATATCCGTCAGGCCCGCCCGCGTGAGGACGCGCTTCCACAGGTAGTCGGTCTTCAGCCCGTTCGGATTGGGCGGGTTGCCGGCGCCGTCGTTCCAGCCCAGGTTGAACGGCAGGAACCACGAGCCCTTGCCCTGCAGGTGGGTACAGAAGCGCACTTCGTGGTCGTCCACGGCGAAGTGCACCACGCAGCGCCCGAACTCGAAGAGCTTCTCGCGCGGGTCGCGGTCGCGCTGGTACTGCTGCACGGCGTCTCCCACTGTCTGCTTGGTCAGGCTGTTCTTCAGCTCGAAGGTGGCCACCGGCAGGCCGTTGATGAACAGCGCCAGGTCGAGCGCGCGCTGCGTCTCGTCGCGGCTGTAGCGCAACTGGCGCGTCACGCTGAAGCGGTTGGCGGCATGACGCACGGCGGCCTTCGCGTTGCCCGGTGAGGGCGTGCCGTAGAACAGGTCGATGTGATGCGGCCCGTGCTTGATCCCCTGGCGCAACACGTCGATGGTGCCGCGCTTGCTCACCTCACCCTGAAGCCGCGCCAGGAACTTGCGCCGCGTCGGGTTATCGCCGTCCAGATCCAGCGCCTCGGCCACCTCGCGCTGCGTCGCGCGCAGGAAGATGCCGAGCTGGCGCAGGTCGACGCAGTACTCGCGGTCGTAGTCGCCGGGCTCGCCGCCGACCCAGCCGGCGCTGTGGACTGCAGGGCGCTGCTGCGCCACGTTGCGCGGCACCGAACCGGGGTCACAGGCGTCGCCGGTCAGCGCGGTGCAGATCAGGCGCTCCAGGCCGCGCTCGGAGGTGTCGGATGCCGTCACGCCGAAACTTGCTCCGTCAGTGGCGCCACCCAACCCTTGGCCGTCAGCACCTCGGCCGCAATGCCGATCTGCCGCGGCGTGAACTGTCGCTTGCGGTCGTTCCAGGCGTAGGTTCGCGCGACCACGTCGGGCAGCGTGTGCACCGATTCGTGGCGCATGACCCAATGCACGGTGGACAGCAGTTCCAGGCCAAACGGCGATTCGAAGCCTTCCACCAGGGACGCGACCCGCTCGAAGCGCTCGCGCGTCGGTCCGTGCTCGGCAAGAAATGCCGCGGCTTCCTCCACCGCGCCCGGCACCAGCGCCAACGCCTTGTTGGGCGCATCGCCGCCGTCGTCGTAACCGGCGAGCAGGTGCCCTTCGATCGCGTGCAGCACGTGACGCAGGTTCTCGGCATAGGGGCCGTACGGCGCGGCCTTGTAGCGCAAGCGCAGCGGTTCGCCCGCCTCCTGGAGGAAGTACATCAGCTTGTGCACTTCGAGCAGCGTGACGAAGGGATCGAGCAAACCGCCGAGATATCGGTGCATCAGCTCCACCAGCGCCGCCCGCCCCGCGGTCATCTGCGGGACCTCGCGGCGGTGGTGCATGGTGTCGGACGCCGGCGCCCCATTGGGTTCGTAGACGAGGATCTGCACGTCGTCGAGCGGGCGCAGTGCCGCCTCGACCCGCGGACGTACCTCGGCCGTCCAATCGAGGCCGCCCAGACCGCTGCCGAGCGGCGGCAGCGCAATCGAGCGGATGCGCCGGGCACGGATCTCGGCGACCAGCGCCGCAAGGCCGGCGTCGATGTCCTCGATGCGGCTCTTGCCGCGCCAGTGACGCTTGGTGGGGAAGTTGATGATGTAGCGCGGCGGCGTGAGCTGCCCGGTCTCGAAGACGAACATGCGGCCCGGCTGCGCCTGCGCGCGCTTGCACGCAGCCGCGTAGGCCTTGAAGTTCTCCGGAAAGGCGTTCTTGAACTGCAGCGCGATGCCTCGCCCCATCACCCCCACACAATTGACCGTGTTGACGAGCGCTTCCGCCTCGCTCTTCAGGATGTCGCCGCTGCGGTATTCGATCATGGCGGGCCCCTCGTAAGTCGTCAGTAATACCACTCCGGGCGAACCTCGACCGGTGGCCTGTGTCCGTGCGCCGGCAGGGCGTTGAGCGCCGAGGTGTAGGTCGCCCGCGACTGCACGCCGATGCGCTCCACCAGATGCCAGGGGAAGCTCTGTTCCAGCAGGAACTCGGCCTGCTTGCCGTCGTTGCATTGCCGCCAGTCTCGGGCATCCACGGCGTTCCAGTCGATCTCGCCCAACTGACCGAGGTCGCGGCGGTCCTCGAAGTAGCGCGCACCCGCGTTTGACAGCGCGAAGGCCCAACGGCGAGGCTGTGCATCGGCCCAGGCGACCACGGTGTGCAGGTCGGCCTCGAAGTGGACGAGCGGTCCCTGCCCGCCCCGGTAGGCGAGCTCCGGGTGATTGCGCTGATCGATCAGGTACAGCATGACCGGCCGCGGGCAGAAGTAGAAGGGGACGCAATCACCCACGAACAGTGCCGGATGGCTGGTCAAGAGCAGCTCGTTCAGTCGACGCTGCTTGATGCTATTCATGCCGATCGTGGTGCCCGTTGGCGCCCGCCGCACGACTTCCCGATCGCACCAGAGGCACTGGTCGGCCACGATCGACGGCAGCCGGTCCACGTGCGCGATGTGGTAGAGCTTGGGCTGCACCGGCACCGTCATGCCTCGGCCTCTTCGGGTTCCGCGTCAAGGTCGTTGGGTGAGGATTCTTCTTCCGCCTCGCCGAGTGTTTCGGTAACGTCCAGCGACTCGGGCTCCTCGCCGTCCTCCGGTAGTCGCGCCGCTGCCTCGCGAACGTCCAGCTTGCCCGTCACTACGTCGGCGATGAGGCGGGTGCGGTATTCCTGAAGCAACTGGATTTCCCGCAGCGCAGCCGCAATTGCCTTGGCCATCTCGGCCGTGCCCGATCCTACGCTCTCCAAGATCGCTCGTTGTTCCGCTTCCGGAGGACAGACCACGGGAATCCGCAGAAACTGCTCCGGGTACAAGCGAAGGCGAGACGACTGAATACCCGTGGATCGGCAAACGTACTCGCTCACGTATGGCCTCGTGCGGAGCAGCAGGTCTGCGTAATCACCAATCAGAGGCGAACCCCGCCGAGGCCGATAGACGCCATACCCGGGACTGACGAGTCCAACCTGTCGCGCCACTCCAAGTGCGGCCATCCACGCCCACATGGTGTTTATGACCAAGTCACCTGATCTGCACACTTTGTGGCCGACGTACGACTCGGCCATGAACATCGTGACGCTCTTCTGACTCCGTGGCGTAACCCCGGTGAGATGGGAAACGGAGAGCAACTCCTCGTCGCCAGAGGCCGAACGCTCATCCACCTCGCGGAAGAACCACTTTGCCGGCCTCTCCTCCCAATGCTCCGGCACATCGCCCAGCCACTCCACGCCGGAGGGCTTGAGGCGGACGTTGGGGTCGAGGCCGCGGGTGACGGCGCGGTGGATGATGGCCTGCTTCTGCTCCTGCAGCAGCTTGATCAGCTTCTGCTTGGCGCCGATGTACCGCCGAATCCGCCGGTCCGCGTGGTCCAGGAAGCGAACGATGGCGGCTTGTTCGGGGAGAGGTGGGAAGGCGACCGGGATAGCACCGAATTCAGGTGTGTAGAGGCGGTTAAACCCACTACCAACGCCCTTCGACGCTTGCGCAAACTGGTCGACGACGAGGGGGGTCTTGAACAACTGCTCGAAGAAGCGAAGCTCGAAGCGTTCGGTTGCAGCGAAAACGCTGTAGTCGGGACTGACTAGGCCTTCATACTCCGACACAGCAAACATCCCGGACCACGCCTGCATCCGATTCATCACGAGTTCGCCTGGGCGACAGACCTTATACTTCGACAGGTCGGGGGCGCTCGCAAGCCTGTTAGAGGCTTCGGCTTGAGGCAGGAGACCCCGCGCTCGGGTCAGCGATAGAAGCAGTCCGTTGCCATCTCCACTTCGCTCGTCCTTCTCACGGAAGAGCCTCTTGATGCGCTGCACATTCCAATCGCTCGGCACCGCCCCCAGCCACGGCACGCCGGAGTCCTTCATCGCCGGATACGGCCCGAGCCCAGCGATCATGTCCTCGCCCTCCTGCCGCCCCGCGGCGTCGGCGCAGCCTCGTCGGTGGCCGCCGCCGGCGCACTCAGCGCATAGAACTCGTGCAGCTTGGCCGCCAGCATCTGCTTGTCGGGCAGCTGCGTCCGGTACTCGGCCACCAATGCCGGCGAGAGCGTGCGGCTCAACGCGTACTCGACGACCTCGCTGTCCTTCGACGCGCACAGCAGCAGACCGATGGCCGGGTTCTCGTGCGGCTTGCGCACGTCGCGGTCCAGCGCCTCGAGGTAGAAGTTGAGCTTGCCCAGATGTTCGGGCTCGAAGCGGTCGACTTTCAGCTCGATGGCGATCAGGCAATTCAGGCCGCGATGGAAGAACAGCAGGTCGAGCGCGAAGTCGCGACCACCCACCTGTAGCGGGAATCCGGATCCGACGAAGCAGAAGTCGCGCCCCAGCTCGATGAGGAAGGCGCGCAACTGGGCCAGCAGGCCGCGGTGCAGGTCGGCTTCGGTGTGCGGGTCGGGCAGGTTCAGGAATTCGACCGCGTAGACGTCCTTGAATGCGCCGGCGACGTGGTCGCCATGCGTTTGTCTCACCGCCGGTGAGAGTTTTGGCGGCGCGAGCACCGCCTGCTCGAAAGCGCCCAGGCGAAGCTGGCGCTCGAGTTCGCGCTTGCCCCAGCGTTGTTCGACGGCCATGCGCAGATAGAACTCGCGCTCTTCGGGCCGCTTGGCCTGCCCCAGGATGATGAGGTTGTGCGTCCAGGGCAAGACTCTCACCAGTGGTGAGAGTCCTGGATCATCGCGATACGCCTCGAAGAACTGGCGCATGCGCCACAGGTTCTGCGGCGAGAAGCCGCGCAGGCCGGGAACGCGCTGCGCAATGTAGGCAGCCAGTTGCACCACCGTGCCCTGCGCCCAGCCGTCGGCTTCGATCCTGTGGTGCAGATAGTCGCCGATGCGCCAATAAAGCTCGATCAGTTCGGTGTTGACGGCCTGCCAGGCGCGCCCGCGCGCCGCCTCGATCAGGCCCACGACCGCGGCGAAGGCGGCTTCGACCGGTACGCTCGCTGCGGTTGCCGCGGTCGCCGCGCTCACCGGCGTGCGTTTCTTCCTCACAGCGCCTGCACGCCAACAATTTCGCCGAGCAAGCCCTCGGTCTCCTTCTCGAGCGCGAGGATGTCCGCGCGGATCTCTTCCAAGGTGCGCAGCGGCTGCGGCTTGTAGAAGTAGCGGGTGAAGCTGATCTCGTAGCCGGTCTTGACGCTGTCCGGCACGTACCACGCGTCGGGCGCGTGCGGCAGCACCTCCCGCCGGATGAAGGCCTCGATGCCGCCTTCCTCCAGCAGCGGCACCTGCTCGGTGTCGCGCAGGTCGGGGTCGGGCTCGTACTCGACGACGGCCGGCTTGCCGGCGATCGTCGTCTCGAACAATCCTCGTAGCAGGTCGGCCGCGGTGCCCTTCCTGTGGATCTTGCGGACGACCGGCGGCGCGTCGTCGGCGCGCTCGGCGTTCTCCTTGAGCGCCTTGATCTCCTTCGGCGAATACGCCCGCTCGGGGTCAATGCCCTTCAGGCGCAGCGGGCGCTCCACGGTCAGCTTCCAGTAGCCGAAGGCGGCGTTCGGAAAGAGCTTCGATTGCTCGGTCTCCTCGAACCTCAGGAACGCATCGCAGATGCGCCCGATGTCGTCGTCCGACAGCTCGCAGTTCTTCTTGCCCAGGTTCTTGCGCAGCGGCCTGGACCACTGCGTGGCGTCGATGAGCTGCACCGTGCCCCGGCGGTGCGCCGGCTTGCGGTTGGTGAGCACCCAGACGTAGGTGGCGATGCCGGTGTTGTAGAACATGTTCAGCGGCAGCGCGACGATGGCTTCGAGCCAGTCGCTCTCGATGATCCAGCGGCGGATGTTGCTCTCGCCCTGGCCGGCGTCGCCGGTGAACAGCGATGACCCGTTGTGCACTTCGGCGATGCGGCTGCCGAGCCTGGTTCCCCGCTTCATCTTGCTGAGCATGTTGGCCAGGAACAGCATCTGTCCGTCGCTCGAACGGGTGATCAGCGAGTACTCGGGGTCGCCCGCGTGTTCGATGACGAAGCGCTGGTCCTTGATGCCTTGCCTGCCGCCCATGCGCTCGAGGTCGCTCTTCCAGCTCTTGCCGTAGGGCGGGTTGCTGAGCATGAAGTCGAACTCGCGCGAGGGGAAAGCGTCGTTGGCCAGCGTGGAATGCTCCGGGCCGCCGACGATGTTGTCCGCCGCGTCGCCCTCCCCCTTGAGCAGCAGGTCGGCCTTGCAGATGGCGTAGGTCTCGGCGTTGATCTCCTGCCCGTAGAGATGCGTGGTGACCTGCTTGCCGTGCTGGCTGGCAAGCTCCTGAAGCGTCTCCTCGGCGACCGTGAGCATGCCACCCGTACCACAGGCGGCGTCGTACAGGAGGTAGGTGCCGGATTCGATCTCGTCGGCGATCGGCAGGAAGAGCAGCTTCGCCATGAGCTTCACGGCATCGCGCGGCGTCCAGTGTTCGCCGGCTTCTTCGTTGTTCTCTTCGTTGAAGCGTCGGACCAGCTCCTCGAACACCGTCCCCATGCCGTGGTTGTCGAGGCCGGGGTGCCTGACCGATCCGTCGCCGCCCAGCACCGGGTTGGGGCTGAGGTTGATGTCCGGCGAAAGCAGCCTTTCGATCAACGTGCCGAGCGCGTCGGCCTTGGCGAGCCGCGGGATCTGGTTACGGAACTCGAAGTTCTCGAGGATGTCCTGCACGTTCGGCGAGAAGCCGTCGAGGTAGGCCTCGAAGTCGGCCTTGAGCTGCTGCTGGCTGGCGCGGGCCTTGAGGTCGCGCAGCGTGAACCGGGAGGTGTTGTAGAACGCCTGGCCGGCCGCTTGGCGCAGCGCCTGGTCCTGATTGGTGATCGCCGCCCTGTCGAGCGCGGCCTTCATGTCGAGCACGGCCTGCTTGGTGGGCTCGAGGACGGCGTCGAGCCGGCGAAGCACCGTCATCGGCAGGATGACGTCGCGGTACTTGCCGCGGACGTAGAGGTCCCGCAGAACGTCGTCGGCAATGCCCCAGATGAAGTTGGCGATCCAGTTGAGTTGTTGCGGTTCCATCAGTGTGGCCGAGTGTTGGTGACCGCGATGCGCGGATCGTAGCGGGTGCTGAATGCCTTGGTCAGCTCGTTGGGCTTCCTGCTGGCCATGCTGCGATGGGTGATCTGCTGCGCAAACTCGTCGCCGCGTCCCGACCCCTCGCGCAGCATGCCGATGATGGGCGCGGCGAGCCTGGGTTCCCCGATCGAGCCGGGACCGGGCTCTTGACGACGACCAGGAAAGACCAGGATTTTCAATGCCAGCTTTTTCTTGAAAGTATCCCGTCGGTCCCGTCCGTGTCAATCTCGTCGATCAGATTCCGGGGCGGTGTACCGCCATCCGTGGCCCATCCGGCGACCGACGCGGCCCGCCATCTTCGGCCAATCGCCCGACACCGGGACATCGGCACAGCGGCCAACGAGCGAACCCGGTGGCGACATCAGGAGTCGTCTTTACTGGCTGCCCGGCAAGCGCAACAATGCGTGCTGCAGGCGCCCGCTTGCGCAACCAGACCGACGTCAAGGAGAATCCGCCATGTTCAGCCAGGCCACCTTCGACTTCCTCGACGAACTTGCGGCCCACAACGAGCGTTCATGGTTCGCCGCCAACCGGGAGCGCTACGAAACGCTGGTCCGCACGCCAGCTCTGGCTTTCATCACCGCGATGGCGCCCGGGTTGCGGCGCTTCGCCCCGCATTTTCGGGCCGATCCGCGGCCGACCGGCGGGTCACTGATGCGCATCCATCGCGACACGCGCTTCAGCCGCGACAAGCGTCCCTACAAGACCAACATCGGCATCCAGTTTCGCCACGAGCTCGGCAAGGATGTGCATGCCGCGGCTTTCTATGTCCACCTCGCCAGTGATGGCTGCTTCTTCGGTGCCGGTTGCTGGCACCCCGACCCGGCCTTACTCGCCGACATCCGCGGGCGCATCGCCGATCAACCGCAGCGCTGGTTTGCCGTGCGCGACGATCCGCGGTTCACCGCGCACTGGGCGCTCGCCGGCGACAGCCTGAGCCGGCCACCACGCGGTTACGCCCCGGATCATCCGGCGATCGACGACATCCGGCGCAAGGATTTCATCGCGCTGGCACCCCTGTCGTTCGCCGAAGCGACCGCCGATTGCCTGGTCGAGCTTGCCGCGCAACGCCTCGCTGCGGCGCTGCCGCTGCTCGACTTCCTCTGCCAGCAAGCTGACGACTCGGGCAACGGCAATCCGCACGCATGATGAGCGGTCACCGGCCGGCGTCGTGTCTCTTTTTGTAGCCGTCGCGCATCTCCCGCTTGAGCGTCTTGCCGGCGGCATTGCGCGGGAAATCATCCATGATCTGCACGGCGTGGACGCGCTGATAACGGGCGCCGACACGATCGTTGATCCAGTCGCGCAGCTCGGTCGCGGTCGCGCTGGCGCCCGTACGCAGGAGGACGGCGGCGACCGGTGTCTCGCCCCACTTCTCGTGTGCCACCCCGAAAACGGCGACTTCGCGAATTGCCGGGTGGCGAGCGGCGACCTCCTCGATGTCTTTCGGATAGACTTTGACGCCGCCACTGTCGATCATGTCCTTCTTGCGGTCGACGAGGTAGAGGTAGCCCTCGCCATCGGCGTAGCCGAGGTCGCCGGTGTACAGCCAGCCGTCGCGGATCGCCTGGTCGGTGAGGTCGGACCGGCCGTAGTAGCCGAGCATCAGCGACGGGCCGCGACCGACGATCTCGCCGACTTCGCCGGCTTCGGCATCACTGCCGTCCTCGCGCACGATGCGCATCTCGAAGAAACAGGGCGGCGACCCGACCGAGCCCGACTTGCGCAGCGACTGCGTGCGGTCGAGAATCGTCCAGAAGCCCTCGGTCAGGCCGTAGAGTTCGTAGAAGCGGTTCGGCAACAGACGGTTGAGCTGGTCCTTGTGCTCCTGGTACAGCGGCGCGCCGAGCGAGAGGATCATCTCCAGCGAGGCGAGCTTTTCCGGTGCGAAGTTCGGCGCGTTGAGTATGGCGATGATCTGCGCCGGGACCATCATGGTGTGCGTGACGCGTTCGCGGGCGATGACCTCGATCGCCTCGACCGCGTCGAACTGGCGCAGCAGGACGTAGCGCGCGCCGAGATAGAAACAGGGCATCAGGGTGACGAAGGCACCGTTGAAGACGATCGCGCCGGTGTGCAGGACGACCGATTCCGGCCGCATCCGCCAGGCAGCGGCAAACAGCGTGCAGTACATCGCGCGCACGAAATGGCTGTGCATGATGCCTTTCGGCAGACCCGTGGTGCCACTGGTGTACATGATGTTGAACAGTTCGTCCTGGGCAACCGGAACCGGGCTGTGGGCGCCTTCGGGACAACTGCCGAGCAGCGCCCGGTAGTCGGGGAAATCGCCGCTGGCGCCGTCCACCAGCAGGATGCGGTCGGCGCGCAGTTGCGGCAGTTCGCCACGCACCTCTTCGAGCATCGGCGCCAGCGAACGCTGCGTGATCACGCAGACGGCGCCCGCGTCGCGCAGCAGGCTGGCCAGCCCGGAGGCCAGCAGCAGCGGGCTCAGCGGTACGAGGACGGCGCCGATCGCCGGCACCGCCCAGTAAATCTCGAGCAACTCGCGGCAGTTGGCGAGAACGGTGGCGACGCGGTCGCCGCGGCGCACGCCGAGCCACTGCAGCAGACAGGCGCAGCGATCGACGCGGGCGGCGAAGTCGCACCAGCTGAGCCGCTCATCCTCAAAGACGAGGGCCAGTTCATTGGGCCGAAACGCCGCGTGGTGGTTGATCAGCGTAGCAAGTTGCAGCATCGTACTCTCCTCCGGCCGAGCCGCGGCGGGCCTCCGTCTGCCGACCCCGGAGGTCAGCGGTGCAGCCCTGTCGCAGCGCAACAGAGGCGTACTATACATCGCCTGCGCGACCGCCGACAGCGCTACCACGCGAAACTCCCGCAGACGCCTGCAGCCCCTGCCCCGCGGACCCCTGCGGCAAGCTGCAGAGCACATTCAACAAGCCTGTGGGGTTGCTGCGGCAGTCCTGAGCGAGGCCCGGACGGGCAAGTGCGAAACGGCGTGAACAAATCGCGCGCAGAGGAGTAGAATGTATTGTGCGCTGCGCAATCGAGCGCGGCCCAACGGATCCCGCCGGCACATGGCTGGTACTCAAACGAGCTGCAGACACGCTGACGATGGCGCCTACCGCCATCGGAGAGAGGGGGCGCGTGCGGCAGCCGCAAGGCGGCGTCCGTGTGTCGGCCGGAATCACCTCGGAAAATCGTCGGTGTCTGCCCTCGCGGTGGAACCAGGGTAAGCGTGGGTGGCCCGCCGTGGGCTGACCCTTTTTTGACTCAGGTATCACGTCTAACTGCTGGAGGTTTCAAGAAATGAATGCACTGCTTAGGGAAATGCCCGATTTCACGACGAGCTGGTGGCGGTATACGCTGGCCATGATGCGCGCCTCGAACCGCGAGATCAGCGAGTTCAACGACAATCTGTTCATTGCCGCGCACATCGCCATGACCGCCGCCCGCGACAATCCGCTGAGCATGATGGAGACCTTCGAAATCCTCGAGCACAACGTCGGCATGGCGCGCAAGGGGCTCGCCGGCATGCAGGACAAGATGGCCGACTACGCCTTCGACCAGATGGAAGAGGCCACCCGCGCCTTCCTCAACACGGTGATGAACGCCGAAGGGGAGAAACTCGGCGGCTACATGCGGCGTGAAGCCGAAGTGATGGAGGCCGTATCGAACTTCAACGAGCAGATCGAGGCGATCGCCGACGAGTTCGGCTTCCACTTCAACACTGCGAACTACAAGCTGGTCCATGAAACCGATGGCTTTGAGCTCTATCAGGTCCTGCCGCTGAAGAAAGGCGTCGAGGTGCGGAAGGATCTCAAGCCGGTGATCCTCGTGCCGCCGTACATGCTCGGCGTCCACATCCTTTCCTTCCTGCCGTACGAGAACAAGAGCTACAGCCATTCCTTCGCCAACGAGGGCATCCCGACCTACGTCCGCGTCGTCAAGGACATCATGACCAATGAGAAGGTCCAGACGATGACCCCGGAACAGGACTGCGAGCAGACGCGCGAACTCTGCGCCAAGGTCATGGAACTCAACGGCGGCAAGAAGGTGACGCTCAACGGCACCTGCCAGGGTGGCTACATCTGCCTGATGAACGTGCTCTCGGGCAAGCTGCAGGATGTCTGCGACGCGTTGATCACCAACGTGACGCCGGTCGATGGCACCTACAGTGACGCCATCAGCGGCATGCCGACGATGCACCATGACTTCATCACGACGACGCTGCCGAGCGGCAACAAGGTGGCCAACGGCTATCTGCTGAGCCTCGGCATGCGCTTCGTCGCCATCGACCGCGAATCGCCGCTGGTCAAGGTCCTCGACCAGGCGTCGCTGCAACGCGCCACCGACCTCAACCCGGGCAAGACGCCGGCCGCCCTCTTCCGCTGGCTGCTCAAGGAGCGCGTACACCTGCCGCTGGCGATCGCCAACATGAGTTCGCACACCTTCCAGGATCCGATCGCCGACGACGGCACGCTGCCGGTCAAGCTGTTCGACAAGCCGCTCAACATCAAGGGTCTGATCGACCTCAAGGTGCCGTGGTACCAGAACTACGCGATCAAGGACGACCTCGTCACGCCGCCCTGCGCCACCGCCGGCAACAAGTTCCTCGAGGGCTGGGACGGTCTCGAGTCGGTCGCGTTCTTCGGCGGCCACGTCGCCATCCTGACCAGCCCGTACGGCAAGAAGTCGCCGGTCAACGGCGCCTTCAAGGACGCCAACGGGAAGGATGTGCGCGGCCCGGTCAAGTTCCAGATGGACATCTCCTGATCCTGCTCCTGCCAGCCCCTGTCGGCCCCCGCCGCGGAACACAGCGGGGGCCACACGCCAACAGGGCTCCCGTCCCCGCTGCCGGAGAACGGGAGCCGCACGCCCCTTTCGCAAATTCCACCACAGGAGTTTTCTGCTCATGACCTACGTCAATATCATCACCGAGACGCGCGGCAAAGTCGGCCTGATCACGCTCAACCGCCCGAAGGCACTCAATGCCCTGAACGATGACCTGATGAACGAACTGGGCGACGCCCTCCGCGGCTACGAGGCTGACGAGAACATCGGCGCCATCGTCATCACCGGTTCCGAGAAGGCATTCGCTGCCGGCGCCGACATCACGGTGATGCAGTCGCTGTCGTACATGGAGGCCTACAAGGGTGACTTCATCACCCGCAACTGGGACACGCTGAAGAGCTGCCGCAAGCCCGTGATCGCTGCCGTCGCCGGTTATGCGCTCGGCGGTGGCTGCGAACTGGCGATGATGTGTGACATCATCCTCGCCGCCGATACCGCGCAGTTCGGGCAACCGGAAGTTCGCCTCGGTATCCTGCCGGGTGCTGGCGGCACGCAGCGCCTGCCGCGGGCGATCTCGAAGGCCAAGGCGATGGAAATGTGCCTGGCCTCACGCAACATCGACGCCGTCGAGGCCGAGCGCGCCGGCCTCGTCTCGCGCATCGTTCCCGCCGACAAGCTGCTCGACGAGGCGATGGCGACGGCGAGCAAGATCGCCAGCTTCTCGCTGCCGGTCGTGCTGATGATCAAGGAGTGCATCAACCGGTCGTACGAGAGTTCGCTCGCCGAGGGCCTGCTCTTCGAGCGCCGTACCTTCCACTCGGCGTTTGCCCTCGACGATCAGAAGGAGGGCATGGCCGCCTTCGTCGAGAAGCGCAAACCTGTCTTCAGCAACCGCTGACCGCCGCCGGGCGCTGCCACCGGCCGTCGCCCCACCCCCGCCAACCTCGCCGGCGGGCACGCCCACAGAGGGCGTCGCCCGGCCGGCGACCGCTTGCCCGGCCCTCAGCAGGGCGCCAGATCGACAGCGTCCTCGATCACGACCTGCTCGACCCAGGCGCTGGCATGCACGGTGCTGTACGTATTCGAATAGGCAGCGACTTCCAGGGTCAGCGTCACCGTCCGATTGGCAAAACGCGCCAGGTCGATCCCCGACTGGCGCAACCACTCGCTCTCCTGGTGCAGCATGCCGATCGCCGTCACCTCATCGACGACGATGCCGTCGATGAGTATGCGGAAGCTGGCACTGGTGTAGTCGTTTACCGCGGCGCTGAGATCGAGTCGCCGCAGGTAGCTCAACTCGGGCCGCGGACCCAGTTCGATGCGCCGCGAGATCGCGTGCGCGTGCGGCCCGAGCGCCCCCCGCTCGCCTGAGGAAGCCTGGCCGTGGAGCGTCGAGCCACCGCGAAACGCGCGCGGGTCATCGAGCAGCAGCTCCCAGCCGTCGCCTTCCCAGCCGGCAGCCTGCAACCGGGCTGCCGGCGTCGTCGCCGCGGCGGCACGCTGGCTGACCGACTTCAATGCGCCCGCTGCCTCGAGCGCCGTCGAGATGATCCCGGGTACGTCGATGCCCAGCGGCGCGCCGCTGCTGGCACGACCGGCCGTGGTCCCGCTCTTGAGGAGACCCGCGGCCTCGAGCGAAGCGGAGATGATGCCGTGCACGTCGAGACCCATGGACCGGCGCCGACCGGCGCCCTGCCCCGCCCCCGCCGTGCCGTGGTCGTCTTCCGGGGCCGCGCGAGCTTCCTGCTCCGGCTCTCCGCCGCGGCTGGCCAGCGGCGCCGCGCTCGCCGGTCCGGCTGCCGCTGCGCCAGCTGGCGCGTCGCCACCTGCCGGTGTCGCCGCTGCCCGGACTGTCGCCTCGTTCGCTGCCCGTACCGGCTGTTCGGCAAGCAGCCCCCAGAAGTCGGCGATGCGATGCGTCGACGAAATGCCGACTGCGTTGAAGAACGGTGCCGCGGTACCGCACTGGTGCGGCGCCGGGCCGGGATCGAGCGCGGCGCCGTGCGCCATGCCGGTGATGGTGTAGGACTCGATGACCTCCTCACCGGCGGGCGAAAGCCAGACCCGGCGCGGGTAGCCGTTGACGCTCATCTCGAGTGTCGGCTGCAACGGCAGCTCGTGCAGGTGGCTCCATTGCTTGATCAGCTCTTCGGCGTTGACCGGCTTCACTGCCGTATCCGCGTCGCCATGCCAGACCGACAGCCTCGGCCACGGCCCCCGGTGCGGCGAGGCGGCGCGCACGCGCTCGCCCCACTCGGCCGGCGCCAGGTTGCGGCCCTGGAAGATCGTCTCCAGCCCTTCCTGCATCCCCTTCGCCGCCCGATACGGAACACCGGCGATCACCGCGCCACCGGCGAAGAGATCCGGATGCGTCGCCAGCATCACGGTCGTCATCGCACCGCCGGAAGAAGTCCCGGTGACGTAGATGCGACGCCGGTCGAGCGAGTGGGCGGCCAGCATGTGCTCGACCATCTGCCGGATCGACTCCGGTTCGCCCTGGCTGCGTTCGAGATCCTCGGGCTTGAACCAGTTGAAACAGCGCAGCGGGTTGTTGCTCCATTGCTGCTGCGGCAGCAGGAGCGCGAAGCCGTGACGATCGGCGAGCGTCGACCAGCCGCTGCCCTTGTTGTACGAGGCCGCGCTCTGCGTGCAGCCGTGCAGGACGACGACCAGCGGCGCCTGCGGCGGCAGCGCAGCGGGAAGGTACTCGTACATCCGCAGCTCGCCGGGATTGGAGCCGAAGCCGGAGACCTCACGCAACCGGCTCTCCTGCCGGTCGACCTGTTCCGACCACGCCTGTACGGCGGCCAGCGCCGTCAGGAGCTTCTCCCAGCGGCTGCCATGCGGCGTCTTCGCCGCCAGTTGTGCCATCTTGGCGATCGAGGCCACCTTGTGGCCCAGTTTGTTCAGCATCGGATTACTCCTGTTGTCGGTTACGGTGGTGAGCATGCCGATCTCGAGCAGTTTGCGGACCGGCAGGAAGACGGCATGGAAGAGACCCGGGTCGGCGGTTCCTCCCCTTTGTGGATCAAGCCAGGCCGGTGGCGGCGATTCGCCGCTGAGGCCGTAGTTATGACTGACGACGGCACGGCGACCCTGCCACCAGCTGCTGAACTGCAGCGAGGCAACCGGACAGCCACGATTGACCCAGACGCCGAACAACTCGCTGGCAACGAGTGCCCGTGTGTCGTCGGCGCTGGCGAGCTCGAGCAGACCGGCCAGCGCCTCGGCGAATGACAGGCCTTCGAGGGCCGGCCAGCAAACTGGCTGCTGCTCGCTGCCGCCAGCCGGAAGCGCCGGCCCGAAAAGCACCCGTGGCGTGCTGCCACCCGGCGCGACCGGCGTCGGCCGCAGGTCGGCGTAGCAGCGAATGGCCTCGATGGTCTGCGATTGCTGCGGCGCGGCCATCGCCCCGAGCAGCAACTGCGCAGCGTACTGCGGCGTCGCTGGCGGCGAGCCCCGGCCCCTTGGGCCAGGAGCCACCAGCCCGCCGGTGACCATCAAGGTCACGCGGAAGCGCAGGTCGCGCCGCGACTCGCCGAGAATGTCGGCCAGTCGTTCGCTGAATTCGTAGCGTGCAAGTCCGTTCGTCATGCAGCAACGATAGCACGCCTGGCAAGCGATTGCACGGAGTTTTTTAGTAAGTGCCGTGTTTTCAGTTTTGCTGTCCCCTTGCCGGCTTGCCCGGGTGACAAACACCATCGGTGACCGGTCGCCGCGGCAGGCTGCAAGCCATGTGCCGGAAGCTCGCGGATGTCCGCCGGCGCCTGCGGCCACGCGGATTCTGTTAGGATGGCCGTGCCGCGGTGCCCGACCGCAGCCACGCAGCCTCCTCCCGGCAAACCATCCGAGCCCCGACGATGATCGATCTCTATACCGCTGCGACGCCGAACGGCCACAAGATCTCCATCGCCCTCGAAGAGCTGGCGCTGCCGTATTCGGTGCACACGCTCGATCTGGCGCAACGAGAGCAGAAGCAGCCCTGGTTTCTGGCGATCAACCCGAATGGCCGGATTCCGGCGATCATCGATCGTGCGGCGGCCGATTTCGTCGTCTTCGAGTCGGGCGCGATCCTCATCTACCTCGCCGAGAAAACTGGACGCCTGCTGCCAGCGGATGCCTGCGGCCGCTCGCGCGTCCTGCAGTGGCTGATGTTCCAGATGGGCGGCATCGGCCCGATGATGGGCCAGGCGAACGTCTTCTTCCGCTACCTGCCGGAGAAGATCCAGCCGGCGATCGATCGCTACCAGGGCGAATGCCGGCGACTCTTCGAGGTCCTCGACAGCCATCTGCGTGACAACGAGTTCCTCGCCGGCGACTACTCGATCGCCGACATCGCCAACTGGGCCTGGGTACGAACGCATCGTTGGTCCGGCGTCGAAGTCGACGATCTGCCACACCTCCGGCGCTGGCTGGAGCGCATTCGCGCGCGACCTGCAGTGCAGCGGGGAATCAACACGCCACCCTCGCCGATCAACCGCGACGCCAGTGACGAGGAGTCCCGGCGCTTCGTCGAGGGAGCACGCCAGATGGTCGAAATGGGCCGGTCGCCGCGGCCTGAAAGCTGATTCCGGGCGACCGTCGTACGGCCAACAGTTGCCCTTTGCCACCGGTTTCCGAACGTCCTGCGAGGAACACATGAAACTTTTCATCTCACCGCGTGCCCCCAACCCGCGCCGCGTCCTGATGTTCATTGCCGAGAAGGAGCTGCAGGGAATCGAGACGGAAGTCGTCGACCTGTCTCGGGGCGAGCATCGCCAGGCAGCCTTTCGGGCACGCAGTCCCCTGGCCAAGGTGCCCGCCCTGGAACTCGACGACGGCCGCACGCTCGGCGAGTCGCGGGCGATCTGCACCTACCTCGAGGGACTGGCACCTGACCCCAACCTGATGGGTCGTGATTTCGCCGAGCGCGCCTTCATCGAAATGGCCGACCGGCGGGTGGAGCTCTACCTCTTCGGCTGCATCGCCAACTGGATCCGCCACTGCCACCCCGGCCTGGCACCGCTCGAACAACCGCAGTTCCCCGACTTTGGCCGTTCGCAGGGCGAGAAGCTGCGGGACATCGCGCGCTGGCTCGATGGCGAGCTCGAGCAGCAGCCCTTCGTTGCCGGCAGCCGCTTCACCATAGCCGACATCACCGCCTTCTGCGCCATCGAGTTTGCGCGCGGCCTGATGCGCTTCCAGCCCGGACAGGAGGGCATGCGCCACCTGCAGGCGTGGCGCGACCGTATCGCCGCACGACCCAGCGCCAGCGCGTGAGCGGCAGCCGCATTCGCCCCTCTGCCGCTGCTCGCGCGCCACGACCGACGCCAGACCCATGCTGACCCTGCCGACCCAACGAACGACACCAATGCCTCGATACGACCTGCACATCCTGCGCCATCCGGCAGCCACACCCGCCCGCTGCCCACCGCTGCTCTTCCTGCATGGCGGCTACGTGGACGCGAGATGCTGGCAGCCGCACTTCCTCTCCTGCTTCGCCAGCCGCGGCTACGACTGCCATGCCGTCGACCTGCCCGGACACGGCCGCAGCGAGGGACGCGAATGTCTCGACCGGCTCGGCCTCGACGACTACCTCGCCGCGCTCACGTCAGTGGTCGAAGAACTGGGCAGCCGGCCAGTGGTCATCGGCCACTCGATGGGCGCCCTCCTCGCCGAGCGCTTGCTCGAGGAGTCGCTCGCCGAGGCCGCGGTCCTGATGTCGCCGGTACCGCCAGGCGGGACGCTCGAGTCATCCCTCAGCCTGTTCCTCCGCCACCCGGGATTCATCGGTGCCGTGGCCCGCATGAGCAGCGGTGTCTGCGACGAGGAAGGACTGCGCCTGCTGCGCGACATCTACTTCACGCCGGCAACCGAACCCGAGGAACTGCTGCAACTGACGGCGATCGTGCAGCCGGAGTCCGCCCGCGCCATCGCCGACATGGCCATGCTGGGGTGGCGCTGGCCGCGGCGGCCTTGCCGACGGCCCGTACTGGTGCTTGGCGGTGAACGGGACATGGTCTTCCCGCCGCACCAGGTCCGCCGCGTCGCCCGCCGCTGGCGGGCCGAACTCGAGATCATCCCGGGCGCCGGCCACGCGATGATCCTCGATCATCATTGGCAGAGCTGTGCGGCGCGCATCCTCGCTTGGCTGCAGCGTCTCGCTGCGGCGGCCCCGACGGCGGCGGCAGCCGCCGGGAAGAACGGCGCGGCGTCAGGCTGCATGGTGCCGGGGCCGGCTAGCGGCGTATAATCGGGACTCCGACCAACAGCAGAGAGATCACGAACATGGGCCTGGATCGCGTGCCCTCCGGCAAGTCGCTCCCCAATGATTTCAACGTCATCATCGAGATTCCGATGCATGCCGATCCGGTGAAGTACGAGGTGGACAAGGACAGTGGTGCGGTCTTCGTGGACCGATTCATGTCCACCGCCATGCACTATCCGTGCAACTACGGCTACATCCCGCACACCATCGCCGGCGACGGTGACCCGGTCGACGTGCTGGTGGTGAGCCAGTTTGCCTTGCCGCCGGGAGTCGTCGTGCGCTGCCGGCCGGTTGGTCTGCTGGCGATGGAGGACGAGGCCGGCCCCGACGGCAAGCTGCTCGCGGTTCCCGTCGACAGCCTGACGCCGATGTATCGCGACATCGAGTCGCCGCGCGACTTTCCCCAGATCGTCCTCGACCAGATCGCTCATTTCTTCGCCCATTACAAGGATCTCGAGCGCGGCAAGTTCGTCAAGATCATCGGCTGGCTCGGCTCCGACGAAGCCAAGAAGGAGATCGTGGAGGGCGTCCGGGCGTACGCCGAGGCGAAGGACAAGCCGGCCTTCTAGTCCGTTCCACACCGCATGTTCGCTGGAGGGGCGCGCGAGCGCCCCTTTTTTCCGGGAGCCGTGCACATGTCAGCAAGAATCGCCATCGCCCAGATCAACGCCACCGTCGGCGACTTCAGCGGCAACCGCGCACGCATCGTGGAGTTCGCCCGCCGTGCGCGAGAGCGGAACGCCGACCTGCTGCTGACGCCGGAACTCGCACTCTGCGGCTACCCGCCGGAAGACCTTCTGCTGCGCGATGACTTCTGCAGCGCCTGCGACAGCGAACTGACGGTGCTCGCCGGCGAACTGCCCGACATCGCCGTTCTCGTCGGCCACCCCGAGCAGCGCGACGGACAGCGCTACAACGCAGCCACACTGCTCAGCGGCGGTCGCCGGGTCGCCACCTACTACAAGCAGCGACTGCCCAGTTACGAGGTCTTCGACGAGGAGCGCTACTTCGATTCGGGTGACGCACCCTGCGTGCTGACGCTCAAGGGCCTGCGCTGTGGCGTCAACATCTGCGCCGACGTCTGGGAAGCCGGCGCGGCCGACCTCGCCCGCGAGGCCGGCGCCGACGTGCTGCTCGTCCTCAATGCCTCGCCCTACCACATCGGCAAGCGCGAGCGGCGCGCCGAGGTCCTGCGGCAGCGGATCAGCAGCACCGGCTTGCCGGTCGTCTACGCCAATCTCACCGGTGGCCAGGATGAACTCGTCTTCGACGGCGGCTCGTTCGTCCTCGACTCACGCGGAACGCTGTGCGGCCAATTGCCGCAGTTCGAGGAGGCGCTGGGAATCGTGGACTTCGTCGATGGCGAGCCGCAGCCGACGACCATCGTCACCCCGCCCTGCCAGGAGGCCGAAATCTACCAGGCGCTGGTCCTCGGCGTACGCGACTACCTCGGCAAGAACGGCTTCCCCGGCGCCCTCATCGGCCTCTCCGGCGGCATCGATTCGGCGCTCACCCTCTGCGTTGCCGTCGATGCCCTGGGCGCGGACAAGGTGCGGGCAGTGATGATGCCATCCCCCTATACGGCCGAACTGAGCCTCAGCGAGGCACGCGAGATGGTGCGCCTGCTCGGTGTGCGCTACGACGAGATCGCCATCGAGCCGGCGATGCACACCCTCGCCGGCATGCTCGAGGCCCAGTTCGCCGGCCTGCCGGCCGACACGACAGAGGAGAACCTGCAGGCGCGGATTCGCGGCATGATCCTCATGGCCCTGTCGAACAAGACCGGCTCGCTGGTGCTGACGACCGGCAACAAATCGGAAATGGCCGTCGGCTACTGCACCCTCTATGGCGACATGGCCGGCGGCTTCGCGGTCATCAAGGACATCGTCAAGACCCTGGTCTATCGCATTTCGCGCTGGCGCAACACCTGTTCGCATGTCATTCCCGAACGGATCATCAGCCGCCCGCCATCGGCCGAGCTGAGGCCCGACCAGACCGACCAGGACAGCCTGCCGCCCTACGCGGTGCTCGACGCCATCGTCGAGGCCTACATGGAGAAGGACCTCAGCCCGCGCCAGATCATTGCCCAGGGCTTCGCCGAAGCCGATGTGCGACGGGTCGTTCATCTGCTGAAGATCAGCGAGTACAAGCGTCGCCAAGCCCCGGTCGGCATCCGCGTCACGCAGCGCGGTTTCGGCAAGGACTGGCGTTACCCGATCACCAACCGCTATCGTGACCCCTACTGATCACTTGTGGTTGCGCGATTTCTGATAGGATTTCCTTGCCCATCTTTCCAGGAGCCGACGCATGAAGAAAATTGAAGCGATCATCAAACCGTTCAAGCTCGACGAGGTGCGTGAAGCCTTGTCCGAAATCGGCGTCACCGGCCTGACCGTCACCGAGGTCAAGGGCTTCGGCCGCCAGAAAGGCCACACCGAGCTCTATCGCGGAGCCGAGTATGTGGTTGATTTCCTGCCAAAAGTGAAAATCGAAGTGGTCGTCACGGATTCTGCTGCCGAGGGTGCCATCGATGCGATCGTCAAGGCCGCACGCACGGGCAAGATCGGCGACGGCAAGATTTTCGTCAGCAACGTCGAACAGGTCGTGCGCATCCGGACCGGCGAGGTCGACGAGTCGGCGATCTGAGCTCCGAGTCGTGACGAAGTCGTCGCGAGCAGTCCAGGATGCAAGGCGCGAGCGAACGACGAGACGGATCAGACGGATCGGTGAGGGCGAAGGCAGGGTTTCGCGCCGCATGCAGCGCGCCGCCGTAGGCGGCCGGCTGCGCAAAGCCGGCCGTGGGCGGGAGCGAGTGAGCAGCGGCAGCGATCGCCACCGGGCCGGCCCTTCAGCGGAGCGGCTGCGCTTGGCCGCCGGCCTTCAGCAACACCCACAGGGCACCGTCACCACCATCGCTCGGCGGCGCGTGACAGAAAGCCAGGACATCCCGGTGGCGACCCAGCCAGGCCTTGACCAGTTGCCGCAGGATCGCTTCGCGCCCCGGCGAGCCGTGGCCGCGCCCATGCACGATGCGCAGGCAACGCTTGCCCGTACTCCGTGCCTCGGCAACGAAGCGCGCCACCTCGGCATGCGCCTGCTGCCGGTTCAGTCCGTGCAGGTCGATGTGGTCCTGAATGCTCCAGCGGCCCCGCCGCAGATCGCGCAACACGCTGCGCGGCACGCCGCAGCGCAGGAACGAGTCGGCGCCACCCAGATCGAGCCAGTCATCGATGGCCACAGCACCATGCAGGAGCTCGCCGAGTACGGCCGCTTCGTCGATCTCGCGCTGTCGCGGCCGCGGACTTGGTTTCGGCCCATCGAGGCAGACCCGGTTGGGCTTGCGCAGCGGCTGCGCACCGTCCACAGCGGCGAGGAAGGCTGCCAGGTCCTCCGCACTGTGACGGCTGAACTGACTCATCGCCGGCCTCGCTCCCCATGCCTCAGGCGAAGCTGCGCGGGCTGCCTGGCGACGGCGCGGGCGAGCGCTCAGCCCGCCAGACCGAGACCGTCGAGATAGCGCTCGGCGTCGAGCGCCGCCATGCAGCCGCTGCCGGCGGAGGTGCACGCTTGGCGGTAGATATGGTCCTGCACATCGCCCGCGGCGAAGACACCGGCGACCGAAGTCGCGGTGGCGTTACCCTGGTGGCCGCCCTGCGTCAGCAGGTAACCGCCTTCCATCGCCAACTGACCGGCAAAGAGCTCGGTGTTCGGCTTGTGGCCGATGGCGATGAAGACGCCCAGCAGCGGCAGGTCTTCGGTCGTGTCCGTCAGCGTGCTGCGAATGCGGATACCGGTCACCCCGGACTGGTCGCCGAGGATCTCGTCGAGGGTGCAGTTCCAGCGAATCGTCACCTTGCCCGCCTTTTCCCGGGCGAACAGCTTGTCCTGCAGGATCTTCTCGCTGCGCAACCGGTCACGCCGGTGCACCAGCGTCACGTGACTGGCGATGTTGGCCAGATACAGCGCTTCCTCGACGGCAGTGTTGCCGCCACCGATGACCGCCACCGCTTGCCCGCGGTAGAAGAAACCGTCGCAGGTCGCACAGGCCGACACACCGCGACCAGCAAAAACCTCTTCGGACGGCAGCCCCAGGTACTGCGCCGACGCGCCGGTCGCAATGATCAACGCATCGCAGGTGTAGGTCGCCAGGTCGCCGACCAGCGTGAACGGCCGTTCGCGGACGTGCGCCGTGTGGATGTGGTCGAAGACGATCTCGGTCTCAAAGCGTCGGGCGTGCTCTTCGAAGCGCTGCATCAATTCTGGTCCTTGGACGCCCTGCGCGTCGGCCGGCCAATTGTCGACGTCGGTCGTGGTCATCAGCTGCCCGCCCTGCGCCATGCCGGTGACCAGCACCGGCTGCAGGTTGGCACGTGCGGCATAGACCGCGGCAGTGTAGCCGGCGGGGCCAGAGCCGAGGATCAGCAGGCGGCAGTGGCGGGTTGCTTGGTTCATGTTCGGTCACTCTCCTGGTAGGTCAGCGAAAATTATAACCGCCATCTCTCGTCAGTCTGCTCCCGCCGCGACCACCGGTTAACGTCGGGACCCTGCAAAGTGCCTTATAATCGGCCTGCAAGCCCTTGATAGAAATCACTTCACTTGACGGAAGAATCGCCCATGAACACTCAGGTCGAGCAGACCAGGAGAGGCCCCAGTCTCACCCTGCTGCACAGCATCCCGATTTTTGCCGGAGTCCCCGATTCCCAGCTCGAGCAGATCGCCAAGGTTGCCTTTCACCGCCGGGTCGCGCGCCAGACGACGATCGTTCGTGCCGGCGACAGCACGGACTCCCTCTACGTGCTGATCAGCGGCGGCGCCAAGGTTCTCAACAGTGACGAAGAGGGCCGTGAGGTGATTCTGACCCTGCTTGGCCCCGGTGAGTTCTTTGGCGAAATGGGCCTGATCGACGGCAGCCCACGGTCGGCTGACGTCGTCGCCACCGAAGCCTGCGAGCTGCTGGTGATCACCAAGGGCGACTTCAAGCGCTGCCTGGCCGAGAACTTCGACCTCTGCCTGAACATCATGAAGAGCCTGGTGCAGCGCTTGCGCGAGGCCGACCGCAACATCGAGAGCCTGGCATTGCTCGACGTGTACGGCCGCGTCGCCAAGCTGTTGCTCGATTTCTCCGAGGAAGAGCGTGGGCAGCGCGTCATCCGGCGCCGGGTGACCAAGCAGGACATCGCCAAGATGATCGGCGCCTCGCGCGAAATGGTCAGTCGCGTCATGAAGGACCTCGAGAACCGGGGCTACTTTCGTGTCGAGGACGGTCGCACGGTCATTCTCGACAAGCGATCGCCCGCTTCGATCAGCGCCCAGCGCTCCTGACAGAATTTGTTGCAGAACCCGGCAATGGCATTGTTGAGCAAACTCGGCAGCAGGATTCCCTACCCCTCCAGAACAGCCAGCCCGCTGCCGGAGAAGATCGCAGTCCTGCTGCGTGAATCGCGCTGGCTCGTCCTGATCGTGGTCGCGAGCTTCATCGCCCTCTCGCTCTGGGGTTACGACCCGGCTGATCCCGGCTGGTCGCACGCCGTATACAGCAGCACGCTGCACAACCCGGCCGGGCGCAGCGGCGCCTGGCTCGCCGACATGCTGCTGTACCTCTTCGGCCTCTCGGCATGGTGGTTGATCCTCCTCCTGCTGATCACGGTCGGCTGGGGCTACCGCCGGCTGGAAGGGCAGCACGCCGGCGACCGACGCCCGCTGCTGATCTCGCTCGCCGGGTTCGTCGTCCTCATCGTTGCCAGCAGCGGCCTCGAGACACTGCGCTTCTACACCATCAAGGCCAGCCTGCCGGTCGGCCCTGGTGGCATCATCGGCATCGAGCTGGGCGCCTTCGTGGTTCGCTACCTCGGCTACACGGGCGCCACCCTGGCCTTGGTGGCGATGCTGCTGCTCGGCTGGAGCATCTTTTCCGGCATGTCGTGGATCACCGCCGCGGAACGGGTCGGGACGCTCTTCGAGCGCCTGCTGCTGGCGATCCGCAACCTCTACGGACGCTGGCAGGATCGGCGCATCGGCCGTGAAGTGGCGCGCGAGCGCGAAGCCGTGGTCGAACTCGAGAAGCAGCGTGGCGAGGTCCATGAGGGGGCAGCGGCCGAAAAACCGCCCGTGACCCCCGCCCGAACCGCATCACGAACGACCCGAAGCGCCACTCGCGAGCCGGTGGTCGAGCCCGTTCTGGGCAAGCTGGACACCGATGCAATCGACGACATCCAGCCAACCGAGCCCTTCCTGAGCGACGCGGCGAGCGCGCCGCAGCCGAGCGTGGACGCACAGGCACCCGTCACTCCGCGCGAAGCCGCAATGCCCGCCACGCGCGTGTTGCCGGTGAAAGTCGAGAAGCGGATCGACCGCGAGAAGCAGCCACCCCTGTTTCCGGAGGCGGTCGAAGGCGGCATGCTGCCACCGCTGCACCTGCTGGAACCGGCGCCGTTGCAGAGTGGCCGCGTCAGCCCGGAAACCGTCGAGTACACCTCGCGGCTCATCGAACGCAAGCTCGCCGACTTCGGCGTCCAGGTCACCGTCACCGCCGCCTACCCGGGGCCGGTCATCACACGCTACGAGATCGAGCCGGCGGTTGGCGTCAAGGGCGCCCAGATCCTCAACCTGGCCAAGGATCTGGCGCGCTCGCTGTCGCTGGTCTCGGTGCGGGTGGTGGAGACCGTGCCCGGCAAGTCGTCGATGGCGCTCGAGCTACCGAACCCGAAGCGACAGACGGTTCGCCTGCTGGAGATCATTTCCAGCAAGGAATACAACGACATGGGCTCGCCACTGACGATGACTCTCGGCAAGGACATCGGTGGCCAGCCGCTGGTCGTCGACCTGGCGAAGATGCCGCACCTGCTGGTAGCCGGAACGACCGGTTCGGGCAAGTCCGTCGGCATCAATGCGATGATCCTGTCGCTGCTCTACAAGTCGGAGCCGGACCAGGTCCGGCTCATCCTGGTCGACCCGAAGATGCTCGAACTGTCGATCTACGAGGGCATTCCGCACCTGCTCGCACCGGTCGTAGTGGACATGAAACAGGCTGCCAACGCGCTCAACTGGTGCGTCGGTGAGATGGAAAAGCGCTACAAGCTGATGTCGGCCATGGGGGTGCGCAACATCGCCGGTCTCAACCATCGCATTCGCGATGCCGCGCGGCATGGCGAGAGGATCACCAATCCGGTGTCGCTGACCCCGGACGCGCCCGAGCCGTTGAGCGCCCTGCCCTACATCGTCGTCGTCATCGACGAACTCGCGGACCTGATGATGGTCGCCGGCAAGACCGTCGAACAGCTCATCGCCCGCCTCGCCCAGAAGGCCCGTGCCGCCGGGGTTCACCTGATTCTCGCGACGCAGCGTCCATCCGTGGACGTCATCACCGGCCTGATCAAGGCCAACATCCCGACCCGCATCTCGTTCCAGGTCTCGTCCAAAATCGACTCGCGAACGATCCTCGACCAGATGGGCGCCGAGACCCTGCTCGGCCAGGGCGACATGCTCTATCTTTCTCCGGGCACCGGTTACCCGACGCGTGTGCATGGCGCGTTCGTTGCCGACGAGGAGGTCCACCGGGTCGTCAACCACCTGAAGAAGACCGGGGCGCCGAATTACATCGACGCAGTGCTCACCGGTGGCGGCGACGACGAGGACGGCGATGCCGGTGCCGGTGACGCCGGTGGCAGCGAGACCGATGGCGAGGCTGACCCCGTCTATGATCAGGCCGTCGAGGTGGTGTTGAAAAACCGGCGCGCCTCGATCTCGCTCGTGCAGCGGCACCTGCGGATCGGCTACAACCGTTCCGCCCGCCTGATCGAGGCGATGGAAAAGGCCGGCCTGGTTTCCGCCATGGATGCGCGCGGTGGCCGCGAAGTCCTCGCGCGCAAGGACGACGAATGAACTGGCGCCAGCCGCTCTGCCTGGCGCTCTGCGCCCTGGCCGCAACCGGCACGGCGCATGCCGCAGCGATCGACAAGTTGCAACAGTTCCTCGACACGACGCGAACGCTGCGCGCCGATTTCGCGCAGACCGTCGTCGCCCGCAACGGTCGGCTGCCGCAGAAATCGAGCGGTGTCATGATGTTCTGGCGGCCGGACAAGTTCCGCTGGCAGATCGACAAGCCCTACAACCAGTTGGTCGTCGGCGATGGCACGAAGATCTCGATCCATGACCCGGACCTGCGTCAGGTCACCGTCCGCAAGGCCGGCGCCGCGCTCGGCGGAACACCCGCCTCGCTGCTCGCGGGCGAGCGCACGATCGACCGCGACTTCAGTCTCCGCGAAGCGGGGGAACGCGACGGGCTCGAGTGGCTGGAGGCCACCCCCAAGGTCGCCGACAGCGGCTTCGAGAAGGTCCGCGTCGGCTTCGCCGGCAACGAACTGCGCGCCATGGAGCTGCTCGACAACCTCGGCCAGACGACGACGTTGCTCTTCTCACGCGTCGAGATCAACCCCCGCCTGGCGCCGTCGCTGTTCCGCTTCACGCCACCGCCGAATACGGACGTGATTGGCGACTGAGCGGTTGCGGGGTTGACTTGAGGTTGCGGCACCGTATAATGCGCACTTTCCTGAAATCACGTGCTGCTTGGGCGTTGATGAAGGCGCGTAGCTCAGCTGGTTAGAGCACCACCTTGACATGGTGGGGGTCGTTGGTTCGAGTCCAATCGCGCCTACCAGGCGTTTCCGGTTTCACGCTTCTGGCAGCAACAGACCGCGAGCAACCGCAGCTCGTCGCGATGAGATGGGGTCAAGACCGCCTTCCGGCGGTTTTTTTGTCTGTGCCCGGGGCCGACAATGCGCTACCATCAGCAGTCGGCGTCAGCCTTGGGGTGCTTTCGCCCGACGGCGCCCCAGGCTCGGGTGCGCGAGGCGCGTCGCCGGGCGGCGGCATGCCGCATCGATCGCCGACGTAGCCTCTCCTGGCCCGTCATCGGCGGTCCATCAGCAAGAAAAGGAGTCACAGCATGGACGAGTCGACAGCGCAAGCGAGCGAACTGACCGAGGCAATGCTGCTGGCAGCGCCGGACGACCAGTACATGTCGGCGGAGCAGATCGCCTTCTTCCGCCGCCGGCTGCTTGCCGAAGAGCAGTCGCTGCTGTCGGCGGTCAAGGAGACGGCCGGTCACCTGCAGGAAGCCGAGATCAGTTCGGACTGGAACGACCGCGCCAGCGCCGAGGAAGAGCACACGCTCGAACTCCGGGTCAGGGACCGCGAGCGGAAACTGTTGCGCAAGATACGCGACGCACTCAAGCGTATCGAAGAGGGCAACTACGGTTGGTGCGAGGAGACCGGCGAACCGATCGGCATCGCCCGCCTGCTGGCCCGGCCAACAGCGGCGTTGTGCCTCGAGGCGCAGGAACGTCGCGAGCAGTACAAGCGCCGCTTCGGCTGAGCGCCCTGCCCCCAGAGCAAGGGACCAGCGGGCCATGAAAGCGCGCAGCCCGAAGACTTCCGCGACGCCCGAGCCCCGCTCGGCATCCGTGCCGGAGCCGGTGACCGCGACGGTTCTCTTTGCCGACATCTGCGGCAGCAGCCGGCTGTTCGAGGAATACGGCGACTGGCAGGCACGCCAGATCGAGACTCAGGTGCTCGACACCCTGATGGCGAAAACCGGCGAGTTCGACGGGACGGTCATCAAGACCATCGGCGACGAGATCATGTGCCGCTTCCCGGACGCGGAACGTGCCGTCACCGCTGCCTGCGAGATGCACCGCGCACTGCGCGACGATCTCTCGCTGCTCGACTTCAATATCGCCGTCAAGATCGGGCTGCAGCACGGACCGCTGCTCGTCGAGCCGGACGACCTCTTCGGCGACGCGGTGAACGTCGCCGCACGCATGGTCTCGCTGGCCAGGGCTGACCAGATCATCACCACCCTCGACACCATCCGTTGTCTGCCCGATGAATTGCAGCAGATGACGCGCAGCCTCGGTCTGTCCCGCGTCCGCGGCCGCCAGCGCGAGGAGGAGATCGTCGAGATCATGTGGCAGGAACCCGACACCGTCACGCAGCTCATCGGCCCGGGGCAGCAGAAGGAGCGACACCAGCTGCTGAGCACCCGGCTCATTCTCACGCACCGCGGTACCCGCTTTGAGCTGCGCGATGACTCCCCTCCCTTCACCATCGGCCGCGGGGACCGGAACATCCTCGTCGTGGACGAGGACCAGGTCTCGCGCAACCACGCCGACGTCTATTTTCGTCAGGGCAAGTTCATCCTCGTCGACGGCAGCACGAACGGCACCTACCTGCGCCTCGACAACGGCGCCCGCTTCTTCGTTCAGCGCGAGGAGTTCGTTCTGCATGAACAGGGGGAGATCTCCCTCGGCGAAGCCGTACGCGATGGCGACCCCGGCCTGATCCGCTTCCAGTGCCTTCTCAACTGATGCCGCTTGCAGGGGCTCCGTGGCTCTTGCTTGCGGGCGCGGATTCGCTATAATGCGCAGCTCGGATGGCGGCTGGCAGTCAGCTCCGCCGGCCCGGACCGCAATGGCCCGCGCAACCGAATGCAGCATGGAGTGGTAGTTCAGTTGGTTAGAATACCGGCCTGTCACGCCGGGGGTCGCGGGTTCGAGCCCCGTCCACTCCGCCAAGATCCCGCACTCTCGAGCGCCGTACCCGTGAGCCCAGTCAAACCGGTCTTTCTCCATTGCGCGCTCGCGACCTCCGGAAGGCCGCCGCTCGGACGGCGACCGCCCTGCATTGCGGCCCCTCGCCCTAGTGCCGAGCGCGAACTTTTTACCTCGACGCTTGTCCACGCGGCCTTGCGCTTTGTTCTATAATCATGCGCTTGCAGCCTCACCATTCGACCAGGTGATCCCACTGAGCGGGGATGAACTGGCGCCGACCCGAAAAGAGAACAGGAAGTACGGATGACGCCACGAATCGCATTTGCTCTTGCTCTTGCCATCTCATCCGGCACCGCTGCGGCCGGCGATGCAACCGACCCGGGCCCGGCAACGGGTGGCCAGGTGACAGCAGCCGATACCTTGCCGGTAGTCGAACTGATCGCGCCGGGCCAACCCCCCGAGACCATTGATCTTACCGCCGAACCGGACGAACTCTTCCAGCGCATCCGCCGCGGTTTTGCGATGCCGAACATCAACAACTCGCTGGTCCTGCACCACCAGCAGTGGTTCAGCAACCGCCCCGAATCGCTGCGCCGCATGGTCGAGCGCAGCAGCCGGTACCTGCATCACATCGTCGAAGAGATCGAGAAGCGCGGCATGCCGATGGAACTCGCCCTGCTGCCGATGGTCGAGAGCGCCTACAACCCGACCGCCTATTCGCGCAGTCATGCCTCCGGCCTCTGGCAGTTCGTCCCGGCGACCGGCAGGCAGTACAAGCTCGAGCAGAACTGGTGGCTTGACGAGCGCCGTGACATCGTCGCCTCGACGGCCGCCGCACTCGAGTACCTGCAGTACATCTATGATCTCCACGGCGACTGGCATCTGGCACTCGCCTCGTACAACTGGGGCGAAGGTGCCGTCGGCAAGGCGATCAACAGGAACCGCGCCAACGGTCTGCCGACCGATTACCTCAGCCTGACGATGCCCGAGGAAACCCGTCACTACGTCCCGAAGCTGCAGGCCCTGAAGAACATCTTCAGCAACCCGAACGTGCTCGCCAGCCTCAATATCCGCGGTGTTCCCAACCGCCCCTACTTCGCCACCGTCACCAAGTCGGCCGACATCGACGTCGAACTGGCAGCCCGCCTGGCCGAGATGCCGGTACGCGAGTTCGTCGCCCTCAACCCGGCGCACAACCGTCCGGTGATCAAGTCCGACAAGCCGCTGGTCATCCCCGCGCACAAGCTCGACACTTTCGTCAGCAACCTCGAGGCGCACGAGGAGAGCGAGAAGCCCTTGTCGTCATGGCAGGCCTATACCCTGCGCGCCGGCGAGAAGCTCGAACAGGTCGCCCCGCGCTTTGGTCTCACGGTCGCCAACCTGAAGGCGGTGAACGGCATCAACGGCAGCATCAGGGTGACAGCCGGACAGACGCTGCTCGTTCCGCTGGCCGAAGGCAACAACGCCGGCGAGCAACTGGCGAGCCTGGCGACCGAGGCGGCGGAGCCGGTGGCGAGCGAACAGCCGCGGGCGCCGGCTGCCCCCGTCGTCGCGCCTGCACCGCGCCTGACACAGCCGGAGGCCGCACCAGCGACCGCGATGAGCCGGACGCATGTCGTCCGCAAGGGTGAGACGCTGCACGCGCTGGCGCAGCGCTATGGCATGACGATGGCCGATCTGAAGCAGATCAACAAGCTGCGTGCCGACCAGGTCAATGTCGGCAGCAAGTTGCTGGTCGCGGCGGCCGAGCCGGCAGCCAAGCCGGCGGCACAGCGCAGCGCGGCAAGCGAGGCGGACTCCAGACCCACGGCAGCTGCCGCCGCAGTGGCGCGCACTGCCAGCAGCAGCCATCTCGTCCGCAAGGGTGAGACGCTGAGCGAGGTAGCCAATCGCTACGACATGTCGGTCGCCGAGCTCAAACAGCTCAACAAGCTGCGCGCCAACCAGGTCAATGCCGGTACCCGCCTGCTGGTCGCTGCGGCTGAACCGGCAAGCCGGTCGCCAGCCGGCAAGGCGCGCAACGAGCAGGACGAGAGCCGCCGGGAAGCGACCGTCAACAAAGTGGCCAGCGCGGCTGCAGTCACCAGGGGATCGGAGCGCGCGGCGAAGGAAGAGAAGACCAGCGGCAGGCAGGTCGAGAAGGCCGGCGACTCGAGCCGCAAGCCGCTCAAGCTCGCCCAGTACACGATCCGCCGCGGCGACACGCTGGGATCGATCGCCAGGCAGTTCCGTGTCGAAAAGGATGATCTCCTGCGCTGGAACCGCATCCAGACCAACGACATCAAGCCCGGGCAACGGCTGACGATCCAGCTCGTCCAGAACACCTACTGAGCGCAGTCCGCTGCTTGCCCCCCGCAGCGCCGCCGTCAGGCGGCGTTGTCGCTTCTGTACCCTGTCGCACCGGGCCGTGCGCGACCGCAGCGGTTGTGAATGCTCTACCGCGCGACCGATCTGCGGCGTTGCCCACTCGCTCACTTCTCGCCGATCCATCTCACGGGTCTCGTCGTTCACTCGCTCGCGACTTGCGTCGCGGCCTGCTCGCGGCGACTTCTTCACAGGCTCTCAGTCGGCGTCGCCGGCCGGCGGATAAAGATGGCAACGCACTACATGGGTCGCCGACAGCTTGCTCGGCGGCGGATACGCCTGTCGACACGACTCACTCGCCTGCCGGCAACGCGGATGAAAATGGCAGCCAGTCGGCGGCGCCGCCGGAGACGGAATCTCGCCCGGCAAGCGAATGAGCTCGCGCGCCGCAGCCAGGCGTGGGCTGGGTACCGCCGACAGCAGGGCGCGCGTGTACGGATGCTGCGGCGAGCGCAGGACCTCGTCGACGCCGCCGTATTCGACGATGCGACCGAGATACATCACCGCCACTTCATGCGCCAGATGATCGACGACGGCGAGGTTGTGGGTGATGAAAAGATAGGCCAGACCGAGTTCGCGCTGCAGCGTCGCCAGCAGATTGAGGATCTGCGCCTGCACCGAAACGTCGAGCGCCGACGTCGGCTCGTCGCAGATCACCAGCTCCGGCTGCACGGCCAACGCCCGGGCAATCGCGATGCGCTGTCGCTGCCCGCCGGAGAACTCGTGCGGGTAGCGGACGGCGGCTTCCGCCGGCAGTCCGACCTGCTGCAATACGGCGACGATCGCCGCTTCGTTCGTCGCCCCCCTGCCGGCCCTGCCGCCGCCCCCTTGGGCGCGCATTCCCTCGGCAATGATTTCGCCAACCGACAGGCGTGGGTTGAGCGAGGCGAAGGGATCCTGGAAGATCATCTGCATGTGCCGCCGCAACGCCCGCTGCGCCCGGCGCGAACCACCACCGAGTGGCTCCCCGAGCAGGTGCACGCTGCCACCACTGGCCGGCAGCAGTTGCAGGATCGCTTTGCCAACCGTCGTCTTGCCACAGCCCGATTCACCGACCAGAGCCAGCGTGCGGCCACGCGCCAGCACCAGCGAGACGCCGTCGACCGCCCGCACGTGGCCGACGGTTCGCTGCAGGACACCGCGCCGGATCGCGAAATGCACCCGCAGATCGTCCACGGCCAGCAGCGCCGATGCTGCCGCGGCAGGCGCGAGCCGTGCGCCACCGGCAGCGAGCTCGCCCGCGTTGCGTCCGGACACCAGCGGGCCGTCCTCGAGGTGGCAGCGCACCCGATGATCGATCGCCACCTGCCGCCACTGCGGCGACTGCTGCCGGCAGCGGTCCCAGGCATGCTCGCAGCGGGCGGCAAAGCGGCAGCCAGCCGGCATCGCCGACAGCGACGGCACCTGTCCGGGAATCGTCTGCAGCTGGCCGCCGCGCCGCGCCAGGTCGGGCAGCGCGGCAAACAGCTTCTGCGTATAGGGGTGTCGCGGGGCGGAGAAGAAGCTGGCGCGCGGCGCCTCCTCGACGATCTCGCCGGCGTACATGACACCGATGCGGGTCGCCATCTGCGCGACGACGCCGAGGTCATGGGTGATCAGCAGCATGCCCATCGCCCTTTCGACCTGCAAGCGGCGCAGCAGCTCCAGGATCTGCGCCTGGATCGTCACGTCGAGCGCCGTCGTCGGCTCGTCGGCGACCAGCAGGCGTGGATCACCCGCCAGCGCCATGGCGATCATCACCCGCTGCTTCATGCCGCCAGAGAGCTGGAACGGATACTCGCCAAGCCGCCGCTGCGCATCGGCAATGCCGACCGCACGCAACAGCTCGAGCGCCGTCGCCTGCGCCGCCGCGCCAGCCAGCGACCGATGCCTGGCGAGCACCTCGGCCATCTGCCGACCGACCGTGAGCACCGGGTTGAGGCTCGTCGCCGGCTCCTGGAAGATCATCGCCATGCCGCCACCACGCACCGCGCGCATCTCGGACTCCGGCAGGCGCAGCAGGTCGCGCCCGCCGAACAGCACCTCGCCGGCAACGATCCTGCCCGCTGCCGGCAGCAGGCGGAGCAGCGCCAGCGCCGTCGCCGACTTGCCGCAGCCGGACTCACCGAGCAGCGCCAGCGTCTCGCCGGCAGCCAGCCGCAGATCGATGCCGTCGACCGCCGGCAGCAGCGCTCGGCCCTGCGCGAAGGCCACCCGCAGCTGCCTGACCGCCAGTAGCTCGTCGCCGCAAGACGTCGCGCGCGCGTTCATTGCGAGCCCGCCAGACGCGGGTCGAAGGCGTCGCGCACGGCATCGGCGAAGAGGTTAGCTGCCAACACGAGCGAGAACATGAACAGGAAAGCAGCCGACAGCGACCACCAGACCAGCGGCTCGCGCGCCAGCTCGAGGCGGGCGTTGTTGATCATCGTGCCGAAGCTGATCATCGTCGGATCGACTCCGATACCGACATAGGAGAGCACCGCCTCAGCCAGCACGAGGCTGGAAAAATCCATCACCAGCGCAATGATGACGATGTGCATCAGGTTCGGCAGGATGTGGCGACCGATGATGCGCAGGCTGGAGACGCCAAAGGCTTGCGCCGCCTGGATGTACTCCAGCTCGCGCAGTTTCAGCGTCTCGCCGCGCAACAGACGGCAGAGCCCGGTCCAGCTGGTCACACCGAGAATGAAGCAGAGCGCCAGCAGGCGCAGGTCGGCGCGTTCGGCGGCCGTCGCGAACCACTGCGGGTGGGTGTCGATCAACACCTGCATCATCAACACCGCGGCAGCGATCAGCAGGACGCCGGGAATCGAGCTCAGCGTCGTATACAGATACTGGATGAGGTCATCGACCCAGCCTCGGAAGTAGCCGGCCAGGACACCGAGGAGCACCGACAGCGGCAGCATCACGAGCGTCGTCACGAGTCCGATGACGAGCGCCGTGCGCACGCTCTTCAGCACCTGATAGAGCACGTCCTGTCCGACCTTGTCGGTGCCGAAGACATGGTACTCGGCCGCCAGCAGCGCCACCGGCATGGCCAGCAACGACAACACCGCGAGCGTCGCGAGGATCGCGTTCCAGGCAAAGTCGCCTTCGCTCCGCCAGACTCGCCGCCAGGCCACTCGCCAAGCGCAGCGCCGCGCGCGCACGACGCCGCCGCAGACGGCAAGAACGGTCGTCGCCCAGGCCAGTAGAGCCAGGCCGAGCGCCCGCAGCACACGGCCAGCGACATCGGCGTCACGCCGCCCCTCATCGGCGCCGAGATGGGCACCGCCGTGGCGCAGCCGGGGGTGGTCGCGCACCTGCTGCAGGCGACCGTCGCCGCCGCGTACCTCGATCGTCTCCCTGGCGTGGGCACGCGTTGCCAATGGTTCGGAGTAGGTCTTCTCGTTGCGCGTACGCAGCGGCGTCAGCAGCGCATCGAGCAGCGACAGCACCTCGACGGCGTACACCGCCGGCTGACCGGCCGCTGGCTGCCCACCGTCGGCCGCGAGGCGCGGTCGATAATGCAGCGAGTCGAGCAGGCCGACGATGGCGAAGGCAAGCAGCAACGTCGCCGAAGCCATTCCAGCCCGGCTGCGGCCGACGCGCTGCCAGGCGCTCCGCCACAGTGGATTGCGTGCCGACAGCCAGCCGAACAGGAGGGCCGCCAGCAGCAGCAGCCAGATCAGCACATCGGACCAGAGGATGACGGGCAGGAAAGGCATCAATCGAAGCGGATGCGCGGATCGACGAAGGTGTAGGACAGGTCGGTGAGGATCAGCCCGACGATGTAGAGCAGCGAACCGATGAACACCATCGCCCGCACGACCGCAAAGTCCTGCGCGTTGATCGCGTCGATCGTGTAGCTGCCGAGACCCGGAATGCCGAAAAACGACTCGGTCAGCAGCGAACCCATGAAGAGCAGCGGGATGACGACGACGACGCCGGTGAGGATCGGGATCAGCGCGTTGCGCAGCACGTGCCGGAACAGCACGGCGGCCTCGCTGAGGCCCTTGGCGCGGGCCGTGCGCACATAGTCGCGGGCGATCTCCTCGATGAAGATCGTCCGGTACCAGCGCGTCGACGAACCGATTCCCGAGACGACGCCGATCACGACGGGCAGGATGACGAACTTCCAAGCGTCGAGACCGCCACCATAACCGGAGATCGGCACCAGCTTCCACAGCTTGCTGATCAGGTACTGGCCACCGATGATGTAGAACAGCCCGGAGATGGACATCATAGCGACGCACAGGACGACGCCCCAGAAATCGAGGTAGGTGGCGCGGAAGAAGGTCAGCAGCAGGGCAAACGAGACGCTCACCAGCAGGCCGAGGACGAAGGTCGGCAGGGCGATGGCGAGCGACGGACCCATGCGCGTGACGATCTCGCGCGCGATGTCGCGCCCGTCCTCGGCGCGCCCGAAATCGCCGACGAACATGCGTGCCGACTTGCTGAAGAAGATCGTCTCGGTGAACATCGCGGCGCCGCTCGCCTCGTCGTTGAAGAACAGAGGTCGGTCGTAGCCGCGTTCCGCCTTCCAGCGGGCGATCGCCTCCGGCGTCACGCGCTTGACGCCGAGTTGCATGCGCGCCATGTCGTCGGGCGTGTTGACGACGAAGAACAGGGCAAAGGTGATCAGGTTCACCCCGATCAGGATCGGCAGCGCATAGAGCAGGCGGCGGACGACGTAGGCGAGCATGCCCGGGGACTAGGGCGCCCGCCACCGCCGGTGGCCGCCGGCGATACGCTTGCAGGGTGGCAGCGTCGGGCGCATCAGCGAGCGGTTCCGCGTTCGCGCCGACGATGGGCAATCGCTGCCGGCAGCAGCACCGCCAGCAAGAGCGCGGCAAGCAGCGCCAGCGGCCAGAGTACCGGCCGGTTCCACTCCTGCCGCAGGCGCTCCCTTTCCGCGGCATCGATCCGCTGGTACTTGAGGATGTTGTTGCCGACATCGGTCGGCTTGCGATTGCGCAGCCAGACCTGGCCCAGCGTGTAGCTCTTCGGATGAAAACCGTAGATCCACGGCGCGTCATGCTGCAGCAGTGCGATCGCCTGCCGGATGATCGGCAGCCGCTCGGCGCCGCGCGGTCCCTCGCTCTCGAGGTCCTTCATCTGTTCGAACAGCCGGTCGTACTCCGGATTGGCGTAGTTCGACGCATTCTCGCCGGCCTTGGCCACCTTGCCCTCGCTGCCCGCGAGCAGGAAGAGGAAGTTCTCCGGATCCGGGTAGTCGGCGTTCCAGCCAAGATAGTAGAGCTGCACCGCGCCCTTGCGGATCTTCTCCTGGAAGCGGTTGAAGTCGGTCGAACGAACGACGAGCTGGATGTCGAGCCGGGCGAACTGTCGCGTCAGCCAGTCGAGCCGCGACTTCTCGCCCATGCCGCCGGTCGTCGTGTCGAGGTTCAGCACCAGCGGCTCGCCGGTGACGGCGTTGCGACCGTTCGGCCAGCCGGCCTCGGCCAGCAGTCGCTTGGCTTCGGCCAGCGGCTTGCGCTGCGCGCGACCGTCGACCCAGTCGTAGACGACCGGATTGATCCCCTCGCGGCCATCGAGGTAACCGAAGATGCCCGGTGGCAGTGGGCTCGTCGCCGGGATGCCGCGACCGTTCATGAAGATCGAGATGAATTCTTCCTGGTCGATGGCGATCGACAGCGCCTGGCGCAGCTTCGTCGCCTGCTCGCCGAGCCCGCCGACAACCGGATCGAGCATGTTGAAGCCCATGTAGAAGATCGACGCGCGCACACTCGTCAGCAGGCTGATCCCCTTGTCGCGCATCTCGTCGGTCAGCTGCACGTCACCGCCGACTGCCAGTCGTACCGCCTGGTCGAAGCTGTCGGAGGAAATCCCTGAGGCATCGTAATAGCCCTGCAGGAACTTGTTCCAGTAGGGAATGCTCTCCTTTTCGCGCGAATACACCGCTTGCTCGATGAACGGCAGGGGCTTGCCGCAATCGGCGAGCAAGCCCGCCGCCTCGTCACCCGGCTCGCCCTCACAGGGGTAGGCCTCGCCGTGGAAGTTCGGGTTGCGCGCGAGCACCATGCGGCTGTTCGGATTGTTCTCCGTCAGCATGAACGGGCCGGTGCCGACCGGATACCAGTCGAGCGTCAGGTTCTTTTCCGCCATTCCCGGCTGGTGGTAGAAACGGTCGACCTCGCGCGGCACCGGCGCGAAGAACGGCATCGCCAGCCAGTACGCGAACTGCGGATACTTGCCGTGCAGGCTGATGCGGTAGGTATGCCGATCGACGCGGCTGACGCCGGCGAGCGGAAATCGGTCGAGGTTGATCCAGGCGCCGGCCGGCAGCTTCTTCCCCTCCTCCTGCAATGCCTCCCCCAACTCGCGCAGGCCGACGATGCGCTCGGCCATCATGCTGAAGATCGGCGAATGCAGCCGCGGGTGCGCCAGCCGCTTGATCTGGTAGATGTAGTCGTCAGCGACCAGCTCGCGGCTGCCCGTCTGCGCAAAGTCAGCCAGCTTCTCGATGCCGCGCAGTTGCTCGCGATCGCTGGCGCGGTACAGCGGCTCGCCGGCGGCATCCCGGGCAAAGGCCGGATGCGGCTGGTAGCGGATGCCCGGCCGGATCCGGATCTCGTAGACGCTGGTCGCGATCGCCGCCGCCGGCGCATCGGCGGGCAGCTCACGCCCGGCGGCGTCGAAGTAGCGCGGCACCGGCACCGCCTCGCTGGTCAGCGGAATCAGCGTATAAGGCCGTTTCAAGTAGTGATACTGCAACGGTGGCTCGTAGATCTGTGCGGTGAACGTGATCTCGTCTTCGGTGTAGGACTGCACCGGATCGAGGTGTTTCGGGCGTTCGGTGAACGCCGCGTAGAGAATGTTCCGGCCGCGTTCGGCACGCGGGTAAGGATCGTTCTGCTCGCTGCCGCAGGCACACAGCAGCAGCGCGCCGATCAACGGCAGGGCACGACGAAAACGGGGCATGGGCGGCAGTTTATCGCGAACCGGCTGCGCATGGGTCGCCGCTGCCCACCGCGGCTACGCCGCGCGGCGCCGGCAGCGGGCCAACAGCTGCCTGCCGCCCCAGGGACAAGCGCCAGCATCCCGTCGCCGCGGCGGCAGCAGCCCTGAAGCATGACCCGCGCAGCCCAGTCGTAGCAAGGCTTGACGGCCACCGCAAAAAAAGGCTTTCGCAAAGGAGGGCTAGACAATTTTCGAGGCCTTTGGCAGAATAGGCTGAGGTTAGCGGATCTGCGTTTCTGGTGAAGGTTGTGCGATGGATGCGATGACGCCGAGCAGTTGGGTGCACTGCGGCCGGGAGTTCAGTGCGCGAGAGGTTGCCGACATCTGCGCGACGGTGGCGTGGCTGCCCGGGTTGGCGCGCCATGAACTGGCGGCGACGCTGTGCGAGCATCTGGGCTGGGTGACGCTGACGGGGAC